>NZ_JBDOQP010000001.1:0-1444939 GCF_039839275.1 Mesorhizobium sp. CAU 1741 | reverse complement strand
ACAACGTGACGGTGGACGTGACGCTGATCGTGCCGATCGCGATGGAAGAGAAGCTGCGCTTCGCCATCCGTGAAGGCGGCCGCACCGTCGGCGCCGGCATCGTCGCCTCGATCACCGAATAAGAAGATCAACAGGGTCTGTCGCGGGCGCAGTTTGCCCGCGTCCGCGGAAGACTGAAGGAATTGACGCAATGAACGGCCAGAACATCCGCATTCGCCTCAAGGCGTTTGACCATCGGGTGCTTGATGCGTCGACGCGCGAAATCGTGTCGACTGCAAAACGCACCGGGGCCAACGTACGTGGACCCATCCCGCTGCCGACGCGGATCGAGAAATTCACCGTCAACCGCTCGCCGCACATCGACAAGAAGAGCCGCGAGCAGTTCGAGATGCGCACCCACAAGCGCCTCCTGGACATCGTTGACCCGACACCGCAGACGGTGGACGCGCTGATGAAGCTCGACCTTGCCGCAGGCGTCGACGTCGAGATCAAGCTCTAGGAGCTGGAACACGAGCCGGCCGGGAACGCCCCGAATGGCTCCTCTGAAGGAACAAGAGGCAGGAAGGGGCTTTGGCCCCGACCGGGAACTCTGAAGGAAAACAACCGATGCGTTCAGGTGTTATCGCACAGAAAATCGGGATGACGCGCGTCTACAACGACGCTGGCGAGCATGTGCCGGTCACGGTTCTCCGCATGGAGAACTGCCAGGTCGTTGCTCAGCGCACCCAGGAGAAGAATGGCTACACGGCGGTCCAGTTGGGCGTCGGTCTTGCCAAGGTCAAGAACACGTCGAAGGCGCTGCGCGGACATTTCGCGACCGCTTCCGTCGAACCGAAGGCCAAGCTCGCGGAGTTCCGCGTGTCGCCGGAAAACCTGATCGACGTCGGATCGGAGATCACTGTCGAGCATTTCGTCGCCGGCCAGAAGGTCGACGTGACGGGCACCTCGATCGGTAAGGGTTTCCAGGGCGTCATGAAGCGCCACAATTTCGGTGGCGGCCGCGCGTCCCATGGTAACTCGGTGTCTCACCGTGCCCACGGCTCGACCGGCCAGCGCCAGGATCCGGGCAAGGTGTTCAAGGGCAAGAAGATGGCCGGTCACATGGGTTCGACCCGCGTGACGACGCAGAATGTCGAGGTCGTTTCGACCGACACGGACCGCGGCCTGATCCTGATCCGCGGCGCCGTCCCGGGCTCGAAGGGCGCATGGATCATGGTGCGCGACGCGGTGAAGTTCCCGCTTCCGGACAATGCGCCGAAGCCGGGCGGCATCCGCGCAGGCAAGAAGCAAGAAGCTCCGGCGGCCGAGACCGCTCCGGCGACTGAGGGAGCCGAATAATGGACATCAAGATCACCACCCTGTCGGGCAAGGCCGCCGGCGAGGTGAAGCTCTCCGACGAGATCTTCGGCCTCGACCCGCGCGAGGATATCCTCCAGCGCGTGGTTCGCTGGCAGCTCGCCAAGAAGCAGCAGGGCACGCACAAGGCCAAGGGTCGCGCGGAAATCGCGCGTACCGGCGCCAAGATGTACAAGCAGAAGGGTACGGGCCGCGCCCGTCACCACTCGGCGCGTGCACCGCAGTTCCGTGGCGGCGGCAAGGCCCACGGCCCCGTGGTTCGCAGCCATGAGCACGCTCTTCCCAAGAAGGTGCGCGCACTGGGCCTCAAGCATGCGCTCTCGGCCAAGGCCAGGACGTCCAGCCTGATCATCGTCGACGATCTGGTGATGAATGATGTCAAGACCAAGGGTCTGGTCGCGGACTTCGCCAAGCTCGGCCTGATCAACGCGCTCGTCATCGGCGGCGCGGAGCTCGACCAGAACTTCAAGCGCGCTGCTTCGAACATTCCGAACATCGACGTGCTGCCGATCCAGGGCATCAACGTCTACGACATTCTGCGCCGTGGCACGCTCGTGCTTTCCAAGGCTGCAGTCGAGGCTCTGGAGGAGCGGTTCAAATGACTGATCTTCGCCACTATGACGTAATCGTCTCGCCGGCGATCACCGAGAAGTCGACAATGGCGTCGGAATTCAACCAGGTGGTCTTCAACGTCGCCCGCAAGGCGACCAAGCCGGAGATCAAGGCTGCTGTCGAGGCGCTGTTCGGCGTCAAGGTGACTGCCGTGAATACGCTCCTGCGCAAAGGCAAGGTGAAGCGGTTCCGCGGCACCATCGGCCGCCAGAGCGATGTGAAGAAGGCTGTCGTGACGTTGGCCGAAGGCCAGTCTATCGACGTCGCGACCGGACTGTAAGGAACGGAACGATGGCACTGAAGAAATTCAACCCGATTACGCCTGGCACGCGCCAGCTCGTGATCGTCGACCGTTCCGGCCTCTACAAGGGCAAGCCGGTCAAGGGTCTGACGGAAGGCCTCACCAAGAAGGGCGGACGCAACAACTACGGTCGCGTCACCGCTCGCTTCATCGGTGGTGGTCACAAGCGTTCGTACCGCGTCATCGACTTCAAGCGTCGCAAGTTCGACGTGTCGGCGACGGTCGAGCGCATCGAGTACGATCCGAACCGCACGGCGTTCATCGCGCTGATCAAGTATGATGATGGCGAACTGTCCTACATCCTGGCGCCGCAGCGCCTGGCTGCCGGCGACAAGGTCATCGCGGGCGAAAGCGTCGATGTGAAGCCGGGCAATGCGATGCCGCTGGGTGCGATGCCGATCGGCACGATCATCCACAATGTCGAGCTGAAGCCCGGCAAGGGTGGACAGGTCGCACGCTCCGCCGGCGCATACGCTCAGTTGGTGGGCCGCGACCAGGGCATGGCGATCCTGCGCCTGAATTCGGGCGAGCAGCGCATCGTGCACGGTTCGTGCATCGCGACCGTCGGCGCCGTGTCCAATGCGGATCACGGCAACATCAACGACGGCAAGGCAGGCCGCACCCGCTGGCGCGGCAAGCGTCCGCACAATCGCGGCGTCACCATGAACCCGGTCGACCACCCGCACGGCGGTGGCGAAGGCCGCACCTCCGGTGGTCGTCACCCGGTTTCCCCATGGGGCAAGCCGACCAAGGGCAAGCGGACCCGGTCCAACAAGGCGACCGACAAGTTCATCATGCGCTCGCGCCATCAGCGCAAGAGCTAAGGAAAGGTGTAGGACGTGACTCGTTCAGTCTGGAAAGGCCCGTTCATCGACGGCTATCTGCTCAAGAAGACGGATAAGGTACGTGAGGGCGGCCGTAACGAGGTGATCAAGATGTGGAGCCGTCGCTCCACCATCCTGCCGCAGTTTGTCGGCCTCACCTTCGGTGTCTACAATGGTCAGAAGCACATCCCGGTCAACGTGACCGAGGAAATGGTCGGCCACAAGTTTGGTGAGTTCTCGCCCACCCGTACCTATTACGGCCATGGCGCGGACAAGAAGGCAAAGAGGAAGTAACGATGGGCAAGGCCAAAGCTCCGCGCAGGCTCGCCGACAACGAGGCGCGCGCCGTTCTGCGCACGATCCGCGTCAGCCCGCAGAAGCTGAACCTGGTTGCCGCCATGATCCGCGGCAAGAAGGTCGGCACCGCGCTGGCAGATCTCGAATTCTCGCGCAAGCGCATTGCCGGTACCGTCAGGAAGACGCTGGAATCGGCGATTGCGAATGCGGAGAACAACCACGACCTGGACGTGGATGCGCTGGTTGTGGCCGAGGCCTATGTCGGCAAGTCGATCGTCATGAAGCGGTTCCATGCCCGCGGACGCGGTCGCGCCAGCCGCATCGAGAAGCCGTTCTCGCATCTGACGATCGTCGTCCGCGAAGTTGAAGAGAAAGTGGAGGCCGCATAATGGGTCAGAAAATCAACCCGATCGGTTTTCGGCTTGGCATCAACCGGACCTGGGATTCGCGCTGGTATGCAAACACCGGCGAGTACGGCAAGCTGCTGCACGAAGATCTGAAGATCCGCGAATATCTGGAGAAGGAGCTCAAGCAGGCTGCCGTCTCCAAGATCGTGATCGAACGTCCCCACAAGAAGTGCCGCGTGACCATTCACGCAGCACGTCCGGGCCTGATCATCGGCAAGAAGGGCGCTGACATCGACAAGCTTCGCAAGAAGCTGACCGACATGACCAAGGTCGACACGCACCTCAACATCGTCGAGGTCCGCAAGCCCGAGATCGATGCCAAGCTGGTCGCCCAGTCCATCGCTCAGCAGCTCGAGCGTCGCGTTGCCTTCCGTCGCGCCATGAAGCGCGCCGTTCAGTCGGCGATGCGCCTGGGCGCCGAGGGTATCCGCATCAATTGCGGTGGCCGTCTCGGTGGCGCGGAAATCGCGCGCATGGAATGGTACCGTGAAGGTCGCGTGCCGCTGCATACGCTGCGTGCCGACGTCGACTACGGCACCGCCGAGGCCCAGACTGCCTATGGCATCTGCGGCGTCAAGGTTTGGGTGTTCAAGGGCGAGATCCTCGAGCACGATCCGATGGCATCCGAGCGCAAGGCGATCGAGGGTGATCAGTCGGGTGGTGGTCCGCGCCGTCGCGAAAACGCCTGAGAAGCATAGGAATTTTGGAGAAGAACGATGCTGCAGCCAAAGCGCACAAAGTTCCGCAAGCAGTTCAAGGGACGCATTCACGGCGCAGCCAAGGGCGGCACCGACTTGAACTTCGGCGGCTATGGCCTTAAAGCACTCGAACCGAATCGCGTGACTGCGCGTGAGATCGAAGCGGCCCGCCGCGCGATCACCCGCCAGATGAAGCGTCAGGGCCGCGTGTGGATCCGGGTTTTCCCCGACCTGCCAGTCACCTCGAAGCCGACCGAAGTTCGCATGGGTAAGGGCAAGGGCTCCGTCGATTTCTGGGCGGCCCGTGTCAAGCCTGGCCGTGTGATGTTCGAGATCGACGGCGTGACCGAGGAGATTGCGCGCGAGGCCCTGCGTCTTGGCGCGGCGAAGCTTTCGGTGCGCACCCGCTTCGTGCAGCGCATCGCTGAATAGGAAGGGTACTTGAGATGAAAGCCTCCGACGCGAGGGTCAAGACCCTCGACGAACTGAACGACGACCTGGCTTCCTTGAAGAAGGAGCAGTTCAACCTGCGCTTCCAGAAGGCGACAGGCCAGCTCGAGAAAACCGCGCGCGTCAAGCAGGTCCGCAAGGACATAGCGCGCATCAAGACGATTGCGGCGGAGAAATCCGCCGCCAAGAAGGCTTAAGGACGAAGAATATGCCGAAGCGCATCATGCAGGGCACTGTCGTCAGCGACAAGAACGACAAGACGGTTGTCGTCAAGATCGAGCGCCGCTTCACCCATCCGGTGATGAAGAAGACCGTTCGTCAGACCAAGCGCTACAAGGCGCATGACGAGAACAACACCTGCAAGGTGGGCGACTTCGTCTTCATCCAGGAATCGGCTCCGATCTCCAGGGAAAAGCGCTGGGTCGTGATTCAGAATCAGACCCAGGAGCAGTCGGCGCAAGCCGAATAACAAGTTGGACAGCCGGGCGGAGCGGTCGCTCTGCCGGAATTAAAGAAGAAGGCGGCCAGTCATGATTCAGATGCAAACAAACCTCGACGTGGCGGATAATTCCGGCGCACGTCGTGTCATGTGCATCAAGGTGCTGGGCGGCTCGAAGCGGAAGTATGCCTCGGTCGGCGACATCATCGTCGTCTCGATCAAGGAAGCCATTCCGCGGGGCCGCGTTAAGAAGGGTGATGTGATGAAGGCGGTCGTCGTACGCACCGCCAAGGACATCCGTCGCCCGGACGGCAGCGTGATCCGTTTCGACAAGAACGCAGCCGTTCTCGTCGACAACAAGAAAGAGCCGATCGGCACTCGTATCTTCGGACCGGTTCCGCGCGAACTCCGCGCCAAGAACCACATGAAGATCATCTCGCTCGCGCCTGAAGTGCTCTAAGGAGGCCGGTGACATGAACAAGATTCGCAAAGGCGACAAGGTCGTCGTGCTGGCCGGCAAGGACAAGGGCCGTACCGGTGAAGTGCTTCGGGTTATGCCGAAGGACGACAAGGCCATCGTGCGCGGGATCAACATGATCGTGCGTCACCAGCGCCAGTCGCAGACGCAGGAAGGTGGGCTGATCCGCAAGGAAGCAGCCATTCACCTGTCCAATATCGCAGTCGCCGACCCGAAGGACGGCAAGACGCCGACCCGCGTCGGCTTCGAGGTCCGTGACGGCAAGAAGGTTCGCGTCGCGAAGCGCTCGGGAGAAGTCATCAATGGCTGACCAGAAGTATGAGCCCAGGCTCAAGAAGCTCTACAACGAGACGATCCGCAAGGCGCTCCAGGAGCAGTTCAACTACGACAACGAGATGCAGATTCCGCGTCTCGACAAGGTCGTGATCAACATGGGCGTTGGCGAGGCGACGGCGGATTCCAAGAAGCCGACCATCGCCGCCGAAGACCTTGCCCAGATCGCCGGCCAGAAGGCCGTCGTGACACGTGCGCGCAATTCGATCGCCGGCTTCAAGGTTCGCGAGAACATGCCGATCGGCGCGAAGGTCACGCTTCGCAAGGACCGCATGTATGACTTCGTGGACCGCCTGGTCACGATCGCGCTGCCGCGCGTTCGCGACTTCCGCGGCCTCAACGCAAAGAGCTTCGATGGCCGTGGCAATTTCGCCATGGGCGTCAAGGAACACATCGTGTTCCCCGAGATCAACTACGACAAGGTCGATCAGATTTGGGGAATGGACATCATCGTTTGTACGACTGCGAAGACGGACGACGAGGCACGGGCTCTGCTCAAGGCCTTGAACTTCCCCTTCCGCCAGTAACGGCAGCGAACAAAGGAATCTGAAATGGCAAAGACCAGCTCAGTCGAAAAGAACGAGAAGCGGCGCAAGCTCGCCGGTCAGTATGCTGCCAAGCGGGCAGCGCTGAAGGCGATCATCATGGACCAGTCCAAGCCGATCGAGGAGCGCTTCCGCGCCCAGCTCAAGCTGGCTGCGCTGCCGCGCAATTCCGCGAAGGTCCGCATCCGCAACCGTTGCGAAGTTACCGGCCGCCCGCGCGCCTACTACCGCAAGCTCAGGATGAGCCGTATTGCGCTGCGCGAACTCGGCAATAACGGCCTGGTTCCCGGGCTCGTGAAGTCAAGCTGGTAAGGAGGACGACAAATGTCCCTTAGTGATCCTCTCGGCGATATGCTGACCCGCATCCGCAACGCCTATGGCCGCCGCAAGACGAAGGTCTCCACGCCTGCATCGAGCCTGCGCGCCCGCGTTCTCGAAGTGCTCAAGGCTGAAGGCTACATCCGTGACTATGCCAAGGTCGACTACGAAGATGGCAAGTCGGAGCTCGAGATCGAGCTGAAGTACTACGAAGGCACTCCGGTCATCCGCGAGATCGCCCGCGTGTCGAAGCCCGGCCGCCGCGTCTATGTTTCGGTCAAGTCGATCCCGTCGGTGGCCAACGGCCTCGGCATTTCCATCCTGTCGACGCCGAAGGGCGTGATGGCCGATCATCAGGCCCGCGAGCAGAATGTGGGCGGCGAAGTGCTCTGCCAGGTATTCTGATAGAGCCGGCTGACAGAACAAGAAAGAACGAGGACACAGATCATGTCTCGTATTGGTAAGAAACCCGTTCCGGTCCCGCAGGGCGTCACCGCCGATGTGAGCGGCCAGACCGTCACCGCCAAGGGCCCCAAGGGCGAGCTGAAGTTCGTCGTCAACGACGAGGTTCTGGTCAAGCTCGAAGACGGCGAGATCTCGGTCACGCCGCGCGACGAGTCGAAAGAGGCTCGCTCCAAGTGGGGCATGTCGCGTACGCAGATCGAGAACATCCTGCGTGGCGTGAAGGACGGCTTCGAGAAGAAGCTAGAGATCAACGGCGTCGGCTATCGTGCCGCGCTGCAGGGCAAGAACCTGCAGCTCGCCCTTGGCTTCAGCCACGACGTCGTCTATCAGACGCCGGAGGGCATCTCGATTACCGTGCCGAAGCCGACCGAGATCGTCGTCAACGGCATCGACAAGCAGGCCGTCGGCCAGGTGGCCGCCGAGATCCGCAAATATCGCGGCCCCGAGCCCTACAAGGGCAAGGGCGTGAAGTATGCCGGCGAGCGGATTGTCCGCAAGGAAGGCAAGAAGAAGTAAGATCGCAACGCCACGGGGCATGGTCGCGGGAAGCCTCGCTTACCGCACACGGCCAGCCCCGTTTTTCAAGGCAAGGAAGATTGGCCATGGCCACCAAGGTATCCATTCAGCGCCGCGCCGCGCGCGTGCGTCGTCAGATCAAGAAAGTTGCAGGCGAGCGTCCGCGTCTTTCCGTCCACCGCTCCTCGAAGCACATCTACGCACAGGTCATCGACGATGCGAACGGCCACACGCTGGCTGCCGCGTCGACGCTCGAGAAGGACCTGAAGGGTTCGCTCAAGACCGGTGCTGACTCTGCTGCCGCTGCAGCCGTCGGCAAGCTGCTTGCCGAACGCGCCACCAAGGCCGGCGTGAAGGAAGTCGTGTTCGATCGCGGCGCCTACATCTATCACGGCCGCGTCAAGGCGCTCGCCGAGGCGGCACGCGAAGGCGGCCTCAGCTTCTGATTTTTCGCCGCCTGCACGCTGAGCCGGGCAGGCATCCTCCAATCCGTGCTACCGGAAAAGAATAAGGACCAGGGCAATGGCACAGGAACGTAGGGAAGGCGGTCGCGATCGTAATCGTGACCGCGATGAGCGCGACGACGGTTTCGTCGACAAGCTCGTTCATATCAATCGCGTCGCCAAGGTGGTGAAGGGCGGCCGTCGCTTCGGCTTCGCCGCGCTCGTCGTCGTGGGCGACCAGAAGGGCCGCGTCGGCTTCGGCCACGGCAAGGCGCGCGAAGTGCCGGAGGCGATCCGCAAGGCGACCGAAAGCGCCAAGCGTGAGCTGATCTTCGTGCCGCTGCGTGGCGGCCGTACGCTGCACCACGACGTCGAGGGCCGTCATGGCGCCGGACGCGTGCTGCTGCGCGCTGCGAAGGCAGGTACCGGCATCATCGCCGGCGGCCCGATGCGCGCCGTCTTCGAGACGCTCGGTGTCCATGATGTCGTCGCCAAGTCGATGGGGTCTTCCAACCCCTACAACATGGTGCGCGCCACGTTCGATGCGCTGAAGAGCCAGATGCATCCGAAGGACATCGCAGCCCAGCGCGGCATCAAGTACGCTGCCCTGCAGGCGCGTCGTGGCGCTGCCGTTTCGGCTGACGAATAGGGATTGCGACCATGGCCAAGAAACAGGGCAAGACGGTTGTCGTCGAACAGATCGGCAGCCCCATCCGCCGCCCGGCCGAACAGCGCGCGACGCTGATCGGTCTGGGTCTCAACAAGATGCACCGTCGTTCGACGCTGGAGGACACCCCGTCCGTCCGCGGCATGATCGCCAAGGTGCAGCACCTCGTCCGTGTTGTGGACGAGGCGTAAGACCGCGGGAGCGATATTATGAAACTCAACGAACTGCGTGACGTCGACGGCGCCAGCAAGGCGCGCAAGCGTGTCGGCCGTGGCATCGGCTCGGGCTCCGGCAAGACCGGTGGCCGCGGCGTCAAGGGCCAGAGCTCGCGCTCCGGCGTCGCCATCAACGGCTTCGAGGGCGGCCAGATGCCGCTCTATCGCCGGCTTCCAAAGCGTGGCTTCAAGAACATTTTCTCGAAGGACTTCAATGAAGTCACTCTGGGTCGTGTTCAGGCTGCCATCGACGCGAAAAAGCTCGACGCCAAGGAAACCGTGACGTCTGAAACGCTGGTCAAGGCGGGCGTCATTCGTCGGGCCAAGAAGGATGGCGTGCGCCTCCTGGGCGGCGGCGAACTCAAGGCGAAGGTGAACTTCGACATCGCCGGCGCGTCCAAGCCGGCGATCGAACAGGTCGAGAAGGCCGGGGGATCGGTCAAGCTGCCGGAAGCGGCCGCAGCCGAGTAACGGGCTTCTACATCAGGCGGCGGTTTGCCCATGTTTCGGTTCGGTTGAAAACCTTCGATCGCGCCATACATGAGCAAGCCGCCGCTTGCATCTTTGCCGGCTGGAGCCTATCTCGTGGGCTCGGCGACACGCGGTCTGCACCTGCAGGCGCTTGCGCGTGACGAAGCGGAGAATATTTCATGGCATCGGCAGCGGAACAGCTTGCTTCCAATCTGAACTTTTCGGCCTTCGCCAAGGCCGAGGACCTCAAGAAGCGTATCTGGTTCACGCTGGGTGCACTGCTGGTCTATCGTCTCGGCACCTATATCCCGCTGCCCGGCATCAATCCGGAGGCGTTCGCGCAGGCGTTCCAGCAGCAGTCGGGCGGTGTGCTCGGCATGTTCAACATGTTTGCCGGCGGCGCCGTGGAGCGCATGGCGATCTTCGCGCTCGGCATTATGCCCTACATTTCCGCCTCCATCATCATGCAGCTCATGACGTCGGTCGTTCCGACGCTCGAGCAACTGAAGAAGGAAGGCGAGCAGGGCCGCAAGGTCATCAACCAGTACACGCGCTACGGCACGGTGCTGCTGGCGACCGTGCAGGCGTACGGGATCTCGGTCGGGCTTGAAAGCGGCGCCGACATCGTCACCGATCCCGGCTGGTTCTTCCGCGCTTCCGCCGTCATCACGCTTGTCGGCGGCACGATGTTCATGATGTGGCTCGGCGAGCAGATCACGGCGCGCGGCATCGGCAACGGCATCTCGCTGATCATCTTCGCTGGCATCGTCGCGGGTCTGCCGTCGGCGTTGAGCGGAACGCTGGAACTGGGCCGCACCGGCGCGCTGTCGACGGGCCTGATCCTTGCGATCTTCGTCCTCGCGCTCGTGCTGATCGCCGTCATCGTCTTCTTCGAACGTGCCCAGCGCCGCCTGCTGATCCAGTATCCGAAGCGCCAGGTCGGCAACCGGATGTTCCAGGGCGACACTTCGCATCTGCCGCTGAAGCTGAATACCGCCGGCGTGATTCCCGCGATCTTCGCGTCCTCGCTGCTGTTGCTGCCGGCGACGCTTGCCGGGTTCTCGGACACGACGAACCTGCCGTCCTGGGCCAATGCGGTGCTGGCGTCGCTCGGTCACGGCCAGCCGCTCTATATGTTCCTCTATGGCGCGATGATCGTGTTCTTTGCGTTCTTCTACACGGCGATCGTGTTCAATCCGAAGGATACCGCCGACCAGCTCAAGAAGCATTCGGGCTTCATTCCGGGCTACCGTCCGGGCGAGCGCACGGCGGAATATATCGACTATGTGCTGACCCGCATCACCGTTGTCGGCGCGCTTTATCTGGTGGTCGTGTGTCTGATCCCCGAGTTCCTGATCTCGGCGACGGGCGTTCCATTCTACCTTGGCGGCACGTCGCTGCTGATCGTTGTCAGCGTGACGCTCGACACCGTCGCCCAGGTGCAAGGTCATCTGATCGCTCACCAATATGAGGGACTGATCAAGAAGTCGAAGCTGCGTGGAGGAAAGAGGGGACGATGAGGCTTATACTGCTCGGACCGCCGGGGGCCGGAAAGGGTACGCAGGCACAGCGACTGGTCGAGAGGCACGGGATCCCCCAGCTTTCGACAGGCGACATGCTTCGCGCTGCCGTTGCCGCGGGGACGGAAGTCGGCAAACGTGCCAAGGCGGTCATGGATGCCGGCGAACTGGTATCGGACGCGATCGTGAATGCGATCGTCGCCGAACGCATCGACCAAGCCGACTGCGCCAACGGATTCATTCTCGACGGTTATCCGCGCACGCTGGTGCAGGCGGATGCCGTTCAAGAAATGCTCGCTGAGCGTGGCATCGGCCTCGACATGGCGATTGAACTGGTGGTCGACGACAAGGCGCTGGTCGGGCGTATCGTCAAGCGTGCCGATGAGGCGCGGGCCGCTGGTCAGACGGTACGCAAGGACGACAATCCCGACGTCTTCGAGGAGCGGTTGCGAGAATACTACAAGAAGACGGCGGCGCTGATCGGCTACTACTACGCCAAGGGGCTGCTCAAGCAGGTCGACGGCATGGCCGGTATCGACGATGTCACCAAGCAGATCGATGCCGTTCTGGCGGTGCGTGAGCCGATCTCCTGATAAAGAGTGACTGAAGTGTTGACTGCGGCCGCTTTCTGGACTAAAGCGGCCCGTCTTCCATTCAGGCGCGAAACGTTCGGCCCTTCTGGGCCGTGCGGTTGCATTGAAGCGAGAACCCCGCATGGGCCGGCCTCCACCGGACGCGGGAACGAAACATAGCGCCGGCCAAGCCGGCCCAGATGGAGAAGAGAATGGCCCGTATAGCTGGCGTCAATATCCCGACGAACAAGCGCGTGATCATCGCGCTGCAGTACATTCATGGCATCGGCGCGAAGTTCGCAGCCGAGATCGTCGAGAAGGTCGGCATTCCGCTCGATCGTCGCGTCAATCAGCTCACCGACGCCGAAGTCCTTCAGATTCGCGAGGCCATCGACCGCGACTACCAGGTCGAAGGCGACCTGCGTCGTGAAGTGTCGATGAACATCAAGCGCCTCATGGACCTCGGCTGCTACCGCGGTCTGCGTCATCGCCGTTCGCTGCCGGTTCGCGGCCAGCGCACGCACACGAACGCCCGCACCCGCAAGGGACCTGCCAAGGCGATCGCCGGCAAGAAGAAGTAATTATTGGGATTGGGGAATGGGCAGTAGGCAGTAGGGGCGTAAGGCAGGGTCTTCTGCCAATTGCCCACTGCCTCATGCCCCTTGCCCAGGTGTAGCCGCTGGCACTACGGCGGCGAAGATATCGTTGAAAGGACTACCATGGCCAAGGAAGCCGCACGAGTTCGCCGTCGCGAACGCAAGAACATTTCGTCGGGTGTCGCACACGTCAACTCGACCTTCAACAACACGATGATCACCATCACCGACGCGCAGGGCAATACGATTGCCTGGTCGTCTGCCGGTGCTCAGGGTTTCAAGGGTTCGCGCAAGTCGACGCCGTTCGCCGCTCAGGTCGCTGCCGAAGACGCCGCAAAGAAGGCTTCCGAGCACGGCATGCGCACGCTCGAGGTCGAGGTTTGCGGTCCGGGTTCGGGCCGTGAGTCGGCACTGCGCGCCTTGCAGGCCGCAGGCTTCACGATCACATCGATCCGCGACGTGACGCCGATCCCGCACAATGGCTGCCGCCCGCGCAAGAAGCGCCGCGTCTAAAACCATTCATACCGGATGAGCGCCGCAGTACCCGCGTGGTGACTGGGGCGCTCCTCTCTCGGTTTCCAGATTTGCCCGCCACGATTGGATGGTGGCGGGAAACGGAAGGAAAGCCATAATGATCCAGAAAAACTGGCAGGAACTGATCAAGCCCAACAAGATCGAGTTCACCTCGAAGGGCAAGACGATGACGACGCTCGTCGCGGAGCCGCTCGAGCGGGGCTACGGCCTGACGCTCGGCAACGCGCTGCGTCGCATTCTTCTGTCGTCGCTGCGCGGAGCAGCCGTCACCGCGGTTCAGATCGACGGCGTTCTGCACGAGTTCTCGTCGATCGCCGGCGTTCGCGAGGACGTGACCGACATCGTCCTCAACATCAAGGAAATCGCCATCCGCATGGAAGGCGACGGCCCCAAGCGCATGGTCGTGCGCAAGCAGGGTCCAGGCGTCGTGACGGCTGGTGACATTCAGACCGTGGGTGACGTCGATATCCTGAATCCCGACCACGTGATCTGCACCCTCGACGAGGGCGCGGAGATCCGCATGGAATTCACCGTCGATACCGGCAAGGGCTATGTGCCTGCCGACCGCAACCGCGCCGAAGATGCGCCGATCGGGCTGATCCCGGTCGACAGCCTCTACTCGCCGGTCAAGAAGGTCTCCTACAAGGTCGAGAACACCCGCGAGGGCCAGGTGCTCGATTATGACAAGCTGACCATGACGCTCGAGACCAACGGCGCGGTCACCGGCGAGGATGCCGTGGCATTTGCGGCACGCATCCTGCAGGACCAGCTCGGGCTGTTCGTCAATTTCGACGAGCCGCAGAAGGAAGTCGCTTCGGAGCAGGTCACCGAGCTTGCCTTCAACCCGGCGCTGCTCAAGAAGGTCGACGAACTCGAGCTCTCGGTGCGTTCGGCCAACTGCCTGAAGAACGACAACATCGTCTATATCGGCGACCTGATCCAGAAGACGGAAGCCGAGATGCTGCGCACGCCGAATTTCGGCCGCAAGTCGCTCAACGAGATCAAGGAAGTTCTGGCCGCCATGGGCCTCCACCTCGGCATGGAGGTGCAGGACTGGCCGCCGGAGAACATCGAAGACCTCGCAAAACGTTACGAAGACCAGTATTGAGCATGATCCCGGAGGGCTGAAAGCCTTCCGGACCCGATCATGCGGCTAACCAATTGAGGCGCTTGCCTCGCAGAGAAGGAGTAGGCCAATGCGCCACGGAAAATCCGGTCGCCGTCTCGGCCGCACTGTCAGCCACCGCAAGGCGCTGTTCTCGAACATGGCCGCCTCGCTGATCGAGCACGAGCAGATCACTACCACGCTGCCGAAGGCCAAGGAACTGCGGCCGATCGTCGAGAAGCTCGTCACGCTGGGCAAGCGCGGCGATCTTCACGCGCGCCGTCAGGCCGCATCGGCCATCGGTTCGGAAGATGCTGCCAAGCGCCTGTTCGACATCATCGCGCCGCGCTACGCCACCCGCAACGGCGGCTACCTGCGCATCATGAAGGCGGGCTTCCGTCACGGCGACAACGCCGCCATGGCGGTCATCGAGTTCGTCGACCGCGACGTCTCGGCGAAGGGCGCCGGCGACCGTGCACGCGTAGAGGCTGAGGAAGCCGCAGGCGAGGCCGAGGCAGCCTGATCGTCTGACTATTGCAGATGACTTTTTGAAGGGGCCTCTGGGCCCCTTCGTTCGTTTGAGGCGGCGGGCAGGGCGATGCAGGTGCTTGCGTCGAAACGAATTGCGGTTTACCCCGCTCGAGCGCCAACAGCGTTGGTGCCGTGCCCTTTCGATGGCTGTTTGAGGACAGGAAATCATGCTCGACATCAGATGGATTCGTGAGAACCCGCAGGCCCTGAGCGATGCGCTGGTCAAGCGCGGCCAGTCTGCGGAGGCTTCGCGATCCGTCGTCGACGATCTGATCCGCAAGGACGAAGCGCGGCGCACGCACCTGACACGGCTGCAGGACGCGCAGGCGCGCCAGAATGCCGCCTCCAAGGAGATCGGCAAGGCAATGGCGTCGAAGGATGCCGCGCTTGCTGATCGTCTGAAGACGGAGGTCGCGGAACTGAAGGCTTTCGTGCAAGCAGGCGAGAACGAAGCGCGCGAGCTTGACAGAGCGCTCAACGACGCACTCGCGGTGATCCCGAACGTGCCATTCGACGATGTACCCGTCGGCAGGGACGAGAACGACAATGTCGAGATTCGCCGCGTCGGCGAGCCTCGGCGCATCAATTCTGCCAAGGAACACTACGAGCTGGGCGAGGCGCTGGGCTTCATGGATTTCGAGCGGGCGGCGAAATTGTCCGGCTCGCGCTTCACCGTGCTTTCAGGGAAGTTGGCGCGGCTGGAGCGGGCGCTGGGGCAGTTCATGCTCGACCTGCATGTCAACGAGCACGGCTATACCGAAATCCAGCCGCCATTGCTGGTGCGCGACGAAGTCCTGTTCGGCACCAACCAGCTGCCGAAGTTCGAGGAAGACCTGTTCTTCGTCAAGCACGGCGAGGGGCGCCTTGGCCTCATTCCCACGGCCGAGGTGCCGATGACGAACCTGGTGCGCGAGGAGATTGTCGCCACCGAGAAGCTGCCGTTGCGGTTCACCGCGTTGACACCATGCTTCCGCTCCGAGGCAGGGTCGGCCGGTCGCGACACGCGCGGCATGCTGCGCCAGCACCAGTTCTACAAGGTGGAACTGGTGTCGATCACCGACACGGAGAGTTCGGTCGCCGAGCATGAGCGCATGACCGAATGTGCCGAGACGGTTCTCAAGAAGCTCGACCTGCCGTTCCGCACCGTGGTGCTGTGTTCGGGAGACATGGGTTTCGGCGCGCGCAAGACCTATGACATTGAGGTGTGGCTACCCGGGCAGAATACCTATCGCGAGATCTCATCCTGTTCGGTCTGCGGGGATTTCCAGGCGCGCCGCATGAATGCGCGCTACCGCCCGGCCGATGCCAAGAGCCCGGCCTTCGTGCACACGCTCAACGGCTCGGGCGTCGCCGTGGGGCGCGCGCTGATCGCGGTGATGGAAAACTATCAGAACGACGACGGGTCGATCGGCGTGCCCGATGTCCTGCGGCCTTACATGGGCGGCATCACGAAGATCGAGGCAGCCTGATCATGCGCATTCTTCTTACCAATGACGACGGCGTTCATGCCGAGGGCCTGCAGGTCCTGGAGCGCATCGCGCGCACGCTTTCCGATGACGTGTGGGTTGTCGCACCGGAGACCGACCAGTCCGGTTTCGCGCATTCGCTGTCGCTCTCCGAACCGTTGCGCATGCGCAAGGTGAAGGAGAAGCACTATGCGGTGCGCGGAACGCCGACCGATTGCGTCATCATGGGCGTGCGCCACATCTTGCCCGAGCCGCCGGACCTGATCCTGTCTGGGGTCAATTCGGGCTCGAACGTCGCCGACGACGTCACATATTCGGGCACCATCGCCGGTGCCATGGAGGGCACGCTTCTGGGCATCCGTTCCGTGGCGCTGAGCCAGGGCTATTCGGTCACGGAAGAAGGCCGCACCGTGCGCTGGGAGACGACCGAGCGCCACGCGCCGGATCTGTTGGGAAAGCTCATCGGCCTGTCGCTGCCGGCCAACGTCTTCCTCAACCTGAACTTCCCGAATTGCGGTCCCGACGACGTCCAGGGCGTGTCGGTGACCAGCCAGGGCAAGATCACGCATGGCCTGTGGCTGGACGAGCGCAAGGATGGCAGGGGGTTCCCGTATTTTTGGCTGCGCTTTGGTCGCGAGCCCGCAGAAATGCGCGACGGCACGGATCTGGCGGCTCTCAAGGCAGACCATATCTCGGTGACGCCGCTGCACATGGATCTGACCGCCTATGCGGTCAAGGATCAGATCGCCAAGGCACTGGCATGATCGCGAGGCGCGCATGAGCCTGGAAGCGGACGAGCGGGAAAAATTCGCCGCGCTGCTCCTGCGCATGCGTGCAGCCGGCCTCGACCGGCATGACATCGCATCCGCCATCGAGGCGACGCCGCGCAGCGCGTTCGTTCCCGCACAGTGGCATGCCGACGCATGGTCCGACCGCATGGTGCCGATTGAATGCGGTGAAGCGATCGAAGGCATCGACCTGCAGATGCGCGTCCTGGCGGCACTTTCCATCGAGCCCGGGCAACGCGTTCTCGAGATCGGTACCGGGTCCGGCTACACGTCGGCGGTGATGGGCCGGCTCTCCGGGCGTGTGCTGAGCGTCGACCGCTTCAAGACACTGGTCGATCAGGCGCGGCTGCGCCACGAATCACTGGGCATCTCAAACGTCGTTTTGAGACAGGCCGATGGCACACAAGGCTTCCCGGCCGACGGACCTTTCGACCGCATCGTCGCATGGGCGGCGTATGACACCCTGCCGCGTGGTTTCGTCGACCAGCTTTCCACCGGCGGAATCATGGTGGCTCCGATCGGGCCGGGTGAGGGCGTGCAAATCATGGAAAAGATGTCCAAGCTTGGCAGCCGCTTCGAGCGCGTTCCCGTTGCAGAGGTAAGGTTGCAGCCGATGGCGAGCGGTGTGGCCGCCGCCATCTGAGCGTTTGCCGGGGATGTGTAAATAAAGATTCTCGCGGCTTAACCGCCCAGTAACATTAACGCGCTTTAATCAAGCCAGTTCTTGGTATGGGTATCGCGGGTAGTGTGATGCGGTTGGCAATCTCAGGCAGGCATCGGCGCGCTCTGGCGCAAGGTGCAGCACTCTTCATGATAGGCGGCGTCGCCGCTGGTTGCAGCTCCGACGTGACGCGGTTTCAGGATTCGATCCTGACGGGTTCGTCCCGGCCGCAGCAGGCGGCGCCTGCGCAGCAACAATATCCGGGCGACTATTCCGGTCTCGACCAGACCACGACGGCGTCTATCTCGACGCCGCGACGTGGGGGCGGGATCCTCAGCCGGGTCGGACTGACGCCAAGGCCGCAAGGCGACGTCGGCGGGACGACGGTGGCATCGGCGCCTTCAAACGGCGGCTACCAGCAGCCCTATCCGACGAACCCGTATCCCGCGGCGCAGCAGCAACAGCCCGTATACACGGCGCCGGCGCGGCAGGCCGTGACGGCGGGTCCGGCGCTTGCTCCAGTGTCGTCAGGCGGCAATCTCGATACGACCGTGACGGGCTCGACATCGTCCGCGCCACGCCAGATACCGACGAACCAGCCCGCGCCAGCAGCCCTGGCAACGGCGCCACAGGTCGCGTCGGCTCCCCAGCAGCCTGTTTCCGCGGGTGTGTCGTCCACCGGTGGCGGCTGGTCGCGGGCAGGCGGCACCCAGGTGTCTATCAAGCAGGGCGAAACCGTCTACAATCTGTCGCGTCGCTTCGGCGTTCCGGTGGACGCGATCCTCAAGGCCAACGGCATGTCGAATGCCACGGCTCTGGCGGCCGGTCAGCAGGTGGTGATCCCCACCTATGTGCATTCGGCGCAGGCGCCCGTCAGCGCTCCGGATGCCAATCCGAATGTCGCGGACGCACGTTCTTCGACTGGCACGCGTTTCGGCGTGCCGGCTGATCGCGTCCCGGTTCCCGGCGGCGCGCCCAACGATCGTATAGCGGTCCTGCCGCAGCAGCCGAAGCTGAAGGAAGGGGAAGCCGGAGCACAGACCGCTTCGACGGATACCCAGCGCACGGGGACGGCGGGCGGGGGCTATACCGTGGTCTCGGGCGACACGCTGCATGCAATCGCACGTCGCAACGGCGTCACCACCGAGGCGCTCAAGCAGGCGAACGGACTTTCCGATGGCATGATCCGCATTGGCCAGAAGCTGACGATACCAGGCGCCGGGGCCGCGGCCCAGCAGGTTGCTGCGGCGTCGGCCACCGACAAGACCACCACCGGCACGGTCCAGAACGCCGGTTCGGGCGCTCAGAAGCCGGAAGCAGGCTACACGCCGCCAAAGCAGCAGGCCGACAAGGTCATCGAGCAGGCATCTCTGGCCACGACGGCTGCGGCGCCGGACGCGACTGGTATCTCCCGTATGCGCTGGCCCGTGCGCGGCCGTGTGATTTCCGGCTTCGGTAGTGGCAACGGCGTCAAGAATGACGGCATCGACATCGCAGTGCCCGAAGGAACACCGGTGCGCGCAGCCGAAAACGGCGTCGTCATCTATGCCGGTGACGGTTTGAAGGAATTTGGCAACACCGTCCTGGTGCGCCACGAAGACGGCCTCGTTACCGTTTATGGCCATGCCAGCGCGGTCAACGTCCAGCGTGGCCAGAAGGTGCGCCGTGGCGACGAGATCGCCAAGGCAGGCATGAGCGGTTCGGCCGAGACGCCAAAGCTGCATTTCGAGGTGCGCAAGGAATCCACGCCGGTCGACCCTGTGTCCTATCTCGAATAGGGCCAGGCTGCTTCAAGAAGAAGAACGGTCGCGGCCCGTTGTCTCCAGTCCGGGTCGCTCAATTCGCCCGCCTCCCAGGCGGGCGTTTTTCATGGCGCGAGCGTCCGGCCGAGACGACCCGCGAGATCCTGGGTGAACTGCCAGGCGACGCGGCCCGAGCGGCTGCCACGGGTCGTTGCCCATTCCAGCGCGTCCCGATGGAGCGTTTCAGTGTCGACATCGAGCGCGAAATGGCGCGCGTAGCCGTCGATCATCAGGAGATAGTCGTCCTGGGAGCATTTGTGGAAGCCGAGCCACAGGCCGAACCGGTCAGACAGCGATACCTTCTCCTCGACGGCTTCGTTCGGGTTGATCGCTGTCGAGCGTTCGTTGTCGATCATGTCGCGGGGCAGCAAATGCCGGCGGTTCGACGTCGCGTAGAAGATGACGTTGTCGGGTCGCCCTTCCACGCCGCCCTCGAGTGCCGCCTTCAGCGACTTGTAGGACGTGTCGTCATGGTCGAACGACAGATCGTCGCAAAACAGCACGAAGCGGAACGTCGACGCCTTGAGGATCGTCATCAGCTTCGGCAGCGTATCGATGTCCTCGCGGTGGATTTCGATCAGCTTGAGCGGTGCCGTGCCCTGCTTCTGCGCGCGGTTGATCGTCGCATGCGCGGCCTTGACCAGCGACGATTTGCCCATGCCGCGCGCGCCCCACAGCAACGCATTGTTGGCCGGCAGCCCCTCGGCGAAACGCTGCGTGTTGTCGACGAGGATATCGCGAACCCGGTCGATACCCTTGATCAGCTCCATGTCGACGCGGTTGACGCGGACCACCGGCTCTAGCGCGCCTTTCTCAGCCGACCAGACGAAACAATCGGCGGTGCTCAGGTCTGACGGTTCGGGTTCGCGCGGGGCGAGTGCGCCAACGGCGGCAATCAGCCGGTCGAGTTTCTGTTCGAGCGTTTCGGGCAGGCTGGTGGTCATGGAGTATGCTATTCTTCCGTTTCTCGTTGGTCTGGGCCTCAAACACGCGCTATCGGGCGGGAAAAGGCGCGGCCGCGCAGGCTATCGCGGTTGCATTGGCGCTGCCAGCGATTATATTCCGCGCAATTTCAACGGGACCGGTTCGCCGGTCCCTTCATGTATTGTCCAGGAGCTAGACCATGTTCGTGACACCGGCATACGCCCAGGGAATGGGCGGCGGCGGCGACGTCCTC
Organism: Mesorhizobium sp. CAU 1741; assembly: GCF_039839275.1. Classification (NCBI taxonomy): domain Bacteria; kingdom Pseudomonadati; phylum Pseudomonadota; class Alphaproteobacteria; order Hyphomicrobiales; family Phyllobacteriaceae; genus Mesorhizobium; species Mesorhizobium sp. CAU 1741. The sequence goes on along the minus strand of NZ_JBDOQP010000001.1, from coordinate 1,424,352 downwards.
ATCAGCATTTTGCCGTTCGTGCTGATCTTCGTTATCATGTACTTCCTCATCATCCGTCCGCAGCGCACGCAGATGAAGCGGCGCGGCGAGATGCTGGCTGCGATACGGCGCGGTGATACGGTGGTGACGGGTGGCGGCCTTGTCGGCAAGGTGACCAAGGTGGTCGACGACAAAGAACTCGAGCTCGATCTCGGCGGAATGAAGGTGACGGCGTTGCGCGCCACGATCGCGGATGTCCGCGTCAAGGGCGAGCCCGTCGCCAACCAGAACGCCAAGAAATAACCGCATTCCCGGCGGAAGCGGTCTTCTTTCCGTCTGATTGGACGAAGCACAATGCTCTATTTTTCGCGCTGGAAGTCGATTGCGATCTGGCTGGTCGTTCTGCTCGCCGTCGTTGTGGCGGCCCCGAACCTGATCCCGCGATCGACGTTGGATGCGCTGCCGGACTGGATGCCGAAGCGGCAGATGACGCTGGGCCTCGATCTGCAGGGCGGCTCGCACATCCTGCTGCAGGTCGACCGCGATCTCATGATCGCCGATCGGCTGGAAACGGCGCGTGACGATATTCGCGAGGCGCTGCGCGAGGCGCGCGTCGGCTATACCGGCCTGACCGGCTCCGACCGCACCGTGCAGGTACGTATCCGCGATGCCGAGCAGGTGGAAGCAGCAAAGACTGCTCTGGAAAGCCTGACGGAGCCGGTATCCGCCACCCTTTTCGGTGCAGGCAGCGTCAGCGAACTCGCAATGGAGGAGCCGGAGCCCGGCCTGTTGCGCTTCACCCTGACGGAAGAGGGCATAAACTATCGCCTTTCGACGGCTATCAGCCAGTCGGTCGAAGTGGTCAACCGCCGCGTCAACGAGCTCGGCACGACCGAACCTATCATCCAGCAGCAGGGCAACGACCGCATACTCGTGCAGGTGCCCGGGCTGGAGGACCCGCAGAGGCTCAAGGACATTCTCGGCCAGACCGCGCGCCTGACGTTCCAGATGGTCGACCAGTCGATGCCGGCGCAGGAAGCGATCGAAGGCCGCCCGCCTGCAGGTTCGACGGTGATGTACTCGACGGATGATCCGCCGGTCCCCTACATCATCGAAAACCGCGTCATCGTTTCAGGTGAAAATCTCATCGATGCGCAGACCGGCTTCGACCAGCGCACCAACGAGCCGGTGGTCTCCTTCCGATTCGACAATCAGGGCGCCACGCGGTTCGGCCAGGCCACGCAGCAGAATGTGGGCCGCCTGTTTGCGATCATCCTCGACGACCAGGTGATTTCCGCGCCGCAGATCCGCGAACCCATCCTTGGCGGGTCAGGGCAGATTTCCGGAAACTTCACCGTGCAGACGGCCAACGACCTCGCGGTACTGCTGCGGGCTGGCGCCTTGCCGGTCGATCTCAACATCATTGAGGAACGCACGGTGGGTCCGAGCCTTGGGCAGGATTCGATCGAGGCAGGAACGATTTCGGCGCTGATCGGCGCGGCACTCGTGCTGATCGCCATGTTCGTCATCTACGGCAAGCTCGGCCTGATCGCCAACATCGCGCTCGTTGCGAACCTGGCGATGCTGATAGCGGTGTTGACGGCGCTGGGCGCCACGCTGACGCTTCCGGGCATCGCCGGCATCGTGCTGACGATCGGCATGGCGGTGGATTCGAACGTCATCATCTTCGAGCGCGTGCGAGAGGAAGTCGCCAAAGGGCGATCGCTGGTCCAGTCCCTGGACGCGGGCTTCCAGCGCGCCTTGTCGACCGTCGTCGATGCCAACGTCACGACGATGATCGTCGCAGGCATTCTCTTCTATGTCGGCACCGGTCCTGTGCGCGGCTTCGCCGTGACGCTGGGGATCGGTCTCATAACGACGGTGTTTACCGCCTACACGCTGACGCGGTGGATGATCGCGATGTGGTGGCTCAAGCGCTCGCGCCCGACCACCCTGCCGGCCGGTCTGGTGCACTACATGCCGTTGCAGCCGAGCTTCACTTTCATGAAGATCCGCAACATCATGTTTGTGGTGTCGATCGCGCTGTCGCTCGCCGTGGTCGGGCTGTTCTTCGTCAAGAACTTCAATTACGGCATCGATTTCCAGGGCGGTTCGCTGATCGAAGTCCAGGCGAAGGAGGGATCGGCCGATCCCGCCGATGTCCGGACGCGTTTGGTCGACCTCAATCTGGGCGAGGTCCAGGTCCAGGCGTTCGGCGACAGCGAGCTGATGATCCGTCTGCAGGCGCAGGAAGGCGACAATGCCGAGCAGTCCGCCATGCAACTGGTGCAGAACACGCTGGAGAACGACTACGAGTTCCGGCGGATCGAGGTGGTGGGACCGACGGTCTCCAGCGAACTGGCGACGACTGGCGTGATCGGCATCCTGCTGTCGATGGTTGGCATGCTGATCTACATCTGGCTGCGCTTCGAGTGGCAGTTCGGCGTGGGTGCGATCGTCTCGACGGCACATGACATCGTGCTGATCGTCGGCGTCTTCCTTTTGTTCGGGCTGGAGATGAATCTGTCCGCGATCGCGGCCATTCTCACGGTCGTCGGCTATTCGATCAACGACACCATCGTCATCTATGACCGCATCCGCGAATCGCTGCGCAAATACAAGAAGATGCCGCTGGACGAGCTGATCGACCTGTCGCTCAACCAGACTTTCTCGCGCACGATCCTCACCGGCTTGACGACGCTGCTGGCGCTGCTGGCGCTCTACTTCTTCGGCGGCGAGGTGATTGCCTCCTTCGTGTTCCCCATCCTGCTCGGCCTGTTCATCGGCACATATTCGTCGCTGTTCGTCGCCGGACCGATGCTGATCATCTTCAAGTTGCGACCTGACATGTTCGGTGTGGAGGAAGAGAAGGCGAAGACCGGCACACAGACGCCGGCGGAAGCCTGAGGCGGGATGAGCGAAGGGATCATCATTCGCGCGGCCCATTATCCGGGCCGCGCGCCGATCGATGCTTATGGCGGCGGCGGGTTTCGCTTCGCCGACATGTCGCACCGCGGTTCGATCCTGTGCCTGCCGTCGGGGATCCATGGCTGGGAACCACGTGATCCCAAAGCACTTGTCGAAACGGACTTCGCCCTGATTTTCGAACAGGCTCAACAGATCGACATCCTGCTGGTTGGTACCGGCACGACGCTTTCGCCGCTGCCCCGAGACGTGCGGCAGAGGCTGAAGGACGCGGGTGTCTCCGCGGACCCGATGTCGACCGGATCTGCGGTGCGCACTTACAATATCCTCCTCGCGGAGGATCGCGCCGTCGCCGCCGCCTTGCTGGCGGTCGAGTGAAATGACCGCGACCGACGACGCTGTCGGGCTAACGGCGCTGCGCAAAGTCGACCCCGACCGTTACCTGGCGACGCTCTATGCGCCTGCCGACAAGCGCGACGCGCTGTCAGCGCTCTATCTCTTCAACGCTGAGATCGCGGCGATCCGCGACCGGGTCCACGAACCGCTGCCGGGCGAGATTCGCCTTCAATGGTGGCGCGATGCCTTGGCCGGGGGGAGGGACGCGGTTGCAGGGCATCCGCTTGCCATGGCGCTGGCGCGGGTGATCGACGATCACGATTTGCCGCTTGCCGCATTTGATCGGTACCTGGAAGCACGGATCTTCGATCTCTATGACGACCCGATGCCCAGCCGTGCTGACCTGGAGGGGTATTGCGGCGAGACCGCGTCGGCAGTCGTCCAGCTTGCGGCTCTGATCCTCGAACCGGAGGCGGCGCCGCAATTCTCGGCAGCGTCCGGCCATGGCGGCTGCGCGATCGCGATCACCGGCATGCTGCGCCAGTTGCCGCTGCATCGGGCGAGGGGCCAGTGCTTCTTTCCCGCCGAGATGCTGGAAGCCGCCGGCACGAGCCGGGAGGCCTTGCTTTCCGGTGACGACAACGCGGCCGTGCAGCATGCCGTCGAGGCAATGGTTGCCTTGGGTCGCGAGCACCTGGCACGCTTTGGAGCCGAAGCAGGCGCGATGCCAGTCAGTCTTCGCCCGGCGTTCCTGCCGGCTGCGCCGGTGTCGGCCTATCTCGACCGCATTGCGGCTCACCCGTCCGATGCGCTAGTGCGGCCAACAGATATTTCCGCCATTCGACGCCACTGGATCATGCTAAGGAAGGCGACAGGCGGCTGGGGTTGAGCGGACTTCTGCGAACTCGGAAAAGACCGCCGCGCTATTCAGCCGCATCCGCCACCGATGCGATGCCGAGCCAGGCGCGGCAGTGGTCGAGTGCCCGCGCGGACATTGCCCGCTTCTTGGCCTGCGACTTGTCCTTGCCGCGGAACCGGCCCTCGAAATCGTCGGGGCGGAGCTTTGTACCGGGCTCGAGTGGCGGAAACAGCCCGAAATTGACGTTCATCGGCTGAAACGAGCGCTTGCCCGGTTCGTCGTCGGAAACGATATGGCCGCCCGTAATGTGATTGAGCAGCGCACCAAACGCCGTGGTGACCGGCGGCAGGGCGGACGCGGCGCCAAGGCGTTCCGCGGCGGCAAAGCGGCCTGCCAGCAATCCGATCGCAGCAGACTCGACATAGCCCTCACAGCCGGTGATCTGCCCCGCGAATCGCAGGCCTGGACGCGATTTCAATTGGAGCGAACCGTCGAGAAGGGTCGGCGAGTTGATGTAGGTGTTGCGGTGCAGCCCGCCGAGCCGCGCAAACTCGGCGTTTTCCAGGCCGGGAATGGTGCGGAAGATGCGCACCTGTTCCGCGTGCTTCAGCTTGGTCTGGAAACCCACCATGTTGTAGAGCGTGCCGAGCGCGTTGTCCTGCCGGAGCTGGACGACTGCGTAAGCCTTGACTGACGGATTGTGTGCGTTGGTCAGGCCCATCGGCTTCATCGGGCCATGGCGTAGCGTCTCGGGTCCTCGCTCGGCCATCACTTCGATGGGCAGGCAACCATCGAAATAGGGCGTGCCTTCCCACTGCTTGAACTCGGTCTTGCCGCCTTCCATGAGAGCGGCGATGAACCCGTCATACTGCGCCTTGTCCATGGGGCAGTTGATGTAGTCCTTGCCGGTGCCGCCGGGCCCGACCTTGTCGTAGCGCGACTGGAACCATGCGATGCCCATGTCGATCGTATCGAAGTGGATGATCGGAGCGATGGCGTCGAAGAAGGCGAGCGCATCCGAACCGGTCTCGCTTGCGATCGCTTCGGCAAGGGCGGGGGCGGTCAACGGGCCGGTGGCGATGATGGCCTGGTCCCAGTCCGCCGGAGGCAGGCCAGCAACTTCCCCCCGATCGATGGTGATCAGCGGGTGCGATTCGAGCCGCGCGGTAACGGCGGCGGAAAAGCCGTCGCGGTCGACCGCGAGTGCGCCGCCGGCCGGCACCTGGTTGGCGTCTCCGCATGCCATGATCAGCGAATTCGCCAGCCGCATCTCGGCGTGCAGGACCCCGACAGCGTTCGTCTGCGCGTCATCCGAGCGGAAGGAGTTGGAGCAGACGAGTTCGGCGAGCCCGTCTGTCTTGTGAGCGTCGGTGCCGCGCACGGGTCGCATTTCGTGAAGGACGACCGGAACGCCGGCCTGGGCAAGTTGCCAGGAGGCTTCCGAACCGGCAAGGCCGCCGCCGACGACATGGACTGGCTTGAGTGTCATGGGAGCTGGATTAATCCTCCGGGGCAGCGAATGCAAGGAATGCCGCAACACGGCCCCAGACGCAACAACACCCGCCGGGGGAGGAGGTCCGGCGGGTGTCGTTTAGGTGGCCCTCGACTGGGAGGAGGTAGTCTCGGGCCTTATCCGTCAGCGTTTGGGAGGAGGTAAACCCTGACGAAATTCGTTGTTAGACCGAGCGGCGGGCGACGAACGGGATGTCGCCGCGAGCAATGCCGAGGTCGTTGAGTTCACGGTTGGACAGGCGGCTCAGCTCGGTGACGGTTTCACGGTAGCGGCGCCAGTTGCGGTAGTTGCGGATCAAGTTCATATCTTCACCTAGAGCGTTTCTTCAAGTTTCATTTGTTCTTGCGATGATTGGTAGATAGTCGGGTTCCCGGCGATTTTGAAGTGACGATGCTGCATAGCACCAATGCATTTTGTGCAATGCAACATTAACGTCCGTCAGCATATGCGCCCGGACTGTGGCCGATTCGGCTATGTTGCCGTAATTCGGTCGTAAATCGGCGTCGTTGTGCAGTGCGAAGTGGAATTTGGTGCAAGGGGAGGACGACCCGTGGCGAGCTATCCCACCAGGGTCAAGCGGGACATCGAACGGTGGCGGACGGCCGGACTTGTGGATGCGGCCACCGCACGCGTGCTGGCAGCCGACATCGACGCAAATGGCGGGGGCCGTCTGTCCTTCGGTGTGGTTCTGTCGCTGATGGCTGCCGCACTGTTTGCCGCAGCGGTCCTGATCTTCATTGCCGCCAACTGGCAAGCCATGCCGCGCCTTGCGCGCGTGGCGATGCTCTTCGCCCTCATCATCGTCGGCTATGTTGGCGGCGCCATGCTCAAGCGGGCCGGGCGCGGCGGCGGGGCCGAGGCGGCGTGGATCGTGGCCGCAGCCGCCTTCGGGGCGTCGCTGGCGCTCATCGGTCAGATGTATCATCTGTCGGGAGACGAGAAGCAGGCGGTGTTCGTGTGGGGCCTCGCAACGGCTCTGGCGGCAGGCGCCCTGCGCTCCGGACCGTTGACGGTGGGTGCCGTCCTGCTCGGCATCGCATGGATGGTGATGCATCCGCTCGACCGCTGGGAGGCGGATGACCTTCCGACGCTCTATATACCGTTTGCAGCCGTGCTTTATGTGTTGTCGTTCTGGACGCGAAGCCCGGCCGCGCGGCATCTGCTGATCCAGTCCTTTTTGCTTTTCGCCTTCATCTTCTTCTGGCGAGACGAATCTGTGTTCGTGCCGCAGCTTGTAGCGGTTTGCTCGGCGGCACTGTTCGCCTTCGGCGTCCTGTTTCCACGCCAGGCCGAGGCGTTGCTCGGCCTTGGCGGTGGGCTTCCCATCCATGGCTTGGTGGGCTTTCTCGTCGGCATCGGCATCCTGCAGTTCGAATGGCTCGACGAGCCGCTCTTCCTGGTGACGACGCTGATTGCGTTTGCCGGCATCATCGGTGCCATGCTGACGGCGGGTCGCGAGAACGCTTGGCTGCGCCGCCTCGCCTATGCGGCCTTCATTTGCCAGCTCTGCTTCGTCTACACGATGATGCTGGGCTCCATGCTCGGGACGGCCGGCTTCTTCGTGTTTGGCGGGCTTGCGCTCTCGGTCCTCGCCTGGATCATCACGAGGTTGGAGCGGCGCTTCTCGAGCCCATCGCATTCCACAGGTGCCGCATGAACGGGAGCCGCTGGTTGTTGGCGATAGCAACCGCCGTCGCGGTCGTCCAGGTGGGCTTCCTCGCCTCGATGATCGTCGGCCGCGCCGCGATCCTTCAGGACGGGCGGGAGGTCTTCCTCGAGGTCCGGCCCGTGGATCCGCGCGACCTGCTGCGCGGAGACTATGTCGTGCTCGACTATAATATCTCGCAGGTGGCAACGGAGCTGTTCGTCGAAGCGCCCTCCGAGGAAGACAGGGCCGGCGACGCCTCGGTATACGTGCGGCTGAAGGCCAACGCGGACGGCCTCTGGCAGCCGATTGCGGCACGCTATGGACAGGCACCAGAACCTGCCGCGGCGGCCGACGAAATCGACATCCGGGGCAAGGCCGGCACCTGGCATGGCGATGCTGCCTCCGTGAGCATCGACTACGGCGTCGAACGGTTCTATGTTCCCGAGGGTGAGGGGCTTGCGATCGAGCGTGACATGAACGTGCGTCCGTTCCGCATGAAGCTGGCAATCGACGTCGACGGCACCGCCCAGATCAAGTCATTTCACGACGGCGAGACGATGCTTTACGCTGAACCGCTTTACTGAGCCGGCATCCAACGGTCCTTCCGGCAAAAAAACGCCGTGTTTCGCGGCAATTTTCCTTTGAACCGGGGGCCCCCGGTGATATAGAACCACGCGCTTTCAGGGGCGATGCTCCCGAGAAATGCGGGTGTGGTGGAATTGGTAGACACGCGGGATTTAGGTTCCCGTGACGCAAGTCGTGAAGGTTCAAGTCCTTTCACCCGCACCAAAGCCACTCCCCGGCCAAAGAGTTTCCAGCATGCTGGACGGCAACGTGCCGGTCCGGCGGCGTGATGAAGACAAAGGTTTTGAGATGCAGGTAACCGAAACGCTCAACAATGGGCTCAAGCGCCAGATCAAGGTAACAGTCCCGGCAAAGGACTTGGAGGCCAAGCTCATGGAGCGGCTTTCGGCAGCCAAGGACAAGGTCCGTATCAATGGCTTCCGGCCGGGCAAGGTGCCCATGCAGCACATGCGCAAGATGTATGGCAAATCCTTCATGGCCGAGGTGGTGAACGAGATCCTCTCGAACTCGACCCGCTCGATCCTCGACGATCGCGGCGAGAAGGCTGCGATGCAGCCCGAGGTCAGCATGACCGAGGACGAGAAGGAAGCCGAGAACATCCTCGCCGGCAATGCCGACTTCGAGTTCTCCCTCGATTACGAGGTCCTGCCTCCGATCGAGGAGAAGGATTTCTCCAAGATCAAGATTTCCCGCCTCGTCTATGACGTGCCGGAGAGCGAGGTCGATGAGCAGGTCGAGCGGGTTGCCGATTCGGCGCGTACCTACGAGCCCAAGAAGGGCAAGGCCGAGATGGGTGACCGGGTCACCTTCGATTATCTCGGCAAGATCGACGGCGAACCCTTCGAAGGTGGCGCGGCGGACGATTCCGACCTGGTGCTCGGCTCCAACCAGTTCATTCCCGGCTTCGAGGAAAAGATGGTCGGCGTGAAGGAAGGCGACGAGACGACGATCAGCGTCACTTTCCCGGAGCAGTATCCCGCGACGCATCTCGCCGGCAAGGAAGCTGCCTTCGACATCAAGGTCAAGGCCGTTGCCAAGCCCGGCAAGCTGGAGATCAACGACGATGTCGCCAAGCAGCTCGGCCTGGAAAGCGCCGAGAAGCTGCGTGAGATCGTGCGCGGCCAGATCGAGAGCCAGTATGGCGGCGTGACCCGTCAGAAGGCCAAGCGCCAGCTCCTCGACGCGCTGGACGCGGAATACAAGTTCGAGGCGCCGTCCAAGCTGGTCGAAGCCGAGTTCAACAACATCTGGGCCCAGGTCAACGCCGATCTCGCCCAGGCCGGCCGCACCTTCGAGGACGAAGAGACGACGGAAACGGAAGCACGCGCCGAATACCAGCGCCTTGCCGAGCGCCGCGTTCGCCTCGGCCTCGTGCTGGCCGACATCGGCGACAAGGCCGGCGTGCAGGTCACCGACGAGGAACTGCAGCGCGCCCTGTTCGAGCAGATCCGTCGCGTGCCGCAGAGCCAGCAGCAGCAGGTGTACGAGTTCTACCGCGAGAACCCGCAGGCGCTCGCCAACATCCGTGCACCGCTGTTCGAGGAGAAGGTCGTGGACCACCTGCTCGGCGTGATTTCCGTCGACGACCAGAAGGTCACCAAGGAAGCGCTTCTCGCCGACGACGACGAGGAGACTGGCGCAACCGAAGAGAGGAAGCCCGCCAAGAAGGCTGCCAAGGCGAAGGCCGAGAAGGCCGACGATGCAGGCGAGGGCGAAGCCAAGAAGAAGGCTGCGCCGAAGAAGAAGGCTGCTGCCAAGGACGACGCCGAATAGATTCGGCGCCTGCGTCCTCGACGCATGGAAAAACTAAAACCCCGTCGGTCTCCGGCGGGGTTTTTTGATGGGCCGGCGAGAGACGGCAGCGCTGCCGAGAATCAAAAACCCCCGGACGAGGCCGGGGGTTTCAATTGGTGCATCAACCGCTTGCGAATATTACTTGATCTTCGCTTCCTTGAAGTCGACGTGCTTCTTTGCAATCGGGTCGTACTTCCGCTTGGTCATCTTGTCGGTCATCGTCCGGCTGTTCTTGCTGGTGACGTAGAAGAAACCCGTGTCGGCAGTCGACAGCAGCTTGATCTTGATGGTCGTAGCCTTGGCCATTTTTCCTGTCCGCTCAATCTAGTAGGAGTCCTGTCGCCGCATTGGATCGGGCGGCGAGCCCGGCTGCGGAAAACTTGCGCGGAGACATAAAGAACACTGGGCGAAAGTCAAGTCCGATCAGCCTCCCGGCGCGCGAACGGCCAACCGGAAAACCGCAAGCCCGAGATAGAGCGCGAAGAACAGGCCGATCGACCACGCGAACCCGTCCGGCCCGAACAGGTCCATGCCAATACCGATGGCCTGCGGTCCGACCAGCATGCCGATTCCATAGCACAACACGAAGGCGGCGTTGGCCGAGGCCAGGTCGCGGCCGGACAGCCTTGAGCCCAGATGGGCGAGACCGACCGTGTAGAGCCCGGCGACGACGCCGCCCCAGACGAACAGGACGGCAGCGCTTGCATGCCAGTTGCCCGACACGGTGGGCAGGACCAGCACGCCCAGCAGGCCGACGGCGGCGCAGGCCATCAACAGGTGGCGGCGGTCGCGCATGCGATCGCTGATGATGCCGAGCGGCATCTGCAGCAGAACGTTGCCGAGCCCGACAGCGGTCAGCAGGAGTGCCGCGTCGGCTTCCGAATAGCCGATGCGCGAGCCGTAGACGGGAAACAGCGCGAAGCCGCCGGTCTCCACTGCACCGAAGACGAGGACCGCGGCCGTCGCCATGGGCACCATCCAGAGATAGCGGGCAAAGCCGCCCCCGGTGCCGTGCCCGTCCTGGCTCGACATGTCGGGCCCTTCGCGCCATGCCGCAAGAACCGGCAAGGCCGCGAGCATGACCAGGGCGAAGGTGATTCCGAACGGCGCGAAACCGGTCGAACCGACCTGGGCGAAAAGCCAGGGTCCAAAGGCGAAGCCGAGCGATAGCACCGTCGCGTACAGCCCGAGCACCAGCCCCCGACGGTGTGGCGGCGCGGATGTCGATATCCAGAATTCCGACAGGATGAACAGCAGCGTCAGTGCGAAGTGGAGCACCGCGCGCAGGGGAAACCACAACCAGAAATGCGGCACGAAATAGAAACCGACGAAGGAGACGCCGCCAAGCAGGATCATTGCCAGCATCGTGGGCACCACGCCGAAGCGACTTGCCAGCGGCGTCGCGAACGGCGCGGCTATGATCGAGGCGATGCCGGCAACGGCAGTGTTTGCCCCGATCATCGTCGCAGAATAACCGCGCGATTCGAGAATCACCGACAGCAATGGCACGCCCAGGCCAATGGCGATGCCGACGACGCTGATCGACGCGATTGCCGCCCCGATGGACAGCCATCGCATCTCGCCTGCGGCCTGGTCGGCCGGATCGGACGGCATCGATGCCATCGCCTTCACCTGCTTGATTTACAGTATGTCGCGTTTGAAATTGTTGTAGCGCAGATAGTAGAACGGCACGGGCCCGCCGGGAGACAGGTCCGGGTCTTGCTGGAGACGTGATTCCAGGTCGCCCAGTATGGTGCGCGTGATGGTGGGGATGTCTGCTTCCTTGGCCTCGCCAATCGGCAGCCAGACGAGTTCTTCCAGTTCGTTGGTCGGTCCACCCTCGGGCAGTTCCACCGCGACATCAGATTTGAAGGCGGCGAGGAAGCGCGTGTCGAAGCGCCGGACGCGACCGGGAGGGGTGATCGCGCGCGCGATCAGGCGTAGACGGTCAAGCGATGGGAACACGCCGTGTTCGACGAAGCCCTGCCAGTCTGTCTTGGTGGTGGAGAACGCACCCTTGCGGCCGATCAGAAGTCCGGCTTCCTCATAGGTCTCGCGTACCGCGGACATGGCGATCGCCCGCGCGCGTGCCTGGGAGATGCGCGTCCCGACGAGCTTTTTCTCCTCGTCGGGATGAAGACCGGTAGCGACCGGTACGCGGCTGTCGGCGGGATCCGTGCGTCCGCCCGGGAAGACGAACTTGCCGGGCATGAAGGCGTGGCGCATGTGGCGACGTCCAAGAAGAACCCTGAACTCGCCGCCCGACCTGTCGAGAAGGATCAGCGTGGCTGCATCGCGCGGACGCAGCGGACCCTTGCCGAGGGCGAAGTCCTTGTTCTCGGCGCGATCGATCTGCGCGCGCGTCATGCCCTCCATGCTGTTTCCTCCGCCCTTCATCGATGTGGTCAAAGTTCCGGATGCGTATCGAGGGCATCCGGCTTGCCGGAGAAGCCATGCATGCGAAGCGCCCATTGCAGGCCGACGACAGCCCCTTTGGTCGGTTGAAGCAACGCGACGCACGCGATCAGCGTCAGCGGCGCCCAGATCGCAAGATGCTGCCAGGTGGAAAGCGTGAACATCTGTTCGGCGCCCATAAAGGCGCCGACCACGACGTGGCCGACCACAAAGATGACGAGGTAGGCCGGCAGATCGTCGGCGCGGTGATGATGGTATGCTTCCCCGCAGGCATCGCAGCTATCGGCCACCTTGAGGAAACGGCCGAACAGACGGCCCTTGCCGCAATGCGGGCAACGCCCCATGAAACCGCGTGCCATGGCCTGCATGACAGAGCGTTGACCGTCCAGGCCGCGGCCGAATACCTGCTCCTGCATCATCTTCTCCTTGAGCGCCCCCGCTTGACGGGACCGCGAGATTGCGGCTTGCCGCGCCGCGCCTTGTGATACGACTGCTTCGAGCCGGGCAGCGGTTTTGGCTCGCTCAGCATCTCGAACCGGATCGCGCCTGCCAGTGGTGCCACTTCCACCAGTTTGACCTCGACCTCGTCGGCCAACTGATAGCCCTTGTGGCTTCGCTCCCCGAACAGCGCGCGCGCGGATTCGTCGAATATATAGTAGTCGTCACCGAGCGATGACACGGGGATAAAGCCGTCTGCGCCAAATTGCGGCAGTTGCACGAACAGCCCCGACTTGGTCACGCCCGAAATCCGCGCGCGGAACATCTCTTCCACGCGGGTCGAGAGATGGGCGGCGACCAGCCGGTCGACGGTCTCGCGCTCGGCTGCCATGGCGCGCCTTTCCGTGGCGGAGATCAGCGCCGCGATCTCCTCCAGCCGTGCTTCCTCGGCAGGCGAAAGCCCTTCCTTTCCAAGGCCCAGCGTACCGATCAGCGCGCGATGCACGATCAGGTCCGCATAGCGGCGGATCGGAGAGGTGAAATGGGCATAGCGGCGCAGATTGAGGCCGAAATGGCCGATATTGTCTGGCGAATAGACAGCCTGGCTCTGGCTGCGCAACACCACTTCGTTGACCAGCGACTCCTGGTCCGAGCCGACGACCCGCGACAATATGCCATTGAAGGAGGCAGGCTTCATTTGCGCGCCGCGCGCCAGCGACAGGCCGATCGTCTGGAGAAACTCGCGCAGTGATTCCTGCTTCGCAAGCGACGGCGCATCGTGGATGCGGTAGATCAGCGGTTGCCGTTTGCCTTCCAGCGTTTCGGCCGCCGCGACATTCGCCTGGATCATGAATTCCTCGATGAGCTTGTGCGCATCAAGCCTGTCCGGGACGATCACGCGATCAACCGTGCCGTCCTCCTTGAGCAATATCTTGCGTTCGGGGAGATCCAGCTCCAGCGGCTCTCGGGATGCGCGGCCGCGCCGCAGCGCGCCATAGGCGTCCCACAGCGAACGCAGCACCGGTTCGAGCAGCGGGCCGGTCTTGTCGTCGACGTTTCCGTCGATCGCCGCCTGTGCCTGCTGGTAGGAAAGCTTTGCCGCCGAGCGCATCATCACGCGATGAAACGCGTGGCGGATCTTGCGGCCGTCGGCGCTGAAGGTCATCCGCACCGCCAGGGCAGGGCGATCCTCGCCTTCGCGCAGCGAACACAGGTCATTGGATATGCGTTCGGGCAGCATCGGCACGACGCGGTCGGGAAAATAGACCGAGTTGCCCCGCCTGAGTGCTTCCTGGTCGAGCGGCGAGCCGAGTTTCACATAGGTTGCAACGTCCGCTATGGCGACCGTGACGATGAAGCCGCCCACATTGGCGTCATCGGTGTCGGGCTCTGCATGGACGGCATCGTCATGGTCCTTGGCATCCGCCGGATCGATCGTGATCAGCGGAATTGGGCGAAAGTCGTCGCGGCCATCCATCGTCGCGGGCCGCGCGTCCTGCGCCTCTTCCAGCACCTCGGCGGGGAAGATGTGGGGAATCTCGTGGGCGTGGATGGCGATCATCGAAATCGCCTTCTCGCTGGTGAGAGATCCCAGAACCGTCAACACCTTGGCCTTGGGTAGGCCGTACCGTCCGCTCGACACGGGTTCGACCTCGATGAGGTCACCAGGCTTGGCGCCACCGGCATGCTCCGGATCGACCGTGAGCTCCGATTGTCGACGCTCCACCGGCTCAATGCGCAGCGTACCATCCTGAAGCTTGCGCAGGACGCCGAGAACGGCATCGCTTCGCTTCTCGATCAGCTTGAGGATGCGCGCCGTGTAGGCAGGGCCGATGTCTTCCTCGGTGGGAAAGACCTTCGCCAGCACGCGCTCGCCGATACCCGGCACCCGGGCGCCGGCACCGCGCGGCGGTCGTATCGAGACGATCGGTGCGGCACCGTTCTCCTCCGGCCACTCGCTCGGTCTGGCAAGCAGCAATCCGTCGGCATCGCGCGAGAAGACATCGAGTACCACGACGTGCGGCAGAGCGCCGGCGCGGGTGAACTTCTTCGAGCGCTTTTCCAGGAGTCCTTCGTCCTGGAGATCGCGCAGGACGTCCTTCAGCCAGACCCGGTCGGCACCTTTTAGATTGAAGGCCCGCGCGATCTCGCGCTTGCCGCCCTGATCCGGGTTCTCCTTGACGAATTTGAGGATATCGTCGCGCGTCGGGCGGAATTCGCCCGCTTCGTTGCCGGTCTTGCTGCCCGATATCCGTCTGGCCAAGTGAGGCTATTCCTTTTTCTTGGCGGCCTTTTTCGCCGCGGGCTTCTTCGCGGCAGCCTTCTTTGGCGCGGCCTTCTTGGCCGTAGCCGACTTGGCGCCGCCCGACTTGCCGCTGCCCGCCTTGCCCCCCTTGGCGACGATCAGCTCGAGTGCTTCCTCGACCGTAACGCTGACGGGGTCCTTGCCTTTCGGCAGGGTCGCGTTGATCTTGCCCCAGTTGACATAGGGGCCGTAGCGGCCGTCACGAACCGTGATCGGTCCGCCGTCGGGATGGTCTCCCAGCTCCTTCAACGCTGCCGGCGTGGCGCGGCCCTTGCCGTTTGCGAACTTCGACTTCTTCTCGGCGATGACCGAGACGGCTCGGTTGAGCCCGACGGTGAAGACATCCTCGACCGTTTCCAGATTGGCATAGGTGCCGTCATGCAGGACGAACGGGCCATAGCGCCCGATTCCGGCGGAAATCATCTTGCCGGTCTCCGGGTGCTGCCCGACATCGCGCGGCAGCGCCAGCAGCGCCAGGGCCTTCTCGTGGTCCATCTCGCTTGGACTCCAGCCCTTGGGAATGCTGGCGCGCTTGGCTTCCTTGCCTTCGCCGCGCTGGACATAGGGACCAAAACGACCGTTCTTGAGGAAAATCTCTTCCTCGGTATACGGGTCCTTGCCGAGAAGCTTGTCGCCAGTATCGCCGCCGCCGTCGCCATCGCCGTTCGGGTTTTCGCCGAGCTGGCGCGTGAAGCCGCATTCCGGATAGTTGGAGCATCCGACAAACGCGCCGAACTTGCCCAGTTTCAACGACAGGTTGCCGGTTCCGCAACGCGGACAGATGCGTGGATTGGAGCCGTCCTCGCGCTCCGGGAAGACGAGTGGGGCCAACTCCTCGTTGAGCGCGTCGAGCACGTCGGTGACACGCAGTTCCTTGGTGCCATCGACATGGCCCGAGAACTCACGCCAGAAATCGCGAAGAACGTCTTTCCACGAGAGCTTGCCGTCGGAAATCTCGTCGAGCTTTTCCTCCAGCGCAGCCGTGAAATCATACTCGACATAGCGCTCGAAGAAATTTTCCAGAAAGGCCGTGACCAGCCGTCCCTTTGCCTGCGGCACAAGCCTGCGCTTGTCGATCGTGACGTAGTCGCGGTCTTCCAGCGTCTTCAGGGTGGCCGCGTAGGTGGAGGGCCGTCCGATGCCGAGTTCTTCCATCTTGCGGATCAGCGACGCCTCGGAATAGCGCGGTGGCGGTTCCGTTGTATGCTGGGTGACGGTCACGGACCTGCGTGACAAGGCCTCACCCGCCTTGATTTCCGGCAGGCGGCGGCTGTCTTCATCTTCCGCGTCGTCGTCCTTCTGCTCCGTGTAGGCGGCAAGGAAGCCGTCGAAGCGGATGACCGAGCCAACGGCTCGCAAATTGGCGTTGCGGGCACCGTTGACAGCTTCTATCTCAACCGTCGTGCGCTCGATCTCCGCCGACTGCATCTGGCTGGCGATGGCGCGCTTCCAGACGATCTCGTAGAGCCGCGCCTGATCGGCATCGAGGAATTTGCGCACCTGCGCGGGGGTGCGGCTGAAGTCGGTGGGACGCACCGCCTCGTGGGCCTCTTGGGCATTCTTCGCCTTGGACGTGTAGAGCCGCGGCTTTTCCGGAAGGTACTTGTCGCCGAATTCGTCCTTTATGGCACTGCGTGCGGCCTCGATGGCCTCTGGAGCCATCTGGACGCCGTCGGTTCGCATATAGGTAATGAGGCCCGTCGTCTCGCCACCGATCTCCACGCCCTCATACAGCCTTTGCGCCACCTGCATGGTCCGGGAGGCGGAAAAGCCGATCTGCGACGAGGCAGCCTGCTGCAGCGTCGACGTCGTGAAGGGTGGGGAAGGATTGCGCCTGGTGGGCTTCGCCTCGACCGACGCGGTCTTGAAACTCGCACCCTCCAGCATCGACTTGATGTCGTCGGCCTGGTCGGCCGACTTGATGTCGAGCTTCTGGAGCTTCTTGCCTTCGAAACCCGTCAGCCGTGTCTCGAAATCCTCCGCGCGTGGCGTCGCGAGCAGGGCGGCGATCTGCCAGTAGTCCTCGCGCACGAAGCGTTCGATTTCGCCTTCTCGGTCGCAGACCAGCCGCAATGCCACCGACTGGACGCGTCCGGCAGACCGTGCGCCGGGCAATTTGCGCCAAAGCACCGGCGACAGGGTGAAGCCGACGAGATAGTCGAGTGCCCGGCGCGCCAGATAGGCGTCGACCAGCGGCACGTCGAGATCACGCGGGTTGGCCATCGCGTCCAGTACTGACTTCTTCGTGATCGCATTGAAGACAACGCGTTGGACCTTCTTGTCCTTCAGCGCCTTCTTCTGCTGCAATACTTCCAGCACATGCCAGGAAATCGCTTCGCCTTCACGATCGGGGTCGGTAGCGAGGATGAGACCGTCGGCATCCTTCATTGCCTTGACGATGTCGTTGAGCCGTTTGGAGGAAGGACCGTCAACCTCCCAGGACATGGCGAAATCTTCGTCGGGACGCACCGAACCGTCTTTCGCGGGGAGGTCGCGGACATGACCGAACGAGGCCAGAACCGTGTAGTTCGACCCCAGATATTTGTTGATGGTCTTGGCCTTGGCGGGCGACTCGACGACGACAACGTCCATAGTTTAACGAATATCCCTTGGGCGCTAAAACAGCGCGCGCCGCTTGTTATGGTAGAAAAACAGCTCGTCACATGGCTGCGCTTTGCAATCGGGTCAAGGCCCTTGCCGTATTTCATCGCCTCGACATGGTAAATGCAACCATTAAGAGAAAGAATTGCTCTTGCAATTTTTGATTACCTGAATATTCTCTAATTCATCCGCAGATGGCATTGGAAAGTGTTTGCAACCTATAGAGGCATGACCGGTAAAGGTCATGCAATTTTCGAGCGGCAAAGGCACATTCATGCGACAGCAGCTCAATAAACGGCGCACCGATACGCTGGACTACATGCAGTCGATGCTGGGTCAGCTTCGAAACATGGCCGAGGCAGAAAGATGTGACATGCTCGCCTATCTCGTCGAGATGGCCTATGTCGAAGTCAGCGACATTCTGCGCGGCGAGCGGCCGCTACGTGTCCAGGATAAGGGACACAGACCCACCGACGTGCCGTTCGAGCCGACCGGCAAGATCAAGTTCCAGTAGGATCGTCATCACCTGCGACGGGTGAAGGCCCGTATGCCGGATGAGCTCGTCGACATGAACGGGGACTGGCCCCAGAGCCTCGGTGACGCGTCCTCTGTCGCTATCGCCGGGCGGTGGCGCGCTGGTTGGCTCCTCGGGCTCCGATAGCAGCGGGGGAACAGGCGTCGGCCCGCCATTCAGTGGTGCCAGCGCCTCGAGGACATCCCGGGTTTCCGTGACGATCGTCGCGCCGTCCTTGAGCAGCCCGTTGGTGCCGCTGGCGCGAGGGTCCAGTGGCGAGCCGGGAACGGCGAAGACGATCCGTCCCATCTCGTTGGCGAGCCGCGCGCTGATCAGCGAGCCTGAGCGCTTTGCCGCTTCGACGACGACGAGCCCCAGTCCAAGCCCTGCGACGAGGCGGTTGCGCCGAGGAAAGTCCCGCGCACGTGGCTCCCAGCCGAACGGCATTTCGGAGATCACCGCGCCCCGCTCGGCGATCTCACGGCAAAGCGCGTGGTTTTCGGGCGGATAAGGGCAATCCAGCCCGCCGGCGAGAACCGCGATCGTGCCGGTGTCGAGGCTCCCGGCATGCGCGGCGGCATCGATGCCGCGCGCCAGGCCGGACGCAATCGCGTAGCCCTCGCGTCCGAGTTCATGGGCAAGCTGCTTCGCCATGCGGATGCCGGCGAGCGAGGCATTGCGCGCGCCAACGATCGAAACGGCGGGTAGCCCGAACACCTCTGAGCGGCCTTTCACCGCAATGAGCGGCGGCGGCAGGTCCATACGTCTCAGCATTTGGGGATAATCCGCCTCGCCGATGGCCACGAATCGCGCGCCATTGCGCCGTGCGGCCTCCATCTCCGCTTCCACTTCGCGCTCGTCGGGAATGCGGGGAAGGCGGGTCGCGCCGCCGCGCGCGGCGAGTTCCGGCAGCATCTCGATTGCCGTGCCGGCGGAACCGTAGCGATTGATCAGTTCGCGAAAGGTCGCCGGGCCGACCGTTTCGGTCCGGATGAGGCGAAGCCACTGTAGCCGCTGCCGGTCGGAGAGGCTTGGAGCCACCGCCGGCGAGCGCGTCATCCCTTGGCTCCGATGCGTGACTCCGTGCCGGCAGCCAGTCGGGCAATATTGGCGCGATGCTTCATGAAGACGAGGATGCTCATGACGCCGACGACGGCCGCCTGTTCAGGCAAATCCATCAGATAGAGCATCGCCGGCGAGGCGACTGCCGAGACGAGCGCGGCCAGCGAGGAGTAGCGCGACAGGAACGCCACGGCGAGCCATGTGATCGCGAATACGAGCGCCGCCTTCCAGGCCAGCGCGACCAGCACGCCGAGATAGGTGGCGACCCCCTTGCCACCCATGAAGCCGAGCCAGACCGGAAAGAGATGGCCGAGGAAGGCGCCGAAGCCTGCCGCCATGGCTGCTTCCATGCCCCAGTTTGCCGCAACGAGCACGGCGATCGTACCCTTGAGCACGTCGAAGACGAGGGTGAGGGCGGCGAGCCCCTTGTTGCCGGTACGAAGCACGTTGGTTGCGCCGATATTGCCGGAACCGATCTTGCGCACGTCGCCCAGCCCGGCGGCGCGAGTGATGATGAGGCCAAAGGGAATGGAACCAAGCAGGTAGCCGAAGGCCAGCGCAATGATGATGATGGTCATGTGGCGGGCGATCCCCTCCCGGCAACCGGAGCTGTCAAATCTGGTGAACTGTGCGGCCAGAGACCATGGTTTGCAAGACCCTGCCTTGTAGCCGCGCACCCTCGAAGCAGGTGTTCTTGGACCGCGAGCGGATATCCTGTTCGCGCACGATCCACGGCTCGTCGAGATCGACGACGATGAGGTCAGCCGGAGCGCCTGCTTTCAACGTTCCTCCCGGAAGGCCGAAACGCTTCGCGGGATTGGTGGACAGGGCCTCGACAAGACGCATCAGCGGCACGTCGCGATTGTGATGGAGCCGAAGGGCCGCGCCGAGCAGGGTCTCGAGCCCGATCGCGCCGGAAGCGGCATCGGCGAAGGGCAGGCGCTTGGTATCGACGTCCTGCGGATCATGCGAGGACACGAGGATGTCGATGGTCCCGTCGCGCAGCGCCTCGACGATTGCCAGCCGATCGTCTTCGGTGCGCAGCGGCGGCGTGAGCCTGAAAAAGGTGCGGTACTCGCCCACGTCGTGTTCGTTGAGCGAAAGGCTGGCTATGGACGCGCCGGCGGTCACGTTGGCGCCGTCAGCCTTGGCCCGAGCGATCGCTTCGGCGGACATCGCCGTCGATATCTTGGCGGCGTGATAGGCGCCACGCGTCAGCCGCGCCAGCATCAGGTCGCGCTCGAGCGGAATGGCTTCGGCTTCACGCGGAATGCCCGGCAAGCCGAGCCAGCTTGCAAACAGCCCCTCATTCATCACGCCGGAAGACGAAAGGTCCGGATCCTGGGTGACATGGTCGATCACCGCGCCGAAATCGCGTGCATAGGTTTGCGCGCGCCGCATCACCAGCGCGCTGGAAATGGTGCGGCGTCCTTCGGTGAATGCAACGGCGCCGGCTTCGCGCAGCAAGCCGAACTCCGTCATCTCGCGGCCCAGCAGCCCCCGCGTGATGGCAGCGGCCGGGAAGACGTTGACGATCGCCGTGTCGCGCGCTGTCCGCAGCACGAATTCCACCAGCGCCACATCGTCGATGACCGGCTCGGTGTCCGGCATCATTACGATCGACGTGACGCCGCCCGCCGCTGCCGCCACGCTGGCCGAGGCGATCGTCTCGCGATGCTCGCCGCCAGGCTCGCCGATATGCACCCGCGCGTCGACGAGGCCCGGCAGGATGGCCTTGCCGGTGCAGTCGATCAGAGTGGCGCCTTCCGGCACGCCCTGATTGCGTGCTTCGGCTCCGGCGGCCAAGATCGACTTGCCCTCGACGATGACGGTTCCGATCTCGTCGATGCCGCGAGACGGGTCGACGACGCGCGCATTCTGGAGGACGGTGACACTCACGCCGCGCTCCCTTCCGCGTTGCGGCGTGGGTCGAGCAGCGCTTCCATCACCGCCATGCGGACGGCAACGCCCATCTCCACCTGCTCCTGGATAACGCTTTGCGGCCCATCGGCGATCTCGGACGCGATCTCGACACCCCGGTTCATCGGCCCCGGATGCATCACCAGCGCGTCGGGCTTGGCGTATTTCAGCTTCTCCGCATCCAGTCCCCAATAGCGGAAATATTCGCGCACGGAAGGGACGAAGGCGCCGGCCATGCGTTCGCGCTGCAGGCGCAGCATCATGACGACGTCGGCGTCGGCCAGCCCGTGCTTCATCGAATTGAAGACCTCGACGCCCATGTCGGCGATTCCCGAGGGCAGCAGGGTCGACGGCGCGACCACGCGCACCCTGGCTCCCATCGCGTTGAGCAGCACTATGTTGGAGCGCGCGACGCGCGAATGCAAGACATCGCCGCTGATGGCGACGATCAGTCCGGCGATCCGTCCCCTGGCGCGGCGGATGGTGAGCGCATCGAGCAGGGCTTGGGTGGGGTGCTCGTGCGCCCCGTCGCCCGCATTGACGACGGAACATCCGACTTTCTGCGCCAGCAGCGCAGCCGCGCCAGCCGACGAATGGCGGATGATGAGGATATCTGGCCGCATCGCGTTCAGCGTCATTGCGGTATCGACCAGCGTTTCGCCTTTCTTCACGGAAGAGGACGCGACCGACATGTTCATGACGTCTGCGCCAAGCCGCTTTCCGGCCAGCTCGAAAGAGGACTGGGTGCGCGTCGACGCCTCGTAGAAAAGATTGATCTGTGTGCGGCCACGCAGGGCCGACGTCTTCTTCTCCGACTGCCGAGAGATCGCCACCGCGCCATCGGCACGATCGAGAAGCAGTTCGATGTCGAGGGGGGAAAGGTCCTTGATGCCAAGAAGGTGGCGGTGGGGATACAGAGGCAGGGGCGCGCGCTGGGTCATGGCAAGGCCGTGCTATAGGCAAGGGGAGGCGTCCCCGCAAGCGCCGGAGCGTGGATGCACCGGAATTTCCCTCGCAAATCCGGGTCGTTTGACTGTAACACTACGCGAAAGCCTTTCCACGTCCCGGAGCCGTAGCATTGACGCATGAGGTCCTGAACCAGAGCCCGCCCTTGACGGGGACGAGCGCATGGCGCGCCGATCCTCTCCTGGTACAGCTCGCAGAATCCTATTCCGAACCGATTCGTCGCGAACTCGACCAGCTTGGCCGCTATGTCCGTTCCGGAGAAGCCCAGGAACTGGCGCGGCTGGCCAATGTCGAGACACCGAAGCTGCGCACCCATGATCGACAGGGGCGTCGCATCGATCTGGTCGAGTATCACCCCGCCTATCACGCGCTGATGCGCCGTTCCGTCTCGGTGGGCCTGCACTCGTCGGTCTGGGAGAACAACGCCAACGAATCGGGCAAACGCCATCAGGTGCGCGCCGCGCGCTTCTTCATGACCGCGCAACTGGAATGCGGACATCTGTGCCCGATCACCATGACGAGCGCGTCGCTCGCGGCGCTGATGGGCAATCCGAAGCTGTTTCGAGAATGGGCGCCACGCGTGACGACACGCAAATACGACCAGTCGCAGAAGCCACCGGTGGAAAAGGTGGGACTGACGCTCGGGATGGGCATGACCGAGAAGCAGGGCGGTACGGACGTTCGCGCCAACACCACCCGGGCGGAACGTGCTGGCAGTGGCTTCTACAGGCTGACGGGACACAAATGGTTCATGTCGGCGCCGATGTCGGACGCGTTCCTTATGCTGGCGCAGGCGAACGAAGGCGTCTCGTGCTTCCTCGTTCCACGCATCCTTGGTGACGGCACCGAGAACGGACTGCGCTTCCAGCGCCTCAAGGACAAGCTCGGAAACCGCTCGAATGCTTCGTCCGAGGTCGAGTTCGCGGGGACCATCGGCGAGATGGTCGGGGAGCCGGGAGCGGGCGTGAAGACCATCATGGACATGGTGACCCTGACCCGCCTCGACTGCGCAGTTGCCAATGCCGGCATCATGCGGGCGGGACTGGCGGAAGCGGTTCACCATACGCGCCATCGCAACGCCTTCGGCAAGCCGCTTTTCGACCAGCCGCTGATGCAACGCGTGCTTGCCGACATGGCGCTCGACGTTGCCGGCGCCACGGCGCTGGCCCTTCGCCTGGCCCGCTCCTTCGACGAGGCGGCGAACAATCCGGGGGAGGCGGCATTCGCGCGCTCAATGACGCCTGTGGTCAAATACTGGGTCTGCAAAATTGCCCCGGCGTTGCTCTACGAAGCGATGGAGTGTCTCGGCGGCAATGGCTATGTCGAGGAAGCGCCGCTGGCGCGCTACTATCGTGAGGCCCCGGTCAACGCGATATGGGAAGGCGCCGGAAACGTCATGGCGCTGGACGTGCTACGGGTCCTGCGTCGGGCGCCCCAGCTCTTCGAAGACGTGCTGGAGGGAATCGGCCGCGATCTCGGGCCAGCCGGCAAGGGTACGACGGGCGTCCTGCGCGCCGCGCTCCAGGTCGCCAGTTCCGATGAGGGTTCGGCACGCATCCTGACCGAGCAGCTTGCCATCTCGGCGGCCGCAGCGGAATTGCGCCGCCTTGGCGCTGGCCAGATCGCCGATGCGTTTGTCGAATCACGGCTGGCGGGCCAGTGGCGCGCGACATATGGCATGCTGGATGCCCGCCACGATGCGCGCGCGATCCTCGATACGCTTTATCCCGAGCTGAACTGAGCGGCCAGCGACAGAGCCAGTGGCACGGTGAAGAACGACAGCGCCGTCTGCAGCGTTGCGACCGCCGCGTAAAGTTCGGCATCGCCGCCAAGCTGGCGCGCCAACACGTAACCGTTCATCGCCGTCGGCACCGCGCCGCACAGGGCCAGATATGTCAGCGCATCCCCGCGAATGCCGAACGCGAAGGCGATGCCGACGAGCAGCACCGGAAACAGCACCAGCTTGAGCACGACGGGCAGCCATACCGCCAGGCGCGTCGTTACCAGGTCGGACAGGCGTAGACCGGCGCCGATCGCCATCAGACCGAGCCCGAGCGCGGCGCTGCCCAAGAGGCTGAGCGTATCGTCGAGGGGCTGGTAGAGACCGAAAGGCATCTGCCGAAACGCCATTCCCAGCAACACCGCCAGGACGAGGGGATTGAGGGCCACCCTTTTCAGCGTGTCGAGGATTCCCGAGCGCCCGTTCGCGAAGCGCGTCACCACGAAAATCACCACCACGTTGATCGGCACGATGATCGCCGCCATCGCCAGTGCGACGACCGCGGCACCTTCGGGCGGAAATATCTTGGTTGCGAGCGGCAGTGCGATGAACGCGTTCCAGCGAACCGAAGTCTGGAAAACGGAGGAATACTCGCTTGCCGCCACGAGGCCGGAGCGCTTGAGCGGTGGCCATAAGGCAAGAACGAGCCCCGCCATGGCAAGCATCGCCACGATGAGGGAGGCCAGCATTGCGTCGAGCTCGATGCTGGAAAAATCGGCCTTATAGATCGTCGCGAACAGCAGGCACGGATACAGGAACCAGTAGCTGAGCTGTTCCATGCCCGGCCATGCGGCATCACTGATGATCGGCAGGCGGCGCATCACCGCGCCCGACCCGATCAGCAGGAAGATCGGCAGAATGCTTTCGAAGATGTCGAGCATGCGCGGGTGAACCGGTGCGGGGTGGGCGACGTGTGACCGCAATAGTCGTGGGTGCGGTGCGTGTAAAGGCGCGTCCGTCCACCGGGAAACCTCCCGTTAACCTTAACGAATGGTTTCCGTTGCCGTTAACAGGAGGGGCGTCCAGTCTCGGGCAATGCTCGAAGGGAGCCCATGAACAAGATTCTCATCACCTGCCTCACCGCGCATTGGGCGATCGTCTACGGACTTTGGGCCACGCAGGCGGCCGGACTGGCCGATGCCGGTGATATGGGAACGAGCATCGGCGCGGGTTTCGATGCCGCCGCGCACGCGCTTGTCGGTGTCCTGTTTCTATGGGCCGGGGTGACCGTGTGGGGCCGAGGTGGCGGTGACGTCGCCGAGGTGACGGCGCTCGCCTTCGCGGCGGCCGCGGTCGTTCTGGCGGCAACCACCGCGCTCAATGCGGGCGCGGAGCCTGCAACGCTCGGCGATACCGCGTTTCAGCTCGCCGCACTCGGCGTCACTTATCTCGTCGTCCGGGATGAGGATGCGAGGAGCCGCGAGGAGCAACCGGAACGCGACTATTCCAACGAGGTCGCGCGCCGGCTCGCCACGGGCGCCGCGCACGGCTCGATGCTGACACGATTGTCCCGGCGGGGACCGCATACTCTGGAGACCGATGCCTGATGCGCTACATCCTGATCTTCTGGGGCCTGCCGATGAGCATCTTCTGGGGCTGGTACTTCCTGTCCTACAACGACATCAATTTCGGCATGCTGTTCTTCAGCCGGCTCGTGCATGATTTCGCCTTCCGCTTCTACGGCGACATGCTCGGCATCGAGCCCGCCACGATCCCGGCAATGGTGGCGCGTGCGTGTGTCGTGGACACGGCCCTGATCTTCTCGATCTACGGCTTCCGTAAGCGCCGCGAGATCGCCGCCTGGTGGCGGGATCGGCAACCGGGATTCATGAGCGGCGTATCGCACGAAGCCGGTCGAGTACCCCCTGCAGAATGAACGACGCGGCTGCCGAATCGATACGTTCGTCGCGCTTCCTGCGAGACACGTCCATCGAGATCAGGGCGCGCTCCGCAGCCACCGTCGACAGCCGCTCGTCCCAATAGACGAAAGGCAGCTCGGTCAGCTTTACCATGTTGCGCACGAACGCGCGGGTCGCCTGGACGCGGGGGCCTTCGGTGCCGTCCATGTTGACCGGCAAGCCGATGACGACGGCGCGAACCGCGTCCGTCCTCAGCGCCGCAAGCAGCGCCTCGGCGTCGAGCGTGAACTTCCTGCGCATGATGACGGGGCGCGGATGCGCGAAGGACAGGCTGGCATCCGAAACCGCAAGCCCGATCGTCTTCGTGCCGAGGTCGAGCCCTGCAATGCGGCTTCCGGGCTCCAGTTGCCCGGACAAATCACCGATGTCGATCACCGCCAAGCGCGTGCATCCTTCTTTGACTTGTCGCTCGCGGGTTCTATCCTTCCGGTCATCCAAAAGCGAGGAGAAGGTATTTCATGAAACTGACCTGGTATGGCCACGCGGCATTCGGCGTCGAGGCCGGCAACGCAAAGATCCTGATCGACCCGTTCCTGAGCGGCAATCCGTCCTGGGGCAAGGACTGGGAGGGCCCTGCGGAAGGTGTCACGCACGTGCTGCTGACCCACGGCCACAACGACCATCTAGGCGACACGCTTGCGATCGTGAAGAAGACCGGCGCGATGCTGGTCGCAAATCCTGAAATCTGCGACTACTTTTCAGGAAAGGGCGCGGAGAAGGTCAATCCGGGGAACCATGGCGGCACCGTCGATTGCGGCGGCTTCACCACCACCTTCGTCAATGCGCTGCATTCCTCGGCCTCGACGCTCGAGGATGGTTCGAACGTCTATCTCGGCAATCCGAACGGGCTGATCCTGCACTTTCCGGACGACAAGACCCTCTACCATATGGGGGATACCGACATCTTCTCCGACATGGCGCTGATCAACGAGCTCCATCAGCCCGATATCGGTATCGTCCCTGTCGGCGACCGGTTCACGATGGGAGGCGCCGTAGCGGCGCTCGCCTGCCAGCGCTTCTTCAAGTTCGAGAGCGTCGTGCCATGCCATTTCGGCACGTTCGGGCTGCTGGACCAGACGGCGCAAAAATTCGTCGACGGCATGGCCGGCTCGGCGACGAAGGTGCTGACGCCACAGATCGGCGAGCCGTTCGGGGTCTGAAACCGCCTGCCGGCGGCTGATGGACGGTGAACGATGTTGCGCTATGCCGGCAGCGCCGGTATAGCGCGGATGTTGATTTCCCAGCATCTGCCGGAGCTTTCCATGTCCGTCGACATCGACACCGTCAAGCGCGTCGCGCGGCTCGCCCGCATTGCCGTCACCGAGGATGAGGCAAACCGGATGACCGGCGAGCTGAATACGATTCTCGGCTTCGTCGAGCAATTGGGGGAGGTGGACGTGTCCGGCGTCGAACCGATGACGTCCGTCATCCCGATGGAGATGAAAAAGCGCCAGGATGCCGTCACCGACGGCGGCAAGGCGGCTGACATCGTCGCCAATGCGCCGGCCACGGAAGATCATTTCTTCCTCGTGCCGAAGGTCGTGGAGTAGGACGATGAGCGTCTCGATTACGGCTGAGACGCCGTTGCAGGACGACATTCGCCGGCTGGTGGCCGAGCTCAATGCATACATGATGCCGCTGACGCCGCGCGAGTTCCAGTTCCAGATGACCGTCGAGCAGATGGCGGAGGCCACGCTGACGCTGTTCGTGGCGCGCGATGCCCAGGGCAAGCCGGTGGGCATGGGCGCGCTCAAGGAACACGGCGGCGGGCTTGGCGAGGTCAAGCGCATGTACACCCTGCCGGAGGTGCGCGGCCAGCGCGTCGGCGCGCAACTGTTGCAGCGTATCGAGCAGCTCGCACGCGAGAGAAGTCTCGACCGCCTCGTGCTTGAGACCGGCGAGGCGGCCGGCTTCGAACCCGCCTGGCGCGTCTATGAGCGCGGCGGATATACGGTTTGCGGCGCGGTTCTGGACTATCCCGATTCCGGCTATTCGCGATTTTACGAAAAGAAGCTCTCCTGATGACCGATCTGACAAGACTGACGATTTCGCAGGCGCGCGAGAAGCTGCGTGCCAAGGAAGTCACCGCGTTGGAACTGACCGACGCCTATCTCGGCGCGATCGACGCGGCCAACGGATCGCTGAACGCCTATGTCGCCGTTACGTCTGACAAGGCACGCGACATGGCCAAGGCATCGGATTCGCGCCTTGCGGCAGGCAAGGGCGGCGCGCTGGAAGGTATCCCGCTTGGCATCAAGGATCTGTTCGCCACCGAAGGCGTCCACACGCAGGCCTGCAGCCATGTGCTCGACGGCTTCGAACCGCGCTACGAATCGACCGTCACGGCCAATCTGTGGGCTGACGGCGCAGTCATGCTGGGCAAGCTGAACATGGACGAGTTCGCCATGGGCTCGTCCAACGAGACGTCGTATTACGGGCCGGTCAAGAATCCCTGGCGGGCCAAGGGTTCGAACCAGGATCTCGTGCCGGGCGGGTCTTCCGGTGGTTCGGCATCGGCGGTCTCGGCGTTCCTGTGCGCCGCCGCGACTGCGACCGACACCGGCGGCTCGATCCGCCAGCCGGCCGCGTTCACGGGCACCGTCGGCATCAAGCCGACCTATGGCCGCTGCTCGCGCTGGGGCATTGCCGCGTTTGCGTCGTCGCTCGACCAGGCCGGACCGATCACCCGCGATGTGCGCGACGCGGCGATCATGCTGAAATCGATGGCCTCGGTCGATGCGAAGGACACGACGTCGGTGGATCGCGCGGTGCCGGACTACGAGGCCGCGCTGGGCCAGTCGGTGAAGGGCATGAAGATAGGCATTCCGAAGGAATACCGCGTCGACGGCATGCCGGACGAGATCGAGGCGCTCTGGCAGCAGGGCATCGCCTGGCTCAAGGATGCCGGTGCCGAGATCGTCGACATCACCCTGCCGCACACGAAGTACGCGCTGCCGGCCTACTACATCGTCGCGCCGGCGGAAGCCTCGTCCAACCTCGCCCGCTACGATGGCGTGCGCTACGGCCTGCGGGTGCCAGGCAAGGACATCGTCGACATGTACGAAAAGACCCGCGCCGAAGGCTTCGGTCGCGAGGTCAAGCGCCGCATCATGATCGGCACCTACGTGCTGTCGGCTGGCTATTACGATGCGTATTACGTGCAGGCGCAGAAGGTCCGCACGCTGATCAAGAAGGATTTCGAGGACGTCTTCCATGATGGCGTCGACGCGATCCTGACCCCGGCCACGCCTTCCGCCGCCTTCGGCATCGCGGATCAGGATATGGCCGCCGATCCGGTCAAGATGTACCTCAACGACATCTTCACGGTGACCGTGAACATGGCCGGACTGCCCGGCATCGCGGTGCCGGCGGGCCTCGACGCACGCGGCCTGCCGCTGGGCCTGCAGCTTATCGGCCGTCCCTTCGACGAAGAGACGCTGTTCCGCGCCTCGCATGTTGTCGAGCAGGCAGCCGGACGCTTCCAGCCGGAGAAATGGTGGTAGGCTGACGTGGCGATACCGGAGACGACATGTTCTTCATTCTCTCCAAGATCTTCTGGATCGTCGCTCAGCCAATCAACCTGATCGGCATTCTCATTCTGCTCGGGATCGTCGCGGCCCTGTTCCGGCTGCGGCGCACCGGACTGTTCCTATCCGGCTTCGGCCTTATGGTCCTGGCGGTGGGCGCATGGACGAGCACGGGCGCGCTTATGCTGCATCCCCTTGAAGATCATTTTCCAAGACCTGATCCCGCTCCAGCCGGGATCGCTGGGATCATCGTGCTCGGAGGCGGCTTCGAAGGGTCCGTGAACCTTGCACGCGGCGGTTACGAGCTGAATGCCAGCGGCGACCGTTTCGTCGAAACGGCGGTCCTTGCCCGCCGCTATCCGGACGCCCGGGTCGTGGTGACGGGCGGCACCGGGACGCTGGTGCTGGAGGGCGAGGGGGATGGCGACACGGCACCGCGCCTGCTGACGGCTCTGGGTGTTGCGCAGGAGCGGCTGGTCCTGGAGAACCGATCGCGCAATACCTACGAAAATGCGCTGTTTACCCGAGAGATGGTTGAGCCGCAGCCAAACGAGACATGGTTGCTGGTGACCTCCGCCTTCCATATGCCGCGATCCGTCGGGCTGTTCCGAAAAGCTGGCTTCGACGTGGTGCCATGGCCGGCCGACTACCGAACCAGCGGTAGGGAGACGATCGGGCTGGCCCAGGACAACGTCGCCGATTCGCTGCAGAATCTGACGCTGGCGATACGCGAATGGATCGGGCTGCTTGCCTATCGCCTCACGGGACGCATCGACAGCATCCTGCCCGAGGCGACCTAGAGCCTTTCGGCATTCAGCGTGGCCCGTCGCGCGGCCGAGAAGAACTGGCGGCGCACCAGCACGCAGAGAATGAACAGCGTCGTCGCCATGAACACCCACGGCCCAACGAACCATCCCAGATAGCCGATTGAAAAGAAGACACCGCGCAGGCCGGCGTTGAAATGCTTGCCCGCGAGGATGTTCATGCGCGCGGCGCGCATGACTTCCAGTTCCGTCTCCGTCTCGGACGTTTCTCCTGGCAAAGGCACGGCGCCTATCAGGATCGAGCAGTAGTTGAAGAGACGGTACGACCAGCCGAACTTGAAGAACGCGTAGGAAAGGATGGCGATCAGTCCGAGCACCTTGGCCTCGAAGGCCGGCCTCGCCATGGCGTCCGTGGCCGGCAGATCGCTCAGCACGCCCAAGACCGCTTCGGTGGAACCCAGCAGCGCAAAGCATCCGCCGATTGCCAACAGGCAGCTCGAGGCGAAAAAGGCCGTTCCCTGCTGGAGCCCGCTCATGATGCCCGTGTCGACCATCCGCAGCTCACGGCGCGCCATGGTGCGCATCCACCTTTCGCGCTGGTGGTCCATCGCGGTTGTGAGCGTCACGCGGGAGATGATGCGGCCCTGAACGGCCTGTGCATAGGCGACCCAGCCCAACAGGAAGAAGGCGAGAGCGGCGATATCGGTCGGATCGCGGAGCAGGGAATCGAGCAGCATACGATCAGGATAGCCCTAACAGTCCGCGTTGGCACGCCGGAGACGCCGTGTTTCAGGCTGATTTGTTGACCAAAAGTAAAGGTTAACGACTTTGCTAAGCCGCTGTTTTAACGCGTATTTCAGATCTGTCGCACAGTATTCGCCGTGTGCCTCGCCTTTATCCTGCCGTTTTCCGGATTGCGAGAGCAGTGCCGAACGGCTATGCAGCGGCGAGACGGGTGGGACCGTCGCGGCGTTCGAGAGCCGCAAATTGGGGTAAACTACGAAAACAGGACGGACATGGACGAAAGTGTTCAGAAATCCTGCTGGGGCGTGACAGCCAAGGCAGTGATCGGTTTTGGTGGCATCCTCTTGCTCGTCTGGCTGTTTGGCGGCCCGGCGAATGCCGCGATGATGACCATCGGATAAATCTCCTGGTAGATGAAGGTTTCTGGCAAGGGCGCGACGATTGTCGCGCCCTTGCCATTTCGGCTCAGAAATTGTCGCGCCTATGTCGCAGGCTTGTCAGCCAGTGTCGGTGCCCCACTTGCTAAGCGATTAGAAACTCGCGAAACATCGACGACCAGTCACAGCGGAGCGCAGCCCCTGCCATGTTCCTTTCCGTCTTCGATCTCTTCAAGATCGGCATCGGGCCATCCTCGTCGCACACGATGGGACCGATGACGGCAGCAGCGCGTTTTCTGGAGGAATTGCGGGGTGACGATTGGCCCCGCCCGGTTGGCGCAAAGGTTGATCGACTTTCCGTGAGCCTGCATGGTTCGCTTGCCTTCACGGGCATCGGACATGGCACCGATCGGGCCGTCATCCTTGGCCTTACCGGCCAGACGCCGGTCACCGTGGACCCGGACGCCTCGGAGTCCGTGCTGGCTGCGGTCCACGAGTCCCGGCGCGTCGCCCCTCCCGGGCACCCGAGCTACCGCTTCGACCCGAAAAGCGACCTCGTCCTCGACAAGAAGACCCCGCTGCCGGGCCATGCCAACGGCATGGCGTTCTCCGCCTTCGATGCCGACGACCGACTTCTTCTGCGCCGAATCTATTATTCAATCGGTGGCGGATTCGTCGTTTCAGACGAAGAACTGCAGCGCATGAAGGCCGAAGGTCCTTTGCGTCAGGACGTCGGCAAGCGCGTGCCGTATCCGTTCGTGAACGCCCGCGAAATGTTGGCAATGGCTGCCCGCAGCGGCATGTCGATTGCCGCCATGAAGCGAGCCAACGAGGAAATCCACCAGTCTCGCGAGGCCTTGAACGAAGGCCTCGACGGCGTCTGGGAGGCGATGCGCGGCTGCATCGAACGCGGGCTGTCGCAGGAAGGCATCATGCCGGGCGGGCTCAAGGTCAAGCGCAGGGCCAGGCAACTCCACGACCGGCTGCAGGATGAGTGGAGCCGCAACAGGCCAAACCCTCTGCTGGCCAATGACTGGCTTTCGATCTATGCGATGGCCGTGAACGAGGAGAATGCGGCCGGCGGACGCGTGGTGACCGCGCCGACGAATGGCGCGGCAGGCGTGGTGCCAGCGGTGATGCGCTACTGGCTGCACTTCCATGTCGAGGCGGATCAGGACTCGATCCGCGATTTCCTTCTCACGGCAGCGGCCGTCGGCGGTATCATCAAGCACAATGCGTCGATCTCCGGCGCAGAAGTTGGTTGCCAGGGCGAAGTGGGGTCGGCGTCCGCCATGGCGGCTGCGGGACTATGCGCCGTCATGGGCGGCACGCCAGAACAGGTTGAGAACGCGGCCGAGATCGCATTGGAACATCATCTGGGAATGACATGCGACCCGGTCGGCGGGCTGGTGCAGGTGCCCTGCATCGAGCGCAACGCGCTCGGCGCGGTCAAGGCAGTCACCGCCGCGTCGCTGGCGATCAAGGGCGACGGCACGCATTTCGTGCCGCTCGACGCTGCTATCGAGACGATGCGCCAGACGGGCCTCGACATGAACGAGCGCTACAAGGAAACCAGCCTCGGCGGGCTGGCGGTGAACGTCGTGGAGTGCTGAAGTCCATCACCCGTGCGCCGGACCTGTGGACATCCACCGTCGCCGCATTGTGCGGGTGCCCGCAGCCCCTACATTGAAGCCAATGGCTCTACACCTGATCAAACTGTGCGTCGGCTGCGAAAGCGTCGAGGAACTTGAAGACTGGATTGCGCTGCGGCTCGACGAGAAGCGGCGCGCCGGGCAGCCGGCCGAACATTTCCATACCACCCGCATGGTCCCCAAGCGCGTCGAGGAACTGCTCGACGGCGGCTCCCTATACTGGATCATCAAGGGCGGCGTGCAATGCAGGCAGGTACTGGTCGATATACGGCCTTTCACCGATTCCGAGGGAATAGGGCGGTGCCGTCTGGTGTTCGACGCGGCGGTCGTCAGAACCGAATGGCAGCCGCGGCGGCCGTTTCAGGGGTGGCGCTATCTGGCCAGCGCGGACGCGCCGCGCGATCTGGGCGAGGCAGGGACCGGCGAGGAACTGCCGCTCAGCCTTCGCAAGGAACTGACGGAACTGGGCCTGCTCTGAGCACCGCGCACTTGCAAGCCCCCGCGCCACGCCACATCTTGATCGCATGAGCGACAAGAAGATTCCGAGCCGCACTGCAGGATCGAGCGATCCGGTAACGCGACGATCCGATACGACAGCGATCGACGCATTCGTGCGCCAGGCCAGGGCGCTTTCGACGGCCTCGCGCGCAGAAGGCGGTGGGCGACTGGTGCTGGCGCTCGACGCGACAATGAGCCGGCAGCCGACCTGGGACCTCGCGGTGTCGCTCCAGGGTGAGATGTTCGACGCCGTCGCCAAGGCTGGCGGCCTGAACGTGCAACTCGTCTATTTTCGCGGCTTCAATGAATGTAGGGCATCGAAGTTCGTCTCCGATACCGGTTCCCTGAAGGAACTGATGACCCGCATCGACTGTAGGGGCGGCCATACCCAGATCGGAAAGGTGCTGTCGCATGCGTTGAAGGAGAACGAGCGCGGCAAGGTCAATGCGCTGGTGTTCATCGGCGACGCCATGGAAGAAGCCGTCGACGATCTCGCCGAGAAGGCGGGCAGGCTCGGCCTGCATGGCGTGCCGGTTTTCCTCTTCCAGGAAGGACATGATCCCGCCGCCGAGACGGCATTCCGCGAAATCGCGCGCCTGTCGAAAGGGGCATGGTTTCGTTTCGACCGATCGGCGGCTTCGACCTTGTCCAGATTGCTGTCGGCGGTCGCCGTCTATGCGTCAGGCGGCCTCAGCGCGCTCGAGGCCCGTGGCCGCGCCGAGGATCGCCTTATGATCGAGCACCTGACGGGCGGCGGCCGATGACGTTCATGATCTACGCGCTCGCGCTTGTGTTGGTGCTGGCGTTGCTGCTGGGCGCATTCCTGCGCCTGGATGCCGCGCGCATGGCGGGCGGGCTGCGCCTTGCCGGACCGATCGTCATCGGAGTCGTGGGTGCCGGGCTCTTGCTGGTTGGCCGCGCCGGCCTTGGAGGCATGCTGATATCAGCCGCGCTGGCGTGGCACCTTTCGGCGCGCCGCCGTCGTTCTGCGCGGCCATCGCCTGGGCGAAGATCGAGTGTGCGAACGGCTGCCCTCGAGATGGAACTGGATCACGATACCGGAAGTCTGGAAGGCATCGTTCTTGCGGGCCGCTTCGAGGGGCGTGAACTGTCGACACTCGAACTGGCAGAGCTGCGGGATCTGATCGGGGAGTTGTCCGCCGACCAGGAGAGCGTGCAGCTACTCGAGACCTATCTTGACGGCCGTTTTCCCGCCTGGCGAGAAGACCGCGAGGCGAACGCGGGCAGGGGGCAGGCTGGCGCGCCAGCTTCTGGCCCCATGACTAAGAAGGAGGCCTACGAGATCCTTGGTCTTGAAGCCGGTGCCGGTGCGCCGGAGATCCGCAAGGCGCATCGCCGCCTGATGCAGCGCCTTCACCCCGATCTCGGCGGCACTTCTTTCCTTGCGGCGCGGATCAACGAGGCCAAGGACGTTCTGCTGTCTGATCACAAGTAGTCCCCTTCGACAAAATACAGACCGGGGGTCCGGCAGGCGTTTAGAGTTCCGCGGCGAAACAGTCGATACGCTGCTTCTTGAGTGCGTCGCACGTATTCCATGCCTGGCTCTTGGAGCCGAAGCCGCCGAAGCGTGCGCGGTAGAATGTGGTGCCTTTGTTGTTGAACTCTTCGATGAATGCGTTCGCTGAACCGAGGACAGTGGATGCTTCCTTGCCGACGCGCACCAGCGCCGCAAAGGCGTCGCCCTGGGAGGGTGAGGAGGCGATCTGGACGGCCCAGCCGGATTGTTGGGTCGAAGACGTCATCACGGGATCGACAGCACCGACCTCGGCCGTGAAACGCTCCGCTGACGCCGAGGGAAGCGGCACGGAGGCGACGGGCAGGGGTGGTATCGGCCCGGCGCTGGCTGTTGCGACCGGCATCGGCGCAACCGAAGGCGCCGTCTCCTGCGCATAGGCGACGAGGGGAAGGTCGGCTTCGGCGACCGGCCGGAAGGACGGCGTCGGAATGTCGCGCTGCGGAAGCGAGAATGCGCTGGCGACGAGTGCGGAACCAGGCGTGAGCTGGCGGCCAGGAACGAGATTGCCTCCGCCGCTGCGCGACGCGCGCGGCAGATGCTCGCGGATCAGCGCTGCCATATGGTCGTCGCGGCTGCGCGCGCTCTGGCCACCCATGACGACAGCCACGATGCTGCGGCCTTTGTCCTGAACCGAGGTGACGAGGTTGAAGCCGGAAGCACGGATGTAGCCCGTCTTGATTCCGTCTACACCCTCGATGCGGCCGAACATGCGATTGTGCGTGGTGATGCGCTGCTTGCCGTACATGAAGGAGCGCGTCGAGAAATAGGCGTAGTGCTGCGGGAAGTGCTCGCGCAGCGCCATGCCGAGGATCGCCATGTCGCGCGCCGAGGTGAACTGCTGATTGTTCGGCAGGCCGTGGGCGTTGCGGAACTGCGTCGAGTTCATGCCGAGCTGATGCGCCTTGCGGGTCATCATCTTCGCAAAGCCAGCCTCCGAGCCCCCAAGCATTTCGCCGATGGCGGTGGAGACGTCGTTTGCCGAACGCGTGACGAGCGCGCGGATGGCGGTGTCGACGGTGATCGATCCGCCGGCCCTGACGCCAAGCTTCGTGGGCTGTTCCGCCGCCGCATTTTTCGAGAACGGGATCGGCGTATTTGTCGAGATGCGCTTCGCCTCGATGGCTTCAAAGACGAGATACAGCGTCATCATCTTGGTCAGGGATGCTGGATAGCGCTTTGCATCCGCATTCCGGGCGAAGAGGACCTTGCCGGTCTTCGCATCGATCACATAGGCGGCATAGCGCGAATTGGCCGATGCGTCGCCCATCGAGCCGAGCGTCAGCATCGCGGCCGACACAAGGGTGATGACGAGAAATTTCGGGAGGGTCGAAATATGCGAGATAAATCCTGCCAACGCTCGACGCACAACCTTACCCTTTTTTTATTTTACACATGCTAGCGAATGAGGGCGCGCTCTCGTGGCCCAACAATCATCCTAGACACGGGCGGGTTACCAATCCGTTTATGGTAAGCGGCGCGTTCACCAATTGCCTCGAATTTGAGGAATGGTCCGAACCCGCGGGTCACCATCAGACGCCCGACCTTGACATTTTGTGCAGTGCAACATAAATGGGTTGCAACGCACGATACGGCGCGTCAGTCACCCACCTCCAAGGAAGGTTGCATACGATGATCCAGACGTTTGAAGATGCTGGCAAGGCCGGCAAGGAATTCATGGACACCGGCTTGAAGAGCTTTGCCGCGATGTCGAAGAACATGCAGGCGATCACGGTCGAAGCCACGGAATATTCCAAGAAGGCATTCGAGACCGGTTCTGCGGCAGCCGAAAAGCTCGTCTCCGCCAAGTCCGTCGACAAGGCATTCGAGATCCAGACCGATTACGCCAAGCAGGCTTACGAGGGCTTTGTCGCCCAGGCCACGAAGATGAGCGAACTTTATGCCGAGATGGCGAAAGATGCCTACAAGCCTTTCGAATCGGTTGTCGCCAAGGCCAAGTAGTTCCGTCTTTTCGACGTTCGTGCCGGCCGTTTCGGTCGGCGCTGTACCCGGTCGCCATCGCGCGGCCGGGTTTTTTTCATTTGTGACGCTGCGGCATGCGACTTCCGGCGGCAATTTCGCGTTTCGTGATGATCGCCTGTATTGTCAGCGCCGCATAAGGCCTTAAAATTCTGGGATGAGTGCCTACATGTCGTGCCTTGTACGAAGTTCGGGCGATGGGCAGGATGCAGTGAAATTCGACGAAGCAAATATGTACGGCTATGCGATGAAAATGCAGGGCGACGAAGGCGGCGGCAACGGTCCGAGCCGGGGTACGGCCGTTATCACCCGCACGAAGCCAAAGACCAAAAAGCCTTCGCTCTACCGCGTCCTGATACTCAACGACGATTACACGCCAATGGAGTTCGTGGTCCATGTACTGGAGCGTTTTTTCCAGAAGGACCGCGAGGCGGCGACCCGCATCATGCTTCACGTCCACAATCACGGAGTGGGCGAATGCGGGGTCTTCACATACGAAGTGGCCGAGACCAAAGTGACTCAGGTCATGGATTTCGCCCGACAGCACCAACATCCGCTGCAATGCGTGATGGAAAAGAAATGAGGTTCTGAATGCCGGCTTTCTCGCAAGGCCTCGAAAGGGCGCTTCACCAGGCTCTCACCTTTGCCAACGAGCGCCATCATGAATACGCAACCCTCGAACATCTGCTGCTCGCACTGCTCGACGACTCCGATGCGTCGGCCGTCATGCGCGCGTGCAACGTCAATCTCGACGAACTGAAAACCACCGTCCTCACCTATATCGACACGGAACTCGACAATCTCGTCACCGGATATGACGAGGACTCCAAGCCGACCGCGGGTTTCCAGCGGGTCATCCAGCGCGCCGTCATCCATGTCCAGTCTTCCGGACGTGAGGAGGTGTCGGGTGCCAACGTGCTCGTCGCGATATTCGCCGAGCGCGAAAGCCATGCTGCCTATTTCCTCCAGGAACAGCAGATGACGCGTTACGACGCGGTCAACTACATCTCGCACGGGATCGCCAAGCGACCCGGCTCCTCGGAAGCACGCGCGCCGCGCGGTGCGGAGGAAGAGCAGTCCGGTCAGCCAGGGGTCGAGGGTGAAGACGTGTCCAAGAAGAAGCAGCAGGACGCGCTTACGGCCTACTGCGTCAATCTCAACGCCAAGGCACGTTCAGGCAAGATCGACCCACTCATCGGCCGCGAAACCGAGATCAACCGTACGATCCAGGTGCTGTGCCGACGCTCCAAGAACAATCCGCTCTATGTCGGCGACCCCGGCGTCGGCAAGACGGCGATCGCCGAAGGCCTGGCGAAGCGCATCGTCGAGGGCGAGGTGCCAGAGGTGCTGCGTGATGCGACGATCTTCTCGCTCGACATGGGTACGCTGCTTGCCGGCACGCGCTACCGCGGCGACTTCGAGGAGCGGCTCAAGCAGGTCGTGAAGGAACTCGAGGACTTTCCGGGCGCCGTGCTCTTCATCGACGAGATCCACACGGTGATTGGCGCCGGTGCGACGTCGGGTGGGGCAATGGATGCCTCGAACCTGCTGAAGCCGGCGCTGTCCTCGGGCGCTATCCGCTGCATCGGCTCGACAACCTACAAGGAGTTCCGCCAGTTCTTCGAGAAGGATCGCGCGCTTGTGCGCCGGTTCCAGAAGATCGACGTGAACGAGCCGACCGTTGAGGACGCGATCGAAATCATGAAGGGCCTCAAGCCCTATTTCGAGACCTTCCACAAGGTGAAGTACACCGCCGAAGCCATCAAGGCGGCGGTGGAGTTGTCCTCGCGCTACATCAACGACCGCAAGCTGCCGGACAAGGCCATCGACGTGATCGATGAGACCGGCGCCTCGCAGATGCTGCTTCCTGCAGGCAAGCGCAAGAAGACGATCACCATCAAGGAGATCGAGGCGACGGTCGCGACAATGGCGCGGATTCCGCCGAAGACGGTTTCGGCTGACGACGAGAAGGTGCTGTCGACGCTGGAGGCCGAGCTCAAGCGTGTCGTCTACGGTCAGGATACGGCGATCACCGCGCTTTCGTCGGCGATCAAGCTGGCCCGCGCGGGCTTGCGCGAGCCTGACAAGCCGATCGGCTCCTATCTGTTCTCCGGCCCGACGGGCGTCGGCAAGACGGAGGTCGCCAAGCAACTGGCTGCTTCGCTCGGCGTGGAACTCCTGCGCTTCGACATGTCGGAGTACATGGAGCGGCATACGGTCTCCCGCCTGATCGGCGCGCCTCCCGGCTATGTCGGGTTCGACCAGGGCGGGCTTTTGACCGACGGTGTCGACCAGCATCCGCATTGCGTGCTGCTGCTTGACGAGATCGAGAAGGCGCACCCGGACCTGTTCAACATCCTGTTGCAGGTGATGGACCACGGCAAGCTGACGGACCACAACGGCAAGCAGATCGACTTCCGCAACGTGATCCTGATCATGACCACGAATGCGGGCGCCGCGGACCTCGCCAAGGCGGCGATCGGCTTCGGTTCTTCCAAGCGCGACAGCGACGACATGGAGGCGATCAACCGGTTGTTCACGCCGGAATTCCGCAACCGTCTCGACGCCATCATCCCGTTCGGCTCTCTGCCAGTCCCGGTCATTCATCAGGTCGTGCAGAAGTTCGTCATGCAGCTCGAGGCGCAGCTCGCCGAACGTCGCGTTACGTTCGAACTGACGCCCGAGGCAATCGCCTGGCTGGCGGACAAGGGTTACGACGAGCGCATGGGCGCGCGTCCTCTGGCGCGTGTCATCCAGGAGCACATCAAGAAGCCGCTGGCGGATGAAGTGCTCTTCGGCCGGCTCAAGAAGGGCGGGACGGTCAAGGTGTCGGTCGCCAAGAACGATGCCGGTCTCGACGAACTCAAGCTTGATGCGATCACCGACGAAATCCCGGTGAAGCCCAAGAAGGAAGAGCCCGAAGGGCGCGCTGTGAAGCGCAAGCCGGCGAAGAAGCCGGCAGCCAAGGGCAAGGAAAAGGCCGCGGCGCCAAAGGCGACCAAGGAGCCGCCGAAGCGCAGCATCGTGCCGCAACTGCCGCGCAAGTAGTCGCGCGCAGCACGACGAGAACAAACGCCGCGTGGCGACCGAGTGTCGCGCGCGGCGTTTGCTTGTGCTATCTCGCCATCAGACATGGCCGATTCTTCCTCGCACACGATTCACCGCGCATCCGACTATCGACATTGGTTCCTCAAGGGCATCATTGGCGCGGCGTCGATCCCCGGCCTGATCCTGATGAGCGCCTTCGTGGGCTTTGCGGGGCTTGCTCGCGAGGCGGGGCTGAGCCTTGCGCAGACCGTCTTCATGACCGGAATCATCTGGGCACTGCCCGCCAAGGTGGTGTTGATCGGCGCCATCATGTCCGGAGCGTCGCTTCCCGCTGCAGCGTTCGCCGTCGCCTTGTCGTCCGTTCGGCTGGCGCCGATGGTCGTCGCGCTGGTGCCCGAACTGCGCACCGAAAAGACGCGGCCCTGGGTGCTCTATTTGCTGTCGCACTTCGTTGCCGTAACGTCGTGGGTACTTGCCATGGAACGGCTGCCGGACGTGCCGCGCGACATGCGCACCGTCTATTATGGCGGGCTTGGCGGTACGCTTGTGGTTGCGAACATGGGCGTGGTCGCGGTCGTCTACGTGCTTGCCGGCAGTCTTCCGCCGGAGCTGTCGGCAGCATTGCTGCTGCTGACGCCCATCTATTTCCTGACGTCGCTGTGGAGTTCGGCGCGTGAAACCGCCAGCCATTTTGCGATGGGCTTCGGGCTGGTTCTTGGTCCGGTGTTCCACGTGCTGGTGCCGGGCTTCGATCTGCTGCTGGCAGGCCTGATCGGCGGCGGCGGCGCCTTCCTGATCCACGTGATGACCGAGAGGAAGGTGCGGCAATGACGTTCGGCGCCTTCGATGCCTGGTGGTGGCCTTATCTCTTCATCTTGCTCGGCGGTTGGCTGGCGACCGACGGCTGGCGTTTTCTCGGCGTCTATCTCGGCGGCAAGATCACTGAAGAATCGCCAGCACTGGTTTTCGTACGCACGCTGGCGACCGCGCTGGTTGCGGCCGTCATCGGCAACCTCGTCGTGTTTCCCTCTGGGGCACTTGCCGGCGTGCCGCTGATGGTCAGGGTCGGCGCGGCCGCCATCGGCTTCGTCGCGTACTTGGTGGCGAGAAAAAACATGCTCGTCGGGATTCTGGTTGCGGAGGCCGTGCTTCTGGCTGCCGTCTATGCCGGTGGATTTCTCGACTAGATCAACGCCGCGCGTATCTTTTCTGCATGTGAGGCCAACAGGTCCTGGTCGGCCATCTGTCCCGTATGCGGCTTGAGGCCAACGCCTTCGAATCGCGGAATGACATGGACGTGGAGGTGGAATACGACCTGGCCGCCGGCCGGTTCGTTGAATTGCTGGACGGTAACGCCGTCCGCCGAAAATGCCTTCATGACCGCGCGGGCGAGCTTTTGCGTCGTCGCCATTACCGCTGAGAGGCTGTCGGCGTCGACATCCAGAATGTTGCGTGACGGCTTCTTGGGAATCACCAGGCAATGGCCGTCGCCGCGCGGCATGATGTCCATGAATGCGAACGTCGCATCATCCTCGTAGACCTTGTGCGCGGGCAGGTCGCCGCGCAGGATCCTGGCAAAGATATTGTCGGCGTCGTAGGCGGCCTGGCTCATCATTTCCTCGCGATCTGTGGACTGCTACGCCCATGTTTCGATGCTAGCCTCGCTGGCGTCAACCATGGATCGACCCCCGATGGAGCTGCAATGAACTACGTTTACATGATGGTGGCTATCCTGTTCGAGGTGGTCGCCACGACCGCGCTGAAGCAGACAGACGGATTCACCAGGCTGGTGCCCTCGCTTGTCACCGTGGGCGGCTATGCGCTGGCGTTCTATTTCCTGGCATTGCCGTTGAGGACGATGCCTGTCGGGGTGGTTTATGCCGTGTGGTCGGGCGTCGGCATCGTGCTGGTGACGTCGATCGGATGGTTCTGGTTCAGGCAGGTACTGGATCCCGCGGCGTTGATCGGCATCGCGCTGATCATTGCCGGTGTCCTGGTCATCAACCTGTTCTCGAATTCGCTCGCCCACTGAACGTGGATCACGCCTTCTTGAAGGGCGCGCGCTCCTCCAGATAGCCGCCGATCATCTCGACTTCCTGCCGTTCGCGCTCGAGATAGTCGGCAACGGCGCGGCGCAGTCCCGGATGGGCGATGTGGTGTGCGGAATGCGTGGTCACGGGTCGATAGCCGCGCGCCAGCTTGTGTTCGCCCTGGGCGCCGGCTTCCACCACCGCGAGTTTGCGATCGATGGCGAAATCGATTGCCTGATGATAGCAGACCTCGAAATGCAGGAACGGATGATCCTCGACGCAACCCCAGTTGCGGCCATAGAGCGTATCCGAGCCGATGAAGTTGATCGCGCCTGCGATGCGCCGTCCGTCGCGCTTTGCCATGACGAGCAGGATGTCATCCGCCATCCGCTCCCCGACGAGCGCGAAGAACCGACGGTTGAGATAGGGACTTCCCCATTTGCGTTCGCCGGTATCGAGGTAGAATGCAAAGAAATCGTCCCAGGCCGATTGCGTCAGGTCCGATCCCGTCAGCCACTCGATCTCGATGCCGGCGGAAAGCGCCTCTCGACGCTCGCGCTTCAGCGCCTTGCGCTTGCGGGATGCGAGTGTGGCGAGGAAGTCGTCGTAGCTGCCATAGCCGTCATTGAAGAAATGAAACTGCTGGTCGGTTCGCTGCAGGTAGCCCGCTTCGTTCAACGCGTCGACATCGGCGGATTCCGCGAAGGTGACATGAACCGAGGAAGTTCCAAGCTTCTGATTCAGCGCCTTCAGCCCCTCGGCAAGCGCGATACGCGTGGCGGAGCCACCGTCGCCACTGCGGGCCAGCAAGCGGGGGCCGGTCGCAGGGGTGAATGGCACCGACACCTGCAGCTTGGGATAATACTGTCCGCCGGCGCGCTCGAACGCATCCGCCCATCCGTGATCGAAGACATATTCGCCCTGGCTGTGGCTCTTGAGGTAGCACGGCACGGCCCCGAGCAGTGTGCCGTCGGGCCCCTCCAGACGCAGGTGCTGTCCCACCCAGCCCGTCGACCTGGCCGCACAGCCGCTCTCTTCTAGGGATAGCAGAAAGTCGTAGGATACGAACGGGTTATAGGGAGTCGAGCCAGATGAGCGCGTGGTGCCAGAAAGCGATGCCCATTCGTCGCGGGAAAAGGATTCCATCGACTGAACCACGCGGATGACAAATCCGCCGTCGTCAGGCTGCGCATCGGCATCGCTCGGTCCGCTCATGGCTTCCTAGATATGCCGACCATTGTGCAATGCAAGATACTTCTCAAGCCTCGAAGCCTTCGAAAGTCATCTGGTCGGCATGCTCGCTGGTGACCTTGCGGCCCCACTCGTCCCGCACGGTCCATGTGATGACCGGCATCGCCAGCTTTTCGCGCACCAGATTCACGAATGGATTTGGCAGGTCCATGACACCGAAGGAAACGAACGAGATGGGATGAGCGAGCATGGCGAAGTGAGCCTCCAGATCGCTTGTCGTACGGCCATGCGCGGTGAGGCCGCCAGGAATGCCCGGCGCCTGCTCGGCAAACTGGCGGACCAGCCAGTGGTCAAAGGACATGATTGCGGCTTCCCCTGCATAGTCCGCCAGCGCTCTGCCAACGGCGGCGACGAGGCCCTCGTCCTTGCCCTGAATCCCCTTGAGCTCGATCACCAGCGGCACCCGACCGCGCACCCGCGCCAGCATCTCCGCCAATGTCGGCACGTGGTCGGTGGTGCCACCGATCGTCACCTGAGCCAGCTCGGCTGC
Source organism: Mesorhizobium sp. CAU 1741 (assembly GCF_039839275.1). Classification (NCBI taxonomy): domain Bacteria; kingdom Pseudomonadati; phylum Pseudomonadota; class Alphaproteobacteria; order Hyphomicrobiales; family Phyllobacteriaceae; genus Mesorhizobium; species Mesorhizobium sp. CAU 1741. Next base: position 1,380,898 of record NZ_JBDOQP010000001.1, on the reverse strand, counting down.
CGTTACCTCATGCACGGAGCCTTGCCGCCCGGTAAGACGCTCCAGCGTGTCGTCATGAAACACGACCGGCACGCCGTCGGCGCTCAGATGCACGTCGCATTCGATCGCGTAGCCGCGCCCGACCGCCGCATCGAAGGCGGACAGTGTGTTTTCCCACCTCGTCTTGTTCTGGTCGTGAAATCCCCGATGGGCAATCGGCCGGGCGGTGAGCCAGGAGATGTCGGTCATGGGGCCTGCCGTCACTTCAGTTCAACGATCGCTTCTATCTCGACGGGCGCGTTGAGCGGCAGCACGGCGACACCGACGGCGGAACGTGCGTGCTTGCCGGCATCGCCCAAGGCTTCCGCGAGAAAGTCAGACGCGCCGTTGGCGACAAGATGCTGCTCGGTGAAGTCCGGCGTGGAGGCGACAAAGACGGTGATCTTGACGATGCGCGCGATTTTCTCGAGATCGCCGGTCGCCGCCTTGATCTGCGCGAGAATGTTGATGGCGCACAGTTTCGCCGCGCGCTTGCCGGCTTCGGTGTCGAGATCCCGGCCCAGAAGGCCGGTCGCCTCGAGCTTGCCGCCCACCAGCGGAAGCTGCCCTGCTGTCATCATAAGCGTGCCGGTCTGGACGAAAGGCAGGTAATTGGCAGCCGGAGCCGCGGCCGTAGGAATCGTCACGCCAAGTGCTGCGAGACGTTTTTCGATTGTGTCGCTCATCATCTATTCCTTATGGTCGGCCTGCGTCGGGGCATTTTCGGATATGCGCCCAGCTTCTGCCACGAATGTCGACTGTGGTGAATAGTCAGATTGCGGCATGCGCCGCGTTGGAGATTTTTCATGCGCTTTGCGCGCCTTGCCTTGCCAGTCCTGCTTCTTTCCACCACGGTCGTGACAGTTCCTGCTTCGGCGAATTCGCTGCTGCCGCACCGCGCCGTCTACGATCTCGCGCTCGACGATGCATCCGACCGGTCCGGAATCACCGGCATCAGCGGCCGCATGGTCTACGAATTCAACGGATCGTCCTGCGAGGGCTATACTGTGACGTTTCGCTTCGTCACCCAGATCCAGACCAGTGACGTGGCGCGACTGACGGACCAACAGACGACAACGTTCGAAGGCGGCGACGGCGAAACCTTCAGCTTCGTCACGCGCTCGTTCGTCGACGACCAACTCAGCAAGGAGCTGCGCGGCAATGCGCGGCTGGAACCCGACGAGACGCTGGTTGATATCGAGGAGCCGGAGCGGCAGGAAATCAGCCTGGAAGCCACCCAGTTTCCTACCCAGCATCTGCTGGAGCTTCTCGACAAGGCGCGCGCAGGGGAAACGTTCTACGAGACGACCTTGTTCGACGGTTCCGAGGATGCAGACAAGGTGATGACCACAAGTGTGGTGATCGGTCGTCCGTCGACGCCAACGGCCAACGATGCTGAGGCCGAGGCGATAGGGCCGCTGAAGCAGGACCGCTACTGGCCCGTCGACGTCGCCTATTTCGACCTCACCACCGGCGAGGAGACCCCGACCTATCGGATCAGCTTCAAGCTGCACGAGAACGGCGTGACCCGCGACCTCGTGATGGACTATGGCGATTTTTCCATGTCGGGCACGCTGGTCGACCTCTCGATGTTCGACGTCACCGACACCTGCGCGCAATAGTCCGGCGGCATTGCAGCCTCCGCGGTTGCTTTTGTCGCCGCCACCCTCTATATGCGCGCTCATTCCACACACGGGCTTGGGCGTCTGTCCGGGAGAAATCCGGCTGAAGCCTCCGGTGGCGGGGAAGGGCACAGGCCCGATCCGCCGATGGTCCGTGGAGGCAAACCGGAAAGGAAGAAACGAATGGCTCTGCCTGATTTCAGCATGCGCCAGCTCCTCGAAGCTGGCGTTCACTTCGGCCACCAGACTCACCGCTGGAACCCGAAAATGGCGCCCTACATCTTTGGCGCCCGCAACAACATCCACATCATCGACCTGTCGCAGTCGGTTCCGCTTCTGGACCAGGCGCTCAAGGTCGTTTCCGACACCGTGGCCCGCGGCGGCCGCGTGCTGTTCGTCGGCACCAAGCGCCAGGCGTCCGACATCGTCGCCGATGCCGCACAGCGTTCGGCGCAGTACTACGTCAATTCGCGCTGGCTCGGCGGCATGCTGACCAACTGGAAGACGATCTCCAACTCGATCTCGCGCCTGCGCAAGCTCGACGAGATGCTGGCCGGCGAAGCCCAGGGCTTCACCAAGAAGGAGCGTCTCAACCTCGACCGCGAGCGCGAGAAGCTCGACAAGGCGCTCGGCGGCATCAAGGACATGGGCTCGACGCCTGACCTGATGTTCGTGATCGACACCAACAAGGAAGCGATCGCGATTCAGGAGGCGAAGCGCCTCGGCATTCCGGTCGTGGCGATCATCGATTCGAACTGCGATCCGGACAAGGTCGACTACCCGATCCCGGGCAATGACGATGCCGCGCGCGCCATCCAGCTCTATTGCGACCTGATCTCGCGTGCGGCCCTCGACGGCATTGCGCGCCAGCAGGGTGCCATGGGCGTCGACATCGGTGCAGCCGAGGAAACGCCGGTCGAACCGGCCCTCGACGAGACGCCGACCGAGGAAAACAAGGGCGCATGATCCTGTCGGCCGCCCCGGCGGTCGCGGAACTTGCATTATCGGCAGGCGCACCTGGATGAAACCACGGTGCGCCGCGCCTTTTGAACGATCAGGATATTGAAGAGGCGACAATGAGCATTTCTGCTGCACAGGTCAAACAACTGCGCGAGATGACCGGCGCGGGCATGATGGACTGCAAGGCGGCCCTGGCCGAGACGAATGGCGACATGGAAGCCGCAGTCGACTGGCTGCGCACCAAGGGTATCGCCAAGGCCGACAAGAAGGCTGGCCGCACCGCCGCCGAAGGTCTCATCGGCGTTGCCGCCGATGCGTCGGGCGCCGTGGTGGTGGAGGTCAATTCCGAGACCGATTTCGTGGCCCGCAATGATGCCTTCCAGGACATCGTGCGCAACGTTGCCCAGGTGGCTCTGTCGACCGACGGGTCCATCGACGCAGTCGGTGCTGCGACCTATCCAGGCAGCGAGAAGTCTGTCGTCGACACCATCAAGGACGCGATCGGCACCATCGGCGAGAACATGAGCCTGCGCCGCAGCGCCAAGCTTTCCGGCACCGTGGCGACGTACATCCACAACCAGGTGGCCGATGGTCTCGGCAAGCTCGGCGTGCTCGTCGGCGTGGAGACGACCGGCGACGCGGAGGCCGCGCGCGCGTTTGCCCGCCAGGTTGCCATGCATGTGGCGGCGACCAATCCGCTGGCGTTGACGGCCGAGGAGGTGGATCCGGCTGCCGTGGCGCGTGAGAAGGACATTTTCTCCGCCCAGGCGCGCGAATCCGGCAAGCCAGAGAACATCATCGAAAAGATGGTGGAGGGCCGTTTGCGCAAGTTCTACGAGGAAGTGGTGCTTCTGAAGCAGGCGTTCGTTCTCAACCCCGACCTGACGGTCGAGCAGGCGCTCAAGGCCGCCGAGAAGGACATCGGCGCGCCCGCCAAGCTGACCGGCTTCGTGCGCTTCGCGCTCGGCGAGGGCATCGAGAAGGAAGAGAGCGACTTCGCCGCCGAAGTCGCCGCTGCAGTCAAGAGCTGACGCTTCTGCAACCTTGCGTTATCAATCGAAGGGCGCCGCGTGACATCGCGGCGCCCTTCGTGTATCGCGGGCCAGCAATCACCCACCGAGAGAAATCGATGACGTCCAAGCCTGCCTTTCGCCGTGTCCTTCTCAAAGCCTCCGGCGAGGCGCTCATGGGCGAACAGGGCTTCGGCATAGACGTTTCCGTCGCTGACCGGATCGCGGCTGACATCAAGGAAGCGCGCGGGCTCGGCATCGAGGTCGGCGTCGTCATCGGCGGCGGTAACATCTTCCGCGGCGTGGCGGTCGCTTCCAAGGGCGGCGACCGGGTCACCGGCGACCACATGGGCATGCTGGCGACGGTGATCAACTCGCTCGCCCTGCGCACCTCGCTGGTCAAGATCGGCGTCGACGCCGTCGTCCTGTCCGCCATCGCGATGCCCGAATTGTGCGAGAGCTTTTCCCAGCGTCAAGCGACCGCCTACATGAACGCCGGAAAGGTCGTGATCTTTGCCGGTGGCACGGGCAACCCGTTCTTCACCACCGATTCGGCCGCAGCGCTGCGGGCCGCCGAAATCGGCGCCGACGCTCTTTTCAAGGGCACGCAGGTGGACGGGGTCTACTCCGCGGATCCCAAGAAGGACCCCACGGCAACGCGCTATGAGCACATCACTCACTCGGATGTGCTCCGCGAAGGGCTTTCAATCATGGATGCGGCGGCAATTGCTCTTGCACGCGAGAACAACATTCCGATAATCGTCTACTCGATTCATGAGAAGGGCGGTTTCGGCGCCATACTGAGAGGCGAGGGCCGCTGCACGATCGTCAGCGACAAGCAACAGTGACGGCGCCCGCCGAACGAGACCAGCAAGAAGGACCGGCGAGGCCGGCAGCGGAGGGTTAGGGATGAGTACCGGAGTCGATTTCAAGGACCTGCAGCGCCGAATGGACGGCGCCATCGCCGCGTTCAAGCACGACCTCGCGTCGCTGCGCACTGGACGCGCCTCGGCCAATCTCCTCGACCCGGTCCAGGTCCAGGCCTACGGCGCCCCGATGCCGATCACCCAGGTGGCGACGGTGACCGTACCTGAACCGCGAATGCTGTCGGTCTCGGTTTGGGACAAGCAGCTTGTCGGGGCGGTTGACCGCGCGATCCGCGAATCGAACCTCGGCTTCAATCCGATCGTCGACGGCACCAATCTTCGCATTCCCTTGCCCGAGCTCAACGAGCAGCGCCGCAAGGAATTGGCCAAGATCGCTCATCAATATGCCGAAAGCGCCAAGGTGGCGACGCGCCACGTTCGTCGCGACGGCATGGAGATCGCCAAGAAGGCGGAAAAGGACGGCGACATCAGCCAGGACGATTCGCGCGTCCAGTCGGACCGGGTGCAGAAGATCACGGACGAGACGATCACCATGATCGACGGCCTGCTGGCCGAAAAGGAAGCGGAGATCATGCAGGTCTGATCACCGCGTTGCGCCTCGGCGCCAACAGGTTCTCTGGAAAGGAACCGGGAATTGAAGCCTGCCCATATAGCGATCATCATGGACGGCAACGGTCGATGGGCCAAGGCGCGTGGTCTTCCGCGCGCGGCCGGCCATCGCGCTGGTGTCGAAGCGCTGCGCCGTACGGTGCGCGCGGCGGGCGATCAGGGCATCGAGTGGCTGACAGTCTACGCGTTTTCGTCGGAGAACTGGTCGCGGCCGAAAGCCGAGGTCAGCGACCTCATGGGACTTCTGAAGCTGTTCATCCGTCGGGATCTGGCCGAAATCCACCAGGCCGGGGTTCGCGTGCGCATGATTGGCGAACGCGACAGCCTCGCTCCTGACATCCGCGCACTGGTCGACGAGGCTGAGACGCTGACGGCGGCCAACTCCGCCATGAACCTCGTGATTGCGTTCAACTATGGGGCGCGTGACGAGATCGCCCGGGCCGCGCGGCTGGTCGCCGAGGCTGCCGCTGCCGGAACGCTGGACCCTGCCGAGATCACGCCGGAGAGCTTTGGCCAGTTTCTCGATACCCGGCTGATTCCCGATCCCGACCTCGTCGTGCGCACGAGCGGAGAACTGCGCCTGTCCAACTTCCTTTTGTGGCAGGCAGCCTATAGCGAACTCGTGTTTCTGCCCTGTTACTGGCCGGATTTCGGCGCTGGCGAGCTTGCCGAGGCGATCGAACGCTTTCGTTCGCGCGAGCGCAGGTTTGGCGGGGTGGTCCCCCGTGACGTCGCCTTGTGACCGGGATGGCGGGCCGCAGCAATCTTCAGCAACGCGTCTTGTCGGCGATCGTCCTCGTCGTGGCCGCGCTGCTGCTCACCTGGCTGGGAGGCATCTGGTATCGGCTGTTGTGTGCTGCGATCGCCGCCGCCGTCCTCTATGAGTGGCTCATGATGATACTGCCGAGCGAAGCCCGCGTGCACGGGGCGCTCCTTTCCGCACTGCTTGCGCTGGTGCTCATACTGATGCTGGCGGGTTATCCGGTGCGAACGCAGCTTGGCGCCCTTGCCGCGACGATAGTCGTCGCGGCCGCGCATGCAGCATATGAGCGGCGTGGCTTCTGGCCGGTGACGGGCATCGCCTACGCCGGTGGCTTGGCTATCGCGCTTGCGGCGCTGCGCGGCGCTGATGCGGCCGGGTTTGCCGCTACACTGTTCCTGTTCGCAGTTGTGTGGGCCACAGACATACTGGCGTATTTCGTCGGGCGCGCGATCGGCGGTCCCAAGCTTGCTCCCGCCATATCGCCGGGAAAGACATGGAGTGGCGCCATCGGCGGTACGGTGGCCGGCGTGGTGGCAGGCGTGCTTGTCGCACTGGCGCTGGGCGCAGGTGCGGGAGTGGCGGCCCTGGTCGTGGTCGCCCTGCTGCTATCGGTGCTTTCGCAGATCGGCGATCTCTTCGAATCGCGGCTGAAACGGATGTTTTCGGTCAAGGACTCGAGCCAGCTCATACCGGGCCATGGCGGCGTGATGGATCGCGTGGACGGTCTCGTGGCCGCCGCGGTGGCGCTGTTTGTGATAGGCGTCGCTTTCGTCGGGCTGGAGCGTCCCGCCCACGCATTTTTCGGCGGCTGAGCGTCTGGATCCCGATGACAAGCTTCGGACACGGATTCGCCTGTATTGATGTGATAGCTGTCGCCTCGGGCGCGCATGAACTACGTTGGCAGGGGCTATTTTGACCGAATTTTTCACGACCTTCTTCAGCCTCGACAACATTTTCATCACGACGATTGTTCCGTTTCTGTTCGTGCTGACCGTCGTGGTTTTTGTTCACGAGATGGGCCATTACCTCGTCGGCAGGTGGTGCGGCATCGGCGTTCGCGAATTCTCGATCGGTTTCGGTCCGGAACTGGTCGGCTTCAACGACAGCCATGGTACACGCTGGAAACTGTCGGCGATCCCGCTAGGCGGTTACGTCAAGTTCCTGGGCGACATGTCGGTTACCAGCGACCCGGGCGCCCAGGAAACCGACCTGCTGAGCGACCAGGAAAAGAAGCACGCCTTTCATCTCCAGCCGGTCTGGAAGCGGGCGGCGACGGTGTTTGCCGGCCCGCTGTTCAACTTCCTGCTGACGATCGCCGTTTTCGCCGTGATGTTCTCGATCTACGGCAAGACGGTATCGGAACCCACCGTTGCCGAGATTCGGCCCGACAGCCCGGCGCAAGCGGCCGGATTCCAGCCCGGAGATCGTTTCGTTTCGGTCGACGGACGTGAGGTCGAGACCTTCTCGGACGTCCAGAGGCTGGTATCGGGGCGGGCAGGCGACCCGATCGTATTCGTCATGGCACGCGGCGACGAAGAGGTGACGCTCACCGCAACACCTGAGATCGTCGAGCAAACCGACGCGCTCGGAAACACGATCCGGATCGGCGTCATCGGCGTCGTCAACAACGAGGAGTTGGGCCAGCCACGGTTGGTCACCTTCAATCCGATCGAGGCGACTGGCGAGGCGATCAGCGAGACGGGCCACATCATCGTGCGCACCGCGCAGTTCCTGCAGCGCTTCGCTTCAGGGCGCGAGGATCGCTGCCAGTTGGGTGGCCCAGTCCGCATCGCCGAAATGTCGGGGCAGGCGGCTGCGCTCGGCTTCGAATGGCTGGTGCAACTGGTTGCCCTGCTGTCTGTCGGAATCGGATTTCTCAATCTTCTGCCGATTCCACCACTCGACGGCGGCCATCTGGTGTTCTACGGACTGGAGGCTGCGATGCGCCGCCCGGTTTCGGAGCGCATCATGGAATTTGTTTATCGAATCGGGCTGATACTGGTGCTGGGATTTATGCTGTTCGTGTTCTGGAACGATCTGTTCGGATGCTGAAATATGAACGGGACAGGCAGTTTGGGGAGCGCGTTGACCGCCCATTTACCATGAGGTCCGATAGGCGTGACGCGAAAGCCACGCTGCGGGATTTAGTAAACACATCTTAACCGGGAGTCTTGCGTGTATGGAAAATCCGGGTAATACCGTAGCGGACTGACCGCGACGTCCGGATTTCTCGCCGTGGGGACTACGAGAATAAAAAGGTTTCAAAGCCCAATGAAGGCAGCTTCCAGTTTGTTGAGCGCCGCTTCAGCGGTAGCTCTTTCGGCCGGTCTTATTGTTTCCGGCTCCGCTGCATTGCAGCTCCTCTCCGTTACCGCTGCAGAGGCGGCGGTGGTCAACAGCATCGAGGTGCGCGGCAATCGCCGCGTGGATGCCGAGACCATCCGCAACTACGTGGCAATTCGTCCGGGCCAGAATTTCAGCGCTGGCGATGTGAACGAGGCAGTCAAGCAACTGTTTTCGACGGGACTTTTCTCCGACGTGCGGATCAACCAGGTGGGCTCCACCCTGGTGATCGCGGTGGATGAGCAGTCGGTCGTCAACCAGGTGCTGTTCCAGGGCAACAAGAAGATCAAGGACGCCGATCTCGAGCGTCAGGTGCAGATCCAGCCGCGTGGCGCCTATTCGAGCGCCATCATGGAAGCGGACGTGCAGACGATCCGCGACGCCTACGGCCGTATCGGCCGTGATGACGCGTCGGTCAGCGCGCAGGTCGTCGATCTCGGCGAGAACCGCGTCAACGTCGTCTACAACATCCAGGAAGGCGACCGCACCAAGATCGATTCGATCAATTTCGAGGGCAACACGGCCTATTCCGACGGTCGTCTTCGTGACGTGATCGCGACCAAGCAGTCGGGCATCCTGTCCTGGCTCGCGCGCAACGATATCTATGACGAAGACCGCCTGCGGGCCGACGAAGAGGCACTGCGCCGTTTCTACTACAATCGCGGCTATGCCGATTTCCGCGTCATCTCGTCTTTTGGCGAGTTGGACGAAGCGAGCAATTCCTACCGGATCCAGTTCACGGTGGATGAGGGCCAGCGCTACCGGTTCGGCTCGATCGATGTCGAAAGCACAGTCGAGGGCCTCACGCCCGAGTCGCTGAACTCGGAAGTCGAAAGCCAGTCGGGTTCCTATTACAGCGCCGAGGACGTCGAAAAGACGCTCGTCGGCCTGTCCGAGCGCGTCGCCGATCTCGGCTATGCATTCGCCCAGGTGACGCCGCGCGGCGACCGCAATTTCGAGAATCAGACGATCTCGGTCGTCTACACGATCGACCAGGGACCGCGCGCCTATATCGAGCGCATCGAGATCCGTGGAAACGAGCGCACGCGTGACTACGTCATCCGCCGCGAGTTCGATCTCAGCGAGGGCGACGCATTCAATCAGGTGCTCGTCACCCGCGCGAAGCGTCGCCTTGAAGCCCTTGATTTCTTTACCGCTGTCAACGTTGCGACGGCGCCGGGCTCGCAGCCCGACCAGGTGATCCTGGTCATCGACGTGGTCGAGAAGTCGACCGGTGAGCTTGCGATCGGCGGCGGCTACACGACGGGTAGCGGTCCGACCGGTGGTTTCGCGGTCGAAGGTTCGATCGCCGAGCGCAACTTCCTCGGCCGTGGCCAGTCGATAAGGCTGTCGGCGGGCGGCGGCGAGAACTCGCGCGACTACACCTTGTCGTTCACGGAGCCTTATTTCCTCGGTCGCCGGATCAGTGCCGGCTTCGACATCTATCGCAACACCCGCGAATACGACAACTACACCAGCGAGTTGACCGGCGGCACGGTGCGCTTCGGCATTCCGATTACGGAAGCCCTGACGACGCAGATCGCCTACAACTACACTCAAGAAGAGTATGGCTATTCGGACGATTGCGAAGATCCGAACAATCCGGGCTTCCCGTCGGCCACCTGCAACATTTCGCAGTACCTAAAGACGGCGATCCAGGATCAGAGCCCGTGGACGAAGTCGTCGGTGAGCGGATCGCTGATCTTCAACACGATCGACGACATGCGCAATCCGCGCAGCGGCATGTACGCCAACTTCACCACCGAGGTCGCCGGCCTGGGCGGAGACGCCAAGTGGGCGCAGTTCACGGCGCGCGGTTCGTACTACCAGCCGCTGGCTGAGGAACTGGATCTCGTCGGCCTGGTTTCCGTCGGTGCCGGACACATCCAGGCTTTTGATGGCGGCACGCTGCGCGTGTTCGACCACTTCCAGGGCAACGACCGCATGATTCGCGGCTTCAAGTTCAACGGAATCGGTCCGCGCGACGGGATCACCGGTGATCACCTGGGTGGCACGACCTATTTCAATGCCTCCGCCGAGGTCCAGTTCCCGCTTCCGCTGGTTCCAGAGAGCATCGGCCTTCGTGGTGCCGCCTTCGTCGATGCGGCAACGCTCTATGGCAGCGAGTTGAGCGGCAGCAACGCAATTCTCGGCACTGACATGGAGTGGCGCGCTTCGGTGGGCGCCAGCCTTCTCTGGGCTTCGCCCTTCGGCCCGCTGCGCGTGGACTACGCCGTGCCTGTACAGAAGGAAACGGGCGACCGGGTCCAGAACTTCAATTTCGGCATGTCCACCCGGTTCTAGGGCAGGATGCACTCGGGCGGACGTGCCAGCGGGACGCTGGCACATGGTTCGCGCACCGGAGCGGAACCCGAGCGCAGGCGCGGGTTCCTTTCGGCCATCCAGCGGCGGGTAACACGCTTCCGGGGCGGTCAGGCCCGGAAGAGAAGGTTTGCATGACCGATCCGGTATTCTTCCAAGCGGCGCGCCGATACACAGCAGGCGAGATTGCCGCCCTGACCGGGGCGGATCTGCGTACTCCCGACCTTGCCGACAATAACGTTTCTGCGCTCGCCTCCATCGAAAAGGGCGGCGAGGCGTCGCTTGTCTTCGCCGAAGGCAAGCGAAACGCAGCCAGGCTCTCGGGCCTGCGGGCGTCAGCCGTGCTGTGCAGCGAGGATCTCGCCGCACATGTCCCGGCTGGCACTGCGGTTATCGTTTCACGGCGTGCCCATGCGGATTTCGCGCTGATCGGGCGGCTGATGTTTCCGTCATCCGTACGGCCAGCGCCGCTGACCGGCGAGACCGGTGTCTCGGCGTCAGCCCACATTCATCCCGACGCCTCCCTCGAGAAGGGCGTTATCGTGGAGGCCGGTGCGGTCATCGGAGCTGGCGCCTCCATAGGTGCGGGTTCGATCGTTGCGCCAAACGCGGTGATCGGGCCATTCTGCCAGATCGGCCGCGAATGCTATGTCGGTCCCGGCGCGACGATCGTTCACAGCTTTCTCGGCAATCGTGTCGTCATCCATGCCGGAGCGCGGCTGGGACAGGACGGGTTCGGCTACGTTCCAGGTCGCACCAGCCCGGAGAAAGTCCCGCAGCTTGGCAGGGTGATCATCCAGGACGATGTCGAGATCGGCGCAAACACCGCGATCGACCGGGGCGCGCTTGGCGACACGGTCATCGGTGAAGCCACCAAGATCGACAATCTCGTGCAGATCGCCCACAACGTGCGCATCGGACGTGCCTGCATCCTGGCCGGTCATTGCGGCCTGGCCGGGTCGGTCACGCTCGGCGATGGTGTGCTGCTTGGCGGGGGCGTCGGGCTGGCGGATCATCTGAACATCGGCAATGGTGCCCAGATCGCCGCTCGCAGCGGTGTGATGAACGACGTGCCCGCAGGTGCAAAATGGGGTGGGTTTCCGGCCCAGCCTTTGAAGGATGCGATGCGCGAGTTTGCCCTGCTACGTGCCTATGTCCGCAGCAAGACCGAGAAAAAGGAAAAACCGAATGGCTGATACCGCCACGGCCACGCTGGAGACGGTGGACATTCTCAGGATCATGAAGCTCCTGCCGCACCGCTATCCATTCCTGCTGGTGGACCGCATCATCGACATCGATGGCGACAATTCCGCGATCGGCATCAAGAACGTGACGATGAACGAACCGCACTTCCAGGGGCATTTTCCTGAACAGCCGGTCATGCCGGGCGTGCTCATCGTCGAAGCGATGGCGCAGACGGCCGGCGCGATCTGCATCAAGGCCGTTGGCGCGGACACCCCGTCGCTGGTCTATTTCATGACCATCGACGGCGCCAAGTTCCGCAAGCCGGTGGTTCCGGGCGACAGGCTGGAGCTCCATGTGCGCAAACTCAAGCAGCGCAGCAACATCTTTCGGTTTGCCTGCGAGGGCATGGTCGACGGCGTGAAAGTCGCCGAGGCGGAAATCTCCGCCATGATGTCGCTAAAGCCGGCCGCTTGAAGGTGGTCGCCATGGACAGTGAAACCTTCGTTCATCCCACCGCTTTCGTCGAAGACGGCGCACAGATCGGCGCCGGCGTACAAATCGGTCCCTTTTGCAGTGTCGGCGCCCAGGTCGTGTTAGGCGACGGCGTCGAACTGACGAACCACGTTTCCGTCGCCGGTAGCACGCAAATCGGCGCCGGGACCAAGGTTCATGCATTTGCCGCGCTCGGCGGGCCACCCCAGGATCTCAAGCACGGCGGCGGCCCGTCCCGCCTGATCATCGGCCAGAACTGCATCATCCGCGAGAGCGTGACGATGAATTCCGGCACCGACTATGGCCGCGCGGAGACGAGGGTCGGCGACAATTGTTTCTTCCTCGCCTGTTCCCATGTCGGCCACGACTGCATCGTCGGCGACAATGTCACCATGACGAACGGGTCGATGCTGGGCGGGCACTGCGAAGTCGGCGACCATGTCATCATCGGCGGACTGGCCGCGGTCCACCAGTTCACGCGGATCGGGCGGCGCGCCTTCGTCGGCGGCATGACAGGTGTTACGGGAGACCTCATCCCGTTCGGCATGGTCACCGGCAATCGGGCGCGTCTGCGCGGGTTCAATATTGTCGGTCTGAAGCGGGCAGGGGTGTCGCGAACCGAACTGGCGACGCTGCGGGCCGCCTATCGCATGATCTTCGCGCATGGCTCGATCATCGACAATGCGCAGGCGGCGCGCGAGGCGTTCGCGGAGTCGCCAGCCGTGCTCGAGATCGCCGACTTCCTGACCAGTCGCGGCAAGCGGCATTTCATCGTGCCAGGTGCCGGCGGCAGCGACGACGCGGCCGACGATGAACGCGACTGAGCCATCTCGGCTCCCGCAGCGCTTTTCCGAAGGGCGCATCGGGGTCATCGCGGGCGGAGGGGCATTGCCGCTTGCGGTCATCAGGACACTCTCCGCACATTCGGCAGATCCTTTCGTAATCCTGATCGACGGTGAAGCGGACGATCCCGCCAGCTACGGCGATGTCGACCATCTGGTCATAACGCTGGAGGATGTCGGCCTTCTGTTGCCGCAACTCAAGAAGGCCGGGGTGAAGCGGCTTGTCATGGCGGGCAGTGTAAAGCGCCGGCCACGACTTCGTGCGGTGCGATGGACCTTTTCGACGCTGAAACTGATCCCGCGCATTGCCGGCGCCATTTCTGGTGGAGACGACCGGCTGTTGCGCACGCTGGTTGCCATCATGGAAGCCGACGGCATCACCGTGGTGGGCGCCCACGAGGTCGTGCCTGACCTGCTCGCGCCCCGTGGCACGCTCACGCGCGTCAAGCCGACGAAACGAGACTGGAACGACATCAAGGCCGCGTCCGAGGCAGCCATCGCCATTGGCCGCCTCGACATCGGCCAGGCGGCAATCGCGATCGGTGGCCGGGCCGTGGCGCTGGAGGGGATCGAAGGGACCGAGGGCTTGCTTGAGCGCGCGATCGGATTGCGTGACCACGGCCGATTGGCCGGCAAGCGACGCGGCGCATTGGTCAAACTCTGCAAGCCAGATCAGGAAATGCGGGCCGACCTGCCCGCCATCGGCCCAGACACGATGGACCAGGCGCACGCCGCCGGCCTGGCGGGCGTTGCAGTCGATTCCGGGCGGTCCTTCATCCTTGAATTCGACGCCACCATCGCGCGCGCCGATGAATTGGGTCTCTATCTGGTCGGGCTCGACGCGGAGGATGTACGGTCATGACCGCTCCGTTGCGTGTCGCCATCGTCGCCGGCGAGGAGTCGGGCGACCTCCTGGGCGCCGACCTCGTCGCTGCCCTGAAGGCGGCGACGGGACGCGACGTCGAACTGGTCGGCGTCGGCGGGCGGCATCTGGCATCGATGGGGCTCAACTCCCTGTTCGACGGCTCGGACATCGCGCTGATGGGCGTGACGGCGGTGATTCGCGACCTGCCGCGGCTGATGCGGCGCATCGGCCAGACAGCGGATGCGGTCTTGCGCTGCAACCCCGATTGCCTCGTCACGATCGACAGTCCGGATTTCAGCCTGCGGGTGGCCAAGAAGGTGAGGGCCGCCGATCCAACGATACCGATCATCCACTATGTCTGCCCGAGCGTATGGGCGTGGCGGCCCGGGCGCGCACCGGCGATGCGCGAATATGTCGATCGCATCCTGTGCGTGTTGCCTTTCGAGCCTGAGGCGCTGGATCGGCTCCACGGACCGAGGGGCACCTATGTCGGTCATCGGCTCGCGACGTATCCCGGCGTCGCGGCGGCGGCTGCCAGTCAGATGGCACGCACGCACAGACCGGCTGGACAGCCGCGCAAGCTGCTGGTGCTCCCGGGCTCGCGGCGCGGGGAGGTGTCGCGACTGTTGGAGCCGTTCGGTGACGTGGTGCGTCAACTGGCCGGGCGGGGCAGCAGTTTCGAAGTGACCGTTCCGACCGTGCCGCATGTCGCCGCGCTCTTGGAGAGCGGGACGGCGAACTGGCCGGTTCGGCCTGCCATCGTCACCGACGAAGCGGCCAAGTGGCGTGCTTTCGCGGAGGCCGATGCCGCGCTCGCCGCTTCGGGTACGGTCTTGCTCGAACTCGCCCTGGCAAGGGTGCCGACGATCTCGTGCTACAGGACCGATCCGTTGATCGGACCACTCATGCGCAGGCTCTTGACGGTCTGGTCGGCGGCACTGCCCAACCTGATCGCGGACCGGCCGATCGTGCCGGAATTCTACGATATAATGCTGCGCCCGAGCTACATCGTGCGTGTGCTGGAGCAATTGATGGCCGATACGGCGATGCGGACCGCGCAGCTCGACGGTTTTCGCTACGTCGCCGAGCGAATGGCGACGGAGCGGCCATCGGGCGTGCTCGCGGCCGAGGCCGTACTCGCCGAGATCACGACGCGCTGAAACGAAAAAGGGCGCCCGACGGCGCCCCTGTTCCATTTACAGTGTCGCCAATCAGCGCTTGGCGATCGGCACGTAGTCGCGTGCCGTATGGCCCGTGTAGAGCTGGCGCGGGCGGCCGATCTTCTGGCTCGGATCCTCGATCATCTCTTTCCACTGGGCAACCCAGCCGACAGTGCGCGCAAGCGCGAACAGAACCGTGAACATCGTGGTGGGGAAGCCGAGCGCCTTCAGCGTGATGCCCGAATAGAAATCGATGTTCGGATAAAGCTTCTTCTCGACGAAATAGGGATCCGTGAGCGCGATTTTTTCCAGCTCCATCGCCACGTCAAGCAGCGGGTCGTCCTTGATGCCGAGTTCGCCGAGCACTTCATGCGTGGTCTTCTGCATGATCTTGGCGCGCGGATCGTAGTTCTTGTAGACGCGGTGACCGAAGCCCATCAGGCGGAACGGATCGTTCTTGTCCTTCGCCTTGTCGATATATTCGGGGATCCGATCGACCGATCCGATCTCCGCCAGCATGTTGAGCGCCGCTTCATTCGCACCGCCATGGGCAGGTCCCCACAGGCAGGCGATTCCGGCCGCGATGCAGGCGAACGGATTGGCGCCCGACGAACCGGCGAGCCTGACTGTCGAGGTCGAGGCATTCTGTTCGTGGTCGGCGTGCAGGATGAAGATGCGCTCCATGGCGCGTGCCAACACCGGGTTGACCTTGTAGTCCTCGCACGGAACCGCGAAGCACATGTGCAGGAAGTTGGCCGCGAAAGGCAGTTCGTTCTTCGGATAGATGAACGGCTGACCGATATGGTACTTGTACGCCATCGCGGCGATCGTCGGCATTTTGGCGATCAGTCGGATCGACGCAACCATGCGGTGATGCGGGTCGGAAATGTCGGTCGAGTCGTGGTAGAAGGCCGACAGCGCGCCGACGACACCGCACATGACGGCCATCGGGTGCGCATCACGGCGGAAGCCGGTGAAGAAGCGCGAGAGCTGCTCGTGCACCATGGTGTGGTGCGTGACGCGGTAGTCGAAATCTTCCTTCTGCGCCTTCGTCGGCAGTTCACCGTAAAGCAGCAGATAGCAGGTTTCGAGGAAGTCGCCGTGCTCGGCGAGCTGGTCGATCGGGTAGCCGCGATGCAGCAGCACGCCCTCGTCGCCGTCGATATAGGTGATCTGCGATTCGCAGCTCGCGGTCGAGGTGAAACCCGGGTCGTAGGTGAATGCCCCGGTGTCCTTGTACAGAGCGCTGATGTCGATGACGTCAGGTCCGACCGACCCCTTTCGGACCTTGAATTCGCTGGCTTTGCCGCTCAATTCAAGCTTGGCAGTGGAATCGCTCATCACAATCACCTCTCAATTATGTTGCCCCGCCCTCGATGCCGATCAGCAATGACGCATAACAATCGCGCTCCGATTGCGCGCTCTTGCTATCCGATTTGAGGGGGTCTGCCAAGCTATCGAACGCCCACTTTGTTGCGTCGCAAAACAGACGGTGATCGCAGTTGGCGTCACGCGGCGAGCTGATCGCGTAGCCGGCCAAGCGTTTCCTCACGCCCCAGAACTGCCAGCACATCGAACACTCCGGGCGAGGTCGAGCGGCCCGTCGCGGCTGCCCGCAACGGCTGTGCGACCTTACCGAGCTTGAGACCGGCCTGCTCGGCATATGCCCGCACAGCAGCCTCGGTTGAGGCCGCAGACCACTCGTCCAGGGCTTCCAGCGCCGGAACGATGGCGGCGATCGTGGCGCGAGCGTCCGCATCGAGAATCTGCGCCGCCTTCTCGTCGAGCTGCAGCGGCCGCGAAACGAAAAGATATTGCGCGCTCTCGGCCAGCTCCACGAGCGTCTTGGCGCGCTCCTTGAGGCCCGGCAGGGCGGCGAGCAGCATCGCCTTTTGGCGCGCATCCGGCTCGACGGGGATCAGGCCGCGCGTTTCGATGAACGGCAGTGTCGCAAGGAAGCGGTCGAGCAGGGCAGCGTCATCCATGCTTCGCATGTGAATGCCGTTGAGCGCCTCCAGCTTGGCGAAGTCGAAGCGGGCGGCACCCTTGTTGACGTCCTCGATCTCGAACCAGGCGATCATGTCGTCGGTGCTCATTACCTCGTCGTCGCCATGGCTCCAGCCGAGACGGGCGAGATAGTTGCGCAGCGCTTCCGGCAGATAGCCCATCGCACGATAGGCTTCTACACCGAGTGCACCGTGACGCTTCGAAAGCTTGGCGCCATCGGGCCCGTGGATGAGAGGGATGTGCGCCATGACCGGCACGTCCCAGCCCATCGCCTGATAGATAATCGTCTGCCGTGCAGCGTTCGTCAGGTGGTCGTCGCCCCGGATGATATGCGTGACGCCCATGTCATGGTCGTCAACGACGACGGCATGCATGTAGGTCGGGTTGCCGTCCGATCGCAGGATGATGAAGTCGTCGAGGTCCTTGTTGGGGAAGCGCACATCGCCCTGCACGCGGTCGCGAACAAGCGTTTCGCCCTCGCGCGGCGCCTTGATGCGGATCGCCGGCTTGATGCCTTCCGGTGCCTCGGCTGGGTCGCGATCGCGCCAGCGGCCATCGTAGCGCGGCGGCAGCCCGTTCGCCCGCGCCGTCTCGCGCATTTCCTCCAGTTCCTGCTGCGTCGCGTAGCAACGATAGGCCTTGCCCATGCGCACGAGTTCTTCCGCGACCTCGCGATGGCGGTCTGCGCGCGCATATTGCGAGACGGGCTCTCCGTGCCACTCCAGGCCAAGCCACGTCAGGCCGTCCATGATCGCGGCAGTGGCGGCGTCGGTCGAGCGTTCGCGGTCCGTGTCCTCGATACGCAGCAGCATCTCGCCGCCGGTGTGCCTTGAATAGAGCCAGTTGAACAGTGCCGTGCGCGCGCCGCCTATGTGCAGATAGCCGGTGGGCGAGGGGGCAAAACGGGTTACGACCTTGTCGGACATCTCATCTTCCTCGGTACGGGGAGGCGGGCTCGCATGGCCCTGTGGTCTTTTGCTGGCGCTCATGTAGCATAGAGACTTGGACGTGCAAGCAGATACCGGGCAGGGGAGCGCGGCGTGAGCTTGACGGAGGAGAAGTCTGCCGACGAGCGCCTGCACTTTGGCGCCTCCTCACGCACGACCCCGGCCGACCGCGCCGAGCAACTTCCGGTGCAACGTGACGCGCCCGCCTCGACACTTCCGGCAAGCGCTGGATTTCACCCTGGGACCGTCCTTGCGCGCCTATCCAGCACGGTCGTCCAGGCCTTCGAGAGCGAACGGGACCACGGCGCGCTGTTCCTGTTCGTACCCGTGTTTCTCGCTCTTGGCGCGCTGGTCTATTTCTCGCTGACGTCGGAACCCGCGTTCACGCCGCTATTGCTTTCGGCTTTGGTGGTCGGTGTGCTGTCGCTCGCCGCGCATGCTCGCCCGGCGCTGAAGGCGGGGCTCCTGGCGCTGCTGTTCACGATCGCAGGAATGGTCGCGGCAAAGCTCGAGACCTGGCGCATCGACACGCCGATGCTCGGTTCCGAAGTCACCACGCGACTGACTGGCCGCGTGGTCCAGATCGAACACCAGGCGACAGGCCGGGTGCGCCTCACCATGGACGTGGTCGCAACACAGCGCCCGACGCTGCGCTACGCACCCGATCGGGTGCGCGCCAGCGCCCGGGCGGTTCCCGAGGGGCTGCGGCCGGGCGAAACCGTGGAAGGCGTAGTGCGGTTGATGCCGGCCTCCGGACCGGTGCGCCCCCAAAGCTACGACTTTGCCTTCTACAGCTACTTCAATGGCATCGGCGCGGTCGGTTTCTTCTACTCGAACCCCGAACGAAGCGGGGAATCACCACCGCCCGACATCAGCGACAGGCTGCGGGCCAGCGTCGAAGACTGGCGGCTGCGCATGGCCGAGCGCATCTCGGGAGAGATCGGCGGCCCTGAAGGCGCGATCGCGGCGGCGCTGATTACCGGCGTGCGCGCCGGAATTCCCGAAGAGATCAACGAAGCGCTGCGTATTGTCGGCCTCTATCACGTAATCTCGATCTCAGGGCTGCACATGGCGCTGGTTGGCGGCACCGTGATGGTGGTGCTGAGGATCGGCTTCGCGCTGACGCCAACATTCTCATCACGCTGGCCGGTGAAGAAATTCGCCGCGGCGGCCGCGCTTGCCGCGACGGCGTTTTATCTCTTCATCTCGGGCGCGGACATCGCAGCGCAGCGCAGCTTCATGATGCTCGGCGTCATGCTCCTTGCGGTGCTTTTCGATCGCGCGGCGTTGACCATGCGCAACCTGGCGATCAGCGCGATCATCATATTGCTGATGGCACCGCACGAGGTGATCGGACCGAGCTTCCAGATGTCGTTCGCGGCAACCGCAGCGCTGGTTGCGGCCTATGCGGCCTGGACCCAATATCGGGCGGGTCGCGTCAGGTCTGCACCTGCGGCGCGGGGTCCGGTGATCGGAACGATGGCCGCCATGATGAAATATGGCGGCGGGTTGTCGATGACATCCGTTGTCGCAGGCGCCGCGACGGCACTTTTCACGGCATGGCACTTCCAGCAGGTATCTCCTCTGGGTCTGCTGGCCAATCTGGCAGCAATGCCATTCGTTTCGGTGCTGGTGATGCCGATGGCAGTGCTCGCCTCGCTGCTGATGCCGCTCGGGCTGGATGGACCGCCGCTGCAAATCATGGGCATGGGCATCGCCGCCATGAACAGGATCGCATTCTGGCTGGCCGACCGCTCCGCGTTCGACGCCACCGGCGCGATCCCGCTCTACGCGGTCCTGCTGCTTACGGCCGCTTTGGCGATCCTGACCATGTCGGGAACACGCCTTCGATGGGCGGCGGTACCGCTGCTGGTCGCAGGAATTTTCACTCTGGTCACGCGGGACCTTCCCGACATGTTCGTCGCGGAAGACGGTCGTCTCGTCGCGGTCCGTCTTTCCGATGGACGCATCGCGGTCAACGTCGATCGGCCGCGCGCATTCGTACTCGAGAATTGGGAACGGGCGTTCAGCGCTAACGATGTACTGAAACCACGCGACGGCGATCCGTTCGCCGAAACGAGGGATCCAGGCTTCATCTGTGACGACCGCCTTTGCCTGGCGCGTCAGCGCGGGCACGTCGTGGTCTATACGCAGGACAAAGTGGCTGCCGCCCAGGCATGCGCATATGCCAGCGTCATCATTCTCGACGACGCCACGGCGCGCTACAGATGTGGCGGAAGGGCGAAGGTTTTGACGAAGCGGGACCTCGCCAGACAAGGCAGCGCGGAAGTGACGTTGTCGGAATCTGGCGGATCTGGCTCTGGTTTGATTGACGCGCCGCGCTTTTCCATCGCGGAGCCGTTCCGGCCCTGGCATGATCACCGGCGCTATTCACGGGCGGCGAGGGGACTTGCGCCTTACAAGCGCGCCGACGATTAGGCGTGAGGGGGCGGACGCGGGTCCGCCCCGACCTTACTGATACGATGTCAGCCGGGCCTAACTGCTCGCGCGATGGCGATGAGGATGCACGCGCCGATGAAGCCGGCGACGAGATATCCGAGCCAGCCGCCGAAGCTGACGCCAAGCAGCCCCAAAAGGGCGCTTGCGACCGCGGCACCGACGATTCCCAAGACGATATTTAGAAACAGGCCGGTGTCGGTGTTCATGAACTGCTTCGCCAACCAGCCTGCGATGCCGCCGATGACGATTGCAGCAATCCAGCCTACCCCTGCGTCTTCCATTGTGTGTCTCCTTTGCCGATAGTCCCGGAACGGATGCAGCCGTCCAGAAGCGAGCGCGGCTGGCCGAACGCGCCATCGTACCTATATGAGATGACAAGCATAGCCCCCTCCGGAGCCGCATGCCTGCGGCCTGCTGCACAAAACGCGGTTTGACATTCATCGGTTCCAGTAGCGTCGCACTGCATCGACGCGGCGTCGGGCGGCGAGGGATTGGACGAGGCGCTTGACCAGGGTCGCGCGGCAATGCAACACAATGATCCTGCAGGCTGGTCGGCCGGAGATGGATCAGTTGAACGGGTGGTTTCAAGGTCGATCGCCAATGAGTCCTGAAGCATGAAGCCGAATGAAATGCCCCATGAGCCCCGCTGGCTCGGAACAGCGGCCTCCAACCGCATCGGGCTGATACCGCCGATTTCGCTGGCGCGATGGATGCTGGTGTTCGTGCTCGCGGCCGGAGTTTATTTCTTCCACGGCTTCCTCGTTCCGATCCTGGCGGCCCTGGTGATCGGTTTTGCAAGTTGGCCGATCTATCGCGATATCCTCCGGCGCTGCGGCGGCAATCGAGCCATGGCCGCGACGGTTGCGATCCTCCTCATCCTGACGTTCCTGGTGGTGCCGATCGTCATGGCGATCAGTTACACGATCAGCGAGATCGGGATCTGGTTCAACTGGGCGGTCGCAACCAACCGCGTGGGTTCGGCCACGCCGGAGTGGATGGCGACACTGCCCGGCATCGGCCAATGGATCGACGATCAGTGGTACCGCTACATCGGCCATCCCGGTGCAATCGGTGAACTTGTGCAGATCATCAGCGGCGCCAACATCGGAAGCATCTATCGCGGTGTACTTGCGGCAGGCAGCGGCCTGTTCGATCTGCTGCTGAACTTGCTGTTCATGATGATCGCGCTGTTCTTCGTCTACAAGGACGGAGAATCGTTCGTGGCCCAGGTCGACACGTTGGGCGAGCGGATATTGCCGATGCGATGGGGCCGTATCTCGCGCGTTGTTCCCGCGACCATAAGCTCGACCGTGATGGGCATGACCCTGATCGCGATCGGCGAAGGCATCGTCCTGGGCGTCGCCTACTGGATCGCCGGCGTGCCGTCGCCCGTGACGCTCGGCGTCATAACGGGCGTCATGGCACTGGTTCCCGGCGGCGCGCCGCTGACCTTCACGCTCGTTTCCATCTATCTTGTCGCCTCCGGCTCGCCGGTGGCCGGGTTCGCGCTGTTCGCCTGGGGAGCAACCGAGCTGTTCGTCGTCGACAAGACCCTGCGCCCCAAGCTGGTGGGCGGGCCCATCAAGCTGCCCTTCCTGCCGACGTTTTTCGGCCTCATCGGCGGCGTCAAGACGATGGGGTTCCTCGGCCTGTTCATCGGGCCGGTGCTGATGGCGCTGCTGGTCGCAATCTGGCGCGAATGGCTGCATGAAATGAACACCAACGAGGAGATGGCCGCGCCGGTGCAGCCGGTCCATCCCGACCTCTCGCAAACCGTCGATCAGCGCCGTTCCGCGCAGCCGTGACGGCTTCATCGGCGGGCGAGCACGCGCGTCCTGCAACACATAGCCGCTATGCGCAATTCCCGGGTTGACGCGGGTGCCTCCGATGTTGCTTTTCAACTGTGAGTCGCCGGTTTGTCCGGCATTGCCGATTCGATCCAGCGCCCTAGTCAATGACCGATTCGAACCTGCTTCTGCTTCTGATTTTGCTGCCTTTCATGGGCAGCGTTCTGGCAGCGATGCTGCCGGGGGACGCACGCAATTCTGAGGCATGGCTATCGGGCGCGGTGACCATCGTCGCCTTCGCGATCACGGTCTCTCTGTTTCCACAGGTCAAGGACGGGGAAGTGGTGCGGCGTGCTGTCGACTGGGTGCCCGAGCTGGGCCTGAGCTTCACGCTGCGGATGGACGGTTTCGCCTGGATGTTCTCGATGCTGATAACCGGCATCGGCTTCCTCGTCGTGGTCTATGCCCGATACTACATGTCGCCGAAGGATCCAGTGCCGCGATTCTTCTCGTTCCTTCTTGCGTTCATGGGCGCTATGCAGGGACTGGTGATCTCGGGCAACCTGATCGTGCTGGCGATCTTCTGGGAATTGACCAGCATCTTCTCCTTCCTGCTCATCGGCTACTGGCACCACAACCAGGCCGCGCGCGACGGTGCTCGCATGGCATTGACGATCACCGGCGCCGGCGGCCTTTGCCTGCTGGTCGGGCTCGTGCTGATCGGCCACATCGTCGGCAGCTATGACCTCGACGTGGTGCTCGCGTCAGGCGACGCGATACGCAACCACGACCTTTACCTGCCGGCACTGCTACTAATCCTTATGGGGGCACTCACAAAGAGCGCCCAGTTTCCGTTTCACTTCTGGCTGCCCAACGCGATGGCGGCGCCGACGCCTGTATCGGCCTACCTGCATTCGGCCACGATGGTGAAGGCTGGCGTATTCCTGCTGGCACGGTTCTGGCCGGTCCTGTCCGGTACCGAGGAATGGTTCGTCATCCTCGGCGCTGCTGGCATGTCGACGCTGTTGCTGGGGGCCTTCTTCGCGATTTTCCAGCAGGACCTGAAAGGTCTGCTGGCCTATTCGACCATCAGCCATCTCGGCCTCATCACCACGCTGCTGAGCTTCGGCAGCCCGCTTGCCGCGGTTGCCGCCATCTTTCACATGATGAACCACGCGACCTTCAAGGCATCGCTGTTCATGGCCGCCGGCATTATCGACCACGAGGCCGGCACCCGCGACATGCGCAGGCTTTCCGGCCTCATCACCTACCTGCCGATCACCGCCACGCTCGCCATGGTGGCGAGCGCCTCAATGGCGGGTGTGCCGCTTCTGAACGGATTCCTGTCCAAGGAGATGTTTTTCGCCGAAGCGCTGGAGGAGCATTCGCATCTGTGGCTGGACGGTATCGCCCCGCACGTGGCGACCGTCGCTGGTGTCTTGGCGGTGGCATATTCGCTTCGTTTCATTCACACCGTGTTCTTCGGTCCGAAGCCGGTCGATCTGCCCCGTGTACCGCATGAGCCGCCGCACTGGATGCGACTGCCGATCGAACTCCTGGTGCTGATCTGCCTCATCGTCGGCATCATCCCGAGCGTGACGGTTGGCCCGTATCTGCATGCGGCGGTGGTAGCTGTCCTGGGAGACCGGACGCCGGAATACAGCCTCGCGGTATGGCATGGCGTGAACCTGCCATTGATCATGAGTATCGCCGCGCTCGTCGGCGGTGTCGTGCTCTATCTTGCTTTGAGGCGATACCTCGCGACGTGCGAGGACGGCACGCCGTTTCTGCGCAATCTGAAGGGGCAGCGCATCTTCGAACGGATACTGGTGACACTATCCTGGCGCGTGGCGCGCTGGGTGGAGGCCAATCTTGGGACGCGCCGGCTGCAGCCGCAATTGCGGCTTGTTGTCTTTCTCGCGTTTCTTGCCGGTCTCTGGCCGCTTTTCCGCGCCGGGTTCACGCCTCCGATACCGACCCTTGCGGGCGTCGATCCGGTCTTTGCGGCGATCTGGCTGGTCGGGATCATCTGCGCCCTGGGCGCGGCACATCAGGCGAAATATCACCGCCTGGCGGCTCTGGTTCTGTTGGGAGGGGCAGGCATCGTCACCTGCATCACCTTCGTGTGGTTCTCCGCACCGGACCTTGCGGTGACGCAACTGCTCGTCGAGATCGTCACGACGGTACTGATTCTTCTGGGGCTCCGCTGGCTGCCAAAGCGTCTCGAAGAGGTCGACAACTCGATCAAGGCGCCGGCGCGCATGCGCCGGCATCGCGATTTCACCCTGGCCGTCCTGTGCGGGGGCGGGATGGCCGTCCTTTCCTACACGCTGATGACGATGCCGGTTCCCGACACGATCGCCGATTTCTTCCTTCTCAACGCTTATACCGAGGGCGGCGGCACCAATGTCGTCAACGTCATCCTCGTTGATTTCCGTGGCTTCGACACGTTCGGGGAGATCGCGGTGCTCGGCATCGTCGCTCTCACAGTGTTCGCACTGCTCAGGCGTTTCCGTCCTGCCGCCGACAGCGTCGACGTTCCGGAGCAGCAGCGCATCCAGAATGCCTACGATGCCGCCACGGATGACCGCGACCCGGGCACCACCGTACGCGACTACCTGCTGGTCCCGTCGGTGATCATGCAATGGATGTTCCCGGTGACGATCGTTGTCGCCGCCTACCTGTTCCTGCGCGGCCACGATCTGCCTGGCGGCGGATTTGCGGCCGGCATCGCCATGGCCATCGGATTCCTGCTGCAATATCTTGCTGGCGGTGCGCGCTGGGTCGAGGACAGGCTTCGCATTCTTCCCGTGAAATGGATCGGCTTCGGGCTGCTCACCGCGGCATTTACCGGCATGGGGTCGTGGCTGTTCGGCTTTCCGTTCCTCACCTCCTATTTCCAGTATGTCGAGATCCCGTTCATCGCCAAGATGCCGGCCGCGACGGCGCTGCTCTTTGACCTTGGCGTCTTCTCGCTCGTCGTGGGAGCAACCGTCCTCATCCTGATCGCGCTGGCGCATCAGTCCGTACGCAGCCATCGGGTCCGTGCGGTCGAGGCCGCCAAGATCGAGGAGGAGCTCTGATGGAACTCGTCCTCTCTATCGGCATCGGCTTCCTGGTCGGATCGGGCGTCTGGCTGATCCAGCGTCCGCGGACATATCAGGTCATCATCGGGCTCGCGCTGCTGTCCTACGCGGTCAATCTCTTTATCTTTTCGACGGGCCGGCTCTGGTACAACGTGCCACCGGTCCTGCCGGGCGCCGAGGAAATCGACCCGATGGCATTCGCCGATCCTCTGCCGCAGGCGCTTGTGCTGACGGCAATCGTCATCGGCTTCGCCACGACGGCGCTGTTCCTGGTGGTGTTGCTCGCGGCGCGCGGTCTCACCGGCACCGACCACGTCGACGGGAGGGAGCCAGAGCGATGAGCTTCAGCCCGCAACATCTCGTCATCGCACCGATCGTCATCCCGCTCGTCGCCGCAGCACTGCTGCTGTTCTTCGACGACAGGGAACGGCGCCTGAAGGCGACGATCTCGATGCTGTCCACCATCGCGCTGCTGGTCGTCTCGGTGGCCCTGCTTCGAATGGCCCACGCCGACGGATTTGTCGGCGATGGACGCGTCGTCGTCTACCTGCTCGGCAACTGGCCGCCGCCTTTCGCCATAGTCCTGGTGCTGGACAGGCTGTCGGCAATGATGCTTTTGCTGACATCCGTGCTCGCCATACCCTCGCTCGTCTTTTCACTTGGGCGATGGCACAGGGCCGGCCCGCACTTCCACACGCTTTTCCTGATGCTGCTGATGGGGCTCAACGGCGCCTTCCTGACCGGAGACCTCTTCAATCTCTTCGTGTTCTTCGAGGTGATGCTGGCAGCGTCTTACGGACTCATGCTGCACGGTTCGGGTGTGCAGCGCGTCAAGGCCGGGCTGCATTACATCGCCATCAATCTCGCCGCTGCGCTTCTCTTCCTCATCGGCGTGGCGATCATCTATGGTGTCACCGGCACGCTCAACATGGCCGATCTTGCGGTCCGGATTCCGCAGATTTCCCCAGAGAGCCGGTTGATGCTGCAATCCGGGGCGGCCATCCTGGGTGTCGCGTTCCTCATCAAGGCCGGCATGTGGCCACTCTCATTCTGGCTGCCAACGACGTACACGGCCGCGCCGGCACCCGTCGCCGCGCTCTTCGCCATCATGACGAAAGTCGGCATCTACGTGCTGCTTCGCCTGTCGCTGCTGTTCTTCGAAGAGGTGCCCGGCGGCACCGGTTTCGGCTCCCAGATCCTGTTCATCGGCGGCATGCTGACGATCGTTTTCGGCACGATCGGCGTTCTCGCTTCACAGGCTCTCGGGCGACTGGCGGGCTTTTCGGTATTGGTGTCGTCCGGTACGCTGCTTGCTGCGATGGGCCTGCTCGAGGACGGTGTTACGGCCGGGGCGCTGTTTTATCTGGTCAGTTCTACCCTCGCGCTCAGTGCCTTCTTCCTCTTGATCGAGCTCATCGAGCGCGGCCAGGACGCGGTCGCCAACGTTCTTGCCGTGACGATGGAGGCGTTCGGCGAAGGCGAGGAAGAGGAGGAGGATGACGGCGAAGTCGGTGTCGCGATCCCCGGCACGCTGGCAATTCTCGGGATCAGCTTTGCAGCCTGCGGGCTTCTCATGACCGGGCTGCCTCCACTGTCGGGCTTCATCGCCAAGTTTGCCATGCTGACCGCGGTCTTCAATCCTGACGGCTTCGGGCAGGGCGGTGTCATCACCGCGGCTGGCGGCTGGTTCGCGGCCTTCCTGATCATCTCGGGGCTGGCTGCGCTGATTTCCGTCAGCCGTGCGGGTATTCGGGCCTTCTGGGCGCCGGTCGAGGAAAACGTGCCACGCGTCCTGTTGATAGAAATCGCTCCCGTTGCCGCGCTGCTGGCGATGACGCTGTTCCTGACGGTCCAGGCGGGGCCGATCATGCGGTTCATGGAGGCGACCGCCGCCGGGCTTCATTCGCCGCGTTCCTACGTCGAGGGCGTCATGGGAGCACCGCGCGTCGAACGCGAACAGGAGAGTGGCGAATGAGCAGGGTTTTCCCTTATCCGCTGCTCATCGCCTCGCTGGTCATGGCGTGGCTCTTGTTGACACGCTTCACCGTCGGACAGTTCATCGTCGGCTTCGCTGTCGCCATGCTCGCCGCTCAAGGGATGGCTGCGCTGCATCCGGCAAAGCCGAGACTGCGGCGGTGGGACCTGGTCCCCAAGCTGATTGCGATCGTGCTGTACGACATCATACGTTCCAACATCGCGGTGGCCGGCATCATCCTGAGCGGAACGCGGCGCAACCGACGATCCGGCTTCATGACGATCGCGCTCGACCTGCGTGATCCAACGGCGCTTGCCATCCTTGCGATCATCCTCACCGCGACCCCCGGCACGGCCTGGCTGGACTACGATTCCGCCAGGGGTACGCTGCTCATGCACGTGTTCGATCTTGTTGACGAGGAAGAATGGCACGGCCTGATCAAGGAGCGGTACGAGCATCTGTTGCTGGAGATATTCGAATGAGCGCCACCATCATCTTGTGGTCAGCGACAATCGCACAGGCAGCTTTGGCGGTAGCGATGTGGTTGGCCACCGTTCGCATGATCAAGGGTCCGCGCGCACAGGACCGTGTGCTCGGCCTCGACACGCTCTATATCAACTCGATGCTGATGCTGCTGGTGTTCGGCATCCGCACCGGCAATTCGGTCTACTTCGAAGCTTCGCTGGTCATCGGCTTGCTGGGCTTCGTTGCGACAGTGGCGCTCGCGAAATTCCTGATGCGTGGCGAGGTGATCGAATGACCGGGGCTGCCGATCTTCCACTTTGGGCCGCGCTCCCGGTTGCCGTCTTCATGCTGCTCGGCGCGGGTCTCACCTTGATTGGCTGCGTCGGTTTCATCCGGCTGCGCTCGTTTTATGATCGCATCCATGCACCGACACTGGGCACGAGTTGGGGCACTGCCAGCATTCTTATCGCATCGATGATCACGTTCACGGTGCTCGAGACGCGGCCGGTATTCCAGGAAATACTCATCGGCGTCTTTGTGACGATCACCACTCCGGTGACGTTGATGATGCTGGGAAGGGCGGCGCTTTATCGCGACCGCGCGGAGGGCAGCCCGGAAGTCCCCGCCCAGGACGTCGCACGCGGTACACTTGCCGAAACAGTGCCGCCGCGCGCGCATAGCTAGCCGAAGGAACGGGGGCAAGAACATGCAGGGTATTACCCGTCACGTCATCGCCGGCGTCCTGACCGTGATCCCGCTATTTGTCACGATATGGATCGTGTGGTTCGTCGTCGATATGCTGATATGGCTGGGGCGTCCGGGGACGTTCGCGCTGTCGGGCATGATTCGGCCGACATGGCCAGACCTTGCGAATTTGTTACTGGAGACCTGGTTCCAGTCGGCGCTGGCGCTGCTTCTCGCGCTGGCGTTCCTGTTTCTGCTCGGGCGCATCGCCAACGCCGTCGTCGGGCGCCGGGTTCTTCGCCTTTTCGACCGCGCCGTGGAAGCGGTGCCGCTTGCGCGCACCATCTACAGTGCGACCCAGACCCTCATCCGTTCGCTCGGTGGCGATGGAAAACCCACAGGCCAGCGTGTCGTTCTGATCGAATTCCCTTCGGAGAACATGCGCGCTGTTGGAATCGTGACACGGGTGTTTCCCGCCACGGAACACAATCCCGAGCTTGCTGCCGTCTATGTGCCCACGACACCGAACCCCACCTCCGGCTTCGTCGAGCTGGTGCCGACGTCGCGACTGACCTTTCTCGATTGGACGAAGAACGATGCAATGGCGTTCATCGTTTCGGGCGGCGCGATGATCCCCGAATCCCAACCGATACGCTGGCCAAGCCATGGCACCGCGGTCATTCCTCCTGATCCGCAAGCTGAGTCTTCTCGAATGCCAGAACCACCACGGAAGCCACGATGAAGGGTATGATCAAGTAGAACAACCTGAAGACCAGCAGTGCTGCCAGCACGTCGGCGGTGTCCATTTCGTGCAGGCCGCTGATAAACACGAGTTCGAGCACGCCGAGTCCGCCTGGAGCATGCGAAAGCAGGGCGGCGGAAAAAGACACGACAAAGATGCCCAGCACGATCATGAAGCCGGGATTTCCCATTTCCGGAAGTGCAAAGTAGACGATTCCCGCCGCGCCGATGAGTTCGAGCGGCGCGACGATCAATTGCCGCGCAACGATCGGCAGACGTGGATAGTACACGGCGAACGAGCCGAGCTTCAGCGGCTTCAGGTGCAACGCGCTGCCAAGAACATAGAGGGTCACCAGGCCCAGCAATGCAAAGCCGGTGGCCGCTGATGCCTCTACCGGCATCACGTCCACGAAGCGCTCCGATAGCTCAGGCATGAACACGAGGACGATGCCGGCGAGCATGATCGTCCCGAGCGCGAAGGTAAATGAGCAGAACGCGACCAGCACGCCAACCTCCGCCGCGCTTAAACCTTTCGCGGTATAGGCGCGGTAGCGGACCACGGAACCGGAGAAGACCGAGGCGCCTATATTGTGAGACAGTGCGTAGGTGGTGAATGAGCACAGCGTGATGTAGAGCCAGCCGACACGTCGGCCCAGATGCATCAGTGCCAAATGGTCGTATCCCGCCAAGGCACCGTAGGCTAGCAAGGTGGCACAACCCGCCAACGCCCATCCAGTCGGTGCAATGGCACGCAGGCTGTCGCCAAGTTCGGCGAACGATAGCCCCCTCAATTCATGGTAGAGAAGCCAGATCGAGAACGCGACGGCTGCAACGCCGATGACCGGCCATATGTATTTGCTTGCTTTCACTACACCACTTTCTGCTGCGACCCGGCCGGCTTACCGGACGGTTCTAACTTCATTGCGGCACCAAAGGCCGCGATCGTCATTGCCCAATGCCGCCGTGCCCGCAGCGTTGCATCAAACCGTCGTTCGGGGCCGGTCGCGTATGGGATTTAGGCACGACGTCACCTGACATCACGACATGTAACGGATCGGTAAAACATATCACGTGCCGGTGCTTTTTAGGCCCGGCCGTTCGAGTTTCAAAATCTCGTCGTGAACGGGATTGCGTGCGAACACCCTGCCGGTTGGAAGCCGCGCAGCTTGGCCCTATGGTCGCCACTTGCAAACGATTCCACGGACACTCATGGCCAACGACAAGACACGCCTCGCCACACTCATCGCCAGAGAGGTCAACGCCCGCGATGAACAGGCGGCTGCCGCCATCGCTCTCCTCGACGAAGGCGCTACGGTGCCGTTCATCGCCCGCTACCGCAAGGAAGCGACAGGTGGCCTCGACGACACTCAGCTTCGTCTTCTTGCCGAGCGCCTTTCCTACTTGCGCGAGCTCGACGCACGCCGCGATGCGATCCTCGACTCGATCCGTTCGCAAGGCAAGCTGACGGTCGACCTCGAAGCCAGGATCGTGGCGGTGGCGACGAAGGCTGAACTGGAAGATATTTATCTTCCCTACAAGCCGAAGCGGCGCACGCGCGCGGAGATCGCGCGAGAGCGCGGGCTTGGACCGCTCGCCGAAACGATCCTTGCCGATCGCAGCCTCGTCCCTGCGCAGCTAGCCGCAAGCTACGTCAGCGAGGAGGTGCCGGACGTCAAGGCGGCCCTGGAAGGCGCGCGCGACATCGTGGCAGAAACCTTCGCGGAAAGTGCCGACCTTCTCGGCCGGCTGCGGTCCCATCTGCGCGAGCGCGCTTTCCTGCGCGCGACAGTCGTTGATGGCAAGCAGGAGGCAGGCGCGAAGTTTTCCGACTATTTCGATCATGCCGAACGCTGGGCGACCGTTCCGAGCCACCGCGCGCTGGCCATGCTGCGCGGCCGCAATGAAGACGTCCTGTCGCTGGCGATCGAGGTCGATGCGGACGACACGGCGCCCGTCAAGCCCGTGGAGCGGATCATCCGCGCCGAGTTCAGGATCGGTAACGGTGGCGCAGGCGACACGTGGCTGGCGGAAGTGGCTGGCTGGACCTGGCGTGTGAAACTCTCCCTGTCGCTGTCGCTCGACCTGATGCGGGAACTGCGGGAGCGCGCCGAGGAGGAGGCGATCAGGGTCTTTGCCCGCAATCTGAAGGATCTGCTGTTGGCGGCACCAGCCGGCACGAGGGCGACGATGGGGCTGGATCCCGGCATCCGGACCGGGGTCAAGGTTGCGGTCATCGACGCCACCGGCAAGGTGCTGGATACGTCGACGGTCTATCCGTTTCAGGCGAGAAACGACGTGCGCGGCGCGCAGGCCGAACTTGCCACTCTGATCGTCAGGCACAAGGTCGAACTGATCGCCATCGGCAACGGCACCGGCAGTCGGGAGACGGAGAAACTCGTCGCGGAGATGCTGGCTGAGCTGCCGAGCCAGAAAGACGGCAGGAAACCTCTGAAGGTCATCGTCAGCGAGGCGGGTGCGTCGGTCTATTCTGCCTCGGCGGCAGCCTCGGCCGAATTGCCCGGCCTCGACGTTTCATTGCGTGGCGCCGTTTCCATCGCGCGCCGGCTGCAGGATCCGCTTGCCGAACTGGTGAAGATCGAACCGAAGGCGATCGGGGTCGGGCAGTACCAGCACGATGTCGACCAGCATCATCTCGGCTGGATGCTCGAGACGGTCGTCGAGGATGCGGTGAACGCAGTCGGCGTCGACCTCAATACTGCTTCCGCGGCTCTGCTTTCGCACGTGTCGGGCCTTGGTGCGTCGCTCGCCGAGGCGATCGTGCTGCATCGCGATGCCAATGGGCCTTTTTCAAGCCGCAAGGAGTTGCTCAAGGTGGGCCGGCTGGGGCCGCGCGCGTTCGAACAATGCGCCGGATTTCTTCGGATTCGCGATGGTGCCGAGCCACTTGACTCATCGGCCGTGCACCCCGAGGCGTATGGCCTGGCGCGCCGGATCGTCGCCGCCTGTGGGCGGGACCTCCGCATCCTTATGGGCGACAGCGCCGCATTGCGCGCGCTGGATCCGCGCAGCTTCGTCGACGAACGGTTCGGTTTGCCCACCGTGCGGGACATCATTTCGGAGCTGGAAAAGCCCGGCCGCGATCCGCGTCCGGAGTTCAGGACCGCGACATTCGCCGATGGCGTCGACGACATCAAGGATCTCAAGCCCGGGATGGTGCTGGAAGGCACCGTCACGAACGTCGCCGCTTTCGGTGCTTTCGTCGACATCGGCGTGCATCAGGACGGGCTTGTGCATGTCTCGCAACTGGCCGACCGTTTCGTCAAGGATGCCCACGAGGTCGTCAAGGCGGGCGATGTTGTGAAGGTTCGCGTTGTCGAAGTGGACGTCAAGCGCAAGCGAATCGGTCTGAGCATGCGCAAGGACGGCGGAGAGCAGCGCGCCGAGCCGCGCGGCGACCGCAGTCCAGCAAAACAGCGCTCGGCGAAGGGCAATCAAAGCGAGCGCAAGCAGCCGCCGGCGGCCAAATCCGGCAACGTCGGGTCGTTTGGGGCAGCGCTCGCCGACGCGTTCAAGCGCAAATGACCAGCGACGTTGTCGGCGTTATCCTGGCGGGCGGACGGGCGACCCGCATGGGAGGCGTCGACAAGGCCCTGCTGCATATTGATGGTCGCACGCTGCTCGAGCACCTTCTCGACAGGCTGCGGCCGCAATGCGGTGAGCTTGTGCTCAACGCGAATGGCGAACCCGCGCGTTTCTCGGGATTTGGCCTGCCAGTTATCGCTGACAGCGTCGATGACTTTCCCGGACCTCTAGCCGGTATTCTTGCTGGGATGGAGTGGGGCACCAGCCGGCGCGCCGCCTGGATGGTGACGGTTGCCGCAGATACCCCGTTCGTTCCGCGTGATCTCGTCAGTCGGTTGGCGGAGGCAGTGGATGGGCGGGACGCCCGCATCGCATTGGCTGCATCGCGGGATGACAGCAGAACACTGCATGTTCATCCGACGATTGGGCTCTGGTCGACTGCGTTGGCAGCCGACTTGCGGGGATCGCTCCATGCGGGGATGCGCAAGGTCCGCGTCTGGGCTGAGCGCCATGAGGTTGTGACGGTTGAGTTCGAAGCAACCCCGTTCGATCCGTTCTTCAATGTCAACACGCCTGACGATCTCGTCCACGCCGCAGACCTGGCACGCCGCTTGACCTGAGCGGCGATTCAGGAACCAAAACGCCGACAGATGCGTTCCTGACGAGGCACAGGGGAGCGACATGTCCATACGAACACTGCGCAGAGACTATCTGACAGGCCCGATCTTTCGCTGGGCGAAAAAGGCGATGCCGCCGATCTCCGAGACCGAGCGCGACGCCATCGATGCGGGCACGGTCTGGTGGGACGGCGAGCTGTTTTCCGGCAATCCGGACTGGTCAGCGTTGCTGGCGATGCCGGCCGCAAAGCTCAGCGACGAGGAACAGGCCTTCATGGAAGGGCCTGTGCGCCAGCTTTGCGCGATGATCGACGACTGGAAGATTGCCTGGCAGGACAGGGACCTGCCGCCGGAGGTGTGGGAGTTCATGCGCCGGGAGAAATTCTTCGGCATGATCATCCCGAAAGACTATGGCGGTCTAGGCTTCTCCAACACGATGCATTCGGAAGTCGTCCGAACGGTGTCGTCCGCCAGCGTCGTCGCCGGTGTCACCGTAATGGTTCCAAACTCGCTCGGACCAGGCGAACTGCTGCTGCATTTCGGCACGCAGGAGCAGAAGGATCATTGGCTGCCGCGCCTGGCGGAAGGTTCCGAGATACCCTGCTTCGGCCTGACGTCTGAAGATGCGGGGTCGGATGCCGCGGCAATGACCGACAGCGGTATCATCGAGTACGGTGAGCATAACGGGGAGCAGGTGCTCGGCATCAGGCTGAACTTCGCCAAGCGTTACATCACGTTGGGCCCGGTCGCGACCGTCATGGGCCTTGCATTCAAGCTGCGCGACCCCGAGGACCATCTGGGCGGCGGTGTCGAGCGTGGAATTACGGTGGCACTGCTCCCCACATCGACACCCGGTGTCCGGCACGGCGATCGGCATATCCCGCAATTCACGCACTTCCAGAACGGTCCGCTGTACGGCGAAGACGTCTTCATCCCACTGGAGTGGGTGCTTGGCGGTGAGAAGCAGATCGGCCAGGGCTGGAAGATGCTGATGACAGCGCTTGCGGCGGGCAGGGGCATTTCGCTGCCCTCTCAATCCGCCGCCTCGGCGGCGATGTGCGCTCGGGCGACCGGCGCTTATGCGCGTGTTCGCAGCCAGTTCGGCATCCCGATCGGCCAATTCGAGGGCATCCGCGAGCATCTGGCCAATCTGGCAGCCAATGCCTATCTGATCGATGCAGCCAGACGGCTGACGGTTGCCGCCCTCGACGAAGGCCACAAGCCCTCGGTGATTTCAGCGGTAATGAAGTATCACGCGACCGAGCGCATGCGCGAGTCGATTGAAAAGGCCATGGACATTCATGGTGGCAAGGCGATCATCGACGGCCCGCGAAACTATATGGGTGGGCAGTATCGCTCGGTGCCGATCGGCATCACCGTCGAAGGCGCCAATATCCTGACCCGCAATCTGATGATCTTCGGGCAGGGTGCGATCCGATCGCACCCTTACATGCTCAAAGAATTGCTCGCCCTATCCGACGATGACCAGGAGTCAGGTCTCGATACATTCGATCGCAATTTCTGGTCCCATGTCGGCCACGCGATCGGAAATGTAGGCCGGTCATTTATTCGTGGCTGGTCGGGAGCGGCGATCGCTCCGTCGCCGAAGGACGCCGACCTGCCACATCACTGGCAGCGGCTTTCGCGGTACACGGCGGCGTTCGCGCTTCTCTCGGACATGTCGCTCCTGACACTCGGCGGCGAACTCAAGCGCAAGGAGATGATTTCGGCGCGGCTGGGCGACATCCTGTCGGAACTGTACCTGCTCGGCGCGGTGCTCAAGCGTTATGAAGACGAAGGGCGCCAAAAGGTCGACCGTCCCATCGTCGACTATGTCATGGTGCGCGGCATCGATCGCATCGCCGATGCTTTCGAAGGTGTCCTCCAGAACCTACCCGCGCGCTGGGCAGCTCTTATGGTGCGCGTGATCGCCTTCCCGTTCGGCATCGCTCATCGCGCGCCGTCCGACCGCCTTGTCAACAAGGTGGCGGAAACGCTGATGAAGCCGTCGCAGCAGCGTGACCGGCTGACGCCGGGGCTCTATCTGGGTGAGGGGCACGACGATCATGCACTGAAGGATCTTGAACGCGCCTTCGCGCTGATCACCGATATCGAGCCGCTCGAGCGGAAGATGCGCGAGGCGAAATTGCGCGATGCCGACGCAGCGCTGCAGCAAGGTGTGATCGACGAGGCGGAACATGGCCGCATCGTCGAGGCACAGGATGCCGTGGCGCGGGTCGTCGCGGTCGACGCATGGCCGATGGAGGAGGTGTCGCCGATCGCGGCCCAACATCGGCCGCAGCAGCCCGGCAAGCCTACACGTCGCGAGGCCGCAGAATAATGGCCCCTGCGCCTGCGAAGAAAGCCGCGCCGCGCAGGACAGCGAAAGCATCCGCGCAACGCGCACAGAGGCCCGTCTATCTCGTTGATGGCGCCCGCACACCATTCCTGCGCGCGCGCGGCAAGCCGGGGCCGTTCACCCCCGTAGACCTTGCGGTGCAGTGTGGGCGCCCGCTGCTGCTGCGACAGCCCTTTGCGCCGGATCGCTTCGACACCGTCATCCTGGGTTGCGTCAACGTCGTCGCCGACGAGATGAACCCGGCTCGGGTTGCGGCGCTGCGGCTTGGCATGGGGGAGGCAATGACCGCCTTCACCGTTCAGATCAATTGCGGGTCCGGCATGCAGTCGATCGACACGGCCTTTCGGACGATCGAAGCAGGCAAGGCCGACCTCATACTCGCAGGCGGGGCCGAGTCACTGAGCCATGCGCCATTGGTGCTCTCGCGTGAGGCAACGGAGTGGTTCGGCGCATTCGCCGGTGCACGGACGTTGACCCAAAGACTGGCGGCGCTGGGCCAATGGCGGCCCGGATTCCTCAAGCCGGTGATCGGCCTGGAGCGTGGCCTGACCGACCCGATCACGACGCTGAACATGGGCCAGACAGCGGAAGTCCTCGCGCATCTCTTCGATATTTCGCGCAAATCGGCGGATGCCTACGCGCTGGAAAGTCACCGCCGGCTTGCGAGGGCACAGGACAATGGAGAACTTGAGGACGAAGTCGTGCCGGCGATCTCGCGCAGCGGCGCGTTGTACGACAAGGATGACGGCGTTCGCCCCGATTCGTCGATGGACAAGCTCGCCCGGCTCAAGCCGGTGTTCGAGAAGCCCTATGGGAAGGTGACACCCGGCAACTCATCACAGATCACCGACGGCGCGTCCTGGGTTGTCCTGGCGTCGGAGCGGGCGGTGGAAGAGCACGGCTTGACGCCGTTGGCGCGGCTGGTCGACAGCGAGTGGGCGGCTCTCGATCCGTCCATCATGGGGCTGGGGCCAGTGCTTTCCGTCACGCCGATGATGAAGCGGCACGACCTCGTCCGCGAGGATATTGACGTGTGGGAACTCAACGAGGCGTTCGCCGCCCAGGTGCTCGCCTGCCAGGCGGCGTGGGAAGACGAGACTTTCTGTCGCGACGTGCTGGGGCTTGAGAACGCGTTCGGACGCGTCGCCCATGACCGCCTGAACGTCGATGGCGGCGCCATCAGTCTTGGACATCCGGTCGGGACGAGCGGCAATCGCATCGTGCTACATCTGGCTCACGCCATGCGCAAGCGCGGCGCCAAGCGCGGCGTTGCAACCGAATGCATCGGCGGCGGCCAGGGCGGCGCGATGCTGCTGGAGGCCGTGTGATGCAAAACAAGCACGGACGTGTTCGCGCAGCACTCGCACAACGCGAACAGGAGCGGGGGCCGAACGATATCGTTCAGGCTCTTCGCCACTGGACTCTTGCCAAGGGTGACGACGGCATAGCCTGGCTGACGCTCGATCGGGCCGACGAGAGCACCAACACGCTGTCGGAAGAGGTTATCGCCGAACTCGATACCATTCTTTCGAAGGTCGAGGGCCTCAACCCACGCGGCCTGGTGATCCGCTCCGCCAAGAAGGGTGGATTCGTAGCCGGTGCTGACATCCGCGATTTCCGCAATGTCACCAACGCCGACGAAATCGTAGAGCGTATGACCCGCGCGCACGGTGTCATTGACAGACTTGATCGGTTGAAGATGCCGACGGTTGCCGTCATTCACGGCCATTGCCTCGGCGGCGGCCTCGAATTGGCGCTGGCATGCGATCACCGAATCGCTACTCCTGATGCCAAGCTCGGATTTCCGGAGGTCATGCTGGGTCTTCATCCGGGACTTGGCGGAACGTTCCGCCTGCCGGCATTGATCGACCCGATCCAAGCAATGACGATGATGCTGACGGGCAAGTCGGCTCACGCGCAGCGCGCCAGGACATTGGGGCTCGTGGACGCCGTCGTCGAGGAACGGCACGTCACCGCTGCCGTACAGTCGGCTATCGATGGCGAACTGGAGCGCGGCGGGCGTGATTGGAAACACGGCGTCTTCGCCTTTGCCCCCGCACGCAAGCTTGCCGCCGGTCGGATGAGGAAGGAAGCGGCCAGGCAGGCGCCGCCGGAGCATTATCCCGCGCCGCAGCGGCTCATCGGTCTTTGGGAGTCCTATGGCGGAAATGCTGAGTTGATGCAGAAGGCGGAGATACGCTCGTTCTCTGACCTGCTCGCCGGCCAGACGGCGCAGAACCTGATCCGCGTCTTCTTCCTGCGCGAGAAATTGAAGGCGTTCGGGAAGGGCGCCAGCGGCATCAAACACGTCCACGTCATCGGAGCGGGCGAGATGGGGCGCGAGATCGCCATGTGGTGCGCGGCTCAAGGCCTTGTCGTGACGATTGCCGATCTCGACCGCAAGGCGCTCGCCCGGGCGGTTGGCGAGGCACGAAAATTCTATGGCCGCAAGCTGCATAGCGGGATCGAGCGCCGCGATGCGCTGGACCGGCTCGTTCCTGATTTCTCAGGCGAGGGTGCTGCGCGCGCCGATCTGGTGATCGAGGCGATCGCAGAGAAGGCGGAGGTCAAGAAGAAGGTGTTTGCCGAGATCGCGCCGCGCATGAAGCCTGACGCTCTCTTGGCGACAAACACGTCGAGCATTCCGCTTGAAACCCTGCGCGAAGACCTGCCTCGTCCGGAGCGCTTGGTCGGTATCCATTTCTTCAATCCAGTCACCAGAATGGAGCTCGTCGAAATCGTTTCGCATGATCAGGCGAGTGACGACACGCTTGCGCGGTCACGGGCGTTCTGTGGCGCGATAGATCGTCTGCCCGCGCCAGTGAAGAGCGCTCCCGGCTTTCTCGTCAACCGCGCCTTGACGCCCTATCTCGCCGAGGCATTCCTGATGATCGAAGAAGGCATCGCCAAGGAGACCATCGACAAGGCGGCCACCAGCTTCGGAATGCCGATGGGACCGGTCGAACTAGCCGATCGTGTTGGTCTCGACATTGCCTTGGAAGTGGCGGAGAGTTTGAAAGCAGCCTTTCCTGAAGAAGTGCCTGACGTTCCGGGATGGTTGCGCGAAAAGGTCGAACGGAAGGAACTCGGCCGCAAGACGGGCAAGGGTCTCTACGACTATGACGATGAGGGGAAGCCAAAAAAGAGCGAGGCGCCATCGCCCGATCCGCGGATGGCGGACCGGCTTGTCTTGCCAATGCTGAACGCGTGCGTGCGCATGTTGCGCGACGGAATTGTCGTGGACGCAGACACACTCGATGGCGCGATGATCTTCGGCACCGGCTTCGCACCGTTCCGTGGCGGCCCGATCCACTATGCGCACCAGCGCGGCATCGAGGACGTCGTCACCACCCTGAATGGCCTCGAAAAGGCGCATGGGGGTCGCTTCCGCCCGGATGACGGCTGGCGCAGCCTTTCAGCGACCTGAGATGAAGGGTCCTATCTACGACAGGGATGCAGACGCGATCGCTGCCCGGATCTTCGATGAGCTCGACGGCAGGATCGTACTCGGTCTCCCGCTCGGTCTTGGCAAGGCCAACCGCATCGCCAACGCGCTGTTCAGGCGCGCCAAGGCCAATCCTGCTCTCTCTCTGGAAATCTTCACCGCGCTGACGCTGGAGCCGCCCACCGCGTCGTCGGATATGGAGCGGCGTTTTCTCGAGCCTCTGAGCGAACGTCTTTTTGCCGGCTATGAAGAGCTCGACTACGCCCGAGCCCTGCGCAGCGGAACGCTGCCGGCCAACGTTTCCGTCAGCGAATTCTTCCTGCTCGCCGGGCGCTGGCTCGGCGATCCGGCCGTGCAACGGTCCTATGTGAGCGCCAACTATACCCATGCCGCGCGCGTGTTGCTCGATCGCGGGGTCAATGTGATCGCGCAACTCGTCGCCAAGCGCGGCACCGGTGAAGACGCCAGTTTCAGCCTGTCTTGCAACACCGACATCACGCTCGATCTTCTCCCGGCGCTCGATGCGGCCGACCGCAAGGTCATCCTTGCCGGTGAAGTCAGTGGCGCGCTCCCCTACATGGGCGGCAAGGCGGTGTTGCCGGCGTCACGCTTCGCACACATGCTGGAAACGCCCGGCAATGAGCCGAGGCTTTTTGCCACTCCAAAGCAACCGGTCTCTGACGCCGATCACGCGATCGGCATCCACGTCGCCAGCCTGGTCAAGGATGGAGGCACCCTTCAGATCGGCATCGGTTCGCTGGGAGACGCCGTGGCTGCCGCACTCGTCATGCGGCACGAGGCGCCCGATATCTTCGTGGAAACGCTACGTCGGCTCTGCCATGGCGACATTCCTCCGGGACGCGAGACGGGCCGGTTCGAGCGTGGTCTCTACGCTGCGAGCGAGATGTTCGTCGACGGATTCATGGAACTCTACCGCCATGGCATCCTCAAGCGGCGGGCCAGCGATGGCGCCCTTCTTCACGCCGGATTCTTCCTTGGCGCCGAAGATTTCTACTGTTTCCTGCGCGAACTGCCGGACGAGGAGCGTGACCTGTTCCAGATGCGCGGCATCTCGTTCGTCAACGAACTCTATGGCGATGAAGAGCAAAAGCGTGCCGACCGGACGGATGCGCGCTTCGTCAACACCGCGATGATGGCAACGCTGCTCGGCAGCGCGGTGTCGGATGGACTCGCCGACGGGCGGATCGTCTCGGGTGTGGGTGGACAATACAATTTCGTGGCGCAGGCGTTTGCGCTCGATGACGCGCGCTCGATCATCACGCTGAACGCAACGCGCACGGTCGGCGGCCGGTCTGAGTCGCGCGTCCTTTGGAACTACGGACACACGACAATCCCGCGCCACCTGCGCGACATCTTCATCACTGAGTACGGGGTCGCGGACCTACGTGGCAAAACGGATCGCGATTGCGTCGCCGAAATGCTGGCGATCTGCGACGCTGCGTTTCAGGAGCCTTTGCTGGAACAGGCCAAAGGCGCGTCAAAGATGGAAAGGAGCTACCGACTGGACGCTGGCAAGCGCACCAATACCGCCGCCTTTCTCACAGAAGCGCTGTCCAGCGCGCGTGAGCACGGATGGGGTGACGCGTTTCCATTCGGCACCAACTTTACCGATGAAGAACGACGCCTCTTGCCGGCGCTCGCTCTGTTGCGCGAGCGCACCGCGTCGCGAACGGGCGCATTGGCGGCCGCGTGGTCGGCAATCGTCAAGCGGGATGATGACACGAAATACATCACACAATTGCGTCGTATGAGGCTAGACGCGCCCCAATCGCTGACAGAGCGCCTCTATCGCCGACTATTGGTCTGGGCCCTGGCGCGAACGGAATCAGCCTGAGCTACCGGTTGAGAACGGATCTTGTTTTTCTGCGCGCGCAACGCCCGCGCCTTGACCATTCCAGGCAGTAGTTCCGCGAGCAGGCTGCGAAGTCGATTCCACATGATAGACCTCCTGTCGCCAGGCGATTTGGTTGACGGTTGTTATGATCGATCGTCGTCGGAATGTCCGGGTTCGAGGTGACCGGGGCCTCCCGGACCTTGCTGCGCGGTATCCATCGGTCCAACGACGATACCGGCCTCGCGGTCGTCCGTGGGAGCCTTCGCAGGCTCAGCCGCTTCTCGCAGAGAGCGGAAGTCGGCCCCGCCGCGCCCGATCACGAAGCCCGCAAGGGCACCTGACAGGAACGCGCCGGGATTTTCACGCTCTCGCGCCAACATCTCGTCGAGGAGTTCCCGCCGATCCTTTTCGTAAAGCGACTGGGCGAGCCGCTCCAGCGTTCCGGCAAGATCGCCCTTCGATGCCTCGATGGCTTCCGCAAAAGCGACGAGCCCCCCGGCTGGTCGCGCCACTGCTTCGCCTGAGCTGTCAGCGTCAGCCAGCGCGGTGGAAACCGGCGACTCGTGGTCGTCTATCGGGGAGGCGTTTGTCATCGAGGTTCTCCTGCCTTGCAGGACTAAACCCCTCTGGTGACGACTTGTTCCCCGGGCTCCGCTCAGCCCACGGCACCGTATTCAGGTTCGTCCTGCGTCAACGTCTTCAGGTATGACTGGAGCCACGCCTGCGCGTCCTGCGTGGTCACATGGTGCATGAGCGTTTCATGGCGACGGCGCCGTTCGTCCAGAGGCATTGTCAGCGCACGGTGCAACTGCTCTGCCATGTGGTCGATATCGTATGGGTTGACGATCAGCGCGTCGTGCATTTCCTCCGCCGCGCCGGCAAATTGCGACAGCACCAGCACGCCCGGATCCTCCGGGTTCTGCGCCGCGACATACTCCTTGGCGACGAGGTTCATGCCATCCCGCAAGGGGGTGATGAAGCCCACCTGGCTGCCCCTGAACAGCGGCGCCAGCTTGTCACGCGCAACGGGCCTGTGGATGTAGCGGATCGGTGTCCAGTTGAAGTCGGCAAACTGTCCGTTGATCGATCCTGCAAGCCCCTCCAGTTCCATGCGAATGTCCGAATAAGCGTCGACCTCCTCGCGCGTCGGCGGTGCGATCTGCAGGAAGGTGACGGCCTTTTCCATCTCCGGATGCGTCGACAAAAGCTTGCCGAATGCCTTTAGCCGTTCGGGCAGACCCTTCGAGTAATCGAGCCTGTCGACGCCGATGATCTGCCGCCGCCCGAGAACACGCCGGCGCATGAGGTCGACCTGGACATCTTCGTCCGCCTGTTTGGCAAGCGCCGTGAAGCCGGCCGCATCGATGCCGATGGGAAAGCGATCGACCACGACCGAACGCTCGCCAATGCTGAAACGATCTTCAGCGACCTGCACCGCAGACGCATGTTCGCGAAGGTAGGATTTCAGGTTCACGACATCCGTTTTCGTCTGAAAACCGACGACGTCGTATTCCAGCAGACCGTCCACTAGCTCCGCATGGTTCGGAGACGCCGCCAGCAGGTCCGGTGGCGGAAACGGGATATGCAGGAAGAAGCCGATGCGCTGCTTGCAGCCGAGTTTGCGAAGGAAGGAGGCGAGCGGGATGAGGTGGTAGTCGTGCACCCAGATCACGTCGTCTTCCCGCAGGAAGGTGGCGAGTTGGCGCGCGAACATCTCGTTGACGCGCTGATAGCCCTCGAAATAGGCAGGTCGGAAGTCGACGAGATCAAGGCGATAGTGAAATAGGGGCCACAGCACGCTGTTCGAATAGCCGAGGTAATAGTCGGAGAAATCCTGCGGTGAAATTTGTGCCTCGATGCGCTCAACCGACCCGATCGACTCGATGTTGAGGTCGCCGCCCGTAACGCCTTCGCGTTCCCCATTCCATCCGAACCAGATGCCGCCACGCTCCTTCAGCGCATCGGCAAGACCCACCGCCAATCCGCCAGACTGGGACGAGGCCCGCAGATCGGCGACGCGATTGGAAACGATGACCAACCGCTCTCTCCGAGGGGCGGGTGAGGGCGAGTTCCTACTTTGAGCGTCGGGGTCGCTGTCGGCGAAGGTCAGCTCAAGTGGAACAGTCGGCGTATCGGCAATAGAAATCGGTGCTTGCATGGTGAGTGGCTTCATCAACCTTGTTCTTCTTCTTTGTTTCTCCTCCAAAACGCGCAGTTTTCTGGCGGCGCTTCGGTTCCTCCTCCTGGAAAGCCTAAGTGACTTTCCCTGCCGCCGGCGAATTCATGACCAGAGCTTCGAAGCCGGCCGTGAATGAGGCGGTATCCATAACACGGTGGTCGGCAAAAGTCTTCCCGGAGCCCACCTTCAGCGAAATCCCGCCCATGGCGTTGACCACCTTGAAGCCGGTTTCGTCGGTCACATCGTCGCCGGCGAAAAACGGCACGCGGCCGCGAAATGGCGACTCCTCCATGAAGGCCGAAATCGCATCGCCCTTGGTCAGGGCGCCAAGCTTGATTTCGAACACCATCTTTCCAGCCACCACCTCAATTCGAGGATCGTGCCGTGCGAGTTCATCGGCCAAGCGCGCGCATTCTGCCGCGAGATCGGGACGCATTCGGTAATGCAGCGCCACGGAACCGGGTTTGGCTTCGGCGAGCAGTCCCGGATTGGCATCTGCGAACGTTTTGACACCGGCCTGAAGCGTGCGTTGCGCATCCTCATCGATGGGCGCGTTCACGAGACGGCCGTCGGCGGTGCGCCGTTCGAGGCCATGCACACCGGCAAGCGGCAGGCGCAACGGATGAAGAAGACGATCGAGCTGGGCAATGCTTCGACCCGAAACAACCGCCACGGCGTCGTCGGCTGCTT
Source organism: Mesorhizobium sp. CAU 1741 (assembly GCF_039839275.1). Taxonomy (NCBI): domain Bacteria; kingdom Pseudomonadati; phylum Pseudomonadota; class Alphaproteobacteria; order Hyphomicrobiales; family Phyllobacteriaceae; genus Mesorhizobium; species Mesorhizobium sp. CAU 1741. The sequence goes on along the minus strand of NZ_JBDOQP010000001.1, from coordinate 1,336,980 downwards.
CCGCAAGTTTTTGCAGCGCGGCAAAGTTTGCCTCGGATATTGCAGCTTTGTCTGGATCGTCCACGATCTCAGCCAGCGTCCCGTCAAAATCCAGAAAAAAGGCCGTTCGTCGTATGTCGATTGGCGGAAAACTCATTCCCAGGATGTCGCGGTCAAAAACACCACCACGCGCCGTTGCCTGGGGCGCACCCGATGGCGTTGCGCGAGGTGCGCGCCGTTTCGATGGCTTCCGCTTCCCGGCGCTGTTCTTCTTCGATAGCGGCGGCAACCATACGGCGTGCGCGCTCGAGAACCTTGCCGCGATTGGCCTGCGATCCCTGCGAGCTGGCCATCGAGAAGATCACTTTCACGCCCTCAGCATCGCGATCGATGCGCAACGGCGAGCGTTCGGCGCGCGCCTTGCCTGTCGCTGGTCGTGACGGAACTTGTGGTACCGGCATCTCGGATGTCCCTCCAGACGATTGTTCCCATCACGTAACGCCGATAGGGCCGATTGGTTCCGTCAAAGAGGCCAAATGTCCAAAGGCGGATGCGATGCCACAATCTTGCCCGCATGATGTCACAATTGATTAACAGGGTAATAAGGTATTGTAGCTCACTTAGGCTCTATCGTTCGTGCAATGCGGACAGGGGGTCGGGAACCGCTGATGGACAGATCTGTCACGGAATCCTGAAAGTTCGGGGACGATGTACGTATGACCGACGGTTTTATGCCTGCGCTGCGCGGCGCGACGACGGTTCTGCTGGCCGCTTCTGCACTGGCGTTGGCGGCTTGTTCATCGTCCGGCCAGAAATCGGCATCAGGCAAGCCGACCCGTTCAAAGGAATATTTCGCCGAATCGGAATATGGCGTGAAAGCCAGTCCCAGGGTCACGAACCAGAGGTCGAGACTGCCGCGGGGCGGCGGGCGCGACCAGATCGGCAGGCCGTACAAGGTCAAGGGGCAGTGGTATCACCCAAAGGAAGATCCCGATTACCGCAACTCGGGCATGGCCTCATGGTACGGCGATGCGTTTCACGGTCGTCTTACCGCCAACGGTGAAATCTACGACATGACGCATCTTACTGCGGCGCATCCGACGATGCCGCTGCCGAGCTATGCGAGGGTGACCAACAAATCCAATGGCTCCTCGGTGGTCGTGCGCGTCAACGATCGCGGCCCGTTCGCGCGTGGCCGCATCATCGACCTTTCACGCCGTGCGGCCGAACTTCTGGACTACACACATAACGGCTTGGCCAAGGTCGACGTCGAATATATCGGCCGCGCACCGCTGGATGGGCAGGACGACGCCTTCCTGATGGCCTCCTACAGGCCCGCGGGTCGCTCCATCGATCCGTCCGACGGCTTGCCCACCGGTGTCATGATCGCGCTGAATGGTCCGACACCAACCGCTTCCGTATCTGGTGCTTCTCCGGCTTTCCCAGGCCAGCAAAATCCCGCCGCGCAGACGGTGGTGGCGCTGGGTGAGTTTGATATCGTGCTGCCGGATTTCGGCCCCATTGCACCGGAGCGCCCGGGTGCCGGCATTGCGGCGCTCGCCGGCAAGTCGCTTTCCGGCGCACTCGCCTATGCCGACGACCGGGTCAAGCGTGCCGCGCAGGCGGTCAACGATTTTGCTGATGAAAGCGATGCAAAGCGGGCCTTGGTTGCCGCGCTCAATCGGCGCTACGCGGACGCACCTGCCAAGGTCGCATCGTCCGAGTATATTGCAGTCGGCACCTATTCCGACCAGCATGCGGCGGAAGCCATGGCCCGTGCATTGGATGGCGCGGGTCGCATTCTCATCGAGACCGACTATCATGGCGACGGCTACAGTCTGCGCATGATGCCGGACGGTTCGCTTCCCATCGACGACATGCTGCGTACAGCATGGGCTGCCGGCGCCAAGGATGCGTTGACGGTCCGCGAATAGTGCGAGCGAGCGGGCGAGGGGGCCGCGACGGCCTTTCCATCGGCCTTGAAACGCACTAGCTTGCCGCCGACATTGGGCAAACGCGCCGCGACAAGGATAATCATGGCATCGTCGGCACGCAAAGGTGGACTGTCGTTCCTGATTTCGTTGCTTTTTCTGGTCGTCGGCGCACAAGCGCAGGACTTCGAGACGAGGGCGAAACAGGCCTTCATGGTCGACGCCCAGACCGGGACGGTTCTGTATTCCAAGGACCCGGACGCGCCGTTCCCGCCGGCCTCGCTTGCCAAGTTGATGACCATGGAAGTCGTCTTCGATGCGATCAAGTCGGGGCGGCTGTCGCTCGACGAAGAGTTTTACGTTTCGGAGAACGCCTGGCGCACCGGCGGCGCGCCATCACGAACGTCCACAATGTTCGCGGAACTGGGTTCATCGATCCGTCTGGAAGACCTCATCCAGGGTGTTATCGTGCAATCGGCGAACGATGGCTGCATCATCATTGCCGAGGGCATGGCCGGTTCGGAGGAGAATTTCGCCCGGCTGATGACCGATCGGGCGCGCGCGATCGGGTTGCAGACATCCGTCTTCAAGAACTCGACAGGACTTCCGGCGGAGGGCCAGTTCGTCACCGCGCGAGAGCTCGTCAAACTGGCGCAGCACCTGTGGCGTGAGTACCCGGAATTCTATCGCTACTATTCTCAGACCGAATTTACCTGGAACGAGATTCTGCAGCGCAATCGCAATCCGCTGCTGGCGATGAACATCGGCGCTGATGGACTGAAGACGGGTTTCACCGAGGAATCCGGCTATGCGATCGTCGGCTCGGTAGACCGTGACGGACGGCGTGTCTTTCTGGCGCTCAGTGGCCTCGAAAGTGACAATGAAAGAGCCCAGGAGGCGCGCCGCATCCTCGATTGGGGTTTGCGTGCCTTCGACAGCAAGCAGATCTACGCCGCCGGCGAAATCGTCGGCGAAGCAAAGACCTATGGCGGTGATCGCGGCGGCGTGCCCTTGCGCGCGGATGGTCCGGTCTCGATACTTGTGCCCATGGTCAACCGAGACCGGCTGATTGCCCGGATCGTCTATGAAGGCCCCGTGATCGCGCCAGTGGAGGAGGGGGCTCCGATCGGCGCGCTGCGTGTCTGGATCGGCGACACAATGAGCCAGGAAACACCACTCTATGCTGCCGAAAGCGTGGGCGTGGGCAAGATCCACCAACGCGCCCTGGATGCGGTCGAGGAATTGCTGGTCGGCTGGCTGCGCTGAATCCGTCCTCGCGACAACGCACCGTGGATATCCTGCTCATGTTGGCCTATGTGATTGCCGATGCCTCGTGGGGAGGCAGGCAAGCAGATGAGCAGCGGAAAGATCGACGTGGCGCGCGGCATCTTCATTACATTCGAGGGCGGCGAAGGAGCTGGCAAGTCGAGCCAGATCCGAACCCTTGCCGCGACGTTGCGCGAGAACGGCCGGGATGTCCTCGTCACGCGGGAGCCCGGTGGCTCGCCAGGTGCCGAAGCCGTCAGGCATGTCCTGCTTTCGGGCGCCGCCGAGCCGTTCGGTCCGAGCATGGAAGCGCTTCTGTTTGCCGCCGCGCGGTCCGATCATGTCGAGCAGGTCATTCGCCCGGCCGTGAAACGCGGCAAGATCGTGCTGTGCGACCGCTTCATGGATTCGAGCCGCGTCTATCAAGGCGTGACGGGCAACCTCGATGCCGACTTCATGCGTTCGCTCGAGGAAGTCGCGATCAACGGCATGACGCCGGATCTGACGATCGTTCTGGACCTCGACCCGGAGGAAGGTCTTCGCCGCGCAACCGCGCGCCGCGGCGACGGCAGCGCCGACCGGTTCGAGAAGGAGACGATCGATATTCACCGCCGCCGCCGCGAGGCATTCCTCGACATCGCGCGGGCCGAACCTCAACGCTGCGTCGTGGTCGACGCAGCGCAGGCCCCGAAGAAGGTTGCGGCCCAGATAGCGCTGGCTGTCAGCGACCTGCTCCACCGCCGAAGGCTGAGCGTCGAGGAGGCCGGGGCGGCATGAGTTTCGTTCGCCTTGCCCCGGAGCAGTACGACACCATTCCAGAGATCGCCGAGCCGGCCGAAAATCCCCGGCTCGTCGGGCATGACGAAGCAATGGCACAGGTGGCCGATGCCTATCGGTCCGGCAAGCTGCACCACGCCATCCTGCTGGCTGGTCCGCCTGGAATCGGCAAGGCGACGTTCGCCTTTCATCTTGCCCATCATCTGCTTGCCAACCCCGTGGCAAGTGAAGCGCCCCCAAATTTCTCGCCACGCGATCCGGCATCGAGCCTGTTTCGACAGGTTGCGCAGGGCTCCCATGCCGGAGTGCTGCATCTGACGCGACCACTCAACGACAAGACCAAGGCTTTCAAATCAGTCGTGACGGTGGATGAGATCCGCCGCGTCAATCGCTTCCTGTCGATGACGTCGCATGACGGCAGCTATCGCGTCGTGATTGTCGATCCGGCCGACGACATGAATGTCAACGCGGCGAATGCGCTCTTGAAGACATTGGAAGAGCCGCCCGCCCGCACGCTCTTCGTTCTGATCAGCCATTCGCTGGGCAGCCTGCTTCCCACGATCCGCTCGCGCTGCCAGACAATCAAGCTCAAGCCGCTGGACGACACGTCGCTGCTGAATGTTCTCGAGGGCCTCGACGCGGGCCTGCCGCAGGACGGGAATGGGCGCGCGGCGCTGGTGGGCAGGGCAGGAGGCAGCGTTCGCGACGCACTCCTGCTGACGCAGTTCGGCGGGCTCGACATCGCCGATGCGATCGTTTCGGTGGTGGATGCGCCGCGCTTCAAGGTGAGTGCCGCGATGCGGGTCGCCGATGCTGTAGCGGGTCGAGACAACGCCATCCAGTTTTCGATCTTCAATCAGGCGGCCCTAGATATCGTTGCCGGCTGGGCGAGGCAGATGGCCGAAGCTGGGTTGCTCGACCAGGCTGCGCGCATGTCGCAGGTCTGGAACGACGCCGAGCGGACGATAGTCGAGACCGAGACCTACAATCTCGACAAGAAGCAGCATGTCGGCGGATTGCTGCGGCGAATGTGGCAGGCGTACCACGCGAGCGAACCAGCCCTGTAGCCATCGCATCGTCGATGCGCTATCTGACCGCCAGACCACAGACCCGTCGGAACTCCGAGCTCACATGTCACGCGACCGCTACTATATCACCACGGCTATCTCCTATCCGAACGGCAAGCCGCATATCGGCCATGCCTACGAGTTGATCGCGACGGACGCGCTGGCGCGTTTCCAGCGCCTCGACGGCAAGGATGTCTACTTCCTCACCGGCACCGATGAGCACGGCATCAAGATGGTGCAGACGGCAAAGAAGGAAGGCGTCTCGCCGCGCGAGCTGGCCGACCGCAATGCGGCCGAGTTCAAGCGCATGGCGGAGGCTCTCAACGCGTCCAACGAAGACTTCATCCGCACGACCGAGGAACGGCACCATGCGTCCTCGCAGGCGATCTGGAAGGCGATGGCGGCCAATGGCGACATCTACAAGGGTGGTTATGCCGGTTGGTATTCGGTCCGCGACGAGGCCTATTACGACGAGGAAGAGATAGAGGTTCGAGAGGACGGCGTCCGCTACGGGCCACAGGGCACGCCAGTGGAATGGGTGGAGGAAGAGAGCTATTTCTTCAAGCTGTCCGCCTATCAGGACCGTTTGCTCAAGCTTTATGAAGACCGTCCCGACTTCATCGGCCCCGTCGAGCGGCGTAACGAGATCGTCAGCTTCGTGAAGTCGGGCCTGCGCGACCTCTCCATGTCGCGTACCACGTTCGACTGGGGCATTCCCGTTCCCGGCGACGAAAAGCATGTCATGTATGTGTGGGTGGACGCGCTGACCAATTACATCACCGGCGTCGGTTATCCCGACGACAATGCCAAGCTGTGGAAGTACTGGCCGGCTGACCTGCACGTGATCGGCAAGGACATCACGCGCTTTCATACCGTCTACTGGCCTGCCTTCCTGATGTCTGCGGGTATTCCGCTACCGAAGCGTGTCTTCGGCCACGGCTTCGTGTTCAACCGCGGCGAGAAGATGTCGAAGTCGGTGGGCAACGTCATCGATCCTTTCGCGCTCGTCGAACACTATGGCCTCGACCAGGTGCGCTATTTCCTGTTGCGCGAAGTACCGTTCGGCCAGGACGGCAACTACAGCCACGATGCGATCGTCAACCGCACCAACGCGGATCTCGCCAACGATCTCGGCAATCTGGCGCAGCGCTCGCTGTCGATGATCGCCAAAAATTGCGGCGGCGTGGTGCCACAGCGCGGCGCGCTGCAGGAGGCGGATCGCGCCATCCTGTTCCAGGCAACCCAGGCGCTGGCGACCGCACGCGCGGCCATGAAGACGCAGGCGATCCATACGGCCCTCGGCGCCATCTTCGCTGTGGTCGCGGAAGCCAACCGATATTTTGCCGGGCAGGAGCCGTGGGCGCTGCGCAAGACGGACCCGTCGCGCATGGAGACCGTGCTTTGGACGACGATCGAGACCGTTCGGCGCGTGGCGATCATGTGCCAGCCTTTCATGCCGGAATCGTCTTCCAGGCTGCTCGACCTGCTTTCGGTGCCTGAACGCGCGCGCAGTTTCGCCCACGTTGCGGACGACAAGGCGTTGACGCCCGGCGACGCGCTGCCGGCGCCACAAGGGGTATTTCCGCGCTATGTCGAGCAGGAACCGGCGAGCTGAACGATCGTGATGCTCGTCGACAGCCACTGCCATCTTGATTTTCCGGATTTCGCCGAGGAGCGCGATGCCATCGTGTCGCGCGCCCTTGCCGCCGGCATCGGCCGCATGGTGACGATCTCGACGCGGGTCAGGCGATTTGCGGAAATCCGCGCCATCGCCGAGACGTATCCGCAGGTCTATTGCTCGGTCGGCACGCATCCGCACAATGCAGATGAAGAACTCGACGTGACCGTCGACGATCTGGTCGACGCCGCGCGCCATCCGAAGGTGGTGGCGATCGGCGAGGCCGGCCTCGACTATTTCTATGACAACGCACCACGCGATGCGCAGGCGCAGGGGCTGCGCACCCACATCGAGGCCGCGCGCCGAACCGGGCTGCCACTCGTCATCCATTCACGCGACGCCGACGACGACATGGCCGCTATCCTTGAGCAAGAAACAGGGAAGGGGGCCTTCCCTTTCGTACTGCATTGCTTCTCCTCGGGCCGCGAACTGGCCGAGCGCGGCGTAACGCTTGGCGGCTACGTCTCGTTTTCAGGCATCCTGACGTTCAAGCGTTCGCAGGATCTGCGTGACATCGCGCGCGACATTCCTCGTGACAGGCTGCTGGTCGAAACCGATGCGCCGTATCTGGCACCTCAGCCATATCGCGGCAAACGAAACGAACCGGCCTATGTGGCCGAAACGGCGAAGGTACTCGCCGATACGCTCGGTATCTCCACAGATGACGTCGCACGCCTGACGACCGACAACTTCTTCCGTCTGTTCTCCAAGATGCCTCGGCCGGGCGACGATGGCTGACCGCCTGCGTTTTACCATCACCGGGTGCGGGTCGTCGCCAGGCGTTCCGCGCATCACCGGTGACTGGGGCAATTGCGATCCATCAAATCCGAGGAACCGGCGCCGGCGCGCCGCCGCCGTCGTCGAACGGGTGTCAGCCGGCGGCGGGATAACGCGTGTCGCGATCGACACCGGCCCCGATTTCCGTGACCAGATGCTTGATGCAAACGTGACGCATCTCGATGCGGTGGTCTATACGCATGCCCATGCCGATCACATCCACGGCGTCGATGATCTGCGTGGCTATTTCCTCGTGCAGCGACATCGCATCGACGTCTATGGCGACAAGACGACGCTGGACAAGATCGAGGACAGTTTCGGCTATTGCTTCAAGACGCCGCCCGGAAGCTCGTATCCGCCGATCGTCGAACCGCATCATATCGCCCACGATTTGCCGTTCGAGATCAGCGGCGCAGGCGGCGCGATACCATTCACGCCGCTGACGCAGCTTCACGGCGACATCTTTTCTCTCGGCTTTCGTATCGGCAATCTTGCCTATTGTTCCGACGTCAGCGCGTTTCCGGACGAAACCGCCAGCCAGCTCCGGGACCTCGACGTCCTGATCATTGATGCTCTCCAGTACCGCGAGCATCCAAGCCATTTCTCGCTGGGACAGGCATTGGAGTGGATCGACCGACTTGCACCCAAGCTGGCCGTGCTGACCCACATGCACATCCCGCTCGACTACGACACCGTTCTCGCCGAGACGCCGGACCACGTCGTGCCGGCCCACGACGGCATGGTAATTGAGCTTCCTGTCACAGGGCACTGATTACATTATATGAAAGGCGATTGCCTTGTGCCCGAATTGTCCCGGTAGTTGATGCTCGTGGGTTCCATAATCCATCTTATGCGACTCAGGTGTGTGCCTGTCCGCATGCCCGCATAACTCCAACTGCGGAAGCCGGCCGGTTGCAATACCCGCCGACGCCGAGTGCCCTATTCTGCCGCCTGCGCATAGGAGGAAGGCGTGTAGTTGAGGATCGGACCGAGCCAGCGTTCGACCTCGTCCACATCCATCTTCTTGCGCGCCGCATAATCCTCGACCTGGTCGCGTTCTACTTTCGCGACACCGAAATAGTAGCTTTCGGGATGCGCGAGATAGAGTCCCGATACCGACGAGCCCGGCCACATCGCCATGCTTTCGGTCAGGCTCACGCCTGCCTGCCTCTCGGCGTCGAGCAACCGGAACAAGGTCAGCTTCTCGGTGTGATCCGGCTGCGCGGGATAGCCGGGCGCCGGACGGATGCCGCGGTACGGTTCCCCGATGAGATCTTCGGGACCCAGTTCCTCCTCCGGCGCATAGCCCCAGAACTCCTTGCGCACCTTCTCGTGCATGCGTTCGGCAAAGGCTTCCGCGAAGCGATCGGCCAGCGCCTTGACCATGATGGACGAATAGTCGTCATTGGCACGCTCGAAGCGCTCGGCGATTGCGACTTCTTCAATGCCGGCGGTCACGACGAAGCCGCCGACATAGTCCGGCTTGCCGATGCCGGCTGGCGCGACGAAATCGGAAAGCGCGACATTCGCCCTGCCATCACGTTTCGTCAGTTGCTGGCGCAGCGTGAAGAAGCTTCCCAATTCCTTCGCGCGCGCCTCGTCCGCGTACAAGCGGATATCGTCGCCGACCGCGTTCGCAGGCCAGAACCCGATGACGGCACGCGGCGCAAACCACCTCTCGTCGATGATCTTCTTGAGCATATCCTGAGCGTCTTCGAAGAGCTGGCGCGCTGCAGAACCCTGCTTCTCGTCCTCGAGGATTTTCGGATAGCGGCCCTTTAACTCCCAGGTCTGAAAGAACGGCGTCCAGTCGATGTAGCGGGCGAGCTCGGCAAGGTCCCAGCCTTCGAACGTCCTTGTGCCGAGGAATGATGGCGCCGGCGGGGTGTAGCCGTCCCAGTCGACGCGATGCGCGTTGGCACGCGCCTTTGCCAGCGGCAGACGCTGCTTGTCGGCCTCGGAACGATAGTGAGCGTCCGCGACCTTCTTGTATTCCGCCTGGATCGTCTGGACGTAGCCGGGCTTCTGTTGCGCAGAAAGAAGGCTGGAGACCACCCCGACCGCCCTGCTCGCGTCGGTAACGTACACCGCCTGCCCTCGATCGTAACGCGGATGAATTTTCACAGCCGTGTGGACGCGGCTGGTGGTGGCGCCGCCGATGAGCAGCGGGATGTCGAAGCCCTCGCGCTCCATCTCGGCGGCGACGTGAGCCATCTCGTCCAGAGACGGCGTGATCAGGCCAGACAGGCCAATAATGTCGACCTTCTCGGCCTTCGCCGTCTCGAGGATCCTTGCTGCCGGCACCATCACGCCGAGATCGATGATCTCGTAATTGTTGCAGGCAAGTACGACGCCGACAATGTTCTTGCCGATGTCGTGGACGTCGCCCTTGACCGTGGCCATCAGGATCTTGCCGGCGGTTTCACGCTCGCCACCGCCATTGGCGGCTTTCTCGGCCTCCATATAGGGCAAAAGCACCGCGACGGCCTGCTTCATGACTCGCGCCGACTTCACCACCTGCGGCAGGAACATCTTGCCAGCACCGAACAGGTCGCCAACGACGTTCATGCCGGCCATCAGCGGGCCCTCAATGACATGCAAAGGACGCTCGGCATTCTGTCGCGCTTCCTCGGTGTCTCCATCAATAAATTCGGTGATGCCGTTGACCAGAGCGTGTTCGAGCCGCTTCTCCACCGGCCACTCGCGCCATGCAAGGTCCCTCTCCCGCGCTTCCTTGCCTGCGGTGCCCTTGTAGCGTTCGGCCAGTTCCAGCATGCGCTCCGTCGCCGTTCCGCCAGCCTTGGGCGTTCGATTGAGGACCACGTCTTCGCACGCCTCCCGCAGCTCGGGATCGATCGACTCGTACACGGCAAGCTGGCCGGCGTTGACGATACCCATGTCCATGCCAGCCTGGATGGCATGATAGAGGAACACGGCATGCATCGCCTCGCGCACCGGCTCGTTGCCACGGAAGGAAAAGGACAGGTTCGACACGCCGCCCGAGACGTGGACATGCGGCAACGTGGAGGTGATCTCCCGGGCCGCCTCGATGAAGTCGACGCCGTAATTGTCATGCTCCTCGATACCGGTGGCGACGGCGAAAATGTTTGGGTCGAAGATGATGTCTTGCGGAGCGAACCCGGCCTGCTCGGTCAGAAGCTTGTAGGCGCGCGTGCAAATCTCGACCTTGCGGGCCTTCGTATCCGCCTGCCCGGCCTCGTCGAACGCCATGACGACGACCGCAGCGCCGTACATGCGGCAGAGCCTGGCATGATGCAGGAATGCCTCCTCGCCTTCCTTCATCGAGATCGAATTGACGATTGCCTTGCCCTGCACGCATTTCAGCCCGGCCTCGATCACCTCCCATTTGGAGGAGTCGATCATCACCGGCACCAGCGCGATGTCTGGCTCTGCCGCGATCAGGTTGAGATACTCAACCATCGCCCTGGTCGAATCGATCAGCCCCTCGTCCATGTTGATGTCGATGATCTGTGCGCCGTTGGCGACTTGGTCGCGGGCGACATCAAGTGCGGCCGCATAGTCGCCCGCCGTGATCAGCTTGCGGAATTTCGCCGAGCCGGTGACATTGGTACGCTCGCCAACATTGACGAACGGAATGTCGTCCGTGAGCGTGAACGGTTCCAGCCCCGACAGGCGCATCAGCGGCCTCACCTCAGGCAGCGCCCTTGGCCGGTGCCTTGCGACGGCCTGGGCAATGGCAGCAATGTGTTCGGGCGTGGACCCGCAGCACCCACCGACAACGTTGACCAAGCCCTCGCGTGCGAATTCCTCGACCTGGGCTGCCATGAACTCCGGGCTCTCGTCATATTTTCCGAAGGCGTTTGGCAGACCGGCATTGGGATATGCGCAGGTGAAGGTGTCGGCGACACTGGAAAGCTCGCCCAGATGCGGCCGCATGGCCGCTGCGCCGAGCGCGCAGTTCAGCCCGACGGTGAACGGCCGTGCATGACGGATCGAGTTCCAGAACGCGGTCGGCGTCTGGCCTGAAAGCGTGCGGCCCGACAGATCGGTGATGGTGCCGGAGATCATCACCGGCAGGCGCACGCCCTTCTCCAGAAAAATCTCTTCCGTGGAGAATATCGCCGCCTTGGCATTGAGCGTGTCGAAGATCGTCTCGATCAGGATGATGTCGACGCCGCCGTCGATCAGGCCGCGTAGCTGCTCGCCATAGGCGATGCGCAGATCGTCGAAAGTGACGGCGCGATAGCCCGGATTGTTCACATCCGGCGAGATCGACGCGGTGCGGTTCGTCGGTCCCAAAGCGCCGGCCACGAAACGGCGCTTACCGTCCTGCTGCTCTGCCCGGCGCACCGCCCGCTTCGCAAGCCGCGCGCCGTCGCGGTTGAGGTCGTAGACCATGTCCTCCATGCCATAATCGGCCTGGGCGATCGTCGTCGAGGAAAACGTGTTGGTCTCGACGATATCCGCGCCGGCCATCGCATAGGCGTAGTGGATGTCCTCGATCGCCTTGGGCTGTGTCAGGATCAGGAGGTCGTTGTTGCCCTGCTGGTGACAGGCGCAGCCACCGAAGCGGTCACCGCGGAAATGATCCTCGTCAAATCCGAGATCCTGGATCTGAGTGCCCATCGCCCCGTCGAGCACGAGAATGCGTTCACGAGCCGCAGCGGCGAGAGCGTCGAATATCTCCGAGCCATCGGGTTTCGCGGCAACCGGTCCGAGCAGTGCGTCCAGCGGTGACGATGATTGCGACATGATCCATCCTTCCAACGACAAGGAAGAAATCACATAAAGACATGTTTATGTCAACATCCGGTTATGTCTCGGAGCGGACAAGGCCGTCGAGCCATTGTCGAAACGCCGCGAAACCGACCACGTCCATGCTGCGCGATGGATAGATCAGCGAATAGGGTTCACTGACGATCAGTCGCCGGCTCGACGCGGGGACGAGGCGGGCTGCCGCCATCTCCGGTTCCACCAGGACCTCTGGTACGAGGGCGACGCCGAGGCCCGAGACCGCGGCGTTGATGACCATGTCGAAATGCTCGAAACGCGGACCGCGCAGGATGGAGCGGGGATCGTTGCCGACATCCCTGAACCAGTCGAGCCACAGCGTCGGACGCGTCGTCTGCTGCAACAAGGGCAGGCGACCGAGTTCAGCGTCGCTCAGTTCCCCCTTCCCCGCCAGCAGTTCCGGCGCCACAACCACCACGAGCCGCTCCTCCATCAGCGGAAGCAACTCGGCGTTGGACGGACGCAGGTCGCTGCGCTGGATCGCGGCGTCAAAGGGCTCGTTGTCGAAATCGATGGCATCGAGTCGCGAGACGATGTCGAAACTCACCTTCGGCATGAGGTCGCGGAACTGGCGCAGGCGCGGCACCAGCCAGCGCGAGGCGAAAGTCGGCAGCACCGCAAGCCGCAGGACCTCGCTGTGTCCGCCAAACGCCATAACGGCGACGGCGGCCTGGTTGAGATCGCCAAGTATGCGCTCGGCCTCCCTGCGGAACGCATGGCCGGCATCGGAAAGCACCAGCCTTTGCTTGACGCGATGAAACAGAAGGACGCCGAGCCTCTCCTCCAAAGTTCCAAGCGAGCGGCTGACCGCGCTTTGGGTCAAGTGCAATTCATCGGCGGCGCGCGTCGTCGAGCCGGTCCTGGCGCACGAAACGAACGCATGCAACTCGCTGATCGTGGGCATATAAGCATCACGCATGACCTGATTTCCGCCCTATGAGTAATGCTCATCACCATGACAGCAATGCTCGTTGGAAACCAGCCCCCGGCCATGCTATGCGGCGCGCACCAGACTGCGCCGTCGAACAAGATGGAGGATAAGATGTCCGCGCCCGAAACACGTACGCTCAAGCCCAAGGAACGTCCCGACCTTTCCAGCTTCAACTGGGAGGACCCGTTCCTGTTCGATGACCAGCTCTCCGAGGAAGAGCGGATGATCCGCGACTCGGCGGCCGAGTTCGCAAACCAGAGCCTGCGGCCGCGTGTCGAGAAGGCCTATCTCGACGAAGTGACCGATCCCGAGATTTTCCGCGAGATGGGTGCGCTCGGTCTGCTCGGCGTGACCATTCCGGAAGAATATGGCGGTATCGGTTCTTCGTATGTTTCGTACGGCCTCGTCGCCCGCGAAGTCGAGCGCGTCGATTCCGGCTATCGCTCGATGATGAGCGTGCAGTCGTCGCTCGTGATGTACCCGATTTACGCCTACGGGTCCGAGGAGCAGCGCAAGAAGTACCTGCCGAAACTCGCTTCCGGCGAATATATCGGCTGCTTCGGCCTGACCGAGCCGGATGCCGGTTCCGATCCCGGCGGCATGAAGACGCGAGCCGTGAAGACCGACGGCGGCTATCGCCTCAACGGCTCCAAGATGTGGATCTCCAACGCACCGATCGCCGACGTCTTCGTTGTCTGGGCCAAATCGGAAGCCCATGGCGGCAAGATCCGTGGCTTTGTGCTCGACAAGGGCATGAAGGGCCTGTCCGCGCCGAAGATCGGCGGCAAGCTCTCGCTGCGCGCCTCGATCACCGGCGAAATCGTCATGGAGAACGTCGAGGTTGGTGAGGAAGCCCTGCTGCCGCATGTCGAAGGCCTCAAGGGTCCCTTCGGCTGCCTCAACCGCGCCCGCTACGGCATTTCATGGGGTGTGATGGGCGCTGCGGAAGAGTGCTGGCACCGCGCGCGCCAGTATGGCCTCGACCGCAAGCAGTTCGGCAAGCCGCTCGCCGGCACCCAGCTTTTCCAGAAGAAGCTCGCCGACATGCAGACCGAGATCGCGCTCGGCCTCCAGGCGTCATTGCGCGTCGGCCGCCTGATGGACGAAGGTCGAGCTGCCCCGGAGATGGTTTCGATCATCAAGCGCAACAATTGCGGCAAGGCTCTCGACATCGCCCGCATGGCGCGCGACATGCACGGCGGCAACGGCATCCAGATCGAATATCAGATCATGCGCCACGCGGCGAACCTCGAGACGGTCAACACCTATGAGGGCACGCATGATGTGCATGCGCTGATCCTCGGCCGGGCGCAGACCGGCATCCAGGCGTTCTTCTGATCGACTGTTGGCGGGCCGTGGACATCGGCCCGCGCACGTTCTACCTCTCGGGGCGCGCGCATCCCTGCCCCGAGAGAGTTCCATGACACCTTCCAAAGACATTTCGCGCCTGATCGAGATCATGGCTGCTCTGCGCGATCCCGACACCGGCTGTCCGTGGGACATCGAGCAGGACTTCGCTTCCATCGCCCCCTACACCATCGAGGAAGCTTATGAGGTCGCCGACGCAATACAGCGCGGTGATCGCGACGATCTGCGTGACGAGCTCGGCGATCTCCTCCTTCAGGTGGTCTACCACGCCCGCATGGCGCAGGAGGACGGCGATTTCGACTTCGGCGACGTCGTCGAGGCGGTGACGAAAAAGATGATCCGCCGGCACCCGCATGTTTTCGGTGACGACGCGGCGCGCAGTGCCGGCATGGCCAAGGGCATGTGGGAGAGGATCAAGGCGGAGGAAAAAGCCGAGAAGCGTGCAGCGAGGCTCGCAAGGGGCGTTGAGCCGGAAGATCATGGCAGCGGCTATCTCGATGGCATCCCACTCGTGCATCCCGCGCTGACACGGGCGCTAAAAATTCAGGAAAAAGCGGCGCGTGTCGGATTCGACTGGAAGGAAGCCAAGCCGATTCTCGACAAGATCGAGGAGGAGATCGCCGAACTGCGCGAGGCGATGGAAGAAGGCGATGCCGACCATGTCTCCGAAGAATTTGGCGACGTGCTGTTCGCGTTCGTCAATTTCGGCCGGCACCTTAAGATCGACGCCGAAGACGCTCTGCGGCGCACCAATGACAAGTTTCGGTCGCGCTTCCACTATGTGGAGGCACAGCTCGCAGAAAAGGGGAGCTCACTCGAAGAGGCGTCTCTCGACCAGATGGAAGTGCTGTGGCAGGAGGCCAAGACCGCGAAGTAGCCGGTGTTCGGCATTCCGCGAACGGAGGTGACTCTCAAGCCGGCTTGACTCCGTCACCGAAGCGCCCGGCGATCTCTCGGCGAATAGCCTCAGTGGCGCGGATCGTCAGCTCGACACCGCCATCCTCTCGATCGGTTCGTCCCGTCACGTCCCCGTTGCGGTAGAGCCAGTCGACGTCGCCTGCCTGCTGTGCCGGAACGACCACCTGGATCGTGGACAGACTTCCCGCGATACGTTCCTCGACGATCGCCGCAAGCTGCTCGACACCCTCGCCCGTCACCGCCGAAATCGCGATCGGCTGGATCTTGTCTCGCCGTGCGCCCTCGCTTAGCAGCCTGTCGTGGTCGGCAGGATCGAGCAGATCCACCTTGTTCCACACCTCGAGCACGCGTCGTTCGTCTTCCGCATCGACGCCGAGGTCTCCCAGGATCCGCTCGACGTCCTCGGCCTGCGCCATCGTGTCGGGGTCGGAGATGTCGCGAAGATGGATGACAAGGTCAGCTTCGACAACCTCTTCCAGCGTGGCACGGAACGCGGCGACAAGATGGGTGGGCAGGTCAGAAATGAAGCCAACGGTGTCAGACAGAAGCACGATCGTGCCATAGGGCAGCTTCACGCGCCGCAATGTCGGGTCGAGCGTGGCGAAAAGCATGTCTTCCGCCAGGACGCCAGCGCCCGTCATGCGGTTGAAGAGCGTCGACTTGCCAGCATTGGTATAGCCGACAATGGCAACGATCGGATAGGGCACCTTCTTGCGCTTCGACCGATGCAGTTCACGCGTCCGGCGCACCGTTTCCAGTTCGCGTTTCAGCTTGATGATCTTTTCCTGCAGCATGCGCCGGTCGGCTTCGATCTGGGTTTCGCCAGGGCCGCCGAGGAAGCCTGCACCGCCGCGCTGGCGCTCGAGGTGCGTCCAGCTTCGCACGAGACGTCCCTTTTGGTAGTTCAGGTGGGCGAGATCGACCTGCAGCGTGCCCTCTCGGGTACGCGCTCTGCGTCCGAAGATTTCCAGGATGATGCCGGTGCGATCGAGCACCTTCGCATTCAACGCCTTTTCAAGATTGCGCTGCTGGACCGGCGTCAGAGGATGGTCGACGAAGACCAGTTCCGCGTCTCGTTCCTTGACGATCTCGGCAAAGTCCTCGAGCTTACCGGTGCCGAGCAACGTGGCCGGCCGAGGGTCGTTGACCGTGACGATTTCGCTGTGGACGGCATCGAGATCGATCGCGCCGGCGAGACCGATCGCTTCGTCAAGGCGGGCCTGCGGCGACCGCGCCAGGCGCGGCCGGCCGGAAGCATCATCCGCGCTGCTCCTTGGCTGGCGTGTGAGAACCGGCACGATGATGACGGCGCGTGCCGTCTTGTCGTCGGGCATGTTTTTCCGGTCCGCTCCGCTGGAACGGCCTTCCTTGCCCCCTGCCCGCCTGTTTCCGGTCAATCAGGCGTCCCGGCTGCCGTCTTCACCATCGAACATCTGTACCGGCTGGCTTGGCATGATCGTGGATATGGCATGCTTGTAGACAAGCTGCGAATGCCCGTCGCGCCGCAGCAGGACGCAGAAATTGTCGAACGAGGTGACGACGCCCGTCAATTTGACGCCGTTGATAAGAAAGATTGTAAGTGGATTCTTGCTCTTGCGAACTGAATTCAGGAACACGTCCTGGAGGTTTTGCGTCCGTTCCGCCATTTTTCTTTTCTTTCGCCGATCCCCAACGGTGCATCGCTAGTAGCGCCCAATTGAAAGGGCGATGTCAAGCGCGCAACACACAATCCGCACGCTTCGATGAGCCCGCGAACGATTCATTCGGCCCTTTCGCTGTTGCGGTTATCAGGCCGGAGTCTTCTCCGCAACGTCAAAAAATGCCTCGCGCAGGGAAAGTGTCACCGAACCGGGGTGGCCGTTTGCGACGCTGTCGCCATCGATCTCCACAACCGGCATAACCAGCGCCGTGGCGGCGGTAATGAAGGCTTCCTTAGCCTGCTTGGCCTCGTCGACGGTGAAGCTGCGCTCCTCGACGCTCAGCCCGAGCTTCTTGGCGACATCCAACACAGTTGTGCGCGTGACGCCGCGCAAGATGCCGAAATCCGCAGGCCGCGTGACCAGCTTGCCGTCCTTGGTGACGATCCAGACATTGGTCGCCGCACCCTCCTTTACGGTGCCGTCAGCGTCGACGAACCACGCTTCGGAAGCGCCCGCTTCCTTCGCCTTCTGGCGTGCCATGACGTTCGGCAACAACCCGACCGTCTTGATGTCGACGCGTTCCCAGCGGTTCTCCGGAACGGTTATGACCTTGATGCCCTGCGCGGCCTTGCTCGCCGCCGCCTTGGGATCGCTGCGCTTCGCGGTCACCACGATCGCCGGCGGAGTGTCGGCTGACGGGTAGAAATGGTCGCGCGGAGCAACGCCGCGCGTAACCTGGAGATAGACCAGCCCGTTGGTGATCTTGTTGCGACGCACCACCTCCGACATCACCATCTGAAGCGCACGCCGGCTCATGGGCCATGCGATTTGCAACTCTCCGAGCGATCGATCGAGCCGATTGAGATGCCGCGTCATATCCATGATGTGGCCGCGCGAAACCTCGCAGACTTCATAGACGCCGTCGGCGAACTGGTAACCGCGATCCTCGATGTGCACCGCTGCATCGGAGTGCGGCGTATAGCGGCCGTTGACATAGGCTATGCGTGGCATGTGTTCCCCTCTCGGTAGGGCAATAAGGCAGTACGGCAATAAGGCAGCAGCCACGGGAATTGCAAGGCGGCGCACCACCACCACGCCGCGTCTCGACACTCTTGCCGCTTTTGCGGCGCCCTTGGAACCGGTTTTACACGCCCAGCGACTTCAGCTTTCGGTGCAACGCGGAACGCTCCATGCCAATGAACTCGGCGGTGCGCGATATATTCCCCCCGAAACGGTTGATCTGGGCCAGCAGGTATTCCTTCTCGAACAGTTCCCGAGCCTCTCGCAACGGCAGCGCCATGATGTGCTGGTCCGACTGATTGGGAGCGCGTGGCATCACGTCGCCGATCTCCTGCGGCAGCAGGTCGGCGGTGATCGGCGCATCGACGTCGTCACCGCGTGCCAGGATCATCAGGCGCTCGATGTTGTTCTTGAGCTGCCGCACGTTGCCGGGCCAATTGTGGGCCTGCAGAACGGCCAGCGCATCGTCGCCGATGCGGCGCATGCGGATGCCCGCCTGGCCAGCCACCTGGCGCATGAAGTGGTCGACCAGGTAGGGGATGTCTTCGCGCCGTTCCGACAGCCCAGGCACGACGACGGGAACGACCGCGAGGCGATGGTAGAGGTCCTCGCGAAAACGCCCCTGGCGGATCAGGGTTTCTACATTCTGGGCTGTCGAAGAAATAATGCGCACATCGACCTTCACCCGCTGGGAGCCGCCGACGCGCTCAAATTGCTGGTCGACCAGCACCCGCAGGATTTTTCCCTGTGTCTCGCGCGGCATGTCGGCGACCTCATCGAGGTAGAGGATGCCGCGATGCGCTTCCTCCAGCGCGCCGACCTTGCGCAATCCGCCTCCATTGGCCTCCGTACCGAAGAGTTCCACCTCCATTCGATCCGGCGTGATCGATGCGGCGCTGACCGTGACGAAGGGGCCGTCCTTGCGCGCCGACAGCGCATGCATTGCGCGGGCGGCCAATTCCTTGCCGGATCCCGACGGTCCGATCATCATCACCCTGCTGTTTGTGGGCGCGACACGCTCGATCGTCTGGCGCAACTGCGTCATCGCCGCCGACATGCCGATCAGGTCGAACGTCTCGCCGCTGCGTTTCTTCAGGTCGGAGAGCTCGCGCCGAAGCTTCGAGGTCTCCAGGGCGCGTTCCGCGATCAGGATAAGCCGGTCCGTCTTGAAGGGCTTCTCGATGAAGTCGTAGGCGCCACGACGAATCGCCGACACCGCCGTCTCGATGTTGCCGTGGCCCGATATCATCACGACCGGCAGGTTGGGGTGGATCTTCTTGATCTCGTCGAGCAGGGCGAGCCCGTCCAGCCGCGAACCCTGCAGCCAGATGTCGAGGAAGACCAGTCGCGGCACACGGTCGGAGATCGTCGCCAGCGCGCTGTCGGCGTCGTGGGCCGTTCGGGTCTCATGGCCCTCGTCCCCGAGAATGCCGGCAACGAGTTCCCGGATGTCCTCCTCGTCGTCCACGATCAGAATGTCAGACGCCATTTTCAACCTTCTCAGTAGTCTTGTCGCGCGGTCCGGCTTCGACTGCCGGGAGCACGATCCGGATCAACGCCCCTTGCCCGCCGTGGAAATCCGTCGGCGCATCGTGCAATTCGAGTCGCCCGCCATGGTCTTCAACGATCTTCTTGACGATGGCGAGACCAAGGCCGGTGCCCTTTTCACGTGTCGTCATATAGGGCTCGAGCAGCCGCTGTCTGTTTTCGCGCGGCAGTCCCTTGCCATTGTCGATCACATCGACGCGAATTTCCTTGCCGGTTTTTTCGGCACGGATGCGAATTATGCCCGGAGTGTCGGACCCGCGCTCCGCCGCTTCGATCGCTTCCGCGGCGTTCTTGATGAGATTGCCGAAGGCCTGGCTGAGCAGCCGGCTGTCGAACGTACCCATCAAGGGCGCGCTGCCGAAATCCCGCTCGAAGGCGATGTCGGCGCGGCTGACTTCTACCAGAAATGACGCCTCGCGCAGCGGCTCGCGCAGATCGAGAACCTGCATGTCCGGTTTGGGCATGCGGGCGAATGCGGAGAACTCGTCGACCATCCGACCGATGTCGCCGACCTGGCGAATGATGGTTTCAGTGCACTGGTCGAACACCTCGCGGTCCTCGGTGATCACCTTGCCGAAACGGCGCCTGATGCGCTCCGCCGAAAGTTGGATCGGAGTCAGCGGGTTCTTGATCTCGTGAGCAATGCGGCGCGCCACGTCTGCCCAGGCCGAGGAACGCTGCGCGGAGACGAGATCAGTGATGTCGTCGACGGTCACAACATAGGAGGTCGTCTCGCCGCTGGTACCCCCTTCCTCGATGGTCACCTGCACGTTGAAGGTTCGTTCCGCCCCTGCCCTGAAGAAGGTCACTTGCTCGCGATGAACCGGCCGGCCGGATTTGCGGCCGTTGTCGAACACCGCGCCGACATTCGGCAGCACTTCGACGAGGCTGCGCCCCATTGCCGTTTCGGAGCGCAGTGCGAGCATCTTTTCCGCTGAACGATTGACGATCGAAATCGTCCCGTCCCGATGGACGCCGATCACGCCCGCGGTAACGCCCGCCAGCACGGCTTCGGAGAAGCGGCGGCGTTCATCGATCAGGTCCTTGGCGCCGATGAGTTCGGTGCGCTGCGATTTGAGTTGCAGGATCATCTTGTTGAAGGTGTCGCCCAGCGAGGCGACGTCGCCGTCCGACTGCCGGATCGGTACCGCGACGTCGAGATTACCGGTCGCCACCTCGTCGGCGGCACCGATGAGCTGGCGGATCGGCCGAACCAGCCGGTCTGCGACCGCGATGCCGGTCCAGATCGCCGAGAGCACGATCATCAAGGTCACGCCAAGATAGATCAGCGCGAAGGCGACCTGCGTACTCAGCCGGTTGGCTTCCAGCGACCGATACTCGTCCGTATTGGCACGCACGATCTGGCGAGCCCGGATGACCTCGGGGTCGAGTGTCCGGATCGTGTAGAGATAGGCGTCTTCGATGTCGCGCAGCTTGACGATGGCGCCGACGATGTTGCGTGTGCCCGGCGGTATCAGCACCGGCAAGCCGTCCGCCGCGGTCGCGATCACCTCGGCATAGGGTGCAGGCATTGGAAAGTCGGCCGGCGTATCGGCCTGCATGATGACCGAGCCGTCGGAGCGGATCATCGCGGCGTGATCGAGGCCCCTGCCCTGGGCCTGCCTGCTCAGAAGTACACGATAACCCGTGCGATCAAGTGTGTAGAGCGTGCGGTTTGCGTCGAGGTCATAGGCCATCGACAGGGTCGTACCCTGCAGGTTGCGGGCGTTCTCGTTGACGTAGGCTTCGGCAATCGACAGCGATGAGCTGATGATGACCTTGGTCCTGATCTCGAACCAGCGATCAAGTCCGAGATCGAGCGTGACCGATGCAACAATCGCAACGACGATCGCCGGTATCGCTGCGACGAGCGAGAACATCGTGACGATGCGCACATGCAGCCGCGAGGCCGCCTTGCCGCGGCGCCTCGCCATCGAAATGCGGTGGACCTCTCGGCCGATGAGTCCGATCAGCAGCAGGATGAACGCCGCGTTGATAGCGATAAGCGTCAGCGTTGTCGTCTCGTCGGGCGTGATCGGCGTCAGCCCGAGCAGCACGAGAAACGACACGCCAGAGGTCGCGAGAGCCCCAATTATGGCTGCGATGCCAGGCAGGGCAAGCAGCCTGCGCCCATCAGCGCGCGTGTTGTCTGCGGCTGGCACCGTGCCGGTCATAGCGGGGGTCTGTAACGCCATCAGCCTGTCTGTCCGCCCAAAATTGCGTTGCATCTATGCAACGCATTGTGGCGATTATGCAACGGAGCGTGGCTGGGGCTGCTGAATTGTGCGCTATTTCGATGCGCGATAAACGTTCACTCCAAGCTCGCGGATCTTCTTGCGCAGCGTGTTTCGGTTGAGGCCCAGGAGTTCCGCTGCCTTGATCTGGTTGCCGCGCGTGGCCGTCATGGAAGCCAGGACCAGCGGATACTCGACTTCCGCAAGGACACGCTGGTACAGGCCGGGGGGCGGCAACTCTCCACCGAAACTGGCAAAATAACGCTGAAGGTGGTGCTCGACCGCCTGTGCGATCGTGATGTCCTCGGGCAGCATCGATCCGCCGGGCGCGCTCGGTGCCGAATCGGTGGTGCGAAGCTCCGTCTCGATGATCTCGGCGGCGATCTCGTCCTGCGGATAAAGTGCCGCCAGGCGACGAACGAGGTTTTCCAGCTCGCGCACGTTTCCGGGCCAGGCATAGCGCTTCATCAGTTCGATGCCGCCGGACGTGATGCGCTTTATCTGCAGGCCTTCCTTTTCGCCCTGCTTGAAGAAGTGACGCACGAGGTCCGGCACATCTTCCGAACGTTCGCGTAGCGCCGGCAGGCGAAGCGGCACGACATTGAGGCGATAGAACAGATCCTCGCGGAACAGTCCCTGGTTGATCAGGGTGCGAAGGTCCTTGTTGGTCGCCGCCACGATGCGCACGTCGGTGCGGATCGGCGTCCGTCCGCCAACCGTGGTGTACTCTCCCTGCTGCAGGACGCGCAGAAGCCGTGTCTGGGCTTCCATCGGCATGTCGCCGATCTCGTCGAGGAACAGCGTGCCGCCCTCTGCTTGCTCGAAACGTCCGGTCGAGCGGTTCTGCGCACCTGTGAAGGCGCCCTTCTCATGGCCAAACAGCTCCGATTCGATCAGGTCGCGTGGGATCGCCGCCATGTTGATCGCGACGAACGGCCCGTTGCGGCGGCGGCCATATTCGTGCAGTGCGCGCGCCACAAGCTCCTTGCCGGTGCCGGACTCGCCCGAGATCATCACCGTCAGGTCGGTCTGCATCATCCGCGCCAGCATGCGGTAGATGTCCTGCATCGCCGCCGATCGCCCGACGAGCGGCATCGGGTCCGGCTGCTCTTCGCCGCGCATGTCGGGCGCATGCCGCTTCGGCTCGGACAATGCGCGGCTGACGATCGTCAGGAGTTCGGTGAGGTCGAAGGGTTTCGGCAGATATTCGTAGGCGCCTGTCTCCGATGCCCGGATAGCCGTCATGAACGTGTTCTGCGCACTCATCACGATGACCGGCAGGTCGGGGCGCGCCTTCTTGATGCGCGGCAGCATGTCGAATGCATTTTCGTCCGGCATCACGACATCGGTAATCACGAGGTCGCCGTCACCGGCGGCGACCCAACGCCAGAGCGTCGAAGCGTTCGACGTGACGCGCACGTCGTGCCCGACGCGCGACAGCGCCTGGCTGAGAACGGTGCGCACCGCCGCGTCGTCGTCGGCGACGAGGATGTTACCGCGGATCGTCATGCCGGATTCCCTTCGAGTTCGGGCGCTTCGTTCATCGCACGCGGCTCCTTCCAGGTGGGCATTAGAATGCGGAACGTCGTTCCTCGCGACGACGATTCACATTCGATCACGCCGCCATGCTCACCGACGATCTTGGCCACCAGCGCGAGGCCGAGGCCCGAGCCGTTCTGCTTGGTGGTGATGAAGGGGTCGAACAGGATGGGCAGCAGGTCGTCAGGGACCCCCGGACCATTGTCGTGGACGCAGAATTCCAGTGGCAGCGAAACGCGATCCTGGGTTCCCGGCACCGACAACCTGATGCCCGGCCGGAAGGCGGTGGTCAGTGAAATCTCCCCATTGGAATCGTTGCCGATCGCCTCAGCCGCGTTCTTCACGAGATTGAGGAACACCTGGATCAACTGGTCCCTGTTGGCATAGACCGGCGGCAAGGAGGGATCGTAGTCCTCGGCGATCTTCACCTTGCGTCCGAAGCCGTTCTTGGCGATCGCCTTCACATGATCGAGCACGATGTGAATGTTGACGGGCTGCCGGTCGATGGGTCGCTCGTCGGAGAACACTTCCATCCGGTCAACCAGCGAGACGATACGGTCGGTCTCGTCGGTGATCAGCCGGGTCAGCGCGCGGTCCTCATCGCTGACGACGCTTTCGAGCAATTGGGCTGCGCCGCGTATGCCGGACAGCGGATTCTTGATCTCGTGCGCGAGCATCGCGGCCAGGCCGGTCACCGAGCGCGCCGCACCGCGGTGCGTCATCTGGCGATCGATCTTGTCGGCCATCGACCGCTCCTGGAACATCACCACGACGTGGCCGGGCAATTCCGGCACGGGGGCGACGTAGAGGTCGACGACACGCTCCGGCCCAAGGCGCGGAGACGAAATGTCGACACGGTACTCATTGAACGGCGCGCGCTGCTCGCGCACCTGATCCACCAACGTCAGCAGCGGACTGCCGAATGGCACGAACCTGTCGAGACCAACGCGCGAAAGCATGGTCGCGCTGGAGCGAAAGAAATCTTCCGCGTCCGCATTCGCGAACACGATATTGCCAGCGGGGTTCACCATGATGACGGGATGGCGAATTGTGTTCAGCACGATCGACGCAGGGTCTGCGCCGTTGGGAAGCTTCGGCGTCATGCCGCGCTCCTTGTCGGCATCGCAGTATCGAATGCGGCGCACAGCGCTGCCTTTACCGTGTCGGGGTCTGTGGACGTCATGACCGTTGCGCGAAGGGCGCTGTCTGTTCCGGGCGCATGGCGGTCGAGATACCAGCCAAGATGCTTGCGCGCATGACGAACGCCTTGATGTGTTCCGTATAAGATCAACATGTCCTCATAATGATTTGAAATATAAGCAAAAAGCTCAATTGCACCTTTAGGAGCGGCGGGCGCCTCGCTGGCGGCGGCTTCCGCCGCGATGGCGCCGGCAAGCCATGGCGCTCCATAATGCGCGCGACCGACCATCACCGCATCGGCGCCCGACATCGCCAGAGCCCGCTCGGCATCCGCCAGCGAGTGGACGTCGCCATTGGCGACGACCGGGATTCCGACAGCCTCCTTGACCCGGCGGATTGCCCGCCAGTCGGCACTGCCCTTGTAGAACTGGCACCGTGTGCGCCCGTGAACGGTTACTAGGGCGACGCCCGCATCCTCGGCGCGGCGCGCGATCAAAGGTGCGTTGAGCGCGTCTTCATCCCAGCCCAGTCGCATCTTGACGGTGACGGGAACGTCCACCGCCGATGCGACGGCATCGATCAGCGAGAGCGCGTGGTCCGGCTCGCGCATCAATGCAGACCCGCAGTAGCCGCCCGTCACTTTCTTGGCAGGGCAGCCCATGTTGATGTCGATGACATCCGCGCCCTCGCCCACGGCAATACGCGCGCCCTCGGCCATCCATTCCGCTTCGCGTCCGGCAAGCTGCACGACATGAACGGGAACATCGGGCCGGCGAATGCGCAGAGTGGAATTGCGGCGGCCCTTTGCCAACTCGCCGCTGGCGACCATTTCCGATACGACCAGCCCGGCACCATGCATGATCGCGCGCTTCCGGAACGGCTCATCGGTGATACCCGAGAGTGGCGCGAGGAAAACGCGGTTTTCAATGACGATGCTGCCAAGACGGAGCGGTGTCGCAAGTCTGGCTGGTTGAGACATGCACAAAAACCAAGCATTAGCTTCAATTGCACAAGCAATAACCAGAAAGCCTGGTTTGTGCAACCGCGAATTCAGTTGGAGAGAGCTCTGAGGACGAATAGGGCTGGTCATCCGCCGACCCTCGCACTAAGCCTTTGCCTCGCACAAAAGCAAGACCCGGAGAGAACGGCGGAACGATGGCGGCGGGCAGAATCGGAGTGGTGATCGTCGCTGCCGGACGAGGTGAACGCGCTGGTCAATCCGTCGAGGGCCCGAAGCAATACCGCCGCATCGGAGGCATTCCGGTGATCCGCCACACCCTTGATGCCTTTCTTGCTCACCCCGCCATCGGCGACATCATCGTCGCCATTCATGCCGATGATGAAGCGCTGTTCCTGGACGCGGCAGGTGACGCGGCAAAGGCGGTGACCACGGTTGCCGGCGGGCCGACACGACAGGCGTCAACGAGGCTTGCCCTGCACGCATTGCGGCACCGGTCGCCAGAAGCTGTGCTCATTCATGATGCAGTGCGGCCCTTTGTCGACACATGGCTCGTCGACCGCGTGATTGAGGGGCTTGCGGGCGGCAGCGGCAGCCTTCCGACGCTGCCCGTCTCCGATACCTTGAAGAAGGCGGGACCCGACGGTCTTGTGGCCGGAACCATCCCGCGCGCCGGGCTATTTGGCGCCCAGACCCCACAGGGTTTTCCATTTGACGCGATTTTCGACGCCCATGAGCGCGCTCATGTCCAGGGGCATCATCACTTTACAGACGATGCGGCGATCGCGGAATGGGCTGGAATTCCCGTGCGTATCGTCGAGGGTGCGGCAGACAACGTCAAGCTGACATGGGCAAGGGATATCGAGATGGCAAACGCCCGCTTGCAGACCAACGCCTTTCCGGATGTGCGAACCGGCAATGGCTACGATGTGCATTCCTTCGAGGATGGCGACCATGTCACACTGTGCGGCGTCGACATACCGTACCATAAGCGACTGTCGGGCCACTCAGATGCCGATGTCGGATTGCACGCCTTGACGGATGCGCTGCTGGCCACATGTGGCGCCGGCGACATCGGTGTGCATTTCCCGCCTTCCGACATGCGCTGGAAGGGCGCGGCTTCGCGGATTTTCGTGGAGGAAGCGGTGCGTATCGTGCGTGGGCGCGGAGGGCGCATTGCCAATGCCGACATTACATTGATCGCAGAGGCACCGAAGGTCGGGCCGCACCGCGAAGCGATGACGAAGGCGCTCGCATCCATGCTTACCATCTCCGCGGACCGGATTTCCATCAAGGCGACGACGAACGAAAAGCTCGGCTTTGTCGGGCGCGAGGAAGGCATTGCCGCGATAGCCACCGCTACCGTGGTGTTTCACGGCGAAGTGCCGGCATGAGCGACGACCAGATCCCAAGTCTTGCACGCCGCTTTCTCGACGGATGCACGCAACGAGGCATCATGGCGGCGACTGCCGAGTCTTGCACGGGTGGACTCATCATTGCCGCACTAACCGATATCGCCGGCTCATCCTCGGTGGTCGATCGGGGTTTCGTGACTTATTCCAATGAAGCGAAGATGGAAATGATCGGCGTTTCGCCGGACACACTCGCAGCCCATGGCGCCGTCTCCCGCCAGACGGCGCTGGAAATGGCCGCCGGCGCGCTCGAGCGCAGCCGCGCGGACATCGCGCTGTCCGTGACCGGAATCGCTGGCCCCGGCGGCGGCAGTGTCGACAAGCCGGTGGGACTTGTCTGGTTTGGCGTCGCGCGAACGGGGTACGAACCAACGGCCGAAAGCCGCAGTTTCGACAATCATGGACGCGAGTTCATCCGTAAGGAAGCTGTTGCGACCGCGCTGGAACTGGGTATCGGCGCGCTATCGCGAAAATGAACTGCGTTCATACGCTCGTCTGCACCGTGCCCGTCGTGTAGATCTTATCCGCTCGCTTCTCGAACGCTTCGGCAAACATGCGGAATGCCCGGTCGAACATCGCGCCCATCAAGGCGCCGAGAATGCGGCTCTTGAATTCGTAATCGATGAAGAAGACCACGTCGGTGCCGCCGCCGGCCCGTTCTTCGAAGCGCCAGATATTGCTGAGATATTTGAACGGTCCGTCGAGATATTTGACGTCGATGCGGCTTTCCGACGGCTTGAGGACGACCTGGCTGGTGAAGGTCTCGCGGATCGCCTTGTAGCCAACGGTCATGTCGGCGACAAGCAAGGTGACACCGTCGCGCTCGCGCCGCGAACGCACCGTCAGATCCTCGCACATCGGCAGGAATTCGGGGTACTGTTCGACATCCGCGACCAGGGCGAACATCTGCTCGGGTGAGTGCGTGACGACTCTGGTGGTTTCGAAACTGGGCATGAAAAAGCGCTACACCGCGATTTTCAGTTGGGCAAGAACTGCCGCGGTCTCGGCAGGCGTGCGTAATGTCAGGAGCGGCACTGGCGGATTGCAGGCTTCAAGCGCCTGCATGATTTCCGGAGATTCCGTGCGCTCGAAATTCCAGATGTATCGCAGAAACTCCATATCGATCCTTTCCGGGCACCCTTCCGCCATCTCCGGTCTGCTTTTGCCGGAATACTGAAGCCGACGCTTCAATACCCTTGCCAGACAAAGGTGTCTCGGCATGCGCATCCACACGACCAGATCCGCGCGCGGAAGCCGAAGGTCCAGCGTTCCCGGGCTGGTACCGTCCATGATCCATCGCTCGCCGGCCGCGGCTTCGGCGATCATCTGGCGAATTTCCGCCCTCTCCCGCAGCCTCCATCCCGGCATCCAGAAGAACTCGCGATCCATCGATATGTATGGCAGCCCGAGCGCGCCTGAAAGCGCGCGCGACAAGGTCGATTTGCCGCTTCCCGAGCAGCCGATGACGAGCATGCGCCTGGCCGATCTCAGCGACGGCCATGCATGGGCTATGGGGATCAAACCGTCGCTGCCAGTTTCTTTTCCCGCGCAACGCGCAGCCGTGCGAAATCATCGCCCGCATGATGCGAGGATCGCGTCAGAGGGCTGGATGCCACCATGAGGAAACCCTTGGTGTAGGCGATCGTCTCGTACGACTTGAACTCTTCCGGAGTGACGAACGCCTTGACCGGGTGATGCTTGCGAGAGGGTGCCAGATATTGCCCGATGGTGATGAAGTCGACGTCGGCCGTGCGCAGGTCGTCCATCAGCTGGAGCACTTCGTTGCGCTCCTCGCCGAGGCCGACCATGATGCCTGACTTGGTGAAGATGGTAGGATCGATCTCCTTGACCCGCTGCAGCAGGCGCAGCGAATGGAAATAACGCGCGCCCGGCCGGACCTTGAGATAGTTCGACGGCACCGTCTCCAGGTTGTGGTTGAACACATCGGGCCGTGCGGCAACGACGGTTTCCAGCGCCCTGGCGCCATCCTTGCGCAGGAAGTCGGGCGTCAGGATTTCAACTGTTGTGCCCGGTGAGGCCGCGCGAATGGCATGGATCACGTCTGCAAAATGCTGCGCTCCGCCATCGGCGAGGTCATCCCGGTCGACGGAGGTGATCACCACGTGGTTCAAGCCCATTTCGCGTACGGCCTTGCCGACACTCTCCGGTTCCGCCGGATCAAGCGCCGTGGGAATGCCTGTCGCGACATTGCAGAAGGCGCAGGCGCGCGTGCAGATCTCGCCCATGATCATGAAGGTGGCGTGCTTCTTGTCCCAGCACTCGCCGATATTGGGACAGCCGGCCTCCTCGCAAACGGTGACGAGCTTGTTCGACTTCACGATCTCGCGCGTTTCGAGATAGCCCCGCGAAACAGGTGCCTTGACGCGTATCCACTCCGGCTTGCGTAGCACTTCCTGGTCGGGCCGGTGGGCCTTCTCAGGGTGGCGCGGGCGCGGCTTGTCGATCAGATTGAGAACGTTGACCATGCTGGAAGAATCCTTGTCGTCCGGCAGATATAGGCGTTGCGGGGCGGGATTGAAACCGCGCCACCGCCTACATGTTCAGCGCGCGGCCGTAAGCGTCGAGCACGCTTTCCTTCATCGTTTCCGACAGCGTCGGATGCGGGAAGATCGTATGCATCAGGTCTTCCTCGGTGGTTTCCAGGTTCATCGCCACGACGAAGCCCTGGATCAGTTCTGTTACTTCGGGACCCACCATGTGAGCGCCAAGCAACTGGCCGGTCTTCTTGTCGAAGATCGTTTTCACGAGGCCCTGGTCGTCCCCCAGCGCCACCGCCTTGCCGTTGGCGACGAACGGAAACCGGCCGACTCGCACGTCATGCCCCGCGTCCTTGGCTTTCGCCTCAGTCAGGCCAACGGACGCAACCTGCGGATGGCAGTAGGTGCAGCCGGGCACGCGCGACTTGTCGAGCGGGTGCACGTCGAGACCTGCGATCTTCTCCACGCAAATGACGGCCTCGTGCTCGGCCTTATGCGCGAGCATCGGTGGACCTGCGACGTCGCCGATCGCATAGACGCCGGCGACATTGGTGCGGCAGTAGCCGTCAATGGCGACAGCGCCGCGGTCGAGCTTGACCCCGATGGCCTCGAGGCCGAGATTCTCGGTGTTGCACTGGACCCCGACGGCGGAGATCATCCGGTCGGCGGTGATCTTCTCGACCGAGCCGTCCTTCTTCTCGACATGCGCAGTGACGGAGTTCGCGGCCTTGTCGACCTTCGTCACCTTGGCTTCGAGAATGAACTTCATGCCCTCCTTCTCCAACCGTTTCTGGGCGAATTTGGAGATCTCGGCATCTTCCACCGGCATGATTTGCGGCATCAACTCCACGACGGTCACGTCGACGCCCATCGTGCGGTAGAATGATGCAAACTCGATGCCGATGGCACCGGAACCCATCACCAGCAGAGATTTGGGCATTTCCTGCGGCACCATTGCCTCGAAATAGGTCCAGATCAGCTTGCCGTCGGGCTCGATGCCGGGCAATGCGCGGGGCCGCGCGCCCGTCGCCACGATGATGTGCTTGGCCGTGTAGGTACCCTCGCCCTTGGCGTTCTTCGGCATCGGCGCCTGCGGCTGCATGACCTTCTTCGCGGTCTTGGAGACGACGATTTCATTCGGCTTGGTGAACTTTGCCTCGCCCCAGATCACATCCACCTTGTTCTTTTTCATCAGCATGCCGACGCCGCCGTTCATGCGCTCGGCAATACCGCGCGAGCGGGCGACGATCGCCTTCAAGTCGGGCTTTACCGATTCGATCGTCAGGCCGTAATCCTTGGCGTGCCCGGCAAGATGCATGACCTCGGCGGAGCGCAGCAACGCCTTCGTCGGGATGCAGCCCCAGTTGGAGCAGATGCCGGCCAGGTGTTCGCGCTCGACGATCGCGGTTTTCAGCCCGAGCTGCGCGGCGCGGATTGCGGCGATGTAGCCGCCCGGTCCAGCCCCGATGATGATGACGTCGTAATTCTCGGCCACTGCCCGTCTCCTCAGTCAAAGTCCCAGCATCATCCGGACGAGAGGCTCCAGCCCCTTGCCGATGGCGCGTGTGTTGTCGGCGTCGAGATGCGCACCGTCGATCGGCGTCGTCTTCGCGACGGAGCCCGCGTCGAAGAAACCGCATCCTTCCAGATCGGCGAGATCGGAATAGAGGCTGGCCAGCATTGCCGACTGCTCCCTGCCGAGGCCGAAGCTTGCGGCAAAATCCGGATCGGCGGTTTCGCAAAGTGCCGGCGGCGCGACGATCAGCACCTCCGGCGCGTCCATCTCGAAAGGATAGGCGTGCGCGCGAACGATGTTGATCAGCCGGCGCATGCCCTGCTTGGCGCCAAACGCATGGCCGCAGACGAACGGCTTCATGTCGTTCGAGCCGAGCATGATGATGACGAGGTCGATCGGTGCGTGCGAATGAAGGATCGTTGGCAGCAGACGCGCGCCATTCCTGTCAGCATCGGCGAGATGGTCGTCAAAGGCGGTGGTACGGCCGTTGAGACCTTCGGCAATCACCTGCGCCTTTTCGCCCAGCAGCGACTGCAGGACATTGGGCCAGCGGTCTTCCGGCGCGTGCCGCGCCGGTCCGCGAGGATCGTAGCCCCATGTGAGTGAGTCGCCATAAGATAGGATGGTCTTCATCGAGCACTCCTGCGGTGCGCGGCCCTCATGCCAGCCGGCGCAGACCCAGCGCCATGACCATGAAGAGCACGCCGTTGGAAATCAGCTCGACGCCGAGGAGGATGCCCAGCACAGACGCTGCCGCCCACGGAAAATCAGCGAGAATGAGAATTCCGAGCGCCAGCGAGACGATGCCGGAAAACAGCACCCAGCCCCAGCCGGAGATCGACCGAAGCGAAAGCGCATACATGATCTTCGCGATGCCAGTGGCCAAAAACAGCACCGCAACCAGCAATGTCAGCGACACCATCCCTGCCAGTGGGTTGAAGACCAGGGAAAGTCCGACGACCAGCGTCAGAACGCCGAAAAGCAGCGCCCAGAGGAAGCCGCCCCAGCCCTGAACCTGAAACGACTGGATGACCTGCATGCCGCCCAGGAGAATGAACGCCCAACCGGCCATCAGGGTGGCAGCCAGCGTCGCCGCAAACGGATTGAGCAGCGCTAGCACGCCGCCGATCAGCGAGATGGCGGCGAAGACCGCCATCCAGATCCAGGACTTCCTCAGCTTCTCGTCATGCACTGTGGCGGCCATGACCGTACCCTCCAGGGAACCGGGCACCATGCCCGTTCTTCTACACCAGCATCGTCAGCGGGTTTTCGATCGCGCGCTTGAAGGCGGCGAGCAGTTCGGCGCCGAGCGCGCCGTCGACGGCGCGATGGTCGGTCGACAGCGTCACCGACATCACATTGGCAACGACCACCTGCCCCCCCTTGACCACCGCCCGCTCCTCGCCCGCGCCGACCGCCAGGATCGTCGCATGCGGCGGGTTGATGACGGCGGCGAAATCCTTGATCCCGAACATGCCGAGATTGGAGACCGCCGTCGTGCCGCCCTGGTACTCCTCCGGCTTCAGCTTGCGGTTTCGCGCACGCACGGCCAGGTCCTTCATCTCGTTGGAGATGACCGACAGCGTCTTTTCGTCGGCCTTGCGCACGATCGGCGTGATCAGCCCGCCCGGGATCGACACGGCAACGCCGACGTCGGCATGCTTGTGCTTGAGCATGCCGCCTTCGGTCCACGACGCGTTGGCGTCGGGCACGGCCCTGAGCGCCACCGCCATCGCCTTGATGACCAGATCGTTGACCGACAGCTTGTAGGCCGGCTCCTCGCCCTTGTCGGACTTCACCCTGGGGGCGGCGTCGTTGAGCTGCTTGCGCAGCGCCAGCAGCGCGTCGATCTCGCAGTCGAGGGTGAGATAGAAATGCGGGATCGTCGACTTCGCCTCGACCAGCCTGCGCGCGATGGTCCTGCGCATGGCGTCATGCGGCACGAGTTCGTAGGAGCCTTCCTCGAACAGTTTCAGCACCGCATCGTCGGACATCGGCTTCGGGGCCGCGGGGGCCTGTGCCTCGGCCTTCGCCGAGGCCGGTTTGGCGCCACCGCCGGCGACTGCAGCCTCCACATCCGCCTTGACCACGCGCCCTCTGGGGCCGGAACCGGCAACGGCGGCAATGTCGACGCCGGCATCCTTGGCGATGCGGCGGGCGAGCGGCGAGGCGAATATCCGCTCGCCATTGGTGACCGCAGGCGCGGACGCTGCAGTCGATTGGCTGCTGGACGATGGAGCTTGCTTTGTCGGTTCCGGAACTTGCTTAGCCGGTTTCTCAGCCGCTTCCGATTTCGCCGGTTCAGCCTTCGCCTTCGCGCCATCGCCCTTTGCGGCAGCAGCGACGTCCTCGCCTTCCTCGGCGAGTATCGCGATCAGCGCATTGACCTTGACGCCTTCGGTACCCGCGGGAACGACGATTTTGGCGACGGTCCCTTCGTCGACCGCCTCGACTTCCATCGTGGCCTTGTCGGTCTCGATCTCGGCGATGACATCGCCCGGTGCGACAGCGTCGCCTTCCTTGACCAGCCATTTGGCGAGATTGCCCTCTTCCATCGTCGGCGAAAGGGCGGGCATTGTGATTTCGATCGGCATCGGTGCGCCCTCCCTCAGGTGCGGTAGGTGACGGCCTTGACCGCCTCGACCACTTCGCCGACGTTCGGCAGCGCCAGCTTCTCCAGATTGGCTGCGTATGGCATCGGCACGTCCTTGCCCGCGATGGTGATGACCGGGGCGTCGAGATGGTCGAAGGCCCGCTGCATGACCTGGCTGGCGATATGGTCGCCCACCGACGATTGCGGGAAACCTTCCTCGACCACCACCAGGCGGTTGGTCTTCTTGACCGAAGCGATGACGGTGTCGAAATCGAGCGGCCGGATCGTGCGCAGGTCGATGATCTCGACGTCGAGGCCCATTTCACGCAGTTCCGCTTCGGCCTTGACCACATAGGTCATGCCGATGCCGAACGAGACGATCGTGGCGTCCTTGCCCTTCTTGTGGATGCGCGCCTTGCCGATCGGCAGCACGAAATCGTCCAGCTTCGGAACGTCGAAGGTCTGGCCGTAGAGGATTTCGTTTTCGAGGAAGATCACCGGGTTCGGATCGCGGATTGCCGCCTTTAGCAGTCCCTTCGCGTCCGCGGCGGTGTATGGCATCACCACCTTCAGCCCCGGTATGTGGCTGTACCAGGCAGCGTAGCACTGCGAGTGCTGAGCGGCGACGCGGGCAGCCGCGCCGTTGGGACCGCGGAACACCATCGGCGCACCCATCTGGCCGCCAGCCATATAGAGCGTCTTCGCCGCGGAGTTGACGATCTGGTCGATGGCCTGCATGGCGAAGTTGAAGGTCATGAACTCCACGATTGGCCGAAGCCCGGCCATCGCCGCGCCCACTCCGACGCCGGCAAAGCCATGCTCGGTAATCGGCGTATCGACGACGCGGCGCGCGCCGAATTCCTGCAGCAGCCCCTGCGTGATCTTGTAGGCGCCCTGGTACTCGGCGACCTCCTCGCCCATGACGAATACCTTCTCGTCACGGCGCATCTCTTCCGCCAT
This sequence comes from Mesorhizobium sp. CAU 1741, assembly GCF_039839275.1. Lineage (NCBI taxonomy): Bacteria > Pseudomonadati > Pseudomonadota > Alphaproteobacteria > Hyphomicrobiales > Phyllobacteriaceae > Mesorhizobium > Mesorhizobium sp. CAU 1741. The sequence continues at coordinate 1,302,457 of NZ_JBDOQP010000001.1, read as the reverse complement.
GGCATCGCGCAATGCTTCGCGCACCGTGGTCGGCACCATCTCGGTGCCCTCGGGAATGTCGGGGTCGGCAGCGACCTCGAGCTTCGGCGCTGCAGGCACTGTCGCGTCCTTCTTCGCGCTCGGCTCTTCCTCTGCCTTGCGGCCCTTGCCACCGGCGTCGTCGGCTGCTGGCGCAGGCACCTTGGGCTCCGCCTTCTCCACTGCGCTGGCGTCTTCACCCTCCTGGAGCAGCACGGCGATCGGCGTGTTGACCTTCACGCCCTCCGAACCCTCGGCCACGAGGATTTTGCCCAACGTGCCTTCGTCGACGGCTTCGACCTCCATCGTTGCCTTGTCGGTCTCGATCTCGGCAATCACGTCGCCGGGGGCGACCTTGTCGCCCTCCTTCTTCAACCATTTTGACAGGTTGCCCTCCTCCATCGTCGGGGAAAGGGCTGGCATGAGTATCTCGACTGGCATCTTTTTTCGTTTCCTCCGAGGAGCTTCGCTGCCTTGGCGCGCGCTCGATTGAAGTCTTTAAGTCAGCGCCTTGAATGACGAAGCTCGATGCAGGGGCGCGGGCAGGAGTTCTGCCACACACCCGCGCATGCGAACCGTCACTCGGCGGCCTCGAGATAGATGTCGGTCCACAGTTCCGACGGATCGGGCTCGGGATCGGTCTGGGCGAAGTCGGCCGCGTCCGCCACCACGTCACGCACCTCCTTGTCGATCGCCTTCAACTCGTCTTCCGTTGCCCATTTGGCTTCCAGAAGGCGCGCCTTGACCTGCTCGATGGGGTCATGCTCCGAGCGCATCTTCTGGACCTCGTCCTTGGACCGGTACTTTGCCGGGTCCGACATCGAATGGCCGCGATAGCGGTAGGTCTGCATTTCCAGGATGATCGGACCATTGCCGGCGCGGCACCACTCCAGCGCCATGTCGCTGGCGCTGCGCACCGCGCGCACGTCCATGCCATCGACCTGTATCCCTGGAATGCGGAAGGACAGGCCGCGATGCGAGAAATCCGTCTCCGCCGACGAGCGCGCCACGGCGGTGCCCATCGCATAGCGGTTGTTTTCAATGATGTAGATGATCGGAAGCTTCCACAGCGAGGCCATGTTGAAGCTCTCGTATACCTGGCCCTGATTGGCCGCGCCGTCGCCGAAGAACGTCAGCGAAACATTGTCGTTGCCGCGATAGCGGTTGGCGAAAGCCAGCCCGGTGCCCAGCGACACCTGGGCGCCGACGATGCCGTGGCCGCCGTAGAAGTTCTTCTCCTTGGAGAACATGTGCATCGAGCCGCCCTTGCCCTTGGAGTACCCTCCACGGCGACCCGTCAACTCGGCCATGACGCCACGGGCGGACATGTCCATCGCCAGCATATGGCCATGATCGCGATAGGCGGTGATCATCTGGTCGCCGTCCTTGATCGCCATCGACATGCCGGTCACGACCGCTTCCTGGCCGATATAGAGATGGCAGAAACCGCCGATGAAACCCATGCCGTAGAGTTGCCCGGCCTTTTCTTCGAAGCGGCGGATCAAGAGCATACCGCGATACGCCTTGAGTTCGTCCTCCTTGGAGAACTTGGCCGGCGGCGGCGTCTTCACGGTTGGCTGGGCTTTGCCATCCGCCTTGGATTTGGCGGATGTTTTCCTGGCGGCTGTCGCCATCGTTCGCTCCCTTGCTTCACGCGTCCCTGGCGGACTCGGGGACGCTTGACGCCTCCCATTTGCATGAAAAGGCTAGCATGAGCCGCATCGATCCGCCATGCGGAAAAACGCATGGCTCGCATGCGCATAAGCAACTCTAATTGCAGGGGAATTGAGCGATTAACTCGAAGTCGGTTAATCGCCGGCGACGGGCCTCATGATGATGACCTCGTCGGGCAGCGCAAGATTGAGGGAGTAGCGGGCATGTTCGTCGAGCATGTCCTTCTCCAGCGTTCCATCATGCAGCAGCTTGACCCGCTCTTCCAGTTCGATTCGCGTGGCGGTGACGCCTGCGAGTTCAGCTTCGAGCACCGCGACGCGGCCTTCGAGCTGGTGCTTGGAATAGATCCCGTACTCGCCGTTGAAGGCGTGGAAGCCGAAATACGAAAGGAAGACGACGGCAATCGCCGGCACGATCAGCGCGCCGGTGTTTCTCTTTTTATGCTGACGGGTCCACATGGCTGACGCGATACTCGGATACAATCGCCATATCTGACACCATCATGCTTAAGGGGCGGTTACCGCCGCAACCGCCCCTCGCAAAATCGTCCATCTCAAGCGCAGAAATTTCACGCCTTGAGGATGTCCCTGCCGGCGTAGCGGGCGCTGCGGCCCAGTTCTTCCTCGATGCGCAGGAGCTGGTTGTACTTGGCAAGCCGGTCCGAGCGGGCAAGCGATCCGGTTTTGATCTGCCCGCAATTGGTGGCCACCGCCAGATCGGCGATGGTGGAATCCTCGGTCTCACCGGAGCGATGCGACATCACCGCCGTGTAGGATGCCTTGTGGGCAGTCGCGACGGCATCGAGCGTCTCCGTGAGCGTCCCGATCTGGTTGACCTTGACGAGGATCGAGTTGGCAACGCCCATGCGGATGCCGTCCTTGAGCCGCGCCGAATTGGTGACGAACAGGTCGTCTCCCACGAGCTGTACCTTGTCGCCGGCCAGGTCCGTCAGCATCTTCCAGCCCTCCCAGTCGTCCTCGGCCATGCCGTCCTCGATAGAGATGATGGGATAATCGGCGGCAAGCTTGGCGAGGTACTTGGCCTGCGCCTTCGGATCGCGCGTCTTCTTTTCGCCTTCATAGACGTAGTTGCCGTCCTTGAAGAATTCGGTCGCCGCGCAGTCGAGCGCGATGCCGATCTGCTCGCCAGGCGTGTAGCCCGCCTTCTCGATCGAGGCCATGACGAAGTCGAGCGCCGCCTGTGCACTCTTCAGGTTGGGCGCAAAGCCCCCCTCGTCGCCGACATTGGTGTTGTGGCCGGCGTCTTTCAGGCCCTTCTTCAGCGTGTGGAAGATCTCCGCACCCCAGCGCAGCCCCTCACGAAACGATTCCGCGCCGACCGGCATGATCATGAATTCCTGGAAATCGATCGGATTGTCGGCATGGGCACCGCCATTGACGATATTCATCATCGGTACGGGCAGGACATGGGCGGCGGCACCGCCGACGTAGCGGTAGAGCGGCAGTGACGACGCCTCTGCGGCAGCTTTCGCAACGGCGAGCGACACGCCGAGAATGGCGTTGGCGCCGAGCCGGCTTTTGTTGGCAGTTCCGTCGAGCTCGATCATCGCGCGGTCGATCTGCATCTGGTTTTCGGCGTCGAGCCCGCCGATCGCCTCGAAGAGCTCACCATTGACTGCATCCACGGCGCTCATCACGCCCTTGCCCAGATAGCGCGCCCCACCGTCGCGCAGTTCCACCGCCTCATGCGCGCCTGTGGACGCGCCTGAGGGCACAGCAGCGCGCCCCATCGAGCCATCTTCCAGAACCACGTCGACCTCGACGGTCGGATTGCCGCGGCTGTCGAGTATTTCGCGGCCGATAATGTCGATGATTGCGGTCATGGCTGTTGTCCCTTCGATGCAGGATGACGAGGTCGCCGCCGTCTTAGCGAAAGGCTGGGCAAGAGGCAATCTGCGTGGACAATAGCAGAAAGGGCCCCGCGTCATGCCGCGAGGCCCTTCAGATGATCTAGATAGTAGCCGTCACACCCAGTAAGGCGGGACCTTGTAGTAGCTGTAGGAAGCGTCACGGACCTTGGTCCCATCGCCGCCCGTCAGTTCGTTGATGTCATGGGCGGGTGCAGCCTTGAGCTGATCCTTGGTGAATGGCACCACATAGCCACCCCGGGCTGGTTCGTAGTCAAGCGAAGACCATGGAATCGCATGGAATTTCTCGCCGATGCCGAGGAAACCGCCGAAACCGATGACGGCGAACATGATGTTGTTCGTCGTCTTGTCCAGCATCACATCCTCGATCGACCCGATATGCTCGCCTTCGGTGTTGTAGACCTCGGTGCCGATGACGCGCGAGGCCTGGATGGCTTCCGTATGCCCTGTTGCAGTGGCCATGGTTCGCTCCTTTTCGTTTCGCACCCCGTGTTCCATGACAATGAGGAACGCGTCGCGAAGTTCCGGAGCGATCAGGTGCGTTTGGCTACTTCATCAAAAGCCATCAGCGTCTCGATCAGCCGGGGCATGTCCTTCAATGGCACCATGTTGGGGCCGTCGGAAGGCGCGTTGTCGGGATCCTGGTGCGTTTCGATGAAAATTCCTGCCACGCCGACTGCCACGGCAGCGCGCGCCAGCGTCTCCACGAACCGGCGGTCACCGCCGCTCGAGCCCCCCTGCCCGCCCGGTTGCTGGACCGAGTGGGTGGCGTCGAAGATAACCGGTGCGCCGAACCCCGCCATGATCGGCAGCGCGCGCATGTCGGACACCAGCGTGTTGTAGCCGAACGACGCACCACGCTCCGTCACCAACACATTCGCGTTGCCAGACTCCGTCACCTTGGCAACTACGTTCTTCATGTCCCATGGAGCCAGAAACTGGCCCTTCTTGACGTTGACGATCTTGCCCGTGTTTGCCGCGGCGATCAGAAGATCGGTCTGGCGCGAGAGGAAAGCGGGGATCTGCAGGATGTCCACCGTCTCCGCGACAATGGCGCATTGCTCTTCGGTGTGAACGTCCGTGAGCACCGGCAGCGAGAGGTCGCGCTTCAGGTCCGCGAAGATTGGCATGGCCGCATCAAGGCCCGCGCCGCGCTTGCCGGAAAGCGACGTCCGGTTGGCCTTGTCGAAGGACGTCTTGTAGACGAGCCCGATCCCGAGGCTCGCGCACATCTCCTTGAGCGCGCCGGCCATGTCGAAGGCGTGCTGGCGCGATTCGAGCTGGCAGGGGCCTGCTATCAGCGACAGCGGCGCGCTGTTCGAGAACGTGACGGCGCCTGCGGACACGGACGCATTGGGAACGGTCATGATGAGGTCTCCTCGAAGCCAAAGAAGGCGCCCTGCCCGTCGGCTGGCCCGACGATGATCAGGTCGTCGATACGCGTGAATTCGATGCCGCTGGCCTCAAGCACGCGTTGCGTCACGCCGAGATCGGCGACGCGGTAGACGATGCCACGCAGGGTCAGTTCGGCATCCCGCTGAGGTGCCACGCGATATCGGGCAGCGAGCGCTGCCGGGGTGAGAACGGAAATCGAAGCATTCGTAGCCGCCACGCTGAGACCGCCGTCCTCTGCTTCGGGATGCCTGCCGACCAGTATCGAGAGCAGTCCCTCCACCGCCTGCGGATCGCGCGCGCAGCCAACGATGCGCGACAGCCCGACAACACCATTCGCATGATCGGCGAGCGCGCCGCGTCCCCCGACAGGAGCATCGACACGCTCGCAAGTGAAGACGAACGTATCGCCCACGCCCGTTGGAGCCGCGAATGCCAGACGGAATGATACGGTCTTCGACCGTCCTGCGGCATCGACATAGGCGCGGGAAAAATCCAACCGCATGCCTGCCGAAACGCCGGCGGCGTGAAACGCGGCGTGGTCGGCGTCTGCATCGGCGGTCGCCATGACGACGGCGGAGAAGCCGTCTTCGCCGCGACTGGCACGAAACGTCCTGTCGCGTGCCACGAAGACGTTTCCGGCCGCAACAGCCGCGTCCGCGAGAAGCGGGTCGGCGATCGCCAATGGCTCGATGAAGGTGTCGTCGGCGAGATAGACGCAAGCGTTTTTCGTGCCGAACGGATGCAGCCCCTCTGGCGCCACGGTAAATCCCAGCGCCTGAAATCGTGCCCGCGCAACGTCGAGATGACCTGTCGGCAGAACGAGGTGGTCGATGGAACGGATCGTCATGGGCGCGGTCTTAGAGTGATCGTGCGTTCGCCACAAGAGCACGCGGCGGTACGACTTCTAGACCAGCCGGCTCTGCTCGACGGCCGCGCCGATGAAGCTCGCGAACAGCGGATGTGGTTCGAACGGACGCGACTTGAGTTCAGGATGGTACTGCACGCCGATGAACCACGGATGGTCGGCATATTCCACTGTCTCCGGAAGCACGCCGTCGGGAGACATGCCGGAAAATACCAGCCCGCACGATTCCAGCCGTTCCTTGTAGTCGACATTCACTTCATAGCGATGGCGATGGCGTTCGGAGATGTGCGTGTCGCCGTAGATGTCTGCTATCCGGGTGCCCTCTCGAAGCTCTGCCGCATAGGCGCCCAGACGCATCGTGCCGCCCAGGTCGCCGGTGGCCCGGCGCTTTTCCAGCATGTTGCCCTTGAGCCACTCCGTCATCAGCCCGACGACGGGTTCCCTCGTCTCGCCGAATTCGGTGGAAGATGCGTTTTCGATTCCGGCAAGTGAGCGGGCGGCCTCGATGCACGCCATCTGCATGCCGAAGCAGATGCCGAAATACGGCACCTTGCGCTCGCGGGCGAATTTCGCCGCCAGGATCTTGCCCTCGGAACCACGCTCGCCGAATCCGCCCGGCACGAGGATGCCGTGCACCTTTTCGAGCCACGGAGAGGGATCTTCCTTCTCGAAAATCTCGCTCTCGATCCACTCCAGCTTGACGCGTACGCGGTTGGCGATGCCACCATGCGAGAGCGCCTCGATCAGCGATTTGTAGGCATCCTTGAGGCCGGTATATTTCCCGACCACGGCGATGGTGACCTCGCCTTCCGGATTGTGGATGCGGCCGGAAACCTCCTGCCAAAGCTCCATGCGCGGCTTCGGCGCGGGATCGATGCCGAATGCGGCCAGCACCTCGCCGTCAAGCCCTTCCGTGTGGTAGGCGATCGGCACATCATAGATGTGTGCCACGTCGAGCGCCTGGATGACGGCGGACTCGCGCACGTTGCAGAACAGCGACAGCTTGCGGCGTTCTTCCTTGGGGATTTCACGGTCGGCACGCACGAGAAGGATGTCGGGCGCAATGCCGATTGAACGCAGTTCCTTGACCGAATGCTGCGTCGGCTTGGTCTTGAGCTCGCCTGCAGCAGGAATCCACGGCATCAAGGTGAGATGGATGTAGACGGCCTGCCCGCGCGGCAGGTCGTTGCCGATCTGGCGAATCGATTCCAGGAACGGCATCGCCTCGATGTCGCCGACCGTGCCGCCGATCTCGCACAGGACGAAGTCGTATTCCTCGTTGCCCTCGAGCACGAACTTCTTGATCTCGTCGGTGACGTGCGGGATCACCTGCACCGTCGCGCCGAGATAGTCGCCACGCCGCTCGCGTTCGATGATGTTCTTGTAGATGCGGCCGGTGGTGATGTTGTCCTGCTGGTTGGCCGAGCGACCGGTAAAGCGCTCGTAGTGGCCAAGGTCGAGGTCGGTCTCCGCCCCGTCATCGGTGACGAAAACCTCGCCGTGCTGATAGGGCGACATCGTGCCCGGGTCGACGTTGAGATAGGGATCGAGCTTCCGCAGTCTCACACGGTAGCCACGCGCCTGCAGCAGGGCTGCGAGAGCCGCTGCGGCGATGCCTTTGCCGAGTGAGGAAACCACGCCGCCGGTGATGAAAACGTATCGCGCCATGGGAGTCGTCGCTTAACCTGCTCGAATTGATTCCACCAGCGGAAAATGATCCGCCACCGGGTTATCCAGTCCACAAACAAAAAGGGCCGACACATGCCGGCCCACGGCTAGCCTCTTGATGGCTACCTGTCAGTCGCCGCTCGGCACCTGCGGCTGGGCGGGTTCAGCCGGTGCCGCATCCGGCTCGGTGGTCTCGCCGCCGAGCTCATCGAGAATGCCGCCGCTGCCGGAAGGCGCGCTCTGCTCGTTCGACGTCGGTATCCGGTCGAAGATGTCGGACGGGTTGCCGCCGTAGCGCGCAAGCAGCGACAGCGACAGCGAGGTTGCGAAGAATGCCGCAGCAAGAATTGCCGTCGTGCGGGTCAGCGCATTCGATGCACCCCGTGCGGTCATGAAGCCCGAGCCGCCGCCAATACCGAGACCGCCGCCTTCCGAACGCTGCAGAAGCACCACCCCCACCAGGGCGATGACGACCATCAGATGGATCACAATGAGAATAGTCTGCATGGTTCCTTCCGGAAAGTTCCCGCCGCGTTCGAGCGGACGCGGCTCATTACACGGCTTTGCCGCGCATTCCAACCCATATGGGAAAGACCAGCCATGCAAAAAAGACGATATCGCAAAATTGAGACCTAGAACGAGCGATAGCTTTCCGCGATGCCCAGGAAATCCGAGGCTTTCAGGCTCGCGCCCCCTACGAGCGCGCCGTCGACATTGCTGACCGACAGCAATTCGCGGGCGTTGGACGGCTTGACTGATCCGCCATAGAGGATGCGCGTGCGTGACGCCTCGTCGCCGATCAGTGCGGTAAGCTGCGTGCGGATATGCGCATGCGCCTGGGCTACGTCGTCGACGGATGGCGTCAGCCCGGTTCCGATGGCCCAGACAGGCTCATACGCGATGACCGTGGAGGCATGCGTGGCGCTGGTGGGCACGGACCCGGCGATCTGCCGCGACAGAATGTCCAGCGTCTTTCCCGCCTCTCGTTCCTGTTGCGTCTCGCCGATGCAGATGATCGCGATTAGCCCTGCGCGCCATGCCGCATCAGCCTTGGCATGCACGACAGCGTCGCTTTCGCCATGATCGGCCCGGCGCTCGGAATGGCCGGTGATGACGAAGGCAGCGCCCGCATCTGCGAGCATCTCCGCCGACACGTCGCCGGTGTGCGCGCCCTTTTCGCTGGCGTGACAGTCCTGTCCTCCCGACTTCACCGGCGTTCGATGAAGCATTTCGGACGCGCGCCACAAAAGCGTCGTTGGGACGCAGACGAGCGCGTCGAGTTCCGTCTCGAGGCCTTTCATGAAGCCGTTGCCGATCGCGGCCAGTTCGGGCAGATCGGCGCTCGTTCCGTTCATCTTCCAGTTGCCGGCAACCAGTGGGCGAATTCCCGGTGTCATGGCGATCAGGTCCTTCCTTTTGGCCGTGAAGCTGGGCTTTCCTATCAAAAACGGGGTACAAAGCAATCGACAGAGGCCGGGAAGGACGGTATTGCCGTTCACCGCCTCTATTGGCGCAATTTTCAGGCTAACCGGAAGTAGACATGCTCAATTCCCTCAGAAACGCAGCACGATCCTGGGTCTCGAAGGTTCTCCTTGTCCTGCTCGTCCTCAGTTTCGCGATCTGGGGCATTTCCGGGCAGATTTTCGGGGGCCTGGGCTCGAACGTCCTTGCTGTGGGCGATACCAGGGTTTCGGTGATGGACTACCGCCTCGCCTATGATCGGCAGATTGCGCAGCTCTCGCAGCAGTTCGGAACTTCGATCACCCGCGAGCAGGCGCAGGCCTTCGGCGTCGACAACCAGGTGCTGGCGCAACTGGTGGCAGGCGCGGTGCTCGACGAGCAGGCCCGCGAAATGCGGCTTGGCCTTTCCGAAGATCGTCTTGCATCGCTGACGGCGGAGGACCCCGCCTTCCACGGGCCCGACGGACGATTCGACCGGAACCAGTTCGACTGGGTCCTCCAGCAGGTGGGGATGCGGCCCGACGACTATCTGCGCAATCGCCAGCAAGTCGCAGTGCGCCAGCAGATCGTCGAAGCGGTCTCCGATGGCCTCGATGCGCCCGATGCATTCCTCCGTGCGGTCGCTCTGCATGGCGGCGAGGACAGGACCGTCGAATTTGTCGTGCTGCCCCCGTCGCTGGTCGAGCCGATCGAGGCACCTTCCGAAGAGCAGGTGGCGCAATGGTTCGAGGAGCATCGTTCGGACTATGCCGCTCCGGAATACCGGCAGATCCAGTACGTCAAACTCGAGCCGGAAGACATCGCCGACCCGTCAGCCGTGAGCGAGGAGCAGGCGCGCCAGGAATATGACCGCACGATCGAGCGCTACACGACCGGCGAAAGGCGGCGTATCGAACAGATCGTTTTTGCCGACACGGAGGCCGCCAGCGCCGCGCTCGACAGGATTCGTTCCGGCGCGAGCTTCGAGGATGTGGTTGCCGAGGAAGGCAAGCAGATGAGCGACGTGCTGCTCGGTACGTTCGAAAAGGAGCGCGTCGCCGATCCGGCGATTGCCGAAGCCGCGTTCGCTCTCGAAGAAGGCGCGGTCAGCGATGTCGTGGAGGGCACCTTTGGCCCGATCCTCCTGCGCGTGACCGAGATCACGCCGGAAACGGTCCGCCCCTTCGAAATGGTGTCGCAGGAAATTCGTGAAGCGATCGCGATCGACGAAGCGCACCGCCTCGTCACCAATGTCTATGATGCCTATGAGGATGCGCGCGCGTCCGGCGATACCATGCAGGCGGCTGCCGATAGCCAGCGCCTCGAGGTGGTGACCGTCGAAGCCGTGGATCGCAGTGGCCGCAATCCCGAAGGAACCATCCTGACCGACCTGCCGGAATCCCGGTTGCTGCTGCAGGAGGCTTTCGAGACGGAACAGGGCATCGAGAACCCGCCGCTCAATCTGGGCTCGACCGGCTATCTCTTCTACGAAGTCACGCAGGTGGACGCGGCGCGAGACCGTGAACTCGATGAGGTGCGCGAGCGCGTGGTGGAAGACTGGACGGCCAACGAGCGGAGCACACGGCTCAGCGAGCGCGCCGCGGAAATCGAACAGCGCCTGGCTGACGGGACGCCGTTCTCGGAACTGGCCGAGGAGCTCGACGTCGAGTTGCAGACCAAGCGCGGTCTCACGCGCGATGCCAACGACGCTGACCTGGGCACCGCCGCGGTCGCGGCGGCCTTTGGCGTGGCGCGCGGCGAAACCGGAGTCGCCCCGGCGCCCGACGACACCTCACAGATCGTGTTTCGCGTTGCCGAGGTCATCCAGCCGGCCGGCGCAGGTCCGGATGCGGTGCCGGAAGAAACGCGGGATGCAATGGCGTCGGGCATCAGCGACGACTTGCTGGACCAGTTGGTGGCGCGCCTGCAATCGCAGTACGAGGTGACGGTCGATCGCAACGCCATCCAGCAGGCGCTGAGCTTCTGAGTGGTACGATGGTCGATCTCAAAGCGCATATCGCCAAGGCTGCGGATGGAACGCCTCTTACCTTCGAGGAGGCTCGCCAGGCATTCGATATAATGATGTCCGGCGAGGCAACGCCCAGCCAGATTGGCGGCTTCCTGATGGCCCTGCGCACGCGCGGTGAGACCGTCGACGAGATTTCGGGCGCAGTCGCAACGATGCGGGCGAAGATGCTGCCGGTTCGAGCGCCGGCGGACGCGATCGACATCGTCGGAACCGGGGGCGACGCGTCCGGCACCTACAACGTCTCCACTTGTGCGGCATTCATCGTCGCTGGTGCCGGCGTGCCGGTTGCAAAGCACGGCAATCGGGCGCTGTCTTCGAAGTCCGGCGCTGCCGATGCTCTGGCGGCTTTGGGCATCAATATCGAAATCGGACCGGATGCGATCTCGGCATGCATCGAAGAGGCGGGCCTGGGTTTCATGTTTGCGCCCTCGCACCATTCGGCGATGCGCCATGTCGGGCCGTCCCGCGTTGAGCTCGGCACCCGCACGATTTTCAATCTGCTCGGGCCGCTGTCCAATCCGGCTGGCGTGAAGCGCCAGCTCGTCGGTGTCTTCGCCCCGCGGTGGGTGGAGCCGATCGCGCATGTCCTCAAAGGCCTGGGTTCCGAATCGGTCTGGGTGGTCCACGGCGATGGGCTGGACGAGATGACGACCGCCGGCATGACGCGCGTGGCCGAACTGAAGGACGGCGAAATCCGCACCTTCGAGATATCACCCGAAGATGTCGGACTGCCACGCGCCCGGGTCGATGACCTCAAGGGCGCGGATGCCGCCCACAATGCCAAGGCGCTGCGCGCCGTCCTGGACGGCCAGAGAAGCGCTTATCGCGATATCGCGATCTTCAATGCCGCCGGAGCTCTTTTCGTGGCCGGAAAGGCGCGTACGTTGACAGACGGATTGGAAATCGCCTCCCGGTCGATCGACAGCGGAGCTGCTGCGGCCGCGCTCGACCGGCTGATCGAAGTATCGAACAGGCCAAAGGCATGACCGACATCCTGCGCAAGATCGAGGCCTACAAGCGACAGGAGATCGCCGCGGCGAAGATTGCGATGCCATTGGCCGAGGTGAAGGCACGAGCAGCCGACGCCGAGCCACCACGCGGCTTTGCCGCTGCGTTGCGGGAAAAGCACGCGGCCAGCGAATTTGCGCTCATCGCCGAAATCAAGAAGGCGAGCCCGTCCAAGGGACTTATCCGGCCCGATTTCGACCCGCCTGCCCTCGCCCGGTCCTATGAGCAGGGTGGTGCGGCCTGTCTGTCGGTCCTGACCGATACGCCCTCTTTTCAGGGTGCGCCAGAATTCCTGACATTGGCGCGCGCGGCAACCACCTTGCCGGCCCTGCGCAAGGATTTCATGTTCGAGCCCTATCAGGTGCTTGAGGCACGGAGCTGGGGCGCCGATGCCATACTCGTCATCATGGCGAGCCTCGCTGACGACGAGGCGAAGGCGCTGGAAGACGAGGCGCAATCGCTCGGCATGGACGTGCTGGTCGAGGTGCATGACGAGAGCGAACTGGAGCGCGCTCTGGCGAGCCTGTCATCACCGTTGATCGGCATCAACAATCGCAATCTGCGGACCTTCGAGGTCGCCCTGGAGACATCCGAGCGCCTGGCAAAGCTCGTGCCCGACAGCCGTGTCATCGTCGGCGAAAGCGGCATCCTGACCAACGACGACTGCCAAAGGCTTGCGCGTGCGGGCATCAACACCTTCCTCGTCGGCGAGAGCCTGATGCGCCGGCACGACGTTGCGGCGGCGACGCGCTCGCTGCTCGGTTTCGAGGGTTGACGCGGTGAGCGGAACCCGGCTCACGCATCTGGACAGTTCCGGCGAGGCCAACATGGTCGACGTTGGCGACAAGGCCGAAACGAGCCGTACCGCCGTTGCCGAGGGCACGGTGTCGATGAAGCCCGAGACCCTGGCGATGATCCTCGCCGGTGACGCGAAGAAGGGCGACGTGCTGGGCACCGCTCGCATCGCGGGCATCATGGCAGCCAAACGCGCCCATGAACTGATCCCGCTGTGCCATCCGCTTCTCCTGACGAAAGTGACCGTCGACATCGAGCTGGACGAGGCCCTGCCCGGTCTGCGTGTGACCGCATTGGTCCGTGTCACCGGCAGGACGGGCGTCGAGATGGAGGCGCTGACTGCCGCTTCCGTCGCTTGCCTGACGATCTACGACATGGCCAAGGCCGTCGATCGCGGGATGACGATTTCCGGCATACGCGTGCTGGAGAAGAGCGGCGGCAAGTCGGGCGATTATCGCGCGACACGGGAACTCTGACATGAGCGATCTCCTGTCGGTCGACGACGCTCTGGCGCGGCTTCTAGAAGACGCCGCGCCACTGGGGGCCGAAACCGTCGATATCGCCGCGGCAGGCGGACGCGTGCTCGCCCAGGACGTCGTCGCGCAGCGGACCCAGCCCCCATTCGACGCTTCCGCCATGGACGGTTATGCCGTGCGCGCGGACGATATCTCCGACCTGCCCGCGACGCTTCGCGTCATCGGGGAATCGATAGCCGGAAAACGCTTCGTGGGAGATCTGAATCCTGGCGAGGCTGTGCGTATCTTCACCGGCGCGCCCGTCCCCCAAGGTGCCGACACCGTCCTTCTTCAGGAAGATGCACGACGGATGCCAGACGGCGGCGTCGAAGTGCTTGAGGCGACGGAGCGCGGGCGTCATATCCGGCGCGCGGGGCTTGATTTCAGCAAGGGCGACCGCCTGCTTGAACCGGGGCGCTGGCTCGATGCGGCCGCCCTTTCGCTGGCCGCGGCAGGCAACCACGCACATCTGGCGGTCGTTCGCCAGCCGCTCGTGGCGGTGCTGGCGACGGGCACGGAACTGGTCGCGCCAGGCGCGCTACCCGGCCCCGACCAGATCGTGGCGTCCAACGGGTTGGGGATTGGCCTGCTGGCGCGCGAGGCGGGCGCCGCTGTCCTCGACCTCGGTATAGCGCCCGACGACCGCGACGTGATCGCAAGCGCGGTAAGCCGCGCAGTCGACGCGGGAGCCGACATCGTCGTCACGCTCGGCGGCGCATCGGTGGGCGACCACGACCTCGTACGCGAGGTGCTGACCGGGCAAGGCATGAGCCTGGATTTCTGGAAGATCAGGATGCGACCGGGCAAGCCGCTGATGTTCGGCCGCTTCGGCACGCGTCGCGTTCTCGGTCTGCCGGGCAACCCCGTTTCGAGCCTGGTTTGCGCTCACCTTTTCCTTCGCCCGCTCATCGCACGCCTGGCAGGCATCGAGTGGCGGCCCGACATCCGATCCGCCACTCTGGCCGCGGCAATGAAGGCCAACGACCATCGTCAGGACTACGTTCGCGCGAAAGTTACCGAAGAGGCTGCCGGGCTCGTCGCGACGCCGTTCGACACGCAGGATTCCTCGATGCTCACGACGCTTGCCGATGCCAACGCGCTGATCGTGCGCGAGCCGCACGCGCCAGGGGCGGCGAAGGGCGCGGCGTGCCGTGTGCTCATGCTTCGCTAGGTGCCGCACCGAACTGCTTCTGGAAGTATGGTGTGTTCATGGCCATCTGCTTATCCAGTTCCGCAGCGCGGATGTTTGCAGGCCGATCGCTCAGCCTGTCCATGTATGCGCGGAAGGACGGGCGTTCCGGCAACACCTTCAGATTATCCATCGTATAACCGATACCCGAACCGAGCTGGACGTCCGCCGCCGTGAACCTGTCTCCCGCGGCGTAAAGGCGCTCGGTGAGAATGCGGTCGAGATGGTTGACCATGTCCTCTGCGAGCCCGAAGGGGAAATCGTTGCTCTCATAGGTCCAACCCTGGGCCTTTGCCGATAGCGCCGGGTCGAACACCGCGTCGCAATAGACGAGCATCGACAGACACGGACCGCGCATCGGATCACCGATCGGCGGGGCGAGGCCTGCTTCGGGAAAAGCATCGGCGAGATGGATCGTGATCGCCGCGCGCTCGGTGATGACCACGCCATCATGCTCGATGGCTGGCACCTTCTTGTTGGGCTGGATCAGCCGATAGTCCTCAGGCACGCCGCCGTCCTGGCGTATGTCGATCTCGATCATCTCGTATTCTGCACCGAGCTCCTCGAGCAACCAGAGGATGCCGGACGAGCGCGACCACGGTGCATGATAGAACTTCAACATATTTCGTGCTCCTATTTGCAATGCGTCGGACCATAGCACCGCCCTCCTGACAGCTATCTGGCAAGAGCAGACCAAAACAAAAAAAGGCGGCCCACAGGCCGCCCTTTCGTCGTGAATGATCCTAAAAACGATTCTACTGCGGAAGCTGGTCGTCGACACCGGCGACGTAGAAGTTCAGGCCGAGCAGCACGCCATCTTCGGCCACTTCGCCGTCGGCAAGCCACTGCGAGCCGTCCTGCTTTGTAATCGGGCCGGTGAACGGATTGAATTCGCCGCTCTTGATCTTGGCCTCGGTTTCTTCGGCGAGCTTCTTCACCTCGTCAGGCATGTTGGTATAGGGAGCCATCACCACGTGCCCCTCGGCCATGCCGCCCCACACATCGACCTGTTCCCACGTGCCGTCGATCACCGCCTTGACGCGCTCGACGTAATACGGACCCCAGTCGTCGATGATCGAGGTGAGCTGCGTCTCGGGACCGAAGGCGATCATGTCCGACGCCTGGCCGAAGGCCTTGATGCCGCGCTCGGCGGCAACCTGGATCGGCGCAGTGGAATCGGTGTGCTGGGTGATGATGTCGACGCCCTGGTCGATGAGCGCCTTGGCCGCGTCCGCTTCCTTGGCCGGATCGAACCACGTGTTGGCCCACACGACCTTGACCTGGAAATCCGGATTGACCGATTGCGCGCCGAGCACGAAGGCATTGATGCCCATCACCACTTCCGGAATCGGGAAGGAGGCGATGTAGCCGGCGACGCCGGCCTCTGACAGGCTGGCCGCGATCACGCCCTGGACGTAGCGTCCCTCGTGGAACTTCGAGTTGTACGTCGCGACGTTTGCGTGCTCGCGCTTGTAGCCCGTTGCGTGCTCGAACTTGACGTCCGGGAACTTGGCGGCCACCGCATTGGTGGGGTCCATGTAGCCAAACGACGTGGTGAAGATGATATCGCAGCCCGAACGCGCAAGACGCTCCAGCGCACGCTCGGCATCCGCGCTTTCCGGCACGCTCTCGAGAAACACCGTCTCGACCGCGTCGCCCAGTTCTTCCTCGACTTCGAGGCGACCCTGGTCGTGCTGGTAGCTCCAGCCGAAATCGCCCGTGGGGCCGATATAGATCCAGCAGGCTTTGGTCGGGTCCTGTGCAAGCGCGGCGCCGCCGGGCAGAAGCACCGCCGCCGACACGGCCATGGCCGTAATGAGCTTCTTCATGTTGTCCGTCCTCTAAGGTTTAAGTTCAGGAAAGGGGCATTATCCCGTTGTTATATCAGCGATCAGGCACAAATGGCCGCCCCAACGAGGCCGGTGTGTTCACCAGTGTCAGTCGCCTGTTTCTCGAGATTAGAACGAGAACCACGATCGTCGCCAGATAGGGCAGCGCAGAAAGCAGTTGAGAAGGGATCGGCCAGCCGAGCGCCTGTGCGTGGAGCTGGCCGATGGATACCGCACCGAACAGGTAGGCACCGGCCAGAACCCGCCAGGGCCGCCATGAAGCGAACACGACCAGCGCCAGCGCGATCCATCCGCGACCCGCGCTCATGCCCTCGACCCATTGCGGTACGTAGACGAGCGCGAGGTATGCGCCCGCGAGCCCTGCGCACGCGCCACCGAACATCACCGCCAGGTAGCGGATGGCGATGACCTTGATGCCCAGCGCATGGGCAGAGGTGTGATTGTCGCCGACCGAGCGAAGTGTCAGTCCAGCCTTGGTGAAGAAGAGGAACCAGGCCACGCCTGCCGTCAGCAGGATCGAAATGTAGAAGATGGGATCCTGGCCGAACACAAGCCGGCCGACGAATGGCAACTCGGTCAGGCCGGGGATGTAGAGCGTGCCCATCTTGACGCCTGGCAAGCCGACGAAGCTTTCGCCGATCATGCCGGATAGGCCGAGACCCAGCAGGGTGAGCGCAAGGCCGGTCGCCACCTGGTTGGTCACCAATGTGAGTGTCAGGAAGCCGAACAAAAGCGCGAACAGCGCGCCGACGACGATCGCTGCAACGACGCCAAGCCAGGGCGATCCAGTCGTGAACGCCACGCCGAAGCCCGTCACCGCACCCATGATCATCATGCCTTCGACGCCGAGATTCAGCACGCCGGAACGTTCGACGACTAGCTCTCCCATCGCGGCAATGAGCAGCGGCGTCGCGGCCGTTGCGATCGTGATGACGATGGCCTCAAACATGCGAGGTCTCCCCGGCCTTTGCCCCATGCGGACGAACCAGCCGAAGCTGGTAGTGGATCAGCGTATCGCAGGCGAGGACGAAGAAAAGGATCATCCCCTGGAATGCGCGCACCACCTTGTCCGACAGCCCGACCGATATCTGTGCGGCTTCGCCGCCGAGATAGGTCAGTGCAAGCACAAGCCCCGCGGCCACGATGCCGAGCGGATTGAGACGGCCGAGAAACGCCACGATGATGGCCGTGAACCCGTAACCGGGCGATATCGCAGGCCGCAATTGCCCAATGGCACCGGAGACTTCCGAGATGCCTGCAAGGCCGGCCAGACCGCCCGATACCGCGAATGCGAACAGCGTCATGCGCCCGGCGGAAAATCCAGCGAAGCGGCCCGCGCGCGGGCTCTGGCCGAGCACCTTGACCTCGAAGCCCTTTAACGTCTTCGACAGCATGAACCAGACCAGGACCGCGGCGATCAGCGCGAAGGCAAACCCCCAGTGGGCGCGGCCCGATGCCGGGAGGATTTCCGGTAGTACGGCATAGGAATGAAACCGCACCGTCTCGGGAAAGTTGAACCCGGCCGGATTGCGCCACGCGCCCCGGACCAACCAGTCGAGAAAGAGCTGCGCTACATAGACCAGCATCAGGCTGGTCAGGATCTCGTTGGTGTTGAACCGCACCTTCAGGAAGGCCGGGATCGTCGCATAGGCCGCACCACCGGCAATACCCATCAGAAGCATCAACGGCAGTACGATCCACGCCTGGAACTCGGGAAAGATCACCGGCAGGAACGAACCGGTGATGGCGCCGATCACGAACTGGCCCTCCGCCCCGATATTCCAGTTGTTGGACAGGAAGCAGACCGACAGGCCGACCGCGATGAGGATCAGCGGCGCAGCCTTGATGGCGAGCTCATGCAGTGACCACTCCTCCATCAGCGGATCGATGAAATAGTAATACAGGGTGGTCGCCGGGTTCTTGCCGAGGAGCGCAAACAGGAGCGCGCCGGCCAGAATCGTCAGGGCGAAAGCGATGAACGGCGACAGTGCACTGAAGGCTTTCGATTGCTGTGGCCGCTTGACGAGTTCGAGGCGCATCAGGCGGCTTCTCCTGTGAGACCTGCGCCGGTCTGGGCACCGCCCATCAGAAGACCGATACGCTCGAGCGTTGCCTCCGCGATCGGCAGCGGTGCCGACAGGTGACCATCGTGCATGACTGCGATGGAATCGGCGACCTCGAAGAGTTCGTCCAGATCCTGGCTGATCACCAGAACCGCGGAGCCGGAGCGCGCGAGGTCGATCAGTGCCTGGCGAATGCGGGCGGCAGCGCCCGCGTCCACACCCCAGGTCGGCTGGTTGACGACGATCACGGCTGGCTTGCGGTCGAGCTCACGGCCGATGATGAACTTCTGAAGGTTTCCACCCGACAGCGCGGCGGCCTCCGGGTCCTCCCCGCTCTTGCGCACATCCATTTCCGCGACGATGCGTCTTGTTGCGCCCGCGATCGCGGAAGTGCGCACGACGCCAAGACTGCCAAGGAAGGCCTTCGCGTCCGTCCGGAAGCGCGACAGCAGCAGGTTTTCGGAAAGACGCATCCGTGGGGCGGCGCCGTGCCCGAGCCGTTCTTCCGGCACGAATGCCGCGCCAAGCAGCCGTCGCTCGGAAATGTCGAGATGCCCGACGGGCTTGTCTCTGATCCGGACCACGTCGGCGCTTTCCTGCTTCACCTCGCCGGAGACGGCCTCGAAGAATTCACCCTGGCCATTGCCCGCGACGCCGGCGATGCCGAGCACCTCGCCCGCTTTCACGCTGAGGGAGATTTCACGAAGAGGGACCGCGAACGGATTTGCCGGCTTGCGCGAAAGCCCGCGAATGGCGAGCAGCTCTTCACCATCGCCGATCGTCGACGGAGGACGGGTTGCCGTGGTCACCTCCGAGCCGACCATCATGCGCGCAAGCGACGCGGCGGTTTCCTGGCGCGGGTCGCAATTCGCAACCACCTTGCCGTGGCGCAGGACCGTGGCGCGGTCGCACAGCCGTTTCACCTCCTCAAGCCGGTGGGAAATGTAGAGGATCGATTTGCCTTCACTGCGCAGGCGCTCCAGCGTTTCAAACAGCTTGTCGGCTTCCTGGGGCGTGAGCACCGAGGTCGGCTCGTCGAGGATGATCAACTCCGGTTCCTGCAGGAGGCAACGGATGATCTCGATGCGCTGGCGCTCTCCGACGGACAGGTCGCCCACCCACGCAAACGGATCAAGCGGCAGTCCGTAGGCCTTGGAGAGGTCGCGGGCCTTCGCCGCGATCGTGTCCAGCGAGGTGCCGTCGTCAAGCGAAAGCAGGATGTTTTCGGCCGCCGTCAACGCCTCGAACAGCGAGAAATGCTGGAAGACCATCCCGATGCCGAGCTGGCGCGCCTGTGCCGGCGTCGAGATGTCGACCGTCTCACCCTTCCAGACGATATCGCCTTGCGCCGGCGCAAGCGTGCCGAAGAGCATCTTCACCAAGGTCGACTTGCCAGCACCGTTCTCGCCCAGCAGCGCGTGGATCTCGCCCTTGGATATCGTCAGGTCGACCGCGTCGCAGGCCTTGAGCTGTCCGAAAATCTTGGTAAGTCCGCGCACCTCAAGCAGAGGTGCTGCACCCGCGTTGCGCACTTCGTTCAACGTGTCCCTCGATCCGTTACCGGCCTTCGCTGCGGTTTGCCCGAGCGTTTTTTTGTGTTCCCGCGTGTATCGTAGGCTTCACGCCAGCGGTAAGCAAACCAGCGCGAATATTGAAAGTGCTTCAAGGTTTTCAACGAATACGCAGGCAATGCCGCGGTTCGCCCTAGGGCAGCAGAACGGTGGTGCCGGTGGTCTTGCGCGCCTCAAGGTCGATATGCGCCTGCGCGGCGTCGGCGAGCGCGTAGCGCTGGTTCACAGCGATCTTGACGGCGCCGGACTTCACAACGTCGAAGAGCGCGCCAGCTGATTCCTCCAGCTCCTCACGCGTGGCGATATATTGGAATAGGGTTGGGCGCGTCGTGTAGAGCGAACCCTTCTGGGAAAGCAGCCCCATGCTGAAGGGCGGGATCGGCCCAGACGACTGGCCGAAGCTGACCAACATTCCCCTGACCTTAAGTGAGTCCAGCGAGCCTTCGAACGTGTCCTTGCCAACCGAATCGTAGACGACGTCGCATTTCTTGCCGCCGGTGATGTCCTTGACGCGGGCGGCGAAATCTTCTTCGCGATAGTTGATGACATGCTCGTAGCCATGCGCCTTGGCCAGTTCGACCTTCTCGGCCGAGCCGACGGTGCCGATCAGCGTGACGCCGAGCGCACGCGCCCACTGGCCGAAGATCAGGCCCACTCCGCCTGCCGCGGCATGATAGAGCACGATGTCACCCGGCTTGACCGCAAAGGTCCGGCGCAGGAGGTACTCGGCAGTCATGCCCTTGAGCATCATGCCGGCGGCTTCGTCGTCGGAAATCCCTTCAGGCACCTTTACGAGGCGGTCTGCGGCAATCACCCGCTGTTGCGCATAGGCGCCGACGGGAACTGTATAGGCGACCCGGTCGCCGGGCTTAAGCCAGTCAACGCCTTCGCCCGTCTCGAGCACCTCTCCGGCCGCTTCGCCACCGGCGATCAACGGCAAGCCTGCCGGCGCAGGATAGAGGCCGGTGCGGAAATAGACATCGATGAAGTTCAGACCGACGGCGGTGTGGCGGATCAACACCTGACCTTTGCCAGGGCGGCCGGCGTCATGATCCTCGTATCGCAGGACCTCGGGTCCGCCATGCTCGCGAATGAGAATTGCCTTTGACATGTCAGTCTTTCCTGAGGCCGAGAGTTGGGAACATCTGCATCACACCGCCGATCACGAACAGGTAGATGCCCGTTGCGCCAATGCCTGCCTGTATCGGCATCGACGCCTCCATGTTCTGGATGAGCGCTACGACCCCGAAGGCACACCAGGCGAGGAAGATGCCCAGGTTCAACGGACGCAGCCGCTTGACGCGTACGGGGTGGAGGAAATTCACCGGAATGAACGAGAGGATCGCCGCGACGATCACCGCCGCCAGCGAGACATATTCTCCCGGCTCGATCACGAATAGCGTGAAGACAAGCATGTTCCAGACGACCGGGAACCCCTTGAAGAAGTTCTCCTTCGTCTTAATGCCTGTGTCTGCGTAGTAGATCGCGCTCGAAACGACGATGATCGCCGCCGAAAGGAAGGACAACCCCTCACCCATGAAGCCGCTCTGGTACAGCGCGAATGCCGGAATCAGCACGTAGGTGACGTAGTCGATGATGTTGTCGAGCATTTCTCCCGACCAGGTCGGCAGCACTTCCTTGACCTGCAGCTTGCGCGCGATGGGACCGTCGATGCCGTCGACGAACAGTGCAAGCCCGAGCCACAGCCACATTTCCGTCCACTGCTTTTCGGCGGCAAACACCAGCGACACAAATGCAAGGAAGGAACCGGAGGCGGTCAGCAGGTGAACCGAAAAGGCCCGCGCTTGCGGCCACGTCACCTTCTTCTTCGGGCGCGGAATGCGTTCCGAGAGCTTCTTCCTGCTGGGTATCTCGCCGTTCACCGCCGGCATCCGCCGGTCTTCGACGTTCTCGCCGGTCGTCCCAAGGCGTGCAAGTCGATGCACGTGCCGTTGCGCAACGGCGCGTGAGCGCCCTTCACTGCCCTGTCCCCGTTTCGCATCCTCTGCTCCTCCTGGCCCGAAACTACAAGCACCGCGCACTCTCAGACAAGCAGTATCGCGCCAGTCTCGCCGATGGGATATCGCGCGGCGCACCTGCTTTTCAACTGGCGGGTGATACGCAAGGCGCATCATCCAGAACATCTTCATCGATCCCTCGGGGCCCGTGAACCGGAGCGCGCTGTAAAACCGTGTGGGAGAGCCGGACATGTTCGCGAGGTAGATGGCTTTCCGCCGTTGATCGACATAGGCCCCAGCGCCTATATGCGTCAGGCGCACTGGCCGGAGCTTCACATGAAAATCTCGACTGACATCGTCGTTGCGGGTACCGGACCAGCCGGCCTGATGGCGGCTCTTGCCCTGGCCGGCGAGGGCTTTCGCATCGTTCTGGTGGGGCCGGAGACCAATCTGACTGATCGGCGCACCACAGCGCTGATGGAGCCGCAGCTCGACTTTCTCGACCGGTTGTCGATCCTGGGTTCGCTCGAGGCGGGTTCAGCCCCGCTGCGGATCATGCGAATCGCGGACGCAACCTCGCGTCTCTTTCGAAGCCCGGTCGTGACTTTCCGTGCCAGCGAGATCGGCGAAGCGCGTTTCGGCCTCAACATCCCCAACGGGCATTTGCTGGCGGAACTCGATGCGGCGGTGAAAGGCAACTCCAACATCGAGCGCGTGACCTCGCTGGTGGCACGTTGGGCGCCGCAAGCCGATGTCGTCGAGGCAGCGCTCGACAACGGCGACATGATTGCGGCGATGCTCACAGTGGCCGCAGACGGACGACTGTCTCCCGCACGCGAGGCTGCGGGCATCCAAGTCAGATCGCGACCTAGCCGACAGTCGGCAGTGGTGCTGAGCTTTTCGCATTCACGGAGCCACGAGGACACCTCGACAGAGTTTCATACCGAAACCGGCCCGTTCACCCAGGTCCCGCTCCAGGGCAAGCGATCGAGCCTTGTCTGGGTAACGCGTCCGGACGAGGCCGAAACGCTCATGACGCTGGACGACGACACGCTCTCACGCCGCATCGAAGAACGCATGCAATCCATGCTGGGCCGTGTGACCGTGGAGGCTGGGCACCAGCTTTATCCCCTCGCCTCCGCCCTGCCGCACCGGTTCGCCGCCAACCGCGTGGCGCTGGTCGGTGAAGCAGCGCATATCTTTCCGCCGATAGGCGCCCAGGGGCTCAATCTCGGGATACGGGACATCGAGAGCCTTGCGGCCATTGCTGCCCGGCATGGCGCCGATCCCGGGTCGGTCAAGGCGCTTGACGCCTATGATCGCGCCCGCAGGCCCGACATCGTCGCGCGTTCCTCGGCGGTCCAGTTGCTCAACCGTTCGCTGCTATCGGACATGCTGCCGGTGCAGGTGATGCGGTCGGCCGGATTAGGGCTGCTTGGCGCCGCCTCCCCGCTGCGCGCGCTTTTCATGCGCGAAGGCCTGCGGACCGGAAGCGGGCTCGGCAACCTGTTTCGAGGCTAATTTCAGGGAAACAGATCGGGCGGCACCATGCCGTTCTTGATGAGGTAGAGCAGCGCGGTCAGGGTGGCGACGGAAAGCACGGTGGTTATCAGCACGCTGGCCGATGCCCTCTCCAGCCATACCCCGTATTGCTGGGCTATGACGAACACGTTGGTCGCCGTCGGTAGCGCCGCCAGAAGCATCGCCGAATACATCCATGTCGCCGAGAAGTCGCCGACGAGGCTCAGAACGACGTAGCAGACGAGCGGATGCACGACGAGCTTGAGAGCGGCGATTGCCCCCAGTTCGCGTGGCACTCGCTTGAGCGGTCGCAAGGCAAGTGTCACGCCCATGGCGAACAGCGCACATGGGGCCGCGGCCTGGGCGAGATACTGGAGCAGCGTGGCCACAGGCGCTGGCGGCTCGAAACGAACGACGGCAGCAAGGACGCCGACCGCTGTTGCAATGATGAAGGGGTGCAGCACGATGCGCCTTGCAACATCGAAAGCAAGGCGCGATGCCGGTTCCTTCTGCCCGCCGGCAAGCGCCATCATCATCGGTGCGACCGCGAAATGCATGATGTTCTCGACGCAGAAGATCAGCGCAACCGGCACGGCAGCCTCGGGACCGAATGCCAGCAGCGCCAGCCCCGGCCCCATGAAGCCGATATTTCCGTAGGCTGCGGCAAGCGCCTTGATCGTGCTTTGCCGTATGCCATCCCGCGAAACCAGCATCGATGCGGCGAACATCAACCCGAAGATCAGATAGGTCGAGAAGACCGCTCCAAACACGTAGCGCCACTCCGTCAACTGTTCGACGGGCGTGCGCGCGATGAGCTGGAAGAACAACGCCGGCAAGGCCACGTAGATGATGAACGTGTTCATCCAGCCCAGCGCCTCCAGCGGCTGCCGGGTGAGCCGGGCGGTCAGCGCGCCGAGGAAGATCATCCCGAAGAACGGGAGAACGAGGCCGATGATGTTCGCCATGAAAGGTCCTGGAATCCAAGAGGCCGGATGCCACTCGGAAGGCGGCTAACCCGCGCCTGTCTCGTCGTCAAGTTGCAAGACGGTTGAATTGTGCGGCGCAATGCGCCACATTGCGCGGCTAGGGTACCGGGATATGCGTGAAGCAAAACTAGCAAAGTTCAGAATTGGCCAAGTGGTTCGCCACCGGCTTTTCCCCTTCAGGGGTGTTGTCTTCGACGTTGATCCGGAGTTCGCCAACACCGATGAATGGTACGAGGCGATACCAGCCGAGGTCCGGCCGTCGAAGGACCAGCCATTCTATCATCTGCTGGCGGAAAACGATGACACGGAGTACGTCGCCTACGTGTCCGAGCAGAACCTGCTCGACGACAGTTCCGGCGAGCCCGTGCGCCATCCGCAATTGACGGAATTCTTCGACAAGACCAGCGACGGCCACTACGCGCCAAAGGGCCGCGCCAGCCACTGACCGCGTGTTTGAGGGTCTATAACGAAAAAGGCGGGCCTTGGCCCGCCTTTTCAGTATTTCGAGACTGGCTTCGGGGCGCGTCCGATCAGTTGCCCTGCTTCGCCTTTTCCTGCTCTTCGCGCAGCTTTTCAGCAAAGTCTTCGGTGTTGCGGTTGACGAAGTCCTGGATGCGCTTCTGGCGATCCTCGATGTCGGCCTGCTGCAGCGGCTCGCCGTCGAACGCCGCCGTGAACCCTGCCAGCGAAACCTTGATCGGGTTCGGCTGGTTCTGGAAGTTGACCGACGTCAATGTGAGTTCGGAGCCGCGCTTGAACGATGCAACCAGTTCGTCGTTCAACGGACCCTCGGCAATGCAGCGATCCGGCAGGCAGATCATGTAGTCGATCTTCTGCGGCTGGCCGCCATCGATCTGCATGCCGACGCCCGGAGGCACCAGACGGCCGGTAGGCACGGTGATCTGGAAGATGCGGCGATTGGTCTTGCCCTTGACTTCGATCAGGCTCACCCCGGTCAGAAGCTGGCCGGTGTCGGCAACGAGGATGTTCTGCACGTTGCAGATGTCGATGTCTTCCTGCTTGCTGCAGGCCTTGAACCAGCCTTCGGGCAACTGTTGCTGCTGCTGCTGCTGGGCAGATGCGGGCATTGTCGCGCCGGCGAAGATGGCCGCGATGCCGGCGGCCAGAAGGGAAAGTCGGGTCGCATTGGTCTTGCGGCGATTCATGTGGTCGATTTCCTCTCAGAAAGTGGGCTGCGGCGCTGACTGGCGATCGATCCGCTACTGCTGATCAAATACGGCGACAGCATGACTCTTGCGCGTGTTACACCGCACGTGACGGCAAATCCAGACCTCCAGTGGTGTTTTGCCGCTTTCGGCGGGGATTCCGGCGCACGCCGCTCTCATGTTAGGGTTCTTCGAATCGCCCGTCCCAGACATCGTACCGGAGTTCGTTGATGCGCATGTCGATGCTCGCCCTTTTCATCATGGCCTTTGCGTCGGCCCTGGGACCTGTCGCCGCGCAGAACGGTCCGAGCCATGCCATCGCGATGCACGGCGAGCCGGAACTGCCCTCCGATTTCACCCATTTTCCTTATGCCAATCCCGATGCGCCGAAAGGCGGGCGCATCGATTATTCGGTGCAGGGTTCGTTCGACAGCCTTAACCCCTTCATCGTGCAGGGCGATGGCGCGCGCGGGCTCTTCGACCAGTTCTTCGGCAGCAATGTGTTCGAGACGTTGCTGCTGCGCTCGCGCGACGAGGCCTTCACGCTTTATCCGCTGATCGCCGAGAGCGTAGAGACGGACGAGGAGCGCAGTTTCATCGAGTTTACCCTTGACCCACGCGCGCGCTTCTCCGACGGCGAACCGATCACCCCGGACGACGTGATCTTCTCGATGAAGCTGCTTCTGGACAAGGCCAGGCCGAACTACCAGAACTGGATTCGCGCCGTGGACACCATGGAGACGGTCGGCGAGCGCGGCGTGCGCTTCACGATGAAGCCGGATGCCGGACGCGAGATTCCGCTGCTTCTGGCGCAACTGCCGATCCTGCCGGAACACGCCATCGACGCCGAAACGTTCGACCGGTCCTCGCTCGAGCCGATGATCGGGTCGGGGCCTTATATCGTCGACAGCGTGCGACCCGGCGAAGTGGTCGTGATGAAGCGCAATCCGGACTATTGGGCCAAGGACATCCCCAGCAAGCGCGGCTTCGACAATTACGACGAGATCCGCATCAACTATATCCGCGACGACAACACCATGTTCGAGGCCTTCAAGCGCGGTCTGTTCTCGCTTCACATCGAGACGGACACGGGCCGCTGGACAACCGGATATGATTTTCCCGCCGCCAATGAAGGCAAGGTCATCAAGGACGAGTTCGAAAGCCGCTTGCCATCGGGCATGTATGGTTTCGTGATGAATACCCGACGCGCGGTCTTCGCGGACGAAGCCGTGCGTCGCGCGCTGGTCGGTCTGTTCGATTTCGAGTGGGCCAATCGTAATCTCTTCAACGGCGCCTACAAGCGGATCAGAAGCTATTATGACGGGTCCGAGCTTTCGTCCCACGGCGTACCGGCAAGCGAGGCAGAGCGCGCCCTGCTCGCCCCTTACCCCGACGCCGTGCGGCCCGAGATCATGGATGGCACATACGTCCTGCCTACGTCAGATGGTTCGGGACGCGACCGGGACTTCATGCGCCAGGGGCTGGAAGCCTTGCAGGCGGCCGGCTATCGTCTCGACGGTCGGCGGCTGGTCGACGAAAATGGCACGCAATTAGGCTTTGAGATCCTGCTCAACGGACCATCGGGCCAGGCACTTGCGATGTCGTGGGCGCGCACGCTGGAGCGTCTTGGCATCGCGGCGACGATCCGCGTCGTGGACAGCGCCCAATATCTCCAGCGCCAGCGCACCTATGACTACGACATCATCCTGCACAACTACTCCTCGTCGCTTTCGCCAGGCGCAGAGCAACTTGCGCGCTTCGGTTCGGTAACGCGCGACCTCGACGGTACTTTCAACTTCGCCGGCGTGGCGGAGCCGGCGATCGACGCTATGATAGAGGCATTGCTTGCCGCGCGCTCGCGCGAGGATTTTGTCACGGCCGTGCGCGCCTATGATCGTGTCCTTCTGAGTGGCGCCTATGTGGTGCCGCTCTATAACCCGCTGACGAATAGCTGGGTCGCGCGCTGGAAGCAGATCCAACGTCCGGAGACCACCCCGCTTTACGGCCCCCAGTTCCAGACATGGTGGCACGAGCCGTCGGAGTGATGGAGACAAAGATGAGCGAAGTCGAACACATATCGGTCGATGTGATATCCGACGTGGTCTGCCCCTGGTGCTTCATCGGCATGAAGCGCCTTGAACGGGCGGTCGCGTTGGTGGACGGAGTCGATGTCGCGCTGCGGTGGCGCCCCTACCAGCTCGACCCCTCGATACCGAAGGAAGGCCTCCCCCGCCGCGACTACATGCTGGCGAAATTCGGCAGCGATGAAAAGCTCAAGGCCATTCACGAACAGGTCGCCACGATCGGCGAGGTCGAAGGCATCCGTTTTCATTTCGACGCCATGGAGAAGGCCGCCAACACCCTTGACGCGCATCGGCTGATCCGGTGGGCGGGCTCGCCGCAATCGCCGTCCGGTGCGCAGACCCAGGCCGTGCGTCGTCTGTTTGAGTTGAATTTCGAGGAGGGCCGTGACATCAGCGATCCTGCTGTCCTGGGCGAAGTCGCCGACGAGATCGGCATGGATTCCGCGCTTGTCACGGCATTGCTGGCTTCGAATGCGGATGCGGATTCCGTCCAGGCGGAGATCGCGACCGCCGCACAGATGGGTGTGCGCGGTGTGCCGTGCTTCCTGATCGAAAGCAAATACGCCGTCATGGGCGCTCAGGATGCCGAAGTGATCGCCGACGCCTTGAAGCAGATTGCAGCGGCCAAGGCGCGCGGTGAAATCGAGAGCGGCGACGAGGCGGGATAGATCGATGACACCGTCATCCCGGCCGACCGAGCAAAGCGAGGGAGAGTCGGGACCGATTGAGCAGCGCGGCCGGTCGGCCGGTTGCGCGCTACTGCGCTGGCATGCATTTTCACGACGACCGGGCCGCGCCCCATGATCTTCGGATCAATGGGTCCCGACTCTGCGGTCGCTTCGTTTCCTTGCCCGGGATGATGAGCCGTCGCATCAGGCCGCCTTTTCCGCCAGCTTCGCCAACTGGGTCATCACCACCGCCGAACCCGAGAGGCGCTTGGAAGCGCTCGCCCAGTCGCGCATGAGCACGACACTGTGGTCCGGCCTGATCTTGGCGAGCGACCCCTGCTCGGCGATGAACCGAACCAGTCCTGCCGGCTCGGGGAACGCCTTGTTTCGGAAGTGCAGCACCACGCCTTTCGGGCCTGCATCCAGCTTCTCGACATTGGCCTTGCGGCACAGCGACTTGATGAAGACGATCTTGAGCAGATGGTCGACTTCTTCCGGCAGTGAGCCGAAGCGGTCGATGAGTTCGGCGCCGAAACCGTCGATCTCTTCCGGCGTCTCGAGTTCCGCGAGGCGGCGATATAGACCAAGCCTGAGTTGCAGGTCGGGCACGTAGCTCTCCGGGATCATCACGGCCGTGCCGATGGTGATCTGCGGTGACCAGCTTCCGTCTGTCGCCTCTGCGTCGCCCTTGAGTTCCGCGACCGCCTCCTCGAGCATCTGCTGGTAGAGTTCGAAACCGACCTCCTTGATATGGCCGGATTGCTCCTCGCCCAGCAGATTGCCCGCCCCGCGAATGTCGAGATCGTGGCTTGCAAGCTGGAAGCCTGCGCCGAGAGTGTCGAGGGACTGGAGAACCTTGAGTCGACGCTCCGCAAGCTGGGTCAGCGTCTTCTTTGCCGGGAGAGTGAACAGCGCATAAGCGCGCAGCTTCGATCGACCCACCCGCCCGCGAAGCTGATAAAGCTGTGCCAACCCGAACATGTCGGCGCGATGAACGATCAACGTGTTGGCGGTTGGAATGTCGAGGCCGGACTCCACGATCGTCGTCGACAAGAGCACATCGTACTGGCCGTCGTAGAACGCGTTCATGATGTCGTCGAGCTCGCTTGCCGGCATCTGGCCATGCGCGGTGGCGACCTTCAGTTCGGGCACCTGCTCGT
Organism: Mesorhizobium sp. CAU 1741; assembly: GCF_039839275.1. NCBI lineage: Bacteria > Pseudomonadati > Pseudomonadota > Alphaproteobacteria > Hyphomicrobiales > Phyllobacteriaceae > Mesorhizobium > Mesorhizobium sp. CAU 1741. Next base: position 1,272,946 of record NZ_JBDOQP010000001.1, on the reverse strand, counting down.
CGAGAAACTGCTTGATGTCACCGAGATCGGCGATGCGCGGCACAACGTAGAAGCTCTGGCCGCCGCGATAACGCTCCCGCAGCAGCGTCTCACGAACCACCAGCGCGTCGAAGGGCGAAATGAACGTACGCACTGCCATCCGGTCAACCGGTGGGGTGGTGATGAGCGAGAGCTCGCGCACGCCCGTCAACGCAAGTTGCAGCGTGCGCGGGATCGGTGTCGCCGAGAGGGTCAGCACATGCACGTCGCTCTTCAGCTCCTTCAGCCGCTCCTTGTGCTTGACGCCGAAATGCTGCTCCTCGTCGATGATCAGGAGGCCGAGATTCTTGAAGCCGATAGCAGTCCCGAGCAGCGCATGGGTTCCGACCACGATATCAACTGTGCCTTCCGTGATGCCTTTCTTCGTCTCGGCCAGTTCTTTGGCCGTTACGAGCCGTGATGCCTGACGCACTTTTACGGGCAGGCCCGAGAAGCGCTGGCTGAACGTGCGGTAGTGCTGGCGCGCGAGAAGCGTCGTCGGAACGACCACAGCCACCTGAAAGCCTTCCATGGCTGCCAGGAAGGCGGCGCGCAGCGCGACCTCCGTCTTGCCGAAGCCGACGTCGCCGCAGATGAGCCTGTCCATAGGCCGGCCAGCCGCAAGATCGTCCGCCACCGCGTCGATGGCCGTCTGCTGGTCCTCGGTCTCGTCATATGGAAAGCGGGCGGCGAACTCGCCATAGAGTCCATCCGGAGGCGTCAGCACCGGCGCCGGCCGCATCTGGCGCTCCGCAGCGATGTTGATGAGCTGGCCTGCCATCTCGAGCAGGCGCCGCTTGAGCTTGGCCTTGCGCGACTGCCACGCGACACCGCCTAGCTTGTCCAGAACGGTTTCCGCCGCGTCCGAACCATAGCGCGACAGCAGCTCGATATTCTCCACCGGCAGGAAGAGCCGGTCGTCGCCCGCGTAGCGCAACTCAAGGCAGTCGTGCGGTGCGCCGGCTGCCTCGATCGTGCGCAGGCCAATGAACCGGCCGATCCCGTGATCGGCGTGGACAACGATATCTCCGGCAGAAAGAGCCGAAACTTCCGCAATGAAATCAGATGCCTTCTTGCGTTTCTTCGTGCGCCTGACAAGCCGGTCGCCAAGAATGTCCTGCTCGGCCACCACAACGATTTCAGGCGTCTCGAACCCCGATTCGAGCGGCAGCACGACGAGCCCCGCCTGGCCCGCTTTGAGCGCTTCCGCTTCCTTCAGCGATTGCACACGGCTCAGATTTTCGAGCCCATGCTCTGCAAGAATTTGCGTCAGCCGGTCGAGCGATCCTTCGCTCCAGCCGGCGACGAGGACACGCCGCCCCGCTGCCCGTCGGTCGGCGATGTGACGGACAGCATGTTCGAACACATTTGTATTGGGATCAGCCCGTTCCTCGGCAAAGCTCCGGCCGGCATGGGCGCCGGCATGGCGCAGCGCCCGATCGCTGGTCTCCGGGACATCGAATGGCGTCAGATTAGCGGAGAGGCCGATCGCCGCGTTCGCCGAGGCCTCTTCCGGCGACAGGTACAGCAATTCCGGCTTGACCGGCTTGTAGGGCACGGAATCCGCGAAAGCATCCGCCGGCTGCTTCGAACGTGCCTCGTAGTGATCGACGATGAGCGCGTACCGCTCGCCGAGCGCCTCGCGCGCCAGATGATCGAATATTACCGGCGCGTCCGGCAGATAGTCGAATATCGTGTCGAGCCGCTCGTAGAACATGGGCAGCCAGTGCTCCATGCCGGCGAACCGACGACCTTCGCTGACCGCCGCATAGAGAGCATCGTCGCGCGACGGCGCACCGAAAGCCTCGATATAGGCGCGGCGAAAACGACTGATCGTCTCGGGAGTAAGCGCAACCTCGCTCATCGGTTTCAGCGAGAACGACTGCCGCTGCCCGGTGGTGCGCTGCGACGCCACATCGAAGGCTCGCACGGATTCCAGCGTGTCGCCGAAGAAGTCCAGCCGCAGCGGATCGTCGCCGGGGGCGTAGATATCGAGAATGCCGCCGCGCACGGCAAATTCCCCCACGTCGCGAACAGTAGGAACGCGCTCGAAACCAGCCGTATCCAGCCGCAGAGCCAGTTCGTTCATGTCGATCTGGTTGCCCGGCTTCGCCACGATGGTCTGGGCGGAGACCGCATCTGCGGGCGGCATCCGTTGCAGCAGCGCATTGGCGCTCACCAGGATCACCGCACGATGGGGCGCAAGGCGAAGTGCTGCCATTGCCACCATGGCATCCAGTCGCCGTGCGGCGGCATCGGAGCCGGGCGAAACCCGGTCGTAGGGCAGGCAGTCCCAGGCCGGCATTTCGAGCACCGGCAGACCGGGCGCGGCAAAGGCCAGCGTTTCCCTGATCTGGGGCAGGCGCTGGCCATCGCGCGCGACGAAGATCAGCGGTTCTTCGCCGAGGTTCTGCGCAATGGACGCCAGCGCAAAGGCTTCATAGCCGTCGGTGACGCCGTCAATTGTGACAAGGCCGCTTGCCGGCATGCGAATGGGGGGGATCAGGCTCATGGCTTGCTCAGGCGTTGGCGCTGCCGCGGTATGACAGGATCCGGGCGAAGATGTCCGTGTCGTGATGCGCCGGCACGGCTGCCTCTCCAGTTACCCATTTGAGGATATCGGCGTCTGGTTCGGCCATCAGGGCTTCGTATATTTCGAGTTCGGCATCGGACAGGCGCCCTATCTCGGCGTCGGCGAAAGCGCCGAGGATCAGGTCGACCTCCCGCATGCCGCGATGCCAGGAACGGAAAAGCACCTTGCGGCGGCGAATGTCGAGGTCGGCGCTGGACCGCGTAGTTCCAGTCATTCAAAAAACCTTTGTGGATGACAGCGGCATATAGCGACTGTGCGCGCCATTGTCAGCCTTTCCGGAACCGGTCTGCCGACATAAGCTCGGCCGATGCGTCCCTCCCTGCTCGATCCGCTGTTCGCCCCCGCAACGACCCTCGACGGCGTCGGCCCGAAACTTGTCGGCCTGATCGCCAACGTGCTGCCGTTCGACACGACCGGGCGTGATGTGCGGGTCGGTGACCTGCCCTTCGTCCTGCCGCATTCCGTCATCGACAGGAGCAAGCGCTATCGCATTGCGGATGCGCCGGAAGGCATGATCGTGACACTCGACGTCACCATCGACCAGCATCAGCCGGCGCCAAGGGGCAACAGATCGGCGCCGTACCGCGTCTTTGCGCATGATGATTCGGGCGACATCGCACTGACCTTCTTCCATGCCAGGGCGGAATGGCTGGCCAAGGCGTTGCCGGAAGGCGAACGGATGCTGATTTCCGGCCGCATGGAGTGGTTCAACAGTCGGGCCTCCATGGTGCATCCGGACCACATGGTCCCGTTCAGCCGCGCCGGCGACCTGCCGGCGATGGAACCCGTCTATCCGTTGACCGCCGGCCTGTCGGGCAAAATCCTGCGCCGCGCTGTACTGGGCGCCGTTGAACGGCTGCCGGACATGAGCGAGTGGCTCGATCCCGAGCTCGCCCGGCGCCACTCCTTTCCATCCCTGCGCATGGCGCTGCACAGGCTGCACGAGCCGTCGGACCCACTCGACATCGACCCCGCCAGCGCGTCCTGGCGCAGGCTGGCCTATGACGAATTGCTCGCCGGCCAGCTCGCGCTGGCACTGGTTCGCAAGCGGCTGCGGCGCACCGCCGGTCGACCGCTGCGTGGCGACGGTCGCATAGAGCAGAAGATCCGCGAGGCCCTGCCCTACTCGCTGACGGGCTCGCAGGAACACGCCCTGCGTGAGATCCATGCCGACCTTGCCTCGCCAGAGCGCATGCTGCGTCTGCTTCAGGGCGACGTCGGTGCAGGCAAGACCGTTGTCGCGCTGCTGGCGATGGCGCGCGCCGCCGAAGCTGGCGGACAATCCGCCCTGATGGCGCCAACGGAGATCCTTGCCCGCCAGCATCTTGCCACCATCGCGCCTCTCGCCGCGAAAGCGGGGCTGCGGGCGGCTGTCCTGACCGGGCGGGAAAAGGGTCGCGAACGCGCCGAAATTCTCGCAGCCGTCGCTTCCGGCGGCATCGATATCCTTCTGGGCACCCATGCCCTGTTCCAGGAGAGCGTCGTCTTCCACGATCTGGCGCTTGCCATCATCGACGAGCAGCACCGCTTCGGTGTCCACCAGCGTCTGGCAATTTCCGCAAAGGGCGATGCGGTCGACATGCTCGTCATGACGGCGACGCCGATTCCGCGAACGCTGGTGCTGACGGCATTCGGCGACATGGACGTATCCCGGCTGACCGAAAAGCCGGCTGGCAGGCGGCCGATCACCACCGTGACCCTGCCCGTCGAGCGGCTCGCAGAACTGGTCGAACGCATCAGAAATGCAGTCGAGGAAGGCCAGAAGATCTACTGGATCTGCCCGCTGGTCGAAGAGTCCGAAGAAATCAAACTGATGTCGGCGGAGGATCGCCATGCATCGCTCAAGAGCATCTTCGGTGCGGCCGTCGGCCTCATTCACGGGCGCATGGCCGGGCGCGACAAGGACGAGGCGATGCGGGCCTTCAAGGATGGCGACACCCGCATCCTGGTCGGCACCACGGTCGTCGAGGTGGGCGTCGACGTGCCAGATGCCACGATCATCGTGATCGAGCATGCCGAGCGCTTCGGTCTGGCGCAGTTGCACCAGCTTCGTGGCCGCGTGGGTCGCGGCGACAAGCCTTCGACCTGCGTGCTGCTCTATAAGGAACCGCTGGGCCTCGTGGCCAAGCAGCGCCTTTCAGTGCTGCGTGAGACAGAGGATGGCTTTCGCATCTCGGAAGAGGACCTGAAGCTGCGCGGCGAAGGCGAATTGCTGGGCACCCGCCAGTCCGGCACACCGGGGTTCCGTGTCGCCCGCCTCGAGCGCCATGGCGATCTGCTGGAAATCGCCCGCGACGATGCGCGCCTTGTGCTGGAGCGCGATCCAGAATTGCGCTCCCAGCGCGGCGAGGCGTTGAGAATTCTTCTCTATCTCTATGGCCGCGACGACGCGGTGCGGCTATTGCGGGCGGGCTGATCCGTTTTCCCGAGGATTTCCCCCTCTTGCCCAACGACAATTCAAGCCGCCAGCGGCTCGCCTACCTCGTCATGCTCGTCGCGCCGCTTTTCTTCGCCACCAATCTCGTCTTCGGTCGTGGCGTCGTCAGCGAAGTCTCGCCGTTCACGCTGGCCCTGATTCGCTGGCTGGCCGTGGCGGCGGCGCTGTCGCCGTTTATCTATGCCGAGCGAATGAAGCTGCGCGTGGTTGTACAGCGGCGGTGGGGCTTGCTGCTGGCGCTCGCCTTCCTGGCCATGTGGGTGTGCGGTGGCGGCGTCTATTTCGGGCTGCAATGGACGACAGCCACCAATGCGACGCTGATCTACACAACATCGCCGGTCATCATCCTGGTGCTTGAAGGCATTTTCCGCGGCCGACCCGTCAGGCTGCGCGAAGGCGCAGGCGCCGTCATTGCCTTTCTGGGCGTCGCGACCATCGTTCTGCGCGGCGATCCGGCGGCATTGTTTTCTCTAAGCTTCAATGTCGGCGACCTCGTCCTCGTCGCGGCTGCCTTTGCCTGGGCAGGTTACTCTATCCTCTATCGCAGCCCAGAGCTTCAGCAGGTATCAAACGCCGCGATGCTGGGCTTGCTGGCGGCACTGGGCGCCGGCCTGCTGTTGCCTGCGGCCGCCGTCGAATGGATCATGGGCGCGCGCCTGCCGATTACGGCCCAGGCATGGTCGGGCATTGCCGGCATCGTCGTCTTCGCATCGCTGCTGGCCTTCATGACCTTCCAATACGGAATCAGGCAGCTTGGCGCGCCTTTGGCCGGAGTCTTCATGTATCTCTTGCCGCCCTACGGCGTCGTGCTTGCAGCACTGCTGCTGGGCGAACGCTTCGAGCCTTTCCACGCTGCCGGCATCGCGCTCGTCATGGGTGGGGTGATCCTTGCAACCTTTCCGGCGCGGCGAAATCTCTAGCCGAGCATGCCGAGTGCGGGAAACGTCTCCAGCAGCCAGAACGATGCCGCCTGGATGCCGCCGGTCAGAAACAGCACGCCGGCGAGCACAAGCAGTCCCCCCATCAGCTTCTCGATCCGTCCCATCTGTCCGCGGAAACGGCCAAGAAAGCGCATGAACGCACCTGAAAAGAACGCCGCCAGAAGGAAGGGAATGCCGAGACCGAGCGAATAGGCAGCCAGCAGCAATGCGCCTTCGCCCACCGTCTCTCGCCCGCCCGCCAGTGTCAGGATGGGGCCGAGCACCGGGCCGATGCATGGTGTCCAGCCGAAGGCGAAGGCAAGCCCCATGACATAGGCGGCCGCGGCGCTGGCGGGCTTTCCACCGGGCTGGAAACGCGCCTCGCGCGAAAGCAGCGGGATGCGGATCACGCCAAGGAAGTTAAGCCCCATGGCAATGATGAGCAGGCCGGCCACGACCGCCAGTTCCTGCTGGTAGGCGCGCAGCAGACCGCCAATGCTGGATGCTCCCGCGCCGAGCGCCACGAAGACGCTGGAAAAGCCAAGGACGAAGGCGACGGACGCGGTAATCAGCGCCATGCGGGCCGGCGGGGCAGAGACCACCGCCGCGCCATCTTGCGGCGGCAACGAATGGGTGCCACGGAAATCATCCATAGAGACCCCGGCCATATAGCACAGGTATGGGGGCACCAGCGGCAGCACGCACGGCGACAGGAAGGAAATGGCGCCAGCACCCACGGCGCTGAGATAGCCGATGTCGATGGCCATGGTCGCTATTGTCTCGATGGTTCAGGCATGTCGCGAGCGGTATAGTCGTTGCACAAGCCCGCCTCCAATCACCAATTTGTGGCAAAGCGTCGCTGCGCGCGCAATGCCTTGCCGGCCATGGGCTTTTTCCGGTTGACCGGCGAACCGCCTCTCCCTATGTTCCGCCGCACTTTCCGGGCGGCTTCGTACGCCCGCGAGGGAGCGCGTAGCTCAGCTGGTAGAGCAACTGACTTTTAATCAGTAGGTCCAGGGTTCGAGCCCCTGCGCGCTCACCAATCGGTGATCTCCCCTCTTCGATTTCCGCAAGAATACGGCCAGAGATCGCGATATGGTCGCAGACGTATATTTCGGATATTTGCAGGGGCGGAACAAATCGCCTGCCGATCCGTTAATATGAGAAGTTAAGGGACTTTCTGACGGACGACCGAGGAGAACAAGCATGTTCAAGTTCGTTTCTAGTGTTTGCGCGGCAGTGATGGTGGTCACGGTACCATTCGCCGCGCCCGCTGTTGCCATGCCGGTTGCGAAGCCCGCGCCTGCCTGGAGCGACGCGTCGCCCCTGCTGGTCCAGCATGACCGCTACAGCCAAGACCGCAATCTTCGCCGTGGCTGGCCGCCGCGTCGCGACAATTGGGCCGACAACGACCGCCGCTGGCGCGGTGACGGACCGCAGGTTCGCCATTGGCGCGGACACCGCGGCTACCGCGACTACAGGCCTGGCTATCGTCGCCATGACGGTTTCTGGTTCCCGCCGGCAGCCTTTATTGCCGGTGCGATCATCGGTGGGGCTATTGCCGGACAGGAACCCCCGGTTCGCTACCGGCCGCGCGGCGGTGCGCATGAAGAGTGGTGCTACAACCGCTATCGGTCGTACCGCGCCTCGGACAACACGTTCCAGCCCTATAATGGCGGACGCCGTCAGTGCAACTCGCCTTACGGCTGAACCAACCTGACTGAATTGAACGAGGCCCGTCCAGTGCGACGGGCCTCTTCTTTGTTTATCGATTTGACATCAGCCTTTGTGCGCAGCCGACGATCACGTCCAGCGCCGACATAACGTCTTCGCGGGTCGTCTCGAATTGCCCGGCCTGGAAGCGGATCGCAAGTTTTCCGTCCACCCGCGTTTGGGTGAGGTAAATCCGGCCGTCATCGTTGATCGCGGTAACGAGCGCCAGGTTGTGGGCGTCGAGATCATCGGCGTTTTCGGGCACATGCCGGAACGAGAACAGGGATAGCATCGGTTCGGTGACAATCTCGAAGCCCGGCATGGCACGGACCCGCTCGGCCAGCTCCTGGCTCCACGCCACATGGTTGCGTATCATTGCGCGGAGACCCTCGAGACCATGGGCGCGCAGGAGGAACCATATCTTCAGCGCGCGAAAACGGCGGCCGAGCGGCACAGACCACTCCGAATAGTTGATGATGCCGTCGCGGCCGTGGGTCTTGAGAAATTCGGGCTGGATCGCGAGGGTCTTCACCAGGCTGTCGGGATCGCGCAGGAAGTGCGCGGAGCAGTCGAATTGGGCGCCGAGCCACTTGTGCGGATTGAAGACGATGGAGTCCGCCTCCCCCACGCCGGCCCAGAAATGCCTGAATTCCGGGCAGATCATCGCGGAGCCTGCCCAGGCGGCGTCGACATGGACATACAGGCCATGCGCGCGGGCAACCGCGCAAACGGCGGCAACGTCGTCCGTGCCACCAGTGCTGGTGCCGCCGACCGAAGCGATGATGCCGGCTGGCAGAAGGCCTGCTTCGCGATCGGCGCGGATCGCTGCGTCCAGCGCTTGCGTGTCCATGGAACGCAGCGGACCGGAGACCGGCACGCGCACGAGATTGTCGTCACCGATACCCGAGACCCAGATGGCGCGGTCGATCGAGGTGTGGACCTGATCCGAAGAATAGACGCGCACGGCGGCCTGACCCGCCAGCCCTGCCTTGTTGCCGCGCCACTCGAGCGCACGTTCGCGCATCGTCAAAACGGCTGCGAGCGTGGCAGACGATGCGGAGTCCTGGATGACGCCCTGAAACTCTTGGGGCAGGCCGAGAGCCTGGCGAAGCCAGTCGAGCATCTTCGTCTCGAGTTCCGTCGCGGCCGGCGACGTCTGCCAAAGCATGCACTGCGCGGCCATCGCCGAGACGAGGTACTCGGCGACCACCGAGACCGGCGCGGCGTTGGCGGGGAAATAGGCAAAGAAGCGCGGGTGCTGCCAATGCGTCATGCCGGGCACGATATGCGCTTCGAAGTCAGCAAAGATGTCGTCCATCGCCTCCGGCTTTTCCGGCGCATGGGAGGCGATTGCCGAGGCAATTTCGCCTGGGGCGGTCCTGGCCCGAACCGGGCGTTCGCTCAGATTGGCGCGATAGTCCGCCCCCCACTCCGCGGCGCGTCGCGACCAGGCGCGAAAATCCTCATTGTCCATGGCCATCCTCCGGATTGATTGCGCCCTGCGGACCCGCGTTCAGCGGTTTGCGCAAGAAAGCCCGTGGATGGCGTTCGATGCAACCCGCATTCGCAGGATCACTGCTGGAAGTCGGGCAGCCTCTTGAACGCCGATTTCAGCGCGTCGGACCAGCCATCCGAAATCTCGCGATAGTAGGCGTCGTCATGGCCGATCCGCTTTCGGTAGCTGACATTGAAACCGTCCCTGCCGTAGAAAAGGATGTCGAGCGGCAAGCCAACGGACAGGTTCGACTTAACCGTCGAATCGAACGACACCATCAGCAGTTTCGCCGTTTCCGCAAACGTCATCGCCTTGTCGTAGGCGCGCACCAGGATCGGCTTGCCATACTTGGTTTCGCCGATCTGGAAGAACGGGGTGTCGTCGCTGGCCTCGATGAAGTTGCCTTCGGGATAGACGAGGAACAGGCGGGGTTCCGTACCCCGGATCTGTCCGCCAAAGACGAAAGACGCCGAGAATGCGTCGGCGCTCTGCCCGACGGGGGCCGAACTGGAGATGACCTCCTTGACCGTGTTGCCGACCAGCCTTGCCGACTGGTACATCGATGGCGTCTTGAGGATCGACGGGGAACGGTCTTCAGGCGCCTTGGAACGCTCGTCGAGCAGGCTGACCACGGCTTGCGTGGTCGCCAGGTTTCCTGCGGCGAGAAGCACCAAGACGCGCTCGCCCGGCACCTCCCACGTATACATTTTGCGGAACGTGGAGATCGAATCGATACCGGCATTCGTGCGGGTGTCCGACATGAATACCAGGCCGCGATCGATCTTGAGGCCGACGCAATAGGTCATGAATCAGGTGTCCGCAGTTGCCGAGTTGCGGATTACTGCTCGACTGTGATGTGAACTTCAAGCTGTTCCTGCGCCTGACCCAGTCTTATACCGGAAACCGGCATCGCATCGCGGTAGTCGCGGCCCGTTGCGAGCCGGACATAGCGCTCGTCCGGCGAAATGCCGTTGGAAACGTCGAATGCCACCCAGCCCAGTCCCGCCACATAGGCTTCCGCCCACGCATGGGTTGCGACCTGGTCCTTCGAGGCGTCCAGCATCAGATAGCCGCTGACATAGCGGGCCGGATATCCCAGCTTGCGGGAAGCAGCGAGAAAAATGTGGGAATGGTCCTGGCACACCCCCTCGCCGCGTAAGACGGCATCCTCCGCCGCCGTCGTGGACACGGTGGAGCCGAGGGTATAGGCGACCTTTTCGCGAATGAGGTGCGACAGCGCGTGCAGGCTCTCGACATCGCTGGCACCCTGCACGTTTTGTGCGATTTCGCTTACCAACGGGCCCGCCACGGTCAATGGCGTTTCGTGGTTGAACAGCCAAAGCGGCGCGAAGCCGCTATGCGCGCCGGTGATGCCGGCCGTGTCTTGCACGTCGACTTCACCTTGCGCCAGCACTTCAATCACGTTCGCTTCGCCGGTGATGCTGACTAGCCGCGTATCATTGGCGAAATGATCGAAGAAGCGCACCTCTTCGCTTGCGCCGCGCGTCTCGACTGTCCATGACGCGACCGTCTGGCCACGGGCGTTCTGAGGCGTCAGGCGAAGCCGCTGCAAGGCATAGGCCAGAGGGGCATCGTAGGAGTATTGGGTCCGGTGCGAGATCTTCAGCCGCATCAGAAGAACCGGTAATTCTGCGCGACCTCGTCGCCGAGCGTGTTGTTGCGGTGGATGAAATCCCCGAGGAACTCGTGCAGGCCGATGTCGAAAACCGCGTCGATGGTGCCGGGCCGAAGCTTGCTGAGAATCTCCTCCAGTGTCTGGTGGCAGTCATGGCGTTCGCCATAGTCGTCGGCAAGGAAGGTCAGGCTTTCCGCGATCATCCGGTAGCAGAAGGCCAGCGAGCGCGGCATGCGCCGGTTCAGGATCAGGAAGTCGGCTATGTTTGTCGGCTTGTAGTCGGCTTCATAGACCCAGCGATACGATCTGTGGGCGGATACCGACCGCAGGATCGACTCCCACTGGTAGTTGTCGAGCGAAGACCCGACCCAGGAGACCGACGGAAGGAGCACGTAATATTTCACGTCGAGGATGCGCGCGGTGTTGTCGGCGCGCTCGACATAGATCCCGAGCTGGGCGAAGTCGAAAATCTCGTTGCGAAGCATCGTGCCGTGCAATGCGCCCCGGATGAGTGCGGTCTCGCGCTTGACTGCGTCGAGGATCTTGGGAAGCTCGCGCTGGTCGATCGGCGATGCAAGAATGCGCCGGCACGTCATCCAGGCGTCATTGATGCTCTCCCATACTTCGCGCGTCAGGGCGGTGCGCACCATGCGGGCGTTGCTCCGCGCGGTCTCGACCGACGACAGGACGCTCGACGGATTGCTGGTGTCGCGCAAAAGGAAATCTGCGACATTGTCGGCCGAATAGGTCTGATGGCGTGAAGCGAAGGCGTTTTCCGCGCCAGCGCTTACGACGACGGAATGCCACTCGTCGGCGGACGTCTCGGTTCGCGTCAGCGCCAGGCGCAGCCCGGCATCGACGAGCCGCGCCATGTTCTCGGCTCGCTCGATGTAGCGGCTCATCCAGTAGAGACCATTGGCCGTCCTGCCCAGGAGCATCCGTCAGCCCTCCGCGCTAGTCATCGAGCACCCATGTATCCTTCGTACCGCCGCCTTGCGAAGAATTGACCACCAGCGACCCCTCCTTGAGCGCGACGCGTGTCAGGCCGCCGGGTACGATGCGGATGCGATCGGAGACAAGCACGAATGGGCGCAGGTCGACATGCCGTGGAGCGAGCCCCTGCTCGGTCAGAATCGGGCAGGTCGAGAGTGCGAGGGTAGGCTGGGCAATATAGTTGGTCGGTTTGGACTTGAGCTTGGCCGCGAAGGTCTCGTGTTCCTTTTTTGATGAGGTTGGCCCCACCAGCATTCCATAACCACCCGAACCATGGACCTCCTTCACCACGAGTTCGTCGAGGTGCTCGAGCACGTATTTGAGGCTATCGGCTTCAGAGCAGCGCCATGTCGGGATGTTGCCGAGTATCGCCTTACGGCCGGTATAGAACTCGATGATCTCGGGCATGTAGGAATAGATTGCCTTGTCGTCGGCAATCCCCGTGCCTGGGGCGTTGGCGATGGTGATGTTGCCCGCGCGGTACACGTCCATGATGCCGGGTACGCCAAGGGCGGAATCCGGGTTGAAGGTCAACGGATCGAGGAAATCGTCATCGACACGCCGATACAGCACGTCGATCTGCTTGTAGCCCTGAGTGGTTCGCATGGCGACGTGACCGTCGACAACGCGAAGGTCCTGGCCTTCCACGAGCTCGACGCCCATCTGGTCGGCGAGAAACGCGTGTTCGAAATAGGCCGAATTGTAGCTGCCCGGGGTGAGCACCGCGACGGTTGGCGTGCCTTTCGTGCTGCGCGGCGCAACCTGGGACAGGGACTGGCGCAGAAGCTGCGGATAGTTCTCCACCGGACGCACCTTGATCGTCTGGAACAGCTCTGGAAAGAGCTGCATCATCGTCTCGCGGTTCTCGATCATGTAGGAGACGCCCGATGGCGTGCGCGCATTGTCTTCGAGGACGAAAAACTCGTTCTCGCCCGTTCGCACGATATCCACGCCGATAATGTGGGTGTACACGCCAGCCGGCGGGCGGACACCGATCATCTCCGGCAGGAAAGCCGCATTGCCGGCGATCAATTCGCGGGGAATGCGCCCTGCCCTGAGTATCTCCTGGCGATGGTAGATGTCGTCGAGAAATGCGTTCAGCGCCTGGACGCGCTGCTCGATGCCCTGCGTGAGCCTGCGCCACTCGGCGCCCGAAATGATGCGCGGCACGATGTCGAACGGGATCAACCGCTCCGCCGCTTCCTGCTCTCCATAGACGGCAAAGGTGATGCCGGTGCGGCGAAACACATGTTCGGCATCACGCATCTTTTCTGTAAGACGCGACGAATCCTGGGTTTGCAGCCAGGATTCATAGCTCGAATATGGTTGTCTTAGCCCGGCTCCTTCCGGGCGCATCTCATCGAATGCTACCAAGCGGAAACTCCCTCTCCTCCCCATAACATGGAGTGGCCGGGAGAAAATCAAGTGAATTCAGGCAGGGAAACCCTGTCCGCGTACAAAATCGCGCCCACTGCCCAAGAAACAGGCGGCTTGCCGTCTGCCCGGACAGGCATCGCTCAGCGCGCCGGCAGGTCGCCGTCTTCCCACGCCTGACTGATCTCTCGCGCTCGCCCGGCAAAGCAGCCTGCCTCAATGGCTGACCGGATGTCCGCCATCAGTGCCTGATAATAGGCGAGGTTGTTCCAGGTCAGCAGCATTGCGCCCAGCGACTCGCCCGACTTGACGAGGTGATGAAGGTACGCACGCGAATAGTCGCGCGCAGCGGGGCACTCGCTTTCCTCGTCGAGAGGTCGTGGGTCATCCGCGTGCCGCGCATTGCGCAGGTTTATCTTGCCCCGTCGCGTATATGCCAGGCCGTGGCGCCCGGCCCGCGTCGGCATCACGCAGTCGAACATGTCGATGCCGCGGGCAACCGATTTGAGAATGTCGTCCGGCGTGCCGACCCCCATGAGGTATCGCGGCTTCGCCTGCGGCAGAACGGGACAGGTCACCTCCAGCATGTCGAGCATCACCTGCTGAGGCTCGCCCACCGCTAATCCCCCAACTGCATAGCCCTTGAGGTCCATCTCCGTGAGCGCCTGTGCCGATCGTTCCCGCAGCGCCGGAATGTCGCCGCCCTGGACGATGCCGAACATCGCCTTGCCCGGCTGGTCTCCGAACGCGACCTTGCAGCGCTCGGCCCATCGCAGCGACATCTCCATCGCACGCGCGATGTCGACTTCCTTCGCCGGCAGCGCAACGCATTCGTCGAGCTGCATCTGGATGTCCGAATCCAGCAGGCCCTGGATTTCGATCGAGCGTTCGGGCGACATCTCGTATTTCGCGCCGTCAATATGCGAACGAAAGGTCACGCCTTGCTCGTTGAGCTTGCGAAGCTTCGACAAAGACATGACCTGGAAGCCGCCGGAATCTGTAAGGATCGGCCATGGCCAGCGGGCGAAATCATGCAGGCCGCCGAGCCTCGCGACCCGTTCCGCGCCCGGTCTGAGCATCAGGTGATAGGTATTGCCAAGCACGATGTCGGCGCCCAGGTCGCGTACCTGGTCCATGTACATTGCCTTGACGGTGCCGCCGGTGCCCACCGGCATGAAGGCAGGCGTACGCACGGTGCCACGCGGCATAGTGATCTCGCCGCGCCGCGCACCACCGTCGGTGGCGAGCAGCCTGAAGGTGAATTCGTCACTCACTTGGTGTTCCTGAACAACAGGCTTGAATCGCCATACGAATAGAAGCGGTACCGCTGATCGATCGCATGTGCATAGGCCGCCCGCATGGTCTCCAGGCCGCAGAACGCGGAGACCAGCATGAACAAGGTCGAACGCGGCAGGTGGAAGTTGGTCATCAGAATGTCGGCAGTGCGGAAGCTGTAGCCGGGGGTGATGAAAATGTCGGTGGCGCCAGACCACGCATTGATCGTGCCGTCCACACTCGCCGCGCTTTCGAGCAGGCGCAGCGACGTCGTGCCGATCGAGACGATGCGCCCTCCTCGCGCCTTGACTGCATTCAATGCCGATGCAGTGCGAGCGTCGACATGGCCGATCTCGGCATGCATCCGGTGCCGCTGCGTATCGTCGACCTTAACCGGCAGGAAGGTGCCGGCGCCGACATGCAGGGTGACGAAATGCCGCTCGACCCCTATGGCATCGAGCGCCGCCATCAGTTCCGGCGTGAAATGCAGCCCGGCGGTCGGAGCAGCCACGGCGCCTTCCTCCCGCGCGTAAATTGTCTGGTAGTCGCTACGGTCCCGCTCATCCTCCGGCCGCTTGCCGGCGATGTATGGCGGAAGCGGGATCTTGCCGACGGCGTGCAATGCCTCGTCGAGTGCCGGTCCGGAGAGGTCGAAGGCGAGCGTGACTTCGCCCGCCTCACCTTTCTCCGCGACAGTCGCGTCCAGCGATCCCAGCAAGCAGGCATTGCCGCCATCATGGCCGAACTGGATGCGATCGCCCTTTGCAAGCCGCTTGGCAGGCCGCATGAACGCCTTCCAGCGGTCGGGCGCCACGCGCATGTGCAGTGTCGCATCGACCTGCGCAACGCTGTCCTCGCGCCGCCGCAACCCGGTCAGTTGTGCGGGTATCACCTTGGTATCGTTGAAAACCAGCGCGTCGCCGGGCCGCACGAACTGCGGCAGATCGAACACCACCCTGTCTTCCAGCCGCCGTTGCGGCTCGACCACAAGCATGCGCGCGGCGTGTCGCGGCTCGGCAGGCCGAACCGCGATACGCTCCTCAGGAAGTTCGAAATCAAACAGATCGACACGCACGGCGCGCTCCGTCCGTGCCGCGTCCGACGATCAGACGTCGGCGGCAACACGCATGGTGACGATCGAGTCGGGGTCGCGCACGGGCTCACCCTTCTTGATCTGGTCGATGTTCTCCATGCCCTCGATCACCTGACCCCAGGCCGAATACTGGCGATTGAGCCAAGGGGCATCGTCGAAGCAGATGAAGAACTGCGAATTGGCCGAGTTCGGGTTTTGCGAACGCGCCATCGAGCAGGTTCCGCGCACGTGGCTCATATTGGAGAACTCGGCCTTGAGGTCAGGCTTGTCCGAACCGCCCATGCCGGTTCCCGTCGGATCTCCGGTCTGCGCCATGAAGCCGTCGATCACACGGTGGAAGACAATGCCGTCATAGAACTTCTCGCGGGCGAGTTCCTTGACGCGGGCCACGTGGCCGGGCGCGAGATCGGGCAGGAGTTCAATGACAACCTTGCCCTTGGTCGTTTCCATGATGATCGTGTTTTCGGGGTCTTTGATCTCGGCCATGAGGCTTCCTTCCTGATCGTTGGGTCTCTGGTCTCAGTCGTCTGCCTGAATGCGCACGGAGATCATGCGATCCGGATCGGTGACGACACCGTTATTGGCCTGGTCTCCGCGCTTGATGGCGTCGACGAACTCCATTCCGCTCTCGACATTGCCGATGACGGTATATCCGCCGTTCAGCGATGAACCGGGTGCGAACATGATGAAGAATTGCGAATTGGCAGAATTGGGATCCTGGGCGCGCGCCATCCCGACCGTGCCCCGCTCGAAGGGCGTTTCAGAAAATTCCGCTTCGACGTTGCCCAGCGACGAACCGCCGGTGCCCGCACGCTGGCTGTTGTATCCATCGGCAAGGTCGCCGAACTGGACGTCTCCCGTCTGCGCCATGAAGCCTTCGATGACACGGTGGAACGCGACATTGTCGTATTCGCCAGCGCGCACCAGTGCTTTGATCTGCTCGACATGCTTGGGAGCGAGGTCGGGGCGGAGAGCGACGACCACTTCACCGTCCTCCAGTTCGATGATCATCGTGTTTTCCGGATCGGCGGCGAGCGCCGGCGCCCCCGTGAAAAGGATAGCGGCAACCACCATTGAAGAGGCCAGCCTCAGAAACTGCATGGAAAGACTCCCGGTTCTCAAGAATTGAACTTCGTTTCCAGCGCCTGGGCGACATTGTCGGGAACGAAGGGGCGGATGTTTCCGCCCATCGAGGCTATCTGGCGCACAAGTGTGGCGGTAATGGTGCGCACGGAAGGACTGGCGGGAAGGAAAATCGTCTGCAGTTCGGGCGCCATCGTCTCGTTCATCCCGGCCATCTGCATCTCATAGTCGAGATCGGTGCCGTCGCGCAGTCCACGAATGAGGATCGAGGCGCCGTGCTGGCGCGCCGCATCCACGAGAAGCCCTTTGAATGCAACCGTGCGAAGGCGGGTCGCGTCATCGCGAAGTTCCGTGCGCGCCCATTCATCGATCAGCGCCACCCGCTCTTCGAACGAGAACAGCGGCTGCTTCGAAGCCTGAACTCCGATCGCGAGGATGATTTCATCCGCGATGCTGAGCGCACCCTTGAGAACGTCGAGATGGCCATTGGTCAACGGGTCGAAGGAACCGGCATAAAAGGCAGTGCGCTGGGTCATGCCAGCGCTTCTAGCCGCACACCGGGACAAAGGCAATTCCACGCTCTGGCCAATGGCACGTTCCTCGGTCTGGATCCCCGACATTGAACCGACGATGAACGCGGCGCTCACCGCCAGTTCAACCCGAATCGCTAAAAATCAACCGAATGAAACGATTTTCGAGTTCGCTCGTTACTACAGCACGAAGGAGAACAGAATGATGATCTACCTGCTTGCTACGACCATGACGCTGGCGATGCTCATCGCAACCGCCTTCGGCATCCACAACGAAGCCCAGAATGCCAAGCTTGAGCGGCAGCGCCAGAGAGTTCGGCGCTACCCGATCGGCTGATATACTAATCCTCCAGAGCAGCGGGCGGCGTACTTCCCTGCGCGCCGTCCGCAGCTACCTCCTCGATCTCCTCTGGAGACTGAGGCTCGGAAATCCGCTCCACCGACACCACTTTCTCGTCTGATGCCGTCTTGAAAATGGTGACGCCCTTCGTGGCGCGGCTTGCAAACCGGATGCCGGCGACCGGAACGCGTATGACCTGCCCACCGTCAGACACCAGCATAAGCTGGTCGTCATTTCCGACTGGGAACGCGGCAACAAGCCCGCCAATTTCATCCTTCTTGGACACGTCGGTCGCGCGGATACCCTTGCCGCCACGCCCTATCACGCGGAAATCGTAGGAAGACGAGCGCTTGCCGTAGCCGCGTTGCGTCACGGTCAGCACGAACTGTTCGTGTTCCTTGAGAAACTCGTACCGCTCCTCGTTCAGGTCAGTCTCCTCGACGACTTCCTCGTTAGTCAACGCGAGATCGTCGTCCCCTTCCGCCAGATCGGCCATGGCAGCACGGCGTTCCGCCATCGCGCGCCTGAGATACGCCGCGCGTTCGGCAGCGTCTGCCTCGACATGCTCGAGAATCGTCATGGAAATCGCCCGGTCGCTGTCGCCAAGCGAGATGCCGCGCACACCGACGGAGTTGCGGCCCGCAAACACCCTCACGTCCGTGACGGGGAACCGGATGCATTGGCCGGTATCGGCCGTCAGCAACACGTCGTCATTTTCCGTGCAGGTCTGCACATTCAGGATGGCGTCGCCCTCGTCGAGCTTCATGGCGATCTTGCCATTGCGTTTGACGTCGACGAAATCCGACAGCTTGTTGCGCCGCACCGTGCCTCGTGTGGTTGCGAACATCACGTCCAGCTCGCTCCAGCTATCTTCGTCCTCCGGAAGCGGCAGGATGGCGGTGATGCGGTCGCCCTCGTCGAGCGACAGGATGTTTCGCAGGAACTTGCCGCGCGATTGCGGCGTGCCGATCGGCAGCCGCCACACCTTCTCCTTGTAGACGATGCCGCGCGAAGAGAAGAACAGGATCGGCGTGTGGGTGTTCGCGACGAACAGCCGTGTGACGAAATCCTCGTCCTTCGTCGCCATGCCCGAACGCCCCTTGCCACCGCGGGCCTGGGACCGGTAGATCGAAAGCGGCACACGCTTGATGTAGCCCTCATGCGTGACCGTAACGACCATGTCTTCGCGCTGGATCAGGTCCTCGTCATCCATGTCCGCGCCGCCATCGGCGAGTTCGGTGCGCCGCGGGGTGCCGAACTCGTCGCGGACGGCGATCAGCTCGTCCTTGACGATCTGCTGGATGCGGGCGCGCGACGAAAGAATGTCGAGATAGTCGCTGATCTCCGCGCCGATCGTGTTCAGCTCGTCGGCGATCTCGTCGCGGCCAAGCGCCGTCAGGCGCTGCAGACGCAGTTCGAGAATGGCCCGCGCCTGCTCCTCGGAGAGGTTGTAGGTGCCATCCTCGTTGATCCGGTGGCGCGGATCGTCGATCAGAAGGATCAGCGCCTCGACATCGGCCGCCGGCCACCGGCGCTCCATCAACTGCTCGCGCGCGGTCTGCGGATCGGGTGCCTGGCGGATCAGCCGTATGATCTCGTCGATATTGGCGACAGCGATCGCCAGGCCCACCAGCACATGCGCGCGGTCGCGCGCCTTGCGCAGCAGGAATTTCGTGCGCCGGCTGACGACTTCCTCGCGGAAGGTCACGAAGGCGCGCAGCATGTCGATCAGCGTCAGCACTTCCGGCTTGCCACCGTTCAGCGCCACGACATTGGCGCCGAAAGAGGTTTGCAGCGGCGTATAGCGGTAGAGCTGGTTCAGGATGACGTCGGAATTAGCATCGCGCTTGAGTTCGATGACGACGCGATAGCCTTGCCTGTCGCTTTCGTCGCGGATGTCGGAGATGCCCTCGATGCGCTTGTCGCGCACGAGTTCCGCCATCTTCTCGATCATCGACGCCTTGTTCACCTGATAGGGAACTTCGGTGACGATGATGGCCTCGCGCTCGTTGCGGATCGGCTCGACATGCACGCGCCCGCGCATGATGATCGAGCCACGGCCGGTCGAATAGGCATTGTAGATGCCGGACCGGCCGAGAACGATGCCGCCCGTGGGGAAATCGGGACCGGGAATGATCTCCATCAGCTCCGGCAGCTCGATCGCCGGATTTTCGATCAGCGCCACGCAACCGTCCACCACCTCGGAAAGGTTGTGGGGCGGGATGTTGGTCGCCATGCCGACCGCGATGCCGCCCGACCCGTTGACCAGGAGGTTGGGGAACCTGGCCGGCAACACCTTCGGCTCGCTCCCCGACCCGTCATAGGTGTCCTGGAAATCGACGGTATCCTTGTCGATATCCTCGAGGATTTCGTGGGCGACCTTGGTGAGGCGGGCCTCGGTATAGCGCATCGCCGCAGGGGGATCGCCATCGATGGAGCCATAATTGCCCTGCCCGTCAATGAGCTGCACGCGCATCGACCAGTGCTGCGCCATGCGCACGAGCGCGTCATAGATCGAGGCGTCGCCGTGCGGGTGATACTTACCCATCACGTCGGCGACCGGGCGCGCCGACTTCACGTATTTGCGGTTCCAGTGATAGCCGCTCTCATGCGAGGCAAACAGGATCCGGCGGTGCACGGGCTTCAAACCGTCGCGGACATCGGGCAGAGCGCGGCTCACGATCACGCTCATGGCGTAGTCAAGATAGGAGCGCTGCATCTCCTCGATGATGGAGATCGGCTCGATGCCTTCAGGCAGGTCCTGCGGGCCGCGCGGCGTGGTCAGGTCACTCAATGGGGATCACGATCATGCTAAGGAATCACATGCTCCTTATATAGGAAGCGTCTGCGGATTTCCAAATCGGCAACCGGATTTTCCAGAGCCGTTTTCTCGCATGTTTTCAGTATGTTACGGGTATGGCAATGTCATTTTGCACAGGTGCGGTCGATGAGGCTCCGATATGGCGGCAAAAAACCACCGCATGGAGCGAATCGCTGCCCGTCTGGATGCCATTTCCATTCGCCGGTGAAAGGCACTAGAACAGCAAATTGGCTATCGGCGAGGTGCAAGGAGGGATGCCCGTGCCGAACTTCGAGATGATATTCAACGCATTCGTCACGATCCTCGTGACGATCGATCCGCCCGGGCTGGCGCCGCTTTTCCTCGCGCTGACGGGCGGCATGAACCGTGGCGAAAGGATGCAGGTCGCGCTGCGCGCCTCGGCCATCGGTTTCGTGGTGATGGCGGTTTTCGCCGTTGCGGGAACCGTGATCCTGTCGGTCTTCGGCATCACCCTGCCCGCATTCCGCGTGGCTGGCGGATTGCTGCTGTTCTACATCGCCTTCGAGATGATCTTCGAGCGTCGCCAGGAGCGCAAGGAAAAGAGCGCGGACAAGGCGATTACCCGCGACCACATCCGCAACATCGCAGCGTTTCCACTCGCCATTCCACTGATTGCCGGTCCCGGCGCGATCTCGGCCACGGTACTCATTTCAGGGTCGTTTCCGGGGCTTGCTGGGAGCATCACGCTCGTCGCTATCATTGCGGCGTGCATCGTCCTGACGTGGCTGACCTTCGTCGCGGCAGAGCGCATAGACGGCTTCCTGGGGGAAACGGGCCGGTCGATCCTTACGCGGCTATTGGGCGTCATTCTCGCCGCGCTGGCCGTGCAGTTCGTCGCTGACGGGATCAAGGCGCTCATCGCAGCCTGACTGTGTCCCGGCCGCAGAGAATGCGGCCGGGACAAGCAGGGATAGGCTATTCCGTGGCAGGCTGCTGCGGCGCGCGCTGCTGGCCCTCTGCTGCCTCGCTGATATGCGTATTGATACGCTGAGCGAGTTCAGGATCGGCCTGCGCCGCCTGGATGATCTGGTTGTATTCGTCGACCGTGATGTCGTCCGAGTCGCTTACCGCCTGGATCATGCGTTCACCGGCCTCCTGCTGGAGACGCTGCTGATCCTCCGGAGTCGCGGCCGCCTCGATCTGCGGCTGGTAGGACTGTGTGACCTTTGTCACTTCCAGGAAGGCCACTGCGAATGATTGCAGTTTGCCTTCATCGATCTGCGCCGCCTCTGCAGGGGCTTGCGTCTGCGGAGATGGCGCTGCGTCCTGGGCAACTGCGATGCCGAGCGATGCGCCAAATGCGATGGCCAGCGATGAAATCCCGGCTAGAAACGTCCCTTTGATAGTCATCATCATTCCTCTTCGAAACCCGATTTGGTCGGAGACCTGAGGGCTTGCATGCCGCAGGTTCAGGCGGGAGACTCGCCGCTCAACCTGCCGAGAATGTGACGAAGATGGAGACAAAATCAGGCTTCGCGGTCACTTTGGCACGTGGCACGAAACATTCTTTTACATACGTTCAGAAATGATGGCCCTTGTAGTGGCCCCGGCGTTCTGAACCATGCGGACCGGCAGCATCAGCCGCAGCGTGGGAGCCTGCGTTAGATCGACATCGTGAGGATATTCTTCGCGTTGACTGCAGAAGCTTGCATCAACGGAGTGTCCCTGCAGCTTCAACCATTCGAGCATAGCACCGTAATGGCTTACGACATCACCGTCTTCGCGACCGTGCCACGAACTTGCAAACGTCGTCTCCGGGACATTCAGCCGTTGAAACCCTGAAGGCAACGCATCCGATTCTTCGACGGCGATGCCGACAAAATAGTCGAAGCCATCTTTGCTCTGGTTGCGCGACAGACCGACGATCGGACTCTTCCAGACCGTATCGCGGGCCGCGGAAAAGTCCTTCACGGTTTCAATGAGCGGATGCAGGGCCGACGCCGCGGCGTCTTCGAACGACCCTCTCCACCACAAGCCGCCCAGACGATGCGCGGGGCGCTCGGTGATAGCGATTCCGTGACGCGTCGCGCCGGCATCCCCGCACAGAAGGCACATAGGCTGGTCGTCGCCTTAGAAGGGGATCTCGTCATCGAGGTCGCGCGAAAAGCCGCCACCACCCCCACCGCTGCTGCCGCGGCCACGATCGTCGCTCGGGCCTGACTGCCCGAAGTCCGAACCTCGCCCGCCGCCCTGGTAGCCAACCTGGCCGCCGCCGCCTTCGCCGCGCGAGTCAAGCATCTGCAACTCGCCGCGGAATTTCTGCAACACCACTTCCGTGGTGTATTTGTCCTGACCGGTCTGATCCTGCCATTTGCGGGTCTGCAGCTGGCCCTCAATGTAAACCTTGGCGCCCTTCTTCAAATATTGCTCGGCAACCTTGGCGAGATTGTCGTTGAATATCACGACGTTATGCCATTCGGTCTTCTCTCGGCGTTCACCGCTTCCCTTGTCGCGCCACGTTTCGGATGTGGCGATGCGCAGGTTGACGACCGGATCGCCGGAATTCAAACGACGGATCTCGGGATCGGCCCCGAGATTGCCCACCAGAATGACCTTGTTGACACTACCGGCCATGAAACTCTCCTGCGCTCGTCCTAAACCTTGAATGATGTCGCCGGCACACTATCCGAACCCCGGCATTCATGCGCTGTCCGTCGACTTGTCGCCGGGCGTCGTCCACAAATAATATGGACGATGGCGTTCGCTTTTTGTTCTAGCGTCAAACCGGAGCATTTGCAAGTCCAGGGTGGCAGCGCCGGGCTCGAGGCACAGACAAATGCCCTGCCACCACGGAGGTGGGCAGGGCAACGGAAACTCATGGTTTCCCGTCGGGCCAAAGCGCCCGGCTGTTTTCGGATGCGTCTCGGGTCACGCCCGATGATCCGACCATATGCCAGATTGTGAGGTGATATCGACGATGTCAGCGGCACCTCTAGATCGGTCCGAACGTCGCCGCGGCTCCTTCAAGCGAGGAGCCTGCCAAGTTGGTCGGGTGGAGTCATGCCTCCCTCCTTTCCGGTTGCGTTCAGTGCAGGCATGCTCAAGCTACGAAGTGTTTCCACCGCCGCATGGGCGCGTGTGGACGATCTACGACGCGAGCGTCAACTGCACCGTAACAATGTGCTCCCTGCCCTCCGCTGCGTCAATGGAAAGGTGCCCGGCGAAACAATTCGTGACGACCCCGACCGCCCTCCTGCCAGCACGATGTCAGGAAGTCGTTCGCACTCTGTTCTTTGCGCTTGCCCTGATTGCTGGAATGCGTGAAAACCGATCGCTGGTTTTCATGAACGCGGCCGCCTCGACGGATGGCGACCCGACCACCATATAGGCTCAGGGCCGGCAAAGCGCCGGCCATTTCAATGCAAGGCGGCGACAGGGTCATGGCGGACCACAAATTCATTTCCATTCGCGGCGCGCGCGAGCACAATCTCAAGAACGTCGATCTCGACCTTCCGCGCGACAGGCTGATCGTGATGACCGGGCTCTCGGGGTCCGGCAAGTCGTCGCTTGCATTCGATACCATCTATGCCGAAGGCCAGCGTCGCTATGTCGAGAGCCTGTCGGCCTATGCGCGCCAGTTTCTCGAAATGATGCAGAAGCCGGATGTCGACCAGATCGACGGGCTTTCGCCGGCCATTTCCATCGAGCAGAAGACCACATCGAAGAACCCGCGCTCCACCGTCGGCACGGTCACTGAAATCTACGACTACATGCGCCTGCTCTTCGCGCGCGCCGGCATTCCGTATTCGCCGGCCACCGGACTGCCGATCGAGAGCCAGACGGTATCGCAGATGGTCGACCGCGTTCTCGCGCTCGAGGAAGGGACGCGGCTTTACATCACCGCGCCGATCGTGCGCGGCCGCAAGGGCGAGTACCGCAAGGAACTGGCCGAGCTCCAGAAGAAGGGGTTCCAGCGCGTCAAGATCGACGGCACCTTCTACGAGATCGGAGACGTTCCGACGCTGGACAAGAAATACAAGCACGACATCGACGTGGTGGTCGACCGTGTCGTGGTGCGTCCTGACCTGTCTGCCCGCCTGGCCGACTCGCTCGAGACGGCGCTCAAGCTCGCCGAAGGCATCGCCGTCGCCGAATTCGCCGACAAGCCGCTCGATGCCAGCCAGACGGGCGCGGATGCGGTCAACAAGTCGAAGAACGAGACGCACGAGCGCATCCTGTTCTCGGAGAAATTCGCCTGCCCGGTGTCCGGCTTCACGATTCCCGAGATCGAGCCACGACTGTTTTCGTTCAACAATCCGTTCGGCGCGTGCCCAGCCTGCGATGGTCTCGGCACGCAACGCGCCATCGATCCGTTCCTGGTGGTTCCCGAGGAGCATGTTTCGCTGCGCCAGGGCGCCGTGGCGCCGTGGGCGAAATCCACATCGCCCTACTATCTTCAGACGCTGGAAGCGCTGGGCAAGGCGTATGGCTTCAAGGTTGGCGACCGCTGGCGCGATCTGCCGGACGAAGGCAAGGATGCGATCCTCCGTGGCACCGGCGATCGCAAGATCGAATTCGCCTATGACGATGGGCTGCGAGCCTACAAGACGACCAAGACTTTCGAGGGCGTGATCCCCAATCTGGAGCGCCGCTGGAAAGAGACGGAGTCGGCCTGGATGCGCGAGGAGATCGAGCGCTTCATGTCAGCCACCCCCTGCCCGGCCTGTAATGGCTATCGGCTCAAGCCGGAGGCACTGGCGGTCAAGATCGCTGGCTTGCACATAGGCGAAGTGACAGGCATGTCCATCCGCAAGGCGGATGCGTGGTTCAACGAACTGCCCGGCAAGCTCTCCGACAAGCAGAACGAGATCGCCGCGCGCATCTTCAAGGAGATCCGCGAGCGCCTGCGCTTCCTCAATGATGTCGGCCTCGACTATCTGACGCTGTCGCGCAATTCGGGCACGCTGTCTGGTGGCGAGAGCCAGCGCATCCGCCTCGCCTCGCAGATCGGCTCCGGCCTGACCGGCGTGCTCTACGTGCTGGACGAGCCGTCGATCGGCCTGCACCAGCGTGACAATGCCCGCTTGCTCGATACGCTCAAGCATCTTCGCGACCTCGGCAATACGGTCATCGTGGTCGAGCACGACGAGGACGCCGTGCTGACCGCCGACTACGTCGTCGACATCGGACCGGCGGCCGGCATTCATGGCGGCAAGGTCATCGCCCAGGGCACGCCCGCCGAAGTGATGGCCAACCCCAACTCGCTGACCGGGCAATATCTTTCGGGCGCGATGGGCATTCCCGTCCCCTCAGAGCGGCGCAAAGGCAAGAAGGGCAAGCGCATCAAGGTAGTCGGCGCGCGCGGCAACAACCTGAAGAACGTCACCGCCGAAATTCCGCTCGGCACGTTCACCTGTGTCACCGGCGTTTCGGGCGGCGGCAAGTCGACCTTCCTGATCGAGACGCTGTTCAAAGCCGCCTCGCGCCGCATCATGGGATCGCGCGAGCACCCGGCCGACCATGACCGCATCGAGGGGCTCGAGTTCCTCGACAAGGTCATCGACATCGACCAGAGCCCGATCGGCCGCACGCCGCGTTCCAATCCCGCGACCTACACGGGCGCCTTCACGCCGATCCGCGACTGGTTCGCCGGTCTGCCGGAGGCCAAGGCGCGCGGCTACCAGCCGGGCCGTTTCTCCTTCAACGTCAAGGGCGGGCGCTGCGAGGCATGCCAGGGCGACGGCGTCATCAAGATCGAGATGCACTTCCTGCCGGACGTCTACGTCACCTGTGACGTCTGCCACGGCAAGCGCTACAACCGCGAGACGCTGGAAGTGTTGTTCAAGGGCAAGTCGATCGCCGACGTGCTCGACATGACGGTCGAGGAAGGCGTCGACTTCTTCGCCGCGGTGCCGGGCGTGCGCGACAAGCTGGCGACGCTGGCCAAGGTGGGGCTGGGCTACATCAAGGTCGGACAGCAGGCGACCACGCTTTCGGGCGGCGAGGCGCAGCGCATCAAGCTCGCCAAGGAACTGTCGCGCAAGGCGACGGGCAAGACGCTATACATCCTTGATGAGCCGACGACCGGCCTGCACTTCCACGACGTCGCCAAACTGCTCGAAGTGCTGCATGAACTCGTCGAGCAGGGCAACACCGTGGTCGTCATCGAGCACAATCTCGAGGTGATCAAGACCGCCGACTGGTTGCTCGACCTTGGTCCTGACGGAGGCGACGGCGGCGGCGAACTCGTTGCTTCGGGGACGCCGGAAGACGTCGTCGACGAACCCCGCAGCCATACCGGGCAATTTCTGAGGGAACTTCTGGAGAGAAGGCCTCCCGGCAAGCGCGAGGCGGCGGAGTAGTCAACGTGCTAGACGACGAACTTATTCAGGATTTCTCGTTCAATTTTCTTGGCTATGGCAGCGCTAAGCCTAGAATAGTCTTTATAGGGATGGAGGAAGGAGGCGGAAACTCTCTCGAAGAGGTAGCAAAACGACTAAATGCGTGGGAGGCGCTTGGCCGTCCTCGACTGGCAGATATTCGTGAATACCATTCCCGCATAGGCATGCCGCAGCTATTCTGCACAGCCGGCTATCGACGTCAGAATACGTGGCAGGGCCTTATAAAACTATACCGGAATGCACTCGGTATTCCTATCAAAGATCTCAATGCATTCCAGCGCGATGAATGGTGTGGTCCTGATAGTGACGTGGCATCAATAGAGCTATTCCCTCTCCCCTCGCCATCTATAAATAAGTGGCTGTATGCTGATTGGACTAGAGTTCCAGAAATTAGGGTCAGTCGAAAAACATACTACAGATTCTTATTCGAGAGGAGAGCAACCTTAATTCGCGATTTTATCAAGCGCGCAACGCCGTCGATTGTCGTCATGTATGGCCTCAAGCATAAAAAGTGGTTTGAGACGCTATTTTATTGCGATAGACCACAACTTATGCAGAAAGGCGTGTATATTTTCCCGAATATTTCTGTTCCATCCACCACATTGATCTGTCATCCAGCCTATGCATCAAATCTTACATTGGAGTGCGCAGGAAACAGCGCGGCCGATAGGGCATTCCACTAATTTGGAGGAGCAAATCGTGACTTCCGGAACGATCCGCGCCGGCATGGGCGGCTGGACCTTCGAGCCTTGGGAGGGCACGTTCTATCCCGACAAGCTGTCGAAGAAGAAGCAGCTCGAATACGCCTCGCGCCAGGTCAGGACGATCGAGGTCAACGGCACCTACTATTCAGGGTTCAAACCGGCCACCTACGCCAAATGGAACGAGGAGACGCCGGACGATTTTGTCTTTTCGATCAAGGGCAACCGTTTCGTCACCAACCGCAAGGTGCTGGCCGAGGCAGGGGAATCAATGGCAAAGTTCTTCGCCCAGGGGCTGGAAGAACTCGGCCCGAAGCTGGGACCGATCTGCTGGCAGTTCGCTAACACCAAGAAGTTCGATCCCGAGGATTTCGAAGGGTTTCTGAAGCTGCTGCCGGAAAAGCATGCCGGCCTGACGCTGCGCCACGTGCTCGAAGTGCGGCACCCGACCTTCGTCGATGCAGGCTTCGTCGCACTCGCGCGGAAATACCGCATGGCGATCTGCTACGCGCATCATGCCGACTATCCCGAGATCGCGGACGTGACGGCCGACTTCGTCTATGCGCGGCTGCAGCGCGGCAGCGACGACATTCCGACTGCCTATGCACAGGACGATCTCGATAGCTGGGCGAGATGCATGCAGACATGGGCTGCGGGCGGCGTGCCCGACAGCCTGCCGCGCGCCGACCCCGATGCTAAGGTCGAGAAGACGCCGCGCGACGTGTTCGCCTACATCATCCATGAAGGTAAGGTGCGCGCTCCCCAAGGAGCCATCGCACTCCAGGAGTTAGTCGGCTAGCAACTCCCCAAGCAAGGGTGGCAGCATGCCCGGAAGGTCCTCGGCGATCAGCCCGGGGCCGAAGCGTAAGGCAGCTTCGGCGTGGATCCACACGGCGACACATGCTGCATCGAACGCGGGCATATTCTGTGCGCAAAGTCCCGCGATCATGCCAGCCAGGACATCGCCGGAACCCGCCGTCGCAAGATAGGGTGAACCGTTGGCATTGATCGCCGCGCGGCCATCCGGGGCGGCAATAACCGTGTCGGGACCCTTGTAGACCACGACGCTTCCCGCGCGATTGGCCGCTTCGCGCGCCTTGTCGAGCTTTGAAAGCGTGTCACTGCAGGCGAGATCGGGAAACAGACGCGCGAACTCACCCTCGTGCGGCGTCAGTACCAGTCCCATGCGCGAGCGCCGCGCGTCTTCGAAGAGCCCTTCAGGCTCGTCGCGGAATGCGCTGAGCCCATCGGCATCCAGCACCAATACGCCCTTTTGGGTGCCGCGAAGCAATGAGAGCACCGTCTCGCGCACAGGCCTGCCGAGCCCGAAGCCAGGTCCGAGCACGAACGCATCGGGTGCGCGCGCTGCGAGAGCCGCACGCAGTTCGGACGCGTCGTCGATCTTGCGCAGCATGATCGACGTCAGATGGGCCGCATTCGTGGCGATGGCGGCGGCAGGTGAATAAATGGTCACCGCCCCTGCCCCGATGCGCGCAGCAGCCATGGCTGCAAGACGCGCTGCGCCGGTCGAAATCATGCCACCGGAGAAGACGGCGACGTGGCCACGCGAATATTTATGCTGGTCGGGATCGGGCCTTGGAAACGAGTGGCGCCAACTGAGGGGAGAATTGACGAAGGCCAGCGGCTTGACGACATCGAGCACACCGCCCTCGATGCCGATATCGGCAACGATCGTCTCGCCGCAGAGGCGACGCCCTGGCTCAAGCATATGGCCGGGCTTCCTGCGGAAGAACGTCACGGTCAGTAGCGCCGCAAACGCGTCGCCAAGCGAGACGCCACTGGCGCCCGATACGCCCGACGGGAGGTCGACCGATACCACGGTGCAGCCGGCGGCATTGCAGGCTCTTGCCGCTTGCAAGGCAGCGCCGTCCAGGGCCCGCGTCAGTCCAGCGCCGTAGAGCGCATCGACGACGACGGCCCCAGGCGAGGGCACGAAATCGGCAAGCGGAGCAACGGTCACCGGGCAATCTGCGGCAGCCAGCGCGGCATCAGTCGCGGCGCGCGGCGCACCGTCCGTCCAGACCCTAACGAGGCTGCCCCATTCGTGCAGCAGTCTTGCAACGACATAGCCATCGCCGCCATTATTGCCGGGCCCACACAGGACGTCGAATGCTGTCGCTTGCGGATAGCGGGTTACAGGTTCGCGCCCGACCGCAAGGCCGGCGTTGCACATCAGCCGATAGCCGCCGCCGTCCACGCCGCCAATTGCAAGCAGGTCGGCCCGCGCCATTTCCTCCGGCGTCAAAAGTTCGATCGGTGTGCCCCAATCATATGCACGTTGCATAAAAATTCATCAACCTCCACTATGTCCGCAACCGATGTCGCAGACGACCTTGGCGGCATAACCCGAGGCAAGGCGCACAATCATCGATTTGCCCTGCGTCATGTTCGCTTGACCCCGCAAACGGTGTCGTGGCACGAACTTGGCACGCTTCATGCTTGCATTTTCGCGAAGCGGGACCGTTCTACCCGTCTTTATCCTACCGGAGGCCACCATCGCATGAAAAAGATCGAGGCGATCATCAAACCGTTCAAGCTCGACGAGGTGAAGGAAGCCCTTCAGGAAGTCGGGCTCCAAGGCATCACCGTCACGGAGGCGAAAGGTTTCGGTCGTCAGAAGGGCCATACGGAACTCTATCGCGGCGCCGAATATGTCGTGGATTTCCTCCCGAAAGTGAAGATCGAGGTGGTGCTGGCCGACGAAAGCGTCGAAGCAGCCATCGAGGCGATCCGCAAGGCGGCCCAGACCGGACGCATCGGCGACGGCAAGATCTTTGTCTCGAGCGTCGAAGAAGTCGTCCGCATCCGCACGGGCGAAACCGGCGTCGAGGCCATCTGAGGGACGCACGCCGTCCAAAAACCCTTTTCTGAAACGTCATCACAGGGAAACAGCAAATGACGACAGCAAACGACATCATGAAGCAGATCAAGGACAACGACGTTAAGTTCGTCGACCTGCGCTTCACTGACCCCAAGGGCAAGCTGCAGCACGTCACGATGGACGTCGTGGCCGTCGACGAGGACATGTTCGCTGACGGCGTCATGTTCGATGGCTCCTCCATCGGCGGCTGGAAGGCGATCAACGAGTCCGACATGGTGCTGATGCCGGACACCGAGACGGCTCACATGGATCCGTTTTTCGCGCAGTCCACGATGGTCGTCGTCTGCGACATTCTCGATCCGGTCTCTGGTGAGTCCTACAATCGCGATCCGCGCGGCACGGCCAAGAAGGCCGAGGCCTATATGAAGTCGGAAGGCATTGGCGATACGATCTTCGTCGGTCCCGAGGCGGAATTCTTCGTCTTCGACGACGTCAAGTACAAGGCCGATCCATACAACACCGGCTTCAAGCTCGATTCGACCGAACTGCCGTCCAACGACGACACCGATTACGAGACCGGCAACCTCGGCCATCGTCCGCGCGTCAAGGGCGGCTACTTCCCGGTTCCGCCGGTCGATTCCTGCCAGGACATGCGCTCGGAGATGTTGACGGTCCTGTCGGAGATGGGCGTCGTCGTGGAAAAGCACCACCACGAGGTGGCTGCAGCTCAGCACGAACTCGGCATCAAGTTCGACACGCTCGTGCGCAACGCCGACAAGATGCAGATCTACAAGTATGTCGTGCACCAGGTCGCCAATGCCTATGGCAAGACGGCAACCTTCATGCCGAAGCCGATCTTCGGCGACAACGGCTCAGGCATGCACGTCCACCAGTCGATCTGGAAAGACGGCAAGCCGACCTTTGCAGGCAATGAATATGCAGGGCTTTCCGAAGCGTGCCTGTTCTACATCGGCGGCATCATCAAGCATGCGAAGGCCCTGAACGCCTTTACCAACCCGTCGACCAACTCGTACAAGCGCCTCGTGCCGGGCTACGAAGCCCCCGTGCTGCTGGCCTACTCGGCCCGCAACCGCTCGGCGTCGTGCCGCATTCCCTTCGGCTCCAACCCGAAGGCCAAGCGCGTCGAGGTTCGCTTCCCCGACCCGACGGCAAACCCGTATCTCGGCTTTGCCGCGATGCTGATGGCCGGTCTCGACGGCATCAAGAACAAGATCCATCCGGGCCAGGCCATGGACAAGGATCTCTACGACCTGCCGGCAAAGGAACTGAAGAAGATCCCGACCGTCTGCGGCTCGCTGCGCGAAGCCCTGCAGAGCCTCGACAAGGACCGCGGCTTCCTCAAGGCTGGTGGCGTGTTCGACGACGACCAGATCGACGCCTACATCGAGCTGAAGATGGCTGAGGTGATGCGCTTCGAAATGACGCCGCACCCGGTCGAGTACGACATGTACTATTCGGTCTGATCCTTCCGAGACGATCGAAATGAAATAGGGCCGGCGCGGAAACGCGCCGGCCCTTCTTTGCTGGTTTCACTCAGTGCGTGAGGTCTATTCTATTAGGCCTCAGGCCGTTGCGTCCACTGAACGGGCGAGTGCCACCGCGGCGTCGAAGTCTCGCCGCCGCAACGCGCGGCGCAGGCTTGCTTCGGCGTCTTCGCCCCAGTGCTCGATCGTCCAGTCCTCATCGACATGGGCGGCCGTCCACGCGGTATCGGGATCGATTGCCCGCGCTTCCGTCGCCAATGCGATCAACGCCGACCCCGTCAGCGTCGTCATGAGATGGATGGCAGACAGGCGGAACGGTTCTTCCCGCTGCCGCAGCCAGAGGCCGACGGCCGCGATCGCCTCGCGCGGCTGCTCGACATGCATGACGCCTTCGGCAAGGAAGAATCGCGCGCCGAGCGTCGCGTGCGCCCAGTCGAGCACCGGGTCCCACGCTTCTGCCTGACGCGAGACGAGGGCATCCGGCGAATCCGCGCGATAGCAGAGCATGTCCGACGACGAAAACCGCATCACGTCTTCGAGTACGGCCTGCATATCGCTCGCAACGCCGTCGATGGCGGTGTTGGCCAGTCGAAGGACGGGCATCGTGACCGGATCGATCGTGTCTTTCTGGGCTTCGAATTCGCCTGCGACGAGCGCTGCCGCAGCGCCTGTCGGCAGCAGGAGCTGTGCCCTGCCCGGCGTGCGTATCGGCTTGCCGTCCAGTTGCACGGAGTGGCCCTCGGGTGTCTCGGCCACCGTTGCGGCCTTGTAGAAGCGCTTCGGGAGTGGCTGGCGCATCTGGATCTGCGCCCTGCGAACGGGATCCGGATCGGATAGGAAGTGGCCCGCTTCGAGATCGTTGAGGAGGTCGCGCATCGTCTGGTCCTGGGTTTGTCGTATTCCGGTCAGCCCGGCAATGTGCGCCGTACGGGCCTGTTGACCACCGCCAGCCCGATAGCGATGAGGGCCAGCGCCACGAAGATGCGCATTGATAGCGGCTCGTTCAACAGCAGGCCGCCACTGAGAACACCGAAAGCAGGCGTCAGAAAGGCAAAACTGGACAAGCCGGCAGCCGGATAGCGGCGCATCAGCCAGAACCATAGCACATAGGTCACCGCGACGATGTAGACCGACTGGAAGACGAGCGACCACGTCGCCATTGCATTGACGTCGCGCAACACGGGTCCGGCCAACGGCACGAATGGCACAAGGAACAGCGCCGATACGCCGAGCTGGTAGAGCAGCGTCTTCTCGGCGCTGGCCGAAGACAGGCGCGAGCCCTTGATGATCAACGTCGTCAACGCCCAGAGAATGCCGGCGATCAGGCACATGACGTCACCCAGCAGAGCGTCGGGGCCAGGCAGGCTGAGTTCGTCGGAAAACACCAGAACCACACCACCGAACGCGAGTGCCAGTCCCCAGAATTTTCGCAACGAAATCCGTTCCCCGAGCGTGAAGTGCGCGCCCAACAGCACCCAGAACGGCATCGTGTTGACCATCAGCGTGCCGCGCGCCGCGGTCGTGTAGTCGAGCCCGACGAAGATCAGCGCGAATTCGATCCCGAACAGA
Organism: Mesorhizobium sp. CAU 1741; assembly: GCF_039839275.1. Taxonomy (NCBI): domain Bacteria; kingdom Pseudomonadati; phylum Pseudomonadota; class Alphaproteobacteria; order Hyphomicrobiales; family Phyllobacteriaceae; genus Mesorhizobium; species Mesorhizobium sp. CAU 1741. Next base: position 1,239,646 of record NZ_JBDOQP010000001.1, on the reverse strand, counting down.
ACGCCCGCCGCGATGCCCGGCAAAAGGGTTCCGTCGCGCTCGAACAATGCGATGCCGCGGTAGCGGCACCAGATCCAGACGAGGACACCGCCCACGGCGGAGCGCAGCAGCACGGAAAAGACCGGGTTGTAGCCGACATTCGCGAGCTTCACCGCCACCTGGTTGAGGCCCCATGACAGTGTCAGCAGGACCATTAGGGCGGCCGCGAAGGCGTCGATCGCCGGCCGCGCCTGCACCATGCCCGTCGACGCTGTCACTTGTCTTCTTCCGCGCTCTGCTCGTCGAAGCCCAGCAGGTTCCAGCTCTGCCGCATGTGCGGAGGCAGTGGCGCGGTCACGTCGATCATTCCGCCATTGGGATTGGGGATCACGATACGTCTGGCGTGCAGGTGAAGCCGGTTCTGGAGCCCGCCGGGAAAATCCCAGTTCTGGTCAGCCTCGAAATATTTCGGATCGCCGATGATAGGGCAGCCGATATGGGCGGCGTGCACGCGAAGCTGGTGCGTTCGGCCTGTATGTGGCTCCATCTCCAGCCACGACATCCTTTGGCCCGCCTGCTCGACCACGCGATAGTGGGAAATGGCATGGTCGGCGCCGTCCTCGCCATGCTTGGCAACGCGCATGCGGTCGCCATCGAACGTCTGTTCCTTCACCAGCCAGGTGGAAATTCGATCCTCATGCTTCTTCGGAACGCCCTTGACGAGTGCCCAGTAGGTCTTGCGCGCGTCACGCCCGCGAAAAGACTCCGCAAGCTTCATCGCGGCCAGCCTGCTGCGGGCGACAACGAGCGCACCGGAGGTGTCGCGGTCGAGGCGGTGGACGAGGCGCGGCTTCTCGCCCTTCTTGTTGCGGAATGCTTCCAGCATGTCGTCGACATGGCGAGAGACGCCCGACCCGCCCTGCACGGCGAGTCCAGAAGGCTTGTTGAAGACGAAGACCGCAGGATCTTCATACAGGATCATCTTCGACAGGACGTCGCCGTCGCCCTGGTTGCGGATCGTGCGCGCCGTCAGCGGCTGGTCGCCCTTGCGGTCGACGCCAAGCGGCGGCACCCGGACCATCTGGCCGGGCTCGATGCGCGTGTCCGCCTTGGCGCGCCCGCCGTCCACCCGCACCTGCCCCGAGCGAAGCAGCTTCTGCAGGTGGCCGAAGCCCAATCCCGGATAGTGAATCTTGAACCAGCGATCGAGGCGCATGCCCGACTCGCCTGGTTCAACCTTGATCTGTTCGACGCCTGACATTCTTGATGTACTTTCTCTCGCCGCAGCCAGATAGCATCAGGCAATGCTTCTTGCGACCCACAATCCGACGAACAACGCGGCAATCGACACCACGACACTGCCGGCCGCATAGCCGAAGGCCTGCCCAAGGGCGCCGCGCTCGTAAAGCACGGCGAAATCGAGTGAGAACGCGGAAAAGGTGGTGAACCCGCCAAGCAGCCCGGTCGCAATGAAGAGCCGCAACTCGTTGGAGCCGTCGAAGCGGCGTGACAGGATCTCGATGAACAGTCCCATGGCAAACGAGCCCACGACGTTGACGAAGACAGTCGCCCAGGGAAAGCCGGGTCCCAGCAGCCGGAAGGCGGCCATGCCGGCAAGATGCCGAAGGCTCGCTCCGATCGCGCCACCCGCGGCCACGAGCAAGAGATGATACATGGCTAGCCCCCTTCCCTCTCGCGCCTCAGCTTCGCCCACCAATCGAGCCGCTTCCTGATCTCGCGTTCGAAACCGCGATCCGGCGGATCATAGAATTTCTGCCTGCCGAGGGCCTCGGGGAAATAGTCCTGGCCGGAGAACGCGTCGGGCTCGTCGTGGTCATAGCGATAGCCCGATCCGTACCCCTCCTGCTTCATCAGCTTGGTGGGCGCGTTCAGGATATGCCGCGGCGGAGCCAGCGAGCCGTGCTCCTTTGCCGTGCGCATCGCCGCCTTGAACGCGGTGTAGACGGCGTTCGACTTCGGCGCAGTCGCCAGATAGACGCATGCCTGCGCCAGCGCCAGTTCCCCCTCGGGCGAGCCGAGGTAGTCGTACGCGTCCTTGGCTGCATTGGTGATGACCAGCGCTTGCGGATCCGCGAGCCCGATGTCTTCGACCGCCATGCGCACGAGCCGGCGTCCCAGATAGAGCGGGTCCTCGCCGGCATCGAACATGCGCGCCAGATAGTAGAGCGCGGCATCGGGGTCGGATCCGCGAACCGCCTTGTGCAAGGCCGAGATCAGATTGTAGTGACCGTCCTGGCTCTTGTCGTATATCGGCGCGCGGCGCTGGACGATGCGCTGGATCGCCTCGGCATCGAAAACCTCGCCCGGCCCCGCTGCACGCCATGCTTCTTCCGCCAGCGTCAGGGCCGCACGCCCATCGCCATCGGCCATGCGAACCAGAACGGCACGCGCTTCGTCGTCGAGGGGCAGATCCTTGCCTTCCTCTGTCTCGGCGCGTTCCAACAATGCCGCGACGCTTTCGGGTTCCAGGGAACGAAACGTCAAGACGCGGGCACGCGAAAGAAGCGCCGCGTTCAGTTCGAACGATGGATTTTCCGTGGTCGCCCCGACGAGAATGACCGTGCCGTCCTCCATCACCGGAAGGAAGGAATCCTGCTGCGCGCGATTGAAGCGATGGATCTCGTCTACGAAAAGCAGCGTCTGGCGGGCGTTCGCGCGGCGCATCCGTGCGGTCTCGAATACCTTCTTGAGATCGGCAACGCCTGAGAAAATCGCCGAGATTTGCTCGAATGCCAGGCCAGTTTCGCCAGCAAGAAGCCTGGCGACCGTGGTTTTGCCCGTGCCGGGCGGTCCCCAGAAGATCATCGAACCAAGCGAGCCGGAACGGATCATGCGTGTCAGGACGCCGTCGTCTCCGGTCAAATGTTCCTGCCCGACCACCTGCCCGAGCGTCGTCGGGCGCAGACGGTCGGCAAGCGGCCGTCCGGGCTGCTCGGCCGGCGATGACTCGGGCTGGAACAGATCAGCCATCGCGACCGTCAGTACCGCAGGATCTGGTTCATGAGACGGCCATCGCGCTCGACGGTGAAACGCCACCAGCGCGAATTGGACATCGCTACGTCGCGCAACTTTTCCGGCGTGTCGATTTCTTCGCCATTGACCTCGCGCACGATGTCGTTCGGGCGCAAGCCGAAGCCTGCCGCCGGCGAATTGCGCGCCACATCGAGCACAGCGACACCACCGGTTTCGGCGCGCATGCCGAGTTGCTGCGCGAGGCGCGGCGACAGTGCGGCTACCTTGGCGCCGGCAAACGGGCTCCGTCCGTCTATGGTGACCTCTGCCGTCGATTCCCCCTCGGGCGCGCGCACCAGTTCTATCTCGATCTCGCGCTCGCGGCCCTGACTAAGCACGGTCAGCGTGGAGACGCTGCCGATGGTCTGGGTCGCCAGTCGATAGCCGAGCGCATCGGGATGTTCGATCAGGGAGCCGTTCATTGCGAGCACGACATCGCCGGGCCGCAGGCCGGCATTGGCGGCAGGCCCCTCCGGCACGACGGACTGGATCAAGGCACCTGCGGGACGGTCCATGCCGAGCGCCTCGGCCATCTGCGCCGTGACATTCTCGAATGTCGCGCCGACGAAGGGACGCTCGAAGAAGTCGAGACCACTTTTCGCGGCCTCGACGACGGCGCGCACGATGTTGGACGGGATTGCGAAACCGATGCCGATGGAGCCGCCGCTCTGGCTGAATATGGCGGTGTTGATGCCGATGACCTCGCCGACCATGTTGATCAGCGCGCCGCCTGAGTTGCCCGGATTGATGGCCGCATCGGTCTGGATGAAGAAACCGAAATCATTGACGCCGACATGGGTGCGCGCCAGCGCCGAGATGATGCCGCTGGTGGTCGTCTGGCCGACCCCGAACGGGTTGCCGATCGCGAGCACGAGATCGCCGACCTCGAGCGCGTCAGAATCTCCGAGCTGGGCGCTCGGGAAGGGCTCGGGACCTTCGATACGCAAAACCGCCAGATCGAGCGACTCATCCTTGAGTAGTATTTCGCTCGTGTATTCGCGACCGTCCTGCGTTGCCACACGCACTTCGTCGGCATCGCGGATCACGTGGTAGTTGGTGACCACGTAGCCCGAAGGATCGACGATGACGCCCGATCCAAGCGAGGAACGCACGCGCGGCGACATCTGCTGCCGGCCGAAAAAGCGCTCGAAGAACGGGTCGCCCGAAAACGGTGAACGGCTCGAAACCTGCTGCGAAGCGTAGACATTGACCACGGCCGGACCGGTCTGCTTCACCAGGGGCGCGAACGAGAGCTGGATCTCTCCCTGTCCGAAAGGAACACGTCTTGCGGGCTCGCCGGATCCGTTTCCACCGCGCAGGAGTTGGCTCAGCGCTTCAGCCAACCCTCCGCCGTCATCCTGAGCTTGAACCGCACCTGCTTGCCCGAAAAAAAGAAGCAGGCAGACCGCGACGGATTGCAATATTTGGCTGCGCATGACGATTCCCGTTCCGAATGATAGCGATGCCATTTTCACCGCGAATGTGCAAAACAAATGGCCGCATTCACCGTGCCGGCAATGTGGTGCCGGCTCCGGACGTGCGGCCGATCGCCCGGCGGCGATTTGGCGCTGTGACTTGTCAGATTTCTTTCGCACATACCGTTGACATCAATGCGTTTTCCTGATGAGCGTTTCCTGATCGCGACATGACCTGTCTGCGGGCCGCTTATACCCTGGAGGCACAAGTGACCCCCCAAAAGCCCGTCAAACGCTCGATCGTCTTCTTCCTCGTTCCCGACTTTACGATGATCGCCTTTGCGACCGCGCTCGAACCGCTGCGCTCGGCAAATCGCATGCTCGGCTACGATGCCTATCGTTGGCGGCTGGCAAGCGCCGATGGCCGGCCCGTGCGTGGGTCGAACGGGGTGGAATGCGCGGTCGACACGTCATTGGAAGACGAACGACGCAAGATGGCGGGACCCGATCGCCCGTCGATGGTGATCGTCTGCTCGGGGCTCAACATCGAGAAGTACAACCAAAGGACCGTCTTCGCCTGGCTGCGGGAGGAGTACAACCGCGGCGTGGCGATCGGCGGCCTGTGCACCGGCGCGCATGTGCTCGCCCAGGCCGGGCTTCTGTCGGGTCGACGCTGTGCCATTCATTGGGAAAACCTGCCCGGCTTCGCGGAGGCCTTTCCCAAGGCCAATGTCTATGCCGATCTCTTCGAGGTCGACGCGAACATCTACACGTGTGCCGGCGGCACTGCGGCTCTCGACATGATGCTGAAGCTCATCGGCGACGACTTCGACGACAACATCGTCAACCGCGTCTGCGAGCAGGTACTGACCGACCGGGTCCGCAGCCCGACAGATCGCCAGCGCCTGCCACTGCGTGCGCGTCTGGGCGTCCAGAACTCAAAGGTTCTCACCATCATCGAACTGATGGAAGCGCATCTCGCCGAGCCCCTGTCGCTGATCGAGATCGCCGATCATGTCGGCCTTTCGCGTCGCCAGATAGAACGGCTTTTCCGCCAGGAGATGGGACGGTCGCCGGCACGCTATTACCTCGAGATCAGGCTCGATCGCGCCCGACACCTGTTGATCCAGTCGACATTGCCCGTCGTCGAGGTCGCCGTCGCCTGCGGCTTCGTGTCCGCGTCGCATTTCTCCAAATGTTATCGCGAGCTTTACGCGCGGTCGCCGCAGCAGGAGCGCGTCGACCGCAAGCAGCCCATGGCGGCATAGCGCCGCTATCCCGGCAGTCGATATGGCTTCCTGATGGTGAAATTGCACTGATTGCCCAGAAAGCCATATTTCGCCAACATCGTGTCCAACTGCTCTCGTCGCACATTTTCCAGAACCAGCAGCGGGTTGCCCTTTGGGTCGGTGCGGCCGGAATCGTTGAAGCGGAAGTGGCGCAGCGTGGCGCTGCCTTCCGGGCTGTCTCCATAGGAATAGATCGTCAGGCCTTCGGGCGGCACCTCCTGCACCTCCCGTATCAGGCGCGCCAGGCTCCAGGCGAGCAGTGCAGTTTCGCAGCGCCCACGAAACGACTGGTCGGAGATGAAGTCGTACCGAAAAATGGTCGATACGTAGAGGACCGGGGCAGTTCTCGCCGCAGGGTGAGACAGGAAGTTGTCAGCGAACATGTCCGTGACGCTGATGCGACCGTTACAGTAGCGATCAAACACATCGCGGTCGAAGCAATAGTAGTCCGCGAAGCCAACGGCCTGCCCCATTCCATCGCGCAGCACGACGGTAGAAAACGGATCGCTTTCACTGGCGGCCGCTGCATCGGCAGGGTTGATCGCGTTGGAGCCGAAAAAGGCGGCGGCCTTTTCAATCTGTGCCTGGTCTGCCTGGGTGGGCGGCGCGTAGGCCTCGTAGAACAGTTCATGATCCTTGATCGTTGCCCGCGAACGCCGAAAGGCGGTCGCTACCAACATCAGGAACAATGCGGCAATCACGATGATGATCGCTGCCGCGACCATCCAACCAGCGCGCTTCGCTATATCATGGGCGACCAGCGCAAGGCTGATGAGGCCGATGATCGACGCGAACAGTCGCGGCGGCGAGAGCAAAAGCGCGCGCAGGTTATGGATGCAATAGTAAAGCAGATTCCTGAGCAGTGGCTTTGGTCGCACTTCCCCCTCCGCGCTGCGCCAAAACTGTCCGAACAGTCGTCACGCAGAGGCTTTTTTGGCCTCACCGAGATTCCAATCCAGTACGCCGAGCCAGCCTAGCGGTTGTCCCACATCCAGGATCGATTGCGCCACATCTTTTCGCCGATCTCACAATCCGTATCGGCGGCCGGCGGGGAGAACTGAATCGGCACGACATGCTCCGCTGCGTGTTGCGGCCGGGGATTGCGGGCGAGTTCAAGCACGAGTTTGCGCCGAACCGCCTCGGGGAACTGGGACCAGTCGTTTACGGGAATCATGAATGCGCCGGGGCCACCAATCACGCAATGCTGGTAGTAACGGTCGAGGTCGGGCAGGTCGTAGACGCTGGAATATCCGCCCTGCGTCATCAACGGCAATCCGTTGACGGTGATGCCCTGCTCCACCAGCACGTCTCGCGCCGGGATCACGAGCCCACCCTGATTGTTGGGACCGTCGCCTGACACGTCGACCACCCTCTTCATGCCGCGATGCGGGCTTTCCGCGAACATGTCTGCGGCGAAAGTAAGTGCTGCGGCGATCGATGTGCGACGGGCACTGCTCGGTGGATGGAGGGTCAGTTGCTCGGCGACCGCCTGCGCCGCCGTAGCACTGTCTATGATCGTCCAAGGAACGATGACCTTCTGGACCCCGCTGCCGGCCCATTCGACATAGGCGATGGCGATCTTGCCATGGACGCCGTCAAGGATCGCCTGAACGACAGGCTCGCTCTTCAATGCCGCCGCGTAGCCGTCACGCTGGGTCGCCAGTTCCTGCGGCGACATCGAAAGCGAGACATCCACGGCGAGGATCAGTTCCACGTCAACGATTTCGGCGCTGGCCGTCCGGGGCGCGCCGCTCGCCAGGGCGAGGATCAGGCAGGCCTGCAACACAAGGTAAGGTTGCCATCGACGTGTCATGCAAGCAGGATACGTGAAGACAAAGCGTTGAAAAGAAGAAGGCCCGGCGATACCGGGCCTTTCCCATCACATTTCCGCGACTGCGCTGAAGCTCAACTGCGCGGTTTCAAGCTTTCCGGATCGTACAACGGCTTGTAGCCAACAGCGGCGACTTCAACCGGAAATACGTCTCCGAAATATTCCACGGACAACTTGCGTCCTTCCTGGCAGTAGCTCCATGGAAGATAGGCGAGCGCGATGTTGCGCCCGAGTGTCGGACCATAGGCAACGGATGTCGTGTATGAGCGCCGGCCAAGCGCATCGACGAGCGTCTCGCCAGTCTCCGGGTCGAGGACCGGCATCATGCCGACTGGATACCGGGCAACGCCCTTGGCATCGACATTGTCGGTCATCACGAGTGTGCACAACATTGCCGGCTGATGCTCGCGCGCCCGGTATTCGAGATGTTTCTGCTTGCCTCGGAAATCGGCCTCCTTGACCTTCGGACGTGCCAGATCGGCCTCGAGCAGGTTGTAGTCGGTCAGCAGGTCCGCGTTCTGGAGCCGCAGGCTCTTTTCCATCCGGCGCGAGTTGGCATAGGTCTCGACGCCGAACGCCATGACGCCGGTGTCGCGCAGCGCGTCCCACACTGCCAGCCCGTCCTCGTAGCGCATGTGCAGTTCCCAGCCCTGCTCGCCGACATAGGAGATGCGAAAGGCAGTGACCGCCTTGCCGGCGATCTCGATCTGCTTGATGGCGGCGAAGGCGAAATTCTCCAGGTCGAGCGCGGAGGGGTCGGCGACGACCTTCTTCAACGTCTGACGAGCATTCGGCCCCCAGATACCTATCGTGACGAATCTTTCCGAAACGTCGGTGACGGTGACGTCGAAGCCTTTGTCCTCGGCCACTCGCCTCACGTAGTGGAAATCGCGAGGGCCGGCATCGGCGCCGTCGATTACGCGGCAGCGGTCCGCCATGCGAATGACCGTCAGGTCGGCGCGCACCATGCCCTCGTCATCGAGGAAATGCGTGTAGATGCCCTTGCCGACATTGGCGTCGCCGCCGATCTTCGCGGCACACAGCCACTCCATCAGCGCCACATGGTCGGGACCTTCGACGTCGAACATGTAGAAATGGCCCAGATTGACGATGCCGCAATCTTCGCTCATCGCCAGATGTTCGGCATTGGACACGCGCCAGAAATGGCGATTGTCCCATTCGTTCTCGCGCATCGGGATGCGATTGCCGTATTTTTCCAGCAGATGATCGTTGGCGGCATAGCCATGGGCGCGCTCCCAGCCGCCGAGTTCCATGAAATGACCACCAAGCTCCTTCTCGCGTTCATAGAAAGGTGAGCGCTTGACGTTGCGCCCGGATGCGTAGGGCTCGCGTGGATGAACCGCAGGGAAATAGATCTTCTGCGCTGCTTCGCGGCATCGCCCTTCGATGAAGCCTTCTTCGAGTTGGTGAGCGTAGAAGCGCGCATAGTCGATGCCGGCGTGATCGATGCCAGTGCGCCCGTCGGTCATCCAGTCCGCGATCAGCTTGCCATAGCCCGGCCCGTCCTTGACCCAGATGGCGACGCAATACCACAGCCCCCTCACCTTCTGGCTTTCGCCGCAGGCCGGGCCGCCAGCCGCGGACACCTGCAGAAGGCCGTTGAAGGAATGGCTTTCATTGTAGCCGAGTTCGCCGAGGATTGGCGTCAGCTCGATCGCGCGTTCGAGCGGAGCGATGATCTGTTCCATGTCGAGGTCGCGCTGCGAAGGCGACAGCCGCGCCTGATTCTTCTCGAGCAGTTCGCGGGGATGGCAGAGCCGTGGCTCGTCGGTCTCGTAATAACCCCACTCGATCTGCCCGCCCTCGGTTGTCTTCGGATCGCCGGTGTCGCGCATGTAGGCCGAATTGCCCTGGTCGCGCAGAAGCGGGTAGCCGATCTCCTTGCCGGTCCCTGCGAACTCGTCATAGGGGCCGAAGAACGTCAGCGGATGGTCGACCGGCATCACCGGCAGGTCCTCTCCGACCATCTCCGCAATCAGGCGCCCCCAGAGGCCGGCGCAGACGATGACGTGTTCGGCTTCGATCGTCCCGCGATGCGTTACGACGCCCTTGATGTGGCCGTTCTCGACGATCAGCGACTGAGCGGGGGTGTTGGCGAAGGCCCTCAGCTTGCCGGTCTTTTCGCCTTGGTCGACGAGTTTGCCGGCCACGGTCTGAGAGCGCGGAATGACAAGGCCGGCATCGGGATCGAACATTCCGCCCATGACCTGGTCTTCTTCGATCAGCGGGAAGAGCTGCTTGATTTCAGCGGCGTCGACATAGCGAGCGCGGGTGCCAAACGCCTTGGCCGAGGTCAGCTTGCGCCGAATCTCCTCCATCCATGTCTCGTCGCCCTTGCGCGCGACTTCCAGCCCACCGATGCGGGCGTAGTGGCCCATCTTCTCGTAGAAATCGATCGAGTACTGCGTCGTCCATACCGAGAGGTTGTCATGGCTGGTGGTGTAGCAGAAGTCGGACGCATGCGCGGTCGAGCCGATGTCTGTCGGGATTCCGGACTTGTCGATGCCGACGATGTCGTCCCAGCCGCGCTCGATCAGGTGATGGGCGATCGAGGCGCCCACGATGCCGCCAAGGCCAATGATGACGACCTTCGCCTTGTCCGGAAATTCTGCCATTGCCCACGACTCCGACATGATGTTGCGGGCAGACTATAGGGCGAGGCAAAGGCGGGACCGAAGCTTGTTTGCGACATCGACCAAAAGGGCCGCGACTTCCTGAAACGCATCAGGCCTCCGGCGCCCGGCGTCGTCGCGGCTTGCTCTCGGCTTCGTGCGCCGCCTCCGGCGACGGTTCCCGCTCCAGCGTGATTGAAGGAACATATTTGAGGTTGAGATCCTGCTGCGGGAACGGGATCTCGATCCCCTCCAGCTTGAAGCGCTCGTAGATCTGGAAACGGACCTCGTTCTGGAAACCGAGCTGGTTGGTCACGTCTGCGAGGAAGGCGCGTGCCTCGAAGTCGAGCGACGAATTGCCAAAGCCGGTGAAAGCCACCCATGGCGCGGGATTCTTCAGCACATCCGGTTGCGCGGCGATGATTTCGCTGAGGATCTCCTGAACCCGTCTCGGGTCGTTGTCGTAGGCGACACCCACCGCAATGTCGACGCGGCCGAGCTTGTTGCGGTGGGTCCAGTTGCCGACAGAGGCATTGATCAGCAGTGAGTTGGGCACGATGACCGTCTGGCGGCGGAAGGTTTCCACCTCCGTCGCGCGGACGCTGATCTTCTTCACCGTCCCCTCGACGCCGCTCGCCACGATCCAGTCGCCGACCTTGAACGGCCGCTCCGCTAGCAAAATCAGACCTGAAACGAAGTTGTTGACGATGTTCTGCAGTCCGAAACCGATGCCGAGCGAGAGTGCGCCGGCAACGAGCGCGAGGTTCGAAAGGTCGATGCCCGCCGCCGAAATGCCGACGAGCACGGCAAGCGCGATGCCGGCGTAGCCGACCGCCGTACCGATGGAGTTGCGCAGGCCGGCATCGACGCGGCCGCGGGCCATGACCTTGCTGTCCAGCCAATGCTGGAAGACGCGGGTTCCGAAAAAGCCGAGCAGGAAGATCGCAACGCCGACGAGAATGCCGACCAGCGAGATCGAGATCGATCCGATTCGGATCTCGGTGGCGACGTCATAGATCCAGGTCTCGATGTCGCCCCATTGGAATCCCCACTGCAACAGGATCAGCGGGATGCCGATGCAAAGCACGATGAGGTTGATGCCGATGCTGAACACCAGACCCATCTGGTCTTCGCTCGCATCGTCGAAACTGAACCGTTCGTCGAGAATGCGCCCGAGCTTGGTTCTCTTGAACGCGCCGATCTCGGAGACTGCGCTGGCGGACTGGAATCCCAGATACATCGTCACGAGGATCGCGCCGGTGACGACGATCTGCTGCGAGATGAAGCGTGCCAGGCCGATATAGCCGAGCAATGCGACGACCACCGTGCCACCACCGAGAATGTAGAGCGCTGCGCGCAGGAACGGGTTCCAGGCAACCGGCCTGCCGTCCTCATCCGTATAGGGCTTCACGAGCCCGATCGCCGCGACGAGCAGGCCGACGATGATCGTGGCGCAGAGACTCTTTGCGACGGTGAGCGACAGCGGCGAAGCCATCACCTGGTTGATCTTGCTGGCGACGAAGTCGAGGCCGTTGACGATCGCCATCAGCATCGTCAGCCAGAACAGCACCCGCGCGGCGCCTGAGCGAATAGGGACGAGCCGCCAGTTCGGCAGGTCGGGCGAGAACACGGAACTCGACAGCGAATAGACGAAATAGACAATGGCGATGACGTTGAAGAGCGTCAGCATCATCGCGGCGATGTCCTGCCGCAGGAGCCCGTAGTGGCTGTAGGAGAAATAGGTCGTGGCAAGGAAGACTGCGAGCGAGAAAGACGGCAGCAATGTCGACCAGAAGGCAACGGAAAGCCGGCTGAGATAGGACGGGTTCTCCCGTGTCGGGTCGGCAAAGACGAGATTGGCGAACAGCCGCCGGCCGCCGACCAGCAAGACGCCGGCCGCCGCCAACGAGAACGCCGTCGCAAGCAACACCGCCCTCCACTTGTAGGTGACCACGAAGGTCAGCCAGGACGAAAGCGCGATACCGAGCTTGCGCGCCTCGGCGGCGAGATCTTCCAGCACCTCGCCACGCAGCGCCATCGATATGTCGTAGCGCTCATACAGCGTCTGCGAGAACAGGCTGCGTCGCTGCCGCACGACATCGTCGAGCATGCCTTCGACGCGCGATGCCAGGTTCTCGGCTTCGCCCAGAAGCGTGTTGATCTGATCCTTCTCGTTGTTGAGGTCGTTACGTTCCCTCACCAGCGCGATCGGCTCGGCCGGTTCGCCCTCTGATCGGGCTGGCCCGATCTCGTCGAGCCGCGTATTGATGGATGCGAGCCGAGGCCGTAATGCTGCGGCGACCCCGCGCGCCTCGTGCCTCAACTGATCCAGCGACGTCATGATTTCGACCAGCGTGGCATCGTCGTCGCCACTGCCCTGCAACGCACGGTCCAATTGATCCGCGCGTTGATCAAGCGTCGCAACCTTCTGGCGCAGCGTGGCGACAGCTTCCGGCCCAACTGGTGAGCCGCTCGAAATCGGTGAATGATCTGGCCCGGCCTGCGAAAACGCCACGCCCGGCATGGCAAGAAGCACAAGCAATATGACGCGCAGGAACAGGATGGCTTGCAGCTTCATGCGAGGCGATGGTCCGGTTGCCGGGGCGGTCATTGTTAGGCGAGCGCGTCTGCTCCAGCAAGCGTCGAGCGTGGTGCGACGAAACCACGACAGATCGTGACGGATCGTTTGCGTTTCGCGGGCGCGCTGGGCTATAGGCTCAACCAGCAAAGTCGGCTGGGAATCATGGCAGAATATTCCGCTTTTTCGCTCCTCCGGAACGCATTGTCCGGCAACCGCGACTGGAAGCCCGCATGGCGCAAGCCGGACCCCAAGCCCGAATACGACGTCATCGTCGTCGGTGGTGGCGGCCATGGTCTTGCAACGGCCTACTACCTCGCCCGCGAGCATGGGATCAGCAATGTCGCGGTGCTTGAGAAGGGCTGGCTCGGCTCCGGCAATATCGGCCGCAACACGACGATCGTGCGCTCGAACTACATGCTGCCGCAGAACTCTCGCTTCTATGAGCATTCCATGAAGCTGTGGGAGAATCTCTCCCACGATCTCAACTACAACGTGATGTTTTCCCAGCGCGGCATCCTCAACCTAGCGCATACGCCTTCGCAACTCGACGATTTCGCACGGCGCGGCAATGCGATGCGCCATGAAGGCATCGACGCGGAGCTGATCGTCGGCGCAAAGAACGTCGCAAGGCTGGTGCCCGGCCTCGACGTCTCGCCGTCGGCTCGCTTCCCGATCGTCGGAGGACTAATGCAGCCCCGTGCCGGCACCGCCCGGCACGACGCTGTCGCCTGGGGCTATGCGCGCGCCGCCGACCGGCGCGGAGTCGACATTGTCGAGAATTGCGAAGTCACCGGCTTCCTGCGCGAAGGCGAAAGGATCGTCGGCGTTACCACGAGCCGTGGCGAGATCAGGGCGAAGAAGGTCGCGGTCGCCGTCGCGGGCTCGACCGGGCGCGTGATGAAGCTCGCAGGCATCGACGACCTGCCGATCGAGAGCCACGTGCTGCAGGCCTTCGTTTCGGAATCGCTGAAGCCGGTTCTGCACACTGTCGTGACGTTCGGCGCGGGCCATCTCTATGCCTCGCAGTCGGACAAGGGCGGGCTCGTGTTCGGCGGCGACATCGACGGATACAATTCCTACGCGCAACGCGGCAATCTGCCGATCGTCGAGGACGTGGCCAGCGAGTTCGTTGCCATGTTCCCCGGCTTTTCGCGCGTGAGGCTGTTGCGCTCGTGGGGCGGCATCATGGACATGTCGATGGATGGCTCGCCCATCATCACCACCGGGCCGCTGCCGGGAATGTATCTCAACAGCGGCTGGTGCTACGGCGGCTTCAAGGCGACACCGGCGTCAGGCTGGTGCTTTGCCTGGACGATCGCCCGCGACGAACCGCACTCCCTCAACGCCGCCTTCACGCTCGACCGGTTCAAGCGCGGCATGCTGATTGACGAAAAGGGCGTCGGAGCGACGCCGAGGCTGCACTGAAAATGCTGATTGCCTGCCCCTATTGCGGCCCGCGCGACCAGGCCGAGTTCACCTATCAGGGCGACGCTACCCGGAAACGGCCGGATCCGGCCTCGACCGACAGCGCGGCCTGGGAAGCATATGTGTATGACCGCGCCAATCCGGCCGGAAACCACCGCGAATACTGGCAGCATGCCGGCGGCTGCCGATCGCATCTGGTCGTGACGCGCGACACACTGACTCACGAAATCTCCTCCGTTGCCTTTGCACGGGAGGCGATGTGATGACGCAGCAACGCATGACGTCCGGTGGTCGTATCGACCGTTCTCGCACAATCCGCTTCAGCTTCGACGGCAAGTCGCTTGTGGGCCATCCGGGCGACACACTCGCATCGGCACTGCTGGCCAACGGCGTCTCGCTCGTTGCGCGATCGTTCAAGTATCATCGCCCGCGCGGCGTTTTCTCCGCTGGCGTCGATGAGCCCTCGGCGCTCGTCACGATCCTGCGCGGCGATGTGCGCGAACCCAACCTGCCCGCAACCCAGGTCGAGATCTTCGACGGGATGGTTGCCGAGAGCCAGAACCGCTTTCCCTCGCTCGAATTCGACGTCGGCGCGTTGAACGGTCTCGCCGGCGGGATCTTGTCGGCCGGCTTCTACTACAAGACCTTCATGGGCCCGGTCTTCGGGCCGCTGAAGGGCACGCGATTCTGGATGGCCTGCGAATGGTTCATCCGGCGCGCTGCGGGCCTTGGCCGCGCCGGTCACGGCAAGGACCCAGAGCGCTACGAGAAGATGAATGCGTTTTGCGACGTGCTCGTCGTGGGATCGGGTCCGGCGGGGCTGACGGCCGCAAAGGCCGCCGCCGATGCCGGAAAGCGCGTGATCCTCGCCGAACAGGATCCGGTTCCAGGCGGCAGCGCCTTGTGGAGCGGCGAGACCATCGACGGCATCGCTGCCTCCGAATGGGCGCGGCTATCGGTCGATGCCTTGAGCGCCCTGGAGACAGTGCAAATCCTGCCGCGCACCGGCGTCTGGGGCTACTATGATTCTAACACGCTCGCCGCCCTCGAGCGCGTGTCGGACCACAAGCAGTCCAGCGCGCCGGGCGAGCCGCGCCATCGGCATTGGGTGATCCGCGCGCAGAAGGTCGTGCTCGCCACCGGCGCGCTCGAAAGGCCGATCGTATTTCCCGGAAACGACCGGCCCGGCGTGATGCTCGCTGGCGCCGCCGAGCGCTATGTCAACGAATATGGCGTTGCGCCGGGTGAACGCATCGCGATCTTCACCAACAACGACAGTGCCTATCGGGCCGCGGCCGCACTGCATCGGGCGGGAAAGCGCGTGGCGGCGATCATCGACGTCCGGCGCGAGGTATCGTCTGCCGCACTCGCGCTCGTGAAGGACATGCGCGCCGAGCACATTCCCGGCCACGCCGTGGTCTCCACAAGCGGCGGCAAGCGTCTGTCGGGCATTTCCATAAGACGGTATGAGATCAGCAGCGGTGACGTTTCGGGGCCGTTGCGCACGATCGACGTCGATTGCCTCGCCGTTTCCGGCGGCTGGTCGCCCGCGATCCATCTCGCAAGCCAGGCCGGAGGCCACGCCCGGTGGGACGAACGGCTCCAGGCGTTTCTTCCGCCCTCGCCGATGCAAGGCTGGATCGGCGCAGGCGCATTCACCGGGGCCTTCACGACGCAGGAGGCGATCATCGAGGGTGCTGCTGCCGGTGCTGCAGCGGCGGGTGCGAAAGCCTCGCGCCGCAAACCGCCGCAAGCCGAGTCAGCAGATCTCGACGTGACGCCCGCGCCCGTGTTCGAAATCCGCGCACCGGGCAAGGCATTCGTCGACCTCCAGCACGACGTGACCGCCGAAGACGTGCGTCTTGCTCACCGTGAAGGCTACGTGTCGGTCGAGCATCTCAAGCGCTACACCACGCTGGGCATGGCAACCGACCAGGGCAAAGGCTCGAACGTGCCCGGTCTCGCGATCATGGCGGCGGCGGCGGGCAAGTCCATTCCTGAAACAGGCACGACGCGTTTCCGCCCGCCATTCACCCCGGTCTCGCTCGGATCTCTTGCAGCCGAGCGGCATGGCGATCTGCGGCCCGAACGATTGACGCCGATGCACGACTGGCATGTCGAGCGCGGTGCGCGCATGCTGGCCGCCGGCCTGTGGTTCCGCCCGCAGATTTACGCGCAGCCGGGCGAGACGCTCGAACAGGCCTATATCCGCGAGGCGGCGGCCGTGCGCAGCGGCGTCGGGATCGTCGACGTCTCCACCCTCGGCAAGATCGCCGTGCAGGGGCCGGATGCGGCGGCGTTTCTCGACCGCGTCTACACCAGCATGTTTTCCACGCTTCCCGTCGGCAAGGCGCGCTACGGCCTGATGTTGCGTGAAGATGGCCTTGCCATGGACGACGGCACCACGTGGCGGCTGGGGGAGCACGAGTTCCTCATGACGACCACCACCGCCAATGCCGGCAAGGTGATGCAGCATCTCGAATATCTGCTGGATGTCGCATGGCCCGACCTGCGCGTCCATCTCACGTCGGTGACCGATCAATGGGCCGGAGCGGCGGTTGCCGGACCGAAGTCACGCGACGTGCTCGCGGCCTGCGTGGAGGGGACCGCGGTGGACAACGCCACGCTGCCGTTCATGGGCATCGTGCGCGGCGAGATCGGCGGCTTGCCGGTGATGATCTGCCGACTGTCGTTCTCCGGCGAGCTTGCCTATGAAGTGTATTGCGGCGCGGGTCATGGCCAGCATGTCTGGGACGCGCTGATGGCAGCCGGCGCGGCCCACGATATCGTGCCTTACGGGCTCGAGGCACTCGGCACCCTGCGCATCGAGAAGGGCCACGTCACCGGCTCCGAGATCGACGGCCGCACCACCGCACGCGATCTGCATCTCGACTGGATGCTGTCGAAGAAGAAGCCTTTCGTCGGCTCGGCGATGATGGACCGCGAAGGGCTTGTCGCGCCGGACCGGCTGCAGCTCGTTGGGATCATGTCGCTCGATGGCCGTGCCGTGTCCAATGGTGCGCATATCGTCGGCACGGAACCGACACCGGACGATCCGAATGGCTCGATCGGGCATGTCACGGCAAACTGCTTCTCGCCTGCGCTGGGAAAATATGTTGGTCTGGCGCTGGTCCAGGGCGGCAAATCGCGCCTCGGCAATCGGGCCTGGGTCTCCGATCCGCTGCGCAGCCGCTTCGGCCCGGTCGAGATTGTCAGCCACCATATGGTCGATCCAGAAGGAACCCGAATGCATGGCTGAGCCGATTTCACCACTGGCGGATGCCTATCGTCCCGGCTCGCATGGCAATGTCGCGCGAGGCGTAGGCGTTTCCATTTTTGAAACGAGCCCGGGTTCCATCATCGAGGTGTCGGCCTGGCGCGGCGGCGAACACGCACTGGTTGCAGCGATCACCGAGGCGACCGGACTGGCGCTTTCGGCCGAGCCCAATTCAGGCGCTGTGAGCGGCCAGAGGTCGGGCTTCGGCGTCGCGCCGGGCCGCTTCCTGCTGGTCGACCAGGCCGAGGGCCTCGGGCAGGTATTGCTTTCCGCGCTTCCGATCGACCTGGGCACCGTCACCGACCTGTCGCATGGCCGCACTGCAATTGGCATCGAGGGCGAGAAGGTCGAGTGGGTTCTGGCGAAGTTCTTCGCGCTCGATTTCTCGACAGCCGCATTCCCGGTCGAATCCGGTCGCGCCACGGTCCATCATGATGTTCTGGCGCAGATCCAGAGAACCGGCGCCAAGCGCTTCGACCTCTACGTCTTCCGCTCGTTCGCGCGCTCGTTCTGGACTGCGCTTTGCCACGGGGCCGAAGAGGTCGGCTGCGAGGTGCGCTGACGCCCAATGCCTGGCGTCTCGCACGACGCCGGCGCCAAGCTGTACTTTATTTGACGAAAGTGACGAACTCTTCGAGCGGCGCGCGTTCGCTGCGGAGCTGATTCTCCGGCTTGCTCTCGTCCTCGTAGCCGAGGGCCATGCCGCACACGACGACCTCTTCCTGCGGTATCTCGAGCAGCGGCCGGATCTGCTTGTGATACGGCGCGAAGGCGGCTTGCGGGCAGGTGTGCAGCCCCCTGCCCCTTGCGGCGATCATGATCGACTGCAGGAACATGCCGTGGTCGAGCCATGAACCCACGTTGAGCCGGCGATCGATGGTGAAGATCATGCCAACGGGCGCGTCGAAGAAGACGAAGTTGCGATCGTGCTGCGCACGCATGCGCTCGACGTCACGCCGCCCGATGTCGAGTAGGTTGTAGAGCGCGAAGCCGACGGCACGGCGGCGCGTCAGGTAGGGTTCGAAGAACTGGTCCGGATAGTAACGGTATTCGTCCCAGACCGCCTTCTCCGCCCGAATCCCTGAGTTCAGGATCGCATCGGACACGGCCTGCTTCTTTTCGCCGGTGACGACGTAGACTTTCCACGGCTGCATGTTGGTGCCCGAGGGAGCACGCGCCGCAACCGTCAGGATGTCGCGCACCATCTCGTCTTCCACCGGCTTCGACAGGAACGCACGCACCGAGCGCCGCGAGGTGAGTGCCTCGTCGACGATGTCTGTTTCGCCAATTTCGGGGATCGTGCCGTCGGAAGCCAACATGCCCAGCCTTTCGGTATGCCGCGGGGGCCGACCTGTAGCGGTCTGTATGAAAACGACGCATCGCATAGGCCAATGTTGCGCGGCAAGCAAATCCTTTGGCCCAAACGCCAGTGTTGGCTGTGCCTCCACGGCTCGTCGCAGATATGGGAGGCGCTGTCAGCAGGCAGCCGCCCACGGCTGGACAAGCGAAACGCACTCTGCATGCTGGGCAAACATCGTGGCCCAAGCCGTCCCGTTCAGCGGATGCAGCGGCCCGAACCGCAACCAACGCAAAGAGCAGACCAATGCCACGACTTTCATCGCGCGTTTCCGGCATCACGCCATCCGGCAAGGATGGCTGGGAGGTGCATTTCGAAGCGTCGTTGCGCCGTCAGGCGGGCGAACCGATCATCATGCTCTCTGTGGGAGACCACGACTTTCACACGCCGGAAGCGACCGTGGAAGCATGCGTGCGGGAGGTCCGCGCCGGCCATCACCACTACACCCACCTGCCCGGCATGCCACGGCTTCGCGCGGCGATGGCGAACGTCACGACCGCTTGCACCGGCATCGATACGAGTGCGAACCAGATTCTGGCCGCACCCGGAGGTCAGGCGGCGCTGTTCGCCGCCACGCTGGCAACGGTCGACCCCGGCGACCATGCGATCATCATCGCGCCATACTACGCGACCTATCCGCCAACCTTCCGCGCGGCCGGGGCGGAATTTTCCGTCGTCGAAGCCCACGCAGAACGAGGCTTCCAGCCGGATTACGCCGATATCGAACGGGCCGTGCGGCCCAACACACGTGCGATCCTCATCAATACGCCGAACAATCCCACCGGCGCCGTCTATACGCGTGAAACGCTCGAAGGCATCGCCCGGGTCTGCCGCGAGCACGACCTGTGGCTGATATCCGACGAGGTCTACTGGACGATTACCGGCGGACGGCAGCATCTTTCGCCACGTTCCTTGCCGGGCATGGCCGAGCGTACGTTGGTGGTCAACTCGATGTCGAAGAGCCATGGCATGACCGGCTGGCGCATTGGTTGGCTTACCGGGCCGGAGGACGTGATCGGTACGCTGATCAGTCTCAATCTCGTCTCGACCTATGGCTTGCCGGATTTTGTCTCGCGCGCTGCAATCGACGCGCTGGAGAACGGTCATGGGGTGGCCGACATCGCCGAGCGCTACGGCACCCGCCGCCAGGTGTTTCTCGACGCCATACGTGGCAGCAACCACGCCACCGTACGAGGCTCGGAAGGTGGCATGTATGTGATGCTGGACATCTCAGCGATTGAACCCGACTGCGAGGTCTTCGCCTGGCAATTGCTCAATTCGGAGAAGATCGCCGTTATGCCGGGCGGCAGTTTCGGCGATTCCGCCAAGGGTCACATCCGGATCAGCCTGTGCCAGCCGGACGATGTTCTGCGCCAGGCAGCGACACGACTGGCGCAGTTTCTCGACAGTTACGAGCGAAAGGCAGCGTGACAAGGACGCCGCCTGCAATGTCTATCGCGTCAGGACGTAACGCCGATCAACCGGATCCACGACCTCGCATCGATAGACCGGGCATGAACCTGTGTCCTGCGAGGCGATATGGGTCCGCACGCCCACTTCGGCAGTCGAGAAGCACTGCCATCTGTTGCGTACGAAGCGATCATAGGTGTGCTGGCCGGTCGTCATGACGACCGCGCCGCGATCCTCGATCAGCGACTGAACCTGCCCACAGGACAGACTGCGCGAGTCGGGGCGATTCTGCGCCTGAGCCGCCGTCGCGGCAAGCAGGCTCGCTGCAATGATCAAGCCAATTCTCTTCATCTCGATACTCCTCGGCTGGCATCCCTTCCCGACACTATCTATCGCATCTGACCGCGACGCCCAGTCGCCGGAACGCCGACGCGCGCAATCGTGATCGCCGCTTTCGAACCGCCCCTGATCGTGGCATGGTCCCCTAGCGTTTTGAGAAGCATGAACAATCAGGGAGACGCGCCCGCCATGGGACCGACATTCGTCATCGCGCAAGGCGGCGGACCGACCGCAGTGATCAACCAGACGCTTGTGGGCGCCGCCCTGGAAGCCCGTCGCCGCCATCCCGGCTGCCGCGTTCTCGGCGCGCGCTTCGGGGTGCGCGGCATCCGCGACGGAGACTATGTCGATCTGACCCAGCGCTCGGAAGAAGAACTCCGCCGCATCGCCGCGACCCCGAGTGCCGCGCTGGGCTCGACCCGCGACAAGCCGGACGCGGCCTATTGCGAAATGATCCTGAAAGGGCTTCGCGAAGCCGGCGCCGACGCATTCATTTATATCGGCGGCAACGATACCTCGGGCACGCAGGCGATATTGCGCGACGCTTCCGGCGGCGACATGAGCTTCGTGCACGCCCCCAAGACGATCGACAACGACCTCATGGAGAACGACCACACACCCGGCTACATTTCGGCTGCCGAATTCGTCGCCGGCGCGTTTCTCTCCGTCGATCTCGACTTTCGCGCGCTTCCGGGAATCTATGCGGGCATCGTGATGGGCCGACATGCCGGCTTCCTTACCGCAGCATCGGCGGCCTGGCGGATCGATGACGATGCCGGACCCCACCTCGTCTACGTTCCCGAACGGGCATTCGAACGCAAACGATTCGTTGACGACGTCAAACGGACGATGGCCCGCCACGGCCGTTGCATCGTCGCGATATCGGAGGGCGTGTCCGCGCCATCGGGAAAGTCGCTGGTCGAAGAACTGGTGCATCCCGACATGCTGGAGCGCGACGCCCACGGCAATGTCCGCTTGTCAGGCACCGATCTGGGCCAGGCGATCGAACGCATCCTTTCCGAGGACCTGAAAGGCATACGCTCGCGCGTCGACACATTCGGATACCTGCCGCGCGGCAATATCGGCATGATCAGCCCCGTCGACGCAAAGGAGGCCTACGATGCCGGCGTCTTCGCCGTCGACGTGGTGTCACGCGGTGGAGGCTCGGTGGCCCTGCAAGAAGAAGATGGCCTCACCGTCATGCGCCAGGTGCCGCTTGAAAACGTCGCCGGCAAGACACGTCACATGCCAGACGACTTTCTCGATTCGGAGGAAAACCGGCTTTCGGATAAAGGCCATGACTATCTGGATCGGCTTTTGCCGAGGAAGTTCGAGCCGGGGCGGCCGTTTGTTTGACGGCTAATCTCTACGCGACATAAGCGTCGCGCGGCAGTTCCGAGAAGATCTCAGGCCCGTCGGCGCGCAGGATCACGATGTCCTCCAGCCGGATGCCGAAGCGGCCAGGCAGGTAGATGCCTGGCTCGATCGAGAACACCATGCCCTCCTCCAGGACCACATCGGACGTCGCGGTGATGTAAGGCGGTTCGTGGGCGTCGATACCCAATCCGTGCCCCGTCCGGTGTACGAAATAGTCGCCATAGCCGGCATCGGCGATCACATCGCGTGCAGCCCGGTCGACGTCGCTTGCCTTCGCGCCGGGTTTTGCGGCGGCAAGTGCCGCTTGGACCGCCCGTTCGACGATCGCATGAACCTCGCGGTAGCCTTCGGGTTCCTCACCGATGATCGCCATGCGCGTCATGTCGCTGGGATATCCGTCGAGACGGCCGCCAATGTCCAGCACGACCGCGTCGCCTGTCTTCAGGACACGATCGCCGGTGGCATGATGGGGATGCGCTCCATTCTCGCTGGCGCCAACGATCCAGAACAGCGGCTGCCCGCCGTTCTGCGAAAAATGTCCGCGCACCACCTCGGCAACCGCGTTTTCCGTCATGCCCGGCTTGAGCGCCGCCCGTGCCGCCTTCATGGCGGCGTCGTTCAGCAGCGCGCAGGCCTTGAGGCGGCGATACTCGTCCTCGTCCTTGATCGATCGCAGCAATCCCAGCGTGTCCTGCGTGAATGCGCGCGGGAGCACGGGCAACGCGTCGGCCAGCAGAAACGCGAAATCGGCACGCATCGTCTCGTCGATCACGATGCGGCCCGTGCGCTGCGGGAAGATGGCATCGATCGCGGCGGAGAGCGCAGCGTCGGGACCCGTCGCGTCCGCCCATTCGAACATCGGCAGATCGCTGTGGAGCCTGGCGGCTTCCGCATTCAAGGCAGGCATGAGGAATCCCGCCTTTTCGGGCCCCACCAGCAGGAGGCAGGGGCGCTCGTCCGGATGCGGATAAAAGCCAGCCAACCACTGCATGTGAGAGCCAGGCCCAATAGCGACCAGCCCGGTGCCGGTCTGTTTCATGGCTGCGCGCAACCGTGCCATGCGCTCGGCGAAAACACTACTCACGACGATACCTCCGGCAAATCAATTCAAGAATGGTTTGCGGGCCGCCCATGGCCCCAGGCGGCCCGCATCACCTATCGCTGGGTCAGTTCTTGTCGACGAGACGATAGAAGACGAAGTCGGAAGTGGCGCCGTTGACGAAGCCCTCGACCTGCGGCGCCATGCCCACCTGCTTGACCGCCTGGAACATGATCACGAAGGGCGACGTCTCCTGAACCTGCTTTTGCAGGTCGATATACATCTCGTTGCGCTTGTCTGCGTCAGGCTCGGCCAAAGCGGCGAGGGTCTGCTGGTTCATCTCCTCGGGAACGGCCCACGCGTTGCGCCACGTTGTCGTCGACGCATATTTGTCGTCCGAATTGTCGGCATTGTAGGCGAACGCCTTGGCGTTGGAGTGTGGGTCCATGAAGTCCGGGCCCCAGTAGAGCAGCATCGCCTCATGGGTACGGGCCCGATACTTGGTGATCACCTGCGCGCCGGTGCCCGGCAGGATCTCGAAGTTGATGCCCGCATCGGCGAAGGTCGACTGCAGCGACTGCGCGATGTCTGTGAAAGGTGTCGAATTGATCACGTCCATCGTCACGCTGATCGGCAGTTCTACGCCGGCATCCGCGAGGATCTGTTTTGCCTTTTCGGGGTCATAGGTGAAGGGCGTCTCTTCGAGCGCGCCCGGAAACCCAGACGGCCAGAAGGCTTGATGAACCTGCATCTGACCCTTGAGGAAGGTTTCCGTCATTCCCTCGTAATCCACGAGGTACCGCGAGGCTTCCCACAGTGCCTCATTGGTCAGTGCGTCGACTTTCTGGTTGAACGAGATCCAGTGAACGGCCGCCTGCGGATAGGTCTCGATCTTGACCGCGTCGCTGCCCTCTAGCGAGCCGATCTGGTCAGGCGTCAAGTTTTTGGCCATGTCGACATCGCTTGATTCCAGCAGAAGCTGCTGGGTTGCCGCTTCGGCGACGTGGCGGATGATGACGGAGCTGACCCCCGGCGCTCCCTTGAAATAGTCGGGGTTGGCGTCCAGCGTCGCGATCTCGGCCGGCCGGTAGACGCGAAGCTTGAATGGGCCGCTGCCCGCCGTATTGGCGTTCAGCCAGCCGTTTCCAAGGTCTCCGTCAGTCTCGTGCTCCATCACCGTCACCTCGTCGACGACGGATGCCGGACGGGAAGCGAGCACGTTGAGGACGAAGTTGGGCGAGAAGTCGCCTTCGTATTTGATGGTGACCGTGTTGTCGCCGAGCGTCACCATCTCGTCGATATTGTCTTTCGTCCAGCCGAGCTGCGTGAGGATGAATGCCGGCGCCTTCTCCAGCACGACGACACGCTTGAACGAAAACAGCACGTCTTGCGGCCGCACCGGATTGCCGGAGTGGAACGTCACGCCGTCGCGCATGGTGAAGGTGATCGTTTTGGCGGCTTCGTCGACGGACCATTCCGAGGCAAGGCCGCCGGCAAGCGTTTCAAGGTCCTCCGGCTCGTACTGCACGAGGCGGTCGTAGAGGTTGGTAACGAGTTCGCCGGACGAGAATTCATAGGCCTGCGCCGGATCGATCGCGACGATGTCGTCGATGTTCTGCGCCACGACGAGCACGTCCGCCGGGGTGGCCGCATACATCGAAGTGAGCGGTATCGCCGAGGAAATCATTGCTGCCATAACGGCTTGTCTGAATATCTTCATGTTCTTATTCTCCCATCTGAGGTTGAATGGTTGAGTTCGGTCACCACGTCTCGGTCTTCCGCCCTCGCCTCTCGGTCGCCTTCCTGCCTTGGGCGCAGGAGCGACATCGTGCCCGTCCAGAGGATGCGGGCGATGCCGTTGCTTTCATTCGCCCAGCTATGGTGGCTGGAGCCGCGAAAATGAAGGCTGTCGCCGGCGCGAAGCCTGATCGTCTCGCCGTCGACGGTCTGCGTGATATCGCCTTCCAGCACATAGAGGAGTTCGTCGCCCTCATGGTGCACCATCTCCGAATGGTGGCCGGGCGGCACGATCATGATGAAGGACGACAGCCCCCTGCCGGGAAACTCGGCATGCAGGCGCTCATACATCACCGACGAACCTGGCAGCGAAAAGGTTGCGCGTTCGTCGGCGCGCGTGACGCCGCTGCCGATCGAGGGCGTCGCAATGAAATAGTCGACATCGACCCCTAGCCCCCGCGCTATCCCCGCGAGAGCCCCGAGCGACGGTGTTGCCTGGTCACGCTCGACCTGGCTGAGGAAGCCGACAGACAGTCCGGCCGCGTCACCCAATGCCTGCAGCGTCATATCGAGCTGCCGCCGACGCGCGCGGATCAGCGCGCCCATGCGCGGCTGGCTTGACGTCTGGGTGTCCGCCTGAGGGATATTCACAGCGTCCGGCGCTCCATCAAAATTTTTTTGATAGAAGCAAAAATGTTTGTATTATCCAAGTCGAAATTTCTGGACGCGTGCGTTTTCCTCGGGCTGGATCTGCGCCGTCACGTGATGATCAGGGAAGCCGGGCCATTGTCGATCGAGCCAGCAACCGAGCCGTATGCGGGGCCGAGCGCGACCCGTTCGAAGGCAGGCCGACGCTTTGCCGCCTCGTTCGGTGGCTTCGTGGCGACCATCGCCTTTACCTTCCTCGGACTGCTCGCCATCACCTTCTTCATCGGCCGCGTGGTGCCGATTGATCCGGTGCTTGCCGTGGTGGGCGATCGCGCTCCCCAGGAAGTCTATGATCGCGTCCGCGTCGAGATGGGGCTCGACCGTCCGCTCGTCGTCCAGTTCTTCTCCTATGTCGGCGAGGTCGTCACCGGCGATTTCGGCCAGTCGGTCACCACCGGCAGGCCCGTCATCGAGGACCTGGTGCGGGTGTTTCCCGCGACGCTCGAAATGGCGACGCTGGGCATCATCATCGGCGTGGCTCTTGGCGTACCGATGGGTGTTTGGGCAGCGTCAAAGCAGGGATCGATCACCGACCAGGTCATTCGCGTCGTCGGACTGCTCGGCTATTCGGTGCCGGCGTTCTGGCTCGGCCTTATCGGGCTTCTGCTGTTCTACGCCCGCCTGCAATGGGTCGGCGGCCCCGGGCGCCTCGACATCTATTATGATGGCCTGATCCCGACCGTCACCGGCCTGATGCTGGTCGACAGCATCATCGCCGGCGACTGGACAGTGTTCTGGAACGCGGTCAGCCATTTGGTGCTGCCCGCCTCGATCCTCGGCTTCTTCAGCCTTGCCTATATCGCGCGCATGACGCGGTCCTTCATGCTCGACCAGCTCAACCAGGAATATGTCGTGACCGCCCGTGTAAAGGGCGTGCCTGAGCGACAAGTTATCTGGCGCCACGCCTTCCGGCCCATCCGCGTCCCGTTGATCACCGTGATCGGCCTGTCCTATGCCGGCCTGCTTGAAGGATCGGTGATGATCGAGACCGTGTTTTCGTGGCCCGGGATCGGCAATTATCTCACTTCCGCCCTGCTCAATGCCGACATGAACGCCGTGCTGGGCGCCACCCTCGTCATCGGATCCGTTTTCATCGCCATCAACAAGATCTCCGACGTGCTCTACCGCGTCCTCGATCCGAGAGCGGGGTGACGGGAATGAGCATGAGCACCCGGGATTGGCTTCTCACCGAGTCCCCTGCCTCGCGCATGCAGGCACGGCTGGGTCGTTCCTATCGCGTCATGCTGGCATTGCTGCACAATCCGCTTGCCGTTGTCGGCGCGCTGATCATCCTGACGCTGGTCGTCCTTGCGCTGTTCGCGCCGTGGTTTGCAACCCACTCACCCTATAGCGGACAGCTCACCGAGCGGCTCCTGCCCCCGAGCGCCGAATACTGGCTCGGGACCGACGAACTCGGGCGCGATATCTGGTCGCGCATCGTCTATGGCGCACGCATCACACTCGTAATCGTATTGCTGGTGGCAGCGATCGCAGCGCCGCTCGGTCTCGTCATCGGCGCGATCTCCGGCTATTTTGGCGGCTGGACCGATCGAATCCTGATGGGCATCACGGACATCTTCCTGTCCATGCCGAAGCTGATACTCGCCCTCGCCTTCGTCGCGGCGCTCGGACCGGGCATCGAGAACGCGGTGATCGCGATCGCCATCACATCCTGGCCAGCCTATGCACGCATTGCCAGGGCCGAGACACTGACCTTCCGCAACGCCGAATTCATCGCCGCGATCAGGCTGCAGGGAGCGTCCGCCGCACGCGTCATCCTGCGCCACATTCTGCCTTTGTGTTCCTCGTCGGTGATCATACGGGTGACACTCGACATGGCCGGCATCATCCTTACCGCTGCAGGCCTTGGCTTCCTGGGGCTCGGAGCCCAGCCCCCCTTGCCGGAATGGGGTGCGATGATCAGCCGGGGCCGTGTCTTCATCCTCGACCAATGGTGGGTGGCGACGATGCCGGGTTTTGCCATCGTCATCGTCTCGCTCGGGTTCTGCTTCCTCGGCGACGGCCTGCGCGACGTGCTCGATCCGAAGGGTGGAGGCAAGCAATGAGCGCGCCGTTGCTCGACGTGCGGAACCTGCGCGTGCGCTTCCCGACCGCGACCGGTCCCGTCGAGGTCGTGCGGGGCGTGTCGTTCGCGCTTGGCCGCGAGAGACTGGGCATCGTCGGAGAATCCGGCTCCGGCAAGTCGATGACCGGGCGCTCCATCCTGCGCCTCATTCGCCGACCCGGCATTGTCACGGCCGACAGGATGCGGTTCGAAGACAGCGATCTGCTGGACATTTCGGAGCGCGAGATGCGCAAGGTGCGCGGCGCCCGCATCTCGATGGTGATGCAGGACCCGAAATTCTCGCTCAATCCGGTGATCACCGTCGGCGACCAGATCGGTGAGGCGCTGGCCGTTCATGAACGGCTTCCGCGCAGGCAGATCAGGCGGCGCGTGGTGGAGATGCTCGAAGCGGTGCAGATCCGTGATCCCGAACGGGTGTTCGGGCTTTATCCGCACGAAGTGTCCGGCGGCATGGGCCAGCGCATCATGATCGCCATGATGCTCATCCCGGAGCCCGCCATCCTGATTGCGGACGAGCCGACTTCGGCCCTCGACGTCTCTGTCCAGGGCGAAATTCTCAAGATCATCGACGACCTCATCACCAGCAAGGGCATGGGGCTGATCTTCATCAGCCACGATCTCAACCTCGTTTCGGCGTTTTGCGATCGTATCCTGGTGATGTATCGGGGCGAGGTCGTCGAGGAATGCAAGGCGAGCGAACTGGCCAATGCTTCTCATCCCTACACGCGCGGCCTGATCGCATCTGTCCCGAGATTGGACGAGACGCGCGAGGAACTGCCGGTTCTGGATCGCAGCCAGTGGGAGACCAGATGAGCGCGATCTCGTTGCGCGATCTCGACATCGCCTATGGCGATACGCGCGTCGTTGAAGGCATCGACCTGGAGATTGCCGAAGGCGAATCCTTCGGTCTCGTCGGTGAATCCGGATCGGGAAAGTCGACCGTTCTGCGGGCGATCACCGGGCTCGCGACGGAATGGACGGGTGAAATCAGCCTGTATGGTACCCCTCGAGGCAGAACCATCGACAAGCGTTTCGCCGCCCTTTGCCAGATGGTGTTCCAGGACCCGTATGGGTCCCTGCATCCCCGGCAGACGGTCGACGCCACGCTCTCCGAGCCGCTTGCAATCCATGGCATCGGCGATGCCGACAGGCGCGTGCCCAAAATGATGGAAGCATGCGGGCTCGACCCGCGATTCAGGTTCCGGCTGCCGCATCAGCTCTCCGGTGGGCAGCGCCAGCGCGTGGCCATTGCGCGGGCGCTGATGCTGAAACCGAAATTGCTGCTGCTCGATGAACCAACATCAGCGCTCGACGTTTCGGTGCAGGCAGAAATTCTCAACCTGCTCAAGCGCTTGCGCAAGGAACAGGGCCTCACCTACGTTCTCGTCACGCACGACCTCGCCGTGGTCTCCTTCCTGTGTGATCGCTTGGCGGTGATGCGGCAAGGACGCATCGTCGAGGTTGCAGACATTGCCGCATTGAAGACCAGGTCGATGAAAGACCCCTACTCGCGCGAACTCGTCGAAAAGAGCGCGTCGCGCCTTACCTGAGGAAACAGCCCGATGAAATCGAGATCAGTCAGCGCCGCGTTGAACGCATTCAGACGTGCGCTTGGCGAGGAAACGGGAGAAGACGCTCCGTGGATGGCGCTGCAAACACTCGCTCAGCACATTGTCGGCGCGAGGCTTTTTACGGTGACGACCGTCGACATGGAGGCTGAGCTTGCGCGCCGCCTCTACACGAACATGCCCGACGCCTACCCCGTCTCCGGCACCAAGCCGATTACCATCGATCCATGGTTCGAGCAGGTCGTGATCGGGAAGAACCTGTTCGTCGCAAACACGCTGGAAGCGATCGCGGGCCATTTTCCCGACTGGGAACTGATCGGATCGCTCGGATGTCGATCATGCGTCAACATGCCGGTCTTCGTCGGTGGAAAGGTGCTCGGCACGGTCAATATGCTCGACGCAGAAAACCACTTCACGCCCGAGCGCGTCGCTTTGGTCGAGCACCTTCAGATTCCAGCGATCGCCGCGTTTCTTGCAGCCCGCGAGAGGGTCAGCGACGATTAGTCGGACTTCTTGTCGGGTAGGCCCTTGCGCTTTGTTTCGGCGAAGTCCTCCAACTGGTCCTCGCTCATCGATTCGTACATTCCCTTCGAGGCGCCCTTCAGTTCCGCCTTCTTGGTGTCTCCGCGTTTGGCCGACAGAGCGGCGCCGGCCGCCTTCTGCTGTGCTTTCGATTTTGCAGGCATGATCAAACTCCACTCGCACGATTGCGTGATTGGAAACGCGATGTCAGGGAGCAGCGTTCCCGCTTCCCCGGTAACATTCCGTGACCGCTGCCAGTTGGACAATGCGGTCCCCCACCGATAGATTGCCCGTTCGTCATCCCACTAAGCGGATGTTAATGTTATGACATCGAAAATGGCGTCGGGCAGAAGCCATCGTACCCGGCGCCGTCATCGTGTTAAGTAAGGTGTCCGTTTGATCAGGCGCAGATCGCCATTCCGGCACGCAGGCCGCTTGTTGTCGTCGTTGGTCTGCGCCGCGTTCGTCGCCGCACCATTGCCGGCGCATGCATTCGAACTATTCGGGATTCATCTTTTCGGCGAACGGGAACCTGCCGAAGAAGACCTCGTCATCGGCGATCCCCAGACATACGAGATCGAATTCAGCGTCCAGGAAACGGGCGATTCCGACATTGAGGATACGCTGCAATCTGCCTCGAACCTTTGGGGCGAACGGGACGAGCCGGCCTCCGGCGCGGCCGGCTTGATCGCTAAGGCACGCGGCGACTATCGTCGGCTTCTCGCCACGCTTTATTCGGAAGGCCGTTACGGCGGGACCATTTCGATCCTCATCGATGGCCGCGAGGCCTCGGACCTTGCACCGGACGCAACGCTGGCCGAGCCCGCCAGCATCCTCGTCAGTGTTCAGCCCGGTCCCCTGTTCACCTTTCGCCAGGCTGAAATCATCAATGAAGCGCCGCCGGCCCAGGAAGCGAACGATGTCGTGGACGATCCGCGTGAGGATGGCTATGCGCCCGGCGAGATAGCCCGGTCAGGCACGATATTGCGCGCCGAGCGGCTCTCCGTCGAAGCTTGGCGCCAGCAAGGCCACGCAAAGGCAGAAATCGCCGAACGTCGTGTCGAAGCCGCGCACGACACCGATGTCATCGATGCGCGCGTCACCGTTGATCCGGGACGCAGGGCCACGTATGCGCCGGTGGTGGTGCAAGGTACGGAACGCATCGACCCGGAATGGCTGGCCTGGATGACCGGGCTGCAGCCGGGGCAGGAATATGATCCTGATGACCTGACGCGTGCCGGCACGCGTATCGCGAGGCTCGACGTGTTCCGAGCCGCCCGTTTCCAGGAAGCCGACGTGATCGACGAGAACGGCATGCTGCCGATCACCTATATCGTGCAGGAGCGTGAGGCACGCCGCTTCGGTGTCGGCGGAACCTATTCCACGGTCGATGGCCTTGGCCTTGAGACCTTCTGGCTCCACCGCAATCTGTTCGGCCGTGCCGAACGCCTGCGTGTCGAGGCGAAGGTCGCCGGCATCGGCGAGACCTACAAACCAGACGAATTCACCTACCGCGTTGGTGCGAGCTTCGTGAAGCCGGGCGTCTATACGCCCGATACGGACTTCTCCGCCTCGCTGTTCGGCGACCGCGAGGTGCTCGACGCCTACACCCGCACGGCCGTGACCGCGACAGCCGGCTACAGCCACCTCTTCACCGAGGAACTGTCCGGTAAACTCTTCGCCAATGGCGGCTACGCCCGGTTTGAGGACGACGAGTTCGGCGAGCGCGATTTCACCACGCTCGGCCTGTCAGGTCGTCTCGCCTATGACAGTCGCGACGATCCGGCCGACGCCACGCGCGGCGTCTTCCTGGAGGGGTCTCTCGATCCCTTCTATGAATTCCAGTACGAGAACTTTGCTGCTCGTGCAACGGCAGAGGCGCGCGCCTATTACGGTTTCGGCGAGGACAGCCCCTTTGTGCTGGCAGGTCGGCTGAAGCTCGGTGCGCTTGTCGGCCCGCCGATTTCTGAACTGCCGCCGGACATGCTGTTCTTTGCCGGCGGCGGCGGTTCCGTTCGAGGCTACGCCTACCGCAACATCGGCGTGCCGACGGCGGCCGGCAACGTGGTCGGCGGCAGGTCGCTCATCGAAGCGTCGCTCGAAGCGCGCGTGCGCGTCACCGAGACGATCGGGCTCGTCGGCTTCGTCGATGCCGGCTATGTCGGCGAAGAGTCCATTCCGGGCTTCGACGAAGACATACGCATCGGCGTCGGTGCCGGCCTGCGCTATCTCACCGGCCTCGGACCGATCCGCCTCGATGTTGCGATGCCCCTCGACCGACGCTCCGGCGATCCCAGTGTCGCGATCTATGTCGGCATAGGACAGGCCTTCTGATGCGCATTCTTTCTACGCTTCTGCTGCTGCTCTTCGCTTTCCCTGCCTTCCCGCAGGATGAGACACCGGAAGAAGAGCGCGGCCTGTTCCTCTCATTCGTCGAGGACCGCCTTTCTGCGCCAAATCGGCAGATCCGCATCCAGAACATCCAAGGTGCGCTATCGTCGAATGCGCAGGTGGAACTCATTACGGTCGCCGACGACGAGGGTGTGTGGCTACGCATCGAGAACGCATCGATCGTCTGGAGTCGTTCGGCACTGATATTCAGCCAGCGGCTGCAGATCGACACGCTGTCTGCCGACCGCATCGAGGTCGTGCGGCGTCCGATCCCCGACGAGAGCCTTCCATCCCCCGAATCGAGCGGGTTCGCGGTACCCGAATTGCCGATCGCGGTTAATCTCGATGAATTGCAGGCACCGTCGATCAGCTTCGGCCGCGACGTATTCGGCCTCGAATCGGAGCTGTCCGTGACCGGCCGCATCAATCTGGCCGACGGCTCGCTCGATACTGCGCTCGACATCACGCGCCTCGATGGGCCCGGCGGCGAGTTTTCCCTGGATGCCGCCTACGCCAACGCCAGCGAACAACTCGAACTGGACCTCACTTTGTCGGAGCCGGAAAACGGCATCGTGGCAAATCTGCTGAACATCGAGGGTCGCCCCCCCGTCGACCTCAGCGTCGCCGGCAGCGGTCCGTTGTCGTCACTCGACGTCGAGCTCACGCTGGATGCTGCGGGAGAACGGATATTGACCGGCGCCACGCAGCTTCGCCAGCAGGACGGAGGACTTGGCTACGCAGCCCAGCTTTCGGGGCCTATCGCGCAGCTCATCCCGGCGCAGTTTCGCGACTTCTTCGGCGCTGAGACAACGCTGGACGCGCGCGGCCTCGTCAAGGACGGGGGCGGCATGCGTCTCGACGCGCTCAGCCTGGAGAGCGCGGCTCTCGAACTCGCTGCGAGCGCGGAGACAAGCGCCGATGGCTTCCTGCGCCGCCTGAACCTCGACGCCTCCGTTGATGACGGGACCGGCGACCCGATCCTGCTGCCAGTGCCCGGTGGCCAGACGACCGTCCAAGGTGCCAACCTCGTACTGTCGTTCGGCGAGAGCGCAGACGAGGAGTGGTCGGGCGCTATCACCATCGAGGAGCTGGCGACGCCTGACTTCACCGCAAGCCGCGCAACTTTTGATCTCGGCGGGCAGGCTCGGAACCTCGACATCGCGGCAGAGCGTAGCGTCACTTTTGGCGTCGACGGGCTCATGTCGGGGATCATCGCGACACGGGCGGACATCGGCGAAGCGCTGGGCGAGGAGATTTCGCTCGACGTCGATGGATCATGGAACGCCGGAGAGCCGATTGAGCTTGCCAATGCGATCCTCTCGGGCAATGGGCTGTCCGTTTCCTTGCAGGGAGACATTGCCGACCTGGCATTCAATGGCGACCTCGCGGTGGAAGCCGAGAGCATCGCGCCGTTTTCTGGCATGGCCGGACGCGACCTCCAAGGGGCGATCGAGCTTCGTGCCAGAGGCGAAGTCAGGCCCGTCAGCGGCGCCTTCGATCTCACCATCGACAGCACGGCCGACGAGTTGCGGATCGGCATAGAGGCCGCTGACAATCTGCTTGGCGGTATCACCACCATTACTGGCCGCGTGGCGCGTGGCGAAACCGGGCTGGTGGCCGACGATCTGCGCATCGGCAATGACCGAATCGAATTGACGGCCGACGGCACTTTCGCTTCCGAGGCTGCGGATTTCGACTATGCGCTGACTCTTTCTGACCTGGCACTTGTCACCCAGCAGGCCGAGGGCCGCCTGGAAGCCAGCGGCCGTGCCTCCGGAACGGACGGCGTCATCACATTGACGACGATGGCGTCCGTGCCGCAGGGACGTCTCGCGGGAAAGCAACTGTCGGAGGCGCGCGTCACATTCGAAGGCACGCTGCAGGATTCGGCGCTTGACGGAACGCTGGGCGGTGATGCCTTCCTCGAAGGCGTCCGCGTGCAGCTTGCCGCCGGCATCGGCATCGCCGACGGTTCGCAGCGGCTGACCGACCTGGATTTCACCGCGGGCGGCGCACGCGCGACGGGCGCCCTCACCCGCGGTCCGACCGGCCTCGTCGACGGCGAACTGCTCGTCGACGCACCGGACATTTCGACGGCCGCGGCCTTGGCGCTTGTCGAGGCAAGCGGCGCTGTAGACGCGAGAGTCACCCTCTCCTCTACACAGGAAGGCCGCCAGAACGTTGAAGCGCAGGCCACCGTGCGGACGTTCCGCCTTGATCAGACCGCCGTCGAAAGTGCCGAACTTGAAGCGACCGTCGTCGATCTGTTCAACGTGCCCGCCATCGACGGTACGGTTCGCGCGCAGGGCGTCGTCGCCGGCGGCGTGAACGTCGCCACATTGAGCGCCGAGGCGCAGAGCTCGGGCGGAACCACACAGTTCGAAGCCGACGCCACGCTCGATAACGGCGCCGAAGCACGTGCTGTCGGAACGCTCGCACCGGAAGGCAACGGCTACCGTGTCAGTCTCGAAGAGGCTTCATTCGGACAAGGCGTCGTCGCGGCACGCCTTCTCGAGCCGGCATCGCTTCTCGTTGACGGCGATGCGATCGACATCGATGCACTGGTCGTCGACGTGGCCGGTGGCCGTATTGCCGCCGATGGGCGGATCGCCAACACGATCGAGATGACGGTCGACGTAACGCAGCTTCCGCTGTCGATCGCCAATCTGGTGCGCCCCGATCTCGACCTTGGCGGCACTATCGATGCGCAGGCCGAAATCGGCGGCACCCGCGATGCGCCTGACGCACGCTTCACCCTTCGCGGCCAGACCATCACGGCGGCAGCACTGCGGCAAGCCGGACAAAGCGCGCTCAACGTCGAAGCGACCGGCAGCACCAGCGGGCAGCGCCTCAACATCGACGCGTCCGTCACGAGCCCGGAGGGCCTTCGCGCTTCGGCGCAGGGCGCCATACCTCTCGACGATGGGCAGATCGCGCTCGATGTCGACCTCGACGCGTTTCCTCTGGCGGCTTTGAACACCGCCGTTCCGGGGCAGGATCTCGGCGGCACGATCTCCGGCGCCGCAAGTGTCAGCGGAACGATCGCAGCTCCGCAGGCGACGTTCGACATTCGCGGTGCCAGCCTTCGCGCAGCACCACTCGCCGCAGCAGGAATTCAGTCTCTCGAAGCGACAGCCATCGGGCGCTTCGTCGACCAGACCGTCACGCTTTCGTCTGTGTCCGTCACCGGGCCGCAAGGCCTCCGCCTTGATGCAAGCGGCACTGTTCCGCTTTCCGGCGGCGGCCTTTCGATCAATCTCAACGGCTCTGCGCCATTGACGCTTGCCAACCAGTTCCTCGCAGACCGTGGTACCCAGCTCTCCGGTACGGTGGAACTCAACGGCACGGTTTCGGGAAGCCTCCAGCAACCGGCGATCCGCGGCATGGCCTCGACCACCGGCGCGCAGGTCGTAGACCCGGACAGCAATGTGCGCCTGCGCGACATCAACGTGATGGCCTCGATCGATGGGGAAACGGTCACGATCCGTTCGGCCAATGCGGCGCTGGCAACCGGCGGTGCCATCAACGCCAGCGGCACCATATCGACGAATGCTGCCGCAGGCTTTCCCGCCGACATCCGGGTTGGTCTCGACAGTGCGCGTTATGCCGATGGGGACATGGTGGTCGCGACCGTTAGCGGCAATCTTGCCGTCTCAGGCGCGCTGTTGCGCGACCCGCTGCTGTCTGGCGAATTGAACGTGGAGCGCGCGGAAATCTCGGTCCCGGACAACTTCTCCGGCAGTGCGGCCGCGATCGATGTCATTCACCGAAATCCGCCTCCCGGCGTCCGGCAGACGCTCGTCCGCGCTCGCGCAAACGACGGCACCCCGACGCCGAGCGCACGCCCCAGCGTGCTGAGATTGAACGTAGGCATCAACGCCCCGGCGCGCATCTTCGTGCGCGGACGCGGGCTCGACACCGAACTCGGCGGTCGGCTCCAACTGACCGGGCCGGTCACAGACATCCAGCCCGTGGGTGGCTTCGAGATGATCCGGGGACGCCTGTCGATCCTCGGCCAGCGCATCACCTTCGAAGAAGGCACGGTGACCCTGGTGGGAGACCTCGATCCATTCCTCAACTTCGTTGCTCGCTCCGGCAGCGGTGACGTCACGGTGTTCATCACGGTGAGCGGGCGCGTTTCCGAACTGGACATCTCGTTCTCTTCGCAGCCGGAACTGCCCGAAGACGAGGTCCTCGCTCAGTTGATCTTCAATCGAAGCATGAGCGAACTCTCAGCCTTCCAGATCGCCCAGCTTGCTGCTGCCGCCGCCGAACTCGCCGGCGGAGGCAACACGTCGCTTCTGGGAAGTCTGCGCAATGCCGCCGGGCTCGACGATCTCGACATCGTCACCGACAGCGAAGGCAACGCTGCCGTGCGCGCGGGCCGCTATATCCAGGACAACATCTACCTGGGCGTTGAGGCTGGCGCGCAAGGCACGACACGCGGCACGATCAATCTCGACATCACCGAAGACCTGAAGGCGCGTGGCTCGGTCGGAAGCGACGGCGACAGCTCAGTCGGCGTGTTCTTCGAGCGCGACTACTGAGCTGACACCCTGCACGACTTAGGCCCGCTCCTTCCGCGGTCCACCGGTCGTCGTGTTGGACGTTGCCGACACAGGGTCGCTGGCCGGAAAGGTATCTTCCAACCCTTCCTCAAGCTCGCCT
Source organism: Mesorhizobium sp. CAU 1741 (assembly GCF_039839275.1). Lineage (NCBI taxonomy): Bacteria > Pseudomonadati > Pseudomonadota > Alphaproteobacteria > Hyphomicrobiales > Phyllobacteriaceae > Mesorhizobium > Mesorhizobium sp. CAU 1741. The sequence goes on along the minus strand of NZ_JBDOQP010000001.1, from coordinate 1,202,981 downwards.
TCGCCGTTGGCCTGAGCACGCTGCTCAGCGTGAAGCGAACGCGTTGCGGCCGTCTCCTTGGAGTGTTCCGTCGCCGTATCGGGTTCGAGAGCCCTACGGATGGGTTCCGGAGCGGGCTGTTTTTCCTCTTCCTCGTAAAGACGGCGCGTTGCCTGGCGCTGGGCGACAGCCTCGCCCGTCGAGCGCGTACGTCTCGTCAGCAGTGCGTACGCGATCGCGGCACCGATGATGAGTGGGCCGCCAATGACGGCAAAGAGCCATAATGTCTCGGTCATGATCAGTCTCCTTTGATCTACAACGCGACAACCGGTTTTTTGCTCCGGTCTGCGCTGCCCGATTTCTGCGCCTTGCGACCCGGTATTCCGAGATTGCACAACTGCCATGCAGAAATAATGGTTGCACAAACCAGCGGCAACGAGATAGGTCAGTGTTACTGACGATCTACCTCCTCCCAGATTGTCAGTATCGGATGCGACGAACCTCCTCCCTCGTCGCATATCAGATCGGGCCCGCTGCACCTCCTCCCGCAGCGGGCCTTTTCTTTTTGCGTCTGCCGTTCCCGTGCGCACGTCGCCTCAGTGGTATCGTTCGAACGGCGTTTTCGCTAAGACACCCAGCACAACGATGCGCTTCGAGGAGACATTCATGCTTCGCAGGACCGATTTCTACATCGACGGCAAGTGGGTTGCGCCGACCGCGCCACGCGAGCTTGAGGTGGTCAATCCCGCTGACGAGCAGCCTTTTGCCGTCATATCGCTCGGCGCGGCGGCGGACGTCGACAAGGCGGTCGCAGCGGCCCGCAGGGCCTTTGGCCCGTGGGCGGCAACGCCCCTGGATCAACGTGTTGGGCTGCTCGAAAAGCTGCTTGACGTCTACAATGCCCGTGCCGACGAGATGGCCAAGGCGATCAGCAGCGAAATGGGCGCCCCCCTTAAGCTCGCGATCGAGGAACAGGCAGCAGCCGGAAGCTACCATATCAAGAACTTCATCAGGACGCTGAAGGCGTTCGCGTTCGATCACGCTCTCGACGAGCGCTACCCGCAGGAACGCATCATCCGGGAGCCGATCGGCGTTTGCGGCCTCATCACGCCGTGGAACTGGCCGATGAACCAGGTCGCTCTCAAGGTGGTGCCGGCCGTCGGAGTGGGTTGCACCGTGGTGCTCAAGCCTTCCGAGATCGCGCCGATGTCGTCGCTGCTCTTTGCCGAGTTCATGGACGAGGCAGGCTTTCCGGCGGGCGTCTTCAACCTCGTCAATGGCGACGGGCTGGGCGTCGGGGAAGCAATGTCGCGCCATCCAGACATCGACATGATGTCGTTCACCGGCTCCACGCGGGCCGGCGTGGCGGTCACGAAAGGCTCTGCCGATACCGTCAAGCGCGTCACGCTGGAACTGGGCGGAAAATCGCCGAACCTCGTCTTCGCCGATGCGGATCTCGAGGATGCCGTCATGCGCGGGCTCGATCACTGCTTCGAGAACACGGGGCAGTCGTGCAACGCGCCGACACGGATGCTTGTGGAACGGCCCGTCTATGATCGCGCGGTAGAGATCGCAGAGCGCCATGCGAAGGCAGCCAAGGTAGGAAATCCAGCGGAAGATGGTGGCCATATCGGCCCGCTCGTCTCGCAGGCTCAGTTCGACAAGGTTCAGGGCCTCATCGAGATCGGCATCAAGGAAGGCGCGCGGCTTCTGGCAGGGGGGCCAGGCCGTCCCGAGGGGTTCAACCGTGGCTACTATGTGCGCCCCACCGTGTTCGCCGACGTGACCAGCGAGATGACGATCGCGCGAGAGGAGATATTCGGCCCGGTGCTCGCGATGATCCCCTTCGAGACCGAGGAAGAGGCGATCCGCATCGCCAATGACACGCCGTACGGCCTCGCCAGCTATGTGCAGACGGGCGACCCGGAACGTGCAAGGCGCGTATCGCGCCAGTTGCAGGCCGGCATGGTCCAGGTCAACGGCGCCAGCCGCGCACCCGGCAGCCCGTTTGGCGGCTACAAGCAGTCTGGCCTCGGTCGCGAGGGCGGCAAATTCGGCATCGAGGACTTCCTGGAAATCAAGGCCGTATCCGGCTGGCCGACATAACCGACTGGACATTTCGTCCCCTGCGTGGACTATCCGTGCAGGGGACGAAAAATGGCCGACATCGCGGAAACAATTCTTCAGGCTTATGACGACAGACGGCAGATCGCTCCGATCAGCCATCGCCACCCTTCCTTCGACCTCGAAGCAGCCTACGGCGTTTCGGATCGCATTATCACCGCGCGCATGGCGCGTGGCATGGTTCCGGTCGGCTGGAAGATCGGCTTTACCAACCGGACAATCTGGGAAGAATACGGCGTGCATGCGCCCATCTGGGCCCCGGTCTACGACCGTACCGTGCGATCCGCAGGGGAAGACGGCCAGCCCACCGATCTCGATGCTGAGGCGTTCGTCGAACCGCGCCTCGAGCCGGAGATCATGTTCCGCATTGCCAACGTGCCACGCTCCGACATGGACGACCGCACGCTGCTGGGCTGCTTGGACGGCATCGCGCATGGCTTCGAGATCGTCCAGTCGGTCTACGCGGACTGGCGGTTTTCGCCGGCGGATACGGTGGCTGCCGCCGCGATGCATGGAGCCCTCATTGTCGGCCCGGTCACTCCGATCGATCACGCTGCAGCCGACCAGTTGATCGCAGACCTGTCCCGCTTCCAGATCGTGCTGATGTGCGATGGCGCCGAGATGGACAGAGGCGATGCTGCGAACGTGCTCGGCAGTCCCCTGTCGGCTCTTCGCCATCTCCTGGCCGGGCTTGAAGCGCGCCCCATGGTGCGCGGCATCAACGCCGGCGACATCATCAGCACCGGCACGGTCACCCGCGCCTTGCCGATTTCGCCTGGCCAGACATGGTCGACGCGCGTGGAAGGCCTGGCCCTGCCCGGCATGCGCATGCGCGTTACCGGCGGGGAACAGACCATTGCGCGTCTGGTGGAGCGGGCGGCGCAGGGGCGGTTCCACCTCGAGAACCCCGACAGTTGCGAGAGCCCGGAGGCCTTCGAGCACGCGGTCGCGGACGGATCCGAGGCCGAATCGGCGCTGTCGAAGCTGCTCTATCGTAATCCCGCCGACCTGGCTGAGGCGCGGCAGACGATCGACAGCAGGACGAGTGCACTCTCCCAATCCTGGAAGAACAGCCTCGCCCCTTGAACCGGACGGCCTTCGGTGCGAAATGAAGGCCTTGAACGAAAGCAAGGTCAGCGGCTCTCATGGTCACCTATCTTGATGCGGACACTGCGCCGCTGCGCAACACCGGACAGATCAGGCTCTACGGACCCGAAGCGTTCGAGGGTATGCGCAAGGCATGCCAGTTGACGGCGCGCTGCCTCGACGCACTGGCTGGCATCGTCGAACCGGGCGTGCCGACAGAGACGATCGACCGTTTCGTGTTCGAATTCGGCATGGACCACGGCGCTCTGCCGGCGACGCTGAATTATCGCGGCTACACCAAATCGTCCTGTACATCGATCAACCACGTGGTCTGCCACGGGATTCCCGACGCCAAGCCCCTGCGCGAAGGCGACATCGTCAACATCGATGTCACCTATATCCTGGATGGCTGGCATGGCGATTCGAGTCGCATGTATCCTGTGGGGCAGATCAAGCGTGCGGCTGAGCGGCTGATGGAAGTCACCCACGAATGCCTCGTGCGCGGCATCGCCGCCGTCAGGCCTGGTGCACGCACGGGCGCGATCGGCGCGGCCATCCAGTCCTTCGCGGAAGCCGAGCGTTGCTCCGTGGTCCGCGACTTCTGCGGCCACGGCGTCGGCAGGCTGTTTCACGACGCGCCGAACATCCTTCACTACGGCAGCGTCAATGAGGGCGTGGAAATGCGCGAAGGCATGATCTTCACGATCGAGCCGATGATCAATCTCGGACGCCCGCATGTGAAAGTCCTGTCGGATGGCTGGACCGCTGTAACGCGCGACCGCTCCCTGTCGGCCCAATACGAGCACACGGTTGGCGTCACTTCGGACGGCTGCGAAGTCTTCACCCGCTCGCCGGGCGGCCTGGACACGCCTGGTCTTGCCGTATGAAATGCATCGCCTATCCTTGCGCGGTTAATGGCAGCGAGGGCGAGCAATGCACGGCGACGACAGCGACGAACGCGGGTTCTTCTCCGAACGTCACCTAGCGCCTCCCACTGCTGAAAAGAAAGGCAAGGCGAAACCGCATTTTCACGGCCATCGAGACCGACTGCGCGCACGGTTTCGCGAGGGCGGCGCGGCGGCGCTGGCCGACTACGAACTGCTGGAACTGCTGCTTTTCCGCTCCATTCCGCGCGCCGACACCAAGTCATTGGCCAAGGCTCTGCTGAACCGGTTCGGTTCCTTCGCGGAAGTGCTCGGCGCACCCGAACATCTCCTGCGCGAGGTCAATGGGATCGGAGACGCAGTTGCCATCGACATCAAGGTCGTCGCCGCCGCCGCCGCGCGCATGGCCAAGGGAGAGATCGCCCGGCGCCCTGTGCTCGGCTCATGGCAACAGGTCATCGACTACTGCCGCGCGGCGATGGCGTTCGAGCCCCGCGAGCAGTTTCGTATCCTGTTCCTCGACAAGAAGAACGTGCTGATTGCCGACGAAGTGCAGCAGTCCGGCACGGTCGACCACACGCCGGTCTATCCACGCGAAGTCGTGCGCCGTGGTCTTGAACTCTCGGCTACGGCGATCATTCTGGTGCACAACCATCCCTCGGGGGACCCCAGCCCGTCGCGCGCTGACATCGACATGACGAAAACGATCATCGAAACGGCGCGGCCGCTGGGCATAACCGTTCACGACCACATCATCGTCGGGCGAAATGGCCATTCGAGCCTGAAGGGCATGCGGTTGATCTAGCGCGCTGCCGGCCCCCTTGAGGCGCCGTGGAACGGGAATGTTCATCGGGAGCGGGTAAAGGGGGCCGGTCGGCAATCTGACAGCGGTACGAGGAGGCCACTATGCGCCAGCGCCAACCGGCCAACCCCACGGACCCAGGAGATGCGGCGGACCTGAGCATCATGGGGTATCCGAAAACGGCGTTCACCGAAGTGCCCGCCGCGTTACCCAAGGTGACCTTCGCGCAGGACCGGAAAGAAATCAACAGTTTCTTAACTATCGACCCGGATTCTCACAGAATAGGGTAAATTTCTGTCATTTCGGGACAGCCAAGGCACCGGGTACACTTGAATCGGCAAGTTTCAGGCAGCCGCGGCGACAACCCGGTTGCGGCCGCCATTCTTGGCTTCGTAGAGAGCAATGTCGGCCCGCTTCATCAGCGTCTCCACCGTATCGACACCGGGTCCAATGCCGGCAACGCCGACGCTAACCGTGACCTCGATGGCCTCGCCGGCGGTGCCGGTTGGAAACGGCGTCTGCGCGATCTGCATGCGGATCCGCTCGGCGACCTTCTCGGCGATCGCGGGCTCGGTATCCGGCATGACGACGACGAACTCTTCACCGCCCATGCGGCAGGCCAGATCGATGCCGCGCACGTTCTTGCGCAATCGGCTGGCAAACTCGCGCAGCACCTCGTCGCCGACGTCGTGTCCCCAACCGTCGTTGATCGCCTTGAACCGGTCAATGTCGGTGATCATCAGCGACAGCGGCCTGTTGCGGCTTCTGGCCCGCTCAAACAGCGTGGCGAGATGGCTATCGAGATAGCGCCGGTTGTGCAGGCCGGTCAGGCCATCCGTCACCGCCATTTCGATGGTCTGTGCAAGGCTGGCGCGCAAATGGTCATTGTAGCGCTTTCGCCTGATCTGCGTCGCCAGGCGCGCCACGAGCTCATGCTGGTCGACGGGGCGCACGAGATAGTCGTTGACGCCGAGTTCGAGCCCGCGCACGAGCCTTTCTTCCTCGCCTTCACCCGCGATCAGCATGATCGGCACGAAGCGCGTGCGATCCAGCGTACGCAGTTGCGAGCAAAGGCGCAGCGGATCGTAGTCCTTGAGCCCGGTCGAGAGGATGACACAGTCAAACCCGCCTTCCGCAGCCTGGAAGAACGCTGCCTGTGGATCGGGGTTGAGCGTCAGTTCGCAACGGCCACGCACCATCTTCGCAAATCGTTCCGCCGAGGTCGGGCGATCGTCCACCAACAACACCTGCGGGACAGCCTCCGGCATCGAGCCGCGACGGCTCAAAAGCTCTTCGATCCCGATGTTGCGGGTCGTCGAGGCACGCAGGCGAAGCTCATCGGTCAGCATCTTGAGCCGCACAAGGCTCTTGACGCGCGTCATCAATTGCAGGTCGTTGACGGGCTTGGTCAGGAAATCGTCCGCACCGGCCTCCAGGCCGCGCACGCGATCGCTGATCTGGTCGAGTGCGGTGACCATAACCACGGGAATGTGCTGCGTGGCCGGATCGGCCTTGAGGCGGCTGCACACTTCGAAGCCGTCCATCTCCGGCATCATGACGTCGAGCAGCACGACGTCGATCTTGCCGTTTTCACAGGCCTCCAGCGCATCGGCGCCGGAATTCGCGGTGATCACCTCGAAATACTCGGCAAGCAGCCGGGCTTCCAGAAGCTTCACATTGGCAGGTACGTCGTCGACGACAAGAATGCGCGCAGTCATGAGTCACCTGGATACAGGGTCGGCGCGCACATCACGCGTCGCCCAGATAGGACTTGATCGTCTCGATGAACTTGCCGACCGAGATTGGCTTGGAGATATAGGCCTCGCAGCCGCCCTGGCGAATGCGCTCCTCGTCGCCCTTCATGGCGAATGCCGTGACGGCGATCACGGGGATCGTGTGAAGCTCATCATCTTCCTTCAGCCATTTCGTGACTTCGAGCCCCGAGACCTCCGGCAATTGGATGTCCATCAGGATCAGGTCGGGCCGATGCGTGCGCGCAAGGTCGAGCGCTTCGAGGCCGTTGCGCGTGCGCACGGTTTCGTAGCCCGAAGCTTCGATCAGGTCGCGAAAGAGCTTCATGTTGAGCTCATTGTCCTCGACGATCATCACCTTCTTCGCCATCTCACCCCGTCCGGTTCCGCCCCTCGCGGGCTTCGCCTCCCGCATACCAGACCCACCTGTTCAGTGAGTCTTCCCTGCAGGGTAACGCAATTTGATTGACGAAAGGCAAACCCTCTCCGATTACTTGCTTCACACTGCCAGACTGGGCTACGTCACCCGTCATGCCTGCAAACCATCCAGACAAGCTGAGCCGCACCGAAGCCGAAGACCTCGGCATCACCGGACTGACCTACGTCGCATCCGATCCGGTGCTGATGCCACGTTTCCTTGCGATGAGCGGCATCGAGGCCAGCCGCATCCGAGAAGCCGCCGGCGAGCCCGGCTTTCTCGCCGGCGTGCTGCAGTTCATTCTCGCCCATGAGCCGACATTGACGGCCTTCTGCGAAGCCACCGACACCAGGCCTGCGCACGTCTCGGCCGCGTTGCGCGCCCTGCCCTTCGGCGAGGACAATTTCGAGGCGTCGACGTGAGCATCGATCCCGAAACGTTGCGCCAGATCGAGGAACTGTCGCATGACGACCGGCCCCTGCTGGTCCTTGATGTCGATGACGTCATCCTCGAATTCATCCGCCCCTTCCCGCGATACCTTGAGCAGCAGGGCTATCGGCTGACGCTCGGCGACTTCCGCCTTCACGGCAACGTGTTCCATCTCGAGAGCGGCGCGGCGGCCGAACGCGACCACGTGCGCGAACTTCTCGCGCAGTTCTTCGACAGCCAGTCCACCTGGCAGACGATCACGGATGGCGCGGCGGAAGCGATCGAGACGATCGCCCGCGACGCGGAGGTGGTTCTGCTGACCGCCATGCCGCATCGCCACCGCGATATTCGTAGAAAACATCTCGATGAATTGGGGCTGCGTTACCCCCTGCTGACCACTGAGATGGCAAAGGGCCCGGCCATCCGTCGACTGCGTGGAGAAACCGAGAGGCCGGTCGCCTTTGTCGACGACATGCCGCACAACCTGACATCCGCACGGGAATTCGTTCCCGACGCGCATCTGTTCCACCTCATGGCCGACAACACGCTACGCGCGCTCCTGCCCGCACCCTCGACCGGCGTGATCGTCGTCGACAACTGGCGTGAGGCGCAGCCACGCATCGCAGCAGCGCTTGGGCTGTGACCTTCCTGTCCCCCATCCTCAATCGAGAACCAGCCGCATAAGTGGCCGCCCGATCTTCCGGGTCGCGACCGTCTTGAAACCGGCCTTTTCGAACACTCGCGTGGACCCGACGAACAACCCGATCGATCGGGAATCCTTCGACTGGTCCATCGGGCACGCCTCAAGATATCTGGCGCCTGCCTCGCGCGCGGCAGCGACGCCGCCGGCAACCAGCACATGGGAAAGGCCCTTGCCTCGCGACCTGGCGCGGATGAAGAAGCACGATATCGCCCATATGCGCGGATCGCCGGCATCTTCCTGCAACAGCGGAGCAGAAACCCTCCCGGCGTTGTTCCATTCCGGTATGTCGGCGCGCGGGCCGAGCTGCATCCATCCGATAGCCTGACCGCCCGAGATGGCAAGCAGGCCGGGTGGCGGTCCTGTTTCTACGCGATTTCGAATCACGTCCTTGTTGCGCTCACGGTCGTTTTCGCGCCGCACCGCTGGCCGAAGCCGGAAATGCGTGCACCAACAGCCATAGCAAGCGCCCTGCTTGCCGAAGAGATCTTCGAACAGAGGCCATCGATCCGGCGTCAGCGGCAATACCTCGATTGAGTCGGCGGTATCGCCCAAATCATGCTCCATGCGGAACGTTCCATGCTTGTTGGCACACACTCGATGAATTAAGATTGCATTTGTTCCTGGTATGTTCACATCAATGGCAACCGCTGTCAACGCTCCCGATCATGGTTTCTGCCGCGACTGCCTGGCGCCGCAGAAGAGCGCACGCGCACGCTGCGATTCATGTGGCAGTCCGCGCGTGGTACGCCATATTGAGCTCTATTCGCTCCACATTGCGCACATCGACTGCGATGCGTTCTACGCCGCGGTAGAGAAGCGGGACCGTCCTGAACTGCGCGACCGTCCGGTGATCATCGGCGGTGGAAAACGGGGGGTGGTGTCGACCGCGTGCTATATCGCCCGCATCCGCGGTGTGCGCTCCGCAATGCCGATGTTCAAGGCGCTCGATGCCTGTCCCGATGCTGTGGTGATCAAGCCGGACATGGAAAAATATGCCAGCGTGGGACGCGAGGTTCGCGCAATGATGCAGTCATTGACGCCGCTGGTGGAACCGCTGTCGATCGATGAGGCATTTCTCGACCTGTCGGGTACGGAAAGGCTGCACGGAAAACCGCCGGCGCTGGTTCTCGCCGAATTCGAGCGACGGGTGGAAAAGGAGATCGGTATCACGGCCTCCGTCGGGCTCTCCTATTGCAAATTCCTGGCGAAGATCGCCTCCGACCTCGCCAAACCCCGCGGCTTCTCGGTCATCGGGCAGGCGGAAGCGGTCGGCTTCCTGGCCGACAAGCCGGTCTCGATGATCTGGGGCGTCGGAAAGGCATTCGCAACGACGCTCGAGGCGAACGGCATACGAACCATCGGCCAGTTGCAGACGATGGATCGAGGCGACCTGATGCGCAGCTACGGCACCATGGGCGACCGCCTCTACCGGCTCTCGCGAGGCGAGGACGACCGCCGCGTCCAGCCCGACCACGACGCCAAGAGCGTTTCGGCGGAGACGACCTTCGACGCCGACCTCGCGACGTATGAGGACCTCGTGCCAATCCTCCGTGCACTGGCGGAAAAGGTGTCGCGGCGGCTGAAGAAGGCGGGTATCGCCGGCCATACCGTGGTGCTGAAGCTAAAGAGCGCGGACTTCAGGATCCGGACCCGCAATCGCCGGCTTTCGGACGCCACGAGGCTTGCCGACCGCATCTTTGCGACAGGGATGGAACTGCTGCGCAAGGAGGCAGATGGCACCCGCTATCGGCTCATCGGTATCGGCGTATCCGATCTCAGCGACGACGAACGAGCCGATCCACCCGACCTCGTCGATATCCAGGCCCGGAAGCGGGCATTGGCCGAGGGCGCCATCGACCGGCTTCGCGACCGTTTTGGCGGCACTACCGTGGTTGAAACAGGCTACACGTTCGGCCGGCAGCGACCCAAAAGGCCGCAGAGCGACGGCCAGGGTTAGCCGCCGCGCGTCAGCCTGCCTCAGATCCCCATTGCCGGACGACGAGGCTGGACCATGTCGTTGGCAAGCGGTGGGAGAGAGCCGTCCGATGCCTGTTGAACCGGTGCGGCCATTGCCTGACCTTGAGCCTGCTGGCCACTGCCGATCTGGCGCGCCACCCATTCCGGCACTTCACGCTGGGGATACATCAGCGGCTCGTTCTGCAGGACCACCACTTCCGTATCGGTCGGCACGCGATTGTAGAGATCGATAATGTCCTGGTTGAAGAGCCGGATGCAGCCCGACGAAACCGCCAGCCCGATCGACCACGGCTCGGACGTGCCATGAATGCGATAAAGCGTGTCCTGGTTGCCCTGGAAGAGATAGAGCGCGCGCGGCCCGAGCGGGTTGTTCAAACCGGGCTCCATGCCGTTGGCATACTGGGCATAGCGATCCGGCTCGCGCTCGATCATGCTGGGCGTGGGCGTCCAGCGTGGCCATTCGGCCTTGCGCGCGACACGTGCCCTGCCCTCGAATTCGAGCCCGGCCTTGCCCACGCCGATGCCGTAGCGCATCGCCTTGCCGTTCTCCTGGACGAGATAGAGGAAGCGGTTGCGCGTATCCACGACAAGCGTGCCAGGGGGCTCGCTGCGGTGGTAGTCGACCTGCTGGCGGAAGAACCGGTCGTCGACCTTCCTGATGTCTGTCGCAGGCAGGGGAAACTGTTCGCCCGGCTTCGCCCCGTACATGGCGACATAGTAGGGGTCGGGCCCCGCCGGCACGGCCGACTGGAGTGCATCGCTGGTGCTGGTGCAGCCTGCGACGAAAACGGGCATGGAGAGAAGGAAAAGACGGCGCGAAAGACGTCCTGGCGCTGTCTCTGGATGATCGGCTTTGACACACATGAGTTGGAACCTGAGAATGCTTGTCGTTGTAACGCGAAAGCGAACGCGCGATCCGCGCTGCGGTTCCCATCACTGGGCGTCAATCATGGCCACGACGCGGGCTTGATGCGGCGGAAACATGACGACACCGCCTGTGTTGCGCCGTGGCAACAGCCTCAACTTCAGTCGAGTGCCTTCACTTCCTCATAGGCGCTCATCGCGGTTGGGATGCCCGCGCCCGAAAGGATCGCTGCCGGCTGGGTGGCAGCGGGACGCGCGGACGTGGTCTCCTGCGCCTTCATCACCTGGTAAGCGGAGGCGAGCGAACCGTAGCCTATTGTCGAGATGGTTCGAAAATGAGCGGGCGCAATGCCGGGCTCCTCAGCCGAAGCTGGTGCCGACGTCGTCCGTACCGACTGCATCGACAGGGAAGAACCCGCGGAACGCGATGGCGCGGCCGCGAGAGGAAAACCACCAACGATCATGTCAAACCTTCAATGCAGAAACGCCCTCAATCCGGCCGGTCTAGCAGCGAGCGATGGAGGTTACGTTGAGGCAAGCCCCCGCATTCGATTCAATTGCGTCGCATGCCGATCAGACCGTCAGAAACTTGCGAACGTCCGGTGAATCCAGATCCTCTGCGGGCCCGGAATGTACGATCTGGCCACGATCCATAATGTAGACCTCATCGGCGAGCTCGCGGCAGAAATCGAGATATTGCTCGACCAGCAGAATGCCGATTCCGGCCGAATCGCGCAGATAACGGATTGCGCGGCCGATATCCTTGATGATGGATGGCTGGATTCCCTCAGTCGGCTCGTCGAGCACCAGCAGCTTCGGCCGCATCGTCAGGGCGCGGCCGATCGCCAATTGCTGCTGCTGTCCGCCGGAAAGGTCTCCGCCCCGCCGCGACAACATTTCCTTGAGGACGGGAAATAGCTCAAAGACGTGGTCCGGCACGAAGCGCTCCGACCGCTTTAATGGCGCATAGCCGGTCTCCAGATTCTCGCGCACCGACAGCAGCGGGAAGATTTCCCGCCCCTGCGGCACGAATGCGATGCCCGACCGGGCGCGATCATACGCCGCGCTCCGGTCGAGCGCCTTCCCCTCGAAGGCTATCTCTCCTGTGGTCAATTTGTGATGGCCGACGATCGCACGCATCAGGCTCGTCTTGCCGACGCCGTTTCGGCCCAGCACGCAGGTGATCTTTGCCGGCGCTGCCGAGATCGACACGCCGCGCAATGCCTGCGCTGCTCCGTAGTGCAGCGTCGCGTCGGTGACATTCAGCATGGCCGCCGTCTCCTGCCCGGCACGCGCCACCGCGAAACAATGGTGAACCCGGGAAAGTCCAGACTGAACCGCCACATCATCTTCACCTCCCCAAATAGACTTCAACGACACGATCGTCGGCCGAGACGAAGTCGAGCGACCCCTCCGAAAGCACCGACCCTTCATGCAGGCACGTAACCTTGACGCCGAGTTCGCGGACGAAGTGCATGTCGTGTTCAACCACGACCACCGAATGCGTCTTGGCGATGTCCTTGAGCAGCCGTGCCGTTTCTTCGGTCTCCGCGTCGGTCATGCCGGCGACCGGTTCGTCGACGAGCAGCAACTTTGGATCCTGCGCAAGCAGCATGCCGATCTCGAGCCACTGCTTCTGGCCGTGCGACAGATTGGCTGCCAGGTCGTCGCGGCGTGCCTCAAGTCGGATCGTCGCGAGGATGTCGTCGATCCGCCGCATCTCCGCGCTGGAGCGGCGGTGAAACAGCGTCGGAAAGATGGATCTCGGCCCCTGCAGCGACAGCAAGAGGTTGTCCTCGACGGAATGGCTTTCAAACACTGTCGGCTTCTGGAACTTGCGTCCGATGCCCATCATGGCGATGTCGGCTTCGTCATGCTGCGTCAGGTCGATCGTACCGTCGAAAAACACCTCGCCTTCGTCGGGCCGCGTCTTGCCGGTGATGATGTCCATCATGGTCGTCTTGCCGGCGCCGTTCGGGCCGATGATGGCGCGCATCTCTCCCTTGTCGAGCACCAGGGACAGCTTGTTGATGGCCCTGAACCCGTCGAAAGAAACCGAAACGCCGTCGAGATAGAGGATCGTATTGCTCTTCGACATCATCTCACTCCGCCGGCTGCGGCGCCGCGCCGTCGTCGTGCGTGCCATTTTCGCTCGTCCTGGCACGCACTACCTTGCCGACTTCCCCGGATGACGGCGGTCCGGCTTCGTCCCGTGCGGCCTTGTGTTCGCGCCGCCGCGCGTTCCAGTCGGACAGCGTTCCCACAATGCCTTTCGGCAGGAACAGGGTAACGGCAACGAAGAGTGCGCCGAGCGCGAACAGCCAGAGATCGGGATAGGCGGCCGTGAACCAGCTCTTGGCATAGTTGACCAAAACGGCGCCGATGATCGGGCCGAACAGCGTGCCGCGCCCGCCGATTGCAGTCCAGATCACAACCTCGATCGAATTCGCGGGGTCGAATTCGCCCGGATTGATGATGCCGACCTGCGGCACGTAGAGGGCACCGGCAATGCCGGCGATGACAGCCGACACGACGAAGGCGAAGAGCTTCACATATTCGGGCCGGTAACCGATGAAACGGGTGCGGCTCTCCGCGTCGCGCACGGCCACCATCACCTTGCCGAGCTTCGAGGTGGTGATCGCGGCGCACACGAGAAACGAAAGCATCAGCGCGATCGCGGTCGCGGCGAAGAGCACCGCGCGCGTGCCGGCATCCTGGATCGAAAAGCCGAGTATGTCCTTGAAATCCGTCAGTCCGTTATTGCCGCCGAAACCCATGTCGTTGCGGAAGAAGGCGAGCATGAGGGCAAAGGTCATCGCTTGCGTGATGATCGAAAGGTAGACGCCCGTGACCCGCGACCGGAAAGCGAACCAGCCGAATATGAAGGCGAGCAGGCCGGGCACGACCATGACCATCAGGATCGCGAACCAGAACTGATCGAAGCCGTACCAGTACCAGGGCAGTTCCGACCAGTTCAGGAAAACCATGAAGTCCGGCAGCAGCGGATTTGCATAGACGCCCCGGTCGCCGATCTGGCGCATCAGGTACATGCCCATCGCATAGCCACCGAGCGCGAAGAACGCGCCATGGCCGAGCGACAGAATGCCGACATAACCCCACACGAGGTCCAGCGCGAGAGCAAGCATTGCGTAGGTGAGGTACTTGCCGAGCAGCGACACCATGTAGTTCGGCACGCGCAGCGGGTGGCCGACCGGCAGAAGCAGGTTCGATGCTGGAACGAGGATCGCTGCCGCCAGGATGATCGCGGCGACCAGCCAGATCTTCGGGCCCAGCGCGCTGAGGAGACGATTGCTGATCATGCGTCGACTGCCCGGCCCTTGAGCGCGAACAGACCGCGCGGGCGCTTCTGGATGAACAGGATGATGATGACGAGCACCAGGATTTTCGCCAGCACCGCGCCGGCATAGGGCTCGAGGAATTTGTTGACCACGCCCAGCGTCAGCGCACCGACAAGCGTGCCCCATAAATTGCCGACGCCCCCGAACACCACGACCATGAACGAGTCGATGATGTAGCCCTGTCCGAGATTGGGCGAAACGTTGTCGATCTGGCTGAGCGCGACGCCGGCGAGGCCCGCGATGCCGGAGCCCAGGCCGAAGGTCAGCGCATCCACCCATGGCGTGCGAATGCCCATCGATGATGCCATGCGGCGGTTCTGCGTCACTGCCCGCATCTGCAGGCCAAGCGCGGTACGCTTCATCACGATCAGCAGGATCGCGAACACCGCAAGCGCGAACAGCACAATCCAGAATCGGTTCCAGGTCATCGCAATGCCATAGAAGTCGAATGATCCCGACATCCACGAGGGGTTGCTGACCTCGCGATTGGACGCGCCGAACGTCGTGCGTACTGCCTGCTGGATGATCAGCGAGAGACCCCAGGTTGCCAGGAGTGTCTCCAGCGGCCGGCCGTAGAGCCAGCGAATGACACCGCGTTCGATCGCGATGCCGATCAGGCCCGTGACGACGAAGGCCGCAGGCAAGGCAATGGCCAGCGACCAATCGAAGAGGCCGGGCGCCGATGTGCGTATGAGATTCTGCACGACATAGGTCGTGTAGGCCCCGATCATCACCATTTCGCCATGCGCCATGTTGATGACGCCCATGACGCCGAAGGTGATCGCAAGGCCGATGGCTGCCAGCAGCAGCACGGAACCGAGAGAAATGCCGTACCAGACGTTCTGGCCGACATCGAGGAGCGCAAGCTTGCGCTCGATCGATGCGATGCCGGCTTCGATGGCGGGCCGGTCTTCTTCCGATGCATCAGCAAGCACGCTGTTGAGGATGCCGAGGGCATTGCGGTCCCCGCGTGCTGCAATCACGTCGATAGCCGCGGTCGTCTCCTCCACGGACGAATCGGCGCGAAGGATCGCGACCGCGCGCGCCTCCTCCATAACCCGGCGAACGCTGGCATCGTCCTCCTGGGCTAATGCTTCGTCGAGAAGCTCGATGTTGTCCGGATCGGCGGCCTGGAACATGGATTGCGCGGCGGAGAGGCGCACGGAAGCATTCGGACTCATCAGGGTAAGCTGGCCGATGGCGGTTCGCACCGCGCGGCGCAGGCTGTTGTTGACGCGGATGCGCTCTACGTCGCGTCTCCCGACTTCCCCAGCCTCGGCGCCGGTCAGCGCATCCGTTATCGACACATTGTCGCCTGCGGGCGCGATCAGCACGATCTGGCCCGTCTCCTCGACGACGTTCAGGTCGCCGGCGGCGAGAGCCTCCAAGACCGGCACGACGCGCGTATCACCCGTCGCCGCAAGTTGCGTTACGACTTCGCCGCGATCCGAATAGCTGCCGTCGGGAAGCTGGCGCATCAGCTCCTCGACGGACTGCGCCCGCGCCGACCCGAACATCACGAGCATCGCGACGAGGCAGACGGAGAAGCGCGCGAGGCACCGAAACAAGGTATCCAGGAGAATTGGCATTTCTCACCAGTCAGGATTGGTGGATGCGAAGGCGGCAGAGCCGCCTTCGCGAGATCGTGGGCGGTATCAGGAACCGCCGCAGGACTTGGTGTCGGTATTGTAGTTGCCGCAATTGACCGGATCGGTCCAATCGGCTTCGAGCACTGCCGACTCCGGCAGGAAATCGGACCAGGCATCGCCAGCGACGAGGTCCTCGGTCTCCCACACGACATCGAACTGTCCGTCGTCCTGGATTTCACCGATAAGCACCGGCTTGGTGACGTGGTGGTTCGGCAGCATCACGGCAGTCCCGCCCGTCAGGTTGGGCACTTCGACACCGACAATGGCGTCGATGACGGCGTCAGGCTCGGTGCTCTCTGCCTTCTCGACAGCGGCAACCCACATGTTGAAGCCGATATAGTGCGCCTCCATCGGGTCGTTGGTGACGCGCTCCTCGTCGCCGATGAACGCATGCCACGTCTCGATGAACGCGTCGTTCTCCTCGGTATCCACCGACATGAAGTAGTTCCACGCCGCCAGGTGACCGACGAGCGGAGTGGTATCAAGACCGGCCAGCTCTTCCTCACCGACGGAGAATGCCACGACCGGAATGTCCGCGGCATCGATGCCCTGGTTGCCGAGTTCGCGATAGAACGGCACGTTGGCGTCGCCATTGATGGTCGAGACCACCGCGGTCTTCTTTCCGGCCGAACCGAAATTCTTGATGTCCGACACGATCGTCTGCCAGTCGGAGTGACCGAACGGCGTGTAGTTGATCATGATGTCTTCGGCGGCGACGCCCTTGTCCTTGAGATAGGCCTCGAGGATCTTGTTCGTGGTCTGCGGATAGACGTAGTCGGTCCCAGCCAATACCCAACGCTCGACGCCTTCCTCGTTCATCAGATAGTCGACGGCGGGGATAGCCTGCTGGTTCGGCGACGCGCCGGTGTAGAACACGTTGCGCTGGCTTTCCTCGCCCTCATACTGGACGGGGTAGAACAGCAGCGAATTCAGTTCTTCGAAGACCGGCAGCACAGATTTGCGGCATACCGACGTCCAGCATCCGAAGACGGCATCGACGTCGTTGACTTCGATCAGCTCGCGAGCCTTTTCCGCGGCCAGCGGCCAGTCGGAAGCAATATCGACGACCACCGGCTCGAGCTGCTTGCCAAGCAGGCCGCCCTTCTTGTTCTGCTCTTCTACGAGCATCAGCATGACGTCTTTCAACGTCGTCTCGGAAATCGCCATCGTGCCCGACAGCGAATGCAGGATACCGACCTTGATCGTGTCGTCCTGTGCCGACGCTTGCGACGTCAGCAGCGTTGCTGCCAATGCGCCAGCCGCCAGGGCCTGCGTGATGTTAGCGAACTTACCCCTCATTTGTAACAACCTCCAACTGGCTCTTGTTTGCACCGCAACATACGGAGCAACTGTCGTGCCAGTTGGAGAGATTGGCCGGCTTAACGTCAAAGCATGAAGGAAATCAAAGTCGTAGAATATGTCGTGCCGGCCGGCGGATTGCCTCCGACACGCAAGTTAACAAATCGTTGCGGCATATTTGCGCAAGGAAAGTCGGATTTGCATAAAACGTGGGCAGGGCGACTTGAGTGCTCAAGAGGCATGCAGAAGCCGGCTTTCGGCGACCGACCGCGAGGGCCTGCTGCTCAGTCGTCCAGCATTTCCTTCACCGTCGTCGCAAGCTGCTTCAGCGTAAACGGCTTCGGGAGGAACCCGAACTTTGCCTCTTCCGGCAAGTTGCGTGCGAAGGCGTCCTCGGCATAGCCGGAGACGAACACGAACTTGATGTCGGGCTGGCGCTTGATCAACTCGCCGAGCAGCGTCGGACCGTCCATTTCCGGCATGACGACGTCCGACACCACGAGATCGACCTTGCCGCCGAGTTCCTCGTATATTTCCAGCGCCTCCACACCGGACGACGCCTCGTGAACCGTATAGCCGCGCGAGGAAAGCGCGCGCACGCCGCCCATCCGCACCGCGTCCTCGTCCTCGACGAGCAGGATGGTTGCGGAACCCGATAGATCCTGTGCGGCCTGCTGCTTCGGCTCTTCGCTTACCAGTGCAGTGGCATCTCGCTCCTTGGCCTCGGCGGCCAACTGGGCCGCGTCCGCTACATGGCGCGGCAGGAAGATGCGGAAGGTCGCGCCGCTGCCGGGATCGGAAGAGCAGAAAATGAAGCCTCCGGTCTGCTTGATGATGCCGTAGACCATCGACAGGCCGAGGCCGGTGCCCTTGCCCACTTCCTTGGTCGTGAAGAACGGCTCGAAGATTTTCTCCAGCACTTCAGGCGGAATGCCGGTTCCCGAATCCTCGACCTCGACCATTGCGTAATCGGCGCGTGGCAGTTGCCGGTAGCCAAACCCGGCACATTCGGCCTCCGTAACATTGCGCGTGCGCACGGTGAGGTTTCCACCGTCGGGCATGGCATCGCGCGCATTGACCGTCAGGTTGACGATCACCTGCTCGAACTGGCCGATATCTGCCTTGACGGGCCACAGGTCTCGACCGTGGTCGATCGTCAGCTTGATCTCGTTGCCGGCCAGCCGCGACAGCAGCATGCGCAGGTCGGCCAAAACGTCGGTGAGGTTCAACACTTCCGGCCGCATCGTCTGCTTGCGGGAGAACGCCAGAAGCTGCCGGACGAGCGATGCCGCGCGGTTGGCGTTCTGCTTGATGTTCATGATGTCCGGGAAGGACTGGTCAGACGGACGGTGATTGGCCAGCAGGAGATCGGCGGCCATGATGATCGCTGTCAGCACGTTGTTGAAGTCGTGCGCGATGCCCCCGGCAAGCTGGCCCACTGCCTGCATCTTCTGGCTCTGCGCCATCTGCGCTTCCAGCGCCTTTTGCTCAGTGGTCTCGACCGCATAGACGATGGCCGCCTCCTCCATGCCTTCGCCGGGTGACCCGTCGACCACGGCGCTGACATAAAACCGTATGTGCCGCTCCTCGTTGCTGGGCAGTACGGTATCGATCGGTGCGATGTCGGCCTGCGACTGGCGCGCTTTGTCGAGCGCGGCTTCGAAGAACGAACGATCGCGCGGGTGGATCACCGCCTCGAGCTTGATGCGCCGGTCGAGCATGTCGCGATCGACGACGGTCGAAAACAGCGACAGGAACGGCGCGTTGGTCCGCAGGATGCGCCCTTCCCCATCGACGCCGGCGATCGCCATTGGAGTCGAGTTGAAGAACCGCGTGAACCTGACCTCGGAAGCACGCAGTTCCGCCGATGCGTCTTCTCCCTGATTGCGGTTCAGGACGATGGTGCGCGAGGGCCCGGGCGCCCCGTCGCGGCTGGCGGTGACCCTGTGCATGAAGCGTACCGGCACGACGGCGCCACCGACGGTGGACAGGTCGAGGTCGATGACCGCGTTGCGCGTTGCGCCGGGATCGGCTCTCACCGAGCGCACCAGCGCCATGCCGTCGCCGGCGACGATCTGCGACAGCGTCATCGCGCCCGGCGAAAACGACGCAAGATCGATTCCCAGCCATTCGGCCAACGTCGCATTGATATAGGTGACGCGGCCGGCGGCATCGGCGGCAAAGAAGCCCGCCGGAGCATGGTCAAGGTGATCGATGGCCTTTTGCAGATCGAGGAAGAAACGTTCCTGCTCGGCGCGCTCGGCGGAGATGTCCGCGATCTCCCATGCCGAGAGCGGCTGGCGGTATCCCGGAACCTTGAATATGCGTGCCCGTAGCCGGTACCAGTGCGCCCTCTGCTCTGAACCGGGCCTGATCGCTTGGCCGATCCGAAACTCGCCATCGCCCGACAGGCCGTCACGAAGGCCCGCGGCGAGCCGATAGACGATCGGCGAAGCCTCGGGGCTATCGGCCAGCAGGCCCTCGATGGAGCGGATGTCGGCTGCCGAAGTGGCGCCGGTCATTTGCGCATAGGCCTCGTTCGCGTAGACGATGCGGCCCTTCACGTCGGTCACCAGCAGCCCCTGCCCCATCGTGTCCACGAACGAGCGCGACATCTCGTCGGCAGTGGAGCGCGGCGCGATATGGATGAAACCGATTGCAGCGGTGAAAAGGAAGCCGGCGCCGATCATCGCCAATATGCCAAGGAGGCCGAGCAGCAGCGGATCGCCGAGACGCTCACGGAATACCGCGAAAAGCGTCGCCGAGATGACGAGGATGACGATGAAGATCAGCAGGCGGGTGATGGCACCGGGGCGCGCGCTCTGTTCCACGATCGCTGCGGGACGGGCTTCGACGCCGGTTTCTCTTGCCATATTGTTATCTGCCTGCCGTGACCGTGCGCTGACGAACCGGCATACATCATGCCCGTCGCCATCCGCAAGGGCGGCGAGGACGCCGCGCGTCGGCCCGCGCCGGACTGGCGAGCCTCGCTCAAGCCTCGTGCCACAAACCTTGCCGCAATGTGGCATGACGTACTAGTGTGCCGCGCAACAAGCTGCGCGAAGCGGCAGGTTCATGACATGCAGGGAGTGCGAGATGACGGCATGGTTGGAAAGTATCGCCGGGCCAGAATATGCCAATGCGCTCATGTGGACGATCTTCGCCCTCATCGGCCTTCTCGTCCTTCTGGTGATCATCAGGATCGTCCGCGGCCTGACATTCGGGACGTTCGTGGCAGGCGGCAAGAACCGCAAGGCGCGCCTCGCCGTTATGGATGCCACCGCGGTAGACAGCCACAGGCGGCTGGTGCTTGTGCGCCGTGACGATATCGAACACCTCATCCTTATTGGAGGCCCGACTGATGTAGTGGTCGAGCAAAACATAAGGCTTCTGCCACCGGCCCGCCGAACCGTTCCGGAAGACCACGAGGCCTCGCATGCGCCGGTACAGCCGCCCCAGTCAACTGCGCCCACGCCGATCCCCGCTCAGCCAGCCGCCGCGCCGCGTCCCGCACCCCGCCCCGTCCAGCCCGCGCCAAGGCCTCAATATGCACCGCCATTGCAGCCGGCAGCACCACAACAGCCCGCGCCACGCCCGGCGCCACAAGCGCCGCATGTTTCACCCGCACCCGCACCGCAGGTGTCGGCAAACGAGCCGCGTTTCTCATCTATCTCCGCATCGTCCGCATCCGCCCCAACATCTCCGGCACCGGTAGCCGCGGCCACCGAGCCTGCCGTGCCCGTGCGGACCTTGCGACCAGTCGCACCGGTTTCTCCGGCTGTCGTCGCACCAACGCAGTCGTTCGCGACCTCGGCGCCCCACGGCTCTGCGTCCGCACAGACGCCACCGTCGGGGGAGCCGGTCGACAGCACCCCGACCACGGCGCGGCCGAACCTGGACGAAGAACTGCTGCAGGAGCTTCAGGTCACCCTGGACATCGACGAGGAGAGAGCACCGGCCGACCGAAAGGACAGCCGCGAAAGTTCGCTGGACGAGGAAATGAGCAAGTTGCTCGGGGAATTGTCCGTCCAGAAGTCTTGAAGTGCAGGGCTTGCCCCGCGACGGAGACCAAGACGGCAATCAACGCCGAGCAACCTCTATGGCAGTGCGGCGATTCTCACAGACAAAAAAACAGCGGCTCAAGGCCGCTTCAAGTTCCTGATATGATCAGTCGTCCCGATAGACCTTCTCGCGTCGCTCGTGCCGCTCCTGTGCCTC
Source organism: Mesorhizobium sp. CAU 1741 (assembly GCF_039839275.1). Lineage (NCBI taxonomy): Bacteria > Pseudomonadati > Pseudomonadota > Alphaproteobacteria > Hyphomicrobiales > Phyllobacteriaceae > Mesorhizobium > Mesorhizobium sp. CAU 1741. The sequence goes on along the minus strand of NZ_JBDOQP010000001.1, from coordinate 1,181,439 downwards.
TATCGACAATGTGGCGATCGGCCTGGCATCAAGCCGTTTGAGCGCGATCGGCTCACCCGTCTCTTCGCAATAGCCGTATGTGCCCTCGTCGATTCGCTGCAAGGCTGCATCGATCTTGGAGATGAGCTTGCGTTGCCGATCACGGGCACGCAGCTCGATTGCACGATCGGTTTCCGAAGAGGCGCGGTCAGCGAGATCTGGATGATTCGCATTCTCACGCTGGAGAATTTCGAGCGTCTCACGTGCCTCACGCAAGATGTCGGTCTTCCAGGTCATGAGCTTTCCGCGGAAGTATGCCTTCTGCCGTTCGTTCATGAACGGCTCGTCTTCGGAGGGGACGTAATCGGTTTCAACCATTCCTGACATTCGACTCAATCCCAAAGCTTCAGTCCGGCGCCTATATATTCGCCGCAAATCATGCGCACAAGCGCAATCGCATCTCGAAAATTGTGTTCCCGAAGACTTGATCAAGCGTGGTGGGCTGCCGGCTAAGTCGATGCAAGCTGCTGGGATTATTATGATTATCTTGTTCTTCCCGTACGACCTCTGGCTTTTCCGCCGACAATTGCCTCCAGAGCGTGTGGCGTTCCGGCGACGTTTCATGGCCGGTTGCACACCGCTTGGCATCCGTCTAAACCGGCCCGGTCCGTTCAGAATTGCCCATGCGGACGATCGGGAGGGTGGCTTGCGATGAACCGGCTTTTGCTACTCAGGCATGCCAAGGCCCGTTGGGCCGACCCCGGCACGCGAGACTATGACCGTGCCCTCGAGCCATCCGGAAAGGCGGATTCCGAGACCATCGCGGCGTCGATGCTGCTGGCGGGCTACGTCCCCGATCTCGTGCTGTGCTCCGGCGCACGACGCGCCAGGGAAACATGGGAAGCGGCCGCACGCCATCTGAAGGCAGCCGATGTGCGCTATCTGGACGGTCTCTACAGTTCCGATGCCGGCGGTTACCTGGAGATCATTCGCGAGGTTTCGAATGCCGGGTCCGTGCTGGTCGTTGGCCACAACCCGATGATGGAAGACCTCGCAATGGCATTGTCCCGGGACGGCCAGGCCACCGCGCTCGCAGCCGTGGCACGCGGCTTCCCGACCTGTGGCCTTGCGGTGCTGCGCTTTTCCGGCGCGCTGGACGGTATCCGCCCGGAAGATGGCTATCTCGAGGAATTTCTGGCGCCTCGAGATCTCTGAATCTTTTCATATTCGGCAGCGAACCCCTATATCCGGCGGATGCACCCGACGAGGCGAACCCATTGGCAGCACTGACGACGCTCGGCGACGAAGCCAGGATCGCCCTTGATACGTTGGCCGGTCGTGCTTCCGGTCTCGTCTCGCCTTCCCTTCGCCTGGGGGTGACAGGCCTGTCGCGCGCGGGCAAGACGGTCTTCATCACCGCGCTGGTCCACAATCTCATCCACGGCGGTCGCCTGCCGCTCTTCGAAGCACAGAAAAGCGGACGGATCGCGCGGGCATATCTGGAGCACCAGCCCGACGACACGGTACCGCGCTTCCAATACGAAGATCACGTCGCAGCGCTTGTCGATGAGCGCGTCTGGCCCGACTCCACGCGCGCGATTTCCGAGCTGCGGCTAACCATCGATTATGAATCCGCGTCCGGTTGGGGCAGGCTTTTCTCGCGCGGCAGGCTGTCGCTCGACATCGTCGACTATCCGGGTGAATGGCTGCTCGACCTTCCGCTGCTCGGCAAGGACTTCCTTGCCTTCTCGCAAGAGGCGCACGATCTGGCACAACTGCCGATCCGGGCCGACCTCGCCGCCGACTGGCTTCGACTTGCCGCTGCGACCGACCCCGATTCCGACGCCGACGAAATGGTCGCGCGCCGGCTTGCCGAAAGCTTCACGACCTATCTCAGAGCCTGCAAGGAAGATCGTCGCGCACTTTCGACGCTGCCGCCGGGACGTTTCCTGATGCCCGGCGACCTCGAAGGATCGCCCGCCCTCACGTTCGCACCGCTGCCGGGGATCGGCGAGCAACGGGCACGTCCGGGTTCACTGCGCGCGATGATGGAGCGACGCTACGAGTCCTACAAGACCCACGTCGTGAAACCCTTCTTCCGCGATCATGTCGCGCGGCTCGACCGCCAGATCGTGCTGATCGACGCCATGCAGGCACTCAATGTCGGACCCGAAGCGGTGGCCGATCTCGAACGGGCATTGACCGAAATCCTCGCCTGTTTCCGGGCCGGACGCGGCAGCCTGTTCAGCGGCCTCTTCTCACGTCGCATCGACCGTATTCTGATCGCTGCGACCAAGGCCGACCATATCCATCACGAGAGTCACGACCGCCTGCAGGCCATCGTGCGGCGCCTCGCCGACCGCGCGATCGAGCGCGCCAGCTTTTCGGGCGCCGACGTCGAGATCCTTGCGATGGCAGCGGTACGCGCGACGCGCGAAGGAACTGTGAAACAGGGCCGGGAAACGCTCCCCGTCATCATCGGCACGCCGCTTTCGGGCGAGACGATCGGCGACGAGACCTTTGACGGCACAACCGAAACAGCGATATTTCCCGGAGACTTGCCGGCAAAAGCGGATTCAGTTCTTTCAGATTTGTCGCGAGGCGCGACGTCGCCGATCCGCTTCGTGCGGTTTCGCCCCCCCAGGCTCGAACGCACCGCCGAAGGAGTGAGACTGTCGCTGCCGCATATCCGGCTCGACAGGGCGCTGAACTATCTCGTCGGGGACCATCTCGCATGACCCAGCCCAGGAAACCCGCTTCGTTCAGGATCGAACCTGAAGACCGCGAAACGCCCAAACAACCAATCGCGCCACGTCCGCCACGGGCGATGAAGGCCGAGGCCGCGATGGTGACGCCAGCGGAAATCGACGTGTTCGAAGAGCAGGACGCAGCACTCGAGACGCCGCCCCCGGCGACGCCACGCCGCCGCTCCAGGCTCGGCGCGATATTTCTCGGCGCCTTCGGGCTGCTCTTGTCGCTTGCCTTCGCGATGTGGACGGATCAACTGATCCGCGACCTGTTCTCCCGTGCCGACTGGCTCGGATGGCTGGCATCCGGCGTGGCGGCCATCGCCGCCGTCACCTTCGTCATTATTCTGGTTCGCGAAATGATCGGACTGGCAAGGTTGGGCTCGGTGGAGAAACTGCGCGCCCGCGGAGTCGCCGCGATCACGCGTGACGACAGGCGCCAGGCACGCCACGTGGTGGCTGAACTGACGACGTTCGTCTCCGCGCGCCCTGAGACTGCTGCCGGCAGACGCAATCTCAAGGAGATGGACCAGGACATCATTGACGGTGCCGATCTGGTGAGGATCGCCGAGGCGGAACTGCTCGCGCCGCTCGACGCGCAGGCCCGGACGTTGATTCTGGATGCCGCAAAGCGCGTCAGTATCGTCACCGCCGTCAGCCCGCGTGCAATCGTCGACCTCGCCTATGTGGTGTTCGAAGCAGGCAGGCTCATCCGGCGGCTTGCCGAACTTTATGGCGGCCGGCCCGGAACGCTTGGCTTCATCAGGCTGTCGCGCGATGTTCTGGCCCATCTCGCTGTCACGGGCGTGGTCGCGGCCGGCGACGAGTTCGTCCATCAGATCGTCGGCCAGGGGCTCGCCGCGCGGCTTTCCGCCAAGCTCGGCGAAGGCGTGGTCAACGGCATGATGACGGCGCGAATCGGCGTTGCGGCGATGGAGACGGTGCGCCCTTTGCCCTTCACGGCGCTCAAGCGTCCCGGCATGGGTGACTTTCTTGCCGCACTCAGCACTTTTGTACGCCGGCAGGACACGACCGAGCCCCGAAAAAGCAATTAGGCTTGCGTCACGATGGCGCTTCGCGCATGCTTGGCGCTGTGGATATAGACGAAGCATTAACCATTCTTGCCCAAGGTCGGCTTCATCGTTTCCTGTTTCTGTAGTCGGGTGTCCCCAATGATCGCACGCGCAATTCTGTCCGCATTCCTGCCGCTTGCGGCCGCGACGGCAATCGCCGCGACGGGCGCGACGGAAGCTGCCGCGTCCGAAAAGGACAAGCGCTTCTTCAGCAAGGTCCAGGGCGAATGGTCCGGCCCTGGCGAGATTGTCGCCGGCAAGTACAAGGGCACGCGGTTCGTGTGCAATTTCACCGGCGCAACGCCGAACGGCAAGGTCGGCATGTCGCTCGACGGCGGTTGCCGCGTCGGCCTGTTCACCCAGAAGATGTCGGCCAGTGTCGAGCATCAGGGCCGCAAGGGCTATCGTGGCTCGTTCATGGACGGCGCCATCGGTGAAGGTCTCGACGTCGTGGGCGGCAATGTCAGCGACGAAAAGGTTGTTCTGACTCTCCACCGCAATGAACTCAACGGCGCGATGCTCGCCCGGCTGCCTGACGACGACACGATGCACGTCACCGTTTCGGTCAAGGTCGACGACCAGATGGTCCCGGTGATCGGCATGAATCTGAAGCGTGTTGACGCACGGACCGTCGGCTCCATCGGCGACTGATAGACAACACAGCCAAATCCGAGCATTCTGCGCCTGGCAGCAGGCGTTTGAAAGTGTTGTGGCGCTCTTGCACACGATGCAGAAGGCATTCCCTCGTCAGGGACATTCCTGCTTTCGCCAGGCGAGACCGTAAGGCTCTCGCTTCATTGATTTCGACAGGCAGGAGAATTCACCATGGCGGGTGAAGCAGCGCATGGCGTGGACCTGATACCGGTTGTTTCGCTGCTCGCGGCAGGCGTCGCCGCGGTGCCGCTGTTCAAGCGATTCGGACTGGATTCGGTGCTCGGATACCTCGCCGCCGGCCTCGTGATCGGCCCGTTCGGCCTTGGCCTGTTCTCGGATCCGCAGACGATCATCCATGTCGCAGAGCTCGGCGTCGTCATGTTCCTCTTCGTGATCGGGCTGGAGATGCAGCCATCCAGGCTTTGGAGCCTGCGTGGCGAGATCCTCGGATTGGGCGTGTTGCAGGTTGCCGTATGCGGCGCTCTCCTCACCGGCATCGGCATCATCGTCGGATATTCGGCGCCCGTGGCCTTCGTCTTCGGCATGGGTTTCGTGCTGACCTCGACGGCGATCGTATTCCAGTTGCTCAGCGAGCGCGGCGAGATGTCGACGCCCAAGGGCCAGCGCATCGTCTCCGTCCTGCTGCTGGAAGACATGGCCATCGTGCCATTGCTTGCCTTCGTGGCGTTCATCGCGCCGTCGGCCGGCGCCGACACGGAGACGTCTCGTTGGCTTTCTCTTGCCATCGCACTCGGCGCGGTTCTCGGGCTGGTTCTCGTCGGGCGGTTCCTGCTCAATCCCCTGTTCCGCCTGCTCGCTCAGGCCGGCGCACGCGAAGTGATGACGGCGGCAGCCCTGCTGGTGGTGCTCGGTTCGGCGCTCGCGATGCAACTGGGCGGCCTGTCGATGGCGATGGGCGCATTCCTTGCAGGCGTGCTGCTCTCCGAGTCGACATTCCGGCATCAGTTGGAAGCCGACGTCGAGCCTTTCCGCGGCATCCTCCTCGGACTGTTCTTTCTCGGCGTCGGGATGGCGCTGGATCTGACGGTGATCGGCCAGAACCTCGGCCTCATCGCCATTGCCGTCGTGACCTTCATGGTGGTCAAGGCGTTGGGCATCTACGTCGTTGCAAGGCTGCTGAAGACCAGTCACGAAGAGGCGTTGGAGCGCGCCGTCCTGATGGCCCAGGGCGGCGAGTTCGCCTTCGTTCTTTATTCGACGGCGGCCAATGTCGGGCTGATCGACAATTCGGTGAATGCCATCTTCACGTCCACCGTCATCATATCGATGGTGCTCACCCCCTTCGCAATGATGGCCTTGCGGCGCTTCGGCCCCCGCCCCCGGCAGTCCATGGATGGCGTCGAAGCCCCCCAGGATCTTCGCGGAAGCGTATTGTTGATCGGCTTTGGCCGATTCGGTCAGATCGCGAGCCAGCCGCTGTTGCTGCGCGGCGAGGAGGTATCGATCATCGACGACGACGTCGAGATGATCCAGGCGGCAGCGGATTTCGGCTTCAAGGTCTATTACGGCGACGGCACCCGTCTCGACATACTGCACGCGGCCGGCGCCGAGCATGCCCGCGCGATCCTCGTCTGTGTCGACAAGCCTGAAGCCGCACTCAAGATAGTCGAGCATGTGAAGGCGGAGTTCCCGCTCACGCCGGTTCTTGCACGCGCATTCGATCGCGGGGCGGCCATCGAGCTGATCAATGCGGGCGTCGACTACCAGATTCGCGAGACGCTGCACTCCGCGCTCGAATTCGGCCAGACGACACTCGAGAAGCTCGGCGTCGCCGAATCGGAGATCGAGGAACTGATGGAGGAGATCCGCCAGCGCGATCAACAGCGTCTGGAAATACAGGTGGCCGGCGGCATCTATTCCGGCAATCAACTGCTCAAGGGCAACCAGCCGACACCAACGCCGCTCGCCAAACCGCGCAAGGAAGGCACAGCCGGAAACGAGGAAGCCGCGGCTGCCATCCGCTCGGGCGCGGCCAAGGCCGAGGGCGTCTAACGGTCGTCGACGGCGGTGCGCCACCAATCGCGGCCGCCCGGCAGACGCACGATCCCCTCGCCCCCGACACGCGACAGGCAAGCTTCGACCGCTGAACCGTTCAGATCGAGCCCCGGCGCGATCTCCGCCAGCGGTGCGAGGACGAACGCGCGCTCGCGCATGCGCGGATGAGGCACCTGCAGGCCTTCTTCATCGATGGTCTCGGTGCCGAACAGCAAAATGTCCATGTCGATGACTCTGGGGCCCCATCGCTCCGCCCGAACGCGCTTCAACGCTCTCTCGGTCTCCAGGCAAAGCTCCAGAAGCTCGCGGGCCGAAAGGTCCGTGTCGATGGCTGCGACCGCATTGAGAAAGTCCGGCTGATCGCTCACGCCCCAGGGCGGCGTGCGGTAAAGGGACGACGATTCCGCCACCCGGACTTGGTTCGCTGCGTCAAGCGCGCGCAGGCTCGCAGCCATCGCCCGCGCCGGATCGCCGATATTGCCTCCCAGCCCGAGATAGGCGCGAACCGTATTGGCACCGCCGATCATTGCCCGGGCCAGACGATCGTCACCTCGACATGATCGAGCACTCCGGGTACCGGTGCGTTGGGCTTGCGCACGGTGATCTCGGCGCGTTTGATCTGGGGGAACCTGCCGCACAGCGCCTTGGCAACGTCAAGCGCCAGCGCCTCGATCAGAAAGCGGCGCCTCTTCCCGGTCACGATCCGCTCGATCTCGGTGAACGCAACCCCGTAATCAACCGTTGCCTCGATCGAGTCATCCTCGAGCGCAGCGACCGCCTCGACTTCGAGCTGTGCATCGACATAGAACCGCTGTCCGAGCGTTTCCTCTTCGGCATGCAGACCATGACGCGCGAAAAACGCGCAATTCTTCATTCTGATTGTATACGTCATGTCCCATTTTCCTGCTGTGGCTGGTACGCTCGGCCCGTACCGGCACCGAGGCCCCGCGAGACCATAGCATCCGCGAAGCGCAGGGCGTCCACGTTGATTGCGACATCGTGCACCCTGAATATGGCGGCGCCCTGCAAGCGCAGGATGACACTTGTCGCCGCCGTCCCCGACCCGCGCTGTTCAGGTTGTCTGCCTGTCACGGAACCGATGAATCGCTTTCTCGACGTTCCGACCAGCAGGGGACGGCCAAGATCATGGAGCGCGGTAAATCGCGCCATGATATCCAGGTTGATTTCCGTCGTCTCCTTGGCAAAGCCAAATCCCGGATCGAGCACGATCTGCGGCAATAGGACGCCAGCGTCGCGCGCTATCTCGAGGGAGCGCCGGAGGAAGATCATCTGGTCGGCGATCGGGTCTTCGAGCCGCTCGCGGTCGCGGCCCGTGTGCATGACGACGAGGCCCGCACCTGTCTCTGCGGCGACCCGGGCGATGCCCGGCTCGCGTTGGAGGCCCCAGACGTCATTGACGATGTGCGCGCCGGCGGCGACCGCAAGCCGGGCGGTTTCTTCCCTGTAGGTGTCCACGGACACAACCACATCACCGCGAGCGCCGAGCACCTCGATCAGCGGCATGACGCGTGCCTGTTCTTCCGCGGCTGTGACCGCTGCGGCCCCCGGACGCGTTGATTCGCCGCCGACGTCGATAATCGCCGCGCCGTCGCGGATCATCGCTTCCGCCTGGGCGATGGCAGCATCTACCCGATTGAACTTTCCGCCGTCGGAAAAGCTGTCAGGCGTGACGTTGAGAACGCCCATGACGACGGCTTCCTGACCAAGCAAGAGAGAGCGGCCATGCGCCAGAGGCCATGTGACGGGGGCGAACATCAAGCTGGCTCCATTGTATACATTCCTGCTTTTGCTGCCTGGCCGACATAAAATCAACGCCCTTTCGCCGTGGCGCCTTCTGGCAATGACATCGGTCGGGCAGATGTGACATGATCACCGCTCGGCATAGATTGCGTGCATGGGAGATCATCGACGTTGGGAGCCATCATGAAGTCGCTCGTGCTTGCCGCCGGCTTGATGGCGTCCTTCCTCTTGCCCGCTCACGCGGCGAGCATCTCGAAGACCTACAGCTATTTCCAGATCGGCGGCACGACGCTTGAGGAGATCGAGGGCGAATTGCAGCGGCGCGGCCCGCATGTCGAGAGCACCGGCGCCCGCCACCCAGGTGCCACCCGCATGGAATTCTCCACCCGGATCACCTACCACGAGCGCGGTGGCCTGTGCAGCGTCGCAAAGGCCCGGGTGACGGTAAAGGCGGAGATGATCCTGCCCCGCTGGAACAGGCGCCGCAGCGCCGATGGCGATACAAGGTTCGTATGGGACGCGCTGTCGAGCGACATCCGTCGCCACGAGGAAAGTCACATCACCATTGCGAAAAACCATGCCCGCGAACTCGAGGACGCGCTGACCGACATCTTCAACTATCGCGGCTGCGACGCCGCGCAGCAAAAGGCCGAAGCCACGCGCGCATCAATTCTCGCCAAGCACGATCGCGCGCAGCTCGAATTCGACCGCATCGAGAATGTGAATTTCGAGAAGAGACTGCTCCGCTTGATGCGCTACCGGCTGGAACAGCAGGAATCGGGACGCTGACGCGCTACCCCTGGCGCTCGGGAATACGCACGACGAGGCCATCGAGTTCGTCGCGAACCCTGATCTGGCACGAGAGCCGAGACGTCGGCTGCACGTCGTAGGCGAAGTCGAGCATATCCTCTTCCATCGCCTCTGGACCGCCGACCGCCTCCGCCCATGCTTCGTCCACGTAGACGTGACAGGTTGCGCACGCGCATGCGCCGCCACATTCGGCCTCGATGCCCGGCACCGAGTTTCGAATCGCATTCTCCATCACGGTGGAGCCGTTTTCCGCATCAACATCGAACTGCGTGCCGTCGAAGGCGATATAGGTAATCTTGGTCATTCGGGATTGCCTCGGGAAACCTGGGGAGCGCATCAGCGCGTCTTTTGCCGCGACAGATACAATCTCGCAATGACAAGTCAACCGAACCGAGGCACGAGGGTTCAGCGATTGATGGCGGCGATGAAGTCGCGTGCCTCATCGATGAGCGTGCCGAGACGGTCGAACAGCTCGGTGCGGGCGGGAGCGTCTTCTATCCCGGCAGCGCATTCAGCGATCGAAAAGGCGCCGACGCCGGCAGCCGATCCCTTGAGCGTGTGGGCAAGCCGCTTCCGCTCGTCTTGCCCGGCACTGAGCAGGCGCTCACGCGCGATGGCCAGTTGCTGGACGAACATCGACAGCACCTCCTGCTCGAGCGCACGGTCGCCCATGGTCTGGCGGGCAAGATGAACAAGGTCGATCGGACGGCCCTTGGAGGGCACGCAAGCCTCGCCTCCCGGACGCGCGAACGCGATGGCCTCTCTCGCTTGCGGAACCATAATGGCACCCTCTTTCGACATCTTGAACCGAGTCGTTACCGTGCCGCGACAAGGTGCAGAACCGGTTAACGCCGGGGCGCCGACCGGCAGTTTTCGAACGCGTCAGACCAGCCGAGAAATCCGTGCAGGCACAGGCTGTTAACCTTATGTTTAAAGTTTTACACATGGACCCAAATCGCGGTTTCCTTTGCCGCGCTGTCCCAGTACGATACGCAATGGCCCCAACAGGCCCAAAGCGCGGACACGAGGCGTCGAAAAGGCGGTCCGCCAAATAAATGTACAGGGTATGAGCGGCATGGCGCGTAAAGCAACGACAACGAGCAACCTCGACAGCAATGTGGCCAAGGAGCTGGAGGACGCGCTCGACATCGATCTCTTCGTCGATGACGAGGATGGCGGCCTTGACGTGGCTGGTTCGATCGCTGATTTCGAAGCTCAGATCTCCAAGGCGGCCGAGGATCTTGCGCGCGACAGCCGCGCGCAGGCGGTTACGGCTGGCACTGCTTCCCCTAGCAAGCCGCAATTGAAGGCGGAACCAGCAATGGCGTCGAAGCCTACCCCCGCAAAACCCGCCCCTGCGTCCAGGCCCACGGAAACCAAGGGCATTTCGGACTTGCGGCCCGTCGAAGCGCCACCGGCTGCAGCACCATCAGCTTTCGCGCATGCCAATGACGACCGGCAGAAGGACTATCGTGCCCTTCAGCAGCAGCTCCGTCGCTCCAGCCCGAGCACGATCTACTGGATGGTAAGCCTGCTCTCGCTTGCGTGGGTCGCGGGCGGACTGGTCATGGGCCATGTCCTTTTCGCGCCGGCCATCTGGCAGGTGCGCTCCATCGAACAGCTCCTGGCAAACCCTGCCCTGATCGGCATCTTCGTTGCGGTTATCGTCCCAATCATCCTGTTCTGGGGTTTTGCCGTCATGGTGCGCCGCGCTCAGGAGATGCGATACGCGGCCCAGTCGATGACCGAAGTCGCCTTCAGGCTCGCCGAACCGGAGCATCTGGCGACCGACCGCGTCATGATGGTCGGCCAGGCCGTCCGCCGTGAGGTGCAAGCGATGGGCGAAGGCATCGAACGTACGCTCGCGCGCGCCGTTGAGCTCGAAACTCTCGTCCACACAGAAGTCAACGAGCTGGAACGCGCCTACAGCGACAATGAAAGCCGCATCCGCACCCTGATCGACGGATTGGGAAGCGAGCGCGACGCCGTGGTCACCCATGCAGAGCGCGTGCGGTCGTCAATTTCCGGCGCCCACGAGACACTCAAGGAAGAGCTGGATTCGGCGAGCGACATCATCCGCCAGAACATCCTCGGCGTGTCGACGCGGCTCAGCAACACGATTTCGGATTCCGGCGCCCAACTCGTCGACCGCATCAACGAGAGCGGCACGTCGATGCATGACGCAATCGACCAGCGCCTGGATGCGATCGGCGATCGCATCACCACGTCCGGCGAGGCTTTCGCGAGCCTGCTGGACACCCGCATCGCCAAGCTCACGCAGAGCACCGACGACGTGACCCGCTCGCTTTCCCAGATGCTCGACGAGCGCACCAGCGGCATGGTCTCTTTGCTCGGCGGCGCGACGACGACCCTCAACAACGAGCTCGATTCCCGGCTGGTCGGCATCGAGACGACGCTGCGCGAGCGTGGCCAGGCACTGATCCATGAATTCCAGACCCGTGCCGAAGCGCTCGACACTGGGACGCAGAAGCTGAATGCGGCCCTTGAGGCACGCGCGAAGCAGATCAACGAGACGCTTGTCGAGCGTTCGCGTGAGATCGCGCAGACCTTCACCGAGGGCAAGCAGAGCATGAGCGGCCTGATCGAGGAAGGCAAGGCACGGATCGGTTCGGAAATGGCCGAACTGGTCATGTCGACCTCGACGATGCTGGAGGCGCGCGCCACCGACTTCACCTCTCGCCTTGCCGGCGGCCGCGATCTGATCGCGGAGGCCCTCGAATCCGATCTCCGCCAGATCGCCGAAGAGCGCCAGAGCATCGACACCGCAATGGCGAGCCACGTGCAGCGTCTCTCCCAGAACCGCGAACTGATGACGCGGGCACTCGACGAGGACCTCCACAAGCTCAACGAAGCCCGCGCCAACGTCGACGCGGCGGTCACCGGCCATGTCGAGAAGTTCGCCGAAGGCCGCGAGCAGATCGCCGCCATGCTGGACCGCGACATCAATCGCATTCGTAGCGCGCGCGACGAACTCGACACGTCGGTGGCCCAGCACCTCACCACGATCGAGGCCCGCCAGAAGGACCTAACGACGGCGATTTCAGTCGACGTCGCCAAGGTGGAGGAAGCATTCGACCGTCAGACCAACGTCATCGGAGAACGGACCCTCGATCTTCAGGCCGCGCTCAATCGCAGCGTCGAACAGATGAAGGGTGCGCTGGGTACCGAGATCATTCGCATCGACGAGGCACTGGCAAACCAGTCGGGCCTGGTCGAAGACCGCGCCCGGGCGATCGAAGCGGCGTTGTCCAGCGGTACGGAACGGCTTCGCGGCATCCTCGATGCCGACATCGACCGGCTCGGCGAGGCGTTCAACCACCAGCAGGGCGTTATCGAAGCCCGCACGCGCACGATGGAAAGCGCGCTTTATGCCGGCGCCGACAATATCCGCAACGCTCTTGGCGATGATCTTATCAAGATCGAGGATGCTTTCACGCGTCAAAGCGGCGTCATCGAGGCGCGCACCCGCGCGCTTCAGGACAGCCTGCACAGCGGTGCGGAGAGCATCGAAGCCGTGATCGGCAGCGACATCGCGCGGATCCAGAATGCCATCAAGCATCAGGCAGGCATGATCGAAGAAAGCCGCATGGCCCTCGAAGGCACGCTGCACAGCGGCGCCGACAGCGTGCGCGCGGCAATCGATACCGACATCGGTCGTGTCGAAACCGCCTTCGCGCAGCATGCCGGTCTCATAGAAGATCGACGGATGGCGCTTGAGGGAACGCTGCATAGCGGCGCCGATAGCGTTCGCGCGGCAATCGATGCCGATATCGGGCGTGTCGAGAATGCCTTCGCGCAGCAGGCTGGCCTCATCGAAGAGCGCCGGAAAGCGCTGGAAGGCACGCTCTATAGCGGTGCCGAGAGCGTGCGCGCCGCAATCGACGCCGATATCGGGCGCGTCGAGACTGCCTTCATGCAGCAGGGCGATCTCATCGAACAGCGCAGGAAGGCGCTCGAGGGAACGCTCTACAGCGGTGCCGAAAGCGTGCGTGCGGCGATCGACGCCGACATCGGGCGCGTCGAGAGCGCCTTCGCGCAGCAGGGCGATCTCATCGAACAGCGCCGGCAGGCGCTTGAGGGAACGTTGCATAGCGGCGCCAACAGCGTGCGCGCGGCGATCGACGCCGACATCGGACGTGTCGAGAACGCCTTCGCGCAGCAGGCCGGCCTGGTTGAGGACAGAACCGGTGCATTGCGGCAGACGCTGCAGGACGAAGCCGAGCGCATTCGCGCCGCGGTGGGCGAAGACATCGGCCGCATCGAGAATGTCTTCCAGCGCCAAACGGGCGCCATCGACGAGCGCACGAAGTCGCTCCAGGCAGCGCTCGTGTCCGGCGCCGAAGACGTGCGCAACGCCATCACCGACGATATCGGCAGGGTCGAGCATGCGTTCGCCCAACAGGCAGGCTCGATCGAGGTGCGCACCAGCGCCCTCGCCGACACCTTGCAGGCCGGCGCCGAGTCGATCCGCAATGCCATCACCGACGACATCGGTCGGATCGATCATGCCTTCGCCCAGCAGGCGGGCACGATCGAGATGCGTACCAGCGCGCTGGCCGACACGTTGCATGCCGGAGCCGAGACGATCCGCAACGCGCTCGGCGACGATCTCGGCAGGATCGAGACCACCTTTGCACAGCAGAGCGGGGTCATTGAGGAGCGTACGCGCACCATGGAGAACGCGCTGCGCATCGGCATCGACAACGTCCGTGGTGCGCTCGAAGGAAGCGCCAGCGTCCTTGCCGGCTCGCTGCGCGACAAGGTGCTGGAAGTCACGTCCGCATTGAGCGACGAGGCGGCCAAGGCCACCGAACAGGCCGATACGGCGATCGCAAATCGCGTCGATTCGATGTCGCGGTCGCTGGGCGATCGCCTCGGCGAATTTTCGGCCGTCTTCGAAGCTGTGGAGCGCAGGCTGGCGGAACGCACCCTCGCCACCGGCGAGGATCTGCGCGGCCACGCAGACCAGGCAGCCGGCGTTTTCGCCGCGCGCGCCGCCGAGATCAAGCAGCTTTTCGAGGACGCCGACCGGCATCTGGCCGATCGCGTCTCTGCCTCGGGCGCGGAACTCGACGGCCATGCCCAGGCGGTCGCTGCATCGCTTGCCGCGCGCGCCGCGGAGATAAAGCAGGCATTCGACGACGTCGACCGGACCCTGGCCGATCGTGTGGCTGCCTCCGGCGCTGAACTGGGCGGCCACGCCGAAACGATCGCCTCGGCGCTCGCAGCGCGGGCAAGCCAGATCAAGGGTGTGTTCGACGACGCCGGGCGCCGGCTCGACGACCGTGTCGAACTCGCAGCTCAGGCGCTCGACAAGCGCACCGACGCACTTGCCAGCACCTTCGCGCAGGCCGACGAGACCATCCTGTCGCGCACCCAGGCCACCGCCGCCGAACTCGAGAGCCGGACCGCGAAGATATCGAATGCGCTCACGGCGGCAGACCAGCGGCTTGCAGAGGGCGCGGACATCCTCGCCGCCCGTATCGATGGCAACGTCGCCAGCGTCGAGCAGCGTCTCAAGGCAGGCCTGTCGGAGGTCGGGGAGCGACTTCACGATCATGTCGGGCAGGCCGAGGCGGAACTCCTCGCCCGTGCCAATACGATCACCGACAGCTTCGCGGCGTTCAGCCGCCAGATCGACGCCAGCTCCAACGAAGCCGCAGCGACCCTTGACGACAAGACCCGCGAACTGAACGCGCTTTTGGCGGCACGTTCGTCCGAGCTGTCGCGGATCATCGATGAACGCGCCGAGCCGCTCGCCCAGCGCCTGGTCGATAGCGGCAGTGAACTGCAGCGCAGCCTCGAAGACGCCACGGAGAAGGCCACCCAGCGGCTGCGCCAGCAGAACGCGGCGCTGGTCAATGCGCTTGCCACGCGCACGGCAGAGACGCTTACCGCCGTGGACGCCGCCAGCAACGACCTCTCCGAGAAGGTCAACGTCCTCATCGACAGGCTGACGACATCCAACGATCGCCTCGGCGAACTCGTCCATGTCGCTGCCGGCAATCTCGTGGAACTCGACGACAAGATCGTCAACAGCACCGAGCGCTTCGCCACCAGCACCGAAAAGGCGGCGCAGTCCTTTGCAAGCTCGGCGCGCCTCATCGATGCCAATGCCGGTCGTCTCACCGATCTGTCGACAACGACCCTCAGGGACATTTCCGGCATTGCAATGCGCTTCGACGAGCACGCAAAAGTGCTGTCGTCGGCCTCCGACCTGCTGGGCTCGGCGCAGAACGATCTGGCCTCCACCCTCGACGGGCGTCAGGCAGCGCTGGAGAACCTCGCCGTCGGCCTGGTCAAGAAGTCCGAGGACATCGAAAGCGTCATGCGCTCCTTCGAGGACCTCGTCGGTCGCGCGCTTGAAAAGGCCGAGACCCGTACCCGCAGCTCGACGGAACAGATCCGATCCTCCATCGCCGAAGTCGTCGATAGCGCCACGAAGCGGTTCGCCGAAGCAACGGACGAGATCAGGCGCACTGCCGGCACCATCCGCAGCGAGCTGGAAAGCACGCGCGCCGAGGTCAAGAAGGGCGTCATGGAACTGCCCGAGGAGACGAAGCAGTCCACCTCGGCGATGCGCCGCGCGGTCAGCGAGCAGATCAACGCGCTGAAGGAGCTTGCCGACATCGTCGCCAAGTCGGGACGTGCCTTCGACGCGTCTGAGCCGAAGCCCGGACGTCCGTCATCGCCGCAGGTCGCGGCGCCGACTTTGGCGCCGCCGCGCGCGCCTGCTCCGTCGCCAGCGCCCGCTCCCTCACTGTCGGCTGTCGCCGAAGCCCCACTGCGCGGCAGCGTGACGGCACCGCCCATGCCGGCGCCCGAGCCGGAGACGCAAGGTGCGTCGAGCGGCTGGGTGAAGGACCTCCTGCGCGGTGCCTCGCGTGACGAAGCCGCCCCCGCGCCTGCCCCACGCGCAGCACAGACCAGCGAACGCTCACCACTACATCTGGTGGAATCGCTCAACTCCCTGTCGGTCGACATCGCGCGCGCTATCGATCACGAGGCGTCGATCGAACTTTGGGACCGCTATCGTCGCGGCGAGCGCAACGTCTTCACGCGCAGGCTTTACACGCTCAAGGGCCAGCAGACGTTTGAAGAGATCCGCCGCAAGTATCAGTCCGACAGCGAGTTCCGCGCTGCCGTCGACCGCTACTGCCGCGATTTCGAAAAGCTGCTGCAGGATGTCGGTCGCAACGACCGCGACAACATCATGACACAGACCTACCTCACCTCGGACACGGGCAAGGTCTACACCATGCTTGCGCACGCCAGCGGCAGGCTGAAATAGATCGGCCCATTCGCCGAAGCGACATGAAAAAGGCGGGCCTCAATGCCCGCCTTTTTGTTTGCCGAGGATGTCGTGGCCAACGTGCGATTTCACCGCACAGCGCTGATCAATGCCCTCAGAGCGAGGACAGGGCCCAGGTGACGATCTCGCCTGACGCCTGCGCGAACGCTCCATCGAGCGCATCGACATAGGCGTCGTTGCCGGTGCCGGTGACAGGCGCCGAAGCGCGGAAGGAACGCGCGGCCCGAACGACCCCATTGCGATCGTTGAGAACCTTGACATAAAGCTCGACCTCGGCGCGGGCGCCGCCGTCCAGCCGGATTTCGAAGGCACGCAGTTCGGTCGTGAGCTGGTAGTCGATCGCCAGGCCCTCGCCCGGCTTGCCGACGCCGCCGAGCCTGCCGGTCGCCTGGAGCGCCTCGACAAGACGTGCCTGTACAATCCTTGGCAGCCTGTCGGCCCATTGTGCACCGCCGAGAAACTCGATCGTGCCGGCCGACGGACGGATGACGACATTTTCCCCGTCGAGTACCTTCAGCGCGGTCGGTTCCGCCACCAGCACCTGGGTCCTGGAGCGCCGTGGCCCCGCCGCCTCGACGGCACCGGACGTCAGGTCATAGGTGTCGAGCGGAGCTGGACCTCCACCTGGAAGCGCCGCACAACCGGGCAGCAGGAATGCGGCAAACGCACATGCTCTAAGACTGTTACTGACCATACTGGATTTTCCATCCGCGCGGTGCGCAGGGTGTTTTGGTTTCGTTAACTTCTGAAAGGAAGGGGCGGCAATGTCAACGCCGCGCCCGGCCGTCGAACTCCCTGACCGCTCCATCCCCGCCAGACAGAATACGTTGCGGATTGCGTTCCAAATCGGTGATTGCCTGCTCGATGCGGGTAATCGAACGTCGCGAGTCGCGCACAAGCGCCTCGACATCGCGCAGACCCTGCCCGGAGAACCGCGCCAGCCCGTCGGTAATCGTGCCCATTCGGGCGTTCAGGGTATCCGCGACCTCGCGGAAGGCGCGCAATGTCTCGCCTGCGTCCGTCATCAGCCCGCCCGCCTCGTCCGAGCCGAGTAGGTTGTCCACCTTGACGAGAACACCGTCTATACGCTCCGACGCCTGGTTCAATCGCGATGCAAGCTGGCGCGCGTCGGTCACGATTGCGTCGATGTCTTCCGACCGTGCGCCCAGCGTCTCCGTGACCTTTCCGACATCGTTGACAGCGGCGTTGACGCCGGCACTCGCCTGCTCGAAATTCGTCAGCGCGGTGCGCACCGAACCGGCGTCGATGGCTTCGACGATCCCGTCGACGCGGGCCAGTGTCTGGCTGGCGTTTTCCGAGAATGACGCGATCGCTGCCACGCTGGTGTTGACGCCCGCCATGATTTCTTCCAGTCCCCCGCTCGCCTCGTCGAGGCGTCGCGTGAACTGCTCGACATTGCTGATCGTCGCCGCGATCTGGTCGCGATCAACGGCCGTCACCAGGTTCTCCGCTGCAGCCAGCGTTGTATCAAGCCGTTCCGATACGCGGTTCAGTGTCGACGACATCGCCGTCACGCTTGCCAGGAATTCGTTGATTCCTTCGGCGTTGTTGCTCAGCGCTGTGGAGAACTCCTCGACGTTGAGCAGGGTCTGGGTGATCGGACCGCGTGCGTCGCCGGCGAGAAGTTCCAGCTCCGAAAGCACCGCGTCGGCGCGGCTAAAGATGTTCTGCGCGCTCTCCAGCAGATTGGTGACCGCAGATGGGTTGGCCGCCAGTTCTGCCACAGTGCCTTCCGCTTCCGCCAGGTCGAGAAGATTCGGTTCGGCTGGATTTCCGCCGCGCAATTCGATGTTGGCCTGTCCCGTGGTCAGCCCTGCCAGTCCGACGTCGGCCTGGGTCGACCGGGTGATCGGCGTCAAACGGTCGACGACCGCGTCGGCGATCGCCACGGTCGGGTTCGACACGTCGATATAGACCCGGGTGACGTCGCCCACCTTCACGCCATTGAAGAAAACCACGCTGCCGCGCGTGAGGCCAGACGCGGAGCCGGGAATCCTGAAGCGCAAAGCCGCCGTCTCGGTCTGGTCGCCCACGCCGGACGTCCAGTACACGAAGCCGAAGGCAGCGAGCACCGTCACCAGCGTAAAGATGCCGACTATGACGTAGTTGGCTCTCGTCTCCATTCGTCTCTCCTAGGCTGACGCGCTACGCGTCGTCAGGTCGAGCTGCCGCGCGCGCTTGCCGCGGAAGTAGGACTTCACCCACGGCTCCTCAACCTGCATCATGTGTTCTATCGTGCCTTCGACGAGCACTTTCTTTCCTCCGAGGACCGCGATGCGGTCGCAGACGGAGAAAAGACTGTCGAGGTCATGTGTCACCATATAGACCGTCAAACCCATCGTATCGCGCAGTTTCGCAACCAGTTCGTCGAAATCTGCCGCGCCGATCGGGTCGAGGCCCGACGTCGGTTCGTCCAGGAACACAATGTCGGGATCAAGCGCCAGCGCGCGCGCAAGTGCAGCGCGTTTGATCATGCCGCCCGACAGTTCAGAAGGATACTTGTCTGCCGCGCTCGGCGGGAGACCGACGAGTTCAAGCTTCAGCATCGCCAATTCGTCCATCAGCGCCTTGGGCATGTCGAGGTATTCGCGCATCGGCACCTGGATGTTTTCCTTGACGGTGAGTGCTGAAAATAGCGCTCCGTGCTGGAAAAGCACGCCGACCCGCATGTCGACGAGCATCTTTTGCCGGTCGTCCGCTTCGTCCAGGTTCACGCCGAACATGGAAACCTCGCCGGCACGCTTCGGAATCAGGCCGAGCACGGTGCGCAACAGCACCGACTTGCCCGTTCCGGACGCACCTACAAAACCCAGTATTTCGCCGCGGTAGACGTCGAGCGAGAGCTGGTCGAGAACGACGTTGTCACCGAACGCGACGGTCACGTCGCGCACGGAAAGCACCACCTCGCGCCCATCACCTGCCGATGCAAGGCCATGGTCCTCGGGCAGCATTCCATTCTGGATTTCGGCCTGTGTCATGTCCCGACCTCTAGAAATCGATCGCGACGTAGAACATGGCGAAGAGCCCGTCGAGCACGATGACGACGAAGATCGCCTTCACCACCGACGAGGTCACGTGCTGGCCGAGCGACTCCGCGCTGCCACCCACCTTCATGCCTTCGACGGACGCCACGATGCCGATGATCAAGGCCATGAACGGCGCCTTGATCAAGCCGGCAAAGATCGTGGACATGTCGATGCTGGCCTGCAGGCGATCGATGAAGGCTTCGGGCGGGATGCTCGAATAGATCCAGGCGACCACCATCGCGCCGGCAAGCGTGGCACCATTGGCGATGATCGTCAGGCACGGCACCGCGATGACGAGGGCAACCAGCCGCGGGAAGACCAGCACGCCGACGGGATTGAGCCCGATGACCTTGAGCGCGTCGACCTCTTCGCGCATCTTCATCGAGCCGACTTCGGCGGTGATGGCACTACCCGACCGTCCTGCCACCATGATGGCGGTCAGAAGCACCCCGAGTTCGCGCAGGGCGAGAATGCCGACCAGGTCGACGATGAAGATTTCTGCGCCGAACCAGCGGAGCTGGTAAGCGCCCTGCTGGGCGACGATGGCGCCGACGATCGATGATATCAGCACCACGACCGGTATGGCTCCGATGCCCATGCGATCGATCTGGTTGAAGATGGCGGCCGGATTGACGGCGTGCCCCCTGCCCAGCTTCATCTGGGCGCCACGGATCGTGGAGCCGAGGATGTACATCCCGGCAAGGAAATCCTGCCATCCGCCGACGGTGAAGCGACCGATCATCTCCAGCCACCGGATGACGAAGAATGGGCGCCGGGCGACCGGCCGCGCTTCCTGTGGTTGCAGCGCCTCGCGCACGGCTGGCAGAAGAATCTGTGCCGCAGCCGATGCGCCGGCGATCTCCACGCTTGCGCCGTCGGCAATGCGGGCCGCCGCGAGCCGTTCGATAAGCCACGCGCCGGCCGTGTCCATGCGGCCGATTCCGGCAATGTCGATAAGGATGTCGCCTGGCGCGGACGCCGTTTCGAGCGCGCGCATCTCGTCATCCACGAGATGCACGGAGCGTGTATTCCATACGCCAGAAAGCGTCCACACGGCGCGTGAACCCTCCACCCGCGTTGCAACGCTGGGTGCATGGTCCATGCCGTTGTGGAGCTTGTCGCTTGCGTCGATCGGCTCTTTGGTCAACATCAGGCCACTATTAGTCGGTCGCGCCGACGCTGTCACTTTCTCTCATTGGCGCGGTCGGTCGCAAACGGAGTTCTTTCATGAGGCGTGACCTTTTTGTCGAGGCCGAGCGGTTTCCGCTTGCTGCGGCATTCACCATTTCGCGGGGATCGAAGACGGAAGCAGCGGTGCTGACATGCACGATCCGCATGGGCGAAGCGCAGGGGCGTGGCGAATGCGTGCCCTACGCCCGCTACGGCGAGACCCTGGAAAGCGTTCAGGCGGAGATTGAAGCGGCGCGCGAGCCAATCGAAGCTGGAGTCTCACGCCAGGAACTGCCTGAAATTATGAAGGCTGGCGCCGCGCGCAACGCGGTCGACTGCGCGTTGTGGGATCTCGACGCCAAACTCAGCGGAAGACGCGTGGCTGAAGAAATCTGCACTACCCAGCCTCATGCGCTGACGACGGCCTACACCATCTCGCTCGGCGATCCGGAGGAGATGGCCGCCAGCGCGCGCAAACATGCCGCACGCCCCCTCCTGAAGGTCAAGGTCGGCACGGGGGACGACATCAGCCGCATCGAAGCGGTCGCGCGCGCCGCACCGGAGAGCCGCATCATTCTCGATGCAAATGAAGGGTGGAGCGCGGAAAACATCCGCGATCATCTTCTCGTTGCGGCTCGGCATCGCATTGCGCTGATCGAGCAGCCCCTGCCCGCCGGCAAGGACGACATCCTGCGCACCATCCCGCATCCGGTCCCGATCTGCGCCGACGAAAGCGTGCACACCGCCGATCATCTCGACGAACTTCTTGGCCTCTATGACGCGATCAACATCAAGCTGGACAAGACCGGCGGGCTGACCGGCGCGCTGACCCTGAAAAGGAGGGCGCGGGAACTCGGTTTCGGCGTCATGGTCGGCTGCATGGTCGGAACGTCGCTGGCCATGGCACCTGCCGTATTGGTGGCGCAGGATGCGGAGTTCGTCGACCTCGACGGCCCACTCCTGCTGGCGACCGATCGCAACCCGCCGCTCGTCTATGACGGGTCGTTGGTGTCGCCGCCCGCCCCTGCCCTATGGGGGTGACGGCGGGCGCCAACGACGATCAGCACGGTGCCGAGCATCGCCACGCCCGCCATTACGAAGAACCCGCCCGCGCCGAAATGCTCGTAGAGCGGGCCGGAGGCCAGCGTGACCGCTGCCATCGTCACCCCATTTGCGAAGAAGGCGATGCCCTGGGCCGCTCCGAAACGGTGATCGGCGACCGTTTCGGCGATCATCTTCTGGACGCCGAGAAGCACCAGGCCCGTCGAAGCCGCGTGCAGAGTCTGGACCAGAAAATAGCCCGGCACTCCCAGTCCCGAAGGCCATATCAAGGGAAATGCGCCCCATCGGATCACCGCCGCGCCGCCGGCGATGACCAACAGATGCGACGGTGACATGCGCCCGAAAAGCCGGGTAAATACCATGAACACGGCAACCTCGGCGGCCACGCCCCATCCCCAAAGCAGGCCCACCGTGCCTTCGCCAATCCCGAGTGACGCCCAGTAGATGGAACTGAAACCATAGACGAAGCCATGGCTCGCGGTGATCAACCCGGCGCCGCAGAGAAAATAGAGGAATCGCCTGTTCAGCAGGGCCGGTGACGCGTCCTGGAAGCCGGCAGCCGAAAGCGGCGAGGCCAGTCGCGGCCGACCGAGACGCGGCGCCAACAAGGCCGCCGCCAGCGTGGCCCCCAGTCCGCCCATCATGAAGGCTGGAACCGCGCCAATCCCCGTTGCACCCAAAACCATGCCGCCGACGAGGCTGGTCATGAGGAACGACGCCGATCCCCAGATGCGGACACGCGAATAGTCCATCGCGTATCGGCGCACACCTGACATCGCAAGCGAATCAACGAGCGGCACCTGTGGCGTCCAAAACACCGCGAGCACCAGCGAAACGACAAGTATCAGCGCATAGCTGGAGGTGAGAAAGTAGCCGATGCAAGCGACCAGCGATACGACGACGGTGACGAGCAACACGTCGACTCGGTCGCGGGCCTTGTCCGCCAGCGCGGTGACGAATGGTGTTGTCAGCACGCGCAGGAACATCGGGGCGGAAAGGATGACCCCGATCTCCGCGGGGCCGAACCCGGCGGCTTCGAGCCAGAGCGGAAAATAAGGCAGATGAATACCGGCCGGGATGAAGATCGCGGCGAACAAAAGCGACATGCGCAACTCGAAGTGGCCGGGCTTGACCGACTGTTCGGCGGAGAGTGGAGGCAGCGGCGTCATGCGGCAGAAACGGCTAACGGAATAAGGGGAATGACAGCGCTTCGGATACCATGACGGCTCAAAGCACGATACGGCATGCGATTGGCGCAGGCTAAGGGCGTTCGTGGTTGTGCCCCTGCCCCGGCACGGCTAGTTTGCGCGCCGGATCGGTGCCGGGAAGCGGTGCCATGCGAGCGCGGCCATGCCATTCATGGCTGCCCGCCGAAGCGAGGGGAAAGACAATGAGATTGGTGCGATTCGGCGAAAAGGGCAGCGAGAAGCCCGGGGTCATCGACGAGACCGGTATCATCCGCGATGTATCGTCGATCGTTCCGGACTACGGACCGGAGACGCTTTCGCCAAACCTGGTCGAGCAACTCGCCCAGGCCGACCTCGCAGCGCTTCCCGCTGCACCCGCCGGCATACGCCTGGGTGCGCCCGTCGCGCGCATCGGCCACTACATCGCCATCGGGTTGAATTACGCCGATCACGCTGCGGAGACCGGAGCTGCAATCCCGAGCGAACCCATCGTCTTCTCCAAGGCGCCCAACTGCCTCTCTGGCCCTAACGATGACGTTCTGATGCCGCGTGGTTCCCAAAAGCTCGACTGGGAAGTCGAATTGGCCATCGTCATCGGCAGCCGCTGTGACTACGTCGATCAAAGGGAAGCGCTGGACCATGTGCTGGGCTATGCGCTCGCCAACGACGTCTCGGAACGCGAATACCAGGCCGAACGCGGCGGACAGTGGATCAAGGGCAAGAGTGCGCCCACTTTCGGACCTCTGGGCCCTTGGATTGCGACGCGCGATGAGATCGCCGACCCGCAGGCGCTACGCATGTTCCTGAACGTCAATGGGGAACCGCGACAGAAAGGCAGTACGGCGACGATGATCTTCTCCGTCGCGCATATCGTCTCCTATCTCTCACGGTTCATGGTGCTCGATCCTGGCGATGTCATCGTCACCGGCACGCCACCCGGCGTTGCGCTCGGCATGAAGCCGCCGGTCTATCTCAAGGCGGGCGACGAGATGCATCTCGGTGTCGAGGGACTGGGCGAGCAGCGGCAGAAAGTCGTCGCGCGCTAGGAATTCACAGGAAAGACGTCACCATGACAGCCCCTGATGCGGCAAAAACGCCCTCCGATCTGGACGAGAGCGCGCTGTTTTACCATCGCTACCCTTCGCCGGGTAAGCTCGAGATCCAGGCAACGAAGCCGCTCGGCAACCAGCGCGACCTGGCGCTGGCCTATTCACCCGGCGTCGCCGCGCCGTGCCTGGCAATCCAGGAGGACCCGTCGATGGCCGCGCATTACACGGCGCGCGCCAACCTCGTCGCCGTGATTTCCAACGGCACCGCGGTCCTCGGGCTTGGCAATATTGGCGCGCTGGCGTCCAAGCCGGTGATGGAAGGCAAGGCGGTCCTGTTCAAGAAGTTCGCCGGCATCGACGTCTTCGACATCGAGATGAACGCCCCGGAAATCGATCGCATGGTCGAGACCGTGGCAGCTCTTGAGCCGACATTCGGCGGCATCAATCTTGAGGACATCAAGGCGCCGGAATGTTTCGAGATCGAGGAGCGCCTGAAGGCGCGCATGTCGATACCAGTCTTCCATGACGACCAGCACGGCACGGCGATCATCGTCGCCGCAGCCGTACTCAACGGCCTGGAACTCGCGGGAAAGGCGATCTCGGATGCAAAGATCGTCACCTCCGGCGCTGGTGCCGCCGCCCTCGCCTGTCTCAACCTTCTGGTTTCGCTGGGCGCCAGGCGGGAGAATATCTGGGTCACCGACCGGTTCGGCGTCGCCCATCTGGGCCGCATCGAGGAAATGGATCGCTGGAAGGACCCTTACGTCAAGGACACTCCCGCGCGAGTCTTGGCCGATGTGATCAGCGGCGCCGACGTATTCCTCGGACTGTCGGCCGCAGGCGTGCTCAAGCCTGAACTGCTGGCTGAGATGGCCGCCAAACCGCTGATTCTCGCGCTGGCGAACCCGGTGCCGGAAATCATGCCGGAGGTTGCCCGCGCCGCCCGTCCCGACGCGATGATCTGCACCGGGCGATCGGACTTTCCCAACCAGGTCAACAACGTCCTGTGCTTTCCCTATATCTTTCGTGGTGCTCTCGACGTCGGCGCCACGGCAATCAACGAAGAAATGAAGATGGCGGCCGTGCGCGCCATCGCGTCGTTGGCGCGCGAGGAACCGTCGGACGTCGCGGCGCGTGCCTATTCCGGCGAGACGCCGATCTTCGGCCCCGAATTCCTCATCCCTTCACCCTTCGATCCCAGGCTGATCCTGCGCATCGCGCCCGCCGTCGCCGAGGCGGCGTGCCGCACGGGCGTAGCCACCAGACCGATCGACGACATGGATGCGTATGTCGAGCGTTTGAGCCGCTTCGTGTTCCGTTCCGGACTGGTGATGAAGCCGGTCTTTTCGGCAGCGAAAAGCGCGGCCACCAAGCGTGTCGTCTTCGCCGACGGCGAGGACGAGCGCGTGCTGCGCGCCGCACAGGTCGTGCTTGAAGAAGGCATCGCCAAACCGACGCTCATCGGTCGCCCCCATGTCATCGAGACCCGGTTGAAGCGCTACGGCCTCAAGATCCGGGCAGGCGCCGACTTCGACATCGTCAACCCTGAGGACGATCCGCGGTACCGCGACTATGTCGACCTGTTGCTGCGGCTTGGGGGCCGGCGCGGCGTGACGCCGGAGGCGGCGCGCACGATGGTGCGCACCAACAACACGGTCATCGCGGCCCTGGCGATGATGCGCGACGAAGCCGATGCGATGATCTGCGGGCTGGAGGGACGATACGAGCGTCATCTGCGCAACGTCGACCTCATCATCGGCAGGCAGCAAGGCGTCGCCGACCTTTCGGCCCTGTCGATGCTGATTTCGCAGCGAGGCGTGACCTTCTTCACCGACACCTATGTCAGCCTCGATCCCTCCGCGCCGGAGATCGTCGAAATGACGCTCCTCGCGGCCGCCGAAATCAGGCGCTTCGGACTGACACCGAAGGCGGCGCTGCTGTCGCATTCCAATTTCGGATCACGCGACTCGTCCAGCGCACTGAAGATGCGTGAAGCGGCAAGAATGCTCCGCGAGATCGCACCCGAGCTCGAGGCCGATGGCGAGATGCATGGCGATTCGGCCCTGTCTGCCACGTTGCGCCAGAGGGTCTATCCGCACTCGTCGTTGAAGGACGAGGCGAACCTCCTGGTGTTTCCGAACCTCGATGCCGCCAACATCACACTTACGGCGATCAAGACCATGACGGACGCGCTGCATGTCGGCCCGATCCTGCTCGGCGCGGCGCGCCCGGCTCATATCCTGACGCCTTCCGTCACCTCGCGAGGCGTGGTGAACATGACCGCGCTGGCCGTGGTCGAGGCTAATTCACGAGTCGACACGACTGAAGTCGCCGCGGGGTGATTTTCGGAAGAGGCAGGATCGACCAGGCGCGTTGCACCTGGTCGATGCCAATCAGTAAAGCCCGCCGGAACCGGAACTGATCGCTTCGCTGGCTTGCGGTGAGAGCTCCTTCGCGCGCTCGACCGCTTCGATGTCGTCCATCCCGATAACCCAGTAGCTGTCGGCGGGGCCAGTACCGGGCTTGAATGCTTCGACGATCGAGCCTGGCTGGCCTTCGGCCGCCCGCATGCCGCTCTTGCGGTCGACGGGGATCATCTTCATACCTTCGGGCACGCGGAACTCGACCGGCTCCGCATCCTTGAGCGCTTCAGTCATGAACGCCTTGAAAACCGGCGCTGCAAGGCCGCCGCCGGTAGCACCGTCACCCATGCTGCGCGGCTGATCGAACCCCATATAGAGGCCGACGACGAGATCCGGCGTATAGCCTACGAACCACACGTCGCGCGCATCATTGGTCGTGCCGGTCTTGCCCGCCATCGGATAGCCGAGCTCGGCGAGCGTCGTGGCGGTGCCGCGTTGCACGACGCCTTCCATCATCGAGGTGATCTGGTAGGCCGTCATCGGGTCCAGAACCTGCTCGGCATCGTTGACGAGCTCCGGCTCTGTCTGCCCTTCCCATGCGGTGGCGTTGCAGCCTTCGCATTCGCGCTGGTCATGCTTGAAGACGGTCTTGCCGTAGCGATCCTGGATACGGTCGATCAGCGACGGCGTGATGTGCTTCCCGCCATTCGCCATGACGGAATAGGCAGATACCATGCGCATCACCGTCGTCTCACCGGAGCCAAGCGACATGGCGAGCACCGGCAGCATCTTGTCATACACCCCGAAGCGCTCGGCATATTCGGCAACGAGGTTCATGCCCATGTCGTTGGCCAGTCGAACCGTCATCAGGTTGCGCGACCGCTCGATTCCGGCGCGAAGCGTCGACGGGCCGGCAAAGCCACCACCATAGTTTTTCGGTTCCCACACCTGATTGCCAACCCGTATGGTGATTGGCGCATCCAGGACCACGGAAGCCGGCGTATAGCCGTTATCAAGCGCGGCGGCGTAGAGGAACGGCTTGAAGGCCGAGCCTGGCTGGCGATAGGCCTGTGTGGCGCGGTTGAATTCCGATTGCGAAAAGGAGAAGCCGCCGACCATTGCCAGAACGCGGCCCGTGTGCGGGTCCATGGCGACCATGCCGCCTGAAATCTCGGGAACCTGCCGCAGCATCCATCCCGCAGGGCTTTCTTCACCCTCGCCACTTGTCTCCTCCACGAAGACGACGTCGCCGGGCTTAAGCACCTCGGCCGGCGAATCGGCGCGTACCGTCCGCCCGTCGACCGTGTGACGCAGCGCCCAAGACATGTTCTCCTTCGACACCGTGGCCGTCTCGCGCTCCTCGACGATTTCGCCGGACGCCTCGCGGGCCGGTTGCAGGCCAACCTGAAGGCCCTCGTCGGTAGCTTCGAGCACCACGGCCACCGTCCATTCCGGCACGTCGCTCAGGCCGCTCACCTCGCTCAGCGGCACGCCCCAGTCGCCACCCACGTCGATCGATTCGACCGGTCCACGATAGCCGCGCAAGGTGTCATAGCGGATGAGACCGTCCTGAAGTGCGGTGCGTGCCTGCCTCTGCATGACCGGGTCGAGCGTCGTGCGTACGGACAGTCCGCCTTCATACAGAGCATCCTCGCCGTATCGGGAAATCAGTGCACGGCGCACCTCTTCGGTGAAATATTCGCCTGCAAAGAGATACCCCCCGCGACGCCGAAGATTCACGTTGAGCGGCTCGTTCTTTGCGCGCTCGGCTTCCTCCGCCTCGACGTAGCCGTTGGCCTGCATCTGGTCGATCACCCAGTTGCGGCGCTCCAGCGCGCGATCGGTGTGTCTGAACGGATGGTAGTTCGAAGGTCCACGCGGCAACGCGGCGAGATACGCCGCTTCCTCGGTGGTCAGTTCGTTCACCGACTTGTCGAAATAGGTCAGCGCCGCGCCGGCGATCCCGTAGGCGCCGAGGCCGAAGAAAATCTCGTTGAGGTAGAGCTCGAGGATACGATCCTTGGAATAGGCCTGCTCGATGCGGAATGACAGGATCATCTCGCGGACCTTGCGGTCGTAGCTGACGCTGGAATCGAGAAGGAAGTTCTTCGCCACCTGCTGAGTGATCGTCGACGCGCCGATCGGGCGGCGGCCCGAACCGAAATTCTGCACGTTCGTGGCCATCGCGCGAACGATGCTCATCAGGTCGATGCCGGGATGGGTATAGAAGTTCTTGTCTTCGGCGGACAGGAAGGCCGCCTTGACGCGGTCAGGGACAGCCTGGATCGGAATGTAGAGCCTGCGCTCGCGCGCAAATTCGCCCATCAGCGCGCCATCCACGGCATGAACGCGGGTCGTCACCGGCGGCTCATAACGCGCCAGCACCTCATAATCGGGAAGGTCCTTTGCGACATTGCCGAGATAGATGGCAACACCGGCTGCGGCCACGAGCGCAAGTGCCACGCCGACGCCAAAGAAATATCCGATAAGACGTATCATGCCCACTCCAGTCTGCGGATCGACGGGTCTACAGGCCATGTCTTGCGTACGCGGCCGCACCTCGTTCCGTTCGTCGCTCTTCTGTGTCGCCCTTGTGGGCAAATTACGGCGAGACGGAAGCGTCTTTGCACGATTCTCCAATTAAACCACAAGGTGTTGTGCCGATGCAACGAAGCGCCGGCGCGGCACCCGGCCTCATCCTCCCGCGCCCTGAGTCCCGGCTACGAACATGTCGATGGCGCCGATGATGCTGTCGGCGGCGCGGTGGCGCCATTCCGGGTCGCGCAGGAGCGCCTCGTCCTGCTTGTTGGACAGATAGCCGAGTTCGAGCAGCACGGATGGAACATCAGGTGCGCGCAGCACGCGAAAACCGGCGAAGCGATGCGGATTGGTGGGAATCATCTGGATCGAGGACGACAACTCCCCGATCAGGGAGCGTGCGAAACGGATCGAAAAGCGCTGCGTTTCCCTGCGAATGAGGTCGGCAAGGATGTCGGCAACACCATCATCTTCTTCCTCGATCGCGATGCCAGCGATCTCGTCGGCGAGATTTTCGCGAATCGCCTTTGCGGCGGCCTCGGCATCCGACGCCTTGTCGGCGACGGTATAGACGGTGGCACCACGAAAATCCTTCAAGCGGATGGAATCGGCGTGGATGGAAATCAGCAGATCCGCATCCTGCTGTCGTGCAATGCGTACGCGCTCGTCCAACCGGAGAAACAGGTCCCTGTCGCGAGTCAGGAAGACATCATAGTCACGGGCATCCTCCAGCTTTTTCTTGAGCTCGAGCGCAAATGCCAGCGTGATGGTCTTTTCCAGCGTCCCCGAGGGGCCTTTCGCGCCGGTATCGATCCCGCCATGCCCGGCATCGATCATGACGCGGAATCGTTTCGGCGCTTCCGCGCCAGGCTCTCCAATTCGATCCGCCTTCGCCGTCGTCTGCATCGAGCCGGTCGTTTCGATCTGCTCGGCCATCGCCTGTTCGAAGTCTCTTTCCGAAGCCGCGACGATGTCGGCGACCAGCCTGAAGCCTGCGCTGGTCTCGTTTTCGAGCACCTCGATTCGTTCGACGTCGAAGGGGCCGTCGAAAGCCATTATGATTCGCGAACGCCCACGATCCAGATTGCCGTAGCGAACCCCGGTGACCATGCCGCGCGACTCGAGCTCTGCGTCGTCGAACGAGAATGCCGTTTCCGGCAAGTCGACCACCAGACGGTGGGGGCCACGCAGCAGGAACCAGCGCAGATCCGGCTCCTTGTCGAACTGGACGATGACCCGCATGCGCGACGCGTCGCCGGCCATCTTGTAGCCATCCGCCTGGAAAAGCACGTCGGCGAGCGCGATCGATGGCCCTGCCATCACTAGGATGAAGCAAAGCGACAGCCACAACAGCATGCGCCCCACGAAGCCGCGCGATGCCGCATCGTCTCGGTCTGAGCCTGGAAGGCTATGTCGGTCCTCATGCTGGCGCATGGTTTCCTGATTCTGACAGATGATGAAGACGCACTGAATTAACGACTGGTAAGGGTTGATGGTTAACCAACCCTTTCCATCCTGGCTACCCGTGCCACCGCGTAACACGATGTGAAATCGGGGTTGCCATAAACTTCGCCAAATCATAAAAGCGACGTTGGATCACTGCAACGCTTGTGATCGTTCTCGCCTGCCGCACACCCCCTGCTTCGGCAGTAAAGGCGCTGATAGCGGCTCCTAGGCCCGACCGGTCCCTGTCCAGGTGCTTCCGAAGGATTTTCTTGCAGGACGTCCCGGTCACGCGGGACGCCTAGCGTGAGGAAAACGGCCGGGCTGATTCTCCCGGTTGGCTCTGTACGAGCAAATTAGCTGGTCCGCGCGATCGGATCTTGGTTCAAAAATATGGTTCCGCATGTAACGCGATGATCGAAAGCCCGCCACTGCCTCAGACCGGAAGAAACCGCGCCGTAACGGCCGCGGCCCGGAAGAGCAGTCGGTACGCGATCCGCTATGCGACCGCACCTTTATCCGGCACCACCGCAACAACAGCAGCAGGCAGCAGCGCAGGTTCGCCGCTGCCGCTGGCTTTGTGTGCGCGTGTCGGGGAGAAAAGAAATAATGCCCAACAAAATGCTCATCGATGCCTCCCACCCGGAGGAAACCCGCGTCGTCGTCGTTCGCGGTAACCGCATCGAAGAATTCGATTTCGAGTCCCAGGACAAGAAGCAGCTCAAAGGAAACATCTATCTCGCGCGTGTGACACGCGTCGAGCCGTCCTTGCAGGCTGCATTCGTGGAATATGGCGGTAACCGCCATGGCTTCCTTGCCTTCTCGGAAATCCATCCTGACTATTACCAGATCCCCGTCGCCGACCGGCAGGCCTTGCTGCGTGCAGAGGCAGAAGAAGCGCGCGCCGAGGATGATGACGAGGACGGCGACGAACGCGGCGGACGCAACAAGCGGCGTCGCCGTGGCGGCGGTCGCAACCGCAGCCGCTCGGACGACGAGCGCAAGGCTTCCTCGGAAAATGGCGGCACGGACGATGATGCCGAGTCCGATGGCGGCGATAACGACGAATCGCCCCGTACCATCGCCGAATCGATTGATGCCGAGGTTGTCACGGAAGAAATCGCCAGCGACGATGAAGGCTCCGACCGGAAGCCGGCAGACGACCAGGGCGACGACGACAATGGCGACGACGCGCGCGGCGGTGGCAATGGCGATGACGAAGTCGTCTCGGTCGGCGCCGACGATGCGCTTGAAGAAGTGCATGAGCGTCGCAGGACGCCGCGCCGCCACTACAAGATCCAGGAAGTGATCAAGCGCCGCCAGATCCTTTTGGTGCAGGTGGTCAAGGAAGAGCGCGGCAACAAGGGCGCGGCGCTGACGACCTATCTGTCGCTTGCCGGGCGTTATTCGGTGTTGATGCCCAACACGGCACGCGGCGGCGGCATTTCCCGCAAGATCACCAATGCGGCGGATCGCAAGCGCCTGAAGGACGTGGTCAAGGACCTCGACGTTCCGCAGGGCATGGGCGTGATCCTGCGCACGGCTGGCGAAAGCCGGACCAAGGCCGAGATCAAGCGCGACTACGAATACCTGATGCGCATGTGGGACAATGTCCGCACGCTGACGTTGCAGTCGGCTGCACCCGCACTCGTCTACGAGGAAGGGTCGCTGATCAAGCGGTCTGTCCGCGACCTCTACAACAAGGACATCGACGAGATCCTGGTGGCCGGCGAGGACGGCTACCGCGAGGCCAAGGACTTCATGCGCATGCTGATGCCCAGCCATGCCAAGGTCGTCCAGCCTTATCGCGATCCGGTGCCGATCTTCGCGCGCAGCGGGATCGAGGGACAACTCGACAAGATGCTGCAGCCGCAGGTGACGCTGAAGTCCGGCGGCTACATCATCATCAACCAGACTGAAGCGCTGGTTGCGATCGACGTGAACTCCGGCCGCTCCACCAAGGAGCACTCGATCGAGGACACCGCGCTCCAGACCAATCTCGAAGCCGCCGAGGAAGTCGCGCGGCAACTCAGGCTGCGCGATCTCGCAGGCCTGATCGTCATCGACTTCATCGACATGGAAGAGAACCGCAACAACCGTTCGGTCGAAAAGCGCCTCAAGGATTGCCTCAAGAACGATCGCGCCCGCATCCAGGTCGGTCGGATTTCGCATTTCGGCCTACTCGAAATGTCGCGCCAGCGCATTCGCGCATCGGTGCTCGATTCGACCATGCAGCCCTGCCCGCATTGCGGTGGGACGGGCCACGTCCGCTCCGAATCGTCGGTGGCATTGCTGGTCGTGCGTGCGATCGAGGAATTTCTGCTTAAGGACTCGCGCAACGACATCAGCGTGCGCACGCCGACATCCACAGCGATCTACGTGCTCAATCACAAGCGCTCGACCCTCATCGAACTCGAAAACCGGTTCGGCCTTGAGATCTCCATCGAGGCCGACGATTCGGTGCGCTCGCAGCATTACGCGATTTTCAAAGGCGCGATTTCCGAACGTCCCGTAGTGGCAGCACCTGTTCTCACGACCCCTATCTACGATGATGCCGACGACGATATAGTCGACGACGCGGCGATCGAGGAGGAGGCCGAAACAGAAGTCGTGGCCCAGCCGCGCTCCGACGAGGACGGCGACGGGCAGCGCAAGCGCAAGCGCCGCCGTCGGCGCAGAGGTGGCCGTGATCGCGACCGCAACCAGCCGCAGGCAGCCGATGGCGAGGATGATTCGGTCTCGGCAGACGCCCAGGCCGACGACGACGCCGGTGATGGCGACGGAGCAGCGGAAACGAGCGCGGAAGACGGCGACGAAGATGGCTCGCCGAAAAAGCGCCGCCGGGGCAAGCGTGGCGGGCGTCGCAATCGGCGCGACGAAGGCGCCGAGGGCGAGAGCCAGGCGGATGCCGGTGGCGATGATGGCGCGGCCGTGGAACCGTCATTCGAACCTGTCGAGCCTGCCGTGCTCGAACAGGCCGATCAGGCCGCGATGGACGCTGTGGAGAAGACAGGCGAGCCGCTGGCCGCGGTAGCCGAGGTGGAGAAGCCGAAGAAGAAGGCGCCGCGCCGCTCGACCAAGAAGCCCAAGGCAAGCGAGGAGGAAGTCGCCGAGGCTGCTGCCGATCTCGCCGCGGAACCGGTTGTGGAAGACACAGCAAAGGCACCTGAGGAAGAACCTGCCAAGGCCAAGCCGAAGCGCGCGCCACGCCGCAAGGTTGCTGCCTCTGCGACGGCAGACGCCACCGTCGAGGAACCTGTCTCGCCAGCCGAAGTCGAGGCAGAAACGCCGGCTCCAGAAGCGGAGCCCGAAGCGCCGGCGGCGCAGCCCATACCGATTCGCGACAGCAAGCCTGCCGAACCTGTCTTGACCTCGACCGGAGCAAAGGGCGAAGAAGATGCCAAACCGCGCAAGGCAGGCTGGTGGCAACGCAAGGGCTTCTTCTGATAAAGCCATTTGGACTAAGGAAAACCGGCGCTTGCGCCGGTTTTTTTATGTCGGCTCAGCTACCGCAGCCACGCCTTGAGGCGTGAGACTGCCGTGGCGACGTCCTGCTCACTACCGGCATAGGAAAGGCGCAGGTACCGGTGTCCCTCGGACACGTCGAAATCGATGCCCGGTGTGGCCGCCACATGCGCTTCTGCCAAGAGCGTCTTCGCGAAATCCATGCTGTCGTTGATGTGCTGCGACACGTCGCAATACGCGTAAAACGCGCCATCCATGGGCGCAGCGATCGGCAGCCCCATTTCAGGCAGAGAGGTCATCAGGAGAGCACGGTTTGCGCGGTAGCGCTCCTTGACATGGTCTAGGTCCCCGGTGGCGTCGAAAGCGCGGATCGCGGCGATCTGCGACAGTTCAGGGGCGGAAATATAGAGGCTCTGCGCCACCCGCTCCACGGGCCTGACCAGCATCTCCGGCAGAACCATCCAGCCGATGCGCCAGCCGGTCATGCAGTAATATTTCGAGAACGAGTTGATCACCGTCACGTCGTCCCCGTGCGCGAGCGCCGTGACATCCGGCTGACCATAGGACAGCCGGTGATAGATTTCGTCCGATATGACGCTGATGCCCATATCCCGGGCACTTTCGATCAGCCGCCGCAGGTGATCGGCTGAAATGATCGCACCGGTCGGGTTGGCGGGACTGGCAAACAGCACGCCCTTGAGCGGTGCGCGGCGATGACACTGCTCGAGCAACTCTGCCGTGAGCCCGGCTTCGCCATCCAGCCGGATCTCCACCACGTCGAGGCCGAGCGCCGTGAGGATGTTGCGGTAGGCCGGGTAGCCCGGAGCGGTGATTGCCACGCGATCGCCCGGATCGAACATCGCAAGGAAGGCCAGATTGAAGCCTGCCGAAGAGCCGGTAGTCACCGCGATGCGGGAGGCCGGCACGTCAACACCATAGTGATCCATGTAGTGGCGTGAAATCGCTTCACGAAGACGCGGGAGGCCAAGTGAATCGGTGTAGCCGATGCGTCCTTCTCTTAGCGCGGCAGCCGCCGCCTCGCGCACGATAGCGGGCGCCGAATCCGACGGCTGGCCGACGGCCAGCGAGACGACCGGATGCCCCAGCGCCTTGAGCCGATTTGCCTCGGCAAGGACGTCCATCGCATGAAAAGGCTCGACGGCGCTGCGTCTGGAAATGGCCACGGCCATCGGGCACCTCGTGTCTTTGGGGTGGAATGCCGCACATTTGCCTGAAAGATGTGGGGATCACAAGTTGATGAAATCATTCGCAGTGCCTTTTCACCCCTTCGCGCGTCGGATACCTGTGGCAGCCATGGCATCGTTCAACTCCACAGGCTACGCAGCGCGCCTTCTCATGGCGCTGGCATTGGTGGTGCCGCTGTCGCTGGCGCCCATGCAGCAGGCACTCGCCCAGCGTGGCGTGTCGGTGGTCAGGGATGCGGAGATCGAGGCTCTCGTGCGCGACTACGCGCGCCCTGTGCTGGAGGCTGCCGGGCTCGGCCGGTCTGGCATCGAGATCGTCCTCGTCAGCGACAACTCATTCAATGCTTTCGTTGCCGGCCGTCGCATTTTCATCAACACCGGCGCGCTGATGACCGCCGACACTCCCAACGAGATCATCGGCGTCCTGGCGCATGAGGCCGGTCATATCGCTGGCGGTCACCAGCAACGTCTGCGCCAGCAACTGGAAACCGCGCAAACGATGGCCGTGATATCGACGATCTTGGGCGTCGGCGCGGCGGCAGCCGGCGCGATGACCGGAGAGGACGGGCTCGCACGCGGCGGCACGGCGATGATGTCCGGCGGCATGGAAGCGGCTCGGCGTTCGCTTCTCAGCTACCAGCGGGGCGAAGAGGCCACCGCCGATCGCTCGGCCATCACCTATCTGGAGCGCACCGGCCAGTCGGCGCGCGGCATGCTCACCACCTTCGAGCGCTTCGCCGATTCGATGGCCCTGTCGGGCAATCGCACTGATCCCTACCAGATCAGCCACCCGATGCCGCGCGAGCGCATCGCCAACCTGGAAACGCTGGCTCGCTCGAGTCGCTTCTTCGATCGCAAGGACCCGCCGGAGCTGCAGTTGCGGCACGACATGATGCGGGCCAAGATCGTCGCCTACACGCAAGGACACATGGCTGCCTCGCGACTATTCCGTGATGCACCACGCAGCCTGCCGGCGCTGTATGCGGATGCGATTGGCACTTTTCTGTCGGGAAATGCCCGCGCCGCCGTCGCCAAGATCGATGCGCTGGTGGCAGCCCACCCGCGAAATGCCTATCTGCACGAAATGCGCGGTGAAATCCTGATGCGGGGCGGAAGCGCCGCTGACGCAGCCGATGCCTTCGCCCGCGCCATGCGGCTTGAAGCGGCCCCGTCCGGCCTGATCCAGATCGGTTACGGCCAGGCGCTGCTGGCGAGCGGAACGCCCGGCGCTGCCCAGAAAGCCGTCGTCGAACTCCAGACCGGCCTTTCGCGCACCCGCGAATACGCCGCCGGCTACCGTTATCTTGCGCAGGCGCACGCCCAACTCGGCAATATCGGCGAGGCGGAACTGGCCACTGCGGAAGGTCACTTTCACTCCGGCAGCTATCGCGATGCAAAGGTCTTTGCAGCGCGCGCGCAGCAGAAGATGCCGCGTGGGTCGCCGAGCTGGTTGCGTGCGCAGGACATCATCAATTTCAGGCCGCCAAGCCGGCGCTAGAACAGGACGCCCCATCATGAGCAAGACAGCAGTTCTCGCAGTCGCAGGCGCGGCGATCGGCGGTGCGATGTTCGCGTTCGGCTTCGTTGCGGGCACCCAGCCGGAAACCGTCAACGCAGGGCCGTCAAGGGCCATGGCGCCCAGGGCCGAGGTGGAGGCGATCGTCCGCGACTATCTGACGGCGAATCCGGAAATCCTGATCGAGATGCAGACCGCACTTGAGACGAAACACGAAGAGCAGCAGCGCGTCGCACAAGTCGACACGATTCGCGCTGCTTCCGATGACATCTTCAATGCCGACTATGATGGCATCGTCGGCAATCCCGAGGGCAACGTCACCATCGTCGAGTTCTTCGACTACAATTGCGGCTTCTGCAAGCGCGCCATGGACGACATGGACGCGATGGTCGAGAACGATCCGGAGCTGCGCTTCGTGCTCAAGGAATTTCCGATCCTCGGTCCCGATTCGCAGCGCGCGCATATGGTGTCGATGGCATTCCACCGGCTGGCGCCGGAGAGCTATGCGGAGTTCCACCGCCAGCTGCTTGGTGGCAGCCGCGCGACCGAAGATGCCGCGATTGCGGTGGCACAGGGCCTTGGCGTCGACGAGGCCGCATTGCGACAGGAAATGATGAACCCGGACATCGCCGCGGCGTTCGAGACCACGTATGATATCGCCAACCGGCTTTCAATTACCGGCACTCCGTCCTATGTCGTGGGCGACGAAGTCGTCTTCGGCGCGCTCGGCCAGGCGGTCCTAGAGGAAAAGATCGAACTGATCCGCGCCACCAACTGACCGCGTCGGGCGGCATTCCCCGCCTCACACGCCTGTGGACACCGAAAAGAAGTCACTTGTGCTCTTTCCGCCGCTGCTTATGGCCTTTATAGAGGTGCGCGGCGCGCAGGAACCCTTTTGATGTCCAACGTGATCTTTGTCTTGAACGGTCCGAACCTGAATATGCTCGGCAAGCGTGAGCCCGGCATCTATGGTGGCAAGACCCTCGAAGCGATCGGCGAGGATTGCGCGGCCGAGGCCGCCAGGCTCGGCCTTGAGGTGGACTTCCGCCAGTCCAATCACGAAGGCGTTCTTGTTGACTGGATCCAGGAAGCCGGAGCCGTCGCCAAGGGCCTGGTCATCAACCCGGGCGCCTACAGCCACACATCGATCGCCATCCACGATGCGATCCGGGCAGTGTCGCCGCTGCCGGTCGCCGAGGTGCATCTTTCCAACATTCACGCGCGCGAGCAGTTCCGGCATCATTCATGGGTCTCGGCGGTCGCAACGGGCATGATCTGCGGCTTCGGCCCGCAGGGTTACATCATGGCCCTGCACGCGCTCGCCGCCCGACCGTGAACAGCCAGCAATAGGACGAGGAAACAAAATCCGATGTCGATAAAAAAGACCGTCGTAGATCAGCAGTTGATCCGTGACCTGGCGACCATACTCGACGAGACCAACCTGACGGAGATCGAGGTCGAGCAGGACGAACTGCGCATTCGCGTCTCGCGCACGCCTGCGGCCATCCAGGGTTACGCAGCGCCTGCTGCGGCGCCTGCGTCATCGGCTCCTGCAGCGGCGGCGGGTGCCGCGTCTGCCTCGTCCTCTCCTGCGCCGGCGGACGTGTCCAAGAACGCAGTCCCCTCGCCCATGGTCGGCACTGCCTACATGTCGCCCGCTCCCGGCGCCCGCCCCTTCATCGAGATCGGCCAGAACATCAAGGAAGGCCAGACCCTCCTCATCATCGAGGCGATGAAGACCATGAACCAGATACCGTCGCCGCGCTCGGGTACCGTCACCGCTATCCTCTTCGAAGATGCCCAGCCCGTCGAATATGGCGAGCCGCTCGTCGTGATCGAATAGAGCCGGGACGCGGAGGATGTTTCAGAAAGTTCTCATCGCCAATCGCGGCGAAATCGCACTCCGGGTGCTGCGCGCCTGCAAGGAGCTCGGCATCCAGACGGTTGCCGTGCATTCAACCGCCGACGCCGACGCCATGCATGTGCGCCTCGCCGACGAGAGCGTGTGTATCGGGCCGCCGCCGTCGCGCGACTCCTACCTCAACATTCACCAGATCGTCGCCGCCTGCGAGATCACCGGTGCTGATGCCATCCACCCCGGCTATGGCTTCCTTTCGGAAAACGCCAAGTTCGCCGACATCCTCGACGCTCACAACATCACCTTCATCGGCCCGTCGGGCGACCATATCCGCATCATGGGCGACAAGATCGAAGCCAAGCGCACCGCAAAGCGCCTGGGAATCCCGGTTGTGCCCGGCTCCGATGGCGCGGTGACGGAGGAGAGTGACGCCAAGCGCATCGCTGCCGAAATCGGTTATCCCGTCATCATCAAGGCGTCGGCCGGTGGCGGCGGTCGCGGCATGAAGGTCGCCCGGACCGAGGATGACCTCGTGGTCGCCCTTGCCACGGCGAGTTCGGAAGCAGGCGCCGCATTCGGCGACGACGCCGTCTATATCGAGAAATACCTCGAAAAGCCGCGGCATATTGAGGTCCAGATCGTAGGCGACGGCAAGGGAGGCGCGATCCATCTGGGCGAGCGCGACTGTTCCCTGCAGCGTCGTCACCAGAAGGTCTGGGAGGAAGCCACGTCGCCGGCTCTGAACGAGGCTGAACGTGCGCGCATCGGCGCCATCTGCGCCAACGCGATCGCCGACCTCGGCTATTCGGGCGCAGGCACGATCGAGTTTCTGTACGAGAACGGCGAGTTCTATTTCATCGAAATGAATACCCGCCTGCAGGTCGAGCATCCCGTGACCGAGGCGATCACCGGCATCGACCTCGTCCACGAGCAGATCCGCGTAGCCTCAGGCGGCGGACTTTCGATGCGCCAGGACGAGGTGCGCTTTCATGGTCATGCCATCGAATGCCGCATCAATGCGGAAGACCCGAGGACGTTCGTGCC
Organism: Mesorhizobium sp. CAU 1741; assembly: GCF_039839275.1. Classification (NCBI taxonomy): domain Bacteria; kingdom Pseudomonadati; phylum Pseudomonadota; class Alphaproteobacteria; order Hyphomicrobiales; family Phyllobacteriaceae; genus Mesorhizobium; species Mesorhizobium sp. CAU 1741. The sequence goes on along the minus strand of NZ_JBDOQP010000001.1, from coordinate 1,142,119 downwards.
GTCACCGGGCACGATTACGCATTTCCACACGCCTGGGGGTCTTGGCATCCGCGTCGATTCCGGAGTCTACAATGGCTACAAGATCCCGCCCTACTACGACAGCCTGATCGGCAAGCTCATCGTGCACGGACGCAACCGCGTGGAATGCATGATGCGCCTGCGCCGCGCGCTTGACGAGTTCGTCGTCGACGGCATCAAGACCACCCTGCCCCTGTTTCGCGACCTTGTCGGCAACATTGACATCGCTAATGGCGATTATGATATTCACTGGCTGGAAAAACACCTCGCTACGGTGGAGTGAGCCACCCAGCTTGCGATGACTAGACCTTTCGCGCCCGGCTATCGGATTCCGACGGATCTCCTGCTCCGCGCTTACGCGTCGGGGGTCTTTCCGATGGCTGAAGCGGCTGACGACCCAGAGATCTTCTGGGTGCGCCCCGAATTGCGCGGCATCATACCGTTCGAGCGCTTTCACGTTCCCAAGAGCCTGGCCAAGACCGTGCGCCAGGGCCATTTCGACATTCGCTTCAACACCGACTTCGTTGGCGTCATCGAGGGCTGCGCACAATCGCGCGAAGGGCGGAACTCGACATGGATCAACGAGCCGATCCGCGAGGCCTACATGGCCCTGTTCGAGCGCGGCAATTGCCATTCCGTGGAGGCCTGGCGCGAGGGCCGACTGGTCGGCGGCCTTTACGGCGTGTCGCTCGGACGCGTCTTCTTCGGCGAAAGCATGTTCTCGCTGGAACGAGACGCATCCAAGGTCTGCCTCGTGCATCTCGTCGCCCGGCTGGTTGAGCGCGGGTTCGCGCTGCTCGATACCCAGTTCACCACCGACCACCTCAAGCGCTTTGGCGCGATCGATGTGCCGCGCTCGAAATATGAAATCCTGCTGGAAGAGGCGCTGCACGGCGAAGCACGCTTCGCCGACTGAGGATCAGTTCGTCGGCGTCTCGGGCGGAGGAACGCTGGAATCCTGCTTGCAGGTCTTCAGCCACACGTCATAGATCGCGTGCTCAACGGCATTGAGGCCGGGGCTTTCGGCAAACATCCAGCCTGTGAAGATACGCCTGATCTTGCGATCGAGCGTGATCTCATCGACCTCGACGAACGCTGTCGTGCGCGGCTCCTCGGCCTCGGACGAGGTATGGCAGACGCGGGGGGTCACCTGAAGCGCCCCGAACTGGACGGTCTCGTCGACATAGACGTCGAAGCTGATGATACGGCCAGTGATCTTGTCGACGCCGGTGAATTCGGCGACGGGATTGGAAATCCGCTCAGCGCTGGCTGGCGATCCTGCCAACAGCAGCGAGGCGATTGCCGACAGCCCAACGCGGCGCGTGAAGACCTTGATGCGGCCCATCAGGAAAAGTCCGGTTTGTGCCATGCAGTGTAGGTCCGGTTTCGGTCGAGGCGGGTAGCCTCTGCGATAGGCGGCAATTGTGGCGAGAACTGCACCCGCCGGGATTTGTCCTCAGGAGCCGGGCGTCCAGGCGTCGTAGTCGCCGGTAACGCGCGGGCGCTCCTGCGTGCTCAACACCGAACCCTTCGGACGATACGCGCCCGGCGTGCCTGTCAGGTTCGGTATGTGCGACTTTTCCCACTCGCGCGGCTTGTAGTCGTCGGAGGTGGGCGGCGTATCGGTTCGGTGATGCAGCCAGCCGTGCCAGCCTGGCGGCACCGCGGATGCCTCTGAGTATCCCTTGTAGATTACCCAGCGGCGCGGGTTGCCCTCGTAATCCTTGCCGCCTTCATAATAGACATTGCCGATTTCGTCGGTGCCGACCTTGTTGCCGTGCCTCCACGTATCGAAACGGGTGTTGAGGTTCTGGCCGTTCCACCATGTAAAGATCTGCGCGAGAATGGTCTTCATCGATTCCTCCGGCAGGACAATCGCCGTCAGGGCCTTATGGCGCTACAAGGGCAGCATTGCAAGGTCTTCCCGCCCCGGCACCCGGGTCACTCGGCCCAGACGATCGGGCGCTCGAGCACCGTGACGGTCTTGCCCTCCAGCTCGGCCTTGCCGATCTCCGCGAACCCCTGTGCATGATAGAATGCCACCGCTTTGGCATTGCGGGTTTCAACCTCGAGGCGCAGGCGATCAGCCCCGGGAAAGCTGCCTTCGATCTCGTCGAGAAGCATTCCTCCGATGCCTTGCCCCTGGCAGGCGGGCAGCACATAGAGCTGGCGCAGCATGACCGTCGAGCCTTCGTCCTGCGTGGAGGCGTAGGCCATTCCGCCGATGCGCTGTCCGTCGTCGGCGACGAGGAACTCGGAGTTGGGGCTCGCCATGCGGCTGGCGAGAGCCTCGAGCGAATGCCACTCAGCGGTGATCTGGTTGACGCGCTCCACCCCATAGATCGGGTCGTAGGTGTCGTGCCACGTCTCTACCAGCAGCGCACGTACCGCGTCGAGATCGCGCGCCGATGCGGTGCGGACGAACATCGCGCTAATCGATGCCCAGGCGGGCCTTGACGAGGTCGTTGACGGCCTGCGGATTGGCCTTGCCGCCTGTCGCCTTCATCACCTGCCCGACAAACCAGCCGGCCATCGTCGGCTTCGCCTTCGCCTGTTCGACCTTGTCCGGGTTCCCCGCGATCACCTCGTCGACCGCCTTCTCGATCGCGCCGGTATCCGTCACCTGCTTCATGCCGCGGCTTTCGACGATCGCGCGCGGGTCTCCACCTTCGCTCCAGACAATCTCGAACAGGTCCTTGGCGATCTTGCCGGAGATGGTGCCCTCTTTGATGAGGTCGACGATCGCGCCGAGCTGACCGGGCGCCAGCGGGGAATCTTCGATGTCACGGCCGGCTTTGTTCAATGCCCCGAGTAGATCGTTGATGACCCAGTTCGCAGATGTCTTGCCGTCTCGCCCAGCCGCGACCTGCTCGTAATAATCGGCAATGGCCTTCTCGGAGACAAGGATCGACGCATCGTAGACCGACAGGCCGAGCGTATCGATCAGGCGTCCCTTCTTGTCGTCCGGCAATTCCGGCAGGTGCTGCGCCAGTGCGTCCACATAGGCCTGGTCAAACTCCAGCGGCAGAAGGTCGGGATCGGGGAAGTAGCGGTAGTCATGCGCTTCTTCCTTGGAACGCATGGAGCGCGTCTCGCCCTTGTGGGGATCGAACAAGCGCGTCTCCTGGTCGATCGACCCACCATCCTCGAGAATCGCGATCTGGCGCCGCGCCTCATACTCGATCGCCTGGCCAACGAAACGGATCGAATTGACGTTCTTGATCTCGCAGCGCGTGCCGAACGCGTCGCCGGGCCGGCGAACGGAAACGTTCACGTCGGCCCGCATCGAGCCTTCGTCCATGTTGCCGTCGCATGTGCCCAGATAGCGTACGATGGTGCGCAGCTTGGTCAGATACGCCTTGGCCTCGTCGGCCGAACGCATGTCCGGCTTGGACACAATCTCCATCAGCGCCACGCCCGAACGATTGAGGTCGAGATACGACATGGTCGGATGCTGGTCATGCATCGACTTGCCGGCGTCCTGCTCCAGATGCAGCCGCTCGATGCCCACCTCAATGTCTTCGAAATTGCCCTGCTTGTCCGGACCGACCGAGACGATGACGATGCCCTCACCCACGATCGGCTGCTTGAACTGGGAAATCTGATAGCCCTGTGGCAGGTCCGGATAGAAATAGTTCTTCCGGTCGAAGACTGATTTCAGGTTGATCTGCGCCTTCAGGCCGAGCCCGGTGCGGATCGCCTGCCGCACGCATTCCTCGTTGATGACGGGCAGCATGCCCGGCATGGCCGCGTCGACGAGGCTGACATTGTCGTTGGGAGCGGCGCCGAACGAGGTCGATGCGCCGGAGAACAGCTTCGCCTCGGACGTCACCTGGGCATGAACCTCGAGGCCGATGATGATTTCCCAGTCGCCGGTGGCACCCGCGACGAGGCGCTTGGGGTCAGGCGTGCGCGTATCGATGATCGTCATGAAAGTCCGCTTCGCTATGGAAGTTGCGGCGCTGCGGCGCGCCGGTTTGCATGGACTTTCGCTAGATCAAACGGCCCGCGCTTGCAAGCGTTGCGCCCCTTTTCGCCACTTCGGGTGGACACCGATACGGCCGAATATTATACACGCTGGCGAAAATCCATGGTGTTTGATGCCAAGCTGTGAGTCCCGCTGAAGCCCTGACGTCGTAAGACCGTCAGGGCATGAAAACCGCGAACCCCCGCCCTGCCTGCGCAGCGGCGGCAATTTCGTCTGGCCGAATGGCCGTGTTTTCAGGACTTTTCCAGAAATGAACATAACGCGCGCTGAACAGCGCATTCTTCATCTGCTCGCGCAAGGTGGATGGATAGAACTCGAACGCGATGATGATGGCAGAATCGAAACTGCCCATTGCCATACACGTGACAACTGGCGGTTTTCGGATTTCGATCTCGATCTTTTTCGCCGCCTGAAACGCCGCCGCGCGATCGCCTCGAGGGCCAGCGGACCCTATCGCATCACGCGACGGGGGCTGGAACTGGTGCGGGCGCGCCAGGACAATCGATAGGTGAATGACGACGCCCGCCGGCCGTTGCGACGGCCGGTGGGCGACTCAGGCCGTCGCGATATACTCGCGAATCTGCTCTGCCTCGCGCTCGACCTCGCGGATACGCCACTTGACGACATCGCCGATCGAGATGATCCCGGCCAGGCGGCCGCCCTTCTCCACCGGCAGGTGCCTGAAGCGGCCGCGCGTCATGATTTCCATCACCGAGTTGATCGTGTGCGATTCGCTGCAGGTGCTGACTTTGGACGTCATCACCTTGTCGACGTTCAGTTCGAGCGCCTGAGCACCGGCTTCGCCGACGGCCCTGACGATGTCACGCTCGGAAAGTATGCCGACGATGCCGCCGTCGCCATCTGTGACCACCACCGCGCCGATCCGCCGCTCGCCGAGCAGTTGCGCCGCCCGCGCCAGCTTAGCGCCGGGCTCGATCGTCACCACGTCGGTACCCTTCTGTTCCAGGATCGTCTTGACCGTCATAGCTCGCTCCTCTCGGCCGTGACCGGCCGCACCCCTCGCGGCCGCTTGCGATATCGAGCATATCGTGCGCTGAGACAGCGGGGTTTGCAAGCAGATGTACCGGCGTCACCCCGAGCGCGGGTCAAACAGCCGGATAAGCAGGAAACCTGCGAGGAAACCGCCAATATGAGCCTCCCAGGCAATCTCGCCGCCACCTTCCGATCCGCCGAACCCGAGCCCCATGACGAGATTCACCGCGAACCAGACCAACAGGAACGTCACCACCGCGCGCGAGCGGAATACGGCCATGATCGAGCGGACGGGGCCGTCAAACGCCGCCTTGCCGGCACTGCGATCGATTCGGAAGCCGAATCGAGCCGCCGCCCCCATCATCCCGGAAATGGCGCCTGATGCGCCGACAAGCGGCACAGCCTCGGTCGAATGAAGCATGTAGTGGAGCCCCACCGCCGCCAGTGACGTCACCAGCCAGAAGAGGATGAAGCGAATCACACCGATTCGGTTGGCGAGCGGGGAGCCGAAAGCGGCAAGCCAGATCATGTTCACCGCCAGGTGCCCAAGCCCCCCATGCAGAAGCGAATAGGTCCACGGCCCCATGAATGCATACGGGTCGAGCGCATACTCGCCCGAATAGCGTATCGGAATGAAGGCAAATTGCAGGACGACCCAGAAATCCTGTTCCTGCGTCAGCACATAGCTCCGCAGAAGGTGGATCGCCACGCACAGCGCGATGAAAGCCGTGACGATGGCGGGCAGGTTGAAGACCGGTTCGCGGACGGCGGCATCCGGGCCAGAGTAAGCTGGGGCTGCCGGCCGAGACTCGGCGCTATCTGGGTGTGGTTCTGAGGTCATCTCTTGCGATCTGGTGAGCGAGACGTGGTTTTGCCAGTATGCCCTGCAAAAGCCTGCCATTTTCTGACGAACGGTTTCGTGAGATGGCCGGGCTGGCTTCGTACTGGCCCTGGGAAAGTGAAAAGCCGTCCAGGGTTTCCCCTGGACGGCTGGTCGAGCCCCCTGCTCACCCCCAAGATGTTTCTTGTCCCGTGGACATCCGCCTTGGCGCCGTCCCCTTGGAGTAGGCAGAAGATGCCAAAGCAGGACGGAGCACGCAATCTAAACCCTTTGTTAACCTTAACGGGCCGGAACGCCGTTAACAACGTGTTGCGGGGGTGGCACGGGTTCTGCGTCTGCAGGCATGTAGGGCCATCGGACATCACGTTTCTGTTCACCGATGGAACACCTGCGGATGGGGACACAGGGCGGTTAAGGAATTATGAAACAGGACGGGTCGATAGCGCTATTCCAATATTGGAACAGGCTCCGCAACGGAAGGCCGGCACCACGACGAACCGAGATCGAGCCGGCGGACATCAAGACATTGCTGGCGGATACGTTCATCCTGGAGAAGGACACACGCGGCGAGGCCGTCTTCCGCCTTGCCGGGACGCGCCTATGCGCGACCTACGGACGGGAACTGAAAGGCTATTCATTTCCCCTGATCTGGCACCAGCGCGACCAGCGCATCATCGCCCGCCAGGCTCACGGCACGTTTCATGACAAGTCCGTGGTGGTGGTCACCTATGAAGGTCTGAGCCAGGGCGGCAAGTCGAACTTCTTCGAGATGGTGCTGCTGCCACTGGAAGGCGGCGTCGGCAGCCCTCGCCTTCTGGGCGCCATCACGCCGTTTTCGAAACCATACTGGCTGGGTGCCGATCCGATTGCCGAAGGCAAGATCGAAACGTTGCGGCTGGTCGACGCCGATCGCGAGCCGCTGTTCCTGGCCAACCGGGTGCCGTCGATGGTGCCGTCTTCGAGCCACATCATCAACGACGGTCTGGACGTCGGCGAAGGGGGACGAAGAATACGCCACCTCGTCGTCTTCGAAGGCGGAAAAGGCGGCTGATGCAAGGCATACAGCGTCTTTTGACTTACCGGATATTAACCCATTAACCAGCATATTGACGCGAAACTCTTCGCTTGACGCGAAGCATGGAGTTGAGCGGGGCGAATGCAGCAATGACCACAGCGGCGATAAATGCGGCGCCGTCTCGGACGGAGAGACGAAACTTCCAGCGCGTGCGCGTGAAGATCTACGGGCGCTACATGCTGGAGGATCGCTCCGAGTATCCGTGCCAGGTGATCGACATGTCGCCTGGCGACGTCGCCTTCCGCGCCGACAATTTCGGCCAGCTCGGCGAAAAGGTCATCGCCTATCTCGATCATATCGGTCGCATCGAAGGCGTCGTGACGCGCCGGCTGGATGGCGGCTTCGCCATGACCATCATTGCGTCGGAGCGCAAGCGCGACAAGCTTGCCGCGCAGTTGACGTGGCTTGCAAACAAGCACGAACTCGACCTGCCCGAAGACCGCCGCCACGAGCGCGTGTCGCCGCGCAATCCGATGACGGTTCTCGCGCTCGAGGACGGCCGTAGCTACCAGTGCCGCATCATCGACCTCTCGCTTTCAGGCGCGGCGGTCGAACTCGACGTAAAGCCTGCGCTCGGCCTGCCGGTGACGCTGGGGACCATGCGCGGTCGTGTCGTGCGGCATTTCGAAGATGGCGTGGCGATCGAATTCGCAGCGCTCCAGCGCGAGGATACGCTGGTGAAAGAGTTCAGCGGCACGATCGGCTGATCCGCCAACCGCGACATCTAAATTCATGAACCGAGGCCGGCCATTGAGCCGGCCTTTTTCGTTTCCGCATGCCGGCAATCGGCGGCGTGCGGGGATCGACCGCATTTGAGTCAAATTTGACGAAAGATTTATACTCATTAAACTCAAACTCGAATACAATTTATACTAATGTAAATGCGAAAGCTGTATTGTTTTGACTTAATCTATACTTCGATGTTTTGCGTCAAATAAATTCGCGTCTGCCATTGTGGTCTCGTCAACGGGGAGACGACAACAATGGGGACCAGCAAAAAGGTCATCGGCGCGGCGGCAGCCGCGGTAATTCTGGGTACGAGTGTCGGGACGGCGTCGGCTCAGTCATTCATGCCGACAGGAGGGCTGTCTTCTCAGCCCGTCGGCCACTACGAATTCTGCCAGCGCAATCAGCAGGAATGCCAGCCGACGCGGGCCAGCGCGCCGGTCGAACTGACACGCGGTCTGTGGACGAAGATTGTCGACGTCAACAACATGGTCAACACGCGCATCACGCCACGTACCGACATGGAGATGTGGGGCGTGGAGGAGCGATGGTCCTATCCAAGCGACGGATATGGCGACTGCGAAGACTACGTTCTGGAAAAGCGTCGCAGGCTGATCAAGGCCGGGATACCGGCCTCCAACCTGGCCGTGACGGTAGTGCGCCAGCCGAACGGTGACGGCCACGCCGTCCTGACGGTGAACACCCACCTCGGCGATTTCGTGCTCGACAATCTGGAGCCACGCGTCCTGGCATGGAACGAGACGGAATATCAGTTCCTCAAGCGTCAGTCACCGAAACACGCCGGCATGTGGATCGCGATCGATGACGGCCGCGGCATGCTCGTCGGCAGCGTCAGCTCGAACAGATAGCAGATAACGGGAATTCAGGGACAACCCGGTCGAGTCCCCACCCTCCCCGTCCCCAACGACCGGGTTCAGGAGCCGGCCTTTCCCCAAAGGCCGGCTCCGCTTCGTTTTGTGCACTGATTTCCATCGCTATACGCATTGATGCGGAAAACGCACCTCGCTCCGCATTTTTGTTTGCCGATCGGTGAACTGTTCGGTACAGTTCACCACATGGTAACCTCTACTCAAACCCTCGATTCCGCATTTCATGCGCTTGCCGATCCTACCCGAAGGGCGGTCGTCACGCGCCTTCTGGATGGGCCCCAGCCTGTCAAGGAACTCGCGGCACCCTTTCAGATGGGCCTGCCCGCCTTCCTCAAGCATCTTCGCGTACTCGAGGAAACGCGGCTCATTGTGACGCGGAAAACCGGTCGCGTCCGCATGTGCCAACTGAGACCCGACAGGCTTCTGGAAGCGGAGACGTGGCTTTCCGAACAACGTGCGCATTGGGAGGCGGGCGCTGACCGGCTGGCTGCCTTTGTGGAACATCAGATGTCAGAGGAAACGAAAGAATGAACGGCATGGCCAGCGAACTATCGATCTCGCGCTTCATCAACGCGGCGCCGAGCAAAGTCTGGGAGGCTTGGAGCAGGCCGGAACACCTTGCGATGTGGTGGATACCCCACCCAATCGAATGCCGGGTGATCAAACTTGATTTACGCCCGGGAGGCGGATTCGAGACGCGCATGCGCGAAGGGGGAGGAGAATTCCAGCCTCATGTCGAGGCATGTTTCCTCGAAGTCGTCCCCGAGCAGCGCCTGGTATGGACAACGGTGCTTTCCGAAGGATGGCGGCCAACGGAGCCGTGGTTGGCCTTGACCGCGATCATCACATTTGAAGCCGAAGCCAAGGGGACGCGCTATTCGTCGCACGTGATCCACAAGAATGCCGAGGAGAGCCGCAGGCACGAGGAGATGGGTTTCCAGGAGGGATGGGGGACGGCCATCGACCAGTTGGCTGCATTTGCCGGGCAAATGAAATAGTCGCTGAACCGACGCTCGTTCGCGCCGGCTCTAGAAGTCGACCACCTTGCCTTCGACGAGCGTAACGCGGCGGTCCATGCGCGCGGCGAGATCGTGGTTATGCGTGGCGATCAGCGCGGACAGGCCAGATTGGCGCACCAGCGCCTCCAGGGCGTCGAACACGTAGCCGGCCGTCGTGGGATCCAGATTGCCGGTCGGTTCGTCGGCCAGCAGCAGCAGCGGTGCATTGGCGACAGCACGCGCAATGGCCACCCTTTGCTGTTCGCCGCCCGAAAGTTCTCCCGGGCGGTGTTCGGCGCGATGGCTGATCTTCATGTAGTCGAGCAGTTGCATGGCACGCTCGCTCGCCTGGGTCTGCGATAGCCCACGAACGAGTTGCGGCATCATGACGTTCTCCAGTGCCGAGAACTCCGGCAGGAGATGATGAAACTGGTAGACGAATCCGATCTCGTTGCGCCGAATGGCCGTCCTCTGGTCGTCCGAAAGCCGGCCGCAGGCCTGGCCGTTGAGAATAACGTCGCCGCCGTCCGGCCATTCCAGCAGGCCCGCAGTATGGAGCAAGGTCGATTTACCTGCACCGGATGGCGCCACGAGCGCGACCATCTCGCCACGTTTGAGGGAAAAGTCCGCGCCTTCGAGAATCGTCAGCTTGCGCGCGCCCTCGTCATAGCGGCGATCGACCGACTTCAGTTCAAGCAGCAGGTCCTGCGTCATCATTCGTACCGCAACGCATCGACTGGATCGAGCCGCGCAGCTCGCCAGGCAGGGAACAGTGTCGCGAGGAAAGACAGGATCAGTGCCATCAGCACCACCGAAACTGTTTCGCCGGCATCCATCTTGGCGGGAAGCTGGCTCAGGAAATAGAGCTCCGGATTGAAAAGCGTCGTTCCGGACAGCCAGGAAAAGAACTGGCGTATCGATTCGACGTTGAGGCAGACGACGAGCCCGAGCAACACGCCGGCGATCGTGCCGGTGACGCCGATCGCGGCTCCCGTCATCACGAAGATGCGCATGACAGAGCCGCTCGTCGCACCCATGGTCCTCAATATCGCGATGTCGCGGCCCTTGTCCTTCACCAGCATGATCAGGCCGGAGATAATGTTGAGCGCCGCGACCAGCACGATGAGCGTGAGGATCATGAACATCACGTTGCGCTCGACCTGGAGCGCGGAAAAGAAGGTCTGGTTACGCTGCCGCCAGTCGGAAAGGAAAATCTGCCGTTGCGCGGCGACCTCGACGGCGCCGCGCATGGCGTCGATCGCGTCCGGGTCTTCGACGAACACTTCGACCGACTGTACCAGCCCTTCGGCGTTGAAATAGAGCTGCGCCTCCTCAAGCGGCATGAACACGATCGAGGCATCGTACTCCGACATGCCGACCTCGAAGATCGCGGTGACCGGATAGATTTTCTGGCGTGGCGTTACCCCGAAAGGCGTCACGTCCCCTTCCGGCGCCACGAGCTGGATGCCATCGCCGATTGTCAGCCCGAGATTGTCGGCCATGCGGGTGCCGATCGCGACACCTTCCGCGCTTGAGAATCCATCCAGCGTGCCCTGGCGCACATTTCCGGCGACGAGATCGAGCTTCTTGATGTCCTGCTCCCGCACGCCGCGCACCAATGCGCCCGTACCGGCTCCCACGCGACCCGAAGCCAGAACCTGCCCCTCAATGAGCGGTATGGCGTAGCGTACACCCTCCACGCCTTCGATTCGGCCCGCGACCTGCGCATAATCGTCAAAGGGCCTGTCGATAGGCTGGACGATGATGTGGCCGTTGACACCCAGTATCCGCGTCAGCAGCTCGGCCCTGAAGCCGTTCATCACCGCCATGACGATGATGAGCGTAGCCACGCCCAGCATGATGCCGGCAAAGGAAATCAGCGAGATCACCGAAATGACGGTGTCCTTGCGCCGCGACCGCAGGTAGCGCCAGGCCACCATGCGTTCGAAGCTCGAGAACGGGCCGGCGCCTCTGGGACCGTCTTCTTGCGTTGCGGCTTCGCTCATGCCGCCCTGCCGAAGCGGTTGGCCACGGCACTGAGCGGGATGGTCTCGCGCTCGCCGGTCTTGCGATTCTTGATCTCGGCCTCACCCGCAGCGACGCCGCGTGGCCCGACGATCACCTGCCACGGAAGACCGATCAGGTCCGCAGTCGCGAACTTTCCACCTGGTCGCTGGTCGGTATCATCGTAGAGCACGTCGCAACCCGCCGCCGTAAGCGTGTCGTACAGATCATCGCAGGCACGATCACAGGCATCGTCTCCGGCCTTCATGTTGATCAGCGCCACGTCGAAGGGCGCCACCGATTCCGGCCAGATGATGCCGTTGTCGTCGTGGCTCGCCTCGATGATCGCGGCGATGAGCCGCGACGGACCGATGCCGTAGGAACCCATCGAGACGAAATGGTCCTTGCCATCGGGGCCGGTAACCTTCGCGCCCAGAGGCTTTGAGTATTTCTCGCCGAAATGGAAGATGTGGCCGACCTCGATGCCGCGTGCGGCGACGCGGTCGCCTTCCGCCACCGCCTCCCAGACCGCTTCCTCGTGCATCTCGTCGGTGGCGGCATAGGGGGTGGTCCACGTCTTCACGATGCCGGCGATTGCCGCGTCGTCGGAAAAGTCGGTATCCGCGCCTGGCACGTCGAGAGCGAGGAAATCACGATGGCAGAACACCGCGCTTTCCCCGGTATCGGCCAGGATGATAAATTCGTGGCTCAGATCGCCGCCGATCGGGCCGGTATCGGCCCGCATCGGGATCGACTTCAGCCCCACGCGGTCGAAGGTGCGCAGATAGGAAACGAACATGCGGTTGTAGGCCGCGCGTGCGCCTTCGAAATCGAGGTCGAAAGAATAGGCATCCTTCATCAGGAATTCGCGCGAGCGCATCACGCCGAAGCGCGGGCGCACCTCGTCGCGGAACTTCCACTGGATGTGATAGAGGTTGAGCGGCAAGTCCTTGTAGGACTTCACGTAGGACCGGAAGATGTCTGTCACCATCTCCTCATTGGTCGGTCCATAAAGCATGTCCCGCTCGTGGCGATCCACGATACGCAGCATCTCCTTGCCGTAGTCGTCGTAGCGTCCGCTCTCGCGCCACAACTCCGCCGACTGGATCGTAGGCATCAGGATTTCCAGGGCCCCTGCCCGGTCCTGTTCCTCACGAATGATGGCGCAGACCTTGTCGAGGACGCGCTTGCCGAGCGGCAGCCAGGAAAACGACCCCGCACCCTGCTGACGCAGCATTCCAGCGCGCAGCATCAGGCGGTGGGAGACGATCTCCGCCTCGCGCGGATTCTCCTTGAGGATGGGAAGGAAGTAACGCGACAAACGCATGAGGGATTCCATGAAAAGCGGGCATGGCGGAATCACCATGCTTGAGGGACCATGTGTCCGCCGTTCATAGCGATTTCAAGGCAGGTTGGAAACCCGACCCAGGGGCAGCCTCCGACGCCCGAACATCTGTCTTCTTCGCGGGCATTTAGTGCCACAAAATTGTGCAGTGCAGCACATAACATGTCATCAAAGCGCAATATTTTTCGTGACATGGCGCGAGCTGTTGGTCTAAGGTCCGGCCATAACCGAGAGAGCGGGACCACAATCCGCTCTCCTACGCGGTCAAAGTCTTGGGAGGATGCGATCTAGGCGCGATTTTCCGCAGCCGCCGTCAAACGGAAACAGATCGGACGCGTTTAAATTGCAAGGCTTCGGCCTTGCATTTTTTTTGTGCACCGAAATTAATCGTGGGATCTGCATCGGCAAAGCAGACGCAGTGTCCGCAGGGCAAAATCAGCCTTGCGAAGGACCGATGCGCGGAACGTCGTCGAAGGAAAATCCGTAATAGACGACGGCCACATAAAAGATCCCGAAGATCACTCCCGACACGATCGTCGTGCGAATGACGGCGCCCAGCATATGTGACCCGCCCGGAGCGCTCGGCTCCGTCCCCAGTGTCACGTCGCCATTTTCTTCCTGCGTCTTGAGACCGAACGGCAGCATCGCGAACAGCACCACCCACCATAGGATGAAGTAGATCGCGGCGATCGAAATCCAGCTCATCGCGGCCTCATACCTGTTCGAGTTCGACGAGCGTGCCGAAGAAGTCCTTGGGATGCAGGAACAGCACGGGCTTGCCATGTGCGCCGATCCGCGGCTCGCCATCGCCCAGCACGCGCGCGCCTTCCGCCTTGAGCCGATCGCGGGCCGCAAGGATGTCGTCGACCTCGTAGCACAGGTGATGCATGCCCCCGGCTGGGTTCTTTTCCAGGAACGGCCGGATGGTCGAGTTCTCGCCGAGCGGCTCGAGCAGTTCGATCTTGGTGTTTCCAACCTCGATGAACGCCACCGTGACGCCGTGCTCAGGCAGAGCCTGCGGCGCGGAAACCGTCGCGCCGAGGACGTCGCGGTAGTGCGTGCTGGCGGCTGCAATGTCCGGCACTGCCAGCGCAACGTGGTTCAGGCGTCCGAGCATTGCAAACTCCGCTTCATCGCGTGACGAAGACCGTCACGATCGGCTTCTTGCCCCAGGCCTCGTTGGCTGCCGCCCGAACGGCACGCCGTACCGACTCGGCTACGAGATCGAGGTCTTTTCGCCTGACCCGGGGGATGCTTTCAACCGCGCCGATCGCCGCATCCAGCATCAGGTCTTCCAGGTCATCGCCACGCGCATCCGCGTCTGCGACGCCGATTGCAACGAGATCGGGATCGCCGGCGATCTCGTGGCGTTCGTCGAGCACGACATTCACCGCTACATGGCCGGCGAATGAGAGCTTTCGCCGGTCGCGTATGCCCATCGCTTCCTCTGAACCGATCAGGCGCCCATCCTTGAACATCCGGCCAGAGTGAACCTTGTCGATGATCTCCGCCGGTCCCGGCGCAAGCCGGATCATGTCGCCATTGCGGACCTGCGCAACCTCGGGGATACCGGCCTCCGCGCCAAGCGCGCCGTGCGCGACCAGATGCGCCGCCTCGCCGTGGACCGGCACGAGGACGCGCGGTTTGGTCCACTCGTACATCTTGCGCAGTTCGTTGCGGCGCGGGTGGCCTGAGACGTGGACGAGCGCATCGCTGTCTTCGATGATCCGGATGCCCTGCTCGATGAGCAGGTTCTTGGTTTCGAGAATCGGCTTTTCGTTACCCGGAATGACGCGCGAGGAATAGACCACCGTATCGCCCGGTGACAGAGCGACATTGCGCATCTCGTCGCGCGCGAGCTTGGCCAGCGCAGCCCGCGATTCGCCCTGGCTGCCGGTGCACAGGATCACCAGATTCTCGCGCGGGATGAAGCCATAGTCCTGCTCCTCGATCACCTCGGGCAGGCCTTCGAGGTAGCCGAGTTCCGTTGCGACGTTAATGACGCGCTTGAGCGACGAACCCAGAACCAGAACCTGGCGGCCAGCGTCGCGCGCGGCCTCCATCACCGAGCGGATGCGCCCGACATTGGAAGAGAAAGTGGTGATCGCAACGCGGCCCGGCGCGGCCTCGATCACCCCCCTGAGACCTTCGCCGACCGCCTCCTCCGACGGCGACTCGCCTTCGCGAAGCGCATTGGTCGAATCGCAGATGAGCGCTGTCACGCCCTCAGCGCCCAGCGCCCGGAACTTCGCTTCGTCGGTCTTGGGGCCGATCGTCGGAGCAGGATCGATCTTCCAGTCTCCAGTGTGGATCACCAGGCCGACGGGCGTGCGAATGGCAAGCGAGACGGGCTCGGGGATGGAGTGCGTCACCGCGATCGTCTCGATGTCGAACGCACCGACGGTAAAGCGTTCCCCGGCATTGTAGATCTGGACGGGAATTTCAGGGCCCCCATCCATCTGGCGCTTTGCCGCCAGCAGGCCCGCCGTGAATGGCGTCATCCATACCGGCTTCTTGAGCCGCGGCCAGATGTCGAGCAGAGCACCATAGTGGTCTTCATGCGCATGCGTGATGATGATGCCCGCAAGGTTCTTCACTTCGCTTTCGATGAAGCGCGTATCCGGCAGCACGAGGTCGACACCCGGCAGGTTGAGGTCGGGGAACGTCACGCCGACATCGACGACGATCCATTCGCGTTTCTGCGCCGGCCCGAAGCCGTAGAGCGCGAAGTTCATTCCGATCTCGCCGACGCCGCCCAGCGGGCAGAACACCAGCTCGGCCTCGTTATTCCTTGCCATTCCAGTTCCTTTCTAGGCCGATGCCACCGCGCCGAAATGCACGTCACCGGCGGCTATCGCCACAATACTGTCGTCGTCGGTGCGGATCACGAAACGACATTCATCGTCAATTGTCTCGAATATACCGCGCACGACGCGCCCTTCGACCTTTACGGCGACCTGGCTTCCAAGGCCTGCCGCCCGTTGCAGCCAACGCGAGCGAATGGCCGCCAGACCCCGTCCCGCGTCCCATATCCGAATGTTGTCTACCCATGCATCCGATAGGGCAAGAAACAGGGTTTCCGCGTCACAAGCGGCACCCAGCGCCGCCAGCGAGGTTGCCGGGTATGGCACGTCCACCGGAGCGGCCACGACATTCACGCCGATGCCGATCGCCAAGGCAAAACGGCCATCACTCAGCATCGCCGATTCCAGCAGTATGCCCGACAGTTTCGCTCCATCGGCGAGCACGTCATTCGGCCATTTCAGTTCGAAGCGGTCGCGAGATCGCGACGTTCCGCCATCGACGCCAATACCAACTTTCCCCGCAGGCAATACCGCGTCGAGCGCATCGGCAAGTGCAAGACCGGCAACGAAGCCAAGCGTCGCGGCCGCCTTCAGCTCGAAATCAGGCACCAACAGCAGCGTTGCCGCAAGATTGCCTTCCGGCGTTTCCCAGACGCGGCCGCGTCGTCCCCTGCCTGCCTCCTGGCGCTTCGAAACGAGCCAGAGCCGCCCGGCATCGCCTGCCCGTGCCCTGTCCATGGCCAGAGCATTGGTCGACCCTACGGTTTCGAAGGCTTCGACGCGATAGCCAGCGGACGTCGCGGTCGGCGCGAGCGCGAACCGCACTCAGAAGAAGGTCCTTGCCGCGGCTTCCGCCACCTGTCCGATCGGACCGCCGATCAGCACGTAGAAGAGCAGGAACGCGCCCGAGACGCCGAGCACCAGCCTCAGCTCTCCAGCCATCGGTTCAAATCCGCCGACCGACTCGTCGAACCACATGATCTTGATGATCCGCAAGTAATAGAAGGCACCGACCACGGAAGCCAGCACACCGATGATCGACAGCGCATAGAGCTCCGCGTTCATCGCGGCCAGGAAGACGTACCACTTTCCCCAAAAGCCCGCGAGCGGAGGGATTCCCGCCAGCGAGAACATGAGAATCGTCAGGATCGTCGCCATGACGGGGTTGGTCGATGCCAGGCCACCGAGATCCTTGATATGTTCGACATTGCTGCCGCCGCGCCGCATCGCCAGTATGAACGCGAAGGATCCCAGCGTCATCACCAGGTAGATCAGCATGTAGATCGCGACGCCGCGCACGCCTTCCGGCGTATTGGCTGCCAGGCCGACAAGCGCGAAGCCCATATGCGCGATCGACGAATAGGCCATCAGCCGCTTGATGTTGGTCTGTCCGATCGCCGCAAATGCACCGAGCACCATCGAGGCAATCGAGACGAACACGATGATCTGCTGCCAGTCGGGCGCGACCGGCTCGAACGCGCCAACCGTCACGCGCACCAGAAGCGCCATCGCCGCCATCTTCGGCGCAGCGGCGAAGAATGCGGTGACAGGCGTCGGGGCGCCCTCGTATACGTCCGGCGTCCACATGTGGAACGGCACGGCGGAAATCTTGAACGCAAGGCCGGCAAGGACAAAGACGAGACCGAAAACCAGGCCGAGCTGACGCTCTTCTCCGGACAGCGCCGCCGCGATGGCTTCGAAGCCGGTGTTGCCGGTGTAGCCGTAGACGAGCGAAATGCCATAGAGCAGCATGCCGGACGACAGCGCGCCGAGAACGAAATATTTGAGACCCGCTTCGGTCGAGCGCAGGTTTTCGCGGTTGATCGCGGCGATGACGTAAAGCGAAAGCGACTGCAGTTCGAGGCCCATATAAAGCGAGATCATGTCGTTGGCCGACACCATCAGCAGCATGCCGAGCGTCGCGAGTACGATCAGGACCGGAAACTCGAACTTGTCGAAACCTTCCCGCCGCGCAAAGCCGACCGACATGGCCAGCGTGACGATCGATCCGACAAGCGTCAGCAGCTTCATGAACCGTGCGAACGGATCACTGACGAACGCACCACCGAACGCCTCGCCGTCCCCGGTGAAAAGCAGCATCCACCCACAGGCACCGATCATCAGCGCGATCGCAAGTCCCGTGACCGTGCTGGCAGAGCGCTCGCCGGAAAACACGCCGATCATCAGAAGCGCCATCGCGCCCACAGCCAGGATAAGCTCCGGCGTGGCGAGGGTCAGGCTCATGGATAGGTCTGCCGTCATGGTGCTGTCCGGGTCTTACTGATTGATCGCCGCGGCCTGCGTGGCCTCGATCGAAAGGGTTACGGTATTGACGAGCGCGTCGACGGAAGCCGAGGTGACCTCGAAGACCGGCATCGGGTAGACGCCAAAGAAGATCACCAGCAGCACAAGCGGGTAGATGATCGCCTTCTCGCGCGTGGACATGTCCAGCAGGCCCTTGAGGCTTTCCTTGGTCAGCGCGCCGAAAACCACGCGCCGGTAGAGCCACAGCGCATAGGCAGCCGACAGGATCACGCCAGTGGCGGCAAACAGCGCCACCCAGGTGTTGACCTTGAACACGCCCATCAGCGTCAGGAATTCGCCGACGAAACCGCTGGTGCCGGGCAACCCGACATTCGCCATCGTCAGGATCAGGAACACCACGGCATATTTCGGCATGTTGTTCACGAGGCCGCCATAGGCGGCGATCTCGCGGGTGTGCATGCGGTCATAGACGACGCCGACGCACAAGAAGAGCGCGCCGGAGACGAGGCCGTGGGACAGCATCTGGAAGATCGAGCCCTGGATGCCTTCGATGTTCAGCGCGAAGATGCCCATCGTGACGTAGCCCATATGCGCCACGGATGAATAGGCGATGAGCTTCTTGATGTCCTCCTGCATCAGCGCGACCAGCGACGTGTAGATGATCGCGACGACGGACAGCGTGAAGATGAAGGGCTGGAAATAGAGCGACGCGTCCGGGAACATCGGCAGCGAGAAGCGCAGGAAGCCATAACCGCCCATCTTCAGCAGAATCGCCGCCAGGATGACCGAGCCCGCAGTCGGCGCCTCGACGTGAGCGTCAGGTAGCCATGTATGCACCGGCCACATCGGCATCTTGACTGCGAAGGACGCGAAGAATGCGAGCCACAGCCATGTCTGCATGTTTTCGGGAAAGTCATGCGTCAGCAGCGTCGGGATGTCGGTCGTTCCGGACTGCCAGAACATCGCCATCATGGCGAGCAGCATCAGGACGGAACCCAGAAGCGTATAGAGGAAGAACTTGAACGAGGCGTAGACGCGGCGCTTGCCGCCCCACACGCCGATGATGATGAACATCGGGATCAGGCTTGCCTCGAAGAAGACGTAGAACAGCACGAGGTCGAGTGCCGAGAACACGCCGATCATGAGCGTTTCCAGGATCAGGAACGCGATCATGTATTCCTTGACGCGGTTCTCCACCGATCCCCAGGACGCCAGGATGCACAGCGGCATCAGGAAGGTCGTCAAAATGACGAACAGCATCGAGATGCCGTCGACGCCCATATGATAGGAGATTCCGGAGTCGAGCCAGGCGGCCTTCTCGACCATCTGGAAACCGGCATAGGACGTGTCGAATCCCGCCCAGATCAGCAGCGAGAGCAGGAAGGTGAAGACCGTCGTCATCAACGCGATCATGCGGATGTTGCGACGCGCGGCCGTGCCCTCGTCCCGGATCAGCAGGATGAGGAATACACCGACCAGCGGCAGGAAGGTGACCGTGGAAAGGATCGGCCAGTCGGTCATCAGTAGGAACCCCCGAGCATCATCCACGTCACGAGTGCGGCGACGCCGATGAGCATTGCGAATGCGTAATGGTAGAGATAGCCGGTCTGCAGCTTCACCACCCGGTCGGTGATGTCGTTTACCCGGGCCGCGATGCCGTCAGGCCCAAAGCCGTCGATGACCGTGCCGTCACCCCTCTTCCAGAGGAAGTGCCCGAGGCGCTTGGCGGGCCGCACGAACAGGAAATCGTACAGTTCGTCGAAGTACCACTTGTTGAGCAGGAACTGATAGAGGCCGTGGTGCTGCTGGGCCAGACGCTTCGGCGTCTCCGGCGAACGGATGTAGAACTGGTACGCCGTCAGGAAGCCGATGATCATCGCGACGAATGGCGACAGTTTCACCCAGAACGGAACCTCGTGATAGTCGTGCAGGATGTGGTTGTCGGGCAGCGTGTACAACGCGCCGCTCCAGAAGCCGTCATAGCCGGCTCCCAGGAACGTGCCGTAGAACAGGAACCCGGCAAACAGCGCGCCGACCGCCAGGATGTAGAGCGGGATGAGCATGACCGGCGGCGATTCATGCACGTGATGCATCACGTCTTCCGAGGCACGGGGCTTTCCATGGAAGGTCAGGAAGATCAGCCGCCATGAGTAGAAGCTGGTGAAGACGGCGGCGATCACGAGCATGACGAAGGCAAATCCGGCGGCCGCATTGTGGCCGACGAACGCGCCTTCGATGATGGCATCCTTCGAGAAGAAGCCCGCGGTTCCGATATAGGTCGCCGGCAGTCCCACGCCCGTCAGCGCGATCGTGCCGATCACCATCATCCAGTAGGTGGTCGGGATGAGCTTGCGAAGGCCGCCCATGTTGCGCATGTCCTGCTCGTCGGAGACGGCGTGGATCACCGAGCCGGAACCCAGGAACAGCAGCGCCTTGAAGAAGGCATGCGTGAACAGGTGGAAGATCGCTGCCGAATAGAAGCCGAGGCCGAGCGCCACGAACATGTAGCCGAGCTGCGAGCACGTCGAATAGGCGATCACGCGCTTGATGTCGTTCTGCACCAGACCGACCGTCGCGGCAAAGAATGCGGTGATCGCGCCGACGATGGTGACCACGAGCAGCGCCGTATGTGAGAGTTCGAAGATCGGCGACAGCCGCGCCAGCATGAAGACGCCGGCCGTGACCATGGTGGCCGCATGAATCAGCGCGGAGACCGGCGTCGGGCCCTCCATGGCGTCAGGCAGCCAGGTATGCAGCGGCACTTGGGCCGACTTGCCCATCGCACCCATGAACAGAAGAAGACAGATCGCCGTCAGGGCGCCGCCCTGCGTCAGGGACCAGCCGAGGAAATTGAACATCTCGCCACCGGTCGCCTCATGGTTCTCGGCGATTGTCGCCGCACTGGCGAAAATCGTGTCGAAGTTCACAGAACCGAACAGGACGAACACGCCGAAAAGGCCCAGCAGGAAGCCGAAGTCACCGACGCGGTTGACGATAAAGGCCTTCATGGCGGCGGCATTGGCCGAGGGTTTCTTGAACCAGAAGCCGATCAGCAGATACGACGCCAGTCCGACGCCTTCCCAGCCGAAGAACATCTGCACGAGGTTGTCCGACGTCACGAGCATCAGCATCGCAAAGGTGAACAGCGACAGATAGGCAAAAAAGCGCGGCCGATGCGGGTCGTGATGCATGTAGCCGATCGAATAGACGTGGACCAGCGCCGAGACCGTGTTCACGACCACGAGCATCACCACCGTCAGCGTGTCGATGCGGAACGCCCACGAGACGTCGAGGCCGCCGGCCTGAATGAACGCCATGACAGGCACGGTGAAGGACTGCGTATCTCCCAGACCAACCTGGAAGAACGCCACCCACGAGAGTGCGGCCGAAACGATCAGCAGTCCGCTGGTGACGAACTCCGATGCCTTGGCGCCGATCGAGCGGCCGGCAAGTCCGGCGATCAGGAAGCCGATGAGCGGAAGGAAGACGATGGCTTGATACATGATCCGCTCAGCCCTTCATCATGTTGACGTCTTCGACCGCGATCGATCCGCGGTTTCGATAGAAGACGACGAGTATTGCAAGGCCAATAGCCGCCTCAGCCGCCGCCACCGTCAGGATGAACAGAGCGAAGACCTGGCCGACCAGATCGCCGAGCGCGGCGGAGAAGGCGACGAAATTGATGTTGACGGCAAGCAGGATGAGCTCGACCGACATGAGGATGACGATGACGTTCTTCCGGTTGAGGAAGATGCCGAACACGCCGAGCGTGAACAGGATCGCCGAGACCGTGAGAAAATGCGAGATGCCGACTTCCATATTCAGATGCCCTTGCCCGTCTCGACCTTCTTGACCTCGATCGACGTCTTCGGCGTGCGCCGAACCTGCGCACCGATGTCCTGGCGCTTTACGCCCGGCTTGTGATGCAGGGTCAGCACGATCGCGCCGATCATCGCCACCAGCAGGATCAGCCCGCCGATCTGGAAGAAATAGAGATAGTCCGTGTAAAGAATGTCGCCGAGCGCGGCCGTGTTCTGCCGCTCTGTGATCGCCGGCGTGGGACGTGCCACTTCGCTCGCCAGTTCAGGCGCGAAGGTGTAGCCACCGACGACGACGATGAGTTCGGCTGCGAGGATGAGCCCCACCAGCGCGCCGATCGGTGCGTATTGAAGCGCGCCCTGCTTCAACTCCGCGAAGTCGACGTCGAGCATCATCACCACGAACAGGAACAGCACCGCCACGGCGCCGACATAGACCACCAGCAGAATCATCGCCAGGAACTCGGCGCCTGTCAGCAGGAAGAGTGCCGCGGCGTTGAAGAAGGTCAGGATCAGGTACAGCACCGAATGTACCGGATTGCGGGCGGATATGACCATGAAGGCCGCCGCCACCGCGATGAAGGCGAACAGATAGAAGAATATCGCCTCTAGTCCTGTCAGCATGGGTTCCCCCGGTTCCTTTCAAGGGAGGAGACCGATGGTCTCGTGTCCCTTCTCCGGCCCGTGCCCGCCTCCGGGCTTCCGAGTCCGCGTGTCTCTTAGACGAGGCTTGCCTGCCCGTCCACCATTGCCCCCGCTCAGCGGTAGGGGGCGTCCATTTCGAGGTTGCGCACGATCTCGCGCTCCCACCGGTCGCCGTTGGCGAGCAGCTTTTCCTTGTCGTAGTAGAGTTCCTCGCGCGTTTCCGTCGCGAACTCGAAATTCGGCCCCTCGACGATCGCGTCGACCGGGCAGGCCTCCTGGCAGAAGCCGCAATAGATGCACTTCACCATGTCGATGTCGTAGCGCACCGTGCGCCGCGTGCCGTCGTTGCGGCGCGGTCCGGCCTCGATGGTGATCGCCTGCGCCGGGCAGATGGCCTCGCACAGCTTGCAGGCGATGCAGCGTTCCTCGCCATTCGGGTAGCGCCGCAACGCGTGCTCGCCACGAAAGCGCGGGCTGAGCCTCCCCTTCTCGTGGGGATAGTTCAGCGTTGCTTTCGGCGCGAAGAACTGGCGCATCGACAGCACGAATGCCCCGACGAACTCAGTCAGAAGCAGTGATTTTGCAGCGTGGGCGAGAGCGAACATCGTCATTCTCCAGCGATTACGGGGCCGAGGAACCAGCCCATGACCGGCAGCAGCACCAATTGGGCGACGCCGGCGACGTTGAGTGCGCGCTTCGTGTCCGCCAGGTCGACCCGGCTGGCCAACAGGCGCAGGAAGGCGAAGTCGAGAATGGCCACCACGAGACCGATCAGCGCTCCGATGAGGCCAACACTCATGCGACCATCAACTCCCAGACCTTGAGGAATGTGGCGGTGGCAACGACCATGAACAGTGAGATCGGCAGGAAGACCTTCCAGCCGAGGCGCATGAGCTGGTCGTAGCGATAGCGCGGCACGAACGCCTTCACCATGGCGAACATGAAGAACACCATGCATACCTTGAGCACGAACCAGATGACGCCCGGCACCCAGGTGAACGGGACGAAGTCGAATGGCGGCAGCCAGCCCCCCAGGAACAGGATGGTGGTGAGCGCGCACATCAGCACGATCGCCACATATTCACCGAGGAAGAACAGCAGGAACGGCGTCGAGGAATACTCGATCATGTGGCCCGCGACGAGCTCCGATTCGGCCTCCACCAGGTCGAAGGGCGGCCTGTTCGTCTCTGCCAGCGCCGAGATGAAGAAGATGATGAACATCGGGAACAGGCCGAGCCAGTGCCAGTCGAGGAAGGTGTTGGGCAGGCCGAGGATCGTGCCCAGGCCGTCGCGCTGCGACAGCACGATGTCGGTGAGGCTCAGCGATCCGACGCACAACAGGACGGTCACGATTACGAAGCCGATGGAGACCTCGTAGGAGACCATCTGTGCCGCCGACCGAAGCGCGCCAAGGAATGGATATTTCGAGTTCGACGCCCAGCCGCCCATGATCACGCCGTAGACCTCGAGCGACGAGATCGCGAAGACGTAGAGGATGCCGACATTGATGGTGGCGATCGCCCAGCCTTCGCTGACCGGAATCACCGCCCATGCGCCGATGGCCAGCACTGCGGAGACCAGGGGTGCGAGCAGGAACACGCCCTTGTTGGCGCCGGCGGGTATCACCGGCTCCTTGAAGACGAACTTCAACAGATCGGCGAACGCCTGCAGCAGGCCCCACGGCCCGACCACGTTCGGACCGCGACGAAGCTGGACGGCCGCCCAGATCTTGCGATCCGCGTAGAGCAGATAGGCGACGAGGATCAGCAGGACGACGATCAGCAGGACGGACTTGCCCAGGATGATCAGTGCCGGCAGCACGTAATATGCGAAAAAGGAATCCATGTGCTCCGCCCTACTCTGCCGCCTGCTTGAACCCGCCCCTGGCGAGTGCGGAACACTCGGCCATGACGGCAGAAGCCCGCGCGATCGGGTTCGTCAGGTAAAAATCCTTCACCGGAGAGGCGAACGGCGCCTTCGAAAGCTTGCCCGGCTTCTTGACCAGCGCTGCCACGTCACCTGCCCCGCCAGCGGCGATCTCGTCGATCGCCGCGAAATGGGGAAACTCGGCATAGAGCGTCGCACGAAGCTGCGGCAGCGAATCGAACGGCAACTTGTGACCAAGCACGTCGGACAGCGCGCGCAGGATCGCCCAGTCTTCCTTGGCGTCTCCGGGGGCAAAACCGGCACGGTTGGCCATCTGCACGCGACCTTCGGTGTTGACGAAGGTACCGGACTTCTCGGTGTAGGTCGCACCCGGCAAGATCACGTCCGCACGATGCGCACCGGCATCGCCGTGGCTCCCAATGTAAACGGTGAACGCCGAACCGATCGCGCTCATCTCGAGTTCGTCCGCGCCGAGCAGGAACATGACGTCGAGCGCGCCCATCATGGCGGCGACGGACTTGCCGCCTTCGCCCGGCACGAAGCCGACGTCGAGACCGCCGACGCGCGATGCCGCCGTGTGCAGCACGGCGAAGCCGTTCCAATCGCCAGTCACGGCGTTGACGTCGCCGGCGATCCTGGCCGCCATCGACAGGATAGAGGCGCCGTCCGGACGCGCCAACGCACCCTGGCCAACGATGATGAGTGGCCGCTTGGCCTTCTTCAGCACCGACAGGAACTTGATCGCACCATCAGCCAGTTGCGACAGCGATTCCGCGCCGGCGCCCAGCATCTCGTAGTCGTAGCGCAGGTCGCCGACATCGCCGATGACGCCGACAGGCAGGTTGCCCATGCGCCAGCGCTTGCGGATCCGCGCGTTCAGGACCGACGCTTCGAAGCGCGGGTTCGAGCCGATGATCAGAACCGCATCGGCATCCTCGATGCCATCGATCGTCGGATTGAAGATGTAGCTTGCGCGGCCCGCCGCCGGGTCGAGCGCGGCGCCATCCTGGCGGCAATCGATATTCGCGGAGCCGAGCGACCCCATCAGCGACTTCAGCGCGTACATCTCCTCGACGGTGGCAAGGTCGCCGGCGATCGCGCCGATCCTGTCGCCGCTGGTCTTGGACACGGCGTCCTTCACGGCCGCGAATGCCTCCGCCCAGCTCGCCGGCTGCAATCGTCCATCCCTGCGGATGTACGGGCGGTCGAGCCGCTGCGAACGAAGGCCATCCCAGATGAAGCGGGTCTTGTCCGAAATCCACTCCTCGTTCACGACCTCGTTGACGCGCGGCAGGATGCGCATCACTTCGCGGCCGCGCGTGTCGACGCGGATCGCGGAACCGACCGCATCCATCACGTCGATGGATTCGGTCTTGGTCAATTCCCACGGGCGCGCCTGGAAGGCATAGGGCTTGGAGGTCAGCGCACCGACCGGGCAAAGGTCGATGACGTTGCCCTGCAGCTCCGACGTCATCGCCTGTTCCAGATAAGTCGTGATTTCGGCATCCTCGCCTCGACCGATCAGGCCGAGCTCGGAAATGCCGGCGACCTCCGTGGTGAAGCGGACGCAGCGTGTGCAATGGATGCAGCGCGTCATGATCGTCTTGACCAGCGGCCCGATATACTTGTCTTCGACGGCGCGCTTGTTCTCATGGTAGCGCGAGGCGTCGACGCCGAACGCCATCGCCTGGTCCTGGAGGTCGCACTCTCCGCCCTGATCGCAAATCGGGCAGTCGAGCGGATGGTTGATGAGCAGGAACTCCATCACGCCTTCGCGGGCCTTCTTGACCATGGGCGTGTTGGTGAAGATTTCCGGCGCTTCGCCGTTGGGGCCGGGGCGCAGGTCGCGCACGCCCATGGCGCAGGAAGCGGCGGGCTTGGGCGGCCCGCCCTTCACTTCGACGAGGCACATGCGGCAATTGCCGGCGATCGAAAGCCGTTCGTGGAAGCAGAAGCGCGGCACCTCGGCGCCCGCCTCCTCCGCCGCCTGCAACAGCGTGTAGTGATCGGGGACTTCGATCTCCGTGCCGTCTACCTTCAGTCTAGCCATATCGCCTCAACCCCGCGGATAACCCGCATTCCTTGCTCTCGAGCATCCCTGCCCGACACATTCACTTCGCGCTTGCCAGAAGCGCCTTTGCCTGACCGATCCAGTCGTCGCGGCCGATCCGCCCGGAAAAACCGAGATGATCGTCCAGCCAGGCAATGTCGTTTTCGCCCAAAGCCGCGATCTGGCGATAACTCCAGATACCCAGACCGTTGAGCACTTTCTCCAGCTTCGGTCCGACACCCGAGATCGCCTTGAGATCATCCTGCTCACCGGCAGGACTAGCCGGCGCAGGATCGACCGATCGCGTGGTCGTGGCAGCCTGTGCCTCGGGAACGGAACGCGAAACGACAAGCTTGAGTGCCACCGGAGCAGCGTTGGCAGGCTGGAAGGCCGGCTGCGCCGCGGCAAAGAGGCGCTGAGAGGCCTCCGCGGCACCCACCACTGCGCCGGCCCACAATCCGAGTGCGTGGCTTGCCAGACCGAAACCGATCGCCCCGGCGGCCGCAAGGCCCGCCACAGGGTGCGCAAGCAGGTTCACCGTGCTGGCAGCATCCTGCGGCACCACGGCGTCCTCGCCCTTGCTGATCCGTTCGCTCGTGCTCATCTCTGGCATCTTTCCGTTGGACGGCAGGCTGTCGCCGCGCCGCCCTGCGTCAGGCCTTTTCTCTCATTCCGCCGCGACCAGCGCCGGCTCGGCGCGATGGGCATTGCGGGTGAATTCGTCGATGCGCCGCTCGATCTCCGGGCGGAAATGCCGGATCAGCCCCTGGATGGGCCACGCAGCCGCATCGCCCAGCGCGCAGATCGTGTGGCCTTCCACCTGCTTGGTGACATCGAGCAGCATGTCGATCTCGCGCTTCTGCGCTTCGCCACGCACGAGCCTCTCCATCACCCGCCACATCCAGCCTGTCCCTTCGCGGCACGGCGTGCACTGGCCGCAGCTCTCGTGCTTGTAGAAATACGAAAGCCGCGCGATCGCCTTCACGATGTCGGTCGACTTGTCCATCACGATGACCGCCGCCGTGCCGAGGCCCGATTTCAGGTCACGCAATGCATCAAAATCCATCGGCGTATCGATGATCTGCTCGGCCGGCACCAGCGGCACCGAAGACCCGCCGGGGATCACCGCAAGCAGATTGTCCCAACCGCCCCGGATGCCGCCGCAATGGGTGTCGATCAGCTCGCGGAACGGAATCGACATCGCCTCCTCCACCGTGCACGGGTTGTTCACGTGGCCGGAGATGCAGAACAGCTTGGTGCCGACATTGTTGGGCCGCCCGAAGGACGAAAACCAGCCGGCGCCGCGGCGCAAGATGGTCGGCGCGACGGCGATCGATTCGACGTTGTTCACCGTCGTCGGGCAGCCATAGAGCCCGACATTGGCAGGGAATGGCGGCTTCAGGCGCGGCTGGCCCTTCTTGCCTTCGAGGCTTTCGAGCAGCGCGGTCTCTTCGCCGCAGATATAGGCGCCCGCGCCGTGATGGACGTAGACGTCGAAATCCCAGCCGTTCTTGTTGCCCTTGCCGAGCAGTCCGGCATCATAGGCTTCATCAATGGCCCGCTGCAGCGCCTCACGCTCGCGCATGAACTCGCCGCGCACATAGATGTAAGCCGCATGCGCACCCATCGCGAACCCAGCGATCAGGCATCCCTCGACCAGCGTGTGCGGATCGTGACGCAAGATTTCGCGGTCCTTGCAGGTACCCGGTTCCGACTCGTCGGCGTTGACGACGAGATAATGCGGCCGCCCGTCGCTTTCCTTCGGCATGAAGGACCACTTGAGCCCGGTCGGAAAGCCGGCGCCGCCGCGGCCACGCAGGCCGGACGCCTTCATCTCGTTGACGATCCAGTCTCGGCCCTTGGCGATCAGCCCTGCCGTGTCGTCCCAGTGGCCGCGACGCATCGCGCCCGCCAGCGACTTGTCGAAGCGGCCGTAGATGTTGGTGAAGATGCGATCCTTGTCCTGAAGCATCCCGATCTCCTAGCGCGGCTTCTTGCCGAAGACGCGGATGTATTCTGCTTCGCCGCCCTTGGCGAGCGCCTCGGCCTGCCTGACCCAGTCGTCGCGGTCGATGCGACCCCTGAACTTGAGGTATCTGTCGACCCAGTCGCGCTCCGCCTGGTTCCACGATGCAACCTGCGCATAGCTGTATATGCCCAGACCGTTAAGCACGCCTTCCAGCTTCGGGCCGACACCGGAAATCAGCTTCAGGTCGTCAGGCTGGTCAGGCTTCTCGACTCCGGCCGGGCGGTTCGCGTCGTCCAGCGACGGCTTTTCGGCCACTTCGGCAGCCGTGGCCTTTTCGGTCTCCGGCGCCTGGAATGCCTTCGCAGGAGCGGCATGCTTGTCTGGATGAACGCGCGGTTCGTCCGTCTTTTCGACGAACGGGTCGACCTTGTCGGCCGCCTGCTTGTCGCCCTGCGGCGCGGAAGCACTTGCCGCCTTTTCAACCGCCGGGTCCGCTTTCACCTTCGACGGAGACTTGATCGCCGGACTGGTCTCGATCGCATCCGTCTTTGGCTTGCCGGCCTGCGTCGGCGCGACTTCCGGTGCGGCGGGAGCCTTGGCGGCCCTGGCTGCCGCCTTCGTCTCCTTGTCGCGGGTCGTCTTGAGGACCGCCTTTTCGTCGGTGAGCGCCGTCAGGCCCGATTCGGGCGCCGAGAACGTACGTCCGTTTTGCGGGCCGGTGGGGACCGAATCGCCCCTGCCAGCCTCGAATTCATCGATGACTTCCGCCAGCCGTTCCGGCGTCAGGTCCTCATAGGCATCCTTGAAGATGATGACCATCGGCGCGTTCACGCATGCACCCTGGCACTCGACCTCTTCCCACGACAGCGTCCCGTTATCGTTGGTGTGGAACTGGTCGTGATGGATCTTCGAACGGCACACGTCCATCAGCGCTTCGGAGCCGCGCAGCATGCACGGTGTCGTTCCACAGACCTGGATATGGGCCTTGGTTCCGACCGGCTTGAGCTGGAACTGGGTGTAGAAGGTCGCGACTTCGAGCACGCGGATGTACGGCATGTCGAGCATGTCGGCGACGTGCTCAATGGCCGATTTCGTCACCCAGCCATCCTGTTCCTGCGCACGCATGAGCAGCGGAATCACGGCCGACTGCTCGCGTCCCTTGGGATACTTCTTGATGGTCTGCCGGGCCCATGCCGTATTCGCCTTGTTGAAGGCGAAGCTTGCTGGCTGGACGCTGGCTTCTGCGAGACGGCGAACGGACATTTAGCGATCGACCTCACCAAACACGATGTCGAGGGAGCCCAGGATGGCGGAGACGTCAGCCAGCATGTGCCCCTTGCAGAGGAAATCCATCGCCTGCAGATGCGCGAAACCGGGCGCGCGCAGCTTGCAGCGATAGGGCTTGTTGGTACCGTCGGAGACGAGATAGACGCCAAACTCGCCTTTCGGTGCCTCGACGGCGGCGTAGACCTCGCCGGCGGGCACGCGATAGCCCTCGGTATAGAGCTTGAAGTGATGGATCAGCGCTTCCATCGAACGCTTCATCGCCGCGCGCTTCGGCGGAACGATCTTGCCGTCGATGGACGAGACCGGCCCAACTCTCTCCTTGCCGAGCAGCAGATCGACGCACTGGCGCATGATGCGCGCCGACTGGCGCATCTCTTCCATGCGGATGAGATAGCGGTCGAAACAGTCGCCGTTCTTCCCGATCGGGATGTCGAAGTCCATTTCGGCATAGCACTCGTAGGGTTGCGACTTGCGCAGGTCCCAGGCCGCACCCGAACCGCGCACCATCACTCCCGAAAAGCCGAGCGCCCAGGCATCTTCGAGCGACACGACGGCGATATCGACGTTTCGCTGCTTGAAGATGCGGTTGCCCGTCAGCAGGTTGTCGAGATCATCGATCGTCTTGAGCAGCGGATCGAGCCAGTTGCCGATGTCCTCGACAAGTTCGTCCGGCAGGTCCTGGTGCACGCCGCCTGGACGAAAATAGGCCGCGTGCATCCGCGACCCGGAAGCGCGCTCGTAGAAGACCATCATCTTCTCGCGCTCGACGAACCCCCACAGCGGCGGCGTCAGTGCGCCGACGTCCATGGCCTGCGTCGTCACGTTGAGCATGTGCGACATCAGCCGCCCAAGCTCGCTGTAGAGCACCCGGATGATCTGGCCACGCCTCGGCACCTCGATGCCGAGCAGGCGCTCGACGGCAAGCGCGAAGGCATGCTCCTGGTTCATCGGCGCGCAATAGTCGAGCCGGTCGAGATACGGCACGGCCTGGAGATAGGTCTTGGTCTCCATCAGCTTTTCGGTGCCGCGATGCAGCAGGCCGATATGCGGATCCGCGCGATCGACGACCTCCCCGTCCAGCTCGAGCACCAGGCGCAGCACGCCGTGCGCCGCGGGATGCTGCGGGCCGAAGTTGATGTTGAAATTTCTGACGGATGTCTCAGCCATTGGACGCCTCAGTTCGGCTTGGCTTTCTCGTCGCCAGGCAGCACGTAGTCCGTGCCCTCCCAAGGCGACAGGAAGTCGAAATTCCGGAATTCCTGCTTCAATTCGACAGGCTCGTAGACGACTCGCTTGACCTCGTCGTCATAGCGCACTTCCACGAAGCCGGTGAGCGGAAAGTCCTTGCGTAGCGGATGCCCTTCGAAGCCGTAATCGGTCAGGATGCGGCGCAACTCCGGATGGCCGGAGAAAAGGATGCCGTAAAGGTCGTAGGCCTCGCGCTCGAACCAGTCCGCCCCCGAGTACACGGCGGTCGCGGACGGCACGGGCGTGTCCTCGTCCGTCTGTACCTTGATGCGCACCCGGAGGTTCTTCGTCGGCGACAGCAGATGGTAGACGACATCGAAGCGTTTCTCGCGCATCGGATAGTCGGCACCGCTGATGTCGATGAAGGATACGAACCGGCAGCGTGCATCGTCGCGCAGGAAGGTCAGCACCGGGACGATGTCATCACCGGCCACTTGGAGGGTCAACTCTCCGTAGGAGATCGTCGCGCTATTCACCGCCGCGCCGAGACGCTCGGTTATATGTCCGGCCAGATCGTTGAGGGCTTCGCTCATCACGACCTCCTAGCGCTCGATCGTGCCGGTGCGGCGGATCTTCTTCTGCAGGAGAAGAATGCCGTAGAGCAGCGCTTCCGCCGAAGGCGGACAACCGGGCACGTAGATATCCACCGGGACCACGCGGTCGCAGCCGCGCACCACCGAATAGGAATAGTGGTAATAGCCGCCGCCATTGGCGCACGAGCCCATCGAGATGACGTAGCGTGGCTCCGGCATCTGGTCGTAGACCTTGCGCAGGGCCGGCGCCATCTTGTTGGTCAGCGTTCCCGCCACGATCATCACGTCCGACTGCCGCGGTGAGGCGCGCGGAGCGATGCCGAAGCGCTCGCTGTCATAGCGCGGCATCGCTGAGTGGATCATCTCGACCGCGCAGCAGGCGAGGCCGAACGTCATGTACATCAGCGAACCCGTGCGTGCCCAGGTAATCAGCGCCTCCGACGAGGTGACCAGAAAACCCTTGTCGGAAAGCTCAGAATTGATCTCGCCGAAGAACGGATCGTCCGAACCGACCGGCTTGCCGGTGTTCGGGTCCACGATGCCCTTGGGCTTGGGCGCCACGAGGGTGGATGAGCCGTCGTTCAATCCCATTCCAGCGCTCCCTTCTTCCATTCGTAGATGAAGCCGATGGTCAGCACGCCGAGAAACACCATCATCGATCCGAACCCGAGCCAGCCGATCGCACCGAACGATACCGCCCAGGGGAACAGAAAGGCCACTTCAAGGTCGAAGATGATGAACAGGATCGCCACCAGGTAGAACCGGATGTCGAACTTCATGCGCGCGTCGTCGAAAGCGTTGAAGCCGCACTCGTAGGCCGAGAGCTTTTCCGGATCCGGATTGCGGTACGCGACGAGGAACGGCGCGACAATCAGCGCCAGCCCGACGACGAGTGCCACTCCAATGAAAATCACGATCGGCAGATATGAACTGAGAAGTTCGCTCATTGTCTTTTCCGTTGGCCGCCCCCGGCTGAGCCGTGGCCCCAGAGAGGAGGCGGAACCGCAACGATAACCCCGGTTGGGTCCGACGCGGCAAGGCTTGTTGCAACGCGGCGAGGGTTAGCGCAGGCGTCATTGCGAAGCAAGTCAAACATTGGCCGGATTTCCATGCGGCCACTGTCACAGGCGCCCGTTTGAGGCCGCCCTTCGAGGTTACGCTACGTCGCCCGCCGGGGCCGGCAACCCTTGCGCCTCAGGCATCTATCGGCAGGAAAAACGGCGCGCCCTCGAAGGCGTCCGCGCCCCGCCCGATCGACTCGATCGCCGCGACCATGCGGCCATTGCGACCGAGTATCGCATCGCCGTGACGCACGAGGCGGGCATTCGGCGTCGCCGAGGGGGACAATCGGCGAAGGGTACGGGCCAGTTCCGCCTCGTCCCGGCCCGGAGCAAGAGCGGCAGCGCAGATATAGGCGGCCGCAGTGGAGCGGCTGATGCCGGCAAAACAATGGATCACGAGCGGCGTCGTGCGATCCCATGCCCGCGCGAATTCCAGCATCGTCTCGACATGTTCCCGGCCCGGCAGAACCATTCCATCCTGCTCCTGGACGATGTCGTTCATCGAAAGGAACAGATGATTCGCCGGATCGATGGCAGCCGGCCGCTCGAACGGGGTCCCGGCCGTCAGCAACGTCACCAGACGGGAGCCACCAGACTGCTCCACGGCCTGAGCGACCTTGGTGATCGAACACACATGGATCATCGCTCCAGTCGTCACGCACCGATTCCCTTCGCCGCGTCAGTGCCGGCGTGCCTGGACCAGATAGCTCTCGATCGTGGTCTCACCAAGCCACTTCGCCGCCTCCAGTCGATGCAGCCCCTCAACGAGCACGAAGCGCTTGGCATCCTTGCGCACCTGAATGGGCGTCGTCATGCCCTTCTCCAGAATGTCTTCTGCCAGAAGCCTGACGGTTTCCGGATGCAGCGTCTTACGGCGCTCGGTCGGCACGTAGATATCGGCAATCGCGATCTTCTCTATCCTGAGCATCGGGTTCCTTCCGCTTCGCACGCGAAGGATATGCGCTCGATGCCAATCAAAACAAGAACCGAGTGATGCCGTGAGGCCTACGCTCAGAAGGCCCGTGGCGGCACGAACAGGCAAATCGTCTTGCCGTCATTCTTGCCTGCCACCGAGCACCAGTGAAACACGCCATCAGGCGACGGCTTCACCTTGCGTGACGTCATCGGGATGACTTCCCCTGTGACCTTGATGACATAGCCCTGGGGTCCCTCCACGACGTCCGCATCAGCGACCTCGCGGCAGTCGTAGTCCGAACAGCAGGCCAGCGGATAAGTCCAGCCGCTCGGAGCGTCATGGGCGGCAGCAGGAAGGACGCAAACACTCAGCATGGATACGGCGGCGCTGAGCCGCGGCATGGGCAGGCGGGAGACAAACATGGCTGTTCTCCTGAGGTTGGTCCTCCCAGGAGAAATGCTGCGCCCGCATGGTTAACGAAGGGTTAACGACAACTTAGCCGCCGAACATCCCTTATGGGCACGGGTTGCCGAAGCGCTGGTGAAGCGCGTCGACGGCGTTCTGCATCTCGGGGGTCCATGCGACATCGGCTGAGTCGAGCGCCAGCTTCAGTTGATCGATGCTCGTGGCGCCAATGATGTTGGAGGTGACGAACGAGCGATGCGTGACGAAAGCGTTGGCAAACAGGGCCGGCTCCAGGCCGAAGTCGCGCGCAAGCGTATTGTAGGCCTTGTGCGCCTCTGCAGCGCCCGGCGTCTCGTAGCGCTGGAGCCGATCGAACAACTGCTTGCGCGATCCTGTTGGCAGCGCGCCGTCGTCGTATTTCCCGGTCAGATAGCCTTGCGCCAGTGGCGAATACGCCAGAAGGCTGACCTCCTCACGGTC
Organism: Mesorhizobium sp. CAU 1741; assembly: GCF_039839275.1. Classification (NCBI taxonomy): domain Bacteria; kingdom Pseudomonadati; phylum Pseudomonadota; class Alphaproteobacteria; order Hyphomicrobiales; family Phyllobacteriaceae; genus Mesorhizobium; species Mesorhizobium sp. CAU 1741. The sequence continues at coordinate 1,107,873 of NZ_JBDOQP010000001.1, read as the reverse complement.
GCAGACTTCCGCGAGGTTCACTTCGAACGTGCGGTTGACGAGATTATAGGCGTTCTGCAGCGTTGCGACCCGTGGACCGACCCCCTTGTCGGCCTCGGCGACGAACTTCATCACGCCCCACGAACTCTCGTTGGACAGGCCCACATGCCGGATCTTGCCGGCCTTCACCAGATCGTCGAAGACCGCCAGGGTCTCGGCGATGGATGTCTCGTCCTCGGCACGCTTTGCCGGCCACTCGCCCACGCGAACGGGATTTGCACCCCACGGCACCAGCCGGTCGGGGAAATGCATCTGGTAGACGTCGACATAGTCGGTCTGGAGCCTGGCGAGCGACTTGTCGATCGCATCCGTGATGTCGGCCCGTACCAGCCTGGATGGGCGCCCTCCCCGGAACCATTCGTTCGCGGTGCGGCCGACGACCTTCGTGGCCAGCACGATCTTGTCGCGCGCCGCGCGGCTCTTCATCCAGGTGCCGATGGTCTGTTCCGTGCGGCCCTGGGTCTCCGCTTTCGGCGGTATGGGGTAGAGTTCCGCAGTGTCGATGAAGTTCACGCCGCGCTCCAGCGCCAGGTCGAGCTGTTCATGCCCTTCCTGCTCGGTGTTCTGTTCTCCGAAGGTCATGGTACCCAGGCAGATCCGGGAGACAAAAATATCGGTGCGGCCAAGCCTGCGCTTTTCCATGGAGATGCTCCGCTAGGGGGATTGGGCGCGTGGGCGCCTGAGGTGGGAGAAGACAGATTAGGCCAAAACAGGATGCCAGTGCAATTGCAGAAGGACCGCACATTGACATTGACGCCGCCATCGTCTTCCGCTCCGCTTGCGCGAAGACAAATGAGGTCAAGCATGCCCAAGACCGATATCGCCCGCAGGGTGTACAACCACACTTGGAAGCTCGATCCGATCGTGCGCAGCCTGCTCGACACCGATTTCTACAAGCTGCTCATGCTGCAGATGATCTGGGGGCTCTACCGCGACGTCGACGCGACCTTCTCGCTGATCAACAGGTCCAGGTCGGTGCGGCTGGCCGACGAGATAGACGAGCAGGAATTGCGCGCCCAACTGGACCATGCGCGCACGCTGCGTTTTTCCAAGAAGGAGATGATCTGGCTGGCCGGCAACAGCTTCTACGGCCGCAAGCAGATCTTCGAGCATGATTTCCTGGCCTGGCTGGAGAATTTCCGCCTGCCGGAATACGAACTGTCCAAGCGCGACGGCCAGTACGAGCTTCATTTCCATGGCCGCTGGCATGACACGACGATGTGGGAGATTCCTGCGCTGGCAATCATCAACGAACTGCGTTCGCGCTCCGCTCTCCGCAGCATGGGGCCGTTCGCTCTCGACGTGACCTATGCGCGGGCGAAAGCCAAGGTGTGGGAGAAGGTCGAGCGGCTGAAGAAGTATCCGGAACTGCGCATCTCCGATTTCGGCACCAGGCGCCGGCACTCCTTCCTGTGGCAACGCTGGTGCGTGGAAGCGCTGAAGGAAGGCATTGGAGAGGGCTTCACCGGCACGTCCAACGTCCTGCTCGCCATGGACACCGACCTGGAAGCCCTTGGCACCAACGCGCACGAACTGCCGATGGTGCTGGCCGCCCTCACCACCAACGAAGAAGAACTCAGGGCGTCACCCTACAAGGTGCTTCAGGCATGGCAGACCTATTATGGCGGAAATCTTCTGATCGTCCTGCCTGATGCGTTCGGCACGGCTTCCTTCCTGCGCGACGCACCCGATTGGGTAGCCGATTGGACCGGCTTCCGTCCGGACAGCGCGCCCGCCATCGAAGGCGGCGAACGCATCATACGCTGGTGGCAGGAACGCGGCCGCAATCCCGAGGACAAACTGCTCATCTTCTCGGATGGCCTCGACGTCGAAACGATCATCGAAGCCTATCAGCACTTTCGCGGCCGTGTGCGCATGGCGTTCGGCTGGGGCACCAACCTGACCAATGATTTCCAGGATTGCGCGCCGGCGCACAATGACGCGCTGCAGGCGATTTCGCTCGTCTGCAAGGTCACGAGCGCCAACGGTCGTCCGGCAGTGAAGCTTTCGGACAACCCCGAAAAAGCAACTGGCGACAGATCTGAAATAAACAAATATATCAAAATCTTCGGCGAAGAAGCTCGTGTAAGTCAGCCGGTTTTCGTTTAGCCGATGTGTAAGATGTGTGCACGTTTTGCGCATTTCGCCGCGCTGCACATTTCATGGCTTGCCAAGTCCAGAATCAGATGTTCAGATACATCCATAACAAGGGGAACGCGTCGCAACGACGACGCAAAGAGTATGGGGTGTTCCCATCGTTCAGGTGTTGGAAGTCTCCGATCTCAAGACCGTATTCCACACCCATGATGGTGTGATTCACGCGGTAAACGGGATCAGTTTCAGTCTCGACGAAGGCGAACTTCTTGCTGTCGTCGGTGAAAGCGGCTCCGGCAAGAGCGTTGCGATGATGTCGCTGATGCAGCTCCTGCCGATGCCTCCGGCTCGCATTGCCGATGGCCGGGTTCTGTTCCAGGATCAGGATCTCGTGAAGCTGACGGCTTCCGGGATACGCCATGTGCGCGGCGCCCAGATCGGCTTCGTGTTTCAGGATCCGATGACCTCGCTCAACCCGGTGTTCACCGTGGGCTACCAGATCATGGAGCCGTTGCGCGAGCACATGGGACTGAGCCGCAGGAACGCCCGGAAACGGGCGATCGAGTTGCTCGAACTCGTCGGCATACCGGCAGCATCCAATCGGATCGACGACTATCCTCACCAGTTCTCCGGCGGCATGCGCCAGCGCGTCGTGATCGCGATCGCACTGGCCTGCGATCCCAAGGTGCTGATCGCGGACGAACCGACGACGGCGCTCGACGTCACGGTCCAGGCCCAGATCCTCGAACTGGTGCGCGACCTTCGCCAGAAGCTTGGCATGGCGATCATCTGGATCACCCACGATCTGGGTGTCGCCGCCGGCATCGCCGACCGCGTCATCGTCATGTATGGCGGCCAGGTAGTCGAGCACGCGCTGGTCGGAGACCTGTTCGAAAACCCGCAACACCCCTATACGCGCGCACTGCTTGAGTCCCTTCCCGGACGCCACGCTCCGGGCGAGCGGCTGCGTTCCATCAACGGACAGCCGCCTCTCTTGCTGGCGGAACCGTCCTCATGCCCGTTCGCGCCACGCTGTACGCACGCGTTCGACCGTTGCCTGGCGCAAAACCCGCCCCTGATCGATCTCGGTGGACGTCACGACGTCGCTTGCTGGTGGAACCCTGAAACAAGGATGCCGCGCGATGTCGCTTGATATGACCGGGCAACAGGCGTCCGCGGTCGCCACACCTCCCCCTCCTCCTGCGCTCGTCACGGTCGAGAACCTAAAGATGCACTTTCCGGTTTATGGCGGCATGCTGCGCCGACGGATCGGCGCCGTGCGTGCGGTAGACGGCGTTTCGTTCGACATCAGGAAGGGCGAGACCCTTGGTCTCGTGGGCGAGAGCGGTTGCGGCAAGTCGACCACCGGACGCGCCCTGCTGAGACTGTATCGCGCGACCGGCGGCCGCATCCTGTTCGAGGGCAACGATATCGCGTCCATGGAAGGCGAGTCTTTGCGGCGCATGCGCCCGCGCATGCAAATGATTTTCCAGGATCCCCAGGCGTCGCTCAATCCGCGCATGACGGTCGGGGCCATCATTGGCGAGCCTTTGCTGGAACATGCCCAGCACAAGGGCCAGGCGCGGCGCGACCGGGTCCGCGAACTGCTCGATGCCGTTGGTCTCAATCCCGATTACATCAATCGCTACCCGCACGAGTTCTCCGGCGGTCAGCGCCAGCGCATCGGTATCGCCCGTGCCCTTGCACTGGACCCGGATTTCATCGTCTGCGACGAGCCGATCGCAGCGCTGGACGTCTCGATCCAGGCCCAGGTGGTCAATCTCCTGGAAGATCTGCAGAAAAAGCTCGGGCTGACGTATCTTTTCATCAGCCACGATCTGTCGATGGTCAAGCACATCGCTGACCGCGTCGCCGTGATGTATCTCGGCAAGATGGTCGAACTCACCGATGTCGGGACGCTCTTCCAGGCACCACGACATCCCTATACCAAGGCACTGCTGTCGGCGGTGCCGATGCCCGATCCCAAGATCGAGACCGACCGCCAGCGCATCATTCTCACCGGCGAGATTCCGGACCCGGCGAACCCGCCGCACGGCTGCCGCTTTTGCACACGCTGTCCGCAAGCACAGGAGCTCTGCTTCGTGGAGGAACCGCTTTGGCGCGACGTAGGAGACAATCACAAGGCAGCCTGTCACTTCGCCTGAGATGATGAAGCAGACAAGGAAGGTTGCAAGGAACCAGCAGGTAGTAAACGCGGGAAAGGAGGCCCGGTAAACTTATCTGAATCGATTTGCCAACACCGCATTCTTGTGCGGATATGAATGCACCGGATGTTGCAGTCGGCCAATGGGAGCGGCGGGCCGCAACAGGTGCTTCGATGGGAACAACAAGATCAAAGGGGAAGCTCAAATGAAGAAGTTCACGACAATCCTAACTGGAACGGCGGCAGCGCTGGCGTTCAGCGCGGCCGCCGCGCAGGCCGAGCGAGGCAGCGACGGCAATCTCAACATCCTGTACTGGCAGGCCGTTTCGATCCTCAATCCTTATCTTTCGGGCGGCACCAAGGACGTCGAAGGCTCGTCCGTCGTCATCGAGCCGCTGGCCAAATACGACGAGACCGGCACCATGGTCCCTGCGCTCGTCGATGAAATCCCGACGGTCGAAAACGGCGGCGTCTCGGAGGACCTGAAGTCGATCACCTGGAAGATTTCGGAAGGCCTGATGTGGTCCGACGGCACGCCCTTCACGGCGAACGACGTTAAGTTCACGGCCGACTACTGCATGGCGCCCGATGGCGGCTGCCAGCAGATCGCGAAGTTCCAAGACGTCGAGTCCGTCGAAGTCGTCGACGACTTGACCGTCAAGGTCAATTTCAGCGTCGCGAAGCCCTTCCCCTACACTGCATTCGTGGGGGCAGAGTCGCCGATTATCCAGAAGGCGCAGTTCGAAAACTGCATGGGCCCACGCGCGCCCGAATGCACCGAACAGAATTTCGGTCCGCACGGCACTGGCCCGTTCAAGGTCGCCGAGTTCCGCGCCAATGACGTCGTCACCTTCGAGGCGAACGAGCATTATCGCGATCCGGCAAAGCCCGCATTCGCGACCCTGACACTGAAGGGTGGCGGCGACGCTGCCTCTGCCGCGCGCTCGGTGCTTGAGACCGGCGAATTCGACTATGCCTGGAACCTGCAGGTCGAACCCGAAATCCTCGACCAGATGTCGGCCGCCGGACGCGGCAAGCTGGTGACGTCCTTCGGCACGTCGGTGGAACGCATCGAGGTCAACGCCTATGATCCTTCTCCCGACAAGGGAGACGCACGGTCCACAAAGGAAGCCGGGCCGCATCCGTTCCTCAGTGATCCGGCAGTACGAAGGGCGCTGTCCATCGCGATCGACCGGGACCTTCTCGTCGAGGCCGGCTACGGCGCCAGCGGTCAATCGACCTGCAATATCTTGCCCGCTCCGGAAAATTACGCATCGACCAACGTCGACTGGTGCCTGACCCAGGACATCGACGAAGCAAACCGTCTTCTCGATGAAGCCGGTTGGGAACGCGGTTCCGACGGCGTCCGCGCCAAGGATGGTGTTCGAATTTCCATCCTCTATCAGACGTCCACGAACTCGGTTCGGCAAGCGACACAGGCACTCGTAAAGGACATGTGGGAACAGATTGGCGTCGAGAGCGAGCTGCGCAACGTCGACGCTGCGGTGTTCTTCGGCGGAGATCCGGCCAGCCCGGACACGTTCCAGAAGTTCTATGCGGACGTTGAGATGTATACCAACAACTTCCCCGGCACCGACCCGCAGGGCTACATGGCAGGTTGGCTGTGCAGCGACATCCCGAGCCCCGAAAACGGCTGGCTCGGTGCAAACGTGCCGCGCTTCTGCTCCGAGGAGTATGATGCGCTCGTTGCCGAACTTTCAACGACTGCCGAACTGGAAGCACGCGGCGATATCGCCAAGCAGCTGAACGACATCCTTTCGAATGAAGGGGCTCTCATCCCGCTGATCCACCGCGGCGACGTGTCGGCCCATTCCGTCACCATCGACGGCGTGCGGATGAACTCGTGGGACTCGGAACTCTGGAACGTGGCCGACTGGACACGCTTGCAGTAACAGCCAGAACGTGACGTAGCCGGCTTCGCGTCCTGCGGAGCCGGTTGTCATCACAATGGCATCCCGTGCGACCAGCGCGCGGGCCGCGCCCGGAGCCCTTCGATGCTGAACTATACGCTTCGGCGACTGATGTTCGCTGTGCCGACACTGCTCGTCATCAGCTTCATCATCTTCGCCCTGCTCGACCTTGCGCCGAACGATCCGACCGGCAACCTGCCGCTGACGATTCCACCGGAGGTGCGCGAGCAGATCCGTCAGTCACTGGGTTTGGGCGAGCCATTCTACATCCGCTACATCTACTGGCTGAACCAGTTCTTCATCAACGAACCGCTCAACATCATCGAACGCCTGTTCGGCATCGAGATCGGCAACTCCGCCGAGCGCCTGCGAATCCGCTCCTGGGCGACCCGCAGCCCCGTCGTCGACCTGATTGCCGAGCGTCTCCCGCAAACGCTGCTTGTCGTCGGCATGTCCTATATCGTCGGGATCATGATCGCGCTTCCGGTCGGCATCATCTCCGCCTATCGCCAGTATTCGTGGTTCGACCAGATCGGCACCTTCGTCTCGATGATCGGCTTTTCCGTGCCGACCTTCTTTACCGGCGTGGTACTCATCGTCATCTTCAGCGTGCAACTTCAGTGGTTTCCGTCGATCTACGACACCACCCATGTCATCACGGACTGGTCAAGCTTCTGGGTCCAGGTCCGGCAGATGGTGCTGCCGGTGATGGTGCTGGCGCTCTACAATGCGGCACAGCTCAGCCGCTTCGTCCGCGCCTCGATGCTGGACAATCTCAACCAGGATTATGTGCGTACGGCTCGGGCCAAAGGCATGAAGGAGCGTGTGGTCGTCTTGATCCATGTGCTGCGCAACAGCCTCATCCCGGTCGTCACGGTGATTGCCCTGGGTATTCCGACTATTTTCTCCGGCGCCATCATCACCGAGCAGATTTTCCGCGTGAACGGCCTCGGACAGCTTCTCATCATAGCGATCCAGGGCGCCGACATACCGCTGGTTCAGACCCTGACCTTCATCTTTGCCGTCCTGATCGTGTTCTTCAACCTGATTGCCGATCTTCTCTACGGCATCCTCGACCCGAGAATTCGCTATGACTGACGCGGCCATGACTTCGACCGCGGGCACGACCAGCCCTGCCCCGGGACCGCAGCCAGAGACTGCCCGCAAGCAGCGCACTCTGATAGCCGACGTCTGGCGCCAGTTCCGCCAGCATCGCGGCGGCGTGATGGGCGCCATCATCTTCATCTCGATCATCCTTCTGGTGGTGTTCGGTCCCTACATCCACGGCGTCGACCCCGGCGCGCTGAATGTCCGTGCGCGCAACCAGGGAATCTCGTTCGCGCATCCGATGGGCACCGACAACCTGGGACGGGACATGTTCGCCCAGGTGCTTGCTGGTGGCAGGACGTCGCTGTCGGTGGGCGTCACCGCGATGCTGCTCTCTCTGTTCGTCGGAACCACGATCGGCATCATCGCCGGCTATTTCAAGCGTCTCGAAGGGCTGCTGATGCGGCTGACGGATCTGTTCCTCGCGCTGCCGCTGTTGCCCCTGCTGCTCGTCATCATCATGTTGTTTCGTGACACTCTACGCGCCGCCTTCGGGCCGGAGACCGGCATCTTCCTGCTGATTGTGTTCGTGATCGGCGTGACGAGCTGGATGCAGACGGCACGCATCGTGCGCGGCGCCGTGCTTTCGGTAAAGGAGCAGGAGTTCGTGCTCGCGGCCAAGTCTATCGGCACGCGCGAACGACGCATCGTCACCCGCCACATCCTGCCCAACGTCCTGTCGCCGATCATGGTCTCGGCGACGCTCGGCATTGCGACCGCAATCATTACGGAGTCCGCTCTATCATTCCTTGGCCTGGGTTTTCCGTCCGATTTTCCGACCTGGGGCCGCCTCCTCTACGACGGCGTCAACTTCATCCAGATCAATCCCTCGCGGGTCATCTGGCCAGGCCTGGCGATCTCGCTGACGGTGCTCAGCATCAATTATGTCGGCGACGGGCTGCGCGATGCGCTCGACCCCAGGATTCGCGGGAGGTAGGGCTACGGCGCGTCCCAGTCAGGCGAAAAGTCGTAATCGCAGATTCGCCGTCCTGCCTGGCGCAAAGACGAAATCTTCGCCATCTCGGGGGCACTGAGCGCAAAATCGAAGATATTCGCGTTTTCGCTCAGGCGCTCCGCGCGCGTGGTGCGCGGGATGGCCACCACGCCGTCCTGCTGCACATGCCAGCGCAGCACGATTTGCGCGGGCGTCTTGCCATGCGCATCGGCGGCATCGCGCACGGCCGCTTCTTCGAACAGCGGGCCGCCCCGATACAGCGGACAATAAGACACCATGGCCATGCCGGCGGAACGGCAGGCGGCGTGGACCTTCCGTTGGTCGAGATAGGGATGGTTCTCGACCTGGTTCGCTACGAGCGGCGCTTCCGAGGCCATGATCGCCTGCGACAGCAACCCGGTCGGGAAATTCGACACCCCGATATGGCGCGTGAGGCCGTCGGCACGCACCATGTTCAGCGCGGTGATCGTCTCCTCGAGCGGAATGTCGGCATTGGGCCAGTGAACAAGCAGCAGGTCGACCTGGTCGACGCCCAGCCGCGTCAGGCTCGCTTCCGCCGATCGCCGGAAGTCCTCGGCTGCAAGTTCGGTCCACCACACCTTGGTGGTCACGAAGACAGCATCGCGATCCACACCGGAGGCGCGCAGGCCTGCACCGACATCGGCCTCGTTGCCATAGCTGGCGGCCGTGTCGAGATGGCGGTAGCCGAGCGCCAGCGCCTGTTCGACGAGCGCCGAACAGTCTCGTCCTTTCAGCGTCCATGTACCGAGCCCGAGTGCCGGGATGGCAGCGCCGTTCGCTTCCACGCTGTGCATGGCAAACCCCTTTCCTGTTTGGCGTATCCCCCGCATCTTGTGCTATCGCATCGGCGGGCGGTGTTTGGAGTCGAGTAGAGGCAAACTAGTGCAGCGGTCCGCAAACGACAAACCCCGCCTGGAAACGATCGATTTCGCGCGCGGCATCGCGCTCGTGGCCATGGCGATCTATCATCTCGCCTGGGACCTGGAATTCTTCGGCTACGCCGACCCTGGAATGACGGCAACCGGGGGATGGCGCCTGTTCGCCCGGTCGATCGCGTCATCCTTCCTCTTCCTCGTCGGCGTGAGCCTGGTTCTCGCCCACGCACGCGGCGTGCGCTGGCGGCCGTTCCTCAAGCGACTGGCGATGGTAGCTCTTGCGGCCGGTGCGATTTCGCTCGTCACCTGGCTGGCGGTTCCCGGAGGCTTCATCTTCTTCGGCATCCTGCACCAGATCGCACTGGCCAGCCTGCTGGGCATGGCCTTCCTGCGTTTGCCCGTCTGGCTCGTGGTCTTGGCCGCAGTGGCCGTGATCGCCGCACCGCAATTTCTGCGTTCTGCGGTCTTCGACCATCCGGCGCTATGGTGGGTCGGATTGTCCAGCGCCAATCCACGATCGAACGACTACGTGCCGCTGTTTCCATGGTTCGGCGCCGTTCTGCTCGGCATGGCTGCCACGCGCGTTGCAGAGGCAAGGGGTTTGTTCGGGCGCCTGCGCCCCATCACCCTGCCCGCGGCGACGCGGCCAATCCAGGCAGCCGGCCGACACAGCCTGGCATTCTACCTTATCCACCAGCCGCTGCTCATCGCCAGCGTGTGGTTGTTCTCGCAGGTCTTTCCAGCGGCCGAGGTACCGCGCGACATCGAGTTTACCCGCGCCTGCACCGCTCAATGCGAACAGACGGAGGGCGCCGAATTCTGCTCGGTCTATTGCGTATGCGTGCTGGAAAAACTCGAAACCGAGAACCGCTTTGACGAAGTGTATGGCGGCGCGCCGTCTCCTCAGACATCGCAGCGCTTGCAGGAGATCGTGTCAGCGTGCAGTTTCGAGGCTGAGCCTTCGGGCGACGGGGAGGACATGCCATGACGACGCTGCAGGACCGGCCGAACACGCTGCCATGGCCACCGATCATCTATATAGCGGCCGTCGCGCTGGCCATTATCGCGCACTGGCTCGCACCCTTGCCCTGGCTGCCACTTCAGTTGGCCGAGTTCCTGTTCGCTGTCGGCTGGATCCTGGTGGCGGGCGCGCTGTTCATCGACATCTCGGCAATGCGCACGCTCGCGCGCGCCAAGACGACGATCATGCCGCATCACGCCAGCGACCATCTGGTTACGAACGGGCCGTTCTCCTTCAGCCGCAATCCGATCTATCTCGGCAACACCATGCTGATGATCGGCGTCGGGCTGATCGGCGGTATCTTGTGGTTTATCTTGCTCGCGCCGATCGCGGCATTCATCACCCAGAAGCTGGCGATAGAACGCGAGGAACGGCATCTGGAAATGCGCTTCGGCAAGAAATATCGCGACTACACCAAGAAGGTCCGTCGCTGGATCTGAACGATCCGGAAACGCTCAGGTGGTGACGCCGAGTTCGACGAGCCGCTCCACGCACGCCTCCTCAGCATTGTCGAGTTCGGCGAGCGTTTCTTCGAGGTCGCGGCGTTTCTGGCGCAGCTCCTCGCGTTTCTCCTCGATGCGCTTGATCATCAGCTTGAGCTGCCCCACCTCGCCGGGCGGCTCACGGTACATCTGTATGATCTCGCGGATCTCGTTGATGGAGAAGCCCAGACGCTTGCCACGCATGATCTGCTTGATGAGATGCCGGTCCGAGGGGCGGAACAGACGCGTGCGACCGCGCCGCACCGGCGCGATCAGTCCCTCATCCTCATAGAACCGCAACGTTCTGGTCGAGACATCGAACTCGCGGGTCAGTTCGGTGATCGTGTAGTATTCCCGCATGCGCGCGGCATCCTGTCATGAATCCGTTGCAGAATTTGCCACGGCATTTACGTAAAAGTCAATTCGCAAGCCTGTGTGCGGCAAACCGATGGCGCAAAGCGTGCAACACCGCGGTTCCGCAGGCGCCGCTACTGCACCCCAAACCACCAAGTTGCGAGGCCGAGAAAGGCGAAGAACCCAACCACATCGGTAATCGTGGTGACGAACACGGAGGACGCGACGGCGGGATCCGCGCCGAACCTGTCGAGCAGCAGTGGCACGAGGATGCCGGCAAGCGCAGCGACGAGCAGGTTCAGCACCATGGCGGTCGCGATGATGACTCCGAGGTCGACGTCGGAAAACCAGAAGCCGGCAACCAGCCCGATCAGCGTCGCGAAGATCGCGCCATTGAGCAGGCCCACGCCGATCTCGCGGCGGATGATGCGGCCGGCATTATAGATGTCGATGTCCTTTGTCGCGAGGGCGCGCACGGTGACCGTCATCGTCTGGGAACCGGCATTGCCGCCCATGCCGGCAACGATCGGCATCAGAATCGCGAGCGCCACAATCTGCTGGATGGTCGCATCGAACAGCCCGATTACGGACGCCGCGACAAACGCCATCACGAGATTGACCATCAGCCACGGCACGCGCGAGCGCGAAATCGCCAGGACCGTGTCGGAGAGCTCCTCGTCGCCGACGCCACCGAGGCGCATAAGATCTTCCTCGGCTTCTTCCTGGATGACGTCGACGACATCGTCGATGGTCAGGACGCCGACAAGCCGCTCGTTTTCATCCACCACCGCGGCGGACAGAAGATCGTACTGCTCGAAGACCTGCGCGGCCTCTTCCTGGTCCATCGTGGCCGGGATGGCATGGCGCGTCTCGTGCATGATCTCCTCGATGCGCACCGTACGCTTGGTGCGCAGGATGCGGTCGAGGTCGACGGCGCCGAGCAGACGGAAAGTTGGGTCGATGACGAAGATCTGGCTGAACGAATCCGGTAGGTTGCGGTCTTCGCGCATGTAGTCGATCGTCTGTCCCACGGTCCAGAACGGCGGCACCGCGACGAACTCCGTCTGCATGCGCCGGCCGGCTGTCTCCTCCGGGTAGTCGAGCGCCCGCCGCAGCCTGATGCGTTCGGTAAACGGAAGCTGGGCGAGAATCTCGTCGCGGTCTTCCTGGTCGAGGTCCTCGAGAATGTAGACGGCGTCATCCGAATCCAGTTCCTGCACCGCCTGCGCGATCTGCTCGTTCGGCAGGCTGTCGACGATGTCCATACGAATGGCATCGTCGACTTCGGTGAGAGCCGTGAAGTCGAAGTCGGCGCCCATCAGTTCGACGAGCGCGCGGCGCTGCTCGGGCATCAGCGCTTCGATGAGATCGCCGATCTCGGACTGGTGCAGCGACGCGACGTCCTGTTTGAGCGTCAGCGTATCGCGGTCTGCAATCGCAGCGCCGATATGCGCCAGGAACGACGCGCGCAGCACGCCATTCTCGTCGTAGATGTCGTCACCTGCCCCGCTACCGGCTTCCGCTTCGGGTGGCCGCTCATGTGGATTTTCCAACAACGCCTCCCGCCTTGGCTGTGTGAGTCATGTGTCGTCTAGCGTGCCACCGCGGCAAACACAAAACGATTTCGGCCGTTGGAGGCGCTGCAACATGAAACGCCCCACTCGCGACGCGGTTGCGGGACAATGTCGCCAAAGAAATCAAGTGCCGGCAAGCCCGGCCCGGAACCGCGCACCGTTGGCGACGTATATCTGCGCCGACATCTTGAGGCGCTCTACCGCGGCGTCGTCGAGCGTGCGCACGGCTTTCGCGGGCGCGCCCATGATCAGTGAGTTGTCGGGAAATTCCTTGCCCTCGGTGACGAGCGCGCCCGCGCCGACCAGGCTGTTCCTGCCGATACGCGCGCCATTGAGGATGATCGCCCCCATCCCGACCAGGCTGTTGTCGCCGATGCTGCAACCATGCAGGATCGCCCGGTGGCCGACAGTACAGCCGTCGCCGACCGTCAATGGAAAGCCTGGATCGGTGTGGAGCATCGAGTGCTCCTGTATGTTGGAGCGCGCGCCTATCGTGATCGTTTCGTTGTCTCCGCGCAGCACCGCGCCGAACCATATGCTCGCCTTGCTGCCAAGCCGGACTTTGCCGATGACGTTTGCATCCGGCGCGATCCAGTTGCTGGCCTCTTCGTCGAACTGCGGCTGGATTCCGTCGAGTGCATAGACCGGCATGATTCTCTCCTTGCATTTTCGGCACTCTAGAAGCTCGCGATCCGCTTCGATAGGACGCCGTTTACGCTCCGTTTACCATGATGGCGCCAGTGTCGGCCGGAACGGAACGGGTTGTCGAAGGATCGCAACGTGTACGCAGGAGCTGCTCAAGGCCCGGAGGCAACGGAACCCAGACCGATCCGCTCCGGATTCATGATCCGCGTGTTTATCGGCTTCGTCGTGCTGGCACTGTTGTCCGTCGGCGTCAGTCTGGTCGGCAAGTGGGCCGGAAAGACGATCGCCATGGCCGGACACACCGACGACCGCACGCTGCACGAGATCGTTATCGGCAACGACGTTCTCGTCGTGCCTGCCAACATGATCCGCTTCGAAGGCTCGCGTCGCGATGGCGTGGCGGCGCGGCTGGATGTCTATCTGCGGTGGCCGCAGATGGATGGCTACAGCGATGTCGCCCGCGACGACTTCAATCACCTCGACGATTCCCGCCGCATCCTTTTCCTCTCGTTCGAGGAGCGCATGATGTCGCGGGACATGAGCGGCCGCTACGAGCCGATCTATCGCGCACTCGTCGAGCCCAGCGGCCGAGTTGGCCCCGGCGGCTTGACGGCCTACCCGTTCACCACAGCGTCGGGGTATATGGATGAGGTGCTGATCGTCGGTGGGCAGGGCGAAATCTCGCCACCCTTCGTCGCACGATGCCTGGCCGGTGACCAATCAAAACAGTCGCTGGCGCCATGCGAGCGCGACCTTCACATCGGCGAGGGCCTAACCCTCACCTATCGCATGCCGGCCGAACTCGCGGGCTCCTGGCGCGACGTGGACGCCGCTGTCCGCGCCGTGGCGGAGAGCTTTCTGCAGACGGCGCGCTGAGACATTCAGTCCAGGTCGACGTCGAGGATCGCCATCGAGAAATTGTAGGACAGGTCGCCGTCGTCATCGTCCTTGAAGATGATGCCGAGGAATTCGTCGCCGAGATAGAGCTCGCACGAATCGTCTTTGCGCGGACGTGCCTTGACCTGCAGTTGCTGGTTCTGGAACGTGCGCTTGAAGTAGCTGTCGAGCTTCCTGATCTCTTCGGGTTTCAAACCTGTTCTCCGCTGGCGGTGTTGACGCTCGCGCTTCTGGCACGCGCTGCACGGCCATGTAAACCCCGCGCCGCCGGTTTCAAGGCATGCCTGCCGCTACGTCTCAGTCGCCGCCTGAAAGAAGCTGGTCCATCGCCCGCGAAGGTTCGTCGCACCCCGCTTCGCCGACGATGCGAGCCGGAACGCCGGCAACCGTCTTGTTGTTGGGCACGGAGCGAAGCACCACCGAGCCGGCCGCGACCTTCGAGCAGTGGCCGATCTCGATGTTGCCGAGAATCTTGGCCCCGGCTCCGATCAGCACGCCGTGGCGAATCTTCGGATGCCTGTCGCCGCCAGCCTTGCCAGTGCCACCGAGCGTGACCCCATGCAGCATGGAAACGTCGTCCTCGACCACCGCCGTTTCACCGACGACGAGACCCGTCGCATGGTCGATGAAGATGCCCTTGCCCATCTTCGATGCGGGATGGATGTCGGTCTGGAAAACGGCCGAGGAACGGCTCTGCAGGTAGAGCGCGAAATCCCGGCGCCCCGTGTTCCACAGCCAGTGGGCCAGCCGGTGGGTCTGGATGGCATGAAACCCCTTGAAGTACAGCACCGGCATCAGGAACCGGTCGCAGGCGGGGTCGCGGTCGTAATAGGCCTGGATGTCAACGCGCACCGCCGCGCTCCAGTCGGGCGTCTCGCGGACCATGGCGTGATAGGTCTGACGGATGAGATCGGCACCAAGATCAGGATGATCGAGGCGCTCTGACAGGCGGTGAACCACCGCCGCCTCCAAATTCTCGTGATTCAGTATGGTGGAGTAGAGGAAGGCCGCAAGCAGCGGGTCCTTTTCGACCGCCTCGGCGGCCTCGCGCCTGACTGAACTCCAGATCGGATCGATTGGCTGGATCGTTTCGGACCTGACTGCACTTGCGCTGCTCATCGTGGTCTCTCCTGTCAAACGTCTTGCCACGGCGTGGTGCGAACCATAATCCCTTTGGCATGTCAAATGAACCGCAATTTCCTTAACGCAGGTTCAAACGGATTGGTGTCACGCAAATGCAAGAAAACGCGCAATCAGGTTCCATACGCCTCACCGTAGAGGACAACGTCGCCACGATCGCCATCGACAGGCCGGAGCGCAAGAACGCCATGACCCAGGCGATGTGGCGCGAGTTGACCAGCCTGATGGGGCAACTGGCCGCGGACGCGACCGTTCGCGCCGTCGTGCTCACGGGCCAAGGGAACGATTTCTGCGCCGGCGCAGACATCGGCGAGTTCGACACCGTGCGCGGCAACGCGCACAGCGCCCGCCTTTACGAAGCGGAGAACTCGGCAGCTTTTTCGGCGATACGCAATTGTCCCGTGCCGACCATCGCAGCAATAAGGGGTATTTGCTTTGGCGGCGGCTTCGGCCTGGCGGCCGCATGCGATCTGCGTCTCGGTTCGGCCACCGCCCTGTTCTGCGTGCCGCCTGCCCGGCTCGGCCTTGCCTATCCGGTCGATGCGATGTCCGACATCGTGCACGCGGTAGGCCCGCAAATGGCACGCTATCTGTCCTATACGGCCGCCCGGATCGACGCAGACGCAGCGCTGGATGCGGGATTTCTGCTGGAGATCGTTGAACCAACCGGCCTGGAGCGGCGTGCGTCTGAACTGGCGGCAGCGATTGCCACAAACGCCCCCCTCTCGATCAAGGCCTCGAAGGCATCGATACGCGCCAGCCTGACGCAGACAAGGCAGGACATCGATACGGCGACGACGCTCGGAGACGCGACCTTCGAAAGCGCCGACTATGCGGAAGGTCGCGCTGCTTTTCGCGAAAAGAGGCCGGCAATCTTCACGGGCCGCTAGACCGCCATTGCTGCCACACTGCTGTCAGGATGCGATGGCCGCCGGGCTTGCCGTGAAGCGGCTTTTCGGGTGGATGAGAGGGCGATGTTCACTAGACTCGGATGATGACCACACTTCTCGACAATCAGCGCGCCCGCCGCCACCTGCTCTCGCTCTACGGGCTCGACGGCCGGCAGTCCGGACAGATGCGAAAGGCCGAACTCGAGGCCGCCATCGACCGGCTCGGTTTCGTCCAGGTCGACAGCGTCAACGTGCTGGAGCGCGCACATCACCATATCCTGCATTCGCGCAGCCAAACCTACCGCCGCCGCGACCTGCAGCAGCTCATGGAGCGCGACGGCGCCTTGTTCGAGAACTGGACGCATGACGCGTCGATCATCCCCAGCGCATTCTTTCCCTACTGGAAACATCGCTTTGTCCGCGAGAAGCAGCGCTTGCGGACACGCTGGAAGGGTCATTTCGGCTCTGAGGGGTTCGACGACGACATTGCCCGGGTTCGTGACCATGTCGCCAGCAACGGCCCGACTCTGGCGCGTCACTTCGAAGGCGACAAACCTTCGACCGGTTGGTGGGATTGGCATCCGTCCAAGGCCGCGCTGGAATATCTCTGGCGCACCGGCGAACTCGCCATCGCTCGCCGGGACGGCTTCCAGAAGGTCTACGACCTGACGCAACGCGTCATCCCCACAAACCATCACGACGCCGAAGTCGACCACCATGCCTTCATCGACTGGGCATGCCGTCAGGCGCTGACCCGGCTTGGCTTCGCCACGCGCGGCGAGATCGCCGCCTTCTGGGCATTGCTGACGCCAGCGGAGGTGGAGGGGTGGATTGCCGAGAACCGCGACGAGCTCGTTCCGGTGCAGGTCCAAGCCATCGATGGTGGAAAGCCAAGGGCGTGTTTCGCCTTTCCCGAGGCAGCGGAGGCGGCGATGCACGCGGCCGAACCCGCCGACCGGGTGCGCATTCTCAGCCCTTTCGACCCGCTGCTGCGCGACCGCGCGCGAACGGAACGGCTCTTCGGCTTCTTCTACCGAATCGAGATTTTCGTGCCCGAGGCAAAGCGGCAATATGGCTACTACGTCTATCCAGTGCTGCGCGGCGATCGCGCCGTCGGCCGCATCGACGTGAAGGCCGAACGTGACCGCGACGCGCTCGTCGTCCGCGCCTTTTGGCCCGAGCCCGGCGTGCGGGTATCGCGTGTTCTCACAGGCAAGCTGGAAGCGGAACTCGAGCGCCTGCGTCGCTTCGCCGGTGTCAGCGGTGTCGAGTTCGAAGACGGCTGGCAGCGCTGAGCGTGCCTCAGGCCGCCTGACGGTCGGTGAGGAAATTCAGCACAGCCTTGCTGAAGACGTCGTTCTTGTCGCCCGCAACCATATGGCCGGCACCGCCGACGTCCACATAACTGGCCGAGGGCGCCAACGAGACGAATTCGCGGGCGAACTCTTCATGAACGAGTTCCGACTGCATGCCGCGCACCAGAAGGATCGGCAGGCGCAGATCAGGCAGAGCTGCCATGAGCCCTTCCATGGTTTCACGCGCGCCCTCGTTGATGTTGCGGGTACTGGTCATGAACGCAGGATCCCAGTGCCAGCGAAAGCGGCCATCGTCGCCAAGCCTCAGGTTCTTTCGCAACCCGTCGAGTGAACGCGGCCGTGTCCGGTTGGGAAGGTAGGCGGAAACTGCAGCGGCGGCTTCTTCGAGTGAGGAGAACCCCTCCTCCATGCGTTCGCCCATGAAACCCTGGATTTTCGATACACCTTCCGGGTCCATGCGCGGGGTGATGTCGACGAGCACCAGCGAATCCAGCAAGTCGGGATGGCGGGTCTGGGCGATCAAAGACGACAGGCCGCCAAGCGAGGCGCCGACGGACGATGGGTGGGCATGGAACCGTTCTTTGACCTGCCGAAAGATCGCAACGGCATCATCGCCATAATCCGCGAACGCATAGTTCCCGCTGACTACCCAAGCGCTGTCGCCATGGCCGCGCAGGTCGACCGTGATCGCCCGCATGCCGCTTTCGGCAACGCGTCGCGCAGTGCTGGTCCAGGCGTGCCGCGTCTGCCCGCCTCCGTGCAGGAAAACGACGGGATGGCCGCGTCCGTCCCAAAGATCAGCGGCAAGCCGGTTGCCTTCGGCTCCGGAGAATTCGATCGGCGTCGGTGTCATGAAAGCGGGTGTTCCCTGAGAAAATCGAGAACCGCCGCCTTGAAGGTGCGGTCGCCGACCGAAAGCATGTGGTCGCGGCCGACGATGTCGAACGCCTTGGCATGCGGCATCAGCCCGGCAAGCGCTTGTGCCGATCCGGCGATGTCGTCCGTCGTGCCGACCCCGATCAGCGCCGGCTGGCGGATACGTCCGATATCGGCTTCACTGAGCTCTTCCCGCGACTTGGCAATGCAGGCTGCCAGCGCCCTGCGGTCGCTCTTGGTCTGGTCGGCAAAGGTGCGAAACATCTTGCCGCGCGGATGCGTCACGGTAGCGGGATCCGGCGCGATCAATGCTTCGGCTATCGGATCCCAGTCACCGACGCCGTCGACCATGCCGTAGCCGAGTCCGCCAAAGATGACCGAGGCAACGAGGTCGGGATTGGCAAGCGCCATAAACGCCGCAACGCGAGCGCCCATCGAGTAGCCGAAGACATGCGCCTTCTGGATGCCGAGGTGATCGAGCAGTGCTGCGGCATCACCCGCCATCAGCGATGGGGTGTAGTCGTTCGGATCGTAGCTTTTGGCCGAAAGGCCATGGCCGCGGTGGTCGAACGCGATGGCGCGATAGCCGGCTTCGGTGAGCGTCTTCACCCAGCCCGGCCCGACCCAGTTGACCTGCATGCTGGATGCAAATCCGTGCACGAGAAGGACGGGCTCTCCACCCCCTGTTTCCGGCGCACGATCGAGATAGGCGATGTCGAAGCCCTGATGGCTGAATTTCTGCATGCTGCGGCGGCAACTCCGTGAGGAGCCGGGTTCAGTCGGCTCCCGCGGTCTCCTCGATTCGTGGATGGCGGACGAGATCGCCCTCTTTCATGCCCGCTTCTTGCGCGGTTCCCGCCTTGAGTTCAAGCACAAAGCGCGCCGGCGTCAGCGAGGAAATCGAGGCGGTGGAGAACGGCTCGCCCCAGCGGATTGCGACGATGCGGCCGTCCGCGTCGATGAAGATCAGATCGAGCGGCATCGGTGTGTTCTGCATCCAGAACGACAGCCGCTGGGTGCGCTCGAAGACGAACAGCATGCCCTTGTCGTCTGCCATGTCGGTGCGAAACATCAGGCCGGCGGCACGCTGATCCGGCGAAGCCGCAACTTCGATGGTGAATTCGTGGGTGCCGCTGGCTGTCTCGACCAGCAGGGGGTGCGGGTCGTCCGGCAGCAGCATCGGCTGGCCCCGCTCGGCCGGCTGGCTGAACGCGGATTGCGTGACATGCGCAGACATCGCCGCGAGAAAAATCGACAGTACCCAGACAAAGCGTGACATGACCATCCTGCCTGCCGGGCTTGTATCGCGTCAGTGCGAGATCGGCAGCGTTCCCATATCGGGATGAATTTCGGCAGCCATAAGGCCCTTGTCGCCACGCCCGAAGCGCACGAGCACGACCTGGCCGGGCCGCAACTCCGCAAGCCCGTAACGACGCAGCGTTTCCATGTGGACGAAAATGTCCTCGGTGCCCTCGCCCCGCGTCAGAAATCCGAAGCCTTTCGTGCGGTTGAACCACTTGACCAGCGCCCGCTCCAGCCCGCTCTCGGCGGTGACTGCCACATGCGTGCGCTGCAGTGGCTGCTCGGCTGGATGTACCGCCGTCGTGTTGTCCATGGAAATGATCTTGAACGCCTGGAGCCCCCGCTCGCCCCTGCGCACCAGGCATACGATCCGCGCGCCCTCGAGCGCGGTCTGGAAGCCGTCCTTGCGCAGGCAGGTGACGTGCAGAAGCACATCGCCCATGACCTCATCGTCGGGAAGTATGAACCCGTAACCCTTGGCGACGTCGAACCACTTGATTGCGCCCGAGATTTCGGCGAGCGCCGCCTCGTCGCCGCTATCCGGTCCCAAGGCTTCGTCATTGGTCGCGTAGCGCCTCTCAGAAGAGGCCTTGTCCCCCATCCCGACGTACCTTTCCTTCGATCAAACCCACTGATTCTGATCGTCAGGATAACACTGTGCGTTCATGGGTTAGCAAGAGCCGTGTGCCATTTTTCAACATTTCCCCGACTACAATCCGCCATAATCTCTCCCTGCGTCGCGAACACGATCCCGCCACGGTTGCCGCCGCCATCGGCTTGCGCCATATCAGGGCCACCTTCAACCAAACGACGACAGGAGCCGCGATGCGCTATCTCCACACAATGGTCCGCGTGAAGGACCTCGACCAGTCTCTTGATTTCTATTGCAACAAGCTCGGCCTCACGGAGGTGAACCGGATCGAAAACGAACAGGGCAAATTCACGCTCGTGTTCCTTGCCGCCCCTGAAGACGAAGAAGCGGGAAAGACCAAGAAGGCGCCGTTGCTCGAACTGACATACAACTGGGAGCCCGAGGACTATCAGGGCGGGCGTAATTTCGGCCACCTCGCCTATGAAGTGGACGACATATATGCGCTGTGCCAGCACCTGATGGACAATGGCGTGACGATCAACCGCCCGCCGCGCGACGGTCACATGGCGTTCGTGCGTTCGCCGGACGGTATTTCCTTCGAACTACTGCAGAAGGGTTCGGCAAAGCCGAAGGCCGAGCCATGGGCGTCGATGGCGAATACTGGCGCCTGGTAACACCGGAATAAGAGCTTTGGACCGACGCGACGTCTGCCTCAACGAGGACCGGGCCGTACGCGACGACATTCAGGCCAATGGCTCCCGGATAACCTCCGCTTCGCTTCGGCTTCCGGGATGACGACGTGGAGAGGTTTGTGAAAGCCAGCGGCGTTCGCAATTGCCCTCTCCCTTTCCGTCGTCATCCCGGCCGACCGGAGCGAAGCGCAGAGGGAGCCGGGACCCATCGAGCACTCGCTGCCGGGTCACAAGTTTTCACGACACGCCTCGCACAGGCTACGGTATGGCTTCGGGCAACTATTCCTAAAAAACAGCCGATTGCGGCAGGACAAACGGCGCATCGCCTGCGGGCAGTGCGCCGACCTTCAGCCGGCACTCGAAGACGCGGTAGATGAGGTCGTCGGTAAACACCTCGCCCGGCGACCCGGAAGCAGCCAGCCGCCCGGCGCTCATGACCGCGACCTTGTCGGCGAACATCGAGGCGAGGTTGAGGTCGTGAAGTATGGCGATGACGCCGCCGCCTCGCTCGGCAAATTCGTGCGCGATCCGCATGATGACGAGCTGGTGCCTGATGTCGAGGCTGGACACCGGCTCGTCCAGAAAGAGCCAGCGCGGCTCACCGTCCAGCACCGGGGCCCAGACCTGGCACAGCACCCGGGCAAGCTGGACGCGCTGCTGTTCGCCGCCGGACAGTTCCTGGTAGAAGCGGCCCGCGAAACCGTCGAGATCGACCCGCGCGAGCGCCCTCTCCGGCAGGCGCTGGTCCTCTCCAGCCAGCGCGCCCGAGCGGCCGCCGACGATACCCAGCTTGACAATCTCGCGCACTGTGAACGGAAAGGACAGCGTGGTCGACTGTGGCAGCACGGCGCGCAGGCCGGCAAGCTGCCACGACTTCGTCTCGCGAAGGTCACGGCCGTTGATCCGTATGGTGCCATCTGCCGGAAGGTCGCCGGAAAGCGCCTTCAGGAAAGTGGTTTTTCCAGATCCGTTGGGGCCGACGATCGCCGTCACGTCCCCCGTCCGCGCCGCGAAATCGACGCCGTGAAGGATCGCCTTGCCGCCGATCGACACCGAGACGTCATTGGCTTCAATCATCGGATCGCTCCCTCAGAGGTCGAGCAGGCCCCGCTTGCGCAGCAGGATCCATAGGAAGAATGGGGCGCCCACCGCTGCCGTGACGATCCCGATAGGCAGTTCCGCCGGCGCGACGATCGTCCGGCTGACGGCGTCGGCAAGCAGCAGCAGTGATGCGCCAAGCAGCGCGGAGGCAGGAAGCAGGTAGCGGTGGTCCGGGCCGATCAGCAGGCGCAGGAGATGCGGCACGACAATGCCGACGAAACCAATGCCGCCCGAGACAGCCACTGACGCGCCGGTCGCGGCGGCCACACCCACGATCGCAATGTTCTTGAACCGCTGCACCGGTATGCCGAGGTGGTTGGCCGTCGCCTCCCCAAGCGCCAGAGCGTTGAGCGAGCGCGCCAGAAATGGCGCGGAGACGAGCACCAGCACGATCACCGGGCCGGCGGCGGCGATCTTGGTCCATGTCGCGCCCGCCAGCGAGCCAAGGCCCCAGAAAGTCAGGTCGCGCAATTGCCGATCGTCGGCCATGAAGACGAGCAGGCCCGAGAATGCACCTGCCATGGCGCCAAGCGCGATGCCGGCGAGCAGCATCGTGGCGATCGAGGTCTGACCGCGGCGCGTCGCAACCCGGTAAAGCAGCATGGTGGTCGCCAGTCCGCCGCCGAATGCGGCCAGGGGCAACGCATAGATGCCGAGCAACGCGGTGACGGGCGCAAGCACGCCTGCGCCGAGGACGATCATCGTGATGGCGCCAAGTCCAGCGCCGGCGGAGACGCCGACAAGACCCGGATCAGCCAGCGGATTGCGGAACAGCCCCTGCATCACGGCGCCTGAAACGGCCAGCGCCGCGCCAATCAGGATGCCGAGGATCACGCGCGGCAGCCTGATATCGTAGACGATGATGTGGTCGCGGGCCGACAGAGCTGTCTCGACAGTGGTGGCACCCGGCGTCCATCCGAAAACCACGTCCCATGCCGAAGCATCCGAAGCACCGGCGGTGAGGCTGAACAGCGCAACGACCAGCAATAACAGCCCGAGCATGACGACGGTCAACCTGGCACGTGTCGACCGGTCTCCCTCCGGTGCACCCTCCGTCAGGCCGCTGATGCGCATCCTTTCAAGCAACGCCATGACTTGGCTCAGTCCTTTGCCAAGTCGCCGTAGAGCGACACAGCAAGCTCGCGCGCTGCCGCCGCGGTCCTGGGACCGAAGCCGAGCAGATAGGCGCCGTCCATGCGCACGATGCTTTTCGTCACCGCCGCCGGAGTGGCCGCGATGGCGGGATTGCCGAGCAACTGATCCACCTGGGCCTCGTGATCTCCACCACGGCTCATCGACAAGATGACGTCCGGCGCGGCTTCGATCACCGCTTCGTCGGTCAATTGCTTGTAGCCGGGATAGTCGGTGACGGCGTTGACGCCGCCCGCCATCGCGATGATGCCATCGGCCGCCGTTCCCGTCCCGGATGCCAGGATGCGGCCGCCCTGCAAAGACAGAACGAACAGCACTTTCTTTCGGGTCTCGATACCGGCTGTCGCTTTCAGCGCAGCATCGATCTCCTCGCCGATTTGCTCGGCCAGTGCGGTCGCCTCTTCCGGGACGCCCAAGACTTCGCCGACGATCCGCACCTTTTCGAGTATGCCTTCACGATCGAAGCCGTCCGGGATCGTCACCATCGGGACGCTCGCCTTTTCCAGAACCTCGAGCGCCTCGGGAGGACCGCTACCTTCGAGCGTGATGATCACGCTCGGATCGACCGAGAGCACACCCTCGGGGGAAAGCGCACGCATATAGCCGACATCGGGCAATGCCAGTGCCTTGGCCGGGAAAACGCTCGTCGAATCGCGTGCGATGAGCTTGTCCTCCTGGCCGAGCGCATAGACGATCTCGGTGATTGAGCCACCGATCGCCACCACGCGAGACGTGTCGTATTCGCTCTCCTGGGAATATGCCGGCGCAAGCACCGTCGTCATCGCCACGCCAATTGCGGCGACGTGAGTGGCAAGTCTGGACATCATCTAAATCTTCTCCTCAGGCCGCTGTCGAGCGAGGGATGCGCGGCAGGTGCTCTGCGATCTTGCGCCAGTCGTCCCGCTCGGCGTGTCCTTCATGGCGCTTGCCGAAGAACTGGATGATCAGTTGGTTGTCGGCGTCGTAGGCTTCAAGCGAGGTGACGTGACCGTCCTTGGTCGGCTTGCGAACCGCCCACACTTCACGGACATGGTCGAGACGCAAGTGCAGATGAAACGTCTCGTCGAGAACGTTGATCCATGGCCCCATCGGTTTGATCGTCGTCACCGGGCCGGCATGGATCTGGATGCAGCCATGGTTGCCGACGAAACACATGATCGGGATCTCTTCCCGGGCGACGTGATGGAACATCGCCGACAGGCATTCGCGATCGAGAAGCCAGGCATAGTCGTCGCCGACCATGTCGAGCGCCTGACGGCGCTCCAGCTTGAGCGCACGCAGCATGCCGAAGAACTGATGCACGTCGGTCATCGCTCCCCAGCGCTCGCGCAATTCGTCTGCGCTCCCTGCTTCGTCAGGCGCGAATGACGACCTTTTCAGGGGTTTTGTGTCGATCGCCTGCGACTGGTCCGCGCTTGCCAGCGACGCCACGAGCTTCTGGTACGCATAGAGGCTGGATGTCGGTCGCAAATGCACCTTGTGCACAGCATCGCCCGCCTGGTCGAAGAATTGCAGGCTGTGGCGGACGCTGTCGCCATCACGTTTCTCCACCGCGAAACCGTAGGTCCACGCATTGGGGAAAACCCGCAGATCGATGTCGGCGCCGAGCACCATCGATGCGTGCTGGCCTGGAACCACCTTGTCGTAGATGCCGATCTTCTCGTGCACGGCGCTTTCATTGCGCGTCAGCGCCATGACTTCGCCGACTGCTTCGAGCCCCTGCAGGATGTCATTGACCCGCGGTTCGATGCGCTGCGCACCCTGTGCGACCTGCGCCGCGACGAGATCGCCTTCCGATACGCCCAACTGAGCCGCCAGATCGCGTTCGCGCAGCTTCGGATTGTCGACGCGCGCCTGCCGAATCTCTTTCGGCGTGGGCTTGGCTGCTGAATTCATGATGCCACCCGATGCCATGTCACTTGTTGAGGATCAGCTTCCCCTGACGCGTGATCTTGAGGCGGTACATCGATCCCTCATGCTCGATCCCGATCTCGTGCGAGCCGCGGAAGAGCGAATCGCTGGTCACCACGCGCGACATGCGGTCGATCGGACGGGGTGCCGGGGCATGGCCGTTCTCGGCAACGGTAGAGCGACGGAAGGAGGGATGATTGAGAGGAGTGTAGCTGTTCACGATACCGTTCCTTTCGATGTCCGGGCTCGCGGATGCTGGCTGGGCGGTTGCACAAAACGTGTTTGAATTCTTGACACTAATTATCAGGTTTAATAGGAAGCGCAATACCGGAGTAAGAGAGTCAACATTTTAGACCTTCCGCGACGAAAGGAGCGAGCGAGCGCCGTGCCAGCCAGCAGGAAACTGAACAATTCAGGAGTATTGAGAATGGGGCTGGTGGCTCGCAAGACGACCGTTCTGCTCGGCGGAGCGGCTTTGGCCATTGTCGGAGGCGTTCTACAAGTTTCGGCACAGGAAAGTGCAGGCAACGACGTCGTCACCAACGAGGCGGAGCGGCAGGGCCGCGTGACCCTTCTTCAGCGCCTGGTGGTCGGCGCCGGCGCCGAGAAGGTCGCCATCGATACACCGCAGTCGGTGACCGTCATCGAACAGGAAGACATCGACGTCATGCAGGCAACCAATGTCGGTGAAATCCTGCGCAACATTCCCGGCGTCAACACCGCCGGCTCCGATCGGACCTTCGGCCAGGGCTTCAACATCCGCGGTATCGGTGCGCCCGAATCGGCGGGCGAAGAAGGCCGCATCATCGTCAATGTCGACGGTGCGACGAAATTCTACGAGCAGTACCGCATGGGCGGGTTCTTCAACGACCCGGAACTATTCAAGCGCGTCGAGGTGCTGCGCGGGCCTGCCTCCTCGACCCTCTACGGGTCCGGTGCACTCGGTGGCGTCATCAACTTCACGACGAAGGACGCGGCCGACTTCATCGCCGATGGAGAGACGGGAGCGCTGCGCCTCAAGGGAGGCTACAATTCCAATCGCGACGGTTATCTCGGCTCGTTCGTCTTTGCCCAGCGCTTCGCGGAGGATTTCGACTTCCTGCTCGCCGGCAACTACCGCACCTCCGATTCCTACAAGACCGGCAATGGCACCGTCATCAACAGCTCAGACTTTTCCGCATGGTCGGGTCTCGGCAAGATGACGGCACGCGTCGGCGATGAAGGCACGCTGCGGGTCTCCTACCAACAGTGGGATTCCGACGCAGCCGATCAGGACTATGCACAGATCGGCGGCGCGCTGTCGGATGGCACGGTCTCCGGCTTCGGCACCGTCGACCGGCACGTGATCGACCGGACAGGCGTCATTTCCTACGAAAACCCGTTCTCCGACAACGACATGCTGGACTTGAAGCTGTCCGCCTCGGTTTCCAACACCAGCGTGGCGCAGGAAAATGCGAGCGGCATTCCCGGCCAGAATTTCGTCTGCGGCGCCAATGCGACCGCGAACATGTTCTGCGACACCGACTACGGCTACCGAACGCTGCAGCTCAAGGCCGAGAACACCAGCATGTGGGCGGGTGACACTTGGGAGAACTATCTGAGCTACGGCCTGCAATTGTCGCACCAGACGCGCACGTCGGAATCGTTCCTGCCGAATGGCGATCCCTACTATTTCGCACACCATCCCGAAGGAACCGACCTCAAGACCGGCGCCTTCATACAGAACGAGTACATCTGGGACGACAGGCTGACGCTCATCCCCGGCATGCGCGTCGACTGGCGCACGCTCTCGCCCGATGAATCAACCGGTCTGAGCGGCTCGGCCGACGACTGGGCCTTCTCGCCCAAGCTTGCCGCACACTACCGGTTCAACGATACCTTCGCCGTCTTCGGATCGATCGCCCATACCGAACGGTTCCCGACGATCGACGAAATGTTCTCGACGCCATTTCCAAGCTACGGACTGGACAAGGAAAGGTCGAATAACTACGAGGCCGGCTTCTCCGTGTCCGCATTCGACCTCGTCCAGCCGGGCGACGGCCTGCAGTTCAAGGCCACGGGTTTCTACAACGACATTTCCGACCTGATCTTTCGCCAGTGCTCGAGCGTCACGGCGTGCAACAATGGCGGATATTCAGCGCAATACATCAACCTCAACGCGGCAACCATCTATGGCGCCGAACTGGAACTCGCCTATGAGGCGGACTACGTCTTCGCCAGCGCGAGCTATACACATGTCATCGGCAAGAACGACGTCACCGACGCCTACCTCACATCGGTCGCGCCGCACGAACTGGCACTGACACTTGGCGGTCGCCTACCCGAGCACGGCCTCAGCTTCGGCTGGCGCTCGCGCTTCGTCGCTGCGCCGCAGGATTCCGCGCTCCGGTCCTCGGAAGCGGACTGGACGGGCACCTCGACGCGGTTCGCCAAATCCTTCGACCTGCACGATGTCTTCGTCACCTGGAAGCCGCAGGAAGGCCAGCTTCGCGGCTGGGAAATCACCGGCGGAATCGACAATATTTTCAACTCGCAGTACAAGGAATTCCTTCACAACGACGCCGGCAAGGGTCGGACGTTCAAGGTTTCCCTAGCAAAACAGTTTGGATGGTAATCATGAGACACGCAGCCATTGTTCGTTTCCTGGCGGCGGCTGCGCTGGCCGTTGCCGTGCCCTTCTCCGGCGCGGCAGCGCAGGGAGCGGAAGAGACCTCCTCCGCTCCCGGCCTCCTTGTGGAACTCAACGCGCTGCAACCCACCGACAACGGATGCAGATTCACCTTCGTGGTGACGAACGAGTTGGGTGGCGAGCTGGAGAGTGCCGCGTTCGAACTGGTTCTCTTCGACACGGAGGGCATGGTCAGCCGGCTGACCATCGTCGACTTCAACGATCTGCCGCAAGGAAAGACCAAGGTGCGGCAGTTCGATTTCACCAATGTCGACTGCACCAAGCTGGGCCGTGTGCTCATCAACGACGCCACCGAGTGCAAGGGCACGGGCATCGAACCGGGTGACTGCATCCGCTCGCTCAAGACGGAAAGCCGTACCGATGCCGAGCTGGGCATCTGAACTTCGCTGCGGCGCCGGGCCAATCCGCTCGGTGCCGTGAAGACAAAACTTTGACAGAAATGGCTGGCGGGATGGTCATCGTGATCGAACGACGTCCCGCCCTTCGATTTCCTGGTATCGGTTGAAGTATCGCTGACATGAAGCTTTTTCTCTCCACCTTCGCGCGGCAGGCCGCCATTCTCCTGATTGCGGCCGCCATGGCCGCCGGCCCGATGCTGGCCACCGGCGCGCAGGCGCAGTCACAGGCACCATCGGTGGAGGACGAAGCAACGACGACGCCCGCCGATACCGGGCCGGACGGCGCCGATACCGCGCCTGGCGGCGCACTCCCGGCAGAAGAGCCGGTCGATCTCGATCAGGCTGAGCCGGTGTCGATCGAGCCGTCGACCCTCCCGCATGACCTGTCCCCGTGGGGCATGTTCATGGCCGCCGACTGGGTCGTCAAAGCCGTGATGATCGGGTTGGCCTTCGCCTCCCTCGTGACCTGGACCATCTGGCTCGCCAAGACGCTGGAGCTGGCCACGGCACGACGGCGTGTCTCCAGCGCGCTGGACCGCATCATTGCGGCGAAGAACCTGGAAGAGGCCGGACGCGCGTTCGAACGCCGGCGTGGCGGACCGGCCGCCTTGTTGGTGCGCGCCGCCGGCCACGAAGCAGCGCTCTCCGCGCCGATGTTTGCAAGTGCCACCGGTCCGAACGCAGCAGCCGGGCTCAAGGAACGCGTTGCGTCCCATCTCGGACGCGTCGAGGCACAAGCGGCGCGGCGCATGACACGCGGCACCGGCGTGCTCGCCACCATCGGTTCCACCGCCCCCTTCGTTGGCCTCTTCGGCACTGTCTGGGGCATCATGAATTCGTTCATCGGCATCAGCCAGGCGCAGACGACGAACCTCGCCATTGTCGCCCCCGGCATCGCCGAGGCGTTGCTGGCTACTGCGCTCGGCCTCGTGGCAGCCATCCCCGCCGTCGTGATCTACAACGTCTTCGCCCGTTCGATCGCCGGCTACAAGCTGCTGCTCGGTGATACCTCGGCTGCCGTCGAGCGACTGGTCAGCCGCGACCTCGACCGCCGCGCGGCGGGCTTGCCCGTTCATGCCGATGGCCAACTGTCGCCCCGCGCGGCCGAATAGGAACCTGGATCATGGCAGGAAGCCTCAACTCGGGCGCCGAGAACGACGAACTCGCCGAGAACCACGAGATCAACGTCACGCCATTCATCGACGTGATGCTGGTGCTGCTGATCATCTTCATGGTGGCCGCGCCACTCGCCACGGTCGACATCAATGTCGACCTGCCGGCCTCCAACGCGCAGGCACAGCCGCGTCCCGACGAGCCGCTCTACGTCACGGTCCAGGAGGATCTCGCCGTCTCGGTGGGTAATGACGAGGTGACCCACATCCAGCTCAGGGACGCGCTTCGCACCGCAACCGACGGCGACACCCAGGCCCGCATCTTTCTGCGTGCCGACAAGGCAGTGCCCTACGGCGACCTGATGAACGTGATGAACCTCGTGCGTATGGCCGGCTACACTAAGATTGCGTTGGTTGGCCTGGATGCCGCGCCGGGTGCAGCGGCCTCGGCAACGCCGACACCGGCAAGCGAAGCGCCGGAGGCGAACAGCGCACAGCCATGACTGCAGCCTATGCCGACATAGCCTGGTCCCGGCATCTCACCGGGACGTCCCGCGGCCAATTGGCCGTCTGGACCTTTGCCGCCCTGGTGATGCTGGGTGCGCATGCGGGCGCGGCCTGGTGGGTCATGCGCACGCCGGCCGAACCGCTGGCGCAGATCGCCGGCTCCACGGCCATCGAGGTCGACCTGGCGGCTCTCGGTTTCAGCGAGGTCGACCAGGTGTCGGCCGGCGAGACGGCGGAAGCGGTCGAGCCTGTCCAGAGTCAACCCGTGGAAACGGTCGATACGCCGGAGACCCCACGCGAGACGCCGGTGGAAACGTCTCAGGCGCAGCCGGTAGAGCGCACGCAGCCGGTAGAAGACGCACAGCCCACCCAGCAGCCGACAATCGAGCAAGCGCAACCGGTCGACGAGGTCGAGCCGACGCGGCAGCCAGTTGTCGAGCCGGAGGAACCGGTAACGACGGAGACGGCACCTTCACCTGTATCGAGGCTTGCCGAGGCTGCGTCCGACGTCGAGATAGCAGCCGCGCCGCCGGTCGACAACGAGGCAACGATCGTGCCCGAGGCGGCACGGCCCGCCGAACCAGAAATGGCCGAACCGGCAGAGCCGCAGGCGGCTGCACCACTCGAAGCGACTCCGATCGAGCCGACCGAGGCCGAAACGGTAGAACCCGTCGAGCAGGAACAGATTTCCGCGATCGCCGACGTACCGTTGCCGACGCCCAGGCCGGACTACACGCCGCCTCCCCCGCCGCAGCGCACCGAACGTCCGCGGCGCGAGCAGCCTCGGCAGCAGGCGCGCCCTGCGGCAGGCGCCAGCGGCCAGAACCAGGCCGATGCCCGCCGCGGCACCTCGCAGGGTTCGGCCCAAGGCCGGTCTGCCAGCCAGTCGGCCGGCAACCAGCGCAGCCGCGAGGCTGGCAATGCCGCCGTCTCGAACTATCCCGGCCAGATCGTCCGCAAACTGCGGCGCGCCGTGCGGCCGGTTCGCGGCCGCGAGCGCGGTCAGGTAGTCGTGAGTTTTACGGTGAGCAGTTCGGGTGGCGTCAACAGTGTTCGCATCGCGCGTGGTTCCGGGTCGCCGAACCTCGACCAGGCGGCTGTCGACACCGTGCGGCGTGCCGCGCCGTTCCCGCCGATTCCGCCGGCCGCTGGCCGGTCGTCCTGGACCTTCAACCTTCCCATTGCGTTCACCCGCTGAGAGGTCTGACGTGACCGGTCTTATGAACCTGCATGCCCTTGCCGCGCCGCGCGGCGATGGTCTTCATCCGAAACTGCTGGAGCTTTTTCGTCGGCGCGCCGCCATCGAAGCGTCGAACGGCAATGTCGTCGACCTCGGCCCGTTGCAGGAAGGCGCCTTCACCCAGGCAGGCCCCTCGCCCAAGCCCGCCGTGCCGGAATTCCTGCCCGGCAACGTGGTCAGCTTCAGGCCCGCGGCGAGAACCAACGCCACTGCCGGAAACGCATCTCAGGAAGGAAGAACCTCGTGTACATCGCCATGAACCGCTTCAAGGTCAAGAACGGCTCGGAAGAGGATTTCGAGAATGTCTGGAAGGGACGCGATTCGCGCCTCAAGGAGATGAAGGGCTTTCGGGAGTTTCACCTGCTTCGCGGACCCGTGAACGAGGACGAGGGCTACACCCTGTTTGCCTCGCATACAGTCTGGGAAAGCCACGACGATTTCGTCGCGTGGACGAAATCGCAGAATTTCCGAGACGCGCATCGCAACGCCGGCGACCACAAGCCGGCTTATCTCGGCCATCCGCAGTTCGAGGGTTTTTCGGTCGTCGAGGGAGCGTAAGTCCCTCCCTCACCCTCCAGCTCGCGCGTCGCGTCTACTCGGCGGCCGCGAGCAGGCTCGCATTGCCGCCGGCAGCCGTGGTGTCGACGCAGATGGCGCGCTCATGCACATAGGCGGTGGGATTGATCACCGCCGCGACAAGCCGCACGATTGGCCCCTCGCGCGAGGCAAGCGCGGTGCGGATGGCCCGCAACGTCGCCGCATCGGCCGAACACGCCACGACCTCGACGCCAAGGCTTTCGAGATCGGATGGATCGACCACCCCTTCGAGAACTTCAACGGGCAAGCCGGTCCCGATCAGCGGGGCTAGGGCACGCCGCGCGCCGGGCGCCACGGCGAGGACTGCGTTCCCGGCAGCCAGCGCCTGTATCGCCTGGGCGAACACCGTATCCGGGCTCGGGCCGAGGCATAGGGTGCGCCCGCGCGGCGCAAGCACGAGCGTGTTTGATTCACCGGTTGGGCCGGGCAGGTCGACAGGGCCGAAATCGACCGCAGCAGCAGCGCCGATCGCGTCCGCGCCCTTGCCTCGCAAATGCTTGCGAAGAATGGCGACCCGATCGGGCCGTGTCGACCATCCGCCACGATTCGCGTCGGGCATGTGGTCCATGAGCACGAGCGCCGGAATGATCTCGCCGTTGGCGGGCTCGAGCGCGGTAACCTCGCCCTTGCGGAAGCGGCGAAGATAGGACGGACCACCGGCCTTCGGCCCGGTGCCGGAGAGCCCCTCGCCGCCAAACGGCTGCGAGCCGACGACGGCGCCGATCTGGTTGCGGTTCACATAGATGTTTCCGACGTGGATTTCGTCGACGACGTGCTGGACGCGCGCGTCGATACGCGTGTGCAGGCCGAAGGTAAGGCCGTAACCCCTGGCGTTGATGTCGGCGATGACCTTGTCGATGCCATCGGCCTCGAAGGTGGCGACATGCAGGATCGGCCCGAACATCTCGCGCTGCATCTCGCCGATGCCAGAGACCCTGAAGATATGCGGCGCAACGAAGCGTCCGCCAGCCGGCGCTTCCAGCTTCGCAATCAACCGCCCCTTGGCTTCCATCTCGCGGCAATAAGCCAGAAGCGTGTCGCGCGCCTCGTCGTCGATGACGGGCCCGACATCGGTCGAGATGAGCGATGGATCGTCCAGCCGAAGCGCCTCCATCGCGCCTTGCAGCATTTCGAGGATCTTGGCCTCGACGTCCTTCTGGACGTAGAGAACCCGCAAGGCAGAGCACCTCTGGCCGGCACTCTGGAACGCCGAGGCGACGATGTCTCGAACCGCCTGTTCCGGCAGTGCCGTCGAATCGACGATCATCGCGTTGAGACCGCCGGTCTCGGCGATCAGCATCGCCTCCGGCTCCGCCGTCTGTGCGAGCTGGCGCTCGATCACGCGCGCCACGTCGGTCGAGCCGGTAAAGCAGACGCCGGCGATGCGCGGATCAGCGGTCAGCGGCGCGCCGACCGACGGACCGTCACCCGGCACGAGTTGCAGGACATCGCGCGGCACGCCGGCCTCATGCAGGAGTGCGACGGCGCGCGCGGCGATCAGCGGTGTCTGTTCTGCCGGCTTGGCCACGACGGCATTGCCGGTGACCAGCGCGGCGGCGACCTGGCCGGTGAAGATCGCCAGCGGGAAGTTCCAGGGCGAGATGCAGGCGATGACGCCACGCGCGGAGGTGTGGCGCTCCACGCTGGCCGCATTGCCGGCATAATAACGCAGGAAGTCGGCTGCTTCGCGCACCTCCGCGACACCATCGGCCAGTGTCTTCCCTGCTTCGCGTGCACACAGCGCGAAGAATTCGATGGCGTGTTCCTCGTAGAGGTCCGCCGCCCTGAGAAGCATGGCGGAGCGCTGCGCGACCGGCGTGCTTTCCCAGCCGGCCTGAGCTTTTACGGCCGCATCGACGGCAGCCGTGACCGTCTCCGCATTCGCCTCGGCCACCTCGCCGACGATTTCCTGCGGTTGCGCCGGATTGACGACGCCGCGCGGGATCGGGCCGTCGCCCGCCGACCACTGATACGGCGCGGCAAAAGCGGCTCTGCGCGCCTCGATGTCAGCCAGTGTCACCGGGTCGGTTATGTCCCACCCCTTCGAATTCGCCCGGACCTCTCCAAAAATGTCGGCAGGTCGCGGGATCGTCGGATTGGATGCCGGTCCCTGGCTGGCGATGACGTCGAACGGGTCCTGCGCTATGGTCTCCGGGCTGACCGACTTGTCGACGATCTGGTGCACGAAGGACGAGTTCGCGCCGTTCTCCAGCAGTCTCCGCACCAGATAGGCGAGCAGGTCGGAATGGGCGCCGACGGGCGCATAGATCCGGCAACGCGTGCCTTCGGCCTTGCGCACCGCCTCGTGCAACGCCTCGCCCATGCCGTGCAACCGCTGGAACTCAAAGCTCTCCTTGTCGCCCGCCATGGCGAGGATCGCAGCGACGGTGTGCGCATTGTGCGTCGCAAATTGCGGATAGATGCGATCGGTCATGCCCAGCAATTTGCGCGCGCAGGCGATGTACGACACGTCGGTGTTCGGCTTGCGGGTGAAGACCGGATAGCCATCGAGGCCCAGCACCTGCGCGCGCTTGATCTCCGTGTCCCAGTAGGCGCCCTTGACGAGCCGCACCATGATCCTGCGATCGAGCCGCTTTGCCAGCGCGTGCAGCCAGTCGATGACGAACGCGGCACGGGGACCGTAGGCCTGCACGACCACGCCGAAGCCATCCCAGCCGCGCAGTTCGGGCTCCGCCAGCACGCGCTCGATCACGTCGAGCGACAAGTCGAGCCGGTCGGCCTCCTCCGCATCGATGTTGAGCCCCATGCGGGCGTGGCGCGCGGCAAGAGCCAGCGTGAACAGACGCTTGGCGAGCACCGGCAGCATCGTCTCCTTCTGGCTCGTCTCATAGCGCGGATGAAGCGCCGACAGCTTCACGGAGATGCCGTGGTTCTTGGCGATGTCGGCGTCGTTGGCACCGGCGTTCAGCGCGGAGATCGCCTGGGAATAGGCTCGATGGTAGCGCACGGCATCCGCTTCGGTGCGCGCCGCCTCGCCAAGCATGTCGAACGAATAGGTATAGCCGCGGCGGATATTGTCGCGGCCGCGCTTGACCGCCTCCTCGATGGTGCGCCCCAGCACGAATTGCTCGCCCATCTCGCGCATCGCCGCCGACACCGCCCTGCGGATGACCGGCTCTCCGAGCCGCCGCACCATGGAACGCAGCGTACCCTCTATGCCGCTGTCATCCTCCTCAAGGACGCGGCCGGTCAGCATCAGCGCCCATGTCGATGCGTTGACGAAGATGGAGGTCGATTCGCCCGAGTGTGCCGCCCAGTCATGCGGCGCGATCTTGTCGCGGATCAGGTCGTCCATCGTCTCCGCGTCGGGCACCCGTAGCAAGGCTTCCGCCAAGCACATCAGGGCGACGCCCTCCTTGGTGGAAAGCCCGTATTCGGCGAGAAATACCTCCATCATCTGTGGATTCGATGCGCCGCGCACCGACCGGACTAGCTCTGCGGCGCGTGCCGAAATCGCGCCCCGCTGCTCGGTGGAAAGGTCCGCCAGCGCAACGAGCCGCGAGAGAGCTTCGGCTTCGTCCGGAAGCGTGTTCTGGCGAATGGATGCCCTGATTTTCTCGAGCGCGTGCGATGTCATGGGAGACCGTTGGAAACGAGGTGTGATCGATTTCATCACCATAGCATGCACCGGAATCGCGACGACTTCCAAACATCTGGACGCGGCAGGTCAAAGCAACTAATTTTGGACGGTCAAATGGCCGTTTTGAACCGGGAAAATTGTGTTGGAAGATCATCTGGACCGGATCGATCGCAATATCCTCCAGGCGCTGGCGGCCGATGGCCGGCAATCCATGGCAGAACTGGCGGTGCGGGTGGGGCTTTCAAAGACGCCGGTGCAGGCACGGGTCAGACGACTGGAACGCGACGGCTACATTCGGGGCTATGCCGCCATCATCGACCGCGAGCGGATGGGCGAAGGTCACGTCGCTTTCGTGCAGGTCAAGCTTTCCGACACGCGCTCCGCCGCGCTTGACGCCTTCAACAGGGCGGTGCTCGGCGTACCGGAGATCGAACAGTGCCACATGATCGCGGCGAGCTTCGACTATTTGCTCAAGGTGCGCACGAAGGACATCGCATCCTATCGCCGCGTGCTGGGCGAGCGCATATCCGCCCTGCCCCATGTGGCCCAGACATCCACATACGTGGCGATGGAGACGGTGAAGGATCGTTGAGCGCGATGGTCACTCAAGCGTCTTCAGAAATGCGATCAGCGCCGCCTTGCCGCGATCGGTGAAGATCACGCCCTCGAGTTCGCTTCGTCCCGAAACGGCAACAGGCGCTTCCGAGTAGTGCGCGATGACGTCCTCGAGCGTCGCGATCTGTCCAGAATGCATGTAGGGCGGGCGCCCCGCCGCACCGCGAAGCGAGGGCGTCTTGTAGGCGCGCTCGAATTCCGGCGCGTCCCGCACCATGAAGCGGAGTTCGGAACATCCGTCCTCGCCTGCGTCGCTGTACGGCCCCATGCAATTGAAGGGATCGGCCAACACCTGCGCTACCGCCTGGGCGCGCCCACGGTCCTTCGGCAGACCGGTGACGGGCGCCACACCGGTATTGTGAAAGAACTCGTCGGTGAAGCGCGGGCCGTTATGGCAGTCGATGCAATTCGCCTTGCCGATGAAGAGCTTCAACCCTTCGATCTCCAGCGAATTGAACGCGGCGGCGTCCTCCGGCTCGCGACCGGCGACGATCGCTTCGGCAAAGCGGTCGAAGCGGGTTTCGGTGTGGTTGATCGTGCGCACGAACGCGGCCAGCGCCTTGCCGAGATTGGCGAAGAGGCGATCCACGTCCTCGCGTCGGCTCGCGGAAATGGCAGACCACGCCGCCCGTTGCTCGGGCGGGCCGAGCGGTGATGCATCCTGCGGCAGCCCCGACAGATCGGGAACGGCGCCAAACAGCGCTTCGTAGTCCTCGCGGTAGGATGCCGCGACCAGATGGGCGAAAGCAGTGCGGTTGCCGGCCTGCTCGCGCACATCCTCCATGGGTCCGAGCGCCTGCGACCAAAGGCTGTCCTTGCGCCCGTCCCAGAAGAACCACTGGCTGTGGCCCACGCCAGCCAGCGGCATCGTGCGCCGATTGGTGATGCCGGCGGCGCGGCCAAGCGGCCTGTCGTCCTGAAACTGCCGGCCCGGCAGGTGGCATGTCGCACATGCGAAAACCCCGTCGCCCGACAGTCTGGCGTCGAAGAACAGCGCCTCGCCTAATGCGGCCGCAACAGGATCGTCCGCGACTCGGTTGCCGGGATCGGCCGGCAACGGTCCAAGCTGCGACAGGCGCAACTGGCTGATCAGGCGCTTTTCTTCGGCGGAGAAATCCTCGCCCGTGCAGCCATGCGCGCCCAGAAGCACCGCCAATACGAAGGGTATGAACCAGCGCGACATCAGTAATCAAAGCATGATGTTGAATTCGACGGTGTCGGAGCCGGACGCGGAGGATACATCGAGTGACAGAACCCACCATCCACCCATGTTGAAGCGCACGCCGTCAATTCTGTAGCGCCCCTCGCCCAGATGGGCGGAGGATTGCGGGGCAGTAGGCAGTCCATGGCCATGCTGCGGCATGCCGCCATCGACCGTCAATTGGGCATCCTCGACCGGGTCGCCATCAGCCGTTGTCACCGTAGCTAGCCAGGAATGCAGCGCCCCTTGCTCGATCGGCTCGGCCTCCGGGGCGATCGTGACCATGTAGGTCCCGCCCGCAGATGCCTTGGATCGGACGAGGTCGAGATCGGCGGGTGGCGGCATCATCATCCGCACCGCGATGAAAGTGATGACGGCCAGCACCGCCACGACCAAACCGGCGAATGTCCATTTCTTCATCGTCTTGATCCCGTTGTCTGCCTCCCATTGCGGCTTCCAGCAGCGGTAAGGTCAAGCCCCTTTGCGCCCGAGCACGGCCCGTATAGAAGGCTGCGCAAGGGAGGACCGCCACATGAAGAAAATCGCGTCGATCGGCGAGTGCATGCTGGAGCTTTCCGGCGCTGGCAGCAATTGGCGAATGGGCCATGCCGGAGACACTTTCAACACGCTTTGGGCAATCAAGGCGCTGATGCCTCCGGATCATTGGGTCGACTATGTCAGCGCATTCGGGGACGATCCGTTCTCGGCGCAGCAACTCGCCTTTTTCGCCGAGCATGGGATAGGCACCGCTCACAGCCCGAAAATTGCGGGTGCGCGGCCAGGCCTCTATGCGATCACCCTCGACGGCGCGGAACGTTCCTTCACCTACTGGCGCGCCGATGCGGCAGCGCGACGGCTCGCCGACGATCCTTCCGAACTGGCAAAAAGCCTTGCGGACCGGGATCTTGTCTACTTTTCCGGAATCACCCTGGCAATTCTCGATGCCAATGCGCGCGGCGCCTTGCTCTCTGCACTGAAAGCCGTACGCAAAGCGGGCAGCCTCGTCGCCTTCGACCCCAACTATCGTCCGCGCTTGTGGTCATCCATGGACGAAGCGCGCACCACGATCGAGAGCGCACTTGCGATCACGGACATTGCGCTTCCGACCTTCCCGGACGAGCATATGCTGTATGGCGACGCGGAACCGCTGGCGACGGTCGACAGGCTGAGGCAGGCCGGAATCGGCGAGATCGTCGTCAAGGACGGAACCGAGCCGGCGCTCATCGCCGCTGGCGGCCACACTGAATCGATCCCCGCCATGCATGTCGAACACCCCGTCGATACCACCGGCGCGGGCGATTCGTTCAATGGAGGCTATCTCGCCGCGCGGCTGCATGGCCATGCGCCTGTCGAGGCAGCGCGCCGCGCGCACAAGGTGGCTGCGTCAGTGGTGCAGGTCCATGGCGCACTCGCGCCATTCGAGACGCTCAGGCGAGCGTTTGCGGCCTGAAATCAGATGTCTTCAGGCGCGCGAAAGCGATATTCGCTGACCTGCCTGTATTGCTCGCCGGGCCTGAGCAGCGCCTGCGGAAAATACGGACGATTGGGCGCGTCCGGCCAGATCTGGGGTTCGAGACACAAACCCGCATGGGATCGGTACGTGATGCCATCAAGCCCCGGCACAGTTCTAGCGGGAAATTGCCCGGCATAGAGCTGCAGCCCTGGTTCCGTCGTCCACACTTCCATCTCGACGCCGGAGCGCCCACCCTGCACCCAGGCGACCTGGCGCATTGGCTGGCGTGCAGATGCCAAGCAGAAATTATAATCGTAGTCGGTGAAACCGTCACGCTCGTGGCGGATGGTTCGCGGCAAAACGAAGTCGAACGCGGTTCCCTCGACCGGCATGACCGCGCCCGTCGGCAACGCCCTTTCGTTCACCGGCAGGTAGGCCTGCGCGGCAATCCGCATGCGATGGGAGAGAATGTCGCCTCGCCCGCCATCGTCGAGGTTGAAATAGGAGTGATGGGCAAGGTTGCATAGCGTCGCCCGATCCGTCTGCGCAGTCAGTTCGACGGCAAGCGCCGAAGCAGGCGTGATCCGATAGGTGCAGCTTATGTCCAGCGTCCCTGGGAACCCCATGTCGCCGGACAGGTCGCTGATGCCGAGAGTGACGAAATCCTCGCCATGCTCCTTCAGCGACCATAGGCGGCGGTGAAGGCCAACCGAGCCACCATGCAGCGTGTTGCCATTGTCGTTGGTATCGGCCTGGTAGCGCTCACCATCGATGATGAACTTGCCGCCCGTAATCCGGTTCGCATAGCGCCCGACGATCGCACCGAAAAACAGCGAATGATCGAGATAGTGATCGAGTGTCTCGAACCCGAGCACCAGCGGCGAATCATGTCCTGCCAGCCGCAGGTCCCGGACGACGGCGCCATACGTCAGGATGCGGGCGGAAAGCCGCCCGCCCGCAATCCGCATTTCGTGGACCGGATCGCCATCGCGTGTATGGCCAAACGTATCGCCAGTCATGGCACCCCCGGTCAGCGCAGCGTGGACCGTGTCGTCAGAGGCCCAGCCCGCCGATGCAGACATACTTCGTGTCGAGATAATCCTCGATGCCCTGGTGGCCGCCCTCGCGGCCGAGACCCGACTCCTTGACGCCCCCGAACGGCGCTTCCGGCGTCGTGATGATGCCTTCGTTGACGCCGACCATGCCGTATTTGAGCCCTTCCATCACCCGGAACGCCCGGCCGAGATTGCCGGTATAGAAATAGCAGGCGAGGCCGAACTCGGTGTCGTTGGCGAGCGCGATCGCTTCTTCCTCGGTCTCGAACTTGAAGACAGGCGCCACAGGGCCGAAGATTTCCTCTTTCATGAACTTCATCTGCGGGGTCGCGCCTGAGATCACCGTCGGCTCGAAGAAGGTGCCGCCAAGTTCAT
Organism: Mesorhizobium sp. CAU 1741; assembly: GCF_039839275.1. Classification (NCBI taxonomy): domain Bacteria; kingdom Pseudomonadati; phylum Pseudomonadota; class Alphaproteobacteria; order Hyphomicrobiales; family Phyllobacteriaceae; genus Mesorhizobium; species Mesorhizobium sp. CAU 1741. Next base: position 1,067,899 of record NZ_JBDOQP010000001.1, on the reverse strand, counting down.
GCCGCTTGCCGCCGGTTTCTACTCTGCCGCCCTTCGCCTTGGCATCTGCTATGAATTCCTCGACCTTCTCGACAGCCTTGTCATCAATGAGCGGCCCCTGCTGCACGCCGTCGTCGACGCCTGGCCCGACCTTCAGTTTCTTCGATGCCGCTGCAAGCTTCTCCACGAACTGGTCATGGATGCCCGCCTGCACGATGAAACGGTTGGTGCACACGCAGGTCTGGCCAGAATTGCGGTATTTCGCGGCAATCGACCCTTCGACCGCGCGGTCGATGTCGGCATCGTCGAACACCAGGAACGGCGCGTTGCCACCCAGCTCCATCGAGACCTTCTTGACGGTGGCAGCCGACTTCTCGATCAGGATCTTGCCGACCTCGGTCGATCCCGTGAAGGTGATTTTCTTGACCAGCGGATTGGCGCAGATTTCGTCGCCGATTTCGCCGGCGGAGCCGGTGACGATGTTGATGACGCCCTTCGGTATGCCGACCTCCTCGCACAGCGCTCCCCATGCAAGCCCCGAGTAAGGCGTCTGCGAGGCCGGCTTCACGACGCTGGTACAACCGGCGGCGATCGCGGGGCCGATCTTCCGTGCGAGCATCGACGAGGGGAAATTCCACGGCGTAATGGCCGCGATCACGCCGACAGGCTCCCGCGTCACCAGCACGCGCCGGTCCGCCCAGGGGCTTGGCACGACGTCGCCATAGGTGCGGCGCGCTTCCTCCGCGAACCACAGCACATAGGCGGCGGACGCACCGACCTCTCCCTTCGCCTCGGTCAGCGACTTTCCCTGCTCCAGCGTCAGCAGTTCCGCAAGCGCGTCCTGGTTGTCCATGATCGCGTCATGCAGCTTGCGCAGCAGCTTGGACCGCTCGTTCGCCGTGGTCTTGCGGAAGGTCTTGAACGCCTCGTCCGCCGCCTCGATGGCACGACGGGTTTCCGCCTTGCCAGATTTGGGCACGGTTCCGAGTTTCTGCCCGTTCGCCGGATTGGTGACGTCGATCGTGGCGCCGGAATCGGCCTGGACCCACTCGCCGCCGATCAGGTTGGCGTCGCGCATGTAATGGCTGGTCTTCTGGAGCATCTTTCTCCCTTCCCGCGCGGCTGTTGCCGCGTCTCATGGTGCTGGCCCGCAGGCAATCATTTAGGTTGGCGTGCCGAGTGGACACGCATCAACGAAGAACCTAGGCGCTTTGGCTCCCAAGCCAAGCGCGTCATCCGAAAACCCATTGTGCCACGGCCAGCCAGAAGCCCGTCGTCAGCACGGCCAGCGCCGTGGAAATGGTCATCGTGCTGGAAGCCAGCCGCTGGCCGATGCCGAAGCGGGTGGCGATGAGGTAAGGGTTGACCCCGGTCGGAAACGACGCCGCGATGACCGCAACCTTCGCCGTCAGCGGTGGGAGTCCGATCAGCCATGCGGAGGCAAGGACGGCGGCAGGCAGCAGGAACAGTTTCAGCGCCGCCATCATGAAGGCCGGACGCACATCGCCGGAAATTCCGAACTTGCGCAGGCTTAGACCCATGGCAAACAGCGCGACTGGCCCGCCGATCGTGGCGAAAGTGTCGATGAAGCGGCTGCCTAGCGCCGGCATTTGCAGCCCGGTCGCGCGCCAAAGCAGGCCCGCCAGGATGCCGATGATCAGCGGGTTGGTCAGCAGATTGTGCAGGAATGCGACCAACACCTTCAGCGGCGATGTTGTCTCGCCGCTTCCATGCCGCGCCCACTCGAACATGATCATCGACGCCGCCATCATCGTCGGCAGGTGGACGGCGAGCAGCAGCGACAGCACCTCGATTCCGGATTGTCCGAAGACGCCCATCATGAATGGAATGCCGAGCAGGAGAAGGTTGGAAAAGGAGGCGGCGATGCCGCCGACTACCGCCGCCGGTGCCTCGCGCCCGAAAAGGCGCGTCATCAACAGGTGACCCGCCGCCCATACGACCGGTATGCCGCTGAAGTAGGCGAGCCAGAGGGACCATGGATCTGCGCCCGCGAGGTCGGCCGAGCTTACCGTGCGAAACAGCAGAGCGGGCACGGCGACGACGATCGCGAAATCCGTCAGCGCCTCTCCGACCTGCGGCCGCAGCAGGCCGGCCCAACCCGTGGCATATCCCAGGCCGACCAGCCCGAAGACGAAGACGATGGTTTCTGCAACGGGAGACATGATGTCGCGGTACCGCAATAGCGGGATTACGGCAAGCGAGCATGTTGCGGCGCAACAAACCCGCGCCTTGCCTTTCATGCGCCGATCCCGTCCCTATATGCGAAGCAGCACGAAGGGAACCTGATGCTCCGTCTCGCCGCCGCGCTCGCCGCGTTCTTTCTCCTCATGACATATCCAGGCGCTGCCACCGAGGCAGGCTGGGCGCTCATGCGCAACGGTGGGCAGGTAGTATTTCTCGCAAACGCCAATGCGCCGGGAAGCGGCGACCCGTCGAATTTCGACATCGAGAACTGCCGCACGCAGCGAAACCTGTCCGACCGCGGCCGCCAGCAGGCGCGACGTATCGGGGCGTTGATGGCAGCTCGTGCCGGACCCGTCGAACAGGTTTACTCCAGCCGATACTGCCGCGCGCTTGAAACGGCGAGACTGGCGTTCGGTGATGACGAGGTCGAAATATTCGAGGCGCTGGACTCGTTGCCTGACGATGAACAACGCGCGGCGGATGCGACGCGACAGGTCCTCGACATGATTCGCAGCTACACGGGGTCCGGCAATCTCATCCTCGTGACGCATCCCGAAAACATCATGGCCATGGTCGGCACCCGTGCCCGCGAAGGCGAAGCGGTTATCGTTGCGCCCGGCGAAGACCGCTTCCACAAGATCGGCAGCATCGTGTTCAACTGAGCCACTCTGGCCGCCTTTTTGCCTGTGCGGCCTTTTCCTGCCCACAAAAACCGATTAGAGAGCCGCGATACAAGACGCAACGCGCCCTGAATCCAGAGGGAATCACAGTGACATCGACATTTGACAAGGTTGCCGACATCATCGCGGAGACCAGCGAGATTGACCGCGACACGATCACGCCCAAGAGCCACACGATTGACGATCTGGGCATCGACAGCCTCGATTTTCTCGACATCGTATTCGCCATCGACAAGGAGTTCGGCATCAAGGTGCCGCTTGAGAAGTGGACGCAGGAAGTCAATGACGGCAAGGCTCCGGCGGAGGAATACTTCGTTATGGAGAACCTGTGCGCCAAGATCGACGCGCTCGTCGCGGCCAAGAACGCTTGACGGCGCGCGGCGCGCACCGCACATGATCAGCCTATGAGCGCACGCGACGTCGTCATAACGGGCATCGGCCTCGTCTCATCCCTGGGTGAGGGAGCAAGCCGTCATTGGCAGGCTCTGGCTGCGCCGGACCCACGACCGGTGCTCGACGCTGAAACATTCCAGCCCTATACGGTCCACCCCCTGCCCGAGATCGACTGGGGCCAGCAGATCGCCAAGCGCGGCGACCAGCGGCAGATGGAGACGTGGCAGCGCCTTGGCACCTATACGGCCGGCCTCGCGCTGGACGACGCCGGTGTGAAGGACAATGAAGGGCTGCTGGCGGCGATGGACATGATCGTCGCAGCCGGCGGCGGCGAGCGCGACGTCAATGTCGACCAGGCCATTCTCGATGCAGCGCGCGACCGCAACGACCGCGACATCCTGCTCAATGAAAAACTGACCACCGAACTGCGTCCGACGCTTTTCCTGGCGCAGCTTTCCAACCTTCTCGCCGGCAACATCTCGATCGTGCACAAGGTCACCGGCTCCTCGCGGACCTTCATGGGTGAAGAGGGCGCGGGCGTTTCTGCCGTCGAGACTGCGGCTGCGCGCATTGCGTCGGGTCAGTCGGAGCAGGTGCTCGTTGGCGGCGCCTTCCAGACCCAGCATCCCGACATGCTTCTAGGCTACGAACTCGGCGGATTCCTGCATCGCAGGCGCTGGAAGCCGGTTTGGCAGCGCGCCGCGAATGACGGCGGCGGGGTGATCTCCGGGTCGGGCGCGGCATTTCTCATCCTGGAATCGCGCCAGCATGCGCAATCGCGTGGAGCCAGGGCCTATGCTACGCTGTCGAGCGTCGCCTCAGGCCGCGCACGGCGTGCCGAGGGCAATCTCAGCGAGGCCATATCCGGCCTGCTGCGCGTCCTGCCGCTGCCGCAGGAGCCCGTTCTGGTCATTTCCGGCGCATCCGGAGCGCACGCCGCCACCGGCGCGGAGCGTGGCGCGTTGTCGGGAGCGGGTGACTTTGCCGTCAGGGGCTTCTCGTCGCTCACCGGTCACATGAAGGAAGCGCAGTTTCCTTTCGCGATCGCGCTCGCCGCGCTGGCCGTTCACGAGGGCGCTGCCTATCCGCCATTCGATCCCGAAAACGAAACGGTGATGGAGAGCGGTGCGCCCAGTGCAGTGGTAGCGACGACGATTGGCTACCACCGTTATGAGGGCGCGGCCCTCGTCGTGCCTGCTTGAACGGGAGACGTACCTGATGGCCACGACCACCGATCATTTGGGCAGGCCTATCGTGGTTGTCACCGGCGTCGGTGTCGTCACGTCTCTGGGCCGAGGCGTATCGGAAAACTGGGCGGCGCTCACCGCTGGCAAATCGGGTATCCACCCTATTACCCGCTTTCCGACCGACCATCTCAACACCACGATAGCCGGCACCGTCGATTTCCTGTCGTCCAGCAACAAGGGCGCCAGCGCCCTCACCTATGAACTGGCCGAACTCGCGGCGGACGAAGCGATCGTCGGTGCCGGTTTCGACACCGGCGACTTCACCGGACCGCTTTTCCTTGCCTCGCCGCCCGTCGAGATGGACTGGCACGATCGCCTGGCACTCTACGAGACCGCTGACCTCGAATTGCCGGTATATGAACGGCTTCTGGCTGCGGCGCGCGAGCAATTGCGCCTGGAGACCTTCGAGGCGTCCCAGTTCGGTGCGATCGCGGACCGGCTTGCGGATCGCTTCGGAACGCGCGGCCTGCCCGTGACGCTGTCGACGGCATGCGCGTCCGGAGCAACTGCGATCCAGCTCGGTGTCGAGGCTATTCGCCGGGGCGAGGCCGACCGCGCCCTGTCGATCGGTGCCGATGGATCGGCCACCGCCGAAGCACTCATCCGCTTCTCGCTGCTCTCGGCCCTGTCCACCCAGAACGAACGTCCTGAAAAGGCATCCAAGCCGTTTTCCAAGGATCGCGACGGGTTCGTGCTGGCTGAAGGCGGTGCAGCGCTCGTGCTGGAATCGCTCGAAAGCGCGCAGGCGCGGGGCGCGACCATTCTCGGCGTGCTGAAAGGCTGCGGCGAGAAAGCCGACGACTTCCACCGCACCCGTTCGAAGCCCGACGGCTCGCCGGCGATTGCCGCGGTGAAGGCGGCGCTGGCCGACGCCGGGCTGGACGATGGCGAGATCGACTACGTCAACGCCCACGGCACGTCGACGCCGGAAAACGACAAGATGGAACACCTGTCGCTTTCCACCGTGTTCGGCGAGCGGATGAAGCAGATACCCATCTCGTCCAACAAGTCGATGATCGGCCACACCCTGTCGGCCGCCGGCGCGATCGAGGCCGTGTTTTCGCTGCTGACGATGTCGGAAGGCGTCATTCCGCCGACCATCAATTACGACAACCCCGACCCGGCGATCGAGCTGGACGTGGTGCCGAATGTCGGGCGGCAGGCGAAGGTTTCCAGCGTGCTTTCCAACTCGTTCGGCTTTGGCGGGCAGAACGCATGCCTTGTCATGACGCGGGAACCGGTCTAGTCCGCTCACGACACTGAAGACCGCCAGCGGATAAGATTTCATGCGTGCACTGCAACTCGTCGAAGACCGGCGGCTCGAAGCCGTCGATCTTCCTCCACCTCCCCCACCCGCCCATGGCGAGGTCACCGTCCGAATCAAGGCGGTGGCGTTGAACCATATCGATGTCTGGGGCTGGCGCGGCATGGCGTTCGCCAAACGCAAGATGCCTCTGGTCATCGGCGCGGAAGCTTCCGGCGAGATCGACGCGATCGGCGACGGCGTATCGGGCCTGGCGCTTGGTCAACTTGTCTCGATCTACGGCGCGCGCACCTGCGGCCTGTGCAAGAACTGCCGCGAGAAACGCGACAATCTCTGCGAGCATGTCTCCGGGGTCCACGGCTTCCATCTTGATGGCTTCGCGCAGGAGAAGGTCAACCTGCCCGCGCGCCTGCTCGTGCCGGCGCCTCCCGGCGTCGATGCGGTGGGTGCCGCCGTCGCCCCAGTTACCTTTGGCACCGTCGAGCACATGCTGTTCGACAACGCCAAGCTGCAGCCAGGCGAGACGATTCTCGTTCACGCCGGCGGTTCCGGTATCGGCTCGGCCGCGATCCAGCTCGCCAAGAAGATGGGCTGCACCGTCATCACCACGGTCGGTTCCAACGAAAAGATCGAGAAGGCCAAGGCCCTCGGCGCCGATCACGTCATCAATTATCGCGAGGATCGCTTCGAAGGCGTAACCCGCAAGCTGACGAAGAAGAAGGGCGTCGACGTCGTCTTCGAGCATGTCGGCGCCGATACATGGGCCGGCTCCATGCTGTGCATGAAGCGCGGCGCAAGGCTCGTCACCTGCGGCTCGACTTCAGGTGTCTCGACCAGCATGAATTTGATGCAGCTCTTTCAGCAGCAGCTCAAGATCTTCGGTTCGTTCGGCTGTCGCATGGAAAACATGCAAAACGCGATGCAGAAGATGGCGGCAGGCATCGTCCATCCCGTCATCGATACCGAGGTTGGTTTCGACGGCATCGGCAAGGCGCTGGAGCGCATGGAAGGCCGCGACGTCTTCGGCAAGATCATCCTGCGGGTCGGCTGATGAGCGAGAGAGGCCGGCCGTTGCTCAGGCCTCTGGTCGCGCGCACCCTGCGCGTCCTCAAGCAGGTGGAATACTGGCTGATCGCTCAGGTGGCGCTGGGGCTGCTTTGGCTTTTGCGCCTCCTCCCCCCGGACAGAGCGCTAGATTTTGCCGACCGGGTCGCCAGACGGCTGGGCCCCTTGGTTGGCCGCCATCGCGTCGCGATGGACAATCTTCGCCACGCCTACCCGGAAAAGAGTGAACAGGAACTGCAGGCGATCGCCTCCGACATGTGGGGCAACATGGCACGGCTCGCCGGCGAATATGTCTTCCTCGACCGCCTGTTCGATTTCGTCCCCGGTTCGGCCGAGACCGGCCGCGTCGAGGTGGTGGGCGAGGAAACCTTCATCCGGGTGCGCGACAGCAAGAAACCGCACATCTTCTTCACCGCCCATACCGGCAACTTCGAACTGCTCCCCGTTGCCGCCGCCGCCTTCGACCTCCCGGTCACGGCCCTCTTCCGGGCGCCCAACAACCCCTATATCGCCAAATACATCTTCTCGACGCGAGCAGACGCGATGGGCGAGCTTCTCGCGTCACGTGCTGGCGTCGCCTTCGCGCTGGCGCGCATTCTCGAACGCGGTGGAAACATCGGCGTGCTCGTCGACCAGAAATTCCACAAGGGCGTGCCGACGACGTTCTTTGGCAGACCGTGCTACACCAGCCCGCTCGTCGCCAAGCTGGCGCGTCAGTATGATTGCGACGTCTATCCTGCCCGCGCCATCCGCCTGCCAGGCAACCGCTACAGGCTGGAGATCTACGACAGGCTCGAACTGCCGCGCACCGACAAAGGCACGATCGACGTGCCAGGAACAGCCCAGCTTCTCAACGACACGGTCGAGGGATGGGTGCGCGAGCATCCTGGCCAATGGATGTGGTTCCACAAGCGCTGGAAGATGTAGAGCCTATCTGCCGTAATAATTCATGACCGCGTGGCGCGCTTCGGCAAAGAACAGCCAGCGCTCGACCAGCATGCCGAGACCATGGCTCAGCACCGCGATGCCTAACGCAATCGCCGCGAGTGCACCGGTAGCACCCGTTGCGAGCACGATCAGCGCGAGCGCCACGGGGAGCGCGCCACCGGCCAGAACCGCAATCACGAACAGCTTGTCGGCATGCTTGCGCGCGACGCGAAACCCCATCTCGCTGGTGAGGTAGTTGTCGTTGACGTGCGGGCTTTCGAACAGGCGGACCTGCCCTATCGTACCAAGGCCCGTGGCGCTCTCGGCCGTCGAAAGCGGCACTGCCTCGCGCGAATTTTTTCGCCACAGCCATTTCACACCCCACGCGAGTGCGAGGAACAGAGCAGCCAGCACCAAAAGCAGCGGTGCGCTCGTACCCGACACCAACCGGAAGAACGCACCAAGCAGGCTGCCGCCCGCAGCCGAAAACAGCAGATAGCAGGCAGGTGTCAGCGGCGTATGCCATGTCTGCACCGCCTTCAGCGATGCGTAGATCATGGAGGTGCAGTAGACGGTGATCACGGATCCAACGACTCCCAGCATGCCGATGACCGGCAGATACCGCGACTGGAAGATCGCTGCGGCGGCCGAAATGCATAGCGGCGCGAATGTCGCCACCGCCATCACGCCTTCACGTGACAGCCAGCTCGAACGCCATTGTGAGAATGCCCGCCAGGCGCGCTGCGGATTGCGCAGGTGCAGCGTCGACGACATGAGGCCGCCGCCGATGAGCGCAAGAGCAAGCAGATGCGCCAGCTTGGTCGACACATGAGCCGGGTCGAGAAAGCCGGCGCCCAAGGCGGCAGCGAGACCATAGCCGAGGCCCGAAACGGTCGTGAAGACGATGATCGACAGTGCCGGATGCATTCAGGTTCAGATCCGGTCCAGCATCTGGTCGACCCAGGCGAAGAAGCCAGTGGCGCCGGAGGTATCCTGCGAAGCAGGCCGCGGCGAGGAGGCCAAAGACGGCTTGGGGCGCGGCGGAAGGTATTTGTTGACCGGCTTCGTGCCCTGCTCCGGCATCAGGTCCATGCCGCCACGCGCCGCCACCATGCGCGAAACCTCGGACGCGGGGTCGGCCAGGTCGCCGAAATGCCGCGCGTTTGTGGGGCAGGTGCGCACGCAGGACGGCACACGATCGATCTCGTCGATGGTCTCGTTGTAGATCCGGTCGACGCAAAGCGTGCACTTCTTCATCACGCCGGCGGCCAGGTCCATCTCGCGTGCGCCGTATGGACACGCCCAGGCGCACAGCCCGCAGCCGATGCACATGTCCTCGTCGACGAGCACGATGCCGTCCTCGCCGCGCTTGTATGAGGCCCCCGTCGGACAGACGGTGACGCAGGGCGCATCCTCGCAATGCAGGCAGGATTTGGGGAAATGCACGATGCGGGCCAGCCCCACCTCCCCGACCACCTCGCCGCCCTCCGGCACCACCTCGAAGGAGTGAACGCGGTTGAGGAACGTGCCGGATACGTCTGCGCCGTAAGGGTCCTGATCGGACAACGCTGCGCCATAGCCGCCTGTGTTCCATTCCTTGCAGGAAACCACGCACGCGTGGCAGCCGACGCAGACATCGAGGTCGATGACGAGCCCGAGTTTCTTGGGGCTCGGCTGGGTTGGAAGCGAGGTCATGGCCGCGGGATCCCCCGTAAGGCAGGGACGCGGCAGGGTGAGGATGCAGATTGCAGTGCTCGACGTTGCCCCCCTCTGTCCTGCCGGACATCTCCCCCACGAGGGGGGAGATTGGCTGTCGCGCCTGTTTCCGCCAATCCACGGCACCGCAGAACGGATGCAACGCATGGTGAAAGCTGATCTCCCCCCTTGTGGGGGAGATGTCCGGCAGGACAGAGGGGGGCAACGTCGAGCACAGTCATCTCCCTCATTCGCCCCACTCCTGCCCGTAGCGGAGTTCTTCCGGCGTCTCGACGCGGCCTTCGACCGGCTGGAATTGCGGTTCGCTCAGTTCGCCCGCCTCGGCCTTCTCTATCCGCACCCGCAGGTCATACCATGCTGCCTGCCCGGTCACCGGATCCGAGTTGGACCAGCGCATGCCGTCGGCCTTCGGCGGAAGAAGCTCATGGATAAGGTGGTTCAGCAGGAATCCCTTCGTCGCCTCTGGCGCGTCGCCATCCAGCCCCCACGCCCGTCCACGCTTGCCGATCGCATTCCAGGTCCACATGGTATCGCGATTTGACGTTTCCGTGCGGGCGATCTGGACCTTGATGCGCCCATGATGCGACGTGAGCCATACCCAGTCATCGTCTTTCAGATCATATCTTTCGCAAATCTCTCCAGGCACATAGAGCCGGTTCTTTGTGTGAATCTGCCTCAGCCACGCATTCATCGAGCCCCATGAGTGATACATCGCCATCGGCCGCTGGGTGATGGCATGATAGGGAAACGCCTCGGCATCGACGCCTGCTTCTTCAAGCGGCTGATACCACATGGGAAGCGGCGTGAACGCCGCGAGTATCCGGTCGCGATGCTGCTCGGGGGCAACCGGTTCCCGAACACCTTCTGCGGAAAGCCTGAACTTCTGCAGTTCTTCGGAATAGAGCTGGAACGTCACCGGCTGCGGCGTGTCGAAAAATCCCATCCTGACGGCGAAGTCCTGATAGGCGGCATTTGCATGCTTGAAGAACTGCGCCTCCGGCGGAATGTGGGCCGAGAAGAACGAGCCATTCTCGATGTAGCGCTTCAATTGCTCAGGATTGCTCGCCCCCCTGCCCGTTCGTGTCCCGTCGCTGCCGCGGAACCCGGCGAGCGGACCGATGCCCGGCCGCCGCTCGTGGCGGACGATGTAGTCGGCATAATTCTTGTAGATTGCATTGCCGCGATTGTCGGCGAAACCGGGCAGCCGCAGTCGCGCGCCCAGATCGATCAACACGCTCTGGAAGGCGCGCACGTCGCGGTCAGGTTCGAGCACCGGCCAGCGTATCGCGTCGTTGACGCTGTCAGGCTCGCTGATCGGTCGATCGAGCAGCGAGATACAGTCGTGGCGCTCCAGATAGGTCGTGTCGGGCAACACGAGGTCGGCATAGGCGACCATTTCCGACGAATACGCGTCTGAATAGATGATCTTCGGAATGCGGTATTCCCCGGTCGCCTCGTCCTTGTCTTCCAGCATCCGGATGACGCCGGCCGTGTTCATCGACGAGTTCCACGCCATGTTCGCCATGTAGAGGAACAGCACATCGATCGGATAGGGATCGCCGGCATGGGCATTGGCGATCACCATGTGCATCAGCCCATGCGCGGAAAGCGGAGCTTCCCAGGAAAACGCCTTGTCGATGCGCGACGGTCGGCCTTCCTCGTCAACGAGCAGGTCTTCGGGGCCGAGCGGAAAGCCAAGATGCGGGCCTGAAAGCGGCTGGTTCGAACCGAAATGCTCCGCCTTGCCGTGCGGGCGCGGATGCGCGGAAACGGGCTTCGGATAAGGCGGCTCGAACCTGAACCCGCCCGGGCAGTCCACCGCACCGATCAGCACCTGCAGCATGTGAAGCGCACGCGCGGTCTGGAACCCATTGGAATGGGCAGAAATACCGCGCATCGCGTGAAAGGAGACCGGCCTGCCAAAAAAACTCTGGTGCCGCTCGCCATGGATGTCGGTCCACGGCTGATGGATCTCGATCGTTTCCTCGAATGCAACGCGTCCGATCTCGCTGGCCAGGCCTCGAATGACGTCGGACGATACACCAATCGTTTCGGCCACCGCCTCGGGCGCATGCTTGGGGTCGAGATATTCCTCAGCCAGCAACTGGAACACCGGAACGGCCGCCCTGCCGTCCGGCAGTTCGTACCGCCCCGACAGGGCTGCTCGCGCACCACGACTTGCCGCCGGCACGGTCCGTTCGGTGACGGTCTCCCACACAAGCGGCTTGCCGTCCTTGTCGCGCGCGAACAGGCCGTGATCGGCTGTGCCTGGCGCGTCCACCACCAGCCATGGCGCGTTGGAATAGCGCATGAGGTAATCGATATCGATACGGCGCGCCTTCAGGAGTTCGTGCACGACGGCCAGGATCAGCAGCCCGTCCGTCCCCGGCCGCACGCCGATCCAGTTGTCGGCAACCGCCGAATAGCCGGTTCGTACCGGATTGACCGAGACGAAGCGTGCGCCGCGCGTCTTGAGCTTCGAGATTCCCATCTTGATCGGGTTGGAATCATGGTCTTCTGCCACGCCGAACATCACGAACAGCTTGGTGCGGTCCCAATCGGGCGCCCCGAACTCCCAGAATGCGCCGCCGATGGTCATGATCCCACCCGCGGCCATGTTGACCGAGCAGAAGCCGCCATGTGCTGCGTAGTTGGGCGTACCGAACTGCTGTGCCCAGTAGCCCGTCAGCGACTGCGACTGGTCGCGACCCGTGAAGAAGGCGAGTTTCTTCGGGTCTCTGTCGCGCACCTCGCCCAGCCATGACGTGGCAAGCGCAAGCGCCTCGTCCCAGGATATCTTCCTGAACTGTCCCGATCCGCGCGGGCCTGTGCGCAGCAATGGCGAGTCAAGGCGCGCCGGCGCGTAATGCTGCATGATGCCGGCCGACCCCTTGGCACATAGCACGCCACGATTGACCGGATGATCGCGGTTACCCTCGATGTAGCGGATCTTGCCGTCCTTGAGGTGCACGTCGATGCCGCAGCGGCACGCGCACATGTAGCAAGTCGTCTTGCGGACCTCGTCCGAAATGGGTCTGGACAGATCGAGCTGATGCTGCGCCATGCCTGAATGCTCCTCAAGCATCAGGTCTATGCAAGACGGGCTTGGATTGAAATGCCTTCAGTCGGACAATCAGTGGAATATTTTGCCGCCGACTGCCGGGATCAGTTCTCCACGATGATCCGCGTATTGCCGGCACCCACCTTGCGGACCAGAGAATAGAAGATTTCGGCATTGGTCGTTTCCAGCCGCACGCATCCATGCGAGGCAGGCGTTCCAAGACGGCTCACGGCGTTGGTCCCGTGCACAGCCCAGCCGCGATCATAGAAGACCGCGTAGGGCATCGGGGCGTTGTCGTATGTGCGCGAATGCCACATCTTGTGAATGCGCTGCGGCCTGAACTCGCCGCGCGGCGTCGCGTAGCCTGTGCGCGCGGTCGAGACCGGCCATTCATACAGCACCTTGCCATGTTGCAGCACGACCATTTTCTGCGCCGCGACGTCGACCCGTGCGACGAGACTCGACGCCTGGGCAGAAGCTGATGAGCACAGCAGCACCAGCCCGCAAGACAGACCCAACACCCAATTCATGACACGCAGCCCCGTCCGTCATCCTTAATCGTCCGGACGGCAGTCTCGCTTCAATTTCCTAACAAAGTTTGGCCGGCCACCGACGCGTCATCTAAATCGATACAAAGAATCCGCCTGGACCAAAATGAGCACCTTGTCAGGCCTGCTCTCCACCTGCTCAATTGCGGCGATGAACGACAAGCTTTTCCAGGCGATCGAACGCCGCCGCGATGATCTCGTGGCACTCACCGCAGAACTCATTCGCTTTCCGACGATCAACCCGCCGGGCGAGGCATATACGCCCTGCGCCGAATATATCGCGCAGCGGCTTAGGAAGAGCGGCTTCGAGACCGAACTCATACGCGGCGAAGGCACGCCCGGCGACAGCGACAGATATCCGCGCACCAACGTCGTCGCGCGCTTCGATGGGCGTACGCCGGGCAAGACGGTGCATTTCAATTCGCACATCGACGTCGTCGAGGCAGGTGACGGCTGGACGGTCGATCCGTTCGGAGGCGACGTGAAGGATGGCCGCGTCTACGGGCGCGGCGCCTGCGACATGAAGGGCGGGCTCGCCGCCTCCATCATCTCGGCTGAAGCCTTCATGGAAGTATTCCCCGATTTTCCCGGTGCGATCGAGATTTCAGGCACGGTCGACGAGGAATCGGGCGGTTTCGGCGGCGTTGCCTATCTCGCATCGAAAGGCTTCTTTTCGAAACCGCGCGTCGACCACGTGATCATTCCCGAACCGCTGAACAAGGATCGGATTTGTCTCGGCCATCGCGGCGTCTGGTGGGCCGAGATCGAGACAAAGGGCTCCATCGCCCACGGCTCGATGCCGTTCCTTGGCGACTCCGCCATCCGCCACATGGGTGCCGTGCTCGACGCGTTCGAGGAAGAACTCTTCCCCGCGCTGGACCGCAAGCAGACCGTGATGCCGGTTGTGCCGGAAGGCGCGCGGCGCTCGACGATGAACATCAACTCGATTCATGGTGGCCAGACCGAAGACTTCTTCCCAGGCCTGCCCTCGCCGAATGTCGCCGATTCGTGCCGCACGGTGATCGATCGTCGTTTCCTGCTCGAGGAAAAGATCGACGAGGTGAAGGGAGAGGTGACGACGATCCTCGACCGGCTGAAGCGGGAACGCCCGAAATTCGACTATTCGATCCGTGACGTGATGGAAGTGCAGCCGACAATGACCGACCGCGACGCCCCCGTCGTGACGGCTGTCGCAGACGGCATCCGCGCGATCTTTGATCGCGAGCCTGAATATGTCATCTCGCCGGGCACCTACGACCAGAAGCACATCGCCCGCATCGGCCATCTGTTCGAATGCATCGCCTATGGTCCAGGCATCCTCGATCTCGCCCATCGTCCCGACGAATGGGTCGGTATCGAGGACATGGTTGAATCGGCAAAGGTGATGGCGCTTAGCCTGAACACCCTGCTTCGCGGCACATGACGTGATGCAGGCTCAGCGCCGCAACGGAGCGGCGAAAATCGCAATGCTTTTCAGCGGCGTTGGCGAAATAAAGCCGATTTACTCACCGGCGGATTCGCGCTTTGATCGCCGCCAACAGGATTTCAATGGGAGACAGTCATGAAGCTTCTTAAGTCCGTCGTTCTTGCCGCCGCGCTGGCGCTGGCAGCATCGACATCGGCGATGGCCCAGCGCACCGATGTCATCATCGGCATGGTGTTGGAGCCGCCGCACCTCGATCCGACCGCCGGCGCCGCCGCCGCGATCAAGGAAGTGGGTTACGCCAATATCTTTGAAGGCCTCACCCGGATCGGCCCGGACGGCGCGGTGCAGCCCGGCCTCGCCGAGAGCTGGGAAATTTCAGACGACGGCAAGGTCTATACCTTCAAGCTGCACACCGGCGTCAAATTCCACGATGGCGCCGACTTCAGCGCCGATGACGTGAAGTTCTCCATCGATCGTGCCATGGCCGAAGATTCGGTCAACCCTCAAAAGGGTCTCTATTCGGCCATCGAGAGCGTTGAAGTCATCGATCCCGCGACCGTCGTGATCAACCTGAAGAACCCGCAGGGCGGTTTCCTCTGGAACATGGGCTGGGGAGAAGCGGCGATTGTCTCGCCGGCCTCCGCCGATGGCAACAAGGAAACGCCGATCGGCACCGGCCCTTTCAAGTTCGACAACTGGGCAAAGGGATCGTCGATCACGTTGGTGAAGAACCCGGACTACTGGGGTGAAGAAGTCGCACTGGAGCGCGCCGAGTTCCGGATCATCCCGGACGCGGCAGCCGCGGTCCCTGCCCTGCTGTCCGGCGACGTTCACGCCTTCTCCAACATGCCGGTCGGCGATTCACTGCCGATGATCGAGGCCGATCCGCGCTTCGAGGTGGTTATAGGCTCGACCGAGGGCGAGACAGTGCTTTCGACCAACAACAAGAAGGAACCCTTCGACAAGCTGGAAGTACGCCAGGCCATCGCCCACGCGCTCAACCGCGACGAGATTATCCAGGGCATCCCGCCCGGCCTCGGCACGCCGATCGGCTCGCACTTTGCGCCCCACAATCCGGCCTATGTCGACCTCACCGGCACCTATCCCTATGATCCGGAGAAGGCGAAGGAACTGCTGGCAGAGGCAGGCTATCCGGACGGGTTTTCCGCGACGCTCAAGCTGCCGCCTCCCGGCTACGCCCGCGACGGTGGCCAGATCATCGCTTCGCAGCTACGCCAGGTCGGTATCAATCTCGAGATCATTCCCCTCGAATGGGCTGACTGGCTGACCCAGGTGTTCACGGAGAAGAACTACGATCTCTCGATCGTCAGCCATGTCGAGCCGAACGACATCGGCATCTATGCCCGGCCCGACTATTACTTCCAGTACGAGAACCCAGAGTTCAACGCCGTGATGGAAGAACTCGACGTGACCGCTGACGAGGCCAAGCGCAATGAACTCTACGGCCAGGCGCAGCGCATCCTCGCCGAGGACGCGGCCGTCGGCTTCCTCTTCCAGTTGCCCAAGATCGGCGTCTGGGACGCCAAGCTCGAGGGCATGTGGGAAAACTGGCCACTTTCGGTCGCTGACCTGACCAAGGTTCACTGGACCGAATAGCAACGCTCATCCCTCCCCCTTTCGAGGGGGAGGGAAACCCATCCGGCAACTCATGACCGCCTTTCTCCTCAAACGTATCGGCATCGGTTTCCTGACGCTGCTCATCGCCTCGGTCGTGGTGTTCTCGGTGCTGGAAATCCTCCCTGGCGACCCGGCGCTGCTGATGCTGGGCATGAACGCGACGCCCGAGGCGCTTGCCGCCATGCGCGAGCAGATGGGGCTCGGCGATCCCGTGCTGCTGCGCTATTTTTCCTGGATCGGCGGGATGCTGGTCGGCGATTTTGGTCGATCCTTCACCTACTCGTCCCCCGTCATCGAACTGATTACCGAACGCGTGATCGTCTCGCTGCCTCTGGCTATCATTTCACTCATCCTGTCGACCGCGATCGCGATCCCCGTCGGCATTTTTGCTGCGGCGCGCCGTGGCAGGGTTGGCGACACAGCCTCCATGGGCCTTGCGCAAGTGGGAGTCGCGGTGCCGAATTTCTGGTTCGCGCTGCTGATGATCTACGTCTTCGCAGTGTGGCTGCGCATGGTGCCTGCCGGTGGATTTCCCGGCTGGGGCAATGGCATCTGGCCCGCGCTCAAATCGCTCCTACTGCCATCGCTGGCGCTGGCGCTGCCGCAAGCGGCCATCCTCGCCCGCGTGACCCGGTCGGCCATGCTGGAGGTACTTGGCGAGGATTACATCCGTACCGCACGCGCTAAGGGCATGCCGCGCCAATACGTGCTGTGGCGCCATGCGCTGCGCAATGCGATGATCCCGGTGCTCACCATCATGGGACTTCAATTCTCGTTCCTTCTCGCCGGCACGATCATCATCGAGAACGTGTTCTACCTGCCTGGCCTCGGCCGTCTGGTGTTCCAGGCAATCACCCAGCGAGACCTGATCGTCGTCGAAGGTGTCATCATGCTGCTCGTGGCAAGCGTGGTGGTCGTCAACATCATCGTCGACATCCTCTACGCGGTGGTCGATCCGCGCCTGCGGGTGCGCACGTGAGCGCCGAGCCTCTGCCAATGGAGCCAACGGGCTGGCGCACGGTGATCCGGCAGGCCTTTGCCAATCGCTCGTTCCTCGTCGGCTTCGTCATCACGGCGCTGATCGCCGCCATGGCGCTCGCCTCCTTCGTCTGGACGCCGTACGACATCACCAACCTCATCGTCGCCGACCGGATGAAGGGGCTGTCGGGCCAGCACTTGTTCGGCACCGACCATTTTGGCCGTGACATCCTGTCGATGATCATGATCGGTGCCAGGAATTCGATCGCTGTCGCGGTGGTTGCCGTCGGCATCGGCATGGGCCTGGGCGTGCCGCTCGGCTGCTGGGCTGCCGCGCGCGGCGGCTGGGTCGATGAAGTGCTGATGCGCTTCAATGACGTCGTCTTCGCCTTTCCAGCACTGCTTTCCGCGGTGATGATCACCGCGATCTTCGGCCCGGGCGCCGTCAACGCGATCATCGCGATCGGCATCTTCAACGTTCCGGTGTTCGCCCGCGTGGCGCGTGCGGGCGCGCTATCGTTGTGGCCGCGCGAATATGTGCTGGCGGCGCGAGCCTCCGGAAAAGGCAGGGCGTTGATCACCATCGAGCACATCCTGCCGAACATCGTCTCCATCCTGCTGGTCCAGGGAACGATCCAGTTCGCACTCGGCATCCTTGCCGAAGCGGGCCTGTCCTATCTTGGCCTCGGCGCCCAGCCACCCATGCCGTCATGGGGCCGCATGCTGTTCGACGCGCAGACCCGCATGATGGTCGCCCCGCATCTGGCGATCTTTCCCGGCCTCGCCATCGTCATCACCGTGCTCGGGCTGAACCTGCTCGGCGACGGGCTGCGCGACGTACTCGACCCGAAGCTGAGGCGCCAGCGATGAGCCTGCTCGAGATCGAAAACCTGCGCCTCGACATCGGCGGCACGCCGATCCTGAAGGATATCGACCTGACTCTTGGCCAGGGCGAGGTGCTCGGCCTGGTGGGCGAATCCGGCTCGGGCAAGTCGATGACCGCGCTAACCGTGATGCAGTTGCTGCCGCATGCGGCATCTGCAAAGGGACGCGTCACCTTCGACGGCATCGACCTGCTTGCCGCGCCCGAAACGGCGATGAACCGGCTGCGCGGCAACGAAATCGGCATGGTGTTCCAGGAGCCGATGACCGCGCTCAATCCCGTCAAGACGATCGGCGAGCAGGTGGCCGAGGGCATCCGCTGGCATACGGGAGCCAACCGTGCCGATGCCGAAGCGACCGCCCGCGAAATTCTCGACCGGGTGGGCTTGCCGCAGACGAAATTTCCGCTGAACCGCTTTCCCCATCAATTGTCCGGCGGCCAGCGCCAGCGGGTCGTCATCGCGATCGCCTGCGCCCTCAAGCCGAAACTTCTGATCGCCGACGAACCGACTACGGCGCTCGATGTCGTGCTCCAGAAGCAGATCCTCGAATTGCTGCGCGACCTGGTCGATGAGCGCCGGATGGGCCTGCTGCTGATCTCGCACGACCTCGCGGTCGTCGCCGACATGGCCGATCGCATCACCATCATGCGCCACGGCGAGGTGATGGAAGATGGCGAGACAGCCCGCACGCTGACCGAGCAGGCGCATCCCTATACGCGCCAGCTCGCGCTGGCCTCAATGCACGTGCCGCAGCGTCGCACACATGAAGCGGCAGGACCATCCACGGCCGCACCGCTTCTGTCCGTCGACAATGTGGTCCGCGACTATCCCGGCCGCCGTGCCTCGCTGTTGCGCAAGGCAGAGCCTTTCCGCGCCGTCGACGGCGTTTCGTTTTCGATCATTGAGGGCCAGTCGGTCGCGCTCGTCGGGCGTTCAGGCTGCGGCAAGTCCACCCTCGCACGCCTGATCCTGGCCCTGGACAAGCCGACGGCAGGCAGCATCCGCCTCGACGGCGCAGACGTGAGCAGCCTCGATGAGGCCGAGCTGAAACCCCATCGCCGCAAGATGCAGGTGGTCTTCCAGGACCCGTACGGATCGTTCAATCCTCGCCACAAGGTCGAGCGGCTGGTGGCCGAACCGCTGCATCTCCTGGAAAAGGCGCCCTCACCCGCTGAGCGTCGCGAAATGGTTTCGCAGGCGCTTCACGAGGTCGGCCTGCAACCTGCCGACATGGACAAGTATCCGCATGAATTTTCCGGCGGCCAGCGGCAGCGCATCTCGATCGCACGCGCCATCATCACACGGCCGAAGCTGATCGTGGCGGACGAGCCGGTATCCGCGCTCGATGTCTCCATCCGCGCCCAGGTTCTAGATCTGTTCGCCGACCTGAACCAGCGGCTGGGCGTCTCCTACCTGTTCATCACCCATGACCTGACGGTGGCGCGCGCCATCACCGACGACGTCATGGTGATGCACGACGGAAGGATCGTCGAGGAAGGCAAGACCGGAGACGTGCTGGATCATCCGCAGTCGGATGCGGCCAAGGCGCTCGTCGCCGCGGCGCCAGACCTGCAACGCGCCCTGCGCAAGCGGCTTGTCGAACAGGGCTGACGCTTGGCGAAGCTGCTCGAGCGCCTTCAGACCGTAGGCAGGCCTATTGCCAGTTCATTTGGATCGAGTTGCAGCACCTCGAGCGTCCGGGCAAGCAGCCGCACCTCACGCTCGTTCAGTTGCCGATCCGCCTTGGCGATCTCGGCAAGATGCCGTGCAAGCTCTACGCGCCGTTCACGGGGATAGCCACGGAACGTCGATAGCGCCTGCGCGGTATCGGTCTCGTAGCCATAGTCCTGAAGGTAGCGCATCACCTTGGAGAAACTCTCCTCGCCGATGCCGAACGCATCGGCGCAAATCCGCTTCAGCGTGTCGAGTTCCGCTTGCTCGACGGCCCCATCCGCAAGCACCATGCGAAACAGCAGCAGGATTTCGGCGGACAGGGCCGGGTCCTCCGCAACCCGGCGCACTGCGGGGTCGCCTTCGAACAGCTCGGTTATTCTGGAAAACAACTCAAAAGCCATATCTGCCTTCCTCAACGGAATCGCCTGACTGCGACGCTACCGCGTAATCGGGCTTGCGGATAGCACCGCGTTATGTTGCAAGCGGCTTACCATCTCGCGCGGCAGCCCACATGTTCTCCGATCTCGCAACCGAACTCATCCTGCTTCTCGCGGTTGCCGCTTTCCTTGGCGGCTTCATCGATTCGATTGCCGGAGGTGGCGGCCTCATCACCGTGCCGGCGCTGTTGCTGGCTGGGTTCTCGCCCGTCCAGGCGCTGGGTACAAACAAGCTGCAGGGTCTGTTTGGCGCGGCCTCGGCTACCATCGCCTACGCCTCCAAGGGACATGTCGACCTGCGCAAGCAGCTACCGGCTGCGGTAATGTCGTTCCTGGGCGCCTTCTGCGGCGCGGCTTTGGCGACCGTGTTGCCAGGCGAATGGCTGCATGCCGCGCTGCCTCCGATGCTGATCGTGATCGCGGTCTACTTCGCCTTCAAGCCCAACATGGACGACGTCGACCGCGCGGAGCGCCTGTCGCCGTTCCTGTTCGGACTGATGATCGTGCCGGTCATCGGCTTCTACGACGGCGTCTTTGGCCCGGGCACCGGCTCCTTCTTCATGCTGTCGTTCGTGGCGCTTGCCGGATACGGCGTGCTCAAGGCGACCGCGCACACCAAACTGCTCAACCTCGCGTCGAACCTCGGCGGCTTTGCGTTCTTCGCGTATGCCGGCGTGGTTTCCTGGCAAATCGGCATCATGATGGGCGCATGCCAGTTTCTCGGCGCACGGGTCGGCGCGGGCCTGGCGATGAAAAACGGCGCCAGGCTGATCAAGCCCCTGCTGGTGATAACCTGCGTGGTGCTGGCGATAAGGCTGCTGCTCGACTGAGCCTCGCGCACGTTCGGTCTTTGCGCTACGATTGAAGGCAATGACAAAAGAACCGCTTCTTGCAGCGATTTCCAGGCGACCGGACGCGACCGTAGTCTCGACCGACACGTTCACGTTGCTCAAGGTACCGCCGCCGCGCGAACTGGAAGGCCTGGTGCTCGACATCGCACTCTATCGCGAGCTTTCCGGCACGTCGATCCGTCAGGTCGAGACCGCATCGCTCGTTGTGCCCCTGCTTATCGGCTTTTCCGATCCGTTCGAGATTGCGCTGGGCCGAGCACCGACGCGAGATGACGGTTTTCACAGCTTCACCGCCGGCCTGTGCCTTGCGCCGGCAAACATCATCTCGGCGGGCGCGTGTTCATGCCTCGAGATCACATTGACGCCGCGCGGCGCCAGGCGCTTCTTCGGAATGCCGATGAGCGAACTGACGGAGCGCATGGTTGGCCTCGGCGATCTCGGCGACAAATCCCTCGATCGCTTGCGCCATCAACTGGGTGAGGAAGACGATTGGGACCGACGTCTGGAGCTTGCCGAAGCGTTCTTGCAGGCGAGATTGGGAATGCCGTCGGCCCGGCCATCGCCGACTGGTTGGGCCTATGATCGAATTGTCGCGTCGGCAGGGCGTGCCACGATCGGAAACCTTGCCGATCACCTTGGTTGGAGCCGCAAGCATCTGGCCTCGCGCTTTCATGATGAATTCGGCCTGCCGCCAAAGCAGGTCGCGCGTATCGCCCGGTTCATGAACGCGCAGAGGCTTGCGTCCGGCGGCGAGGAAAACGGCTGGGCCGAGATTGCCGCCGCCTGCGGCTACGCCGACCAGGCACATCTGACGCGCGAATTCCGGGCCTTCTCCGGCACCACGCCTTCCGCATGGCTGTCTGCAGCGGCACGTTGAGCGACAGGTTACATTCCTTCAAGCTATTGGAACCGACGTGACACATCATGCTTGTCTTCACGCAAGGACAAGGAGCAAGTGATGTCCACCTATTCGCCTTCCGAACCGCCACGCATCTTCCCCACGTTTCGCTTTCGCGACGCGGCGCGAATGATCGACTGGCTGACGAGTGTCGTCGGTTTCGAAGTGCATGCGCGCTACGACGGGGCAGACGGTAAGGTTGATCATGCCGAACTCGCCTTCGGCTCGTCCATGATCATGTGCGGCGACGACAAGACGGATACCTATGGCGAGATGGTCGGCCGTGCCGGCGATCAGGGCGGCAAATCTCTCTATATCGCGGTAGACGACCTCGACGCGCTGTTTGAACGCGTCAGCAAGGCTGGCGCGACGATCGAGCAGGGCCCGACGGATCGCGATTACGGCAGCCGCGAATTCATCTGCCGCGATCCGGAAGGCAACGTCTGGTGTTTCGGAACCTATTGGCCAAAGGCGATCGAAAAGGCCTGAACTCACCGCGCCGCGGCGAGCAGCCCATCCACATCGACATGCCGCTCGAGATGGGCGGCCAAGGCATCGAGCGCCTGCTCGATGCCTGCGCGGTAGTCGACACCGTTGCCACGCACACCAAGCTCGGCCAGAACTTTGCGCCGGAACCGGTCTGCGCCGAAGATGCCGTGGAGATACGTGCCCCAGACGCGCCCGTCGGCCGACACGGCGCCATCTGGCACTCCGTCGATCGTCACAGCCGGCCGAAGAGTATCCGGCCCTACAGTGCGGCCGAGATGGATTTCGTAGCCGGACAATGGTTCGTCATGGATGACCGAACGCGCCTCTACGTTGCGTACCGTCTTTTCCGGCTCCAGCACGGTTTCGACATCCAGAAGCCCCAGCCCCGCGACGCTGCCGCCACCTTCAATACCGTGGGGATCCGAAACCAGGCGGCCGAGCATCTGGTAGCCGCCGCACAGGCCAATGATGCGTCCGCCACGCCTTCTGTGGGCCGCAAGGTCGTCGTCCCAGCCATTGTCACGCACCATCGCCAGATCGGCAATCGTCGCCTTGGACCCCGGCAGGACCACCAGCGCCGCGTCGCGAGGCAATCGTTGGCCTGGCGGCACAAACACGACTTCCACCTCGGGCTCCGCCTTCAGTGGATCGAGATCGTCGAAATTGGCGATTCGTGACAGCATCGGCACCGCCACCTTGCAGGCCGGTCCATCGCCCCTCGCCGCGCGCTCCAGCACCACCGCATCTTCCGAAGGCAGAAGTGCCGCCTCGCGCAGCCACGGCACCACACCGAACGAACGCCAACCGGTGTAGCCGCCAATCGCCTTGAGGCCGTCATCGAACAGCGTCACGTCACCGCGAAACTTGTTGATCAGGTAACCGACGATCATGCGCCGGTCCTCGTCGGGAAGGATGAGATGCGTCCCGGCGATCGACGCAATGACGCCGCCCCGGTCGATGTCGCCCACGAGCACCACTGGCACGTCCGCGCGCGTGGCGAAACCCATATTGGCGATGTCGTTGTCCCGCAGGTTGATTTCCGCCGGAGAGCCTGCCCCCTCCACCACCACGAGGTCTGCATCACGGGACAGCCTCGTCCACGACTCCAACACCGCCGCCATCAGCGAGGCCTTGAGGGTCTGATAGTCGCGCGCGACGGCGTCACCGATCATTTTCCCGTGCACCACCACCTGAGCGCCGACATCGCTCTGCGGCTTGAGAAGGACGGGATTCATGTCCACGCTGGCGGGAGCGCCACAGGCCAGTGCCTGGAGCCACTGCGCGCGCCCTATCTCGCCGCCCATGGCCGACCCGGGGATATCCGCCACGGCGGCATTGTTCGACATGTTCTGTGGCTTGAAGGGTCGCACGGAAAGGCCCCTGTTGCGCGCCGCGCGGCACAGGCCCGCGACGAGCACCGTCTTGCCGACGTCCGATCCCGTTCCCTGAAGCATGATGCCGCGGGCCTTGCGGGCAGTCGACATTTTGCACTCTCCGTTGTCGCTTTGGCGCACAGCGCCTTTGCGGGGTGGCACGTTGCGCAGGTTTCCCAATGGGCTAGATTGGAGGTCAAGTCCACAATCGACTCCAGGGAGGACGTCATGGACGCCGCACTCGACGCGACAGCCAATCAGTTTGAACTCAACCCGGACCAGCGCGCCATTCAGGAGATGACGGCGGGCTTCGCCGCCGACAGGGTCGCGCCCTATGCGCTCGACTGGGACCGCGAGCGCTTTTTTCCATCCGCCGTGATCCGCGAGACCGGCGCGCTCGGCTTCGGCGGAATCTACATCCGCGAGGATGTCGGCGGATCCGGCCTCGGCCGCTTGGACGCCGTGCTCATCTTCGAAGCTCTGGCCGCAGCCTGTCCCGGCTTCTCCTCGATGATCTCGATCCACAACATGGCGGCCTGGATGGTCGACCTGTTCGGCTCCGACGAACAGCGGCAGCGCTTTCTCCCCAAGATGACGTCGATGGAGTGGCTGGCAAGCTACTGCCTGACGGAACCCGGCTCCGGGTCAGATGCGGCCGCTTTGCGGACGCGCGCCGTGAAGGACGGTGACGAGTATATCCTCAACGGCGCCAAGCAGTTCATCTCCGGCGCCGGCGATTCCGATCTCTACGTCGTCATGGTCCGCACCGGCGAGGACGGCCCGAAGGGCATCTCGACCTTCGTCGTGCCCAAGGACGCGCCTGGTCTGTCGTTCGGCCCCAGCGAAAGCAAGATGGGCTGGCACATGCAGCCGACACGGCAGGTGATCCTCGAGGATTGCCGCGTGCCGGCAGCAAACCTCCTGTCGGGCGAAGGCGCCGGCTTCGGCATCGCCATGGCCGGTCTCGACGGCGGCCGTCTCAACATCGCTGCCTGCTCGCTGGGCGGCGCGCAGGCCGCGCTCGACAAGGCGCTGGCCTATGCAGGCGAGCGTCAGGCCTTCGGCCGGACGATCGACCAGTTCCAGGCGCTGCAGTTCAAGCTCGCCGACATGGAGACGGACCTTCAGGCCTCTCGCGTGCTCCTGTATGCGGCTGCCGCCAAGCTGGACCGAAAGGCGCCCGACGCAAGCAAATGGTCGGCGATGGCCAAGCGGTTCGTCACCGATACCTGCTTCGACATCGCAAACGATGCGCTGCAGATCCACGGCGGCTACGGCTACCTGCATGAATATGGCGTCGAGAAGCTGGTGCGTGACCTGCGCGTGCACCAGATCCTGGAAGGCACCAACGAGATTATGCGGGTCATCATCGCCCGTCACCTGATCGGGAGGAACTGACGAAATGACCACCATTGCATTCATCGGCCTCGGCAACATGGGCAACCCCATGGCCGCAAATCTCGTCAAGGCCGGCCACACGGTGCACGGGTTCGACCTCCTCGAGGACAATCTGGCCACCGCGCGCGACAACGGCGTTTCGGTTGCCGGAAGCGCCGTGGAGGCCGTCAAGGCGGCGGACATCGTCATCACAATGCTGCCCGCCGGCAAGCATGTGCTGAGCGTCTATGGCGACATCGTACCGGCCGCGCGCGAAGGCACGGTGTTCATCGACTCCTCCACGATCGACGTCGATTCAGCAAGGCAGGCCCATGGGATCGCCGCAAAGGCCGGCATGCTGTCGGTAGACGCGCCGGTTTCTGGCGGTGTCGGCGGTGCTGAAGCAGGCACCCTCACCTTCATGGCGGGCGGCTCCACCGACGCGTTCGCGAAAGCGGAGCCGATACTCACTGCGATGGCCGGAAAGATCGTGCATTGCGGCGACGCGGGTGCCGGTCAGGCCGCCAAGATATGCAACAACATGATCCTCGGCATCTCGATGATCGGCGTTGGCGAAGCGTTCGTGCTGGCAGAGAAGCTCGGCCTGTCCCATCAGGCGCTGTACGATGTCGCCTCCACCTCTTCCGGGCAATGCTGGTCGCTGACCACCTATTGCCCCGTCCCTGGCCCGGTACCAACCTCGCCAGCCAATCGCGACTACAAGCCCGGCTTTGCCGCTGCGCTCATGCTCAAGGATCTGAAGCTGTCGCAGGAGGCCGCACAATCGGCCGGTGCTTCCACCCCGCTCGGTGCCCATGCCGCCGACCTCTATGCCCGGTTCGAGGCGGCCGGCAACGCCGGTACGGATTTCTCCGGAATAATCCGCTTCCTGCGTGACGGGCACGCCTGAACATCGGCAGCAAGTGCGTTCAATTGGGAATTGGCCTGTGGACAGGCGCTGAACACCCGCTTTCGTCGAAAAAATGCCGGATTTAGATTTGCTTAAGCTCTCGCTAACCGACCGGTAACGATGTCCCTGTAGAACGGTTCTCGAGGCGGTTATCGCATCCGCCCGCGCTCCGGATCAGGTCTCGCGTACCGGAGCCGTAAGTTTCGCCGCGTATCGAGTTTGCGAAGCGCCATGCGTTGATTTGGCAAGACCGCGTATCTCCCCGCCCGGAGAACGCGGTTTTTGCTGTAAGGCCTTTCTCTCAGCGCGGCTTGAATTGCACGTCCACTGACGGGCGCAATCCGTTCGAAAGCCTGTTCGTCTCGTTAGCCATGCCGACGACGGCGAGAAGCTCCATGAGTTGCTGGTCGGTCATTCCCTTGGCGCGCGCTGCCGCGGTATGCGAATAGGTGCAATACTCGCAGCCATTGGTAGCCGACACGGCGATGTAGATCAGTTCCTTGGTGAAAGAATCGAGCGAGCCAGGGCTCATCACCTGCTTGATGTCCTCCCAGGTCGATTTGAGCAGCGCCGGATCGTGCGCCAGCACCTTCCAGAAATTGTTGACCCAATCGGTGCTGCGCGTCTGCATGATGTCGTCATAGACGGCACGCACGTCTTCATTCGCATCTTCGTACTCGATCGGCGCCACGAGCGGTTCTTCAGCCATCGGTCTCACTCCATGACCCTGGGGCTCCCGCCTCCGAAAGCGGCCCCCATAGTTCCTGGGCGCTTTCGGGACGGATGCAATAGATGGTTTGTCGGCTATTTTCTAAGGTCGAGGCTGGCCGAGTCCAGTGCTCTTTCGATCCTCTCCACCGCCATGTCGATGGTGTCTCTTGTCCAGATAAGCGGCGGCGACAGGATCATCGTGTCCCCCGTCGCGCGCATCATCATGCCGTTTGCGATGGCATGGTCGCGGACGATCACCGCCGCGGCGCCGTCCCCGGGAAACCGCTCGCGGGTCTCCTTGTCCTTGACGATCTCGATCGCGCCCATCAGGCCGATGGTGCGCACTTGGCCGACAATATCGTGGCCGGCGAGCCGGTCGCTCAGCGCCTTGCGGAAATAGGGCCCAGTCTCGTCGCGCACGCGCTCGATCAGCCCTTCCCGCTCGATGATGTCGAGGTTGGCCAGCGCGACCGCGCAGGCGACCGGATGCCCCGCATAGGTGTAGCCGTGATAGAACTCGCCGCCCTTTTCGACGACCGTACCGGCAACGCGGTCACCCACCAGAAGCGCAGAGAGCGGCTGATAGCCTGATGTCAGCGCCTTGGCCGTGGTGATCATGTCCGGCTCGATGCCCATCGACTGCGCCGCAAACCAGGCGCCGGTGCGCCCATAGCCGGTTATCACTTCGTCGAGCATCAGCAGCACGTCATACTTGCGACAGATCCGCTGCACTTCGGGCCAGTAGCTTTCGGGTGGGATCTTCACGCCGCCCGCGCCCATCACCGGCTCGCCGATGAAGGCAGCGACATTGTCCGGCCCGGCTTCAAGGATGGCATCCTCGATCGCCTTTGCCGCCCGCAGGCCGAAATCATGCTCGCTCTCGCCGGGCAACGCCAGTTCGTAGGCATAGGGCATCATTACGTGCACGATGTTCGGTACGGCACCGCCAAGCTGGCCGTGCATTCCCGCCATGCCGCCGAGCGACGTGCCCGCCACGGTCGAGCCGTGATACGCGTTCTTGCGCGAGATGATCATGTTCTTCTTCGGCTTGCCCTCCAGCGCCCAGTAATGACGCACAAGCCGCAGCGCGGTGTCGTTGGCTTCCGAGCCGGAGGAACCGTAGAAGACCTGGTTGATACCAGCCGGGGCGATCTCCGCGAGCTTCTTCGCCAAAAGGACCGGCGTCGGCGTCGAGCAGCGAAAGAACGAGTTGTAGTATGGCAGTTCCTTCATCTGGGCATAGGCCGCCTCAGCCAGTTCGTGGCGTCCGTAGCCGACATTGACGCACCACAGCCCGGCCATGCCATCGAGGATCTCGTTGCCATCGGAATCGTAGATAAACGGCCCGTCGGCATGGGTGATCATGCGGCTGCCCGCCGCGCGAAGATCCTTGTGGTCGGTGAACGGATGGAGATGATGGGCGGCATCCATCTCCTGAAGCTGCTTCAGCGAAAAATTCTGATAAGTCATGGGGATAATGTCTCCGGTTGAATCGATCGGCGTGGCGCCGTAGCGGATTCAAGCGGCAGGCGGCGGAGAATATCCGATGCGCGCGCACAAGCGCAGCAACTCCGCATGCCGCGTACGCGGCGAGGCGGTGATGGCTGAAAAGCGCATGCCGGTCTGCTGGTCGTGAGCGTCGTGCATGGGTTGAGTTTAGCCGAGACTTCACCTGGGGTTCAA
Organism: Mesorhizobium sp. CAU 1741; assembly: GCF_039839275.1. Taxonomy (NCBI): domain Bacteria; kingdom Pseudomonadati; phylum Pseudomonadota; class Alphaproteobacteria; order Hyphomicrobiales; family Phyllobacteriaceae; genus Mesorhizobium; species Mesorhizobium sp. CAU 1741. The sequence goes on along the minus strand of NZ_JBDOQP010000001.1, from coordinate 1,039,485 downwards.
GCGGCTCTTACCCTTGCGCGCCACAGGCCGACGACCAGAAGCACGCCGCAGAGAAAGGCGAGCAGAACGGGAAGTCCGTTCGGGCCAAGCACCTGCATTGCGCCACCGGCGCTGGGCGGCCCGGACACGCCGCCGATGCCCCACATGACCGCGAAGGCGGCATTGCCTGCGACGAGCATGGAGCCGGAAAAACGCTGTCCAAGCTCCACGATCGCCATGGTATAAATTCCGTAGGCGAACGCACCCCAGAAGAACGCCATCGGCCATTGCCATGGTGTCGCCAGCGCCAACGGCAGCAGCGCACAACCGGCAACGGTCATCAGCGCGCACAGCATCATCACGCCCCTGGCGCTCCAGCGATCGGCGATCATGCCCAGCGGCACCTGCAGTGCGACATTGCCGATGATGAAGACGGTCAGGAGTTGTGCCATCACCGCCTCCTCGATCGCGTTCGCACGCCCATAGGACGGGAGCATGGAAAGCATTGCCGTTTCGAACGCGGAGGCAACGACGACGGCCAGAAGCAGGGTCGGCGCAACCGGCAGGAAACGTCGGACCGTGCCTTGCTGCTCGTCATCCTCGAAACGCGGCAGCCGCGATGCAGCGAAGAACACAAAACTGCCGCAGATGAGGAAGGCGCAAATGCCGACGAGGAACGGCGGCCACCCCTGAGAGCCGACCAGAACCAGCGTGGTCGGACCGGCCGCGAAGCCGAGCGAGATGACCGAGGTGTAGACACCCATGAAACGTCCGCGCGCCCTTGCTGGCGCAAGCGCAATCATCCACGTTTCGCTCAGCACATAGAGCGGAATCACGCATACGCCGACAAAGAAGCGCAGGGGAAACCAGAGCCAGACATTCTGCGTAGCCCCAAGCAGAAACAGCAGCGTCGCGCACAGTCCGGCGCAGGTCAGCACGGTGGCGACACCGCCCAGCCGCTTGACGACCGACGGCACCATCGAAGCGGCGATCATCATGCCCAGGGGCGACATTGCGGCCGAAAGCCCGATCAAGGTAGGCGAGTGCCCCTGGCGCTCGAGGATGAAGCTCAGCAGCGGATATGACAGCCCCTGGGCGACGGCGAACACCGTGACCGTCGCGGTGACGGCCCCGATTGCCAGCCATTGAACGGGCGCTATGACGGTCGCGGTGGGGCTCTCCATGCTGGCCCATATGGGACAACCACAAGGCGCAAGCCAGCGGCGTCGGAGGGCTGGTCCGGCCATTCGGCCGTACTGGCATAGCATGCAGAAAATGTAGGTCGCTTCTGTCGCTCTTGTTGTCGCCGCCTCATCAACGAGACCGTCGCCGCACGTCCAATATGCTCGACGAACGTGACAAGGGTGAACGCCATGATCGATGCAGCACTGCCGTCTGACAGTCTGGCAGCTCCAGAAAGAGCAAGGCGCGGCGGCCGTGCGGGTAAACGCGCCGGCGGCGGTGCATCCTTCGAGCAACCCGCGTTCCGTCAGCTACGCGTTCCGTTCGAGCCGACACGCATCGTTTCAGACGATCAACTGGAGTCGATTCATCTCGCCTCGCTGCGCGTGCTGTCGGAGATCGGCGTCGACGTGCTGCACGATGGCGCGCGCCAGATCATGAAGGAGCACGGCGCCGACGTGCTGGAAGGTACCGAGCGCGTGCGCTTCGACCCCGACCTGATCCTCGAGCTGATTTCCCATGCGCCGGCGCAGTTCACGCTGCATGCGCGCAACCCGGCCCACAACATGGTCTTTGGCGGCGACAACCTCATCCTCTCGATGATGGCATCGGCGCCGAACTGCTCCGACATGGACCGCGGCCGGCGGCCGGGCAACCAGGAGGATTACCGAAACTTCCTGCGGCTCGCCCAGATGCACAACATCATCAACTGTACCGGCGGCTATCCCGTCGAGCCGATCGATATCCATCCGTCGATCCGCCACCTGGAATGCGTCCGGGACCTCGCGGTACTGACCGACAAGATCTTCCATATCTATTCGCTCGGAAAGGAACGCAACGTCGACGGCATCGAGATCGCGCGCCTGGCGCGTGGCGTCTCGCGGGAACAGCTTCTGGAAGAACCGTCCGTCTTCACCATCATCAACACCAACTCGCCGCTCAAGCTGGACGTGCCGATGATGGAGGGCATCATCCAGATGGCGTCGGCCGGCCAGGTCGTCGTCATCACCCCGTTCACGCTTTCGGGCGCTATGGCCCCGGTGACGATCGGCGGCGCGCTGGTGCAGCAGAATGCCGAGGCGCTGTCAGGCGTCGCCTTCGCCCAAATGGTGCGCAAGGGCGCGCCGGTGGCTTATGGCGGCTTCACGTCCAACGTCGACATGAAATCCGGCGCGCCCGCTTTCGGGACGCCGGAATACATGAAGGCACAGCTCGTCGGCGGGCAGCTCGCGCGCCGCTACAAGCTGCCCTACCGCACCTCCAACACCTGCGCAGCCAACACCGTCGACGCCCAGGCGGCCTATGAGAGCGTGTTCTCGCTGTGGGGCGCGATCCAGGGCGGCGGCAACATGATGATGCATGGCGCCGGCTGGCTCGAAGGTGGTCTTCGCTGCTCGTTCGAAAAGAGCATCCTCGATTTCGACCTTCTCCAGATGGTAGCCGAATTTCTGACCCCGCTCGACCTGTCGGACGATGCGCTCGCGGTAGACGCCATACGCGATGTCGGCCCGGGCGGACATTTCTTCGGCACGCCACACACCCAGGAACGCTACAAGACCGCCTTCTACTCGCCGATCCTTTCGGACTGGCGCAATTTCGAAAGCTGGAGCGAGGCCGGATCGCCAACGGCGATGGAGAAGGCAAATCGCGTCTGGAAGGAACGGTTGGCCACCTACGAGCAACCGGAGATGGACCCCGCCATCCGCGAAGCGCTCGACGAGTTCGTCGACAGGCGCATCGCCGAAGGCGGCGCCCCGACGGATTTTTGAATCAGTTTCTCTACACACGGACACAACACCATGAAATCTCACGTCAAAGCGGTTGTCATCGGCGGCGGTGTCGTCGGCTGCTCGGTCCTCTATCATCTGGCCCGTGCCGGCTGGACCGACGTGATGCTGATCGAGCGGTCGGAGCTGACGTCCGGCTCGTCCTGGCACGCGGCGGGCGGCTTTCACACGCTGAACGGCGATCCGAACGTCGCCAAGCTGCAGGCCTATACGGTCCAGCTCTACAAGGAACTGGAGGAGCTCTCCGGCCAGTCGTGTTCTCTTCACCTGACTGGCGGCGTGATGCTGGCCGACAGCCCGGAGCGCATGGATTTCCTGCGCCTGGCGCACGCCAAGGGCCGCTATCTGGGCATGGACACCGAACTGATCACGCCGTCCGAGGCCAAGGCGATGTTTCCGCTGATGGACGAAAGCCATTTCGTCGGCGCGATGTGGGACCCGGTCGAAGGCCATCTGGACCCTTCTGGAACGACGCATGCCTATGCCAAGGCCGCGCGCAAGCTCGGCGCCGAAATCGTGCTGCGCAATCGCGTGATCGAATTGACTCAGGAAGTCGACGGCACCTGGAATGTGGTCACCGAACAAGGCACCGTGAAGGCCGAGCACGTCGTCAATTGCGGCGGCCTGTGGGCGCGTGAAGTTGGCCGCATGGTCGGCCTCGAGCTGCCGCTGCTTGCCATGGAGCATATGTACCTGCTGACCGAGCCGATGCCGGAAGTGGAGGAGTTCAACGCCCGCACCGGCCGCGAGATGGTGGGCGTGCTCGACTTCAAGGGCGAAATCTACACCCGGCAGGAGCGCAACGGCGTGCTGCTAGGCACGTATGAAAAGGCATGCAAGCCGTGGTCGCCGGTCAACACCCCGTGGGAGTTCGGCCACGAGCTGCTGGCCCCCGATCTCGACCGCATCGCGCCATCGCTGGAGGTCGGCTTCCGCCACTTCCCCGGCATCGAGAAGGCCGGCATCAAGCAGATCATCAACGGCCCCTTCACCTTCGCGCCTGATGGCAATCCGCTGGTCGGCCCGGTGCAGGGGCTGACCAATTTCTGGTGCGCCTGCGCGGTCATGGCCGGCTTCAGCCAGGGCGGCGGCGTCGGCCTGGCACTGTCCAACTGGATGGTCAATGGCGATCCGGGCTTCGACGTATGGGGCATGGACGTCGCCCGCTTCGGCGAATGGGCGACGCTGCGCTATACCAATGCCAAGGTCCGCGAGAACTATTCGCGCCGCTTTTCTATCCGCTTCCCCAACGAGGAGCTGCCGGCAGCGCGGCCGGCGCAGACGACGCCGCTCTACGATACGATGGTCGGGCAAAACGCCGTGATGGGCGATAGCTGGGGCCTGGAAACACCGCTGTGGTTTGCCCCGGAAGGCACGGAGCCGAAGGACATCGTTTCCTTCCACCGCTCCAACGATTTCGAGCATGTCGGCAACGAGGTGCGGGCCGTGCGCGAACGCGTTGGCGTCACCGAGATCGCCAATTTCGCCAAATACGAGGTCAGCGGCAGCGGCGCCGAAGATTTCCTCAACCGGCTGATGACCAATCGCATGCCGAAGGCCGGACGCATCGTGCTGACGCCGATGCTGAACGAGTTCGGCAAGTTGATCGGCGACTTCACCATCGCCAAGGCAGGCGAGGACAGGTTCATCATCTGGGGTTCGTCGGCCGCACAGAAATATCACATGCGCTGGTTCGAGCAGCATGTGCCGAAGGATGGTTCGGTGCGCATCCATCGCTATGACCAGACGCTCGTCGGATTGTCCATCGCTGGTCCGAAGTCCCAGGCCCTGCTGCAGAAGCTCGTCGACGACGATGTCTCGTCCAAGGCATTCCGCTTCATGGATTTCCGCGAGATGGCGGTCGGTGGCGCGCCCTGCATGGTCAACCGCATCACCTATACCGGCGATCTCGGCTACGAGATCTGGATGGAGCCGGCCTATGAGCGCCTCGTCTACCAGGCGATCAAGGACGCCGGCGCGGAGTTCGGTATCGTCGATTTCGGCATGCGCGCGCTGCTGGCGATGCGGCTCGAAAAGAACTTTCCGACCTGGTTCCGCGAGCTGCGTCCCATCTACGGCCCGTTCGAGGGCGCGATGGATCGCTTCGTCAAGCTCGAGAAGAACGATTTCATCGGCCGCGAGGCGGCAGCCAAGGAGCACGCAGACGGCGCGAAGCTGCGCCGCGTGTCGTTCATCGTCGATGCGCTGGACGCCGACGTGATGGGCGACGAACCGATCTGGGCGAAGGTGAACGGCACCGATTATGGCACGATCGAGAAGCCGCATGGCTACGGCGCGCCGCGTTTCGATGCCCAGGGGAAGGAGACGCGGACGTCGGAGGCCGATCACGGCGCCTCGTCGGTACGCGGCATCCATGACGGAGAATGGTCCGTCGTCGGCTGGGTGACATCGGGCGGCTATGCGCATTTCGTCGGCAAGTCGATGGCGCAAGGCTACGTGCCCGCCGCACTTGCCGAAGACGAGAGCGAAAAGCTGTTCGAGATCGAGATCCTCGGCCACCGCCGTCCGGCGCGCATCAATATCGAGCCGCCATTCGATCCGTCAGGTGAAAAGATGCGGGGCTAGGGCCCCCGATTACCAGTCCACGGCGTCGAAGCCTTTCGGGCGCATGAAGGAGAGATTGCAGCCCTTGCTGATCGCGATCACGGTGATGAGATGAGACAGCTCATCATCGGTATGTTCGCAATCCGGCTTCGCCGATCGCAGTTCAGACACCAGAGCCGGAACCGAGATCAGGCGCTTGCCTCGCTTTGCGATCGCCTGCTCGACGAAAGCCGCGACGGATGTGTTCTTCAACGGGGTCGTCTCCTGCACTTGCGGGCCTGAAACACCCGGAACGAGTTTTTGTTCCCTTAGGCAAGCGTCGGATAACATTTGATAATCTGCTGAGGCAGGGCGCGCGCGCGGACATAGGGCAGGCCCTTCCGGCGCGCGGTCCAGCCGGCGACACGCAGGCTTCCTGCGGCGGCTGGTTCCAGCCGTTTGAACAGCGCCCATGAACGACAATCGATCGCCGCGACATCGCCCTCCCCGTTCGCAACCGCGAGAGCCGAGGCACGATGACCGCCGGTCTCGATCCGGTCGGCAAAGATATCGAGCCCCTCCCCCGATGCCTCCAGGTCCGCTGCAATGCCCAGCAATCCGGACATTGAATCTGGATTGTTGAAGGCGAAGCGCTGCCCCCGCATGCGTTCGAGCGGCAGATGCGCAGAACCGTCCGGCACGGGCGCGATGTCGCCCTCTCCCCGCATGACGATTGCGCTGGAGTAGAGAGGACCGTGTCCGCCCTCAACGTTGGAATAATCCGGCTGTGCGATGATCGTCACATGCGCGTCCAGGCCGGTGGCGCTGAGCGGCCCCCAGCATGTCTGTGAAAAGACCAGCCCGGGGTGGCGCCAAAGGGTGAAGAGGTCAAAATCGTCTGGCGGGAGAATTGCAGGGTCCGGCGCGATGAGCCTGCCGGCCTCATCGTGTATTCCGCCGGGAACGGCAGGCATGTCCGCGTTCCTTCGCACCAGCTCGTCACGCACGTCGATACCAGCGGCGTGCAGTTTTGCGCGCACACCGGCCCATGTGCCGTCTGTCTCGGCCTGCTCCTCGGGCCAGTCATACATCGGAAGTGCTGCGAAATAGGCGCTCACTCTTTCGGCGGCTCCGCAGGCACGGTCGCGGTGCCGAGCCCACCGACATTGCGGACCCTGATGCGTGGCGTGAATGCCCGCCCCTGCTCCGGCGCGCGACGCAACACAGGATGAACCACCGGCTCCTTTGCCTTGAAGGCATAGTCTTTAAGCAGCGCCAGGTAGTTCGGATACGCATAGCCCTCGTTCATCGCCAGCCAGTCGGCTCGTCGAGCGCGGAATGCCGCTGGCAATTGATACCAGGCGATGCTGGGCATCTTGTGATGCACGAGATGCAGGTTGTTGTTGAGGAACAGAAATGCCAGCGGAGAACGCTCCACGATGATTGTGCGCCCGTCGGGACGTTCCGACCATTGATGTTCCGCAAAGGTGCGGATCGCAATCAGCGATTGACCAAGATAAACCGGAATGACGTAGACTAACACGGTCATGTCGAAGGCGAGCGTCACGATGGGCAGTAACAGCACCAGCCCAGCCAAGTGATGCACCCATGCACGTCGAACCGCGCTGTCGCCCGCTGTAAGCAGTCTGGCGTCGGTCAGTACGAAACCGACATTGGCGATCGCCGGCCCGATGACAAATCGCCCCGCCATCGTGTTGTTGAGTTTCAGCAACGCCTTGAGCCACGCCGGAAGATCGTCGTGATGCCACAACGCGCGATAATAGCTCTCGGGATCATCGAAAGGATCGGTCAGCCGTTCATCCGCGTGGTGGCGCAGGTGCAGCGCTTTGAACCGCCGGTACGGATAGATCAGACCGATAGGCAGCGCCACCAGAAGTTCGTTGAGACGGGAACTGCGCGTGGGGTGGCCATGCGAGGCTTCGTGCATCAGGGAGGAGTGCAGAGCGACAGCCAGCGTCATGACAGCCAGTGCCGCCAACGGCCACTGGGGCCAAAGGGCGATTCCCGCCAGCGCCCATGCGCAATAGCACGCCGCTATCAGTGCCACTGTCGGCCATTCGACCCGCAAGCGCGTTCGCGTTGATCCGTTCCTTCCAATGCTCATGTTTTGGTGCCCCAATCACCTGATTCCTGACAGGATGTTGTCAGCAGGGACAGAATGCTGCAATGCGACAATGCGCGGTAAATGTTGATTATGAAACCCAAATACGACAGATGTTCATTATTATCAACAAGCGGACCTCGATATGGACAAGCGCGACATAGCGGAGACATTCAGGCTGAGGCTGGCGACGCTGGTGGCGCGTTCCGGGGTCAATCAGTCGACGTTCGCGACGCGAATCGGCATCGATCGCTCGGCGCTTTCGCAGTTGCTGGCTGGTTCGGCAACGCGACTGCCACGCGCCGAGACGCTGATGAACATTGCATCGCAACATAACGTCTCGCTCGACTGGCTTTTGGGCCTCAGCCAGGACGAGGGCCTGGCGAGCGAAATCCGCCAGAGCCTGGAAATCGAGGAAGCGCCCGGCGGCTTTGATCGGACACTGCTTGGCAAATGGCACACGGAAGCCGCAGGCACCAAGATTCGCTATGTGCCGGCTGGCATTCCCGACCTGCTGCGCACCGAGGAACTCATAGATTACGAGGCGGGAATCACGATGCGGGATCCGGGGGCACAACTCGGCGAAGCCCAGTACCGCATCGACTACAACCGCCGGCCCGAGACAGACATGGAGGTCTGCATGCCGCGCCATATGCTTGAAATCTTCGCACGCGGATTGGGCATCTGGTCGGGCTTCCCACCCGAGGCGCGCGCAAGGCAGCTGGCCCATATGGCACGGTTGCTCGACGACCTCTATCCCAGCTTCCGGCTCTATCTGTATGACGGTCGCAAGCGCTATTCGGTGCCCTACACCATCTTCGGCCAGATCAGGGCGGCGATCTTCATGGGGAACATGTATGTGGTGCTGAACGCGACCGAGGCGGTCAGGACGCTGACACGCCATTTCGATGACCTCATCCGCGCAGCTGAGATCAATGCCCATGAAACGGCCGGCTTCGCGCGCCACCTTCACGACGTAACCGTGCCCGCGGATTGACCAGACATAAAGATTTCTTTATATTGTTATCTGTCTTTTCCAGATTGCGCGGGGCGCCTCCAATGACCAATCCGATCGACGCGTTGATTGCCGAAAAGGGCGTCCTACTCGCCGATGGCGCGACAGGCACCAACCTGTTCGCCATGGGACTGGAATCAGGTGAAGCGCCGGAACTGTGGAACGAAGATCACCCGGACCGGATTGCCGCCCTCCATCAAGGCTTCGTCGATGCGGGCGCCGACATCATCCTGACCAACTCGTTCGGCGGCACGCGCCACCGCCTCAAACTGCACAATGCACAGGATCGCGTTCACGCCCTGAACAGGCGCGCGGCCGAGATCGCGCGGGACGTTGCGGACAAGGCCGGGCGCAAGGTCATCGTCGCAGGCTCGGTCGGGCCGACCGGCGAGCTGCTGCAGCCTCTCGGCGCCATGACCTATGATGAGGCCGTCGAGGCCTTTGCCGAGCAGATCGAAGGGCTGCAGGCCGGCGGCGCTGACGTCGCCTGGATAGAAACGATGTCGGCCCCGGACGAGATTCGAGCAGCCGCCGAGGCCGCGATCCGTGTCGGCCTCCCCTACACCTATACCGGTTCGTTCGACACCGCCGGCCGCACGATGATGGGCCTGCCGCCAAGCGACATACACGTCGTCACCGACAGTCTTTCTCAACAGCCGGTCGGAGTCGGCGCCAATTGCGGCGTCGGCGCTTCCGACATCCTTGCCTCGCTGCTCGACATGAGCGCGGCGAGACCGGACGCCACAATCATCGTCAAGGGAAATTGCGGTATTCCCGAATTCCGAGGGACCGAAATCCATTACTCGGGCACCCCTGAACTGATGGCCGATTACGTCCGCCTGGCCGTGGATGGTGGCGCGATGATCGTCGGGGGCTGCTGCGGCACGTCGTTCGAACATCTGAAGGCGATGCGCGTCGCCCTTGACAGTCACGCAAGGGCAGAGCGCCCGAGCGTCGGCGAGATCGTTTCCCGCATCGGCCCGCTGCGCAACAAGCAGGCGGCCGAGAGCGGGGAAGGCTCCGGCGGCGCCCGTCGAGAACGCCGCCGCAGGGGCTAGGCATCGAAGCGCCCGGCGCTACCGATCCAACGCCGCCGCCAACCTGACCAGAGACAGGAATTCCGCCCGGTAGCCGAACGGATCGGCGCCGCGCGCGGCACTGGCGATCTCCAGCACCTGGTCGTAGCCAAAGCCCGAGAGTGCATCCTGGCCACGCAGCTTCTGGCCAAGTGCGGCAACCGCCACGGAAAAACGCTGATCCTCGCCCGCGGCGTCAAACGATGGCACCATGTTCGCACCCGTCACCGGCGTTTCAAGGAGCCGGCTCTCGTCTTCTCCCGGAGTCTTGTATCGGACTTTCACAAAGGCGAGTTCGTCGCTCGTGGTCGTCGTCGGCGCCGCAGGCGGCGCTCCGTAGCGCAGATCGTCGACCAACCGCGCGGGACTGCCAACAGGCGTCAGTTCGTAGATCGCGGTGACGCTGTGACCCGACCCGATTTCGCCGGCATCGACCCGGTCGTTGTTGAAATCCTCGCGTGCGAGCGCCCGCGTCTCGTAGCCGATCAGCCGATATTCCGCGATGTGCACCGGATTGAACTCCACCTGAATCTTCACGTCGTCGGCAATCGGGAACAGTGTCGAGGAAGCCTCCTCGACGAGCACCTTCTCTGCCTCCGCGAGTGTGTCGATATACGCCGCCGTGCCGTTGCCGCTCTGGGCGATCGCCTGCATCATCTGGTCGTTGAGATTGCCGCGTCCGAAACCAAGCACCGACAGATAGACCCCTGTCTCCCGCTTATCCTCGATCAGCCGCTCGAGATCGTCGTCACTCGTCTGCCCGACATTGAAGTCACCGTCAGTGGCCAGCATGACACGATTGACGCCGCCCTCCACGAACGACGTCTCGGCCAGTCGGTAGGCCTCGCGAAGCCCCGCCTCGCCGGCCGTGCTGCCGCCCGCCTCCAGCCTGTCGAGCGCGGCGAGAATGGTCGCTTTCTCCGAGACTTGGGTCGGCTGCAGCACGGTACCGGCATTGCCCGCATAGGTGACGATCGAGACGGTATCGTCGGGACCGAGCCGATCGACGAGCAACCGGAAGGAATTCGTCAGCAGCGGCAGCTTGTCCGGCTCGCTCATGGAGCCCGACGTGTCGATGAGAAAGACCAGGTTGGAACGTGGCTTGGCCGCGGGCTGGAGGTCAAAACCCTTGATCGCGACATGCATGAGCTGCGTCTGGTCGTTCCATGGCGTCGGCATGACCGTCACCGTGGTGTTAAACGGAATCTCGGCGTCGCGCGGCGCCGGCCACCCATAGGGGAAATAATTGATCATCTCCTCGACACGCACCGTGTCGGGCTGCGGCAGGCGTCCTTCCTTAAGGGAGCGGCGAACGAATGCATATGACGCCGTGTCCACATCGATCGAGAATGTCGATACCGGATCGTCCACCACGGCCCGGACGGGATTGCCGTCGAAACCCTCCAGCCGATCGCGCGCCTGTGGAGGCATCGGCATTGGTTCCGGTACGGCCATTGCGGGCGCCGACAGGGTCATCCGGTTCTGCGACATCGACTGCTGGTGATAGGCCGACGTGTCACGCTGCAGCCCGGCGATCGGAGGTGGCGGCGCTGCCTCCTGCAAGGGAGCGGGCTGCACCGCCTTGTCGGCCGCATCCGCTTCAGGCGAAGGCACCTCACTGTCCGCCGCCTCGCCCGGCGCCTGCATGCGCTCACGGGCCGGCGCGCGGGTTTCGACCACCGCATCGTCGGGCCTTGCACCGGCGCGATAGTCATCCACAATCTGCCATCCGACGAGCCCCGCCACCGGCAGAGCGACAAGCCCGGTCAGGGCTGGAACTGCAATGAGCTTTTTCTGCATGATCTCTCTCCAGAACATCATCGTTCTGTCAATGAGACGTCGACCGTCAGCGTGTCCTTGGGTCGCGGCCGAAGGATTTTCGGCCAGGTCGTAGGCACGGAGTGCGGCGTCGACGCCGCGGCGCCGGGCGGAATCGGAGGTGACTGGCGCGGCGGTGCCGCGCAGGCGATCAAGCTCGTCGAATTTGTTCTTCGCCATCGTCACACTTCCCCGGCCGAGACAATCGTCTTCAGCCGCTTCTTTGCCTCGTGGATGTGCCAGGAGACCGTTGTTTCGGTGCAGCCCATCAGCATGGCAGCGCTGGCGTGGGACATTTCCTCCCCATAGACCAGCGTCACGGCCTGGCACTGTTTCGGCGGCAGCAGCCTCACGGCATCCCAAAGCGCATCCGCGCTATCCTCGACTGGATCAGCTTCATCTTGATCCATCAACTGATGCTTGCCGTAGGCCTCCCGCCTCACCGCCTCCCGCGCCGTTTGCCTGGCTCGGTCGCGTACCGCGTTCAGGACGATCGCGTACAGCCAGGTCGAAAAGGCGGCGCCACCACGATACCCCCTGATGGCGCGGCCAAGGCGCGCGCAGACATCCTGCGCCACGTCTTCGGCATCCGCGCGATGCCCCGTGAGACGCCATGCGATCCGGAACACGAAGTCATAATGCCGTTCGACCAGGCGCTCCAGGCAGACGCGCTCGCCGGCAGCAGCACGGCTGGCAAGTCTGGCGTCGGAATCGTGCTGTTCGTCGGTCATCAATGCTGTCATCGATCCTTGGACGCCACGAGGCTGCCGATCCTTTGGTACGCCGCGCGATTATTTCGTAGACGGTTCTGTTAACCCGTTGGCAACCACACGCGCTAACCGGATCGTAGTCGCGCCGTGCTTTCCTTGCGTCAACTGCTCTATGCGGGCGGACTGGAGCGTGGGGGAACGAAACTCTGGATACGACCACACTGCTTGCCGCGAATGCGATCATCTTGTGGGTGACGGCTCTGGCTTTCGGCATCGCCGGCCACGGGCGCCGCGAGGATGCGTTCTGGAAGTCTTGGACGCTGGCCAACCTCGTTCTCGGCGCCGCTCTCGTGATCTACATCGTCGAAACCCATTTGCCCCGCCTGCTCATCGCAACGCTGCCGAACGGCATGCTGATTCTCGGTTTCGGCCTGAGCTGGCGTGCCGCACGGCAGTTTGGAGGCAGGGAGGTGCCGCTGAGCCGCCTGTGGATACCGCTGGTCGTGTTCGTCGCGTTCGCCGCGCCGCTTTCCCAGGTATCGTATGCGCCGGCATTCACGGTTGCCAACGTCATCCTGACAATCCTGGCCACCGCAATCGCCTGGGAGTTCTGGCGTGATCGCTCCGACGGACTGGCGTCTCGCTACGCCCTGGTGGCAGCCTACCTTCTGATTACGTCGTCCTTCTTCTGGCGCATATGGCTTGGCTTGGCCAGCAGCGCGACCATGCCGCCGCATCTGCCTCTCGATACGCCGCTCATCATTCACCTGGTCGTCGCGTTGATCTACACAGTGGCATCAGGAACGTTCAGTCTTTCACTGGCTTTCGAACGCAGCAACACCAAGCTTCGCCATGCGGCGAGCCACGATGCGCTGACAGGGCTGATGAATCGTGGCGCGTTTGAAACCGAATTACGCGCGGCACTCGACGATGAGCCTGCGACCCCCTTCACGCTTGCGCTCTTCGACGTCGACCACTTCAAGAGCGTCAATGACCGATTCGGTCACGCGGCCGGTGACGAAGCGCTGCGCCGATGCGCTGAAATCTGCCGGTCCTGCACCGACAAGGGCGATCTCGTCGCGCGTGTCGGAGGCGAAGAATTCGCCATCGTCCTGAAAGGCAAGTCTGTCGATGCCGCCACGGCCACGATCGAGCATGTTCGCCGCCTTGTCGCTGCAACGCCGATGCACTCCAGCGGACAACGCTTCAGCATCACGATCAGCGGCGGCCTGTGCCACAACGCGACCGGACGCGGCAATTTCGACGAACTGATGCGCGATGCCGACGCCTTCCTCTATGACGCCAAGAACAAGGGCCGCAACCGCATAGAGACGATCGCGGCCTGAGGTCACAAAGCGGCAAACGCCTTCTGGTGGAACGCCTGGACGGCACTTGGATATCGATACGCGCTTCCCACCGGACAGGCGTTGCGCGCCAGGCAGCCAATGGTCCTGCAGGGTTGGCCCCCATCACCGGCGACATGCGACACGCAGCGCGAATAGGCGAACCCCAGCGGCGAATAAGCGTCCACGGGACATGCACTGAGGCAGGGTTTCGCTTCGCATGTATCGCAAGGGTGATGCGGCGCTTGTACAGGCAGCAGCGGAAGCTCTCGATCGAAGACGAGCGCGCCGCGATAGGCATGCCAGGGTCCGTAGCGTGGGTGCATCAACAAGCCGAGCGGCGATGGCCTGAGCCGTTCCGCCTTCATCGCCCATTGCTGGAAAGGAGCAAAAGGCCGATCGCTCGGCATCACCACCCGCGCACCGAATCTCCGCGCCACCGCGTCGATGACGTTCCGCGACCAGCTATCGAGCGGATTTGCAGGATCGGAAATCTGCTGCTCGCGCCAGCGCAGGAAGGTCGTCCAGTACGCTGCACCGGCATTGCCGACCAGCAAGACGGTTCTTGCGGCTCCGCCATCCTCCGCCAGGACCACGCCGCCACGCAGGATCAGGCCGTAAACGGCCAGTTCTGCGGCAACCTCCTGCTCAGTGGGAAGTCCCGAGCGTTTCACGAAACAGTCCTGTCAGTCGTGTCCAGTGGCGCTCAGCCCCCGCGGGGTCGTAGACGCTGTGGTCGGGCACCGTCCATCCATGTGCCATACCGACATAGTTCTCCATGGCATAGTCGACCTGTGCTTCGGTCAAGGCACCGGCGAGTCTTGCGACCTGCTCCGGTGGAAACGACTTGTCGACGCTCGCCGACCCGACATAGACGCGGGCCTTGATATGGCTGGCCAGCAGATGCGGGCTGTCAGCGTCATCATTGGCAAGATTGCCGCCGTGAAAACTTGCCGCCGCCCTGATGCGCCCTGGAGCGGTGGCCGCCGCCACCAGCGCGCGGGCACCGCCCATGCAATAGCCGACTGTCCCGACCGGCCCAGTCGCGCCGTTTTCCGTCAGGGCTTCTATGAACGCATCCGTATCGGCCTGTGTGGCGGATATCGGTGTCTCCGCGCGCAGCTTGCGCAGGCGGTCGTTGCTCGCTTCTTCCTTGAAGGCGGTGTTCGGATCGAAACTGCCATGGTCCGGTTGGCGGTAATAAAGGTCTGGGAGCAGAACGGTGTAGCCCTCGCCCGCCAGTCGCGCCGCCATGGAGGCGAGCGACGCGCGCAGGCCGAAGACGTCCATGTAGAGGATGATGCCGGCCTTGGAGGTCGCTGTAGCGGGCTTGAAAAGCCGCGCCGTTGCGAGCCCGCCGGGCGCGGCAAACTCGATGAGGTTTCCGTCCATTATTCCTGCCTGACCTTGTTGGAGCCAGCAGAGTGATAGACCATCCCGGCTGCCGGGCTCAACTCTTTCCCGTATCCGGCGAACGTACGGTGTTTCGCCAGACTTCCTCGTAGATGATGTCGGCCACTTTAGCCCGGCCTGAAACGGGCTCCTTTCAAGTGAAGGCGTCGGGCATCGACTCCTTCTTCTTCTCGACGAAGTCCCGCAGCCCGTCGGCGATGCCAGGATCGAGATAGGGCGCCTCGTACGTCTCCAGCCAGCGCCGGGCGAGATCGTTGGCGCGCTGCGGCGCCGTCTTCTCGCCCTCCGCCTGCCATTGCTCGAAGGAATTGTTGTCGGCGATGGATGAGCGATAGAAGGCCGTCTGGAAATTCGCCTGCGTGTGCGAACAGCCGAGATAGTGGCTTCCCGGTCCCACTTCGCGGATCGCATCCATCGCCTGGCCGTTCTCCGACAAGTCGACACCTGCGGCAAACTTTTGCGCCATGCCGAGCTGGTCGACGTCCATCATGAATTTCTCGTAGCACGACGCCAGCCCGCCCTCGAGCCACCCGGCCGAGTGAAGCACGAAATTGGTGCCGGCAAGCAATGTCGAGTTGAGCGTATTGGCGCTCTCGTAGGCTGCCTGCGCATCGGGAACCTTCGACGCGCACAGCGAGCCGCCGGTACGAAACGGCAGCCCGAGCCGCCGGGCGAGCTGGGCCGCTCCATAAGAAACCAGCGACGGCTCCGGCGTTCCGAAGGTGGGCGCACCCGACTGCATCGAGATCGACGACGCAAATGTGCCGAAGAGAACCGGCGCGCCGGGCCTCACGAGCTGGGTGAACGCCGCGCCTGCCAGAACTTCGGCCAGCACCTGGGTCAGCGTGCCGGCCACCGTCACCGGGCTCATCGCGCCCGCCAGGATGAAGGGCGTAATGATCGTCGCCTGGTTGTTGCGCGCGTAGACCTTCGCGGCGCCCAGCATGGTCTCGTCGAAGACCATCGGCGAGTTCGCGTTGATGAGGTTGATGATGACCGTGTTCTGGTCGACGAATTCATCGCCGAACAGGATCTTCGCCATCGCGACCGTGTCCTCGGCGCGTTCCGGCGCTGTGACCGAGCCCATGAACGGCTTGTCTGAAAGCGTCATGTGCGCCAGCACCATGTCGAGATGGCGCTTGTTGACGGGAACGTCCACGGGTTCGCAAACGGTGCCGCCGGAATGGTGGATCGAGGGCGCCATGTAGGCCAGTTTCACGAAGTTGCGAAAGTCCTCGATCGTGGCGTAGCGCCGGTTGCCGTCGAGGTCGCGCACGAAGGGCGGTCCGTAGACCGGGGCAAACACCGTCGCATCGCCGCCGATCTGCACCGAGCGCTCCGGGTTGCGGGCGTGCTGGGTGAAAACGGAAGGCGCTGTCTTCAGCAGCGATCTCGGCAGGCCCTTGGGGAAATGGACCCGCTCGCCTTTCACATCGGCGCCGGCGTCCTTCCACATCGCCAGCGCTTCGGCGTCGTCACGAAACTCGATGCCGACTTCCTCGAGGATCGTGTCGGCATTGGCTTCGATCAGCGCAATCCCCTCCTCGTTCAGCACCTCGTAAAGAGGGATCTGGCGCTTCACATAAGTAAGCTGCGTCCCGGGCCCGCCGCCCGTGCGTGCCGCGCGCCTTGCCGCGGCCCCGCCGCGCTCACCGCGCCCCCGGCGACCGCCGCTGGGCTCCTGCTCGACAGCCAGATCGTCTTCCATGACCGTTTCCCTACGTCTCTGCTTGACGCAATTTGCGCCGTTTCGGCGGATCGTATCCGCGCACAGTTGCAAGAGCGGCCCGCCAGCGCCAGCCCGTGTCGCAAAATCGACAGAAAAAACTGCAGTCTGGCCCCAGGCTTGCGCAGTCGTATTCCCATCGTGGCGCGTCGCAAATCAGCTAAGCAAATGCAAGCGCCGCAGATTATGAATGGGCAAGAAATTGCGGGCATCATCGTCCCGCGCCATGGCCTTTCAGGAGCCCGAAATGTCCGACGACGAAATCATCCTGTCCGAACTGTCCGACGAGGAGCTGGTGCAGCAGATGCACGACGACCTCTATGACGGGCTCAAGGAAGAAATCGAGGAAGGCACGCGCATCCTGCTGGACCGCGGCTGGGTTCCTTACGATGTACTGACCCAAGCACTCGTGGAAGGCATGCGTATCGTCGGAGAGGATTTCCGCGACGGTATCCTGTTTGTGCCCGAGGTGCTTCTCTCGGCCAACGCGATGAAGGCCGGCATGTTCATCCTGCGACCGCTGCTCGCGGCGACCGGCGCGCCCAAGCAGGGCAAGATGGTGATCGGCACCGTCAAGGGCGACATCCACGACATCGGCAAGAACCTTGTCGGCATGATGATGGAGGGTGCCGGTTTCGACGTGATCGACCTGGGAATCAACAATCCGGTCGAGAACTATCTCGCGGCGATCGAAGAGCACCAGCCCGATATCGTCGGCATGTCAGCACTGCTGACGACGACGATGCCCTACATGAAGGTCGTCATCGACACGATGAAGGAAAAGGGCATCCGCGACGATTACGTCGTGCTTGTCGGCGGCGCGCCGCTGAATGAAGAATTCGGCAAGGCTGTCGGCGCGGATGCCTATTGCCGGGATGCCGCAGTGGCCGTCGAGACCGCCAAGGACTTCATGAAAAGGAAGCATAACGTCCGCGCCTCGGTGTGAGACGCGGACGCTCGAAGCGGGATCAGTAAGTTGCGCGCTCTACGGTGCGACCTGCATCCTGTGTCGCATCTACGGCATTGGCGGTATCCCGCCCCGCACCACGGATTGTGTTGGCGCAGCCAGCGGTAAAGCCCGCAATAAGGACGATGGCGGCAATCTTGGTAAAGGTCTTTGAAGTCATCTTGGCTCTCCGCTTCTTCGCCGCGCCGGAACGGCGCGCGACATGGTAACGCATGTGCAACGCGCGGAGCCCGAAAAGGTTCTCGTGATCGCGTGCGGAATGCTGGCGCGAGAGATTCTGGCCGTGAGAGAGATTCACGGCCTTACACATCTTGAGCTTAGGTGCCTTCCGGCCGATTACCATTACCGCCCCGACCGGATCGCACCTGCGATGGATGTGGCAATCGAGAAGGCGAAAGCCGAAGGCTACGAGAACATCCTGGTGGGTTACGCGGATTGCGGGACCGGCGGCCAACTCGACCGCGTCTGCGAGAAACACAGCGTCGAACGGCTCGCTGGTCCCCACTGCTTTGCCTTCTATCAAGGGCTCGATGCCTTCGCGCAGACCGAAGAGCGCGACATGACCGCCTTCTACATGACCGATTTCCTCTGCAGGCAGTTCAACGCTTTTTTCATGAAGCCGCTGGGCCTCGACAGACATCCCGAACTGGCGAAGGATTTCTTCGGCAACTACGAAAGGGTCATCTACCTGGCGCAGACCGACGAATCGGACCTGGAAGACGTCGCCAAGGCTGCGGCATCGATGTTGGGCCTTGCCTATGAAAAGCGCCTGACCGGATACGGCGACCTCGCCACAGCGCTCCGCCAGGCCACAGCGGCCAAACCTTGAAATGGCCGGAATTGCGCGGTCGGGTCGGACAGACAGATGGAGCCCGCCCGTGACCCGCATATGCTTTCTCCTGTTCGCACTCCTGCTTGCAAGCCCGGCAATGGCGACCGGCGAGATACTCAGCCTGATCACCGATGCGGACCAGCAGCGTCTCGACGGTTATGACGCGACGCGGAGGGAGGCTGCCGAAGCCGCACGCACCGGTGGCACGAAAGAGGACGTCGCCATCGTCGACAGCATCCTCTCCGCGCCGCAGCTTTCATTCGAAGGCTTCGACATGACCGGCGACTGGCAGTGTCGCACCGCCAAGCTCGGCGGACTTTCCGAACTCGTGATCTATTCCTGGTTCCGTTGCCGTGTGACCGACGACGGCTCCGGCTGGCGGCTCGAAAAGCTGAGCGGATCGCAACGGACCACCGGGCGCTTCTTCACCGATTCCGATACCAGGCTCACCTATCTGGGCGTCGGCAGCGTCAATGACCAACCTTCCCCGCCCTATGGCGCGGGACCGGCCTCCGACCAGGTCGGATATGCCTACCGAACCGGTGAAGACCGGTGGCATATCGAGTTTCCGGCGCAGACCTACGAATCGAAGCTCGACATACTTGAATTGCGGCGTTGATCGCGTCGCTTTTGAATGCACGCGCGTCGTCCGGCAACAAGCAGGATGGTGGCCGTTCCGGCATTCCTCGTACAGAATGAGGAATTGAACCGATGGCCGATCTCATCGTGGTGTACTGGCGCGACATCCCCGCGCAGGTGATTGTCAAGAAGGGCCGGCAGAGCGCCAAGCGCGAATTGCCGCTGCGCTTCACCGAAGCCATCGACATGTGCGCCATGCGCACCGGTGCGGGCGAAACCGATGCCTACCTCGCGGAGTGGCGCAAGGGCGAGCCGATCGGGGTCTCTGACGATCTCGAAGCGGAAGCAGACAAGGCTGCCGCCGATCTCGATGCCCAGTTCGACCGGGACAGCCTCGTCGCACTCGTGAAAGCGGGCGGGCGGACGGGCAGCTAAGGCTCTTTCGACGAAAATTCGCGCACCAGCGCCCCTGACATTCGGGAAATCACCCGATCTGAGAACGGAGACACCTGCATGACCCGCACCATCGTCGCGTCCGCGACAAGGGAAATCGTGATCGGCTTCGACCAACCCTTCTGCGTCATCGGCGAACGCATCAACCCGACCGGCCGCAAGAAGCTCGCCGCCGAGATGGTCGAAGGCAATTTCGACACGGTGCGAAAGGACGCCATCGAGCAGGTCCAGGCCGGCGCGACGATGCTCGACGTCAATGCCGGCGTCACCGCCGTCGATCCCAACGCAACGGAACCGGCCCTGCTGGTACAGACGCTGGAGATCGTGCAGGGCCTGGTCGACGTGCCGCTGTCGATCGATTCGTCGGTCACCGCCGCCATCGAAGCGGCGCTGAAGGTCGCCAAGGGGCGCCCGCTGGTCAATTCCGTCACCGGCGAAGAGGAGAAGCTTGAGGCAATCCTGCCGCTGGTCAAGAAATACAATGTCCCGGTCGTCGCCATCTCGAATGACGAGACCGGCATCTCCATGGACCCTGACGTGCGCTTCGCCGTCGCCAAGAAGATTGTGGAACGCGCGATGGATCACGGCATCAGTCCGGAAGATATCGTCGTCGATCCGCTGGTGATGCCGATCGGTGCCCTGGGTGACGCTGGCCGGCAGGTCTTCGCGCTGCTGCGGCGGCTGCGCGAGGAACTCAAGGTCAACACCACCTGCGGCCTTTCCAACATTTCCTTTGGCCTGCCGCACCGCCACGGCATCAATGCGGCCTTCATTCCGATGGTCATCGGCGCTGGCATGACGAGCGCCATCATGAATCCATGCCGGCCGCAGGAGATGGAAGCGGTGCGTGGCGCAAACGTGCTCAACGGCACCGACAGGGACTGCGCGACCTGGATCAGGACGTACAAGGACCACAAGCCAGGCGAACACGCCACCGCGGCCCCGGTCGCAGTGAGCGCACCGGGCGAAAGCGCGGCCGGAGGGCGGCGCCGCGGCGGCCGCGAAGCCAGGCTGGCACGGGGATAGAGGCTGATTGCGCGGTCGATGAACGCTCCCCTGAATCACACGGACCCACTCGTCCTTTTCATGCCGTCCGGCAAGCGCGGACGGTTCCCGAAAGGCACGACCGTGCTCGACGCGGCACGCGAGCTCGGGGTCTATGTCGAGAGCGTGTGCGGCGGCCGCGCCACATGCGGGCGCTGTCAGGTGATCGTGCAGGAAGGCAGCTTCGCCAAGCACAAGATCGTCTCGTCGAACGACCACATATCGGCCAAGGGCGCCAAAGAAGAGCGCTATGAGCGCATCCGCGGGCTGGCAGACGGCCGCCGGCTGTCCTGTTCCTCGACCATCGAGGGCGACCTCGTCATCGACGTGCCGCAGGACACGGTCATCAACGCGCAGGTGGTCCGCAAGGCGGCTCTCGACCGCGTCATCGAGCGCAGTCCGGCACTCCAGCTCTGCTACGTCGAGGTCGACCAGCCCGACATGCACAAGCCGCTGGGCGATCTCGACCGGCTGAAGGTGATGCTGGAGAAGGACTGGGGCTGGCAGGACCTGCTGGTCTCGCAGCACCTTCTGCCGCAAACCCAGTCGATCCTGCGCAAGGGCCAGTGGGGGGTTACGGCGGCGATCCACAGGGATCTGGAAAGTTCACGCCCTTCGATCATCGCCCTGTGGCCCGGCCTGCACAACGAAGCCTACGGCATCGCCTGCGATATCGGCTCCACCACCATCGCGATGCATCTCGTGTCGCTGCTGTCGGGACGCGTGGTCGCGACGTCGGGCACGTCCAATCCGCAGATCCGCTTTGGCGAAGATCTGATGAGCCGCGTCTCCTACGTGATGATGAATCCGGAGGGTCGCCAGGCGATGACAACGGCAGTGCGCGAGGCGATCAACGGGCTGGTCAGCAAGGTCTGCGCGGAAGGCGGCGTGTCGGCCGATGACATCCTGGACGCGGTATTCGTCGGCAACCCGATCATGCACCACCTGTTCCTTGGCATCGATCCGACGGAACTCGGGCAAGCTCCGTTTGCCCTGGCCGTCTCCGGCGCCGTACACACCTGGGGCAGCGAACTCGGCCTCAAGATCAATCACGGTGCGCGCGTCTATGTTCTGCCATGCATCGCGGGCCATGTCGGCGCCGACGCTGCGGCCGCGACCCTGTCGGAGGGGCCGCACAGGCAGGACCGCATGATGCTGCTGGTCGATGTCGGCACCAACGCGGAGATCGTGCTGGGCAACAGGGAGCGCGTGGTCGCTGCCTCGTCTCCCACCGGCCCGGCTTTCGAAGGTGCTGAGATTTCCTCCGGCCAGCGGGCGGCGCCCGGCGCGATAGAACGCGTGCGCATTGATCCCGAAACCCTTGAACCGCGTTTCCGTATCATCGGCTCCGAGAAATGGTCCGACGAGGAAGGCTTCGCTGAAGAATCGAGCGCCCTCGGCGTCACCGGCATCTGCGGATCCGCAATCATCGAGGTGGTTGCCGAGATGTATCTTGCCGGCATCATCTCGGAAGATGGTGTCGTCGATGGCAGCCTTGCAACGCGCAGCCCGCGCATCCTGCAGAGCGGGCGAACGTGGTCGTACCTGCTCCATGACGGAAAGCAACGCATCACCGTCACGCAGAACGACGTGCGCGCCATCCAGCTCGCCAAATCCGCGCTCTACGCAGGCATCAAGCTGCTCATGGAAAAGCTTGGCGTGCAGCGCGTCGACACGATCCGCTTCGCCGGCGCGTTCGGCTCCTTCATTGATCCGAAATACGCAATGGTTCTCGGCCTGATCCCGGACTGCGACCTCAAAGAGGTGTCCGCCGTGGGCAACGCGGCCGGCCAAGGAGCGCTGATGGCGCTGCTCAACCGCGATTATAGACGCGAGATCGAGGACACGGTGCGCAGGATCGAGAAGATCGAGACTGCACTGGAGCCGCATTTCCAGCAGCTCTTCATCGACGCGATGGCGTTGCCCAACAAGGTCGATGCATTTCCCGAGCTTGCCAGATCCGTGACACTACCGGCTCGCAAGACGAGCCCCGACGAACCCGGCACGAGTGACGGGGCACCACGGCGGCGCTCGCGCGAGGAGCGTGCGGCACGGCGAAGCCGTTCTTGACGTCGGTAGACAAAGACATTCATCTCCCGGCCGATCACCAGGAGACGCCATGCCGAGCTTCAAGAGCCACCTCTATGCCTTCGTGCTCAAGCACACGCGCAAGAAGGCTTTCGCCAGCGCTGAAGGGCTGCATGCCTGGATCGCGAAGTCACGCCCCACACAGGACCATCGCCCGCCGATCAAGGTCGCAGCACGGCTGCGGATCACCGTCAGGACGGTCGAAGGTTGCCCCGTCTACGAGGTGCGCCCGAAATCCGGCGAAGGCACCCGCCGGATGCTCTACCTGCACGGCGGCGCCTACTGCTTCGAGATGACGTCGTTTCACTGGAGGCTCGTCGCCGAACTGGTCGAGCGTCTCGACGCGCATGTCACCGTTCCGATCTATCCGCTAGCGCCGGAGCATCAGTTCAACGCGATCTACGGCATGGTGCGCGCCGTCTACCGGGACGTGATGGCAGAGGGAAGCGAGGTAGCGTTGGCAGGCGACTCGGCTGGCGGCAATATGGCGCTCGTGCTGACCATGATGGCGGCCGAAGAAGGCTGGCCCCTGCCACGACGGCTCGCGCTGATCTCGCCGGGGGTCGACATGACGCTGCAAGACGAGGAAACCCACGCAGTCGCACGAATCGATCCTTGGCTGGGCATCGAGGGAGGCCGCGAATCGGTGCGGATCTATGCCGGCGGCCTCGATTTCTCCGACTGGCGCATCAGTCCCCGCTATGGCGATCTGACGGCGCTGCCGCCAACTTTGGTGTTATCCGGCACGCGCGACCTGCTGCATCCCGATACGCTGACGTTCGTTCAAAGGGCAAAGACCGCCGGCGCCGATGTCGAACTCGTCGTCGGGCAAGGCATGATCCACGTGTGGCCGCTGCTCGACATGCCTGAGACCCGGCCAGCAAGGGACCGGATTGTCGAATTCCTGCGCAGATGAGGCCTCAGAAAGTGCCCGTGGCGCGGAATGCCTCGAAGGTCGCGCGTATGTGGTCAGCGGCGGCAAGCACCGGCGCAGAGGCATCGGACGCTATGATCATGGCCAGGTTATAGTTCGAAAGCACCGGTAAGCCTTCGTTGGGCCCAAGAGCGACGATTTCCTCGCCGATGAACGATTTCGGCAGCGGGGCGATCGCCAGGTCGGCAAGGATGGCGGCGCGCTGGCCGGCGGTGTGGGCACTCATATAGGCGACGCGGTAGTCCCTGCCCTCTCGCCCCAAGGCTTCGAGAGCATCGGCGCGCCACACGCAGCCCTCTTCCCAGAGCGAAACCGGCAGCGGCTCGCGCAGATGTGCGCTGCCGCCCTTAGCGCCAGCCCATACCACAGGTTCCGTCAGCAGGATTTCCGCATCGGAGGGAACGTTCCGGCATACGGTGAAGAGCGTGATGTCGAGTTGCCTCTCGGCCATCCGCCGGCGCAGGTTGGAACTCATGTCGATCGTGACATCCACCGCGATCGACGGATGCGTCTTCGCAAACCGCCTCAACACATTCGGAAGAACTCGCTCGCCATAGTCGTCGGGAGACCCGAGCCGGACGATGCCGGAAATGTCGGGCACGACGAACTTTGAAACCGCCTCGCGATTCAGCGCCAAAATACGCCGCGCATAGCCGAGCAGCATCTGGCCGTCCTGCGTCAGCGACACCGATCGCGCGTCGCGGGCGAAAACCGAAACGCCGAGCAGTTCCTCCAGCCGCTTGATCTGCATCGAGACCGCCGAGGGCGTGCGGAATACAGCACTGGCTGCAACGGTAAAGCTGCCCGTCTCCGCGATTGCCACGAATGTTCGAAGAACGTCGAGATCCAGGAGCGGCATCGGATGATTGAGCGGGGCGTTCATGAGAGCTCCATCAACAAATCTGAACGAATAGGTCATTTCCTTTCGTTTGATTGAACATGACGCAAGGACCATAGTCAATACACAAGCAGCGAAGGTCCGCTGCGGATCGCAAAGGAGGAAACCATGTCGATCCTGCACTCAATCGTCCGCTACACGGTAGACTACCGGACGCGCCGCCGCCGGATGAACACCTATCTTGAGATCGCCAGCCTGCCGCTGGAAATCCAGAAGGACATCGGCTGGACCGGAAACGGGTCGCGCTTCGACGATGGCGTTCAGCGCCGCTAGGAAGGACTCTGGCGATGCCACTTGCGCCGGCCCGACACGTCTGCAGGCATGCATCTTGGCATGATGCCCATGACGTAGACGCATGGCCGGCGCGAAACGGCCCAAATGGCTGAAGCGCCTGTGGAATTGGCGTTTTATGCAGCAAACTGCCGTTTTTGGTGTCGCTTTTCCACACGCTGCACTTCGCATTTGCCGCGTTGTTCCAGGCAAAGGACGCCTATATGAGCGGCATCAACGAGCGACCCCACTCCACAATGCGAAGGCCGCTCCGTGTGAAATCAAACGTTCTACATGGAGACGTGTCATGAAACTCTTTTCCCGCTTCTTTTCCGCCCGCCGAGACGGCAACCTGACCACGGCGCTCGAGCGCCAGCGCCTTTCCAGGACGATGCCTGGCCAGACGGGCGCGATGGCTGCCTCGCGGCTCGGATTTCTCGTTCACTGAACAGGGTCGGTTTCGCCGACCGACGAAGGAGCCCGCCCTACTCGGCGGGCTCTTTTTCGTTCTCGGCTTCGGCCTCGCGGGCAGCCGCCTCACGCAGGCGCGTGCGTTCGATGCGCCGAACGAGGATGATCGAAATCTCGTAGAGAATGATCGTCGGCAGAGCCAGTCCGATCTGGCTGACCGGATCCGGTGGCGTGATGACGGCCGCGACGACGAAGGCGACCACGATCGCCCATTTGCGCTTGTCGACAAGTCCCTGCGCGGAGAGAAGCCCGACGCGCGCCATCAGGGTCGTGACGACCGGAAGCTGGAACACGAGGCCGAACGCCAGGATAAGCGTCATGATCAGGCCGAGATATTCCGACACGCGCGGCAGAAGCGAAATCTGAACTTCCTGGTCGGGCCCGACCTGCTGCATGCCGAGGAAGAACCACATCACCATCGGCATGAAGAAGAAGTAGACCAGGGCCGCGCCCATCATGAACAGGATCGGCGAAGCCACCAGGAACGGCAGGAAGGCGCCGCGCTCGTTGCGGTAGAGCCCAGGCGCAACGAACCGGTAGAGCTGCGTGGCGATCACGGGAAAGGCCAGCAGCAGCCCCCCGAACATGCCGAGCTTGATCTGCGTGAAGAAGAATTCCTGAGGAGCGGTGTAGATCAGGTCGACGCGGGTGGGATCGAGCCCTGCCCATGCGCTGGCGAGCTGAAACGGATGCACCAGCACATTGAATATCTGCTTGGCGAAATAGAAGCATATCAGGAACGCGACGAAGAACCCGCCGAGAGACCACATCAGCCGCGAGCGCAGCTCGACGAGGTGCTCGATCAGAGGTGCCGACGACTTGTCGATGTCGTCCACATCCTTGCTCATGAGACGTCTCCGCCATTCGCCGGTTTTGCCGCGCGCGGCTTGGCAGCGGATTTCGGTTTTGCTGCAGGCTTCGGCGCGGCAGCCGGCTTGGCCGCTGCAGGTGTGGCGGTCTTTTTGGCTATCGGCTTGGCAGCAGGCCTGCGTTGCGCCTTGCCGGGGCCACTCGCCGGCTTGGCGGTCGCGCCATTGACCGCTGGCTTGGGCGATGCCGCGGTGCCGCTTTCTCCGGGAATCGCAGCCGCACCGGCCTTGGCCGGCTCTGCCGGCCGCGCCGGCGCATCCGCCAACGCCACTTCAGGAGAAGCCTGAGGCTTCGCGGCCGGCTTCGTCGCATTATTCAGCCCGTCCCGCACATCCTGCGCGGCCTTCTCCATCGGAGAAAGCGCCTTCCTGATCTCGTTCTTGGGGTTGAGCGAACGAACGTCGTCGGCGACCTTCTTCAGGTCGTCCAATTCGGCTTCCTTCAGCGCCTCGTCGAACTGCTTGCGGAAGTCATTCGCCATGACGCGAAGCTTCGACGTGGTCTTGCCGAAAGTGCGCAGCATTCCCGGCAATTCCTTGGGGCCGACGACCACGATCACCACGACCGCGATCACCAGCATTTCGCTCCAGCCGATGTCTAGCATCGCTTCTCAACTCCAACGCGGACGATGTGGACGCTGGCGGCGCGTCAAGAAGTCTTGCCGGCCTTTTCGTTGGCCTGGCGCACTGGCTCGTCGGGGCGATGCTCGACGGTCTTGCCATCGACCTCGTCTTCGTCGGTCATGCCCTTCTTGAAGCTCTTGATGCCCTTGGCCATGTCGCCCATCAGTTCCGGAATCTTGCCGCGTCCGAAAAGCAGCAGCACGACCACCAGGACGATGAGCCAATGCCAAATCGAGAAGCTACCCATATCACTCTCTTTCGAATGTTTCCCATGGCCGTCTTAACACGACCTCGGAGTTGATTTATGCGCTTTCGTCCGATCTTTCAAACACAAGCACATCGGTTTGCCTTACAGCGAGGCATATTTCTCGGTCGAGGCCGGACAAAGCGCCGCACCTCACCCTGGCGCGGACGGGCCGCTCGGCGCCTGGAACCGCGAGTTCGAGCAACTCCACAACCCCCAGAAACCGGCGTGATAGCACCCGCGCCTGGATTTCGCCATCCGTTGCCGACACATCGAAGGCAGAAAGACGAACTGCGACATCGACGCGTGCTCCATCTTCCAGCTCGCTCGCGGGAAAACGGCCGAGCGGCGTATCCGCGATTCCACCAGCGACACGCGCTTCGAAGACATTGAGTTCGGAGAAGAACCCCGCCGCGAACAGGCTTTTCGGCGTGTTGTAGAGTTCCTGCCCCGTGCCCACCTGCATCAGCCGGCCATCCTTTAGAAGCGCAATCCGGTCGCCCATGCGCATTGCCTCCTCTGCATCATGTGTCACGACTATGGCGGTGGCGCGGCTTTGACGCAAAATTGCAAGTGTGTCGGCCCGCACCGAGTCCTTCAACCGCGAATCCAGACCCGAAAACGGCTCATCCATCAACAATACGGCCGGTCGCGGTGCGATCGCGCGGGCAAGCGCGACGCGCTGCTGTTCACCGCCGGACAGAACCTGCGGATAGGCGTCCGCGTAGTGCGAAAGTCCGACCCGGTCGAGCGCGATCATCGCCTCCTTGCGCCCCTGGTCTCGCGACAGGGCGGTCAGCCCGAAGCGAACGTTTTCAAGAATGGTCAGATGGGGGAAGAGCGCGAAATCCTGGAACACGAGACCGATGGAGCGACGCTCCGGCGGCATGAAGACAGTCGGGCCGGCAATCTCGCGGTCATTCAGGAGAAGCGAGCCGGACGTCTGCGTCTCGAAGCCGGCCGCGATGCGCAGCATCGTCGATTTTCCAGATCCCGAAGGGCCGAGCAGGCACAGCACCTCGCCCGGTTCGGCGGCAACGGAGACGTCCTTCAAGGTATCGTTTCCGGCGACGAACTGGTGGCTGATCTTTTCGAATGCGAGGCGCGCGGCGAACGACACGCCTGCCGTCACATTCACCGCCGAAGCTGCCGCCATTCGAAGAAGTCCCCGCGCTCGTCGCGCCCTCCCCTTATCCCTTCGGGGCGATGCGTGGCAACCGTTCTTCGGCGCCGCCTGCTCAATCCTCGGTGACGCGCGGCGTCAGGAGGCCGAGTTCCTCGAGATCGATGTCGGTGAGTTCGTCTTCATCGTCGGCCAGGAGGTCCAGGTCCGACGGCGGTTGCGGCACGGCAAAATTGCTGGGCATGCGCGGGGACAGCAATCCCGCTCCCTTGAGTTCGTCGATGCCCGGCAAGTCACGGATCTCCTCGAGCCCGAAATGATCGAGGAACGCGTCGGTTGTGCCGTATGTGACCGGCCGGCCAGGGGTGCGACGGCGCCCGCGCATGCGGATCCAACTGCTCTCCATCAAGGTGTCGATCGTGCCCTTCGACGTCTCCACGCCCCTGATCTCCTCGATCTCCGCCCGCGTAACCGGCTGGTGATAGGCAATGATGGCCAGCACTTCGAGCGCCGCACGCGACAGCTTCTTCTGCTGCACCGCATCGCGGCTCATCAGGAACGATAGGTCGCCAGCGGTGCGGAACGCCCACGCGTCGCCGACACGCACCAGATTGACGCCCCTCGACTGATACTGCCGGCGCACTTCCTCCATCACGGCGTCGACGTCGGCACCGTCGGGCAGGCGCGCATCCAGCGTCTTGCGCGACACGGGCTCGGCGGAGGCGAAAACAATCGCCTCGGCGATCCGGACCGCCTGCGCGAGATCGAAACGCCCCACCTGGCGCTCCGGCCCCTCATCCTGGCCATCGAGCGCGAAGGGGATGACTTTTGCGCCTGTCTCACTCACGGACGACATCTCCGGGCGCGGCATGCGCGGCCGCCTTTGGTCGTGTGCGCATGAACAGCGGTGCGAAGGCACCATCCTGGCGCACCTCGATCTCACCTTCCCGCACCAGTTCGAGACTTGCCGCGAATGAACTCGCAATTGCCGTAACACGCTCCTCCGGCGTCGACATGAACCTGATCAGGAACATATCGAGCGAGGTCCAGTCGCGGATATCGCCCATCAGCCGCGTCAGGAGATCGCGGGCGTCCTTCAAAGACCACACGCCGCGCTTGGCGATATGCACGTTGGTGATCGCCTGGCGCTGCCTTTGCGCGGCATAGGCGGTCAGCAAATCGTAGAGCGAGGCAGAAAATTCATTGCGGCGGTCAACGATCTCCGTTTCCGGCATGCCGCGAGCAAAGACGTCACGGCCGAGGCGGTCGCGGTTGACGAGCTTGGCCGCAGCGTCGCGCATCGCCTCGAGCCGGCGCAAGCGGAACTGCAGAACGGCGGCGAGTTCCTCGCCGCTCTGCTCCTCATCGCCTGCAGGGCGGGGAATCAGGAGCTTGGATTTCAGGAAGGCGAGCCAGGCCGCCATGACGAGATAGTCGGCGGCAAGTTCGAGCCGCAGGCGACGCGCGTGCTCGATGAACGCGATGTACTGCTCGACCAGTGCCAGTACGGATATCCGCGCTAGGTCGACTTTCTGGTTGCGCGCCAGATGCAACAGCAAGTCGAGCGGGCCCTCAAAGCCCGCCACGTCGACGACGAGCGACGGTTCGGAGACCCCTCTCTCCGGCTCGGTTTCGCCCCAGATCCGATCCATCGGGGTTGCCATGGCGTCGTTCGGTCCGCTCACTTGGCTGTCCTACGCTGCCACCTCGAACAAGGCGGCGAATTCGTCTCTCAGTTGCGTTTCATCCGCGCCGTCATGCCTGCCCAACCCTTGCAGGGCCGCGTGGGCGCGTGCCAGCGCCCTGCCAGTCAGCGCCGGCGCTCGCTCGGCCACCGCGCGCATCTCGTCCATGACGCCATTACAGTGAAGGACGACATCGCAACCTGCCGCAAGTATAGCATGGGTTCTGTCCGAGAAATCCCCAGAAAGCGCCTTCATCGAGACATCGTCGCTCATCAGCAGCCCATCGAAACCCAGTTCGCCGCGAATGACCTGCTCGATGGCGTCGTGCGAAGTCGTGGCAGGCCTATCGGGATCGATGGCGGTGTATACC
The DNA here is from genome assembly GCF_039839275.1 of Mesorhizobium sp. CAU 1741. Lineage (NCBI taxonomy): Bacteria > Pseudomonadati > Pseudomonadota > Alphaproteobacteria > Hyphomicrobiales > Phyllobacteriaceae > Mesorhizobium > Mesorhizobium sp. CAU 1741. Next base: position 1,009,319 of record NZ_JBDOQP010000001.1, on the reverse strand, counting down.
ACGTGCGCCGTCATCGCCATTGGCGCATCCGACAGCGCCTTGAATGGCGGAAAGTCATGCGCGCGCAGTTCGTCGAGCGGCGCATCGACCACCGGAAGTTGATGATGGCTGTCGGCGAATGCGCGTCCATGGCCGGGAATGTGCTTGATTACCGGCAGGACGCCGCCCGATTGCAGCCCTTGCATCGCCGCGCGTCCCATCGCGGCAACGATGCCGGGCTCATGGCCGTAGGCGCGATTGCCGATCACGTCATGGGCGCCGGCGACCGGCACATCGAGCACAGGGAGGCAGTCGGCATTGATGCCGTAGCGCAAGAGGTCGAACGCATGAAGCCGCGACAGGAGCCATGCGGCACGCAGGCCGGCTTGGCGGTCGCGGCCGTACATGCTTCCGAGCGTCGCGGCAGGCGGGTAGTCCGGCGCCATGGGCGGACGCAGGCGCTGCACACGGCCGCCTTCCTGATCGATGAACACGGGGGCGTCGTCACGTCCCACGCAGTCCCGCATCGACGCTGCTAGGTCGCGCAGTTGTTGCGGCTCGACGATGTTGCGCGCGAAGACGATGAAGCCCCAGGGCCGTTCGTCGCGGAAGAATGCAGCCTCGTCGGAGGTCAGGGATGGCCCGGACGAGCCAAGAATGAGTGCTTTGGAAACTGATTCGCTCATCCCACGATCCTAGACGGAAGCGAGGCACTCCGCATCGTCATAAACACGAAGCCGCCGCGCGTCGGGCGCGCGGCGGCTTGAAAACGTGATGGCCGTGGGCAATCGCTCAGCGCGAAACGAAACAGCTTCCTCCGGCCGATTTGTAGCGGGTGCACAACTGGATCGCTTCGTCGCGGTTCGTGGCAGGGATGCGGACTCGGTAATACGTTCCTTTGCCCTGGATATCCGCGCGCACGATGTTGACGCCGCGTCCGGCGAGCACGTCGCCATAACGCCGCGCAAGGTCCTGATAGGTGGACTGGGCCCCGTCAGCTGTCGGCTGCGAGGCGATCTGCATCGACCACTCGCTCGACGCTGCGGCTGTCGGTGCCGGCGTGGCGGGCGCCGAAACGGGAGTGGCGGCCGGTCGCTGTGCGACTTCCGGCTGCTGAACCACGCGCGGCGCAGCGGCAACAGCAGTGGTCGGCTCCGTACGCTGGGAGGGGACCACGCCAACGGTGTCAGGCGTATCGACCTGCGGGCCAGCATCGTCCTCGCCGGCAGCCTCGATGCCCGGCAATGTGGCAGCGGCGGGAGCCCCCGGCGCCTGAAGCGTCGTCGCGCCGGCCAGAGGCGCCGCGGCGATCACCGTTTCGCCGGTCTGGGGCGCGGCCGAAGCCGGTGTCGTCTCCTCGCGCGGTACCATGGTTCCGTCCGGGCGCACGATCATCGTGCGAACGCGACGGGGAGCAACGACGGCAACGTCTTGCGAAAGGCCGGACGTCTCGGCCTCGTCGGTGGGCTGGAGACGCTCCTCCGACTTTTCAATCCCGTCGCCTGCCCCGGGCCCGGCGGCTTCCGCGATCTCGTCGGTAATGCCTGGCGGGAGCGCTGTCGCGTTGTTGCCTTGAGCAGTAACGTCGACCGGCTCCTCCGCGGTGGATATGAGCTGCGCCTGCTCGGGTGCCGGCTCAGGCTCGCCGGTGGCGACGCGCTGGTAGACCTGGCTGTCCTGGTTGGGCACGGTGACCCCACCCGGATTCTCCGGCTTCACCTTCATTGGTTCGGTATCGGCGAGCACCACGGCTGGCGCGTCGGAACCACCGCCGAAGAGCGACATGGCAAGCACCCCGGCTCCACCGAAGACCGCGACCCCGGCGACGATCGCCGCAATCATCGGACCACGGCGTCGACGGTTTGACGCTACCGGCTCGTCCTCTTCGTAAGCCGCCATAGCGATAGCCTCGTCGAGGTCGGCTTCATAGTCGAAGTCATCCTGCGTCTTGGGAGCGGGCGATGCTTCCCATGCGGCCTGGCCGAAACCGTAGTTGCTTTCGGCCTCGCGATGAGTCGATTCCCCGCCACTGGCCATAGAATATGCCGCTCCTGCGGCAACGCCGCCGGTAGCCGCCGCAGTGCCGCTCCACTCCATCGAAGGTTCAAGCTGCGCTGCACTGGTGGCAGCATCCGGATCCTCGAGCGACAAGTCTCCGAAAGCTTCGGCAATCTCCCCCTCAAGGTCGTCATACGGGCCGGAGGCAGCCGCGGGTGTGTCGTAGGCAACATCCGGTATCTCGAGATCATCCGCCATCGCGATCGGCGCCTCCTGGAGATCGATTGTCTCGATCTCGGGCGCATCGTCCGCAGCAGGAGCGGAAGGTGCCGAAGGTGCGTTGTAGCCACCTCCCTGGAACACAGGCTGCGCAATCCGTTCGCGCTCCGGCGTCCAGGCAGCCAGCACGTCCAGTCCCGATACGTCGGGAATCGGTGCAGGCTCCGGGTTTGAGGGTTGCATGTCGCTCGCCTCGACGTCGAAATCGAGCTCGCCGCCAAAGATGTCGTCGAATTCGTCTTCGGCCGGAGTGAATTCCTCGACCTCGCCTTGTGCGGAAAGCTCGTCTTCGTGCCTGCGCAGGTCGTCTACCCGATCATTCACATGGCTGGACGCGGCTGGTTCGCCGTCGTAGCCAGCGAACGGTGCCGACGCGATTGGTTGGCTTGGCCGAGCCGCAGCAAAATTCGCGCGTCCAAGCGCACTCGCCACAGGCGCCCAGCTTTCCATGGGCTGAGGGGATACAGTTGTCGGAGCATCATCAGAAAGGAGAGCGTGAAGTTCGTCTTCAAGCGTCAGTTCAGCAGCAGGCTCTTCAATGATTGCAGGCTCGAACGACTGGCTCGACGCCTCAACTCCGCTCGATGCGCTCGCCTCCGCTTCCCAGGGGTCGCTTGCTTGCTGCACTGGCCGATTGTCCCATTCGGCCGACAGTTCATCGTGTATCGGTTGCGGATCGATAGCCGCTGTCGGCTCCTCGTCGGCAAGGGGTGCTGTCTCGATCTCCTGCTGGTCGCGATAGTCGGCAACGTAGGCATCGCCCATCAGTTCGCGCTCGAGCGCATCGCCGAAATCGTCGCCATACGCGATATCCTGCTCCGCGCCGTGATAAGACACGTCGGGCTCGATAGCGTCCGCGCTCGCGCCTTCGTTGCTCCGATCGGCAAACGCGCTGTCCCTGGAGTCGGCGTATTGAGTTCGCTGATCATGCTCGACGGGAGCCGATGCATGGTCCGCGTGGTGGTAGCTTTCGGACGACGACATTGCGTCAGCCTGCTCGGTTGCTACTTCCGGCTGCTCCTCGAATTCGTAGAAGTCGAGTTCGCCCATCAATTCCTGTTCGAGGTCGATGTCGAAATCGTCTTCGAACGCGCCCTGCCCGGCCGCCGCGGCATGCGAAGCCGGTTCAGGATCGACCGGCGCTGGCGGATTCTGCGCTCCACGGGGATCATGCCCCATGATTCGCGTCAGTTCCGCGAACGGGTCGTCGTCAGAAAAGCCTGCAAAATCATCACGTGTGGTGTGGTTGCTGTCAGCCATGCTTTTTCCCGCACTCATACTCGGTCGGACGCCGGCGACGTCACTTGACTTCGGCCCTACCAGTGCATTGTGGGTAAAAGGTGACAGGAATCCCGCGTTTCTAGCGCATTTCGGCGGGTGCCTCCGCACCGACCAGCGCCAGCCCGGACGCCAAGACGTCCGCAACGGCCTGCACCAGACCCAGCCTGGCGTAGGTCAATTCTGGGTCGTTAACCTTAATAAAGCGTAAGTCGGTGTTGTCGGTGCCGCGGTTCCAGTGCGCATGGAAGGTCTGGGACAGATCGTAGAGGTAGAACGCCAGCCGGTGCGGCTCCATCGACTGGGCGGCGGCCTCGATCAGGCGCGGGTATTCGGCAAGCTTTCGAATGATCGAAATCTCGCCCTCGTCGGAGAGCCTGCGCGCGGCCGTTTTCATCGCGCCGCGCTCGATCCATCCTTCGCCCAACTGCTCCTTGGCCTGCCTGAAGACGGAGTGGCAGCGTGCCGAGGCGTACTGGACGTAAAAGACCGGATTGTCCTTCGATTGCTCCGTGACCTTGGCGAAATCGAAGTCCAGCGGCTCGGTGCTCTTTCGATAGAGCATCATAAACCGGATCGGGTCGCGCCCGACCTCGTCGACGACGTCGCGCAAGGTGACGAACTCCCCGGCCCGCTTGGACATGCGAACAGGCTCGCCGTCGCGAAACAGCTTCACCAGATTGCACAGCAGGATGGTGACGTCGACCGCGCCGTCCGAAAGCGCCTTGCCGAGTGCTTCCATCCGCTTCACGTAGCCGCCGTGGTCGGCGCCGAGAATGAAGATCAACTGCTCGAAGCCGCGGTCGATCTTGTCATCCATGTAGGCCACATCGGCGGCGAAGTAGGTGTACGAGCCATCGGACTTGATCAGCGGGCGATCCACGTCGTCCCCCACTTCGGTCGACCGGAACAGCGTCTGCTCGCGATCCTCCCAGTCATCGCTCTTCTCGCCCTTGGGTGGCGGCAGCTTGCCCTTGTAGACGTGGCCCTTGAGCGTGAGATCGTTGATGGCGGAACGTATTCTGCCGCCATTGCCCGAATGCAGCGTGCGCTCCGAAAAGAAGACGTCGTGATTGACGTTCAGGGCCGCGAGATCCTCGCGGATCATCACCATCATCGCATCGATGGTGCGGTCCTTGACGATCGCAAGCGCTTCTTCCTCGGGCATCGACAACAGCCTTGCGCCGAACTCGCCTGCCAGGGCTTGGCCGACAGGCACGAGATAGTCACCCGGATAGAGGCCGGCAGGAATCTCGCCGATCGTCTCGCCAAGCGCCTCGCGATAGCGCAGCATCACGGAACGAGCCAGCACCTCGATCTGCGCGCCTGCGTCGTTGATGTAGTATTCCTTGGTCACGTCGTAGCCGGCAAAGGCCATGATGTTGGCCAGCGCATCGCCGACCACCGCACCGCGACAATGCCCGACATGCATCGGTCCGGTGGGATTGGCGGAGACATACTCGACATTGACCTTGTGGTCGGCGCCGATGCGCGACCGCCCGTAATCCTGTCCTGCCTCCAGCATGTCGCCCAGCCGCGTCTGCCAGAAGCCGTCGGCGAGGCGCAGATTGACGAAGCCCGGCCCGGCCACTTCCACGGCTGCCACGTCGGGGTCGGCACGCAACGCTTCGGCCAGCCGCTCGGCCAGCGCCCTGGGGTTTTCGCCGACGTTCTTCGCCAGCACCATGGCCGCATTCGTCGCCAGGTCGCCATGGGTCGGATCACGCGGCGGCTCGACGGTGACGCGCGACAGATCGAGCACGCCGCCGGCCTGCGGCGTCAATCCCAGCGTTTCGATGGCCTTCGTGATGCGCGAGGTGAACTGCGCGAAAATGTTCATGGCAAAGTGTCTCGGTGATTGTCGTGCCTGTAGGGTCGGCTCGGGGGTGGCCCTAGCCCAAATCGGGAGTCCGGTCAAACAGCCGGCGGTGCTCCTTGATCGCATAGGTATCGGTCATGCCGGCGATGAAATCGGCGACGTCGCGCGCCTTGATGCGGTCCTCGGCACGGTCCAGCCCCTCGCGCCAGCCTTCCGGCATGTCGCGCGGGGTGGCGAAATAGTGGCCGAACAGGTCGCGCACGATGGTGTCGGCGCCGGCACGCACGGTCATGACGTCAGGATGGCGATAAAGATTGGCGTAAAGGAATGTCTTCAGTTCCTTTTCCTGTGCCGCCATCTCTGGCGAAAAGCTGACGATCGTCCGCCCCGCCGCGTGCACGTCCTGCGAAGAAGCGGGCGCTACCAGCGCAAGGTTGGCTCGCGCCGTGGCGATGACGTCCTCGACCATGGCGGTGATCTGCCTGCGCATGAGTTCATGGCCGGTGCGAACGTCATCGAGACGCGGATAGCGCGCGCGAACCCCGGCCAGTATCCCCGCGGGAAGCGAAATGGCCTCCAGCATCTCCAGCGAAAGATGACCGGCACGCAAACCATCGTCGATGTCATGCGTGTTGTAGGCAATGTCGTCGGCGATCGCGGCTGCCTGCGCTTCGATGGACGCAAATTTGCTCAACTCAAGATCGAAAAGCGTCGAGAAATTGAGGATCGTGTCAGGTACGTTGCCCTTCAACCCACGCCCGTTGGTGTCGGTCAGCGGGCCATTGTGCTTCACCAGCCCTTCCAGCGTCTCCCATGTGAGGTTAAGGCCGTCGAACTCGGCGTAGCGCCGCTCGATCCGCGTGACGATACGCAACGACTGGGCATTGTGGTCGAAGCCACCCCACGGCGCCATCACCTCGTTCAGCGCGTCTTCCCCGGTATGGCCGAAGGGCGTGTGGCCGAAATCGTGCACCAGCGCGATCGCCTCGGCCAGATCTTCATCGACGCTCAGCGCCCGCGCCAGCGCCCGTGCGATCTGTGCAACCTCGATCGAATGGGTCAATCGGGTGCGGTAATGGTCACCCTCATGCGCGATGAACACCTGGGTCTTGTGCTTCAGCCTCCGGAAGGCCGTGGAATGAATGATGCGGTCGCGGTCGCGCTGGAACGGTGTCCGTGTCGGGCTTTCCGGCTCGCTGAAGAACCGCCCACGTGACAGCGCCGGATCGCACGCAAAAGCTGCGCGCGGCCTGTAGCCGAAACCGATACCGTCGAACGGTGCTGACAATTACGTCACCTGACGCCGCAACGTGATGCGCGGACTTGTTGACTTGACCCCATACGCTTCATACCTATTGCGGGAACGCGAATGCAAGGTGACAGCCATGGGCGTCGATGCGAAGAACGGAATGAAGGGTGTGGAGATGAGCGAGTCGGCGGCGCGCCGGATCAATCAGATTCTTGCCAAGGAACCGGACAAGACGGCGCTGCGGGTTTCCGTGGAAGGTGGCGGCTGCTCCGGCTTCTCCTACAAGATGGATCTCGTCGCGGAGCGCAACGATGACGACGTCGTCATCGAGAAGGATGGCGCGACCGTGCTGATCGACGATCTGTCGCTCGTCTATATGGGCGGTTCGGTGATCGACTTCGTCGACGACCTGATGGGCCAGTCCTTCCAGATCAGGAATCCCAATGCCGTCGCATCGTGCGGCTGCGGCACATCCTTCTCGATCTGACGCGATGAAAATCGCGACTTGGAACATCAACGGCGTCAAGGCGCGGATTGAAAATCTCGTCCATTGGCTCAATGAGAGCCAGCCGGACATCGTATGCCTCCAGGAAATCAAGAGCGTTGACGAGAACTTCCCTCGGCTCGAGATCGAGGCGCTGGGTTACCATGTGGAGACGCATGGACAAAAAGGCTTCAATGGCGTCGCGCTGCTTTCAAAAGTCCGGTTTGACGAGGTCAATCGTGGCCTGCCCGGCGATGATGAGGATGAGCAGGCGCGCTTCATCGAGGGCGTCTTCTCAACGGAAAAGGGCGCGCTGCGCGTCGTTTCCCTTTACCTCCCCAACGGCAACCCCATCGCCGAGGATCGCAAGTTCGGCTACAAGCTGCGCTGGATGGCGCGGCTGGAGCGCTGGGCGGCCGAACGACTCGCACTGGAGGAGGCTTTGATCCTTGCGGGAGACTACAATGTCATCCCGCAGCCGATCGACGCGCGATATCCGGAACAATGGGTCAACGACGCTCTGTTCCAGCCGGAAACACGCGGAGCACTTCGCCGTCTTGAATATCTGGGATTCACCGACGCGTTCCGCGCTGTGAGCGACGAGCAGGCATTCACCTTCTGGGACTATCAGGCCGGCGCCTGGCAGAAGAACAACGGCATCCGCATTGACCACCTGCTGATGTCGCCGGAAGCTGCCGGATTGCTGGCCGGCGCGTCTATCGAAAAGCATGTCCGCGCCTGGGAAAAGCCGTCCGACCACGTGCCAGCGATCGCGCAGTTGCGCTTCAACTGAACGCGACCTCTCCCTCAGTCATAAGGAAAAGCCTCAGTCGCCCTTGGCGAGCATGTCCTGCGCCAGTGCGATTGCGGTGCGACGATCGGCTTCCTGGACCAGAGCGAATGCCTCTTCCTGCATGCTTCGAATCCAGGACTTGTCGTTCGGTGCGGCCCGCTCCAGTGCGGCCGTCATCATCGCCAGCCCACGCACCGCGCGACCGCTCTGGAAAAGCAGGTTGCCCAGTGTGGCCTGTGCACCGGCATGGCCCTTTTCGGCAGCCAGTTGCAGCCAGCGCCCCGCCTGCTGGATGCTGGTCTTGATGCCACCTTCGCCCTTGAGGAACATCTTGCCGATCTCGAACTGCGCCTGCGGATTGCGGTAGGTCGCCGCCGCGCGCATGTAGTAGTCCTGCGCGGCCGTCATGTTGGGCTGTACGGGCGTGCCGGGAATGCCCGTCCGCGCATAGCCGCCAAGTGCCACGAGCGCGTCCGATACGTAGGTTTCCTCGGGCGAGCCGGGCTCGACGTCCTGCGCCGCGATGGCCTGGAAGAACTTGAACGCTTCATAGTCGTTGCGCTTCACGCCGTCGCCTTCGGCGTACATGCGCGCCAGCTTCCAGCGCGCGCCGAGCTGACCATTCTCGGCGGCGTAGCGATAGGCCTCGACGGCCTGTTCCTTCTGGCCGCTCTGATAGGCCGTGAAGCCGAAGCGGAATACCGCCCAAGGGCTACGCTCCTCTTCGGGCGTGCCTATGATGGACTGATCGAGTGCATGTGCGGGAACCGTCACGCCCAATGCACCGGCAGCAATGCTGCAGATCATCCCTGCCCTGACATAGTGAAACACGCCCATGATCAAGCTTTTCCCCAAAGAATCGGAGAGGAGCTCGCTGTCACGCAGACGATGTTCAAATTGGTCGGTTTGGCATGCGCTTTCATCATGATCCTTGCCGCAATCGGAGGCGGCCTCGTCGTCTTCCTAGGCGCAACTAGCGCCTTCAAAAGTCCATCCGAGGTAGCTCCCGGTTTATGGCGGGAAGTAGGCAATTCCCCATCCGCAGGAACCATAGCGCAAGTGATGTTGAGAGAGTGTTGCCGAATCGACACAATGAAAAACGCCCGTGCAGAGCACGGGCGTTCAGGCGTTTCCGGCGGCCTTGTGAGGCCCCTATTCCGGCAGGATGCGCACTGCACCCTTGTCAGCACTGGCTGCAAAGGCGGCATAGGCCTTGAGTGCGGTGGTCACGTTGCGCTTGCGCGGCGCAGCCGGCTTCCAGCCCAGCCTGTCCTGCTCGGAACGCCGTGCCGCGAGCTCGTCTTCGGCAACGGCGAGGTTGATCGTCCGGTTGGGGATATCGATCTCGACGATGTCGCCATTGCGCACCAGGCCGATCGTCCCCCCTTGCGCGGCCTCTGGCGAGGCGTGCCCGATGGAAAGGCCGGAGGTACCGCCCGAAAAGCGGCCGTCGGTCAGCAGCGCACAGGCTTTCCCAAGGCCCTTGGACTTGAGATAGCTCGTCGGATACAGCATCTCCTGCATCCCCGGTCCGCCCTTCGGTCCTTCGTAGCGGATCACGACCACGTCGCCGGCCTTGACCTCGTTGCCGAGAATACCCTTCACCGCGGCGTCCTGGCTCTCGAAGACCACAGCGGGACCGGAGAATTTCAGGATCGATTCGTCGACCCCTGCCGTCTTGACCACACAGCCGTCGAGCGCGATGTTCCCCGTCAGCACCGCAAGCCCGCCATCCTTGGAGAATGGGTGTTCGACGGAGCGGATGACACCGTTCACGCCGTCAACGTCGAGTTCGTCCCAGCGTGCCGCCTGGCTGAACGCGGTCTGTGTCGGGATTCCGCCCGGCGCCGCCTTGAAGAAGTCGTGCACCGTCGCGCTCTTGGTGCGGGTGATGTCCCACCGGTCGATGGCGTCGCCCAGTGTCGCCGCGTGAACCGTGGGCGTATCGCGATGGATCAGGCCGCCGCGCTCCAACTCGCCGAGGATTCGCATGATACCGCCGGCGCGGTGAACGTCTTCCATGTGCACGTCGCTCTTGGCCGGCGCCACCTTCGACAGGCACGGAACGTTGCGCGACAGACGGTCGATATCATCCAGCGTGAAGTCGATTTCGCCCTCGTGGGCGGCAGCCAGGATGTGCAGGATGGTGTTGGTCGAGCCACCCATCGCGATGTCGAGCGACATCGCATTCTCAAATGCCCGCTTGTTGGCGACGTTACGCGGCAGGACGCTGTCATCCTCCTGCTCGTAATAGCGCTGCGCAATGTCGACGATGAGATGGCCGGCTTCGACGAACAGGCGGCGACGATCCGCGTGTGTCGCAAGGGTCGAGCCGTTGCCGGGAAGCGACAGGCCGAGCGCTTCGGTCAGGCAGTTCATCGAATTCGCGGTGAACATGCCGGAGCAGGAGCCGCAGGTGGGGCACGCCGAGCGCTCGATGATGTTGACGTCTTCTTCGGAGACGCTGTCGTCGGCAGCCGCGACCATCGCATCGACCAGGTCGAGCGCATGCGTCTTGCCTTTCAGCACCACCTTGCCGGCCTCCATCGGGCCGCCGGAAACGAAGACGGAAGGAATGTTCAGCCGCATGGCGGCATTGAGCATGCCGGGCGTGATCTTGTCGCAGTTCGAGATGCAGACCATGGCGTCGGCGCAGTGCGCATTGACCATGTACTCGACCGAATCCGCGATGATCTCGCGTGACGGCAGCGAATAGAGCATGCCGTCATGCCCCATCGCGATGCCGTCATCGACCGCGATGGTGTTGAATTCCTTGGCAACGCCACCGGCCGCCTCGATCTCCCGCGCCACGAGCTGGCCGAGATCCTTCAGGTGCACGTGGCCAGGCACGAACTGGGTGAAGGAGTTGACCACGGCGATGATGGGCTTGCCGAAGTCGCCGTCCTTCATGCCGGTGGCGCGCCAGAGGCCGCGCGCGCCGGCCATGTTGCGGCCGTGGGTGGTGGTGCGAGAGCGATAGGCAGGCATGGCGTTTCCAGTTCAGGTTTTTTCTTGGCTAGCCAATCAATACCGGAAAAACGGCTCGGATGAAATCGACCGTACCGGAGAGTACACCTCTCCGATACGGTCCAGCTTTCAAGCCGTCAATAGGCAAGGCTGCCGGTTCAGACCTTGCCAGCCTCGCCTTCGTGGTGCGCTTTACGCTCCAACTCGGCCACTTCGTCGGGCGTGTGTTCAGGCTTGCTCTCTTCCTTGAAGATCATCGAGGCCACGACGGAGCCGAGAATGAGAAGCCCGACCACGCCAAGCGACAGCTCCGATGGCAGCTTGTACCAATGCTGCACGAGCATCTTCGCACCGACGAAGATCAGCACGAGCGAAAGACCGTGCTTGAGAAAGCGAAACTCGCGCATCATGCCCGAAAGCACGAAGAACAGGGCACGCAGGCCCATGATCGCGAACACGTTCGACGAGAAGACAATGAACGGGTCGTTCGAGATCGCCAACACCGCGGGGATGGAGTCCACCGCAAAGACGAGGTCGGTGATCTCCACCGTCACGAGCACCAGGAAAAGCGGCGTCATGAAGAGCACGCCGTTGCGACGCGTAAAGAACTTCGAGCCCTCGAAGGTTTCCGTCACGCGGCCGGTCGAGCGGAGCCATTTGACCACGCGGCTGTTGCCGGGATCGGCCATGTCGCCGTCCGAGGTCATCATTTTGTAGCCGGACACCAGCAGCACGATGCCGAGTAGCGCACCCACCCACCAGAACTGCTCGACGAGCTTCACGCCCGGCACGATCAGCGACAGCCGCATGACGATCGCGCCGACGATGCCGTAGAAGAGAACCCGGTACTGCGCTTCCTGAGGCACTTTGAAGTAGGCGAAGATCAGCGCGATGACGAAGATGTTGTCGAGAGACAGAGCCTGTTCGACGAGGTAGCCGGTCAGGAACTCCGAGCCACGCTGGGCGCCCTCGAAATAGAAGATGGAAGCGCCGAAGAGCATCGCCAGAGAGACGTAACCGCCGACGGTGACGAGCGCTTCCTTGGTCGAGATAACGTGGTCCCTGCGATGAAGGACAAAAAGGTCGAAGAAAAGGATCAAGGCGACGAACGCCAGGAATCCAGGCCAGAGCCATTCGTGATCAAACATGGTTATGGGGTTTTTCGGTAGCGCCGCGTCAGCGCGTCGTCGATCGGTCCGACATCACAGGCGACGCCTCGCCTGCCAGAGGGGCCCGGCCCGGGTGACAACGCGACACATGATGCATTGTCGCGCGACATTCAAGATGCCGCGCGCGCGCCGACCGAATTTAATCGGTTTGTATCCCCTAGCTCGCGTCGCGGACACGCGCGAGCGCGATATCCAGCTTGGAGCGGGCTTCGGCCAGCTCGGCGCGTTTCTCGCGTTCGGCCTCGACCACCTCGGGCGCAGCCTTGGCGACGAAGTTCGGATTGGCGAGCTTCTTGTCGATACGGCCGATCTCGTCCGCGTTCTTGCCGAGTTCCTTTGAAAGCCGGGCATCTTCGGCTGCGACGTCGATGAGATCGCCGAGGGGGAGGCACGCGGTCGCCTCGCCGATGACGATCTGCGCCGAACCCTTTGGCGCGGCCGCGTCGAAGCCCACCTCCGCGACGCGTGCAAGACGCTGGATCGCCGGCTGGTGGCGGGCGACACGCTCGCGCGTATCGGAATTGGCACCGACCATGACGAGCGGCGCGGTGGCCGAAGGCGGAACGTTCATTTCCGAACGCACCGAGCGGATGCCACTGACGAGTTCGACCAGCCAGTTGATTTCGGCGGCAGCCTCCGAATCCTGGAAATCCGGCGTTGGCCATTCGGCGTGGCACAGCATCGTCTCGCGTGGCGTGCCCTCACCTGCCGTCTGCGCCCACAACTCCTCCGTCATGAACGGCATCGTCGGATGCAGCAGCTTGAAGATCTCGTCGAGAACGTAGGCCATCGTGGCCCGGCTTTCCGCCTTCGCCGCCTCGTCCTCGCCGTTGAACACGGGCTTGAGCAGCTCGACATACCAGTCGCAGAACAGGTTCCAGACAAACCTGTAGGCCGCAGCGGACGCTTCGTTGAAGCGGTAGCTCGAAATGCCCTCTGTCACGGCGTTGGCCGAACGCGTCAGCTCCGTGAGGATCCAACGATTGACAGTGAGCTTCGCATCCTCAGGCAAGAAATCGGGATTGCGAACGACACCGTTCATCTCGCCGAAGCGCGTGGCATTCCAGAGCTTGGTGCCGAAGTTTCGGTAGCCCGCGACGCGCGCCGGATCGAGCTTCACGTCCCTGCCCTGCGCGGCCATGATCGCCAGGGTGAAACGCAGCGCGTCGGCACCATACTCGTCGATCAGCTCGAGCGGGTCGATGACGTTGCCCTTGGACTTCGACATCTTGGCACCGTTCTTGTCACGCACCAGCGCGTGCACATAGACGGTGTGGAACGGCTCCTCCTTCATGAAATGAAGCCCCATCATCATCATCCGGGCGACCCAGAAGAAGATGATGTCGAAGCCGGTGACCAGCACGTCGGTCTGGTAATAGGTATCGAGTTCCCTGGTTTTTTCCGGCCAGCCGAGCGTCGAGAACGGCCATAGCGCTGACGAGAACCACGTATCCAGCACGTCCTCGTCACGCGTCAGAATCTTGCCGGGTTCGTAGTTCTCGAGCTGGTCCTTGACCCAGTCGCGCCACGGCGTGTCGACCGCGAGGTAGTACTCGACGGCCTGGTCGAGCGCGTCCTTCTCGGTCTTGGCGACGAAGACGTGCCCGTCCGGTCCGTACCAGGCCGGAATGCGATGGCCCCACCAGAGCTGGCGCGAGACGCACCAGGGCTGGATGTTTTCCATCCACTCGAAATAGGTCTTCTCCCAGTTCTTCGGGACGAAGTTGGTGCGGCCTTCACGCACGCTGGCGATCGCCGGCTTGGCGAGCGTCTTTGCGTCGACATACCACTGGTCTGTCAGGTACGGCTCGATCGGCACGCCGCCGCGGTCGCCATGAGGCACCATGTGCCGGTGCGGCTCTACCTTTTCGAGGAATCCGCTTTCCTCCATGATCTCGACGATGAGCTTGCGCGCCTCGAAGCGATCGAGACCGTGAAGCTGTTTCCAAACCTGCTCGCGAAGCTCGGTGACGTCGAGCCCGTCGAGGAAATCGTCGTTCTCGATGATGTTGATGGTGGCGTCCGTGTTGAGGACGCTGACCATGCGCAGGCCACGACGCTTGCCGACTTCGAAGTCGTTGAAATCATGCGCCGGAGTCATCTTGACCGCACCTGTCCCCTTTTCGGGATCCGAATAGTCGTCGGCGACGATCGGGATAAGACGGCCGACGATCGGCAACACGACATGCTTGCCGACAAGATGCGTGTAGCGCTCGTCGTCCGGATGCACCGCGACGCCGGTATCGCCCAACATGGTCTCGGGCCGGGTCGTGGCCACAGTGATGTAGGTGGACGGGTCGAGCGGGTCGTACGCGGCGCCCTCGATCGGATAGCGGAAATGCCAGAGGTTCCCGTTCATCTCCACCTGTTCGACCTCCAGGTCGGAGATCGCCGTCAGAAGCTTCGGGTCCCAGTTGACCAGCCGCTTGTCCTTGTAGATCAGACCTTCACGGTAGAGCGTGACGAAGACTTCGAGGACGGCTTCCGAAAGCCCCTCGTCCATCGTGAAGCGCTCGCGCGACCAATCGCAGGACGCGCCCAGGCGCTTCAACTGGTTGAAGATCATGCCGCCGGATTCGGCCTTCCACTCCCAGACCTTGTCGACGAACTCTTCGCGCGTCAGGTCGCGGCGATGGATCTGCTTCTCCATCAGCCTGCGCTCGACCACCATCTGGGTCGCGATGCCGGCATGGTCCATGCCCGGCTGCCAAAGGACGTTCTTGCCGCGCATGCGCTCGAAGCGGACGAGAATGTCCTGCAGCGTGTTGTTGAGCGCATGGCCCATATGCAGCGAGCCGGTAACGTTGGGCGGGGGGATCACGATCGTGAACGCGTCCGCTCCAGGCCTCGATCCCGCGCCGGCGGCAAAGGCCTCACCGGCTTCCCAGGCCTTGGCGATCCGGGGTTCGACGGAATTGGCGTCGTAAGTCTTTTCGAGCATGAAACGATCCGCGATCTTGGGAAATGGTGGGCCGGTGTAAACCGGAAGCACCACGCCAAGTCAACTCTAGGCTGGACACGAGGTTCCCGGCAAAGAAAAACGCCGCCTCAACGGCGGCGACTCACTACATGTAGGGAGGGCTCGAAGCGGTTCAACCGCCGCGCGCCACCCGCTCTATCTCCTCGCGAACGAGCTTTTCCACCAGGGTCGGCAGGTTGTTGTCGAGCCAGTCCTGCAACATTGGCCGCAGCATCTCCTCCGCCATGTCGTCGAAGGACCTTTTCCGGCTCGCTGCGAATGCTTCGGACAATTCGCCGAAAGCGGCTGCGACCTGGCGGCTGGTCTGGTCAGAAATGATCGCCGGCCTGATGTCGCCGGCTGCCTCATGCGCCTCGTCCGCGCGCTCCGCTTCGTCGGGCAATGAATGCTCGGGCGCCGAAGGATAGGACGGTTCGGCCACATGCTCGTCATGTCCAGCAAATCCCGAAGGCCCTACCGGGTCGGGTTCGCGTCGAAGAGGATGAATTTCCGCCATCGGGGCCGATTGCTCCGGTTCGGCTGTAGGTTCATCTAGGAAACCGGCAGTCGGTGCAGCCTCCGACGACAGCGCTTCCGGTTCGTCCATATCGGTTCGAAAAGCCTCGACATCGCCGAATGGATCGCTCGCCTGCTCGTGAGTGACGCCGGCCACCTCGACTTCGGCGTGGCTCTCATCGTCGAGCGGCGATCGAACAGCGTCGCTGTCCTCGATGATCCTGCGGATGGAAGCGAGAATTTCCTCCATCGAGGGTTCGCGCTGTGCGCTGCCTGTCTGTGCCATTTTCACTTTCGCCGCTTTGCCGACCCGATGCATCGTCCCGCCGATTGCTCGAACACGAACCGAATCGCAAATCAGGGTACTCGACGGAGAGCGGCCGGAAAAACCCCCTGCGCACCCAGACGCCATTTTCGCACAAGTTTGGCCCGAAGGGCCCGACGGAAGACGACTTTCGCGGTCAGCGCCCGTCTGGCGTCTTTGTGCCGTACCACTTGTTCTTGACGGCGTCGTAGTGTTCGCGCGGATTGTAGACGGCGACGTTCAGGCCGAGACGATCAGGAGACAGGCGCCCCAGGGCGGAAAGAATGGCGTAGCTCGCGGCCACCACGTCGCGCTCCGCACCGACAAGGTTGATCTGTGCCGAGATGACGTCCGCCTGGGCATTCAACACGTCCAGCGTCGTGCGCTGGCCGACATTGCGCTCTTCGATTACCCCGTTGAGCGCGAGCTGCGCGGCCGAAACGAGTTCCCTGCCTGCGGACACGACCTGCTGAGAGGAGATATACTGGCTCCAAGCTGCGGTGACCGCCTGCCGCACGCTGTCGCGGGTAACGTCGACCTCGATGCGGGCTCGACCAAGCGACTCCTTGGACTGACGCACCTGCGCCGAGACGCGACCACCCTGGTAGATCGGGATCGTCAGGTTCAGACCGACCGACGCCGAATTGGTTGTCCCGTTCTGCGTATTGACGCCTGGCAGGTTCGAATCGCGGAAACTCCTGCTGACGCCGGCCTCCGCGGTTACCTGCGGCAGGAGAGCGCCTTCCGCCGACTTCACCGAAAAGCCGGCCGCGTCGACGAGGTGCTGCGTCGCCACCACGGCGGGATGTTCAGTCAAGGCGATCGAGATCGCCGTCGCAATGCTGTTGGGCAGCAGATGGGAGACCGATCGCCCACCCTCCAGGCGGCCGGGCTGGTCGCCGATATAGAGCTGGTAGTTGGCTTCGCTTGCCTGCACCTGCGCCCGCGCCGCGCTAAGCTCGGCTTGGGCGGCAGCCTGCTGCGCCTGTGCCTGCGCCACGTCTGTCCGGGTCCCCTCGCCGACTTCGAACCGCGAATTCGCCGCGCGGACCTGCTCTCCAAGGAATTCGAGATTGCGCTCACGGAACGTGGCGATCTGGCGATCACGGATCACGTCGACATAGGCGGCAGCCGCATTGAACAGGATGTCCTGCTCGCTGTTGCGCAGGCTCTCATTGGAGGCGCGAACGCGCGATTCGGCGGCCTGCACGTTGTTCAGGGTCTGAAAGCCGTCGAACAGAGATTGCTGGATCTGGACGCCGAATGAACCGGTAGCGATCTCGACGCTGTTCTGGCTGCTGATGCTCAGATTGCCGGACGCGCCTACCGCAGGACGCCATCCTGACTTGGCGATCGCGACGTCTTCGTCGGTAATGCGCACGCCGGCGCGGGCCGAATTGAGGGTGGAGTTGTTCTGATAGGCCTTTGCCAGTGCGCCCTGCAACGTCTCAGCCCACGATGGCGATGCCATCATCACGACGCTGGACGCGAGCAAAGCGGCGATTAGACCTTTTCTCATGAAAGACACGACCACCTCTATGCAGTTTCGATGGGACTTGCAGGATAGCAGCCCCAACCAAAATGAATCTCGCCAAAGCACGGCGCAACGTCAGAAACGGTCCGGCCAATAAGCCGTCCCGTCGGTTGTGTTCGAGACGCTACACCAATTCGCTCCGGCAGGGCGTTACAGATTAGTAACAATTCAAGACTTTTTGAACATTACGACAAGCTAAAACTCGAATGCCGGCGCGCGGCGGAATTCTTCGAGCGGCATCACTGCCGCATTGAAGGCGCGGCGGGCGGAAACCAGCCCGCCCTCCTTGATATGAAACATCGCACGCGCCGCGTTGCCGTGTCCCACGACTGACACCAGACGACCGCCATCTTTCAACTGCTCGAACAGCACTTCTGGCACTTCCTCGACAGCGCCGTTGATGAGGATCACGTCATATGGAGCCCGGGACGGGCATCCTTCGACGAGAACACCCTCCACCACTTCGACATTGGTGAAGCCGCCATCGGCCAGTTTACGGGTCGCTGTCTCAACGAGCTCCGGATGACTCTCGAGGCCAACGACGGAGCCCGCGACCCGCGACAGGACCGCGCTGGAATAGCCGGTACCACAAGCGACATCGAGAACATGGTCGGTCCGGCGGATGTCCGCGAGCTGCACGAGCCGGGCAAAGGGCGACGGCTCCATCAGATAACGGCTGCCTCGCCCGTCCTGTGCGGGTGCAACCAGGATGTCCTCGTCGATATAGGCGAGTTCGCGGCGATTGTGCGGGACGAAATCCTCCCTCGGCAACGCGAGCATCGCCGTGAGGATATCGACATTGGTGACGTCGGTGGTCCGCAACTGACCGTCGACCATCTTGACCCGCAGTTCCTGGAAATCGACCGTCATGTGCATTTTCGCCCGCTTGCCCGGACGCCCTTCACCAACATCAGGAGAACGTCCCGAAAGCGCCGTCGGCGGGCTCGGTGTAAGTGGAGGCCTCGGCCGGAATCGAACCGGCGTGCAAGGATTTGCAGTCCTCTGCGTAACCACTCCGCCACGAGGCCTCACCGCACTGGGCGTTCTGTGAGCGACCTGTTAACAGAGGGTCTTGAGGCCGGCAAGCGGCAAGAAGAGAATTTCCAGCCCAAGGGTTCAGTCCCTTCGCGCCCGGCGCGCGGCAAGGCCGGATCTCCGTCCCCTGCGCTGCGCCCACCACAGGTCGAATCGGCGTCGCCAGCGCCGCACTGTGGCGAACTCGTAGGACAAAACCAGAAGCCCGAGCGGCACCATCCAGAACCCCAGCACCGGCAGAAAACCAAGCAGGCCGAACAGCACCAGCAAACTTCCGATTATCACCCGCGCGATACGCGAGCGCGGCATCGCGAACTCGCGACCGAGGATCGAGATCGTCCGGGGCTTCTGCTCGATCGGCTCTTCGGGTTTTTCCATCACGTCGCAATCCGTTCGGCCGCGAATGCCGGCATCCGACGGCAGGGAGCACGTGATATGAGGCGGACCAAAGGCAAATGCCATATGCCTGTCAGCGAAAAACGCAAAAAACGGCAATTGCCGCTTTGCAAAGCCGAATACTGTTTGCTATAGGCAGCCACGTTCACACGAGCAGGCTATTCCCCGGTAGCTCAGTGGTAGAGCAACCGGCTGTTAACCGGTTGGTCGCTGGTTCGAATCCGGCCCGGGGAGCCACCAAATAGCTCCACAATCCAGTATCGCCGCCGCTTTGCACCCCTGCGGTGCGTGCAATTCGCACTGATGCTCACCGCGTGGTCGATCAGGCGGATCGCGCAAACAGATCGCCTAGAGAGCGGTTTGCGAGCGGCAGGTCTGCCAGCCCAGCGCACAGGAAGACGGTCGCGCCGGCGGCTTCCATCAGTTCCTCCACATGATATGTCGTGACATAGAGAGTGTTGTAGCCTTGCGCGGCATAGATGGAGCCGCCGACCGCTTCCAGGCCAATGGCGCCGGCAAAGAACGAGATCGCTGCGATTGCCAAGAGTCGCCGTGGCCTGCCCGCAATACGCAGCAGCGCCACGCCGCAAAGGCCCAAAACCGCCAACGCGATGACGCTTCCGGGGATGATCCAAGCGAAATGAGTGAGGCCCGATCCTCCTCCGAACGCGGTTCCCAGCGCTCCCAGCTTCTCATGGAAGCCGGCCAGATCGTCGAGCGACAATGCAAGCAGCACGGCCCCCAGCAGCAACCATGCAATCGCGCCGGGGATGAAGGAGGTCCAGCGGACATAGGCAGCATAAAGATAGGCGTAGGCCGCCAGGGACAGGACCGACACGTTCGCCCACGTCCATACATTGGCCTCTGACGCCACGTCGAAGACGAGCCGGACTTCGTGCGGGACCGGGGTCCAGGCGAGCGCCATCGAGAGGCTCAGCAGGACAAGGCATGCGAAGCCCAGCATCGCCAGAAGGAATGTGGCACCGACGATCTGCAGCGAAGCCAGTTTCTGCAACGGTGGGGTGGAAACCATCATATGCAGCCTAGGAATTCCAGGCTTGCCGGTACGCCTCCACGGTCCGGTCGACGCAGTCGTCCCAGCAGAATCGTTGCGCGCGCTGAAGACCCTGCTCGGACATCGCATCAGAAAGGCGATCGTCCTCGAGCACGCGCTGGATCTCGAAAACCATTTCATCCACATCCGTTGGATCGATCAACGACGCCGACGATCCGGTGATCTCCGGCAGGGATGCGCGCTTGCTGGTGATGACCGGCACACCGGATGACATCGCCTCCAACACCGGGAGGCCAAAACCCTCGTAGAGCGACGGATAGATGAACAGCCTCGCGCCCGCCATCAATGTAGGCAGATCGTCGGCGGCGACGAAACCCAG
Source organism: Mesorhizobium sp. CAU 1741 (assembly GCF_039839275.1). Lineage (NCBI taxonomy): Bacteria > Pseudomonadati > Pseudomonadota > Alphaproteobacteria > Hyphomicrobiales > Phyllobacteriaceae > Mesorhizobium > Mesorhizobium sp. CAU 1741. The sequence goes on along the minus strand of NZ_JBDOQP010000001.1, from coordinate 989,166 downwards.
GGTTCTCACCAGACCGGCCTCTTCAAGACGTTCGGCCTTCTCGAAAATCTCGTGGTTAAGCCATCCGCCAGGCCCCGCCAGGACAAGCGGGTACGCCCGGGCAAGGTCGGGCGAAAGTTTCCCCCACGCATCAAGCAGGCGCAGAAGGTTTTTGCGAGGTTCCGCGTTGCCGGCAAAAAAGCAGAAGCGCTTGTGCGCCAGACTGTATTTTTCAAGCGTCCCTTTGCTCTCCCATGAGGGCATCGACCGGTATTCATCGCCTGCTCCCAGCGCGGTGACGACGACGCGCTCTTCGTCGAGATCGTCGAAGAAATGCAGAAGCTCGCGGCGCGTGAACTCCGACGGGACGATGATTCGCGACGCATCTTTCACGCTTCGTTCAACGCCATCGATGATCCAGTCCAGCCTGTCCCGCGTGTGCATGCCCGGATAGCGCAGAAAGGACAGATCGTGGATGGTCACCACCAGGCTGCCGCGATGAATCGGCGCCACGAAGTTCGGCGCGTGGAAGACGAATGGCCGAGCCGAGAGGTTCCTTTCCAGCTTCCGCTTGAGATAGGAGCCTCTCGACCGGCTCAGGAAGGGACCGACCGCCGGCAGGCGTTTGGCTTGTCTCCACGCACGCCGGGCTAGAGAAGCCCGATCGTCCGGACCGGGCGCCTCATCGACGACCTCAGTGGCTTTCAAGGCATTGTCGAAAGAGCAGATCGCTCCATCCATGTACACTTCGAGCCCGTCCACCGCCTCCCTTTGTGACAGTCGAGACAGCAACTCGAACGTATAAACGCCAATTCCGCTCTTCGGAGGGTGCAAGCTCCAACCGTCAATGATCAATCGCAATGGAAAATCCCTGGCAAGTCCGACACAGCGGGCATCGCTGCCTGTCAAATGCACCGATGCCCGTCAGCCCGAACTAGTCCTGAACTGTTCGTCGGCAAGATGACGGCGGTGTTTCAGTGACGGAGAGCTGGCGCGCCCCCCTGCCCGGTTTAACCGACGCATGGCTCATGCCCTGAGAAACCGGATGCACCGGCTTGCCGCCCATGGCATTGGAGGCATTCCCCGCATGCCTTCGAGGAACACCGCACCGTGAGTCGATTTCCGGCGACAGAGCTGCCGCTCCTGTTCATCCTTCTTGCGCTTATCGCCCTCATGATCGAGCGCGCGGTCGGTTACCCTGACCGGCTCTATCGCTTCATTGGCCATCCCGTGAGCTGGATCGGCAGCGTGATCTCGATCCTCGAGCGGGCCCTCAATCGTCCCGCCTGGAATGATCCTATGCGGCGTCTTGGAGGTTTGGCGACGCTGCTGATCATGCTAGCGGCAGCCATGGCAATCGCGATCCCGCTGCAGGCCATGCTCGGCGCCGGTCCATGGTTTTGGGTACTATCGCTGCTCGCTTCATCCCTCCTCGCCCAGCGCAGCCTCGGCAGCCATGTGAAGGCGGTCGCGGATGCGCTCGATTCGGGCGGTCTGAATGCCGGCCGCGCTGCAGTGTCACGGATCGTCGGGCGAGACCCGGACAGCCTCGACGAGGCAGGTGTCGCACGCGCGGCGATCGAAAGCCTCGCCGAGAATTTCTCGGACGGTGTCGTCGCGCCGGCATTGTGGATCGCTGCGGCAGGGTTGCCGGGCGGTCTCGCCTATAAGGCGATCAATACGGCCGACAGCATGATCGGACACAGATCGCCGCGCTACCTGGCTTTCGGCTGGTCATCGGCGCGCATCGACGACCTCGTAAATCTCCCGGCATCCCGCCTTTCGGCGCTGCTGATTGTCGTTGCCGCGGCGATGATGCCGGGCGCTTCCGCAACCGGCGCGTGGCGCGCGGCCTGGCGCGATGCCAGGCGTCACAAGTCGCCGAATGCCGGATGGCCCGAAGCAGCGATGGCCGGAGCGCTCGATCTGGCGCTGGCCGGCCCACGCACCTATGCCGGCGTGGTCGTGAATGACGGCTTCATGGGAAACGGTCGCCGGGATCTCGGCGCAGCCGACATCCGCCGCGCGCTGCGACTCTACTGGATCGCAGACTGGCTGCTGATCGCGCTTATGGGATGCCTGGCCGCGTTGTTGATGCTTCTCTCCGTCTGGTGACCAGACCTCGAGCCGCGCCCTACTTCACCGTCATCGGAAGCCCGGCGACCATGAAGATCACATGGTCCGCCTTTGCCGCGACCATCTGGTTAAGGCGACCGGCAGCGTCACGAAAACGCCGTGCCAGCGCATTGTCGGGCACGATGCCGAGGCCGACTTCGTTTGCCACGACCACCCATGGTCCACGCGGTGCCGACAGCCGCTCGGCAAGGATGCGGCATTCCGCTTCGACGTCCCGCTCGGCAAGCATCACATTCGTCAGCCAAAGCGTGAGGCAATCAACCAGCACCGGCCGGCCATGCGGCACGTCGGCGAGCGGCTCCAAGAGGTCGAATGGCGCATCGATCGTGAACCAGCGTGCATCGCGGCGGGCGCGGTGATGCGCGATGCGCTCCTGCATCTCCGCGTCGAGCCCCTGCGCAGTGGCGATGTAGCACCAGGGCGCGGGATGCGCGGCGATCAGGGCTTCGGCATGGCGGCTCTTGCCGGAGCGTGCACCGCCGAGGACGAAAGTGAGCGATGGCACTGCCTCAGGCATGGACATGTCCGATGGTCGTCAGCTTCGCTTTCAATGCCGCCCTCAAGTCCGTCCACTCCCCTGCTATCGCCCGGCCACCGACCGACTGTCGACCTCCGCCGCCACGCATTTCACTGCGTTGACATGTTCCCGATGCACACCTACGGGTGCACTCTCTCTCCCGCCATCGCACGAGGAAAGCAATGGCCCTGCCCGCCGCGCGCATGCTTTTGCAGGACGTCGGCCTTTGCGTCGGCTTCTTTACCAGGATCCCGGTAACGGTCACCACATCGCGAGGCTTGGCACAGGCGCAATGGGCCACGCCCGTGGCCGGCGGATTGATCGGGCTTTGCATCGCGACCGCCTACATCGTCGTCTTGTCGATCGGCATGCCCGCGGGCATCGCAGCCGCCCTGACGCTCGCTGCTGGCGCGCTTCTGACAGGCGCGCTCCATGAAGACGGCCTCGGCGATGTCGCCGACGGGTTCGGCGGCGGACGAACGCGGGACGACAAGCTTGCAATCATGAAGGACAGCAGGCTGGGCACCTACGGCGCACTCGCCTTGATGGTCTCGCTGCTGGCGCGATGGTCCGCCATGGTTGCAATCGCGCCCTTTGGCACATCGGTGATTCTGGCGACGCTTGTCGCCGCGCACGCAGCGTCGCGGGCCTTGATCCCGCTTTTCATGGCCTGGCTGCCATCGGCGCGGCCCGGCGGCCTTGCCGACCGCGCCGGCGCTGTCGATGCAGATGTTGCATTGGCGGCACTTGCCATCGGCATCGCCCTGCTTCTTCCCACCGGCATCGAATGCGCGCTCGTCTGTATGGCGCTGCTCGCCTGCACGGTCGTTGCCATGCGAAACCTCGCAATGGCGCAGATCGGCGGGCAGACGGGCGATGTGCTCGGTGCATTGCAACAAGCCGGTGAAGTCGGCGTGCTGGTCGTTGCCGCAACGCTTCTGACATGACGGAGACCTCATGAACCACTCCGATTCCATCGAATCATTGCGCCGCCTGTGCGCCGACCTCCCGAACGGCGACGAGGATGCGGCAAACACGGCCACTCAGCGTCAGTCGATGCTTACCAAGCCGCCGGGCAGCCTCGGGCGGCTCGAGGAACTCGCAATCTTCATGGCGCGGTGGCAGGGACGCGCGGTACCGCGCATCGATCGTACCGAAGTTCTCATTTTTGCCGGCGCTCATGGCGTGAGCGCGCGCGGCGTCTCCGCCTTTCCGGCAGAAGTCACCGGACAGATGGTCGCCAACTTCCAGGCAGGTGGCGCCGCCATCAACCAACTGGCGCGGCAGGCGGGCGCCACGCTGAAGGTCACGCCGCTCGCTATCGAGCAGCCGACGAAGGACTTCACGCAGGCGCCGGCAATGGCAGAAGGGGAATTCCTCGATGCGGTTACAGCCGGGTTTGCAGCGGTCGATTCCAGCTGCGACCTCGTCTGCGTCGGCGAGATGGGTATCGGCAACACGACTGCCGCGGCCACCGTTTGCGCTGCGCTGTTTGGTGGCAACGGCAGCGACTGGGTCGGCCGGGGGACGGGCGTCGACGACGCCGGGCTGCTGCGCAAGGCCGAAACGGTCGACGCCGCGCTCGCGCTTCACGGCGCCGCGCTCGGCGATCCTCTCGAAGCGCTGCGTCGGGTTGGCGGACGTGAACTCGCGGCAATCTTCGGCGCCACGCTGGCGGCCCGGCTAAACAGCATCCCGATTCTGCTCGACGGCTTCGTGGCAACCGCGGCGGCGGCCCCCATGCTCAGGCTTGCCGGCGGCGGGCTCGACCACGCGTTGGCCGGTCACGTCTCGGCCGAGACGCAGCATCGGCGGTTGTTGTCGATGCTCGGGCTTTCTCCGCTTCTGGACCTTGGTATGCGGCTCGGCGAAGGCTCAGGCGCGTGCCTTGCGATCAACGTGCTGCGCGGCGCGCTCGCTTGCCATGCGGGCATGGCGACGTTCGCGGAAGCGGGGGTATCCGGCGCCTGAGCGATTCAGGCGCGCAACAGGGGTGCGAAGCTACATCGGCACGAAGCGACCGAATGTTAGCAGGCGCATTTTTCGCCGTACGGTTCATCCCCTGCGACCGCACTGGGATTGCTTCTCGGCTGACATGAAGAAAGGCTAACAAGCCCTTGAAAGAAATGGCGCGAGTGACGGGGCTCGAACCCGCGACCTCCGGCGTGACAGGCCGGCACTCTAACCGACTGAGCTACACCCGCGCACCAACGTGTCGCCTCAGCGGCGTCGTTGTGGGGCGTGGATTAAGCGGTTCTCCGGGTAGTGTCAAGCGAATGCGCAAGCGATTTTCGACAAACTTGCACCGCAGTGGCCACCACCGCCAGAGCACGGTGAAAATCTTCCGTGCGCCGCCCGCAGGATAGCTCCCGCTTGGTGCCGAAGACCTTGCGGAAGCTGCATTTCCGCTTGCGAAAAAGCCGGCGAGCGCTTAAAGGTCCGCGCGGTCGAGGGCGATTAGCTCAGTTGGTAGAGCGCCTCGTTTACACCGAGGATGTCGGCGGTTCGAGTCCGTCATCGCCCACCACTCGACCATTTCTCCAAGATTAGCATCGGGACACTGAAGAGCACGCGTGTCGTCGCGCCTCACAGCCGCGCGTGCAGTTGATGGATTCCCTCCAGAAGGTCGCCGAGCACGCGGCGTACGGCATCGGCCTTCTCGGGGCGGTATGTCCACGGCGCGTGTTCGTCCATGTAGGTCGACTGCGCAAGTTCCATCTGGATCGCATGCACCCCTTGTTCGGGCCGGCCGTAATGCCGCGTCGTCCAGCCACCGACGAACCGGCCGTTCAGTATGCTCGTATAACCGTGGGCGCTGGCACAGACGCGCTCGACGAGCTGCTCGATCGCGGGCGCGCAGGTCTCACCCCTGTTGGTGCCTATGTTGAAGTCGGGGAGCGTGCCGTCGAACAGGAACGGTATCCGGGAGCGGATCGAATGGCAGTCATAAAGGATGACGATGCCATGTTGCGCCCTCACTCGCTCGATCTCGCTCGCCAACGCCTCATGGTAGGGGCGATGAAAGGCCGCCACGCGCGCCGCGATCTCCGCGTCGTCGGGCGGCGTGTCCCATATCGGATTACCGTCGAAGTCGGTCGTGGGTACGAGCCCCGTCGTGTTCTGGCCCGGATAGAGGCTCGCGCCTGACGGGTCGCGATTGGCGTCGATGACGTAGCGGTGAAACCGCGCGCAGACCATGCTTGCGCCAGGCAGCAGGCCATCATAGAGCCGATCCATGTGCCAGTCCGTATCGGTGATCCCCCGCCCTGTCTCGTTCAGCGCGGCAGTCACAGGCTCAGGCACCCAAGTGCCGGCGTGCGGAACGCCGAGAACCACCGGAATGTCGCCCCGCACGATCTTTACCGGCGCATCCGCGTCTTCGACGTTCTCGGCCACAGCCATTGCTTGTCCCTCATATTCGGTGTTGCACCGGTCAGCGGCGCCATTATGCTTAAGCATAATATGGGCCATTGGATGAAGGCAAGTCATGACCACGCTCTGGGCCGCGCAGGCACTCACCCAAGACGGATGGCAGCGCGGTGTGCGCATCGACATTGGCGCGGATGGTTGCATCGAAGCGATTGCCGCGGACACATCGCCCCAAGGCATGCGGGTCGGTTGCTTGCTGCCGGCACCCGTCAACCTGCATTCTCATGCGTTCCAGCGCGCGATGGCTGGACTTACGGAAAGACGCGGCCCCGACCCACGCGATACGTTCTGGACCTGGCGGCAATTGATGTTCCGCTTTCTCGACCAGTTGACGCCCGACGACATCGAGGCCATCGCGGCGCTGGTGCAGATGGAGATGCTCGAGGCTGGTTATGCGGCCATTGCCGAGTTCCACTATCTCCATCACCAGCCGGGCGGGAGCGAGTATGACAACATCGCGGAACTCGCGGCACGAACCGCGGCAGCGGCGCAGAAGACGGGCATCGGCCTGACGCTTCTGCCTGTGCTCTATAGATACGGCGGATGCGACCGGCGCGAACTCAAGCCCGGCCAGGTCCGCTTCGGCAACACGCAGGAGCGCTTCGTTCGACTGGTAGAGGGCGCACAGGACGCGCTACGGATGCTTCCCCCCGACACGCGCATGGGCATCGCACCGCACTCCCTGCGGGCCGTGCAACCTGACGATCTGGATTTCTGTCGCGAATTGGCGGCCGGAAGGCCGATCCATATGCATCTGGCCGAGCAGGTCGAGGAGGTGCGGGAGGTCGAGAGCATGTTGGGCGCGCGGCCGGTCACCTGGCTTCTCGACAACGCCAATGTCGACGAGAAGTGGTGTTTGATCCACTGCACACAGATGCTTCCGGAGGAAACCGAGAGATTGGCGCGCACCGGCGCCGTCGCCGGCCTGTGTCCGATCACCGAGGCAAGCCTCGGAGACGGTACCTTCGACGGCGTGCGCTACCTGGAGGCCGGCGGCAGGTTCGGCGTCGGCTCCGATTCGAACATCCGCATCGCATTGGCGGAAGAGCTTCGAAGCCTCGACTATTCGCAGCGCCTGCGCGATCTGTCGCGTGCAGCGCTTGCCCGCCCGGCGCGCTCGACAGGACGCGTCCTGTGGGAAGAAGCGGCACGCGGCGGAGCCCAGGCGGCAGCCCGCCCGGCGGGAGCGATCGCCGTCGGCCTGCTTGCCGATCTGGTGGCTGTCGACACCGATAGCGTCGACGTTGCTGGGCTGGACGGGGACGTGCTCATCGATTCGCTAATTTTCGCCGGCGCCGGCAACCCGATCGCCGATGTCTGGTCGGCCGGCAGGCATGTCGTGCACGACGGCAGGCATGTCGCCCGCGATGAGATCCTGCGCAACTATCAACGCAGCGTCGCGCGGCTGCGCGCATTGCTTTGATGCCGACGGCGGCCCTTCCCGTATGGAGCGAGATACGGGGGGACTTGCTGCGCATGATCCATACCGGCGCCTGGAAGCCCGGCGACCAGATACCCAACGAGGTCGAGCTCGCCAGCACCTATGGATGCACCCGTTCCACGGTGAGCCGTGCGTTGCGCGATCTGGCCGAAGCCGGGTTTCTCGTGCGCAGGCGCAAGAGCGGCACACGGGTCGCCGCCAACCCGACACGTCGTGCGCCTCTCGAAGTGCCGATCATTGGCGACGCCATCAAGGCGGCAGGCCATGCCTATCGTTTCGAGCTTGTGGAAAGGAAACTGAAAACAGCGCCCGTCAATGTGACGCAAGCGCTTGGCATGCCTGCCGGGATCGACCTTCTTCACGTGCAGGTCGTGCATCGCGGCGGCAATCTGCCGCTTCAGTTCGAGGATCGCTGGCTGAACCCACTTGCAGCGACAGGTATCTCGCAAGCCGATCTCGCGACCATCGCAGTCGACCGCTGGCTGCTGCAATTCGCGCCACTCGGCAACGCCACTATCGCAATCATGGCTGAAGCTGCTGGCGAAGACATCGCTGACGCTCTCGACCTGCGCACCGGCGATCCGGTGCTCGTCGTCGAGCGCACGAGTTTCCGCCTGTCAAAGCCGCTGAGTTTCCTGCGGCTGGTTCATCGGCCGGGGCACAGGATCACGACAGCCATTTGAGCGCTGGTTGAAGGCGCGATGATGCAGGAAAGCCTTACAACATCATGATCCGAGAGAGAAAATGGTGGGTGATGTAGGGATCGAACCTACGACCCGCTGATTACATACCGCCACGGCTTCCGCCGCCCCCGGAGGGTTTGCAGTCTGGACTATCCCATGACCATGGCCCGAAGGCTGTAGGTCCGCACCGTCTAGTCTCTACACCTTCCCCCGAGGGGGCTTGGCTCGGGATTGCCACCAGCCGAGCTGTGAGGGTTCCCCGAATTTGATGCGTTTTCTAATTAGGTTTCCCTAAATTAGCTCCCATTACAAGAGTCAGCTGCTCTACCAACTGAGCTAATCACCCATTCCATTTCCACTGTCGGCTATAGCGCAGCACGCTGCCCCTGTCACCGACCTTCACGCAACTTCCTGTCGTTTCCTGCGCCCTATGTGCGCCCCGTTCTTTCGCCTTCAAACCCAAAACCCAGCATTTCCGGGCGTTTTTAGGACTTGACTTGCTGATTAAGAGTCAGCTGCTCTACCAACTGAGCTAATCACCCGCCGGGCCGCGATCCCGAAGGACCGCTGCAAGAGGTGGCCCCTATAGCCTCTCAGTTCGGACCTGTCCAGCGGCAATCGGCTGGAGGGTAGGAATTTCCTTCGCCACGACATCGTTCATACAGCCAGAGTGCCCTCCGCGACCCGCACAGCGTGCCCGCCGATTCGTGCGGACCTTGTCTTGCCGTTGGCGACGTCGATCTCTAGCCGGATGCGAGACGCGCGGCCCATCTCGATGCCCTGCTCTATCCAGTGGGTATGGACGCCGTCCTGCGGCTGGTCGAAAGCCACGATCGCGCCGGAAAAGGCTGCCGCCGCAGACCCGGTGGCCGGATCCTCGTAAACCGGGGGGCCAGGCACGAACATGCGCGCGTGAAAAGCGTTGTCGTGGCCGATCGTGTCGCGGCAGTAGAGATAGGCGCAGGCGACCGCGCCATTGTCGCGCTTAGGCGCCATTTCGGCCCATGCGGGCCCGTCAAAGCGTATGGCCGCCGCCACGTCCAGACCAGCGACGGGTACTGCGACAAAGGGCACGCCCGCGCTCCAAAGCGACGGACGATGATTCTCGAAGCCGATCTGGTGCGGGCCAAGCCCGAGCGCGGCCGCGATCGCCGCCTCGTCCAGCTCGGCATCGAGCGGCTCGGACAGTTGCGGCAGATCGAATTCGGCAAACCCAGGACCTGCGCCATCCGATGTCACGGCGCAACGGACGTCACCGATCTTTTCCTCCAGCACCAGAAGTGTGGCGGTGTCGTGCGACAAGCCGATGTCGTTTGCCAAAGCCACGGCGGTGCCGACCGTGGGATGCCCGGCAAACGGCATCTCGTAATGCGGCGTGAAGATGCGGATCGCGGCGTTGTGGGCCGGATTGCGGGCGGGCTCGACGAATACCGTCTCGGAAAAGTTGAACTCTCGCGCGATCGCCTGCATCCCCGCTTGATCCAGCCCATCGCAATCGAAGACGATCGCCAGCGGATTGCCGGCCAGCGCCTTGTCGGTAAAGACGTCGTAGATCGCGTATCTGCGTCCGCTCATTGCTTGCTCCAGGCTTACTCGGCCATGGCACTCTTCAAACATGGCCAAACTTTAATTTGAAATCGCGCGCCATTTCCATGATGTGTCAGGTAAAGGGACTGTTGAAAAGACCAAAGGCGGATGCGCGCATGGACCAGATCGTCGAGCGCCCCGACAAGACGAAGTTCGCCTCGCCGGACCCGATCGAAAAAGCACTGGCGCTGGACGGCACGGGAAAGCCGACAAGCAGGCGCCGACGGTGGCCCCTGGTGGTACTCTTGGTGGTGGCCGCTGGTGGCGCGCTTGCCTATTGGCAACTTGCGGGCACCAGCCAACCGCAGACCGTGTATCGAACAACGCCGATCGAGCGCGGCCAGCTGACCGTCGAAGTCTCGGCGACCGGAACGCTGCAGCCCCTCACCCAGGTCGACGTCTCAAGCGAATTGTCCGGCGTCGTGCGCTCGGTCGCAGTCGAACAGAACCAGCGAGTCTCGAACGGTGACGTGCTGGCCGAACTGGACACGACCCGCATCGTGGCGCAGATCGAACGCGCCGAGGCCAATGTGGCTGCGGCGCGCGCGCGCGTCGTCGATGCCGACATCACCTTGCGCGAGAACGAGCAGACGCTTGCGCGGGCGCAGGCGCTGCTCGGGCGTGGAGCGGTGACGGAGCAGGCGCTCGAGACAGCTGTCGCGACACGTGACCGCGCGCAAAGCGCCGTCTCGATCGCACAGGCCAACCTCGAGATCGCCGACGCGGAGCTGAAGCTCCAGGAAGCCGATCTCGCAAAAAGCACGATCTACGCTCCCATCGATGGCATCGTGTTGAGCCGCACCGTCAATCCTGGCCAGACCGTCGCGTCGTCCATGCAGGCCCCCATCCTGTTCGTGATCGCCGAGAACCTCGAGACGATGGAATTGCAGGCAGCCGTCGACGAAGCCGATATCGGCGCGGTCACGGCCGGCCAGCCGGCGCGCTTTACCGTCGACGCATTCCCCGGTCGCCGGTTCGACGCCGAGATTCGCGACGTGTCGTACGCATCGGTTGTGACGGAAGGCGTCGTGACCTACGAGGCGCTGCTCAACGTTTCGAACGACGAGATGCTTCTACGACCCGGAATGACAGCCACCGTCGACATCGTCACCCGGCAGGCGGACGGCATACTTCTGGCGCCTGCCGCGGCATTCCGGTTCAGCCCGCCGCAGGATGCGGAAGGCGGCGGCTGGTCGATCCAGCGCCTGTTCATGCCGCGAATGCGGATGGGACGGCGCGGCGGAGGCGCCAGCCGTGCTGGCGGCGGAGACGGGCGCCCGCTTTACGTGCTGCGCGATGGCGCGCCGGAGATGGTGCGCGTTGAAACGGGCGCGACGGACGGCGAATCGGTGGAAATCCTGTCCGGCCTGGACGAAGGCGACCAGGTCATCGTCGGCGTGGCCCAGCGTGGCGCGGCTGGAGGCGGCACATGAGCGCACAGCCGAATCCTCCCCTGCTGAGCTTCGACGGCGTCTGGAAAACCTATGGCGCCGGCGAGACGCGGGTCAATGCGCTGGCCGGCGTCGACCTCGCCATCGCGCGCGGCGAGTTCGTGGCGATCATGGGGCCATCCGGTTCCGGCAAATCCACCTCGATGAACATCATCGGCTGTCTCGATACGCCGACACGGGGCACCTACAATTTTCTCGGTGTCGACGCGGGCGGGCTCGATCGTGGACGGCGCGCACTGCTGCGCAATCACTATATCGGCTTCGTCTTTCAGGGCTACAACCTCCTGCCGCGAACGACGGCTGCGGAAAATGTCGAGTTGCCGCTCGTCTATCGCGGCGTTCCCGCCCGCGACCGGCGCGAGCTGGCGATGCAGGCCCTGGCACAGGTCGGGCTGCAGGGGCGCGAGAGCCACACGCCGTCCGAACTCTCCGGCGGCCAGCAGCAGCGCGTGGCCATCGCCCGCGCCATCGTCACGAGCCCCACCCTGCTGGTGGCGGACGAACCCACCGGCAATCTCGACACCGCGCGCAGCCATGAGATCATGGATCTGCTGACCCGTCTGAACGTCGAGGAAGGCCTGACCGTCGTCATGGTCACCCACGAACCCGACATAGCCGCCTATGCCGACCGCACCATCGCCTTCCTCGATGGCCGGATCGAATCCGACACGGCGCGGCGGGAGGCTGCCTGATGCTGCTGGAAACCATAAGGCTGGCATTGCGCTCGGTGCGGCGCAATGCGCTGCGATCTTTCCTGACCCTGCTCGGCATCGTCATCGGTGTCGCCGCCGTGATCGCGATGATCACCATCGGCTCCGGTACGACGGAAAAGATCAAGCAGGACATCTCCAAGCTTGGCAGCAATCTCCTGACCGTGCAGGCAAGACGGCCGATGCGCGGCGGCGACACCAATTTCACGCCGCGTGCACTCGAGGAAGGCGACATGCAGGGCCTCACGGAAGGCCTCGACCCGGCAAACCTGCGCGCGATCTCCGCAGCCGCCCAGCGCACCGTGCGCGTGGTCTACGGCGCAGACAACCTCGCCTCGCAGGTCACCGGCACCGACACTGAATATTTCGCTGCCCGGGACTGGGAGATCGTGCTCGGCCGGCCATTCACCGAATCGGAGGTGCGCGGCGGCACGAATGTCTGCCTCATCGGCGAGACCGTGCGCAGCAGCTTTTTTGGCGCCGGCGACCCTTCCGACATCGCCATCCGGGTCGGCCGGATGAGTTGCCGGGTCATCGGCGTGCTGGAGGAAAAAGGCACATCCGGTTTCGGCCAGGACCAGGACAATGTCGTGATGATGCCGCTGAGCACGTTTCAGCGCCGCATCGCAGGCAACCGCGACATAGGCCAGATTTACGTCGCCGTGCAGGATGGCATTTCGACCACCGCCGTGGTCGACGAGGTCGAGACGGTGCTGCGCCAGACGCGCCGCATCGGCCCCGAGCAGGAGGACAATTTCGAAGTCCGCGACATGACCCAGATCGCCGATGCTATGACCAGTACAACCACCGTGATGACCGGCATGCTGGGCGCGCTTGCCGGCGTCAGCCTGCTGGTGGGCGGCATAGGCATCATGAACATCATGCTGGTCTCGGTCACCGAACGCACACGCGAGATCGGCATCAGGCTGGCGATCGGCGCGCATGAGAAGCACATTCTCGTGCAGTTCCTCGTCGAGGCGACGGTGCTGTCGCTGCTCGGTGGGCTAATCGGCATCGTGCTCGGTCTGTCGCTGGCTGGCGCGGCGACCATGGCGCTGTCGATACCCTTCGTGCCGAGCCTGGCGGTGATTGCGCTCGCCGTTGGCTTTTCGGCTATGATCGGGATGGTCTTCGGCTTCTTCCCAGCCCTGCGCGGCGCCCGTCTCGACCCGATCGACGCCTTGCGCCACGAGTAGATTGCAGTGGCTCAGCGGATGCGTGGCGTCGAAAAATGCCAGTCGATGAGCGCCGGCATCTGCGGTGCGAGGCGGTCCGGCAAATCGCCGCGATCACGAACGATCACCGGCCCCTCGATCTCCGGGTCGCGTTCTCCGGCAACGTGTTCGTGAATGCGCCGGGCCAGTTCGTCGGCGTCAAGGTCATGGAAATAGCGGCGAAAAAGTACCGTGCCCGTCGTCTTCGACAGGACGTGGTAATAGGGCTCATGCCGCAAGCCGGCGATGTCGAGGCCGGTCTCCTCGAGCACCTCACGGCGCATGTTGTATTCCAGATCGGCCATGCCTTCGCGGAAGTCGGCGGGTTCGAACGAGCCCGCAGCACAGTACACCAGGCCGGCATTGACAGTGTTCGCCGCCATGCGGATGAGCACGAGCGCGTTGTCGGAACTGACCAGCATGGCGTGGGTGTAGGCATGCCCTGCCCCGCCGACGGGCCGCAGCTTGCGCCAGTACAGAAAGGCCGAGTAGCGCACGATATGGCAACGCCCGACCAGGTCGTTGTCTTCGAAGCGAAGCGACGACAGCAGCGCCACCTCGCCGTCATACACGGCCGGGTTTCCGGCCTGCACCTCGACCCAATGGTCGGCGATTGCCGCTTGATGCTCGCTCACAAAGGGATGTGGGGCCGGATCGAGGCGCACCCGCACCGAGCGCACCGGCACCACGACGTCGGCAGGAAGATCGAAGCTCATGGGATCAGACGACATTCAGTTCGACGACCACCGGGCAATGATCGGATGATTTAGGACGGTCCCAGCCGACGCGCGGATACCGCACCACTTCCTGGCCCGGCGGAAACGGCGTGCGAAACGGCTGGCCGTTGCGGACGATGTCCGGTAACGCGACCGCGTTGCGGCGCGCGAGCTCCGGCGAAAGAAGGATGTAGTCGAGCTGGCACAGATGGCGTTCGGCTGGCCCCCTGGTGTGATACAGCGTCCAGCGGTCCATTTCTTCGCGCCTGCTCACCACGTTCTCCGCGAAGCCGTCGGCAAGAAGGACGTTGAGGCACGAGACGTCCTCCGAGGCGGGGACGAACCGATACCCTTCATGCGCGTCGCCGGAAATGACGATCCGCTCGTAATAGTCGTTGAAGTCGCCGCAAATCGCCCAGCGCATGCGTGGCGCCTGCTCGGTGCCGAACCGCTGCTCGATGATGCGGCGCACGGCCGTCGCCTCCGCAAAGCGCACCGGCATCGTCGCTTCGCGTCCGTCCATTCCGTTGCGTGGGCTGCCCATGGACTTGAAATGCACGCTGTAGATGGTCAGCGGCTTGCCGCCCACACGCAGGTCGAGTTCAAGGCAATCTCGACGGAAGATGCGTTCGTGCGGCTGTTCTCCGAGTGCTGCAAGTTCGGGCGTGAACAGGTCAAGGTCGGCATAGGTCAGATGTGCATGGCTCTGCATGCGCACAAATTCGATCGGCAGGCCGTGGCCGGTCTGTTCGCGCACCATCACGGCGACGTCGATGCCACGGCCGTCATTCCCCGGCGTGGTGTATTTTTCGCGATAGCCGCTGCCGACCATCTTGAACAGATAGCCGTATTCGAAGGCACGCAGGGCCTCGATGTTGTCGACCTCCTGCAGGCAGATGATGTCCGCTCGCGTGGCGGCGATCGCAAGGGCGGTCAGTTGTCGAGCATCATCGGTGTGGGCGATCGCCCGGGCGCGCTCCAACTGGCGGTAGTCGGCCTCGTCCTTGATCTCGTAGAGTGACAGCACCCTGTCCTGATGGAGCTGGTTGCGGAAACCGGAGAAATCGAACCTGTTCATAAGGTTCTCGACATTGAAGGTTGCGATGCGCAAGGACATGACCGAGCTTTGCCCTTGCAGACGCCGTAACGCAAGCGCGGCCGACGCATTGGCAGGATTTCGGCTTGAGGGAACCTGCCTGTTCATCGCAAGTTCATCTCACCGGGGCCAAATAGTCTCATGGAGGGGCTTCGAACCCATCTTCTGCTGGAGGAAGGTCATGAAAACAGTTCTTTCCGCATTGGCATTCGCCGCTTTGCTGTGCGTGGGCCACTCAGGATCAGCCAACGCGGCAGGCGCAAGTGGCCTGGCGGCAAGCCAAAGCCAGGTGTCGCAAGAGCCGCAAGCGCGGGCCGCGGAGCGGCCGCACGTACAACTTGCGCAAGGCTGGTACGAACCGCGCCCACGCTGGCGCGATCGCGACCGTGGCCGCCGTCATTGGCGTGAGCGGGATCGGCGCCACTACCGCCATTACGATCGGGGCCCGAGTTTCGGGATCTATGTGCAGCCGCGTATCCAACCGCGCTACGTGGAGCCGCGTCGTGTATATCGGCTCACGCGGGCGCACTATCGCTGGTGCGATGCGCGCTACAGATCCTATCGCGCGTCGGACAACACGTTCCAGCCCTATCACGGGCCGCGCCGTCAGTGCATCTCGCCCTATATTTGACGAACGGGATTGCCGCGCCTCCGGGCGCGGCAACGATTCATTCGCCGGGCCGATCCTCGAACGCGACGCCGACTTCCGTTTGACGTCGCCAGCACACCCGTGCTTTGCGCGCTTCGCTCTCTCCGGCAATTGTCAGGTCGAACCGCGACGGAACCGCCGAGGCATCGCCGAACTTCAACAGTGCGCCGCCATTCGACAGATTCCTGACGAGACCTTCCAGCGCGCCGTAGCCGCGATTGAACGTCAGCGTTGCCCCCTTGAACACACGATGGCGCAGATCGGCGCGACGCTCGTCGAACACCGTGCCGTCAAGGCCGATTGACTTCTTCGTAATCGCTTCCATTTCGAAACGCTCCTGCTTCGATCAGGTCCGCGTTGCAAGCGGCGCGCCAGCCTCACCGTCCCGAAATGAGCCAGAAACGCAAGACGCCGCGCACCCGGTTGGATGCGCGGCGATCACTCAGCCATAAATGCAGGGGCAGTCTTAGTTGCGCGCCTTATCGACGAGCTTGTTCTTTGCGATCCACGGCATCATGCCACGCAGTTTCTCGCCGACTTCCTCGATCTGGTGGGCGTCGTTCATGCGGCGAATGCCCTTGAAGCGGGCGCCGCCAGCCTTCCATTCCTGCATCCACTCGGTGGTGAACTTGCCGGTCTGGATATCGGTGAGGATGCGCTTCATCTCGGCCTTCGTCTCGGCGGTGATGATGCGCGGACCCGACACGTACTCGCCCCACTCGGCCGTGTTGGAGATCGAGTAGTTCATGTTGGCGATGCCGCCCTCGTAGATCAGGTCGACGATCAGCTTCACTTCGTGCAGGCACTCGAAATAGGCCATTTCCGGCGCGTAGCCGCCCTCGACCAGCGTTTCGAAGCCGGCGCGGATCAGCTCGACGATGCCGCCACACAGCACCACCTGCTCGCCGAACAGATCGGTCTCGCACTCTTCCTTGAAGTTGGTCTCGATGATTCCCGAACGTCCGCCACCAACGCCGCAGGCGTAGGACAGGCCGAGGTCGAGCGCGTTGCCGGATGCATCCTGGTGAACCGCGACGAGGCACGGCACGCCGCCACCCTTCTGGTATTCACCGCGAACCGTGTGCCCCGGGCCCTTCGGCGCAACCATCAGCACGTCGACGGTCGCCTTCGGCTCGATCAACCCGAAATGCACGTTAAGTCCATGAGCGAAGGCAATGGCGGCGCCGTCGCGAATGTTCGGGGCGATCTCGTCGCGGTAAATGTCGGCCTGAAGCTCGTCCGGCGTCGCCATCATCATCAGGTCGGCCCACGCCGCAGCTTCCGCCACCGTCATCACCTTGAGGCCATCGGCCTCGACCTTCTTGGCCGTCGCGGATCCCGCCTTCAAGCCGACCGCGAGCTCCTTCGCACCCGAATCCTTCAGGTTGAGCGCATGGGCCCTGCCCTGGGATCCATATCCGATGATGGCAACCTTCTTGCCCTTGATCAGATTGAGATCGGCATCACTATCGTAATAGACGCGCATTGGTCGTTCCTTCCCTAGGTTTGAACTAGCCGGCTTGAACCGGCATTTGACTTGCTCCGTAAAGAGCGAAGAACTGTTGCGTCGCGATCGCTGCGTCGCCGTCGATGTCGGCCGGGGTCAGCACCAGCGGCTCGCCGAGCAATAGGCGGATCTGGATGTCGCGCCCGACCAGGCCGAAGAATGTCCGAAACGCCGCCTCGGCATCGTCGAACTGCAGCAGCCCCGCTTCTCGGCCGGCCTCCAGCAGCGGCTTCAGCCGCTCGCCGATCGCGAAGCGCCCATTGGCGAGAACGATTGACCCGAGATTGCTCCTGCCGCTGCCGGTATGACTGACCGCCACCCGATTGAGCGCGACGGAGGTGCGCGAGGAAATGACCTTGAGCCAGTTTGCCGCAAACCGTTCGAGGCTTTCGCGCAAGGCTTCGGCGTCGAGGCGCTGACGCTCGTAGTTGCCCGCCCTCACCCTGGAGGCCTGCCAGCGAACAGTGGCCGTCAGCAGGCCGTCGCGGTCGCCGAACCATTTGTAGAGCGTTTCCTTGGAGCAGCTTGCACGCCTGGCCACCGCATTCATGGTGAGCGCGTCCGCGCCTTCGACCAACAATTCCAGAACGGCGTCGAGGACCTCGCCCTGACGGGGCGTGAGGGCGTCCTCTGCTTCATGTTCCAGATCTTCGATCACCGCGCGTCCCGTTGCCGATCGCCTAGGCACTTGCCGTACCGTACGTTACGGTTCGGGGATATCCCCTATAAGCGCGACGATTGCAAGTGCCGTCTTGCGGGAACTTCAGGTCATCGCCTCGCGATGCCTTAGATGAGGACCTGCGTCCCGATCTCCACCACGCGGCCCGTCGGGATCTGATAGTAGGTGGTGGCTGCCGACGCGTTGCGCGCCAGCATGATGAATATCTTGTCCTGCCACACCGGCAGACCCGTCGCGGCGGACGCTTTCAACGTGCGGCGCGACAGGAAGAACGACGTCGTCATGATGTCGAATTTCCAACCCAGCTTGCGGCAGATGGCCAGCGCCTTCGGAACGTTCGGTTGTTCCATGTAGCCGTATTTGAGCGTCACGCGCATGAACAACGGATTGAGCGCGTCCATTTCAACGCGCTCGCTTTCGGGAACCCGCGGGCGATCGTCCGTCACCACGGTGAGGATGACATTGCTTTCGTGAAGCACCTTGTAGTGCTTCAGGCTGTGCATGAGGGCTGTCGGCGCGCTCTCCGGATCGCTTGTCAGAAACACGGCCGTCCCAGGTACGAGCGTCGGCGGCTTGCGCACGAGACTGTCCACGAGCACGTTCAGCGGCACCTCGAACTTGCGGGTTTTCTGGAAAAGAATCGCCGTTCCACGCCGCCAGGTGATCATGATGAGCGTCAGGGCTGCGGCTATCGCGATCGACACCCACCCGCCATCGGCCACCTTCTGGACGTTGGCCCACAGGAAAAGGCCATCCAGCAACAGCAGTGGAGTGACAACGAGTGCGGCGAGCCAGAGGGGTTTGCGCCATACGCCCGTCATCACGATGTAGAGCAGCAGTGCCGTGACCACCATCTCGCCGGTCACCGAAATGCCATAGGCAGAAGCGAGCGCGCTCGAACTGCCGAATTCGAGCACCAGTATGACGACGCCGATGAACAGCATCGCGTTGACCTGGGGCATGAAGATCTGGCCCGACTGGGTTTCAGATGTGTGCAGGATCGTCAGGCGGGGAAGAAGGCCAAGCTGGATGGCCTGGCTGGCAAGCGAGAATGCGCCGCTGATGACCGCCTGACTGGCGATGACGGTGGCAATCGTGGCCAGAACGACCAGCGGCAGCGTCGCCCAGTCGGGCACCATTTCGAAAAGCGGCTGGCCGATGGGCCCGTTGTGCGACAGCACATATGCGCCCTGCCCGAAATAGTTCAGCAGCAGGCACGGAAACACCAGAGCAAACCAGGCGAGCACGATGGGCTTGCGACCAAAATGGCCGAGATCGGCATAAAGCGCTTCCGCACCGGTGACAGCCAGGAAAGCCGCGCCAATGACCACCATCGCGACGCCGCTGTGATCGAGCAGGAACTGCACGGCAACCAGCGGATTGAGCGCGAACAGCACGCCGGGGCTCAGGACGATGTGATAGAGCCCGATGACGCCCAGCACCACGAACCACAACGCCGTCACCGGTCCGAAGACCCGCGCGACGGACGCTGTGCCGAACCGCTGGACCGCAAACAGCGTCGCCACGATGGCCAGAGTGATCGGAACCACAAACGGCGTCAGCACCGGTGTCACGACTTCAAGCCCCTCCACCGCAGAAAGCACCGAAATGGCGGGCGTGATGACCGCGTCACCGAAAAAGAGCGCGGCGCCGACCATGCCAAGCAGCAGTACGAGACCGGACAGACGCCCCCTTGGGCGCATGGCCAGCGCCATCAGCGACAGGGTTCCGCCTTCGCCCCGATTGTCGGCTCTCAGAACGATCGATGCGTATTTGACCGATACAATCGTCGTCAGCGACCAAACGATGATCGACAGCACGCCGAGAACGATGGCGGGCTCAGCGGCAGCCACTTCGCCGCTGGCGGCGTGCATCGCCTCGCGAAGCGCATAGATCGGGCTCGTGCCAATGTCACCATAGACGACGCCCGTGGCCGCCAGCGCCAGAGACGCGGTGGGGCCGGATGCGTGACCAGGCTCTGCGGCGGGCACGGAACCGTCCGAACCGCCATTGGCCTCATTGGATTTCTGATCCATCTGTCGCCCACCTTTGAAGGACGGGGGCGGCTTGTACGCCTGTTGCGACGCACAATCAAACGGAATCGGCCCCGCGCGAGGCTGCCATGGGGTGCCGCATGGGCAAAGGCAGCGCCAATGATGGGGCTACCAACCCAAGGCGCCGAGGAAACGGCGCACGGTGGCCGCCATTCCATGCTCCAGAGCATCGGCCGTCAGGCCGTGCCCGATCGAGACTTCGGCGAGGCCAGGAATCCTGTGCACGAGCGCCGGCAGGTTGGCGACGGTGAGGTCATGGCCGGCATTCACGTCGAGCCCGAGGGCGCGCGCCGCATTCGCAGATTCCTCGAGCAAATCCAGTTCCCTGGAAGCATTTTCGGACTCATCGTGATAGCCGCCATACGGACCGGTGTAGAGCTCCACCCGATCCGTTCCCAGCGCCTTGGCTGACGCCATGCCCGAAGAGGATGGATTGGCGAAAAGCGAGACGCGGAAGCCCCCCCTCTTCAAGCGCGCGACGATCGGAGCCAGGAATTCGTACTGCGCCTCGAAGTCCCAACCGTGGTCCGAAGTCGGCTGCGCCGGGTCATCGGGCACCAGCGTCACCTGTTCCGGCTGGTTCTGTTCGACCAAACGCAGGAAATCCTCGTCGGGAAAGCCTTCGATGTTGAACTCCGCCTGCGGGAACTCGTCATCGATCAGCGCACGCAGGATCGGCAGGTCGGCGCGCCTGGTGTGGCGTTGATCGGGTCGTGGATGGACGGTCAACCCGTGGGCCCCGGCCGCCAACGCGATGCGTCCGAGGTTCTCCATGCTCGGCCATGGCAGGTCACGCCGGTTGCGCAGGAAGGCAACTGCATTGAGGTTCACCGAGAGCTTGGCGGGCATCGTGCATCCGTCTTCTTTTGGAGAGGGCGTGGCATCCCTATATCCCGTTCGACGGGAACAGACACCGGGTTTTGTGTGTTCCAGTAGTGCAACCCGTTGCAAGATGGAAAGGAGCCGCAATGCACCCTTTGGAACGCGTCCCGGCCGTGCGGCGTATCGAAACCGACAGTGACCGTGTGTTTGCCGTGGAGATCATCGGCGAATTCACGTCAGCGGACGCCGAAAACCTATGCGGCCTGCTGGAAGGCGCATATGTGGTGCAGCCGAGTCTCGACTTGCTTGTACGCTTGCTTGAGGTCGAGAATGTGGATGTGTCGGACATCGACCCCGAAACGGTGGACGTTATGCGCGGACATGTCGGCAATCACGTCGCTCGGTGTGCGGTCGTCGGCGAAAGCCGGCGCGCCGACCAGATCGAGGCCCTGTTCGCCGCTCCGGAAACCACCGAACTGCGCCACTTCAGCCATGAAGAAGAAAATCAGGCCTGGGAATGGCTCGGCGCGCGGGAAGTCGTCCAAAAGGTCTGAACCGTCCTGTGCGGCAGCTCAGCGGACGACAGTGAGCCGCTCCGCGGCGCGGGTTATGGCCGTGTAGAGCCAGCGCTGGCGCGTGTCCTTGAAGGCGTAGCTTTCGTCGAAGAGCACGACCTCGTCCCATTGCGAACCCTGCGCTTTATGGACCGTCAGTGCGTAACCATAGTCGAAATCATCGAATCGCTTCTTCTGCTGCCACGGAATCTCGCCGTCCGGGTTCTCGAACGCGGCCTTCAGAAGCTTGATCTTGGCAACGCCGCGATCCGGGTCGTCTTCCTCCGGGGTGACGAGCAGGTTGATCCCCGGTTTGACCGTCTCGCGTGATGAGGTCATCACCTTCCACAACGACCCGTTCAGCAACCCCTTGGCGGGATCGTTGCGCAGGCAGACGAGCTTGTCGCCGGCTTGCGGATAGGATGCGTCGAACCCCTTGAGTTCACGCAGCCGCTGGTTGTAGCGGCGACGCGTGCGATTGGTGCCCACCAGCACCTGGTCGGCGGCCAGAACCAGATCCTGGTCGACTTCGTCGCGCCCGATCACCCGCGCGGCACCATGGTCCCCATACGCGATTTCCCTGCCCTCGCGCACGTCGAGAGCCAACTGGATGATCGGATTGTCGCGCGCCTGGCGATGGATTTCGGTCAACAGATGATCAGGCTCGTGTTCGGTGAAGAACCCGCCACCGGAGATCGGTGGGAGCTGGGCCGGATCGCCAAGCACCAGGATCGGCGTTCCAAAGCTCATCAGGTCCCGCCCCAATTGCTCATCGACCATGGAACACTCGTCGATCACGACGAGCTTGGCCTTGGCGATCGGACTTTGGCGATTGAGCGAAAAGGTCGGATTGATCGACGTCTTGCCGGTCGTTTCGTCCTCGATCGCCTCTTCGCCGCGAGGGCGATAGATAAGCGAATGGATGGTGCGGGCGTTCACCGCGCCCTTGGAGCGCAACACCTGCGCGGCCTTCCCGGTAAATGCCCCAAACTGCACGCCGCCATCGACATGCTCGGCAAAATAGCGCGCAAGGGTCGTCTTGCCGGTGCCCGCATAGCCAAAAAGCCGGAACAGCGGCTTGCGGCCTTCCTTGAGCCAACGCGCGACGGCCGTCAGCGCCTCATCCTGTTGTGGAGAAAACTGCATCACACGTTAGTGCGGGATTCGCCCGGTCGGGGCAAGGCGTGAATACCACCACAACAACTCAGCCGCCCGTCTCTGGATTGCGCGCATAACCGGGCCCGACCGTCAGCGGCACTTCGGGCGCCACGTCGTCGCTGATCTGGGTGCGGAAGTCCTGTTCGTGAGACCACAGCAGTGACTTCTCCTCACGATCGAAAACCCGCAGGGCTACGTGATACGGCTTACCCGCCTCCACGCCACGCACGGGTGGCGAGCGCATGGCGAACCGGGTCGACTTCGCACCGGTCAGCCTCTGGCGCACGATGTGCGCCTCGCCGCCGGAGGGGTCTTCAAAGCTGGCTTCCACGATCGATCCAGCGGGCAACGGTCGTTGCACCACGGCTGTGAAGCCGTAATGGACATCGGCGATGCGGTAGTTGAAGATAAATCCGCCTCCGACGATCCGGATATAGGGCTTGTCGTCCGGGTTCTGCCGGGTCGCCCAGCCGATCGCGAACAGAACCAGCAACAGCGCGCCGGTGACCAGCAATATTCTGCGTGGCGAAAATATCCGCTCGAACATGGTGCTGACAATCTAACATCGAGGCAGGGCGGCGTCGATGTTCGATTCCGTCTAGGCCAGCATCGGCCAGAGGCTGGCCGCCAGCGCGAATCCCATGGCGATGTTGAACCACTTCAGACGGGCCGGATCCGAAAGAAAGCCACGCATCGCAACGCCGAAACCGGCCCAGGTAGACACGCTGGGTACGTTCACCAGCGCGAACGCCACCGCGACGAGCACCACTGACAGGAACGGTGCCGCCGGGTTGGTGTAAAGCGACATCGCCGTGATCGCCATGACCCACGCCTTCGGATTGACCCACTGGAACGCCGCCGCTTCGCCAAACCGCATCGGGCGCCCGCTGACATCATCCTTTCCGCCAAGGGAGCGCGACATTGCGATGCGCCACGCCAGATAGATCAGGTAGGCGCCGCCCGCCACCTTCAACGCTGTGTGGAGTGCAGGATAGGCGGCAAGCACGGCGCCAAGGCCAAAGCCCACACCCAACAGCAGGCTGAGAAAGCCGGCCCCAATGCCAAGCATATGAGGAATGGTGCGCACGAAGCCGAAATTCACACCCGACGCCATCAGCATGAAGTTGTTCGGCCCCGGCGTGATCGAGGTGACGAAGGCAAACACAAGCAGGGCAAGGAACAGGTCGAGCGCCATGGTATCCGTCAATCAGTCATGAGAAGCGTGATGCGATGCCTCGCCGCGACCATGTCCACCGCCGAGGGTATGCCGTGCAGCGATTGCTGCTGATGTGAACCATCGCAACGCCCCGCCATGGCTACATTCCTTGCGGCCCCCGGTTCATCGCGGCGACGCCAGTGCGGCAGACCTCGACCAGTCCCAGCGGTTGCATGATGGCAATGAACTGGTCGATTTTGCTGCTTTTGCCCGTGATCTCGAAGATGAAATGCTCCGTCGTCGCGTCGGCAACCTTTGCCTTGAATGCTTCCGCCAGGCGCAGCGCCTCGACGCGCTCGTTGCCGACACCGGCCACCTTGATGAGAGCCAGTTCACGTTCCAGCGGGCGTTCCTGCCCGATCTCCCGCGCGATGACCGTCAGGTCGTTGACGCGATGCACCGGCACGATGCGCTCGAGCTGATGCTTGATTTGCACGAGCACATGCGGCGTGCCGCGCGTGACGATGGTGATGCGCGACAGGTGCTTCTGGTGTTCGGTCTCCGAGACAGTGAGGCTGTCGATATTGTAGCCTCGACCGGAAAACAGGCCGATCACGCGCGCTAGTACCCCAGGTTCGTTGTCGACGAGCACCGACAGCGTGTGCTTTTCGTCGGATTCTGTCTCTTTCTGGATGAAATATGCAGAGCCGGTGGGCTGGAGTTGGGCGTTCATCGTTTCCTCATTCTGTTCTCTGTGGCCCCGTGAAGAGGCTGTTGTCCGGCTCAGTTCTTGAAAATCACGGAAGCAGCCACGGCCTCGATCGCCGCGCTAACTTCTTCGAATTGATAATCGTCGGCGATCGCGACCAGTCGCACGGAGCGCCCTTCATCCGCGAACGACAGGTATTGCGAAAATCGCTTGATACGTTCGTTGTCGCGCGCCGTCCCGTGAAGCAGGATGCCGTCATGGCCCGCAAACACCATGCGTTCCCGGTCCTCGATTTCGATGCCCGTGAGACCCTGCGTCTCTGACAGCAGCGTCTCCGCAACTTCTTCAAGCGCATCGGGCGAAACCGGACCTGCCACCTGCTGCGCCACGACGATCACCGGCTGGCGCCCGTCCGGATCGACGTCGCGCGCTCCCGCCGTCATCAGCACGCCGGAGCCCGCAATGGTGTCGATCACGCGGAAAGGCGCCGTCGCGGCAATCTCGAACGGCAGGGCGGCGATCTTTTCGTCAAGCGTCGGGCGGGGTCCGAGCGTGACGGACGCAATTGTCTGCTCGACCTGCTCCCGGCCGAGGGTCTCCCCTTGCGGGGCCTGGATGGTGAGCATGACGGTCATCTCACCGGAATAGAGGGCGATCCATTTGTCGAAGGTCACCCCGCCGGCGCTCTGCGTACCGGCAAGAACGGGAACCGTCGCGTCGTCTGCTCCTGCAACATCGGTCAGGCTGGCCACGGCAACACCTTGCGAGGCAAAGGCCGCCTGGGCGAGGCGCAGCTCGCCAAAAAGCGGCGCAAGCTGTGCATGCGCCGCCGCAGGAAGCTCGACAATCAGAATGCTGGCCTCCGTTTCGTCATCGACGAAACCCGCGAAACCTTCCGCAGGCGTGAAGCCGGCGGGCGGCGTCAGCGTGACCGTAGTGCCAGGCACCTCCACCGCCTCCTGGGCACCAACGGGAATGCTGGACAGCAAGACCCAGCTTGCCAGCAGCCCGGCTGCCAGGGATTTCAGCGATGGCTTCATGAACACTGTCCTCTTTCGGTTTCTTCGCCCTAGACGAGTTCCCTGCCCTTCGCATCGATGGCAGTTGCGACGACCTCGTCCGTGGCTTCATCAGGCAGCAGCATCTCGTTGTGTGCCTTGCCGGACGGGATCATTGGGAAGCAGTTGGCGAGGTTGGCTACCCGGCAGTCGAACAGCACCGGCTTCTTCACGTCGATCATCTCCTGGATCGCATCGTCGAGATCGCCCGGCTTCTCGCAGCGAATGCCGTGGGCGCCGAAAGCCTGCGCCATCAGCACGAAGTCCGGCATGGCTTCGGTGTAGGAGTGGGACAGGCGGTTGCCGTGCAGCAACTGCTGCCACTGGCGCACCATTCCCATATACTGGTTGTTGAGAATGAAAATCTTGATCGGCGCTTCGAACTGCACGGCCGTCGACATCTCCTGCATCGTCATCTGGACGGATGCGTCACCGGCAATATCGATGACGAGCGCTCCGGGATGCGCGATCTGGACGCCGAGCGCGGCAGGCAGTCCATAACCCATCGTACCGAGGCCGCCCGACGTCATCCAGCGGTTGGGCTTCTCGAAACCGAAATGCTGGGCAGCCCACATCTGGTGCTGGCCCACCTCGGTGGTGATGTAGGTGTCGCGATCCTTCGTCATCTCGTAAAGCCGCTCGATGGCGTATTGCGGCATGATGACGTCGTCGTTCTTCTTGTAGGCGAGCGAGTCGCGCGCGCGCCAGCGGTCGATCTGCTCCCACCACGGCTTGAGCGCGCCCTTTTCAGGCTTCACCGTAGCGCGCCACAAGCGGACCATGTCTTCCAGAACGCGACCGACATCGCCCATGATCGGAATATCGACCGGCACGTTCTTGTTCAGCGAGGATGGGTCGATATCGACATGGATCTTCTTGGAGTTGGGCGAAAACGCATTGAGCCGTCCCGTGATGCGATCGTCGAACCGTGCGCCCAGACAGATCATCACGTCGCAGTCATGCATCGCCATGTTGGCTTCATAGGTGCCGTGCATGCCCAGCATGCCGAGCCAGTTCTTGCCGGAAGCCGGATAGGCGCCGAGGCCCATCAGCGTCGACGTGATCGGGAAGCCTGTCAGGTCGACGAGTTCGCGCAGCAGGTGGCTCGCTTCCGTACCGGAATTCACCACGCCGCCGCCGCTGTAGATGACCGGTCGGCGCGCGCCGGCCATCAAGGCGACGGCCTGCTTGATGGCGTCCATGTCGCCCTGAACCTTCGGGTGATAAGACGTGCGCGGCGCTTGCTGGGGCGGCGTATACATGCCCTTGGCGAACTGGACGTCCTTGGGAACGTCGACGACCACGGGCCCCGGCCGGCCGGTGGTGGCGACATGGAAAGCCTCGTGCAGGACGGCGGCAAGCTCGTTGACGTCCTTGACCAGCCAGTTGTGCTTGGTGCAGGGGCGCGTGATGCCAACGGTGTCGCATTCCTGGAAGGCATCCGAGCCGATCAGCGATGTCGGCACCTGTCCACTGATGCAGACCAGCGGAATGGAATCCATCAGCGCGTCCTGCAATGGCGTGACGGCATTGGTGGCTCCGGGACCGGACGTCACCAGCATGACCCCGGCCTTGCCAGTCGAGCGTGCATAGCCTTCCGCCGCGTGCCCGGCGCCCTGTTCGTGGCGCACCAGGATGTGCTTCACGCTCTCCTGTTGGAAAAGTTCGTCATAGATCGGGAGGACCGCACCGCCCGGATAGCCAAAGATGTGCTCGACACCGTTGTCCTTCAGCGCCTGCACCACCATCTCGGCGCCCGTCATCTCGCGCCTGCCGGTGTCCTGTCCTGAGTTGCTCATCGGTCTCTTCCCGTTCTGTCTTCGCTTGGCGGTTGTGGTCGTTTATCGGTGTTTCAGGCAATAAAAAAGGCCCCCTGAGGAGCCTGTGTTTCGCGCATGGGGAGCTGTCGCCCGGCGGTTACACCGCCTTGCCCATGCGCGTTCGTACGAGAATGATCGTCATATTCATTTTTCGGACATTAATGGCGGGTGCGCAGTTCTGTCAATTGGAAATGCACGCAACCGGCTACGTCCGCCCAAAGCGCATTTATCCGGCTTTGCGGCAGCCCCTGGCCGCGCTATATCCGGTTTACGGACGAAACAAGCTGAACTACACAAGCGCGAATTCGATTCAGGGAAACTCGACTGGCCCATGGCTGACGATCACATCCGCTACGACATTCTCGCGCAGGAAGCGCTGCGCGGAGTCATGCGAAAAGTGCTGAGCGAGGTGGCCAAGACCGGTCTTCCCGGCAACCATCACTTCTTCATCACTTTCCTCACCGGCGCCCCTGGCGTGCGTATATCCAGCAGGCTGCGTGAACGTTATCCCGAGCAAATGACGATCGTGCTTCAATTCCAGTACTGGGACATGAAAGTGACCGATCAGGGATTCGAGGTCGGTCTGTCTTTTTCGGACGTCCCAGAGAAGCTCGAGATACCCTTCGCCGCCGTACGCGGCTTCTACGACCCGTCGGTCAATTTCGAGCTCGAGTTCGACGTCAAGGCGCCAGCGGACGAAGATGGCGATGGTACCGTCGAGACATTCGAAGGCGCGCCCGCGGTCCTCAATGTCGAGCAGCGTGAGATCGATCCGTCGGAAGTCTCCGCCGAGCGGAAGCCCGAAGGGGCAGAAAAGGACGGCGGAAAATCCGCCGACGTCGTCTCGCTCGATTCCTTCCGCAAGAAATAGACCGCTCCGATGGCCGAGATCGTCAATCTCCGCCTCGCACGAAAGCGTCTGGCGCGCACCGAAAAGGAGCGCATCGCCCAGGAAAACCGTGCTCGTCACGGCCGCGCGAAGGCACACCGGAGCCTGGAGGAAGCGCGACAGGCAAAGGACACCGCGCATCTCGACGCGCATCGCCGTGAAAAGCCCGACGGGAACGGCGAACGGTGAGTGCCATCTTCAAGCGCTCGGTTTCAATCCGCGGGCATCGGACGAGCTTTTCGCTGGAACAGCCATTTCACGAAGAACTTCTGCGGATCGCCGGCATCCGTAAGATGCCGCTGGCGCAACTGGTCGGCGAGATCGACGAAACACGCGACAGGCAAACAAACCTGTCTTCGGCACTGCGTCTGCATGTGCTCGACTGGTATCGCGCTCAACATCGAAGTAGCAGCTGATCGCGACCAGCGACTCGATCCGGATCAGTCATCGCCGAAAATCAGCCGCATGAAACCGTCATCGGACGATCCCGCCGCTGGCGATGTGGTGTTGTCGGGTAAGCTCAAGAAAGGCTCGGGCGGGGCCGAAGGCCTCGGTGACGGGGTCACTTCGAGCGCCGGGGGCGAAACCGTCTCGTCTTGTTCCCCCTGCCGCGCTGCCGTCGTCTCAGCCCGCGAACGCAACAGCGCTTCGACCTCTGCTCTGAACACCTCATCGGCTGCGCGCTGGCGTTCAGCCGCGGCACGCTCGTCTTCGGCCAGACGCTCACGCTCCGCATCCTGCTCGATGCGTCGGGTTTCTTCCTCGATGCGGCGACTCTCGGCTTCTTCGTCACGCCGGAGACGCTCTTCCTCCGCAGCCCGCCGTTCCGCCTCATCCTGCTGCTGCTGGATTTCGCGCCGCAGCCGTTCCGACTGCTCAAGTGCGTTGCGGGCCTCTTCGGCGGCGCGCTCGCGCTCCTCGACACGAGCCGCATAGTAGCGGGCCTCGCGCCGCAACCGTTGCTGCTCGATCAGTGCCGCCTGCATCGCTTCGACCCGCTGCTGTTCCAGTTCCAGCGCGCGCTGTGTCAGGAACTGCGCGAGAGGCTGTGTGTCGGCGTCAATGCGGATTTCATCCAGCGGGCCAGAGGCCGAAAGGCGCACGGCCGGCTCCGAGCCCACCAACGCTTCGAGGCCGGGGTCATATGTCAGAAGCGCGTCGGCGCCCACGGTCCCTGCACCGATGTCGGCGCGAAGTTCGGCCGACAGCGACGCCTCCGGTGTCTGCAGCAGGATCGGCGGAACACGCGCCGTCCCGTTGGCAACGGTGAACGCGAAGTCGACGGCGCTCGCGCGCATCTGGTTGCTGCGCACGAGTGGCGGCGCAAAACGTGCCGTTGCCTCTGCATCGATTTCGGGCCCGACGGCGTCAGCCTCCGACAACAGCGCTGGAAACGCCAAAGGATCGACGCCACGAACCACGACATCCTCGACGCTGGCGGTACCGGACCCTGCCAGTGACGCCATTAGCCCGTCGACCGACTTGCCGCTGCCCGTCAACGCCGCCGTCAGGTCGACTGTCCCCTCGACGCCGATATCGCCCAGAATGTTGCTCGCACGCGCGCCTTCCAGCGTGAATTGAGTCGAGAGCAGGCCCGTGCCCGCGTCGTTGCGGAAGTCCATCAGGCCGGTGAGCGTCCCGCCATACACCGATATGCTGGCCTCCGAGACCGACACGCCCTGTGTGCCGAGCCGCAATCTCAGCCTTGCAGTGGTGGCGTCCGCAAACGTGCCAAGGCCGAGTTGCTGCGCCGTCAGCTCCAGGTCGGTGGAGACCGGGGTCGAAACGTTCTGGGCGAATGGCGCTGTCGGCCATCTTTCGCCGTTGACCAGCGCTTCCGATCCCACTGCCATCTCGGCCACGGCGCCAAGGTCGACGTAACGCAGCGCGAGCGCGCCGGTCACATGCGGCAGGCTGTCAACGATCTGGACGTTGAGGTCTCCGCTCACAGGCTCCTGCGCCACCTCTCCCTGAATGCCGGACAGGACGAAAAGGCCGCCATCGACGTCGAGTTGCGCCTGTGCCGAAAGCGGCAGCCCGTAGCCGTATCCAGGGAGCGAAACCCCGCCGACGGCAAGCCATGGCTCCAGGTCGTCGGCCCGTATGCTGGACATTCCGTTGGCGGACCAACCGTCCGGCGTGATCGAGGTCTGGCCATTGAACTCGAGTGCGAGCCCTTCGCCCGAAAACGCCAGGCGAGTTTGGCCGCCGCTGTCGGGGATGCCGTCGAAGGCGAGCGTCACCTCTGCGCCGTCGGCCAGCCCTAGCGGCAGGGCGGGCAGCCCCAAAGCGGCATACAGCGCCGCCGCCTCGCCATTGCTCGCGTCGAGTTGCAGTTTCAGGGGACGACCGGCCGGGGCGGTGCTCGCCTCGGGGGTCGATGCCGTCAGCGTGAACGATGTTCCGCCGGCCTCGCCGGAGGCGTTCAGGGCAAGCCCCGTGGAACCTGCTTCGCCGGCGGCAGCGCTGGCAACCAGCTGGATGGAGGCATCTTCCAGAAGACCCGGATAGTTCGCGGCGCGGCGAGAAATCTCGGCGGCGATGCGGCTTTCGGGGAATCGCGCGGCCAGCGTATCAGCCAAGGGAGCGAGGTCCGTCGCTATCACGTTCGCATCGATGCTGCCGCTTGGCTCGGTCGCCAGATTGCGAACGGTGCCAGTGGCGCTGATGTTCGCCCCCGCCAGCCCGCCAATCGACAGGCGGTCGATCTCCAGCCGGCCGTCGTTCAGGCGTAGAGCGGTATCCAGCGTCTCGGCGGTCATGCCGCCAACTGTCACCGGACCGGCGGCGATGTCGAACGCAAGGTCGCGATTGCCGAAGCGCGTCTCGCCGCTATCGTTGATGAAGATCGACGCAAAGGCCGCGAGACCCTCGACGTCGAGAGCATCGCCATCCAGACGAAGCGCCATGGATGGCCGCTCGCCCGACGGGGTGCGGCTATCGATCTCGCCATTGAAGCGCGCCGCGCCGAGCACCAGTTCCAGGTCGCGGAAGATCTGCCGTTCCTCGTTCAGCTCGACGGTGGCGCTAAACCCTGCTGCCGGCAGTCGCCTTATCGCTTCATCGATGTCGCGCGACAGCCAGGCGGCAAAACCCGATGGCTGCCCCACGGCAAGCAGCAACGAACCTGCAAAGCCGAGATCGTCCATGCCGATCGAGAGATCGCCCCGCGCTTCCAGCGTGGCGCGTCCCGGCATGGTGGCGGCAAGCGATTCCACTGCCCAGCCACCCTCGGATGGGCTGGCCCGAAGCCGCACGTCGCGGATCGTCGTATCGCCGGCGACGATTGCCGGCAGTGCCAGTTCGACGCTTCCGGGAATGGCGGGACGCGGCATGTCGAGAATGAACTCGCGCAGCGCGATCAGGCGCTGGTCGAAGCTGGCCGCACCGGATGCGTCCGCGACAGCATCGGCGATACGTATCTGTGCTCCATCCGCGCGCACGAAAAAGTCGGGCGCCTGCCCGAGTCCGAACCGCGCCGAGCCATCGGCCGTATAGGGATCGTCCAGCGGTCCGGTCTCGAACCGGAACTCCTCGATGTCCAATGCTTCGTGATCCAGGGCGAACATGCCGCCGATCCGGTATGCCGGCGGGCCTTCTTCCTCGGACTCGGTCTCTCCAACCGCAATCGTGCCACCGCCGCTGACACGCAGGCGGTCGCTCGTCGTCAGAGCATCGAGACGAAACTGGCCGGCATAGCGCATTCGGCCGTCCTCGATCCGTGCGTCGCCATCCGTCTCCAGCACGAACGGATAGAGTTCCGGCCGCGCATCGACCCGCACACGCATCCGTCCGTCATCGACGGCACCCGTGGAAGCCACCAGCGCCGTTCGCATCCCGTCGAGGCGCAGCGAACCATCCATGCGCCATGGCCCGGTCAACGACCGTGCCGAGATATTTGCGTTGATCTCCGTCAGCTCATGTGTCCGGCCGCTGGCGGCATGGCGGACCGCCACGCTGCCCTCGGTCACGGTGAGCTTTTCGAGCGAGATATGGCTGGCCTGCACCGGCACCGAGGGCCTCACCGCCCAGTCGAGCGTTCCGTCGGCGGCCATCTCGACCATGACCGACGGACGCACGAGACGCATGTCGAATATGTGCAGTTCGCCCTGCATGAAGGGCGCGAGTTCCGCGTCCATCGAAAACGTCTCGACGGTCATCGAGGGCTGGCCCGGCTGCGTGCCGGCCACGACGACATCTGTGAAGGTGACGGAAGGAAACGGCAGCAGTCGAGCGGTCGCCGTGCCTTCGACCCGCACCTCGCGCCCGAGAATGCGGCCCGCTTCGCGCTCGAAGTCGGCCCGGTAGGATGTCCAGTCGACAAAGTATGGCGCTACCAGCGCCACGGTCAGCGCCAGCACGATCAGTCCGCCGATGGCGACAAATAGTCGTGCCAGTCTCGTTCTCCCGCCGATGATTCAAGGCCGCCGGCAGATTAGCCGGAATAGCGTGTCGATAAAGAGGCAAATGGTCCTATGGTGCCGAGATCGGCAGCACCTTGCCCGGGTTCATGATGTTGTGCGGGTCGAGAGCGTGCTTGATAGCGCGCATGACGTCGACGCCGGCGCCGAGTTCGTGCGGCAGGAACGCGATCTTGCCCTGACCGACGCCATGCTCGCCCGTGCATGTGCCTTCCATGGCGATGGCGCGCATGTTGAGGCGCGCAACGAAAGCCTCCGTCGTTTCGATCTCCTTCGGGTCGTCGGGATCCATCAGGACAAGAACATGGAAGTTTCCGTCGCCGACATGACCGACGATGGGCGCGATCAGGCCGCATGCGGCGATGTCGTCCTCGGTTTCGTTGATGCACTCGGCAAGCCGCGAAATCGGCACGCAAACGTCGGTCGATAGCCCCTTGCATCCCGGACGCATGGCAAGCCCCGCCCAGTAGGCGTCATGCCGGGCTTTCCACAGTTTGGTGCGCTCCTCGGCAACGTTGGTCCACTGAAAGGGACCGCCGCCGAACTCTCCGACAATCTCGCCAAACGTCTCTGCCTGCTCCTTCACGCCACTCTCGCTGCCGTGGAACTCGACGAACAGGCAGGGTGATTCGGGATAGCCGAGCTTTGAATACTCGTTGAGCGAGCGCATAGTCAGGGCGTTGACGAGTTCGATGCGCGCAACCGGAATGCCCATCTGGATCGTCGCGATGACGGCCTGGCAGGCCGCCTCGACGCTCGGAAAAGGGCATACGCCGCCCGAAATCGCCTGCGGGATGCCGTAGAGCTTCAAGGTCAGCGAGGTGATCACGCCGAGCGTGCCTTCCGACCCCACGAACAGCCGGGTCAGGTCGTAGCCCGCGGACGACTTGCGCGCCCGTCGCGCCGTCGTGACCGCCTTGCCGTCGGCGGTCACGGCCGTCAGGGAAAGTACGTTCTCGCGCATGGTACCATAGCGAACCGCGTTGGTTCCCGAAGCGCGTGTCGACGCCATGCCGCCGAGGCTGGCATTCGCTCCCGGATCGATCGGGAAGAACAGCCCGGTATCGCGCAGATGCGTGTTGAGATCCTCGCGTGTCACCCCCGGCTCGATAGTGCAGTCGAGGTCTTCCGCGTTGACGCTTAGGATGCGGTTCATGCCCATCAGGTCGATCGAGATACCGCCGCCAGGCGCGTTAACGTGACCTTCGAGCGAGGTCCCGGTGCCGAACGGGATCACGGGAACGTGGTAGTCGCCGCATATGCGGACAACCTCCTGCACCTCCTCCGTGGATTGCACGAAGGCGACACCGTCAGGAAGTTGCGAGGGGATGTAGGTCGTGGTGTGCGCATGCTGGCCACGAATCGCAGCCCCCGTCTGGAAGCGGTCACCGAACCTCTGCTTCAGTATGCCCAGCACCGCGGCGATGCCCGCATCGTTTCTTGCCACCGCCTGAAGATCGGCCAGTGCCATGGTGTTCCTCCGTGGATTGGCGGGATCACGCGCTTGTGCTGACCCGCCCTATGGTCTTCTATCCGCAGTCTGCAAATGGCTGGCTCGTTGTCCAGCACGCCGCCTTATATTCACGATCATGGAATCTCGCCAATGCCCGTCGCGTCTCCCTTCGTCTCCCGCATCCTCGAAATCGAGAATAACTGGATCGACTACAACGGCCACCTCAACATGGCCTACTACAACGTGCTGTTCGATCGCGGTGCCGACGAGGCCTTCGAACTGCTTGGCATGGGACCGAAATATGCCGAAGAACGAAAGCTGACCACCTATACGGCGGAAATCCACGTCTGCTACGTCCAGGAACTTCACCTCGGTCACAAGGTGACGGCGTCGTTCCAACTCCTCGACCATGACGAAAAGCGCTTCCACGCTTTCCAGGAACTGCGCCATGTCGACGGCTGGCTTGCCTCTACCTGCGAGGTCATGACGCTGCATGTCGACATGTCGGGTCCGAAGGTCTGTCCGTTTCCCCCCGACATCCTCGCCAGGATGGAGAAGATGGCGGCGGAACACGCCGTGCTGCCGAAGCCGGAACGCGCCGGGCGCTCGATCGGCATCAAGCGCAAGCCGGCGGCCTGAACGGCTATTCGCGCCGCTCCATGAACCTGATGCGGTTGTTGAACGGATCGGTGACCTGCATCTCCAAGCCCCATTCTTCTTCGGAAAGTCCCGGCCGCATGTAGCGGTACTTCTTGTCGAGCAGTTCCCTGTTTAAGGCCCGGACGCCCTCCATGTAGACCACCATGTTGCAACCGGGCGTGGCGTCGCCCGCGTGCTCGGACAGGTGAAACCTCAGCTCGCCCCTGGACACTTGCGTGTAGAGCGGGAAGTTCTCGCCGAACCGGTGCTCCCAGTCGACGGTGAAGCCGAGAAAGCCAAGATAGAACTCGTGCGCTTTGGCCACGTCGAAAATGCGGATGATCGGGATCGCCTGCTCGAATGCGATTCCTTGCCCAGGGTTCGCGCCGGCATCGATCCGCGCCGACAATATGTTCCAGGTGGCAAGTCCGAACTGCCTAGCCACGACTTCGAGCGCCTGGCTGTGGCTGAGTTCGATCTTGTGCTCGGCCAATGCGTCGCGCATGGCTTTCGCCATCGCCTTTGCATCGCGATAGGTTCGCATGGTTGCGGTCTCCAGACGGCGGCCAATCATCAGTGTCCGCATTGCTGACGCTTCCGCCGATCGGATAACCGGTTGAGAAGATCGTGGAAGGTGTTCGCCATGCCAAAGGGCGCGGACTGCAGGCCACCTCCGGGCTCGATGGCAAGAGTATCGCACTTGATGTGCGCTGCAAAGCTGGTCTTTCGGACCCGAATCACTACATTCCGTTGAAATGTCCGGATCTCCCGACGATATCCCGTTCTTCGACGAGGACGATGCGCCACGTCCCGCTGGTCAGGCAGCGCCACCGCCAGCCGGCGGCGGCATTGCCGCGCGTGCGATGGCTGCACGAAGCGCCAACCGTGCCGCGGACTATTTGGCCGGGCTGAACCCGGAGCAGCGTCTTGCCGTCGAGACCACCGAAGGGCCTGTCCTCGTACTGGCGGGCGCCGGCACCGGCAAGACACGGGTACTGACAACCCGCATCGCCCATATCCTCGCCACCGGTCGTGCCTACCCCTCGCAAATCCTCGCCGTCACCTTCACCAACAAGGCGGCGCGCGAAATGAAGCAGCGCATCGGGGTACTCGTTGGCGAAGCCGTCGAGGGCATGCCGTGGCTGGGCACGTTCCACTCCATCGGAGTGAAACTGCTGCGCCGTCATGCCGAACTTGCCGGCATCCGTTCGGATTTCAGCATCCTCGACACCGACGACGTCATCCGGCTCATCAAGCAGCTGATTCAGGCCGAGGGGCTGGACGACAAGCGCTGGCCCGCGCGCCAGTTCGCGCAGATGATCGACGGCTGGAAGAACAAGGGCCTTGGCCCGGAAGAGATCGCCGAAGGCGATGCGCGCGCCTTCGCCAATGGCAAGGGCCGCGAGCTGTATCGCGCCTATCAGGATCGTCTGACGACGCTCAACGCCTGCGATTTCGGCGACTTGCTGTGCCATCCGATCCGCATCTTCCGCAAGCATCCCGACGTGCTGAAGGAGTACCACCGGAAGTTCCGATACATTCTGGTCGACGAATATCAGGACACCAACACCGCCCAATATATGTGGCTGAGGCTTTTGGCCCAGCGGCCCGAGACATCGGGGCGGACGGCGAGCGAAACGGAGAGGCAACAGATCAACATCTGTTGCGTCGGTGACGACGACCAGTCGATCTATGGCTGGCGTGGCGCGGAAGTCGACAACATCCTGCGCTTCGAGAAGGATTTTCCCGGCGCAACCGTCATTCGGCTGGAGCGCAACTACCGCTCCACCGCGCACATCCTTGGCGCCGCATCCCATCTCATCGCGCACAATGAGGGGCGGCTGGGAAAGACGCTGTTCACCGAAAAGCCCGATCCCGAAGACCCCAAGGTGAAGGTTCATGCCTCCTGGGATTCGGAAGAGGAAGCTCGCGGTGTCGGCGACGAGATCGAGACGCTCCAGCGTGACCGGCACAATCTCAACGACATGGCGATCCTGGTGCGCGCCTCGTTCCAGATGCGCGAATTCGAGGATCGTTTCGTCACGCTGGGCCTGAACTATCGCGTCGTCGGCGGCCCACGTTTCTACGAACGCTTGGAAATCCGAGACGCGATGGCGTATTTCAGGGTGGTGGCCCAGCCGGCGGATGACCTGGCCTTCGAGCGCATCGTCAATACACCCAAGCGCGGCTTGGGCGAGGCTGCCGTAAGGCAGGTCCACGATGCCTCGCGCGCACTGCGCATACCGATGCTGGAGGCGGCCGCAAAGCTCGCCGAGAGCGACGAGATGAAACCCAAGCCGAGAGCGGCGTTGCGGCAGGTCGCGGCCAATTTCGCGCGCTGGCAGGAGCTTCTCGACAACACGCCGCATACCGAACTGGCCGAGATCATTCTCGAGGAATCCGGCTATACAGACATGTGGAAGAACGACCGCTCCGCGGAGGCCCCCGGCCGGCTCGACAACCTCAAAGAGCTGATCCGCTCCATGGAGGAATACGAGTCGCTGCGCGGCTTCCTCGAGCATGTCGCGCTGGTCATGGACACCGAGCAGAACGAGAACCTCGACGCCGTCAACATCATGACGCTTCACTCCGCCAAGGGCCTTGAGTTCGACACGGTATTCCTGCCCGGCTGGGAAGAAGGACTGTTCCCCCACCAGCGAGCGCTCGACGAGGGGGGACGCTCCGGCCTGGAGGAAGAGCGTCGGCTGGCTTATGTCGGCCTCACTCGCGCCAAGCGCAATCTACACCTCTGGTTCGCATCCAACAGGCGCATCCACGGCCTTTGGCAGTCGACCATCCCATCGCGTTTCCTCGAAGAACTTCCCGAGGCCCACATCGAGGTTGCCGAAGCGGGCAATTCCTACGGCGGCTATGGCTCGGGATTTAGCGAGCGCCACGGCGGCCGGCAGAACCCATACGGCGAATCGCGCTTCGACAATGCGGCAAGCGCGGGCGGCTCATTTTCCAATACCTACGCCACGCCCGGCTGGCAGCGCGCCCAGGCGAACCGAACCGAGGCCACAGACCGCAACTGGGGGTCCAGATCGGGGCACGCGGTTGAACGGATCGGCTACGGGGAAGTCGATTCCGGCTACGGCGCCGGCCGCACCAGCGTCAAGGGCCGCACCATCGACGGCGAACTCGTCGCAAAGAGCGTGTCGGACCTGCCCTCCCCGTTCAACATAGGCGACCGCGTCTTCCACCAGAAGTTCGGAAACGGCAACGTGTCTTCGATCGAGGGCAACAAGCTGACGATCGACTTCGACAAGGCTGGGCAGAAGCGGGTACTGGACGGCTTCGTCAGCGCCGCCTAACGGCGCCATCGCATTGTCAAAATCGCCGCGCCACCCTGTACAACCAGGACTTGTCATCGCATTTTATTCAATTTTTGCGTGCATTGCTGTAGGTTTCAACCTGCAGGCGATGGTGCCTGTGCCTTCCGCTTTCGGGCGGTAATCTCCGGGCCCCTTCCGTCCACCACCCCCCGCGGCGGAAGGGGCATCGGAGCCTCTTTCCCAAAGGCACGGGAGGTTGGTCTTGCACGTTCTTCCGCTCACGCTGTTCGCACTCCTTCTGTCGGCGGGCGCCGCGTTGGCGCAGGCGGCGGAAGACACCACGACGTCGATCACCCTTTCGCGCCACCACACCACCAACGCGCTGGATGCGCCGCTGGCGCTGGAGGACTGGTACACCACGTTGCGCGGCAGCGTCGAAACGAGCCTCTCCCACGAGATCGGCACGACCACGATCACGGCCGATGGACAGTTTCTGCGATACGATACCTATGACATCGAAAACGACGTCGCTGCCGGCATCGGGGCGGAAACGACGATGGCGATCTCCGAAAGGGTCGAACTGCGCGGAACTTTCTCGCTCAATGTGGTTGACGAAGGCGACGAGCTGGACCTTGGAGATGTGCTTCTGGGCATACGCACACGCAAGACGATCTTCGCTGCTGGTCTTCAGGGCGGATTTCGGCTTTCACCGGATACGATCCTCGCGTTGGAAGGCGCGCTCTCACGCGAATTGCCGGGAAAAACGCGCTTCGAGCAGGATGTGATTGCGCCGACACGCCTCGATCCCGTTCGCGATCGTCTGCGCATCGGCGCCGCGCTGACGCAGACCAGCGGCAGGTTCACCTACGGGGTTCTCGGCGCGTCGGGATTGATGCGTTCGGATCCGCTCGGGTTGTTGCCGGAACTCATGGTGCTTGACTACAAGCTCGCGCTTCAGGGCGGCGTCACGTTCGAGAACGGCGCCCGTGTTGCCGCATCCGTGGGCATGCATGGCCTACGCCTTCTCGACAGCGAGATCGGCGAACTGCGCGCCTCGTACGAAATTGCGGCCGAGACGCCGCTGCCGGCGGGCTTTTCCCTGCGTGGGATAGTCAGCGCTGGATACGATGCCAAGTCCAACGACGATCCCGTCGCCACATGGGCGCGGCGGCTGGAAGTGGAGGCCGGATACAAGCCCGGATTGCCGGTAAGTTTCGGCCTCGGGCTCTATCTGGAAGAGCGCGAGAATATCGGCCTCGAAACCAACGAAAGCGCGAGGGGTGTCTA
Organism: Mesorhizobium sp. CAU 1741; assembly: GCF_039839275.1. NCBI lineage: Bacteria > Pseudomonadati > Pseudomonadota > Alphaproteobacteria > Hyphomicrobiales > Phyllobacteriaceae > Mesorhizobium > Mesorhizobium sp. CAU 1741. The sequence continues at coordinate 950,077 of NZ_JBDOQP010000001.1, read as the reverse complement.
TACCGAGGCGGTGTGGCAGGCGCGCGAGGACATGAGCCTGACGTTTCGCGTCGACGCATCGCGCAAGAGGCTCGAACCCATGGGCCCCGAGCGCAAGGCGGTGGACATTCACCTGGCATTGAACGCCAAGCTTTGACCCGCGCCCGTCAGGATGATGCGCAACCGAAGGGAGGCGGAGGATGTGGGACGAAAGCCTCCCTTCGGCCGCGGCGGCCAGCGCGATGGCGGGGGCGCTGTCGCGTGGCCGCCTAACGCGTGGCTACCAGCGCTTGCCGAAGCGCTTCGAGCTGTACGACTTCGAATTGCCGAACGAGCCACCGCCGATGAAGCCGTTGCCGACGGCGTTCTGACGGCCGCTCACATTGCCATGCCCGACATTGTTGTTGTTGCCCTTGACGATGCCGGACAGCACGTTGCCGCTCAGGATCGACGAGTTGTTGAGCACGCCGATGCCGCTCAGCAGTTTGAGGTTGCCGGTCTGGATCGAGGGCGACACGTTGAGCAATCCGCCGGAGGACTGGCGGTGACCGCCCTTGCCCCAGCCATCTGCCTGGGCGGACACGGTCGTGAACGAAACGGCCGTGGCCAGTGCGAGTAGAGCTGCGAACTTCTTCATGAGACTTCTCCCTTGGTGATGAAGTCCCTCCGCTATCAGTGGTAATCTCAAGGACGAAATAACTACTATGGCGGGAAAAATGCAACCTCCATTTGTAGTATTTCGTTAATTGCGCTTATTCCACTACTGTTAGGGATAACTATTGAGGCTAATACCTAGAACTTATATCGACTTTTAACTATCATGCTATTCGCTCCATTTGTCGATAAACTGGCTGGTTTCCATGGCCTGCATGTCCGGCAGAGCCTCCGCCAGTTTTTCGGTGGACCAGTCCCACCACGCCATCGCACTGAGCCGCTCGGCGATGGCAACAGGAAACCGCCGCCTGATGGGCCGAGCCGGCACTCCGGCGACGATCTCGTAGGCGCCGACATCCTTCGTCGCGACCGCATTGGCGCCGATGACCGCGCCATCGCCGATGCGCACGCCCGGCATGATCACGGCACCATGGCCGATCCAGACGTCGTTTCCGATCGATACCGGGCGGTTGCGGCGTCGTTCGCGAAAATCCTGGTCGACACCATGAAACTTGAAATACTCGTTCGGCCTGTAGGTGATCTTGTGCGTCGTCACGCGCTCCATGGGATGTTCGAGCGCGTTGATGCGCACATTCGCGGCGATGGAGCAGAATTTGCCGATCGTTGTATAGATGCCTTCGCCGTGGCGCTCGAAGTAGGAGTAGTCGCCGACGGTCACCTCGCGCAGGATCACCCTTTCACCGATCACGACATAACGGCCGAGCCGGCATGATTTCAGCTCGGCTGTCGAGTGGATCTTAGGATCGGAATTAGTGGCGGACATCGCAGCCCTCTATCGCGGCGTGGGATTCCGCTCAATCCCGCCCGGAGGAATTCGGCGCCGCTTTTCGCCGTTCCCCGTCACAGTTGCGTGTGCTTGGTTTCGCGGCAAGATGACATCTTTCGCCAGCGCGCGCGAGGCGCTATCTAACAAGGATGTTCGCTTCGCTGCGCCCCATCTTGCGTCCGCTTTCAATTGTGCTCGGAGCACTCGTGCTTTCGGGCGCGACGGGCCTGGCATTTGCCGGCTGGGTCGAGCATTCCCCCGGCATATTCGTGACCATGGTCGAGCAGGGCATGGCGTGGTGCTTCTGAGGCGAAGCCGCCGAAAATCCGAAACACGGGAAATCAATCCATCATGATGCGAGCGATCCTCATCGGTATAGTCGTGGTCATGGCCGCCGGCGTCGGCGCGCTGACGTTCGACTGGTACCGAGACCAGAATACGGCACGCGCTTTCGGGGCGCCGTTCTCGCTGGTCGACGATCGGGGTGAGCCATTCACCGAGGCAGCTTTCAAGGGATCGCCCAGCGCGGTGTTCTTTGGCTTCACCCATTGCCCTGAAGTGTGTCCGACCACGCTTTTCGAGCTCGATGGCTGGCTGGAGCAACTGGGCGATGAGGGCGCCGACATCAACGCCTATTTCGTCACGGTAGACCCGGAGCGCGACACGCCGGAAATCATCGGTACATATGTCGGCAACATGTCCGATCGCATTGTCGGCGTCAGCGGTGAACCAGACAAGGTGCACGAGATGGCTCGTTCCTTTGGCATCTACTGGAAGAAGGTCGAACTCGAAGGTGACGACTACACGATGGACCACACCGCCTCTGTCTTGCTGCTCGATCGCGCCGGCGACTTCGCGGGAACCATCGCCTATGGCGAGAATCCCGAAAACGCGATAGCCAAGCTGAAACGCCTTGCTGCGGGCTGAACCCCGCTCGGAACCCTTTCCTTGACCCAAACCAGGCTCCATTTCATCGCGATCAAGCCCGCCTCGACGGCGATGTTCGCGGCACTCGAGCGCGAATTCGACGATGACGGGCTGGCGATCGCCATCGTCGAGATTGATGAAGACGCCGGCACGGAGGAGATTTCAGTTTACGCTGAAACCGATCAGGCGGATGAAATCGAACTGCGCATGCGTGGCGCTGCCGGCGCTGGCGACACGGTCATCGCGCGCGAGGCGCTTGAAGACATCGACTGGGTCACGAAATCGCTCGAAGGGCTGAAGCCGGTGCGTTCCGGCCGCTTTCTCGTCCATGGCGCGCATGATCGCGACAAGAGACGCGTCGGCGACATCGCCATCGAGATCGAGGCGGGGCTGGCATTCGGCACTGGCCATCACGGCACGACCTCGGGTTGCCTGGACATGCTGGCGTCGGTAGTGCGGCGCGAGGCTCCACGAAGCGCCCTCGATCTCGGCACAGGCAGCGCGGTACTGGCCATCGCCCTCGCCCGCCTCGCCCGCATCCGCGTTCTCGCGACCGACATCGACCCCGTCGCCACCTCGGTCGCGCGCCAGAATGTCCGGCTGAATGCGGTGGGCGCCTATGTAAAGACTGCGACTGCGGCGGGGTTTTCAAACCCGGTGTTCGCGCAAACCGGTCCATTCGACCTCATCGTCGCCAACATCCTCGCCCGCCCCCTGATGAGAATGGCGCCTCATATGGCGACGCACCTGGCGCCGGGCGGTTCGCTCATCCTTTCGGGAATTCTCGATCGCCAGCGTGACGCGGTCATCGCCGCCTATGTGGGCCAACGGTTCCGGCACGTCCACACGTTGCATCGCGAAGGCTGGGTGACGCTTCATCTGAAACGATGATCGCCGTGGTCGAAAAAAAAGCGGCCCCCGAAGGGACCGCTTTTTGCTTCTGGCTGCGCCGCCCCGCGCAGATCAGAACAGGTGGCTCGCACCACCCTTACGCTGGAGCTCCGCACGGCTGTAGCCGTTAAGCTTCAGGGTCTCGTCGTCCAGCATGAGCAGCGCGCCCGCAACATAACGCTGGGCCTGGCGCTCGCGGGCCGCCATCAGGGCGTCGACCGCATTCCGGAAAAAACCGCGCTTGGCAGAGGTGTGTCCCATTTTCACGTCTCCTGTAGAGTCTGTTTCGTTCCTCCACGACGAGAAAGGTAAGCAATGCTGCCCTAATCTACCAGTGCCGTTTCCGCATGGCGACCATGCGTTTTTGCATATGCGAAATGAAATGGTGCAACGCAGCAAACGACCGCTCCGCGATGCCCCGATTGCAAGGCTGCCATCACCCCGATATTCAGTCAGGGCAAGGGCAGCCAAGAGGATACCGATGTTCCAGTCGTTTGAAGCGCGAACCGATCCACGGCAGGGCGTTGCTCGCGTCGCAGAGTTGCGGCAGCAACTCGTCCTGCAGGGCCTCGACGGGTTTCTCGTCCCCCGCGCAGATGAGCATCAGGGCGAATATGTCGCCGCTTGCTCGGAACGCCTGCAATGGCTGACCGGGTTCACAGGATCGGCCGGCGCCGCGCTCATCCTTCGCGAGCGCGCTCTGGTCTTCGTCGACGGGCGCTACACGCTTCAGGCGCGAGCCCAGGTAGATCCGGACACTTTCGAAATCGAAAGCCTCGTGGAGAACCCTCCGGCGAGGTGGCTGGGCACAAATGCCGTCGCCGATATGGTGATTGGTTTCGACCCGTGGCTGCACACCGTCTCCGAGGCTGCGGCGTTGCGCAAGGCGCTGGAAAAGGCCGGCGCAAAGCTCGTTGCAGTGCCATCCAATCTCGTCGACGCGATCTGGCATGACCGGCCCGCCCCCCCGGCTGAACAGGTCGAGATACAACCGATCGGATTTGCCGGCGAGCTCGCCTCCGACAAGATCACGCGCCTTGCAGAAGCGCTTCGATCGGACGGCGCTACCCATGCGGTTCTTACCGATCCAGCATCCCTGGCATGGACCTTCAACATCCGCGGCCATGACGTGCCCCATACGCCGCTCGCGCTGGGCTTCGCGATCCTTGCCGCGAGCGGGCTTCCGAAGCTCTTCCTGGCGCCGGAAAAGCTGACAATCGAGACACGCGCCTATCTGACCCAACTCGCGGATCTGTACTCGCCTGACGCGATGGAAACGGAACTGTCACACCTGTGCAGCCAAGGCGCGCGCGTTGCGCTCGATCCCGCGCTTGCCGCGGAGAAGCTGCGCCTGCTTGTTGAAGAACAGGGCGGAACAGTGCTCGCGCTGCCCGACCCTGCACGCCTGCCCCGCGCGGTGAAGAACAAGGCCGAACTGGCCGGCAGCCGCTCCGCCCACCGTCGCGACGGAGCAGCGGTCACGCGCTTCCTGCATTGGCTCGACTTGCAGTCTCCGGGGTCGATCGATGAAATCGGAGCTGTCCGGGCACTCGAAGGCTTTCGCCGCACGACCGGCGAAGAGACCCAGATGCCGCTGCGCGACATTTCGTTCGACACCATATCGGGCGCCGGTCCCAACGGCGCCGTCATCCACTATCGCGTCACCACCGCAACCAACCGCTCGCTGCAGGCAAGCGAACTCTATCTGGTCGATTCCGGCGCACAATATCAGGACGGCACCACCGACATCACGCGCACCGTCGCCATCGGCAAGCCGACGAACGAGATGTGCGAGCGCTATACGATCGTGCTGAAGGGGATGATCGCAGTTTCGATGCTGCGATTTCCGCCTGGAACGCGGGGAATGGACATAGACCCGGTCGCCCGGCAGGCGCACTGGATGGCCGGCATCGACTACGCCCACGGCACCGGCCATGGCGTCGGCGCATTCCTGTCGGTGCATGAGGGCCCGCAACGCATCGCCAAGACCGGAAGCGAGAAGCTGCTGACCGGGATGATCCTGTCAAACGAGCCCGGCTACTACAAGGAAGGCAGTTACGGGATACGGCTCGAGAACCTGATCGTAGTGCGCGCGCCAGAACCTATTCCGGGCGGCGACATCGAAATGCATGGTTTCGAGACGCTGACCCTGGCGCCGTTCGACAGGCGCCTGATCCAGGTGGACCTGCTCTCGAACCAGGAACGCCTATGGCTCGACGCCTATCACGCACGCGTACGCGAAGAGATAGGCCCGATGGTCGAGGGCGAGGTTCTCGACTGGCTGAAGGCAGCGACGGCGCCGCTATAGAGTATTGCGCAGCAGGATCAGAACCACGGCTCCGGCGATGAACATCGCCGACAGGCCGCCGCGCAATGCCACCAGTCCAGCGACCACCAGCGCTGCCCACTCGGCTGGGCCGCCTGTGGTCGCCGCTGGAGCCACCAGCGTCGTCAGCACCGCCGCAGGCACCGCGTTGAGGCCCGCCTCGACGCGCGGATGGATGCGCTCGAAACGTGACAGGACGAGATGGCCACCAATACGCGACAGATAGGTCGCCAGCGCGCCACCGAGAATGATCCAGGCTGTCAGGCTCATGGCTGCGCCCTCCCCGCATCGCTCGGCGTGAGAATGGCGGCCAGGGCCACCCCGGCAGCGGCACCGATCGAGACATGCCACGGCGAACCGACGAAGTAATAGGCAAACACCGAAACGACGGCGCTGATCATCACGACGGGCAGCCACAGCGGCCGCTTGCGGAAGTCCATGACGAGGCCGAGGAAGTAGATCGGCAGGAGAAAATCGAGGCCGAGCGCATGCGGGTCCGGCACGAGGTTTCCGAACGCGGCACCAATGCCGCCTTCGGCCACCCAGCACAGGTAGATCGGCGTCGCCATGCCCATGTACCAGGCAAAACCGACGCGCTTGCCGGTCTCGCCGCGGCGCTCGGCAAGAGCGTATTGTGGGTCTGTCAGGAAGAAGAACCCGAACGCGCGCTGCGCCGGCGACCAATGTTCCGTCCGCCGGCCCAGTGCGGCCGAATAGAGCACATGGCGAAAATTGACGGCGAAGATCGACAGGATGATCAGCCATGGCGCAATGGTCTGGCCGAAGAGTTCGAGGCCGACCATCTGGCTCGCGCCGGCAAACACGGTCGCGCTCATGAGTATCGCCTCGCCGATCGTCATGCCGTTCTGGACGGCAAGGGCACCGAAGAGCAGTCCGAACGGCGCCGAGGCGAGCACGACAGGCAGCCCCCTGCGCATCCCGTCGAAAAACTCGCCGGAGCCACCGGCATCGGGTTCAACCATTTCAGCAGCCGACATTGTGACCTCCGTCGAATGCGGCCTGTGTAGGTCAGCATTGCTGCCATGTCACATCAATTCGATTGACCCAGTGATCAATGCGGCTACTGCCCGACGCGCTCGAACCATGCGTCTTCGTCGATCACTTCTATGCCCAGATCGGTCGCCTGCTTGAGCTTGGAGCCCGCCCCCGGGCCGGCTACCACCAGATCAGTCTTCTTGGAAACGGAGCCCGCGACCTTGGCGCCGAGCCGTTCCGCCATCGCCTTGGCCTCGTCGCGCGACATTCGCTCCAAGCCTCCGGTGAACACCACCGTCTTTCCCGCGACCGGCGATGAAACGTCACCCACGGGCTCCTCGTCACTGGGCGTGACTTCCTTCAACAAGGCGTCGACGGCTTGCCGGTTGTGCTCTTCGGCGAAAAACTCGACCAGTGCCTCTGCCACCACGCTGCCGATGCCGTTGATGCCGACGAGTTCCTGCCATTGGGCATTGCCGGGATCGCCCTTGCCTTGCGGCATCATTGCTTCGCTGGCGCCCGCGCGCAGGGCGTCGAACGACAGATAATGCCTTGCGATACGCTTGGCGTTTGTCTCGCCGATGTGGCGGATGCCGAGCGCAAAGAGGAAGCGGGAAAGTGGCACGCTGCGGCGGTCGTCGATCGCGGCGAACAGCTTCCTGACCGAGACCGCGCCGAAACCGTCAACGTTTTCGAGCTTGGTGAGCGAACTACCCTGACGATCCTTCAGCGTGAAGATGTCGGCAGGGGACCGTATCTGCAGGGCCGGGTCTTCGTGGTTGAAGAAGAACTCGATCTGCTTTTCGCCAAGCCCTTCGATATCCATCGCATTGCGCGAGACGAAGTGACGAATGCGTTCCACCGCCTGCGCCGGGCAGATGAGCCCGCCGGTGCAGCGCCGGACGGCTTCCCCCTCCTCGCGAACGGCATGGCTGCCGCAGGCAGGGCAACGGTCCGGGAAGACATAGGCCTCGGCGCCCGCCGGACGCTTTTCCGGATCGATGTCGAGGATCTGCGGAATGACGTCACCGGCGCGCTGCACGATCACCGTGTCGCCGACACGGATGTCCCTGCCCTCGCGTATCGGCTGGCCATCATTCCCGATGCCCCTGATGTAGTCTTCATTGTGAAGCGTGGCGTTGGTCACCACCACGCCGCCGACCGTCACCGGCTCCAGCCGCGCCACCGGCGTCAGCGCCCCTGTGCGCCCAACCTGGATGTCGATGCCGCGCAGAATCGTCGTTGCCTTTTCCGCCGCGAACTTGTGTGCCGTCGCCCAGCGCGGACTGCGCGAGCGAAAGCCGAGCCTCTCCTGCAGGTCGAGCCGGTCGACCTTGTAGACGACGCCGTCGATGTCGTAGGGCAGGCTCGCACGTTCCGCTTCGATCGCGCGGTAGCGCTCCACCATCTCGTCGACCGATCCGCAGATCGCCATGTGATCATTGATGCGGAAGCCCCAGCGGCCAAGACGCTGCACCGCCTCGTATTGAGTCTCGGCCAGGGCTTCACTCGTCTCGCCCCAGGCATAAGCGAAAAACCTGAGCGGCCGCGCGCGCGTCGCCTCCGGGTCCTTCTGACGCAGGCTGCCAGCGGCAAAGTTGCGCGGATTGGCGAAGACGCGACCTATCTCGACCGCCATCCGCTCGTTCAGCGCCAGGAAATCGTCGCGGCGCATATAGACCTCGCCGCGCACTTCGACGATGTCCGGGGCGTCCTTGGGCAGTTCGTCGGGGATCTCTGCGATGGTGCGGATGTTGGCCGTGACGTTCTCGCCTGTCGTGCCGTCGCCGCGCGTCGCGGCCGTCGTCAGCCGGCGCTGCTCGTATCGCAGCGACATTGAAAGCCCGTCGATCTTGGGCTCAGCCGTAAACGCAAGCTCCTGCTCACTCGGCCAAGCGAGAAAGCGGCGAACGGAAGCCACGAAATCACGCACGTCGTCGTCGCTGAAGACGTTGTCGAGCGACAGCATCGGCTTGGCGTGCCTGACCTGGGCAAAGACGCCGGAAGGGGCCGCCCCCACCGCCTGCGAGGGCGAGTCGGCGCGCAACAGTTCCGGGAAAGCTGCTTCGATGGCGGCGTTGCGCAGTCGAAGCGCGTCATATTCGGCGTCCGAGATGGTTGGCGCATCTTCGCCATGGTAGCGTCGATCATGCTCGGCGATCTCGCCCGCCAATGCGGCGAGTTCCTCTGCGGCCTCTTGCGGCGTGAGTTCTTCGACGGCCTTGGTGGTTCTGGACATGATGCGAATCCGGCTACGGCAGGTGGGCTAAATTAGCGCCGCCCGCCGCGCGCTCAAGTAGCATATGTCAGGAGACGGCGGCATTCTCCCGAAGCAGCCGCTCGGCGGCGGCCCGCGCTTCATGCGTGATCGTCGCACCGGCGAGCATGCGGGCGATCTCCTCTTGCCGTGCGTCGCGCTCAAGGGCCGAAACTGCGGTAGCGACACGGTCCGCACCGCCCGACTTTGAAATCAGGTAGTGCGTGTCGGCGCGGGCCGCGACCTGCGGCGCGTGGGTGACAGACAGAACCTGGATGCGGCCCGCAAGACGCGCGAGACGCTGTCCGATCGCGTCGGCAACGGCGCCGCCAACGCCCGTGTCGATCTCGTCGAAGACCAGTGTCGGCGCCGAACCGCGATCGGCAAGCGCCACCTTCAACGCCAGCAGGAAGCGCGAGAGCTCGCCGCCAGACGCGACCTTCATCATCGGACCGGGACGCGTGCCCGGATTGGTGCGCACGCGGAACTCGACCTGATCGATGCCGCTTTCGGCGCGATCCTCGGCTTCGCTGGAAACCTCGACGATGAACTCGGCGCGCTCCAGCTTGAGCTCGGGCAGTTCCTTCATCACCGACGCAGCCAGCGCAGATGCGGTGCCCTTGCGCAGTTCGGACAAATGCGCGGCCTGCTCGTCATAGGCAAGGCGCGCGGCTTCGGCCGCCGCCTCCAATGCGCCCAAACGCTCCTCGCCAGCGTCGAGATCGGCAAGGTCGGCGACCATCGTATCACGCAAGGCGGCAAGGTCGTCGACCGCAACGGAATGCTTGCGCGCAAGGGCACGCAGCGCGAACAGCCGCTCCTCCGCCTGTTCAAGGACCCGTGGATCGAACTCGGCGGCCCGCAACGCTTCATCCACGGCAACCTGCGCGGCATCGAGAGAAATGAGGGCTTCATCGAGCGCCTTGATGATTTCGTCGAGCAATCCGGGCGCATCGGCGGCCTTGCGTTGCAGCCGTCGCAACAGGCTCGCGATCGGTGGCACGGCAGCACTCGGTCCGGAAAGCACGTCCTGCGCGTCGGTGATGTCGGTGGCGATCTTTTCGGCGCGCATCATCGCCGCGCGGCGGTCGGCAAGCTCCGTCTCCTCGCCGGGCTGCGGCTCCAGCTTTGACAGCTCTTCGACGGACGCCCGCAGATAGTCGGCCTCGCGCGCTGCTGCCTCGACCTTTGCCCGGTGGCGCGACAGCGCCTGTTCGCCTTCGCGCCATGACCGCCAGGCCCGCGCGACTGCCTTTGCGGCGCCCACATGCCCTCCGAACGCATCCAGAAGATCGCGATGCACAGCGGGGTCCACCAGCGCGCGTTCGTCATGCTGGCCATGGATCTCGACCAGCGCCTTGCCGACCTCGCGCAGCAATGTGACGCTGGCGGGCTGGTCATTGATGAAAACGCGGCTGCGCCCGTCGGCGGATTGCAGGCGCCGCAAGATGACGTCGCCTTCATCGTCAAGGCCGTTCTCACGAAGCAGTTCGCGTGCCGCATGATTCCCGGGCACATCGAAGACGGCAGTGACGGCCCCCTGGGTGATGCCATGCCTGACGAGCGACGCGTCGCCACGCGCACCGAGGGCCAGAGAAAGCGAGTCCAGCAGGATAGACTTGCCCGCGCCTGTTTCGCCGGTCAGCACCGACAGGCCCTTTAGAAAGTCGATGTCGAGCCGTTCGATCAGTACGATATCGCGGATCGACAGGTGCGTGAGCATCGGGTGGGAAATCAGCTTCCGGTAATCAGTGTACCGACCTGACTGAGCCACGATCCCTTGTTCTCGCGCGGCTGAAGGCCGCCCGACTGAAGCAGGGCGTAGGAGTCCTTGTACCACTGGCTTTCAGGATAGTTGTGGCCGAGCACGGCGGCAGCCGTCTGTGCCTCCGAGGCCAGTCCCATCGCGTAATATGCCTCGGTGAGGCGCGCCAGCGATTCCTCGACGTGGTTTGTGTCCGAATAGGTCTCCACCACGTTACGGAAGCGTCGCACGGCAGCGATATATTCGCGCCGTTCCAGATAATAGCGTCCGATCTGCATTTCCTTGCCGGCGAGCTGGTCGCGGGCAAAGCGGATCTTCACCCGCGCATCGGCGACATATTCGGACTCCGGCCAGCGATCGACGAGCTCCTGCATCGCCTGCACCACGAGCCGCGATTCCTTCTGGTCTCGCGTCACGTCCTGGATCTGGCGAAAATTGCTCAGCCCGATGATGTACTGGGCATAGGCGGCATCGTCCGACGTCGGATAGAGCGCGATGTAGCGCTGCGACTGGCTGATGGCGTCGTCATAATTGCCGAGGCGATAGTTGGTGAATGCACCCATCACCAGCGAACGGCGCGCATGGTCCGTATAGGGATGCTGGCGGTCCACCGATTCGAATTTCTTGGCCGCCTCGGTGAGCCGGCCCGATTCGAGATTTGCCAGCGCCTGATTGTACAACGCATCGGCCGGCTCGATCGTCTCGACATACGAGGCGAGATCGACATCGCGATCGCTGGCGCATGCCGACACGAAAAGCGGTAGCGCGACGGAGAGCGCCACGATCCCTAGGGCACGGCCCGGCGCGCGGGAAACGGCGATGCGGTTGTCATTCATGGCGGATTGTCGCCCCTTTGGCGTTCGATACACTTCAGGCACCGGTCCATTGAATAATAGCAGCCATTCGCGGCCGGTGCGCCAAACGTCGCGGCAGTCATATTAGAACTGTCGCCCCTCGGCAACGTTGTCGCCGCGCAATGGTGCTTTTTTGTGGCAGCAGACGGAACGCGACGAGCCTGGTCAGCTCATCCAAGGCGCATAGACCGGCGCATTGACGGCGATCATCTCGGCTCCGCGGCCGCGCTCGCGCCGTCCGGTCTCAACGATCTCGAATGCCGAACGATCGGACAGCAGCCTGCGCAGCGCCTGCGCGTTCAGCTTGTGCCCGCCCCGGAAGGAGCGGAAGCAGCCGATGAAGCGTGCGCCGGCCAGCGCGAGGTCACCCATGGCGTCGAGCATCTTATGACGCACGAATTCGTTGGAGTAACGCAGGCCTTCCATGTTGATGACGCGGTCGTCGTCGCCGATCACCACGGAATTCTCCAGCGACGAACCGAGCGCGTAGCCGGCGGCCCACAAGCGCTCGACGTCCTTCATGAAGCCGAAAGTCCGTGCACGCGAAATATCGCGGCGGAAAACCTCCGGCGTGATGTCAGCGGCAAAAAACTGCCTGCCGATCGCCGGGCTCTCGAAGTCGATCTCGACCTCGTAACGCGTTCCAGCATAAGGCCTGAACTCGGCCCACGAGGCGCCATTCTCGATACGGACTGGCTTGACGATGCGGATGTAGCGGCGCTTGACCGCCTGAACCTTCAGACCGGCCTGATCGAAAGCCTCGACGAACATCGACGCACTTCCGTCGAGGATCGGCACTTCGTTGCCTTCGGTCTCCACGACGACGTTGTCGATGCCGAGTGACGACAGGGCCGCCATCAGGTGCTCAACCGTTGCCACATGGGCGCCGGAGACGTCGCCGAGAATGGTGCACAGGTCGGTCCCGCCAACTTCTGACGACAACGCCCGAAGCTCGACACAATCTCCGTTAGCATCGGTCTTTGAAAAGATGATTCCGGTATCTGGATCGGCGGGAACAAAATGGATGGAAACCGGGTTTCCACTGTGAACGCCGATGCCGGACAACGATACGCGTGACTTGAGCGTCGTCTGGTAGTCGTGCAAGTCGATCCCCATAAGCCCGTCCCGATTACGCCCGCTCAACAGGTTGCCCGGTCGCGGTTTCACTCTCGACCAGCGAATTCTCATCCCCACGAATCCGCAGCCGCTTGATTGTTGGCCGCGAAGATAATGTTACAGGCAAAAGACTCCAAATCACGGTTTCTTACCCTGTGTTACGCAAAAGATGCCGAAAAGCGCGCTGCATAACCTGTTGTCTTTCAAGCATAATTTGACGAAACGGGCGAGTGCTTCGACACCCGCCCGTTACATTGCGTTACGCTTCGTGATCTCCCGCGATCAGTTTGCCTGGCGGCGCAGGAACGCCGGAATTTCCAGTTGATCGTCTTCCTGCACGGCACGGGGCTGAACCGACATCCGGCCCTGATCGTCGAGCTGCCCGCGCTTGGGCGCGTAGAGCTGTGCTTCGGGCGAAGGAGCCCGGCGCGTGGTTTCGGCAGGGCGCATGCGCGGCTCGCGCGGCTGGGCCGGCTGAAGACGTGCCGTCTCCTCTTCGCGTCGCGACAACCCCTGCGTCAGCCGCTTGAGCAGGCCCATCGGGCCACGCTCTTCGTGATCCTCGCCATGCGGTGCGTCCATCTCGGCACGCACAACAGGCGGGAAGTCCTCGATGCGCGGCATGCGCGGCTGGGCCGCCGCAGGCACCTGTGGTGCCGCTTCCATCATCGGCGCGGGCGCCGACGGTGCGGTCCTCACCGGCTCGGGCTGGAAGTGCGCGACCGGTGCAGGCTGCTCTGCAGCGGGCTGAGCGAACAACCGGCTCTGCGGACGGAAATCGCCCTCGCCTTGGACGGGGCGCTGACCAGCCGCCATTTCGTGGTTCATTTCCGCGTTGCGGATCGCTTCGGCGACCGGGTCGGCCACACGGGGTGCCTCCGGCTGTACCGGCGCAGTGACGCGCGGCTCTGCCGGGCGCTGCTGTTGAACAGGCTGCTGGACCGGCTTCTGTGGCGCGCGGATGGTGATCGGCGGCGTGTTGATGTCCGCAGCGACCTTGTCGATACCGGTTGCCACGACGGACACGCGGATAACACCTTCCAGTTCCTCGTCGAAGGTCGCACCAAGGATGATGTTGGCTTCCTGATCGACTTCTTCGCGAATACGTGTCGCAGCCTCATCGACTTCGAACAGCGTCAGGTCACGACCGCCGGTGATGGAGATCAACAGGCCGCGCGCGCCCTTCATGGTGGTCTCGTCGAGCAGCGGATTGGCAATAGCGGCTTCTGCCGCGGCCATTGCCCTGCCCTCACCCGAAGCCTCGCCGGTGCCCATCATAGCCTTGCCCATCTCGCGCATGACGGAGCGGACGTCGGCGAAGTCGAGGTTGATGAGACCTTCCTTCACCATCAGGTCGGTGATGCAGGCGACGCCGGAATAGAGCACCTGGTCGGCCATTGCGAAGGCATCGGCGAAGGTGGTCTTGTCGTTGGCAATGCGGAAGAGGTTCTGGTTGGGAATGACGATCAGCGTGTCGACGCTCTTCTGCAGTTCCTCGATGCCCATGTCGGCCGTCTTCATCCGGCGCTGGCCCTCGAAGTGGAACGGCTTGGTGACGACGCCGACGGTGAGAATACCCTTCTCGCGCGCCGCACGCGCCACGACCGGAGCAGCGCCGGTGCCCGTGCCGCCGCCCATGCCCGCGGTAACGAAGCACATATGCGTATTCGACAGGTGATCGACGATCTCGTCGATGCATTCCTCTGCCGCCGCGCGACCGACTTCAGGCTGCGACCCCGCACCGAGACCTTCGGTGACATGGGCGCCGAGCTGGATCAGGCGTTCGGACTTCGACATGGTCAACGCCTGCGCATCGGTATTGGCGACGACGAAGTCGACGCCACGCAGGCCGGCGGTGATCATGTTGTTGACAGCATTGCCGCCGCCACCGCCGACACCGAAAACGGTGATGCGCGGCTTGAGCTCGGTGATGTCCGGCTTCTGCAGATTGATGGTCATTGCGTTCGTCCTTTTGGCCTTTCCCGCCGCTTCGCCGCCGCGGCTGCGTGGGGCTGTCCCCGTCGATTTAAAAACTGTCTTTCAACCACTGACTGACACGTTGAAAGCGACCACCGGTACCGGTTGCCCTGAAACGCAGGCCACCGCCCTTTCCATACCGGCTTTCGAAATTGGCAACCTGCGGATAGATCAGCAGGCCGACCGTTGTTGCGAAGGCAGGCCCCTTGGCCGCCTCCGGCAAACCCGTTACGCCGAGCGGCCGCCCGAGCCGCACGTTGCGGGCAAGGATACGCCGGGCCGTCTCCGGCATGCCGGTCAACTGGCTGGCGCCCCCCGTAAGCACCACGCGCTTGCCCACCACCGAGCCGAAGCCTGACTTGTTGAGCCGGTCGCGCACGAGCTCCAGCGTCTCCTCGACGCGGGCTCGAATGATCTTGTTCATCACCGCGCGAGGCGCGTGCTGCGGCACCTCGCCATCGTCGGGACCCATCGGCTGGATGGTCACCATGTCGCGGTCATCGTCGACGACCGGCAGCACGGAGCCCTGCATCACCTTGAGCCGCTCGGCATGCTCGCGCCGCGTCGACAGGCCGCGTGCCAGATCCATCGTGACGTGACTGCCGCCGATGGGCAGCACGTCGGCATAGATGAACTTGCCCTCGGCGAAGATCGAGATGGTCGTCGTGCCGCCGCCCATGTCGATGCAGGCGGCCCCCATTTCGGCCTCGTCATCTACTAGTGCCGCCAGCCCGCTCGCATAGGGCGTGGCCACCATGCGCTCGACCGACAGGTGAGAGCGATTGACGCAGAGTTCCAGATTGCGCAGTGGCGCGGCATCGGCGGTCAGCACGTGCATGTCGACGCCGAGTTGCTCACCGATCATCCCGCGCGGGTCGCGCACACCGCGTTCAGAATCCAGCGAGAAGCTGATCGGCAGCGAATGGACAACCTCGCGCTCGGCACGCAATGTCTGCTTTGCGCCCGCCGCCAGCACACGCTTGATGTCCCCGTCGCCGGCTTCGTGCCCGCCAAGATTGATCGACGAAGACAGGACGGCGCTCTTCATGCGCCCCGCCGAAACGTTGACGAACAGTGACTCGACCGTCAGTCCGGCCATGCGCTCGGCAGAATCCACCGCCAGCCGGATCGCCTGCTCGGCCCGGTCGAGATCGACGATCGTGCCGGACTTGATGCCCTGGGACTTCTGGTGGCCGATGCCGATCACCTTGATCTGGTGCGTGCGTCCCGGCAGGTGCTCGCTCTCCTCGCAGGGCTTGAGCTTGCCGATGACGCAGCAGACCTTGGTCGAGCCGATATCGAGGACGGTGACGACCCCGGACCGGCCTGCCGACTTGTCCATGTTTGAACCGAGCCAACTCATATGCTGCGCTCCGCCGGCCGGTATTTCTTGCCCAGCAGCTCCTTGAGCCTGGCTTCGCGCGCTTTTGCGGCGTCGGGCGAAAGCTTGACGACCAGCCGGTCGCCAAAGCGCATGTCGACGGATTCGATGTCGCGCGACAGCAAACCGTAGCGCGCATCGAGACCGACGAGATCGACCAGCGCCTCATCCTGCTCCTGTTCGGGCAGCTTGACCGTAAGCCCGTTATTGAGCTTCAGGTCCCAGCGTCGATCCGAAATCCGCACATAGCCCCGCACACGAGATGCAAGATCGGGATGCGAGGCGACCTTGGCCACGAAGGACGAGGCGGACTTGGCGCCTCCCGATCCGACGACCAGCGGCAAGGTGAGATGATCGGAACCGACGAGCGGCGCGATGACGTCGCCATTCTCTTCGATCAGCGACAACAGGCTACCCTGCTGCCAGATGGCGAACGGCACCTTCTCGACGACCTTCACCTCAAGCGTCGAGGGATAAATCTTGCGAACGGCGGCACTCTCCACCCACGGCAGGCTGACGATGCGCGCCCGCGCGTCCTCGGCGTCGAACCCGACCAGCGAGGTCCATCCATCCAGCCCGACGCGATCGAAGATGTCGATCTCCGAGGTTTCCTTGTTGCCGCTGACGCGAATCTCGTTGATCGCAAAACCGGTGCGCGCGGTAACGCCCTGCACAACCGAAGACATGTGGCCGCCGACGACGGTGCCGTAGACGACGAACGAACCGATCACCAGCGCTGAAAGCGCGCCGCCCGCGAAAGGCGGCGCGACGACTTCTCCCGACCAGACGCGACTGGCGAAACGGGCCGGCCTGCGCAGCCAGCGCGGGACGACAAGACCGCCGGGCGCAATAGCCCAGCTCCTGCGCCGCTGCGCACTGGAACCCAGACTTTGTCCTGACGTCAACGCGAACAAGAAGCGTCCTCCACCATCCAACTCAGCAATTCACCAAAACTGTGTCCCGCTTCCGCGGCGATTTCCGGCACGAGCGACGTGGGAGTCATCCCCGGCTGGGTGTTCACTTCCAGCCAGATCAACTCGCCATTCTCCGAAAATCGGTCATCGTAGCGAAAGTCTGACCGGGAGACCCCGCGACAGCCGATCGCTTGATGTGCCCGTAGCGCCAGTGTCTGTACTTTTTGGTAAATAAAGGATGAAACTTTTGCCGGGCATTCGTGTTTTGAGCCGCCGGCAACATATTTTGAGTCGTAATCGTAGAAGGCGTGGCCGACTGGCACGATTTCGGTCACGCCAAGCGCCACGCCACCCATGACAGCGCAGGTCAATTCGCGTCCGTGGACGAATCGCTCGACCATGATCGTGTCCCCGTAGCGCCATTCCGACGAGGTGATGACCTGGGGTGGATGGGACTGGTCTTCCTTGACGATCACGACCCCGAAGCTCGATCCCTCGCGCACCGGCTTCACCACGTAGGGCGGCTTCATCGGGTGTGCGGCGCCAATGTCGAATCGGCTCATCACCCGTGCCTCGGCAACCGGAATGCCGGCAGCCTTGGCAACCTTCTTCGCCTGCTCCTTGTCCATCGCCAGAGCCGAAGCGAGCACGCCTGAATGGGTGTAGGGAATCTGCAGATATTCGAGAATTCCCTGGATCGTTCCATCCTCGCCATAGGGGCCGTGAAGCGCGTTGAAGGCGACATCCGGCCTCAAATCATCGAGGACGCGGGCAACGTCACGTTCGACGTCGACGCGCGTGACCCGGTATCCGACATCCTCCAGTGCATCCGCGCAGGCATTGCCAGATGAAACCGAGACCGGCCGCTCGGCGGAGAATCCGCCCATCAGAACAGCAACGTGCTTTGCCGCCATGCCCGGATTTCCCCTCGTCGCTCGGGCCGCATTCTGTTCGCCGGGGTTGAGTCGGAGTCTTCCGGCGATCGGTTTCGCCAGCGTCCGCGCACTCGACTCAAATCGGAGAACGATTTCACCTCAAGGAATCAGAGGTTGGATTCCGTGGCAAGGGTTTGGGACTCGCGGCGATTCACTTTTTGAGACAAGCAGCGAGGCGTTGCCCGTCTAAAGCAGTTGTCCGAGGAATTCCTGGACCTGGCGACCGGGCCGGAAATCGCCGATTCGCTTGATCTCCCATTCGAGCCGAATGCCCGAATTCTCCAGAACGCGCGCTCGCACCGTCTCACCGAGATGCTCGAGATCGTAGCCCGTCGCCGCTCCGGTGTTGATCATGAAGTTGCAGTGCATCGGCGACATTTGCGCGCCACCGATCATCAGCCCGCGGCAACCCGCCTTGTCGATCTCCTTCCACGCCGAAGTGCCCTCGGGGTTCTTGAAGGTCGATCCACCCGTCTTCTCGCGAATCGGCTGCACGGTCTCGCGGTGTGTCTGCACCGCGTCCATCGCGATCCGGATCGCCTCGCGGTCCTCGGCGTATCCTTCGAGCTCGGCTGAAACGAAGATCAGGTCCTTCGCGGCCGCCGAGTGCCGATAGGCATAGCCCATCTGCGCATTGGTCAGGACGTGAACATCACCGCCGCGGTCAAGCGCCCGGACGGATACGACGCGCTCCCGCGTCTCGACGCCGTTGGCGCCCGCATTCATGCGCAGCGCGCCACCGATGGCGCCGGGAATGCCATGGTAGAAGTGAAAGCCGCCTATGCCCGCTTCGAGCGCGGCCGCCGCGACACGCTTATCGGGTGTGGCGGCCCCAACCACGAGACGCGTTCCCTCGCCAGCCTCGACGCCGGCGAACCCTTTTGCAGACAGCCGGATCACGACACCGCGAATGCCGCATTCGCGCACCAGGAGGTTGGAACCGATCCCGACCACCATCACTGGCACGTCATCCGGGACATGCCGCAGAAAGGCGCGAAGGTCGTCCTCGTCGGCCGGCTGAAAGAGCAGGTCGACCGCACCGCCGGCACGAAACCAGGTTATCGTCTCCATCGGCGCATCAGGCGTCAGCCGTCCACGGACCATGGACGCGACGTCGCCGAGACGCTTCAGGAGAGCATCGCCGCCGGTCATGCGGTCGCCTCCAGCTCCCTCGGCAGGGCATAGGCCCATTGCGTGATGTTGCCCGCGCCCAGAAGCACGACGAAGTCGCCAGGGCCCGCCAGAGCGCGCACGATCGGGGCTATCGCATCGGGCCCGTCGATCTCGCGGGCATCGCGATGGCCGCCGGCACGAATGCGCGAAACCAGCGTCGCCGAGTTGATCCCATCGATCGCGTCCTCACCGGCGGCATAGACGGGCGCGATCATCACCGTATCGGCGTCGTTGAAGCATGCGGCGAAGTCATCGAAGAGATCGCGCAGGCGAGTGAAACGGTGTGGCTGCGCGACGGCTATGACGCGGCCCTTGCAGGCTTCACGCGCAGCACGCAGCACCGCCTTGATCTCAACCGGGTGGTGGCCGTAGTCGTCGAAGATGTCGACGCCGTTCCAGCTTCCGGTATGGGTGAACCGCCGCTTGACGCCGCCGAAGGAGGACAGGCCCTTGCGGATGTCATCCGGTGTCAGTCCGAGTTCGTGCGCGACGGCGATCGCCGCCGTCGCGTTGGAGATGTTGTGGCGGCCGGGCATCGGCAGGCGCAGGCCGTCGACCTGGGTTTCAGCTCCGCTCTTGCGATCGCGAATCGTCACGTCGAAGATCGACGTCGCCCCATCCATGCGGATGTTGGAGAAGCGCACATCGGCCTGCTTGTTCTCGCCATAGGTGACGACGCGGCGATCTTCGATGCGCGAGACCAGTGCCTGCACTTCCGGGTGATCGATGCACATGACGCCGAAGCCGTAGAACGGCACGTTCTCGACGAACTGGCGGAAGGCCTCGCGCACCTTGTCGAACGAGCCGTAATGATCGAGATGCTCCGGATCGATGTTGGTGATCACGGCAATGTCCGCTGGCAGCTTCAGGAACGTGCCGTCACTCTCGTCGGCCTCAACGACCATCCATTCGCCATCGCCCATGCGCGCATTTGTGCCATAGGCATTGATGATACCGCCATTGACCACTGTCGGATCGAGCCCGCCTGCATCCAGAAGCGTTGCGACCATCGAGGTGGTCGTCGTCTTTCCGTGCGTTCCGCCGATGGCGATGGCATTGCGGAATCGCATCAGCTCGGCCAGCATCTCGGCCCGCCGCACGATCGGCAGCAGCCGCTCGCGCGCGGCGACGAGCTCGGGGTTGTTCTTCTTCACCGCCGTCGACACCACGATGACCTCGGCCTCGCCGAGGTTGTCGGCGGCATGCCCGACGAAGCAGGTGATGCCCTTGTCGCGCAGCCGCTGCACGTTGGCGCTGTCGGCCTGGTCCGATCCCTGGACGCGATAGCCGAGATTGTGCAGCACCTCTGCGATGCCGCTCATGCCGATGCCGCCGATGCCGATGAAATGCACCACGCCGATTGTCTGCGGCATCTTCATGCGCGCTGCCTCCCCTTGACCTGCGAAACGGATTCGCCCGAGGCAATAGCCTCCACGAGGTCCGCAAGCAACCGGGTGGCATCGGGCCTGCCTGATGACTTCGCCGCCGCGGCCATGCTGGAAAGCGTTCGAGGGTCCGACATGAGCCTCCCGATCAGTTCGGCAATACGCTCGGGCGTCAGCGATGATTGCGGATGAACCTGCGCACCGCCCGCAGCCGCAAGGGCCGCAGCGTTCGCCGCCTGATCATGGTCGAGCGCATAGGGATAAGGCACCAGCAAAGCCGGTCTTCCAATGGCTGCAATCTCCGACACCGTCGACGCGCCGGATCGCGACATGACGAGATGCGCGTCGGCGATGCGTTTCGCCATGTCGGTGAAGAAGGGAGAAATCTCCGCCCGCACGCCCAGTTCGGAATAGGCAGCCCTCACCTTGGCCTCATCTTCCTTGCGGGCCTGCTGTACGATCTCCAGTCGGCTGCGCTGATCCGACGAAAGCAGCGCCACCGCGGCCGGAATTGCGTCGGAGAAAAATTGCGCGCCCTGGCTGCCGCCAAACACCAGGAGCCGGAACGGGCCGGCATCCCCTGCAGGCGCATATAGCGTCGCGGACGCATCGAGCACCGCCGGCCGCACCGGATTGCCCACCTCGATGATCCGGTCCGCATGGGACCCTTCAGCCCGCAGGAAGCCGCCTGCGATGGCCGTAACCCTGCCCGCAAGCGCCCTGTTGGCGCGCCCCATCACCGCATTCTGCTCATGGATGATGCTCGGCACGCCCCGTCGGGTGGCTGCCCATAGGGGCGGCAGTGTCGGATAGCCGCCAAAACCGACGACCGCCTTCGGGCGGATCTCGTCGATGATGCGCCCCGCCTCGCGTGCCCCACGCCAGATCGTCCAGAAGGCGCGAACGAGTGCCACCGGATTTCTCGAGCCGATCGTGGCCGATGAGATCGCGTGGATCGTTTCGGCCGGAAAGGAACCTGCAAAGCGTTCAGCCCTGCCGTCCGTCGCGAGATGGATGGACCAGTCGCGCGCGAGCAGTTCGTGAGCCAGAGCTTCGGCTGGAAAGAGATGCCCACCGGTGCCTCCGGCGGACAGCATGATCACGCCCCTTGCCATGCTATTCAGCCGGCTGCATGAAGCGCGGCACGCGAGACTGACCGATGCGCATCCGTTTCTGCGGGTCCTTGCGGGTGAGTGCCAGCACCATGCCCATCGAGATCGCCATCGCAACGAGGGACGAGCCGCCATACGAAACGAAGGGAAGAGTCATGCCCTTGGCCGGCAGAAGTTGCAGGTTGACGCCCATGTTGATGATCGACTGCAACCCGAACAAGGTCACCAGTCCTCCCACCGCATAGCGCGAGAAGTCATCTCGTTCGTTGAGCGACTTGCTCAGTCCGCGCAGCACCACGAAGGCGAAGAGGCCCGCGATCAGCAGGCACACGACGATGCCGAACTCTTCACCTGCAACCGCGAACACGAAGTCCGTGTGGCTGTCGGGCAGGATGCGCTTGACCGTGCCTTCGCCGGGACCTTGCCCGAGCCAGCCGCCGCGGATGAGCGCCTCGCGCCCCATGTCGACCTGGAACGTGTCGCCTTCACCGGTGAGGAACCTGTCGATGCGCTCGGCCACGTGCGGAAAGGACGTGTAGGCCACCAGCCCGATGCCGATGGCCGTGCCGCCAAGAACGGCAATCCACAGCCATGGCATGCCCGCCATGAAGAACATCACGCCCCACGTCGCCAGGACCAGCAAGGTCTGGCCGAGATCGGGCTGCGCAATCAGCAGCGCGAGCACCAGTCCGAGGAGGATGATGGCGAAGAGATTGCCCGGAATATCGGGGCGCCGGGAATGTTCCGCGAACAGCCACGCGCAGATGACCACGAAGGCGGGCTTCATGTATTCGGAGGGCTGCACCGAGATGCCCGCCAGATGAACCCAGCGGCGCGAACCCTTGATCTCGACGCCGAAATAGAGCGCTACGACCATCAGGAAGATCGAGCCTGCCAGCATCAGCAACGCCAGCCTGCGGACATGGCGGGCATCGAAGAACGATACCGCGATCATGATGACCAGTGCCGGTATCATGAACACCATCTGCCTGGTGACGAAGTGGTAGCTGTCGAGCCCGATGCGTTCGGCCACCGCCGGCGAAGCGGCGAAGGACAAGACGATGCCCAGCCCCATCAGCAGCAGGAACGCGGCGAAAAACCAACGGTCGATCGTCCACCACCAATTCGCAACCGGTCTCCGGTCGATGCGACTGACCATCAGCGTTTCCCTCCGATTGGCTCGATATCCGACAGGCCGAGCACCGCGTCGCGGAATGCGTCGCCCCGTACCTCGAAATTCCTGAACTGGTCGAAACTCGCGCAGGCTGGAGAAAGCAGCACCACCGCCTCCTCGCCTGCGACGTCGCGCGCGGCATCTTCGGCCGCATGCTCGAGCGCCGCCTGGAGCCCGCCCGATATCTCGTATGGCGCCGCGCCGCCCAGCGTCGCGGAGAACGCCGGCGCGGCCTCGCCGATCAGGTAGGCCTTGGCGATGCGCGGGAAGAATGAGCGCAATGACTCTATGCCCCCCTCCTTGGCGAGCCCGCCGGCAATCCAGTAGATGCGGCTGAAACTCGACAGCGCGGGTGCCGCTGCGTCGGCATTCGTGGCCTTGGAATCGTTGACGAACAGCACACGGCCACGGCGACCGACCTGTTCCATGCGGTGGGCAAGTCCAGGAAAGCTCTCCAGTCCCGACTGGATTTCCCCGAGATCCAGACCGACTTTCAGGCAGGCAGCAACCGCGGCAAGGGCGTTCTGCGCGTTGTGCGCCCCGCGAAGCGATCCGATGCCTTCCAGAAAACCGATGCGGCTGTACTGGCCGTGCACCGCTTCCATCAGATCGGTGCCATCGGCGAAGTAGCCATCCGTGAGTGGGAGTCGCTTGGACAGCCGGACGACTTCCTTGCCGCCGCGCTCCAACCTGTCGGCGATCTGCATGCAGTATGAATCGTCGACGCCGATGATGGCCGTCTCGCTGCCGGCCACCAGCCTTTCCTTGATCTCCGCATAGCGCTGCATGGTCCCGTGCCTGTCGAGGTGATCCGGCGACAGGTTGAGCAGGATGCCCGCGGAGGGATTGAGCGACGGTGCGAGGTCGATCTGGTAGGACGAGCACTCTATGACATGGTAGCGGTCGGCTGCCGGCGGATCGAGCGTCATGATCGCCCGCCCGATATTGCCACCCATCTGCGCGTCGCGTCCGGACGCCGCGATGATGTGGGAGATCAGCGCCGTCGTCGTCGACTTGCCGTTGGTGCCGGTGATCGCGATCAGCGGCGAATTGCTGGCCGTGGCAGACCGTTCCCGCGCGAAGAGCTCGACATCGCCGAGGATTTCCACACCCGCGCCACGGGCACGCTCGACGGTCCAGTGTGGCTTAGGATGGGTCAGCGGTACGCCGGGCGACAGCACGAATGCCGAGAAGGACGACCAGTCCGCCGCTGAAAGATCTGCCACCGCGACACCCTCGCCGCGCGCCCGGGCGACGCTGTCGGGATTGTCGTCCCAAGCTGTCACCTCGGCGCCGCCCAGCGTCAGCGCATGGGCAGTCGCGATGCCGGAGCCGCCGAGCCCGAACAGCGCGACCTTGCGTCCCCTGAAAGTGGAAGCTGGGACCATGGCCTACCTCAGCTTCAGCGTGGACAGGCCGATCAGCGCAAGGATGACCGCGATGATCCAGAACCGGATGACGACCTGGCTCTCCGTCCAGCCAAGCTTTTCGAAGTGATGGTGAATCGGCGCCATCAGGAACACCCGCCTGCCGGTCAGCTTGAACCAACCGACCTGGATGATCACCGACAAGATCTCGATGACGAACAGCCCGCCGATAATGGCGAGCACGATCTCGTGCTTGGCGGCCACTGCGACGGCACCGATCAGGCCACCGAGCGCCAGGGAACCGGTGTCGCCCATGAAGATCGCGGCTGGTGGCGCGTTGAACCAGAGGAAGCCGAGCCCCGCGCCTATCACCGCGCCAAGCACGATCGACAATTCGCCAGTACCGGCGGTGTAGTGAATCTGCAGGTACTCGGCGAAGACCGCGTTACCGGCCAGATAGGCGATGACGCCGAACGATGCAGCCGCCACCATCACCGGAACGATTGCCAGGCCATCGAGACCGTCCGTCATGTTGACGGCATTGCCCGCGCCGACCATCACGAAGGCAGCAAACGGAATGAAGAAAAAGCCGAGATTGAGGACAAAATCCTTCACGAACGGAAAGGTCAGCGACGACGAGAAAGGCGCGCTGCCCGACTGCATGATGACCCATGCGGCGATACCGGCGATCAGGAACTCGACGGCCAGGCGCGCCTTGCCCGAAAATCCCAGATGCGATTGCTTGGTGACCTTCAGATAGTCGTCGTAGAACCCGATTGCACCGAAGCCCAGCGTGACGATCATCACGACCCAGACGAGAGTGCTGGAAAGATTGCCCCAGAGAAGCACCGAGCCGATGATGCCGGTGAGCATCATCAGTCCGCCCATCGTTGGCGTTCCGGCCTTCTTGAAATGCGTCTGCGGTCCATCGGCACGGATCGGCTGGCCCCTACCCTGGCGGATTCGCAGGGAATCGATAATCGCGGGTCCGAACATGAAAACGATCAACGCCGAGGTGATCAGCGCGCCGCCGGTTCGAAAGGTGATGTAGCGGAACACGTTGAAGGCCGAAACCTGGTCGGCGAGTTCCACAAGCAGCATCAGCATAGACTAGGGTCCCCCGCCGTTCAGACGTGTGTGTTCGAGTATGCAGCGCCATCCCCGGTCGCCGCGAAAATCTGTTTCAGCGCTTCGACGAGCCGCGAGAAGCCCATGCTGTTGGATGACTTGATCATCACAACGTCGCCCGGACGCACCATGTCCAGCAGAAGCGGCTTCAGCGCGTCGACGCCCTCGACATGCTGCGAGACGACGTTCTCGGGAAGCATATCGGCCAGCGCCTTGATTTCCTTGCCCGCCGTCAGCACGATGTCGGCCTGCGACTGCGCCACTGGCCCAGCCAGCGCCTCGTGCAGCTTGCGCGAATGGTTTCCGAGTTCGAGCATGTCACCAAGCACGGCAATGCGCCGCCCCCCGGCAGGAACGGCAGCCGCGGCCAGGAGCGAAAGCGCGGCCTTCATCGACGTCGGATTGGCATTGTAGCTTTCGTCGATGACGACGATTTCGCCACCCGACGGATGCTTCAAGGAGGTTCGCTGGCCACGCCCGCGCTCGGCCCGGAATTCTGCGAGTGCAGACGACGCCTTGTGAATATCGGCGCCGGATAGGTAGACGGCACCCATCACCGCGAGCGCGTTTTGAACGATGTGGCGTCCGGGGGCACCTATAGTGAAGGTGATCTCCTGCCCTGCCATCTTCATGACCACGTTCGACGCATCGCCGTCCGCCTCGAACGAAGCAAGACGGAACGTCGAGCGGCCGTTCTCGCCGAAACTCCAGACGTGCTCGATGCCCGCGTCTCGAGCCGCCTTGTCGAGAAGTTTCCATTGCTTGTCGTCGCGATTGAGAAGCGCGTGCCCGCCCGGCACCACGCCCTCGAATATCTCCGCCTTGGCGCGGGCGATCTCTTCAAGACTGGAGAAATACCCCAGATGGGCCGCGGCGATGGCGGTGATGATGGCGACGTGCGGCCGCACGAACGAGACGAGCTGGCGGATTTCACCTGGATGGTTCATGCCGATCTCGAAGATGGCGTAATCGCAATCCTCCGGCATCCGCGCCAGCGTCAGGGGAACGCCCCAGTGGTTGTTGAACGACTTGTCGGAGGCGTGGACGCTGCCACAAGCGCCCAGTGCCTTGCGCAGCGCTTCCTTGGCCGTTGTCTTGCCGACCGAGCCGGTGACACCGATCACCTTGGCTCTGGTACGCGCGCGGGCTGCTATCCCCGCCGCCTCGAGCGCGGCCAGAACATCCGGCACCACGATCATCGGCGCGCCGATGCGGCCCAGCGCCGGCAATTTGCCCTCGGCAACGACCAGCAGGCTGGCCCCCGCCTTGATCGCCGCTGTGGCGAAGTCGTGTCCGTCGAACGTCTCGCCCTTGATGGCAAAAAACGCGTCGCCGGGCTGCAGCGTACGGCTGTCGATGGAGATGCCGCCGATGCGCGCCGGCTGCGCGCCGACCGGCCTGCCGCCCATCGCCACGGCGAGGGCTTCGGCTGTCCACAACGGGCTCATGCGGCGAGCTCCCGCAGCGCCGCGCGCACTTCCTGGTGATCCGAGAAGGGCAGCGTTGCGTCGCCGACGGTCTGGCCTTCCTCGTGGCCCTTGCCGGCCACGATCAGCGTGTCGCCAGCCCCAAGCATCGAGACGGCTTCGCGGATCGCAAGGCGGCGATCGCCGATCTCGATCCCTTGCGGCGCCGCCGCCATGATTGCCGCACGGATGGACGCCGGTTCTTCGGAGCGGGGATTGTCGTCGGTAACGATCACCACGTCGGCCAGTCGGGTCGCGATCTCGCCCATGATCGGGCGCTTGCCGCGATCCCTGTCTCCGCCACATCCGAACACCACCAGCACGCGTCCGGTGGTGAATGGCCGCACGGCCTTCAGCACGTTCTCGAGCGCTTCAGGTTTGTGCGCGTAGTCGACATAGACGGGAGCGCCGGCGCCTGTGGTGCCCACCAGTTCCAGGCGCCCGGACGCGCCCTTGAGATGCTCGAGCGCCGAGAGCGCCATTGACGCCTCGACCCCCGTCGCGATGGCCAGCCCCGCGGCGACGAGCGCGTTGGCGATCTGGAAGTCGCCGGCGAGCGGCAGGTCGATCTCGTGGAGAGCGCCACCATGTGCGATCTCGGCGCGCTGACGAAAGCGCTCGTGCTCGACCCGCTTCATTTGCAGGAAGGCACCCTTGCGCCCCACGGTGAGGACTTCCAGCCCCGCTGATGTCGCCGCGTCGATGGTGGGCTGCGACCATGCGTCGTCCGCGAAGACGACCGCCGGCGCGCCCTTCGGCAGCAGCGCCGTGAATAGCCGCATCTTGGCTGTGTGATACTCCTCGATGGTCGCGTGGTAGTCCATGTGATCGCGGCCGAGATTGGTAAAGCCGCCGGCGGAAAGCCGAACGCCGTCCAGTCGGCGCTGGTCCAGCCCGTGGCTCGACGCTTCCATCGCTGCGTGGGTCACGCCCGATTGGGCAAGCTCGGCAAGCAGCGCGTGCAGCGCAACGGGATCGGGCGTCGTCAACGAGCCATAGTCCTCCCGGCCGGGGGCCACGACCCCCGTGGTGCCGATCGACGCGGCTGCGTGCCCGGTCTGCTCCCAGACCTGGCGGGCAAAGGATGCCACCGACGTCTTGCCGCTTGTGCCGGTGACCGCGACCATCGTTCCCGGCTGCGCGCCATAGAAGGCCGCCGCCGCCAAGGCGAGCGCCCGGCGTGGGTCGTCCACCTCGATCAGCGGCACACCGGGATCGGAAGGCACGCTACCCTTCGCCGCGATGACCGCAACGGCCCCGCGCGCCACTGCGTCTTCAACGAACCCGGCGCCGTCCGCTTTCGTCCCCTTGAGCGCGGCAAAGAGGTGACCCGGCGCAACCTTGCGCGAGTCCGAGGTGACGCCTGTCACCTCCGTGTCACTGCCCGACCCGGCACTGGGAAGAAAACCGGAAAATTGGCTGAGCTTCATCAAAATCCATTGGTCCGCATGTGTGGACGCCTCTCACCCTCAAGAATCACTGAGAAGAGACGAGAAGGGCCTTACTTTCATGGCCGAAATCGGGCTTCACGCCAAGCAGAGCCGCAGACCGGCGAATGATGTTGCTGACCATCGGCGCGGCGTTGAGGCCGGCGGTTGCGCCAATGCCCGGCTTTTCCGGCTTGGGTTCGTCGATGATGGTCAGGACCACATATTCGGGATCGTCCATCGGAAACGCGGCCACGAAGGCGTTGAAGCGCACGTCATTGGCATAGCGTCCGTTGACGACCTTTTCCGCCGTACCGGTCTTGCCGCCGACCCGATATCCCGGAACGGTCGCCCGGCTGCCCGAACCGCCGGGCACCGTTGCGTTCATGTTGTAGAGGTAGCGCATGTTCGCGCTCGTTTGCGGCGAGACGACCTGCTTGGCGTGGCTGTCCGCCTCGGCCTCGCCGCGTGTCAGGAAGGTCGGCTCCAGAAGCTTGCCGCCATTGACGAGGGCTGCCGCGCCAACCGCTGTCTGCAAGGGGGTCGTGGCCATGCCGTGACCGAAGGCGATCGTGATGGAGTTGATCTTCTTCCAGACCTTGGGCTCGCTGGGCGTCGCCACCTCGGGAAGCTCCGTATTCATCCGGTCGAGCAGGCCGACGCGCTTGAGAAACTCGCGGTGGCCTTCGATGCCGACCACGTCGACTTGCCGTGCAGAACCGATGTTGGACGAGTAAATGAAGACTTCCGGCAACGCCAGAACGCGGCCCTTTCCGTGAAAGTCACGGATCGTCTGGTGGCCGATGGTGATCGGGCGCCGGGCATCGAACGTGCTGTTCATGTCCATCAGCCCCGAATCCAGCGCCATGGCCGTCGTGAAGCTCTTGATAGTCGAGCCCATCTCGTAGACGCCGGCCGACATACGATTGAGCCGGTCCTTCTCGTGGGCATTGAAGGGATTGTTGGGATCGTAGTCCGGCAGGGATGCCATCGCGAGGACCTCGCCGGTGCGCACGTTGAGCACCACCGCACCGGCGGCGATTGCCCTGTAGCGCTCCATCGCTTGCTCAAGCTCGTCGCGGACGATGTGCTGGACGCGCAGGTCGATCGACAGCCGCACGGGCTCCAGATCCTTCGCGATCGCCAATCCCGTTTCCTGCAGGTCGCTCAGGCCCTGGTCGTCGATATATTTCTCCATGCCGGCAATGCCCTTGTTGTCGACATTGACGAGTCCGAGAATGTGGGCGGCCGTTGGCCCACCCGGATAGAAGCGCAGCTTTTCAGTCCTGAAGCCGATGCCGGGAATGCCGAGTTGCAGGATCGCCTGCTGCTGGCGCGGGGACAATTGGCGGCGCAGCCAGATGAAGCCGGCGTTGCTCTGGAGGCGGTTATAGGTCTGCTCGATGTTGAGATCGGGCAGGACGGTCAACAGCTTCTCCAGTGCCTCGTCCGCATCGACGATGCGGCGCGGTTCGGCAAACAGCGATGCCGTATTGATGTCGGTGGCCAGCACCTTGCCGTTGCGGTCGACGATGTCCGGACGCGAGGCCGTCACGCGGGACGGGCCAGGACCGCCCTGCTCCAGTTCCTGCATGCCGAACCAGGCCAGCCTGCCCGCAATCACGGCGTAGATGGAAAGGAACACCATCATCGTCATGACGATGCGGGTACGTCCGCGCGCGCCGGTCGACTTTGCGAAACCCTCAACGACGATGGGTTGGGCGGCCGCCTCTGTTACCGCCTGCTTCTTGCGCCAGCGTCCGATCATTCCGAAACTCCGCTGGTGGTGGTTGCATCGATGCCGCTGTCGACGATGCCGTCCAACTCGTCGTTGAGGAAATCCTCGATCTCGAGCGGCCGCTCCGGCAATTCGCTGATATCGGCGAACTGATGCGATTCGACCGGGGCAAGCTGCAGCTCCGAATGATAGATTTCGGCGAGCCTCTGCAGGCGCGACGGCTGGGTCAGCAGGCTCCAGTCGGCCTTCAGCACATCGATCGCCTCTTCTTCCAGGCGGATGTCCGACTGCAGGCGGCGCAGCTTCGACAACTCCGCCTCCGCGCCGTGCTTGGTCATGTAGGTGAAGCCTGCGGCCGCAACCATCGCGGCAATCAGGACGATATCGGTGGTTCTGAACACCTTGGGCTCACCTTTCCTTCACTTCGCCCGTGGCGGGCAGCGCCGGAAGCGCGAAAATGGAAATATCGGCCGCGCGCGGGGCAGCGTCGGTGCGTCGCGCGGCACGAAGCTTGGCGGAGCGAGCGCGTGGGTTCACCCGCGCCTCGTCTTCCGCCGCGGCGACGACGCCGCCGATCTTTTCGAACGTCGCCGGTTTGTCTTCCACCGCCGGAAGATGGCGTGACCCCGACGCCTTGCCCGAGCGATCGGCAATGAATTTCTTCACGATCCGGTCTTCCAGCGAATGAAACGTCACCACGACCAGCCGCCCACCGGGTTTCAGGGCACGCTCGGCTGCAAACAGGGCCTCTGCGAGTTGTCCGAGTTCGTCGTTGACGAAGATGCGCAGCCCTTGGAAGGCGCGGGTGGCGGGATGGATCTTGTCCTTGGGATTGTTGCCGACCACGCCTTCGATCGCCTCGGCCAGATCGCGGGTGCGCTCGAACGGGCGCGTCGCACGTCGGCGTTCGATCATTCGCGCGATACGGCCGGCATGTCGCTCCTCGCCCAGCATGCCGAAGATGCGGGCCAGGTCGCCGGCCTTGAAGCGATTGACGATGTCGGCAGCGCTCGGTCCTTCGCGGCCCATCCGCATGTCGAGCGGACCGTCGGCGCGGAAAGAAAATCCACGCTCCGCCTGGTCGAGTTGCATCGAGGACACGCCGATGTCGAGTACGACCCCGTCCACCTGCGTCTCTGCGAGACCATCGAGGTCGGAGAAGCGCCCCTGCACGAGCCTGAGGCGACCGGCAGACGCCTGTTCCAGCGCCCTCCCGGCCGCAATGGCATCGGGATCGCGGTCGATCGCGAGCACGTCCGCCCCGGCATCCAGGATCGCGCGGCTATAGCCGCCAGCGCCGAACGTACCGTCCACGATGCACGTACCCGCCTGCGGCTGGAGCGCCGCCAGTACTTCCTGCAGCATGACCGGAATGTGGCGGGCCGGTCCGCCACCGGCGATATCGTCGCCGTGACCCGCCATCATTCCGGGCCCCCACCCACAGCGTCGGCTGGACCAGCCTGACGCAATCTCAGCAGTCGCTCGCGAACCTGCGCGCCATAATCCGCCAGGCGCGACGGCTCCCACATCTGAAAGAAGGTTCCACGTCCAACGAACGCGACCTCGGTGGAGATACCCGTATGGGACCGGACAAAATCGGTAACGGTTATCCGCCCGTCCTGGTCTAGCTTGAGAAAGTCGCTGTCGCCATGCACGAAATATGACATGTCGTCCGCTGTCTGCAGGAAAGGATCCTCCATCGCGATCCGCTGCTCGTAGCGATCGAGAAGATCGAGGCCGCCCACATCCAGAGCCGGCCTGTCCAAGGCCTTGAGCGCATAGAGTTCCTGGTATCCCCGCTTCTGCACCACCGAGCGGAAATGCGCCGGCACGGATACCCGGCCCTTGGCGTCTATCCTGTTCACGGCACTGGAAAGAAAACGGTCCATGACCCGATTTTGCCGCCTCTGTCGCCGCGCCTGCCGGACTCCCCTCGTGCATGCGCAAGATTGCCTTCCCTGACCGCGCGAGGCCGCAGGAGTGCGACATAGCGAAACCGCCCTGGCGCGCCACATTGGCAGCCCTTCCAGGGGACTCTTCACGCTGTACAGAACCGAAGTCGTGATTGCGTTCAAGGGATAACATGGGCCTATATGGGCGTCAACGGGAACCACCTGCACAAGCAGCCTTGTGGAGCATGAACCGGCCATGCAGGCGCGAATCCGAGTTTATGCTCCGTTAGCCTTAATGAACGGTTAGGAACCCGCCGCGTCGCACCGGCGCGCTTGCGCAACTGCGGCACCGCGACTAGCGTCCAGCCCGTTCACATCTGCAACAGGATCCCTTTCATGACAGAGACTTCCGCCGCACGCGCCGCACGCCTCGCGCACCTGCGCGGAGAAAAACTGCGCAAGGGAGACCCCGTCGCCCTGCCCCTGACCCTGTCCAGCATGTTCCACCTGCCGGGAGACCCTGCCGGATACGCGCAATACGGACGGTTCTCAAATCCGACCTGGGAAGCGGTCGAAGAGATGCTCGGACACCTCGAAGGCGCACCCGCCCTCGGTTTTCCCTCAGGCATGGCGGCCATCGCCGCGGTGTTCTTCGGCACGCTGAAAGCGGGGGACCGCGTGCTGTTGCCTTCCGACGGCTATTACACGACGCGCGTCCTGGCCGACCGCTTTCTCACCTCCTACGGCATCAGCTACGACATCCGCCCGACTGCCAGCTTTCTCGACGGCGGGTTTGAGGGCTATCGGCTCGTGTTTCTCGAAACGCCTGCCAATCCGAGCCTGGACATCTGCGACATCGCGGAGGTTTGCCGGCAGGCGCATGCGGCAGGCGCCATGGTCGTCGCCGACAACACGACGATGACGCCGTTCGGCCAACGTCCGCTCGACCTCGGCGCGGACATCGTCGTTGCTGCGGATACCAAGGCGCCGAACGGCCATTCCGACATCCTGTTCGGCCATGTCGCAAGCCGCGACAAAGGGGTGATGCAGGCCATATCCGACTGGCGCAAGCTGGCCGGCGGCATCCCCGGCCCCTTCGAGGCCTGGCTGCTGCATCGCGGACTGGAAACGCTGCATGTGCGCTTCGAGCGCATGTGCGACACCGCGGAGATGATCGCCGCCAAGTTCGCCCAGCACAAGCTCGTCGCACGCGTCCGCTACCCCGGGCTTCCCGACGACCCTTCGCACAATCTCGCACGCGCCCAGATGGAGCGCTTCGGGTTCCTGATGGGACTCACGCTTGGTTCGGCCGAGACAGCGGAACGGTTCATCGACGGCTGCGCGCTGATACAGCCGGCAACGTCGTTTGGCGGTGTGCACACCTCGGCCGAGCGGCGGGCGCGCTGGGGAGACTCGGTCGATCCGGGTTTCATACGCCTGTCGATCGGATGCGAGCCGGCAGACGAACTGTGGACTGCGCTCGACGAAGCGCTGACGCAGGCTTCGGGATAGATGAATCAATTTCTTGCCTGATCTCAGCAAGTCATTGAAATAGAACTGCCAGTTGGCCTGTAAGCCGGGTTCTGTATGGCCATGCCCCCTTGTGAGCGGCATGGCGCGGCGACCATTCTTCTTGGGCGGACGTTGCCGCCCGCCTCACGCAACCTACCCGGACGACTGGGCCGGAAACTGCCCCGAAGGTTGCCCTTCGCGCCGCCCCTATTCGGTCTTGCTCCCGGTGGGGTTTACCATGCCGCTCCTGTTGCCAGTCGCGCGGTGGGCTCTTACTCCACCCTTTCACCCTTGCCTCGCCAGATGGCGAGGCGGTCTGCTCTCTGTGGCACTTTCCCTAGGGTCGCCCCCGCCGGCCGTTAGCCGGCACCGTGTTTCCTGGAGCCCGGACTTTCCTCACCAGCGACCTTTCGGTCCCTGCTGGTGCGGTCGCCCGGCCAACTGGCAGGGCGTATAAAAGGGTTCGAGCCGTGAAAAGCAACCGGAAACGGCAGACGGCGAGACGAAGGTCCCGATCAGGCTCCGCCCAAGTGGCGCTTCACCTTTGCGCAATAGGCGGCCGAGATGCGGTTCATGCGCTTGGCGGCATGGCCGGCATTGTAGCGCAGGATCGTCCCACAGGTGTCGCCGCCACCAAGCTGGTGTGCCTTGGCGAGATACTTCATGCCGAAGCGGATGTTTGTGTCCGGGTCGTACAGGCCCTTGGCGCTGCCGGAATAGCCCATCATGCGCGCCGTTGCCGGCTTGATCTGCATCAACCCGATCTCTCCAGCGCTCCCGCGTGCATTCGCACGGTAGTTGCTCTCGACGCGCACGACAGCGTGGGCCAGAGCGACGGGTATGCCATTTTCGGCCGCGTGACGGGCGATGATCTTGTCGTATGCCGAGCCGACTGAGACGGACTTGGCTTTCGTTATCGACGAGGTAGTCGTCTTGTCGACCTCCTCTTTCCCGAAGTCGCGTGTCGGGAACTTCTCCTGAAGATACGCCGACATCGTGGAGGAGCCATCAGTAAGTGGATTGGCTACGACGTGAGGGACAAAAGAGGTCAGGCCGGCAGCAAGCGCTGCCGCAACAAGAGTTGGCTTGTTCATGCGTTTCCGTTCTTCTTATGCCGCGACGGTGTTGGCGGCGGTTTGGCTTCTGCGACCGAGCACTCCGGTGCCGGCCACGCGCAGGAAGGGGCAATAGACTGCCGAGTTGGCGTCAAAAAAGGCCAAACCAGTCACTTTGCATGACAGGCTGTAACAGGCGATGCTAATTTACCTTGCGTCAGGAATCCGCGCTGACCAGTGCGCTCAGCAGGCGATGGAGCGTCTCGATGGTGGATTGATCCGCCACCCCGTCAACCAGCGCAGGCCGGAAGTGGCGCTGGAAGGCCTCGACCACATCCCGCGTCGTCTGGTCGAAAAACCCATTGATTTCCAAGCCGTAGCCGTAGAGCGATAGCATCGATTGCAGCGCCTCGACCGGCTGGCCGCGCTCACCCATTGCCAGAAAGCGGCCTCCGCGCACCGCAGCCGGCTCGACGAAATGGCCGACCCCGTTCGCGGCCAGGACCGCCCACGGGAACCGCTCGCCCGGATCAATCTTTCTTCCGGGTGCGACATCGGAATGGGCCAGAACGCGCTCGGGAGCGATGGACCACCGATCGCAGATGTCCCGCGAAAGCGCCACAACCGCCTCAATTTGCACGTCAGGGAAAGGCGGAAAACCGGCAATCGGGCCACAATTGACGATCTCGATACCGATCGAGAAGGAATTCACGTCCGGAACATCCTTCCAGGAACCCTTGCCGGCATGCCATGCCCGGTCGGATTCCCGCACCATCTGCACGATGCGTCCATCTTCATGAACGAGATAATGCGACGACACTTCGCTCTCTGGCGCGCACAGCCAATTCTCTGCCGCCAGCCCCGTCTCCATGCCGGTGTAGTGCAGGATCAGGCAGTCAGGCGTCATGGCGTTGCGGCGCGGGCCGAAATTGGGCGACAACCGTACTTCCGCGCCCCTGTGCTCGGCGGCGAACCCGCTCATGCCGGTCGCAGGCTCCGTTCGATCGTTTCGTAGGCGGAGTTGATCGCCGCCAGCCGGCTGTTGGCGATGGCGAGGAATTCCTCCGGCACGCCGCGGGCTATCAGCTTGTCCGGATGGTTGTCGGCAACCATGCGCCGATAGCGGCTGCGCACATCTGCAAACGGCGTGCCGCGATCCAGACCAAGCACGCGCCAGGGGTCATTTTCCCCAAGGATGGCGTGCCGCGACAGGATCGTCTCGAAATGGGTGTCGTCGATCTCGAATATCTCAGCCACGCGGCGCAGAAAGGCCAGTTCGCGTTCGTGCACGAACCCGTCTGCCTTGGCGATATGGAAGAGCCCGTCGAGTATGTCTTCGAGCATGACGCAGTTCGGCCGCCCGGAACCGCAGAGGCTTGCCATACGCTCGGCATAGACTTCGAATCCCGCGACATCCTGCTTTGCAAGATCAAACAGGCGCGCGACGTTTCGCTGCTCCTCATTGGGAACGATGAAGATTTGCTGGAACGCGCGAATCTCATTCTGGGTGACGATGCCATCGGCCTTCGCCATCTTGGCGGACAGCGCGATCATCGCGATCGAGAAGGCCACACGCCTGCGCAACTCGGGATCACCCTCAAAGACCGTTCGGATCGCTTCGATAAGGTTCGAGAGAGCGCCGGCGGGAACCGTCGTCAGAAATTCGCTTATTCGGGCCCAGATCGACATCGGGGCTTAATAAGATGAATCGCCGGTTGTGGCGAGAGAACAAATTTCCCGCCAGTGACAGCAACACGAAAAAGGCCGGGAAATCCCGGCCTGTTCCGTAAGCGCTGGTGGTCGATTTCATCGACCAAAGCGCTGTATCAGTCCACCGGTGCCGCTGGCGTGGTCGGCTCAGCGGAAGGCTCCGGCTGCGCCATCGGCGCTTCCTGTTCGCTCGGAACGGACTGCGTGGTTGTCTCGTCGGTGTCGCTGCAAGCGGCAAGACCCATCAGAGCAATGCCGGATACGGAAGCGAGGATCAGCTTTTTCATTTCCAGTCTCCTTCTAGTGGACCACCCACCGCAGCGGGCGTTCGAGAGATAAATGAGCGTGCCATCGACTCCGTTTCATAACGTTGTGTGACTCGGTGTAAGGGTCGGAGACGCTACAGTGAGGCCGCCGCCCGCGCCGCTTGGTCGTATTGCCCGGAAAGGGCATGCATCGTCGATGCAACGCGGCTGACCGCTTCCGCATCAATGTGTAATGCGCCCACGCTCGACACGAGCAACGCCTCCCTCACCTCGCGATAGCGTTCGCAGGCGTCGGCGCCGATGGCCGTCACGCGCACCGTCTTCTCCTTGCCGCGTCGGCCGGTCTCGACGAGACCCAGCCCTTCCAGCTTCTTGAGGGCGTAGGCGACCACATGAGTATCCTCGATATTGAACATCATGCAGAGGTCGGAAAGGGTCTTGTCGCGACCGCGATGGTTGACCGCATGGAGCACGAGTACGTCGACATGTCCGAGGCCCGGGTAGCCTGCACTCGCCATGCAGCGTACGATCCAGCGCTGGAACGCGTTGCCTAGGACAGTCAGCGCAAACTCCAGCTCCGACAACGCAGGCATGGCACCTTCGGCGAGATGCGCGGCGGATACGACGGGACCAATGGAAGCATCGGATTTTTTCGGCAAGTGCATCTTCCTTCACTGACATTTTATCGATAAAATATCGACAAATTCAGAAGACCACTATGCACCGCATGGCGTTTTCTGTCCAATCTCGGCACGATGGAGACGATCATGAGCGGCAGGTGGGATTTCTGGATCGATCGCGGCGGCACTTTCACGGACATCATCGGCCGCGACCCCGCCGGTGACCTTCATCCGCTGAAGCTGCTGTCGGAAAATCCGGAAGCCTATCGCGACGCCGCCATCGAGGGCATCCGCCAGTTGCTCGGCGTTGCGTCGGGCGCGGACGTGCCAGCCGAGCGCATCGGCGACATCAAGATGGGCACGACGGTCGCCACCAACGCGCTGCTCGAACGCAAGGGCGACCGGGTGCTACTCTTGATCACCAAGGGTTTTCGCGATGCGCTGAAGATCGCCTATCAGGCCCGCCCCGACATCTTCGCCAAGGAAATCATCCTTCCCGAGCAGCTTTACGAGCGCGTCGTCGAAGTGGACGAGCGCGTTCGCGCAGATGGCACTGTCGAAGCGGCTTTCGATTCTGAGACCATCCGCGACCAGCTTGCCGCGGCAAAAGCGGACGGCATCGATGCGGTGGCGATCGTTTTCATGCATGCCTGGAAGCATCCGGCGCATGAAGAGATGGCCGCAAGGCTTTGCGAGGAATCCGGTTTCTCGCAGCTCTCCGTTTCCAATCGCGTGTCTCCGCTCGTCAAGCTTGTCGGACGCGGCGACACCACGGTGGTCGACGCCTATCTGTCTCCGATCCTGTCGCGCTACGTGCGCCAGGTCGCCGGAGAGCTTGGCCTCAGCGCCTCGGAGGCCTCCGCCGGCGACACCTATCCGCGCCTCATGTTCATGATGTCGTCTGGAGGACTGACGGCCGCCGACATGTTCCAGGGCAAGGATGCCCTCCTGTCCGGCCCGGCCGGCGGCGTGGTCGGAATGGTGGAAACCGCGCGCCTTGCGGGCTTCGACCATGTCATCGGCTTCGACATGGGCGGCACGTCGACCGATGTCGCTCACTATGACGGCGACTATGAACGCGCATTCGATACCGAAGTCGCAGGCGTTCGCGTCCGCGCGCCGATGATGCGCATTCACACAGTTGCAGCCGGCGGCGGATCGATCCTGCACTACGAAGCCGGGCGCTTCCAGGCTGGCCCGGACTCGGCCGGCGCCAACCCCGGCCCCGCCTGCTATCGGCGTGGCGGACCACTGGCTGTCACCGACGCCAATGTGATGCTCGGCAAGCTCCAGCCCGATTTCTTCCCGGCGATTTTCGGCCCTGACCAGAATGTGCGGCTGGACACCGCTGTGGTGAAGGAAAAATTCGCCGAAATGTCAGCGAGCATCGGAGATGGCCGCACCCCCGAGGCGGTCGCCGAAGGGTTCATCACCATCGCCGTTGAAAACATGGCGAACGCCATCAAGAAGATATCCGTGCAGCGCGGCTACGACGTGACAGAATATCTGCTGAATTGCTTCGGTGGCGCGGGCGGCCAGCATGCCTGCCTCGTCGCCGACGCGCTGGGCATGGAAGCGGTGCTCATCCATCCGTTCTCAGGCCTGCTTTCGGCCTACGGCATCGGCCTTTCGGCGATCTTCGCCTCGCGACAGCAGGCGTTACTGGCGCCACTTGCCGATTCCGCGCTTGGCGACATCGAAGCGACGATCGAACAGCTTAGCGGTGCGGTTGCGCGGGAACTCGCCCAGCAGGGCGTGCCCGCCGAGTCAATCGCATGGAAGCCCGTCCTGCAGATCCGCTACGACGGCACCGACACGGCACTGCCGGTCAATTTCGGCGATGGCGGCATCGGCGGCGCGCGCAGCGATTTCGAGGCCGCGCACAAGTCGCAGTTCGGGTTCGTCTACGAGAACAAGCCAATCGTGGTCGAGTCGATCAGCCTCGAAGGTGTTGATACGCGCACCAGCGGGCGTGACGAGACCGACGCCGACATGAACGAAGCGGCAGCACCCGCTGACGAGACGCGATCCGTGTTCTTCGAAGGCGAATGGCATGAGACCGCTGTTCACCGCCGCGAAGATCTCGCGCCGGGACATCTGATCAATGGCCCGGCGCTCCTGATCGAAAGCCACCAGACGATCGTCCTCGAACCGGGCTGGCAGGCGCAGATCACCGCCAAGAACCACGTGCTCCTGCGCCGCGTGGAGCGCAAGCGCCGCCAGGCGGCCCTGGGCACCGAGGCCGATCCGGTGATGCTGGAGGTGTTCAACAACCTCTTCATGTCGATCGCCGAGCAGATGGGCGTCACGCTGCAGAACACCGCCTATTCGGTCAACATCAAGGAACGCCTCGACTTTTCCTGCGCCGTCTTCGACCGCAGCGGCGCTCTCGTCGCCAATGCCCCGCACATGCCGGTGCATCTCGGGTCCATGGATCGTTCAGTGGAGACGATCATCCGCTTGAACGAGGGCGACATCCATCCGGGCGACGTCTTCGCGCTGAACGCGCCCTACAATGGCGGCACGCACCTGCCCGACATCACCGTCGTCACGCCGGTCTTCGACGACGATGGCAAGGAGATCCTGTTCTATTCAGCTTCGCGCGGCCACCATGCCGACGTCGGCGGCACCGCGCCGGGTTCGATGACGCCACTGGCGACGACAGTCGACGAGGAAGGCGTGCTGTTCGACAATTTCCGCATCGTCGAGCGCGGCCGGTTCCGCGAGAAGGAACTGCACGATCTCCTGACCGATCACGCCTATCCGGCCCGAAATCCGCACCAGAACATCGCCGACCTCAAGGCGCAGATCGCCGCCAACGAGAAGGGTGTCGCGGAACTGCGCAAGATGGTCACCCATTTCGGGCTCGACGTCGTGGAAGCCTATATGGGCCACGTGCAGGACAATGCCGCCGAAAGTGTGCGGCGCGTGCTGGAGCGCTTGCCGGACAGCTCGGAATACGAATATCCGACCGATACCGGCCAGGTCATCAAGGTGAAGATCACGGTCGATCGCGAAAGACGCGAGGCGACGGTCGACTTCACCGGGACGTCGCCGGTGATGAAAAACAACTTCAATGCGCCGGAACCGGTCGCGCGCGCTGCTGTGCTCTACGCCTTCCGCGTGATGGTGGAAAACAACATCCCGATGAATGCCGGCTGCCTGCGGCCGATCAACATCATCATCCCCGATGGCTGCATGCTGCGGCCCTCCTACCCCGCTGCCGTCGTGGCCGGCAACGTGGAGACGTCGCAGCATGTCACCAATGCAATGTTCGGTGCCATGGGCGCCCTTGCAAACGCGCAGGGCACGATGAACAACCTTACCTACGGCAACAAGACGTACCAGTATTACGAGACGATCTGTTCGGGGTCTCCGGCAGGGCAGATGAACAACAGACGCGGCTTCGACGGCACGTCTGGCGTCCACACCCACATGACCAACTCGCGCCTGACCGATCCGGAAATCCTCGAACTGCGCTTCCCGGTATTGCTGGAAGACTTCCACATCCGCGAGGGTTCGGGCGGAAAGGGCAAGTGGAACGCCGGCGACGGAACGCGTCGCACGATACGATTCCTCGAACGGATGGAATGCGCGATCCTGTCTTCGCACCGGGGCGCTCCGCCGCGCGGCGTCGATGGTGGCGGCGACGGCCAGGTGGGATCCACCCAGGTGCGCCGGAACGACGGCACGGTCGAGACGCTCAAGGCATGCGACCAGACGGTGCTCGATGCCGGCGAGGCCGTGATCGTCACGACCCCGACGGCCGGCGGCTTCGGGCGCGCTTGAGGCGCTCGCTACGATACGGCACGGCGGGAGGTTAACGCTCCCGCCGAACTCCTTCGAGGCCTACGTTGCAAGCTTGCCGGAAGCGAACATTTCCTCCATCCGGGCGTAGCTCGCCTCCATGCCTTCGTCCATCCCGGTGGCAAGCATTGCGGCACGCGTCTCGCTGTCGGGCAGCGTCATGCGCATGGTCATCAGTGTTCCCTCTCCATCCGGCTCGAAGCGCGTTTCCACATGGTTGTCGGGCGTCGGGTCTGGCAGGTGCATCCGCTCCACATGCACAAGGCGGCTGAACGGCTCGAGCTCCTGGTATTCGCCAGTGAGATGGAAACCATTGCCGGCGCCGTCGGACCATTCGTAGCGGATTTTGCCGCCCGGCCTCGGCTCGCTGATGCACACTGGCATGGTCCAGCCGTCCGGTCCCAGCAGCCATTTCTGGATCAGCGCCGGCTCGGTATGGGCGCGATAGACGAGTTCGGGGCGCGCGGCGAAATGGCGCGTGACGACGACATGGGTATCGCCTTCCGTCTTCAGGGAGAGCTTGCTCATTGGGCTTCTTTTCCTTCCTTGGCCTCAAGTTCGGCCAGGACACCGTCCAGCCGGTTAAAGTTTTTCTCCAGTGCATCGCGCAGTCGATCAAGCCAGCGGTCGATCTCTTCGATCGCATTCGGCTCCAGTCGACATGGACGTTTCGTGCCCTCGACGCGCCTCGAAATGAGCCCAGCGCCTTCGAGCACCTTTAGGTGCCTAGAGACGGCGGGCTGCGACATCTCGAACGGCTCCGCCAGTTCCATCACGGTCGCTTCGCCGAGAGCCAACCGGGCAAGGATCGCCCTGCGGGTCGGATCAGCGAGAGCGGAAAAGGCTGCGTCGAGATCGCGCATTAGGCGCTCCTTTCAATAACAAGGTTGTTATATAACCGAAGTGTTATGTCAAGTCTAATTCTGCCTCGCCTGCACCGGATCAGGGAGCGGGCTCGGGTGAGCGAGGTCGATTGTGGGCATGCCACGCGCCGCTGGCTGCGACAGGTGCAGTCCACGATGTCGGCAGAGCAAACGTTTCGAAAGGAACGCCCTCAGCGAAGGGCTTCGGCGAGCGCCCCAATGAGCGGCTGCGATGAATAGGCAAGTTTGGAAGGCGTGAGCCCCATCCGGACGACGACCAGCCCTTGTGACGGAACGACAGCGACCGATTGCCCGTCATGACCCCTGAGCCAGAACGTGTCGGCGGGTACGCGGCTGTCGTTCCCGGTCCCTGTCTGCTGCAACCAGAGCTGGCCCCGGCCGTAAGCGCCATCGGAAGCCGGCGCGGCTTCGCGCATCCAGTCCACATATCCGTCCGGCAGGATCTGGCGGCCATCCCACACGCCATCATTGCGCAGGAACTCGCCGAAGCGAGCCCAGTCGCGGGCCGTCGCATAGAGATACGACGATCCCGTGAACGTCCCCGCCGCGTCCGTCTCCATGACAGCGCTTGTCATGCCAAGCGGCGTAAAGATCGCTTCGCGTGGGTAGGAATATGCGTCCGCAGGCGCGGAGAATGCGTTCTGCCAGATGCGCGACAGCAGCAGCGTCGTTCCGCTGGAATAACTGAAACGCTCGCCCACGGCGCCGACGAGCGGCTTGTCGGCCGCGAAACCGGCCATGTCCGGCTCCAGATAGAGCATGCGGGTTACATCGGTGACGTCGCCGTAGTCCTCGTTGAATTCGAGCCCGCTCGACATCGCCATCAGGTCGGCGATGGTGATTTCGGCGCGCCCGTCGGCCAGCCAGTCCTCGAACAGTTCGTCCTGGTCAACGGAGAGGCGGCCATCCCGGACAAGGGTGCCGATGATCGCCGCCGTCACGGTCTTGGTCATCGACCAGCCGAGTAGCGGCGTATCGGCCGAAAAGCCGTCGCCATAGCGCTCGCCGATGATGCGGCCATCCTTCACCACCACGACCGCGCGCATACCCGGCCCGGTCAACTCGGCATCGTCCAGGATGGCCGTGAGCGCGGCATCGCGCGATGGGTCTACGCGCTCACCGGCGGGCCAGGACTCGTCGGCGTTACTGGTCGCAACGGACGCTGCGGCGGGTAGCACCGACGGTTCGCCTCCAGCAGGCAGAGACGTGCAGCCCGCGCCTTCGCGATAGACGGCGCGATTTTCGCCGAACAGGCCGAGCAGGCTCGCGGACACCATTCCCGTATCCGCGTCGACGTCTACGTCAATATAGCCGAGCAGTGGATGACCCGGGGCCTGTACGTCTACGGCCAGTGCCTCGCCGGCATCGCGGCCTGAAACGAAATGGCTGGAGCAAACGATCTTGGCCGAGTAGCCGGTTCCGACCCGAATTAGCGCGGGCGGCGTCGCGTAGAGCCAGATGGATACGCCCAGGATCAACCCCACCAGTGTCGCCGCCATCCATTTCAGTATCGTTCCGGCAAGTCGCATCCCGCTTTCCCCTTCGTGTGGGTATCCCTCGGCCATCGCAGCCGATGACTTTGCTGTGAACTCTTGGGCGGAAGGCCCCTGAAAATCAACGAACTTCCGCAAACGCGGCGGCGACATGGGCCTTGAGGGTCGATGACGTTTGGCGGCGGTTCGATTATTGCTGGGGTGCGGTGAGTGATTCGCCAACCGCGATTGCCACCAGGCGGGAAGGACCACATGCTTCGAACGCTACTGCTTGCTGCGTGCGCGCTGCTGACGGCCTGCACGAGCGTCGGCTACGATTTCGGCGACCTGT
Organism: Mesorhizobium sp. CAU 1741; assembly: GCF_039839275.1. Classification (NCBI taxonomy): domain Bacteria; kingdom Pseudomonadati; phylum Pseudomonadota; class Alphaproteobacteria; order Hyphomicrobiales; family Phyllobacteriaceae; genus Mesorhizobium; species Mesorhizobium sp. CAU 1741. The sequence continues at coordinate 906,778 of NZ_JBDOQP010000001.1, read as the reverse complement.
CGCCTTCAGCGCCGCATGTCGCCGAAGGCAAGGTGTCGGTCACAAATCCTCGTTTCGGCGACCGCGATCCGCATCCGTGGGATGGGCGCACGCCCTGGAGCTACCCGATCCACGGGACCGATGTTTCCAAATATCAGGGCGCCGTCGACTGGGCGACGGCTCGCGATGCCGGTATCTCCTTTGTGTTCATCAAGGCGACCGAAGGCGGAGACAGGCTGGATGACCGGTTTCATCAGCACTGGCGCGGGGCGCGGGCGGCCGGCATTCCCCATTCGGCCTATCACTTCTACTATTTCTGCAGGCCCGCCCGCGAGCAGGCCGAATGGTTCATCCGCAACGTGCCGAAGGAGGCCGGCTCCATCCCACATGTGCTCGACATGGAGTGGAACCATCTGTCGCCGAGTTGCCGCCTGCGTCCACCCGCAGCGACCGTGCAACGGGAAATGCGGATATTCCTGACCATGATCGAGCGGCACTATGGCCGGCGACCGATCATCTACACATCGATCGACTTCTACCGCGACAATCGGCTGCATGAATTCGACGGCTACGACTGGTGGCTGCGCTCCGTCGCCAACCACCCCGACAATATCTACGACAATGAGCGCTTCCTGTTCTGGCAATACACCGGGACGGGCGAAGTCCCGGGCATTCGTGGAGACGCCGACATCAACGTCTTCAACGGCTCCGCTGCCCAATGGCGGGCCTGGCTGGACGGACAGTCGAGCTGACGCCGAACTTTCGCCCGCTTTGCCGGGTCCTAGGACAACCAAGCGCCAAAACAGATGGAGAGCCCCCGATGAAAAAGACGATCGCCACAATCGTCCTGACCCTTGCAGCATCTCCCGCGCTGGCACAGCAATGCGGAAGCGATTTCGCCACCTGGAAACAGGGTGTCGCGCAGGAAGCGCAGGCCGCGGGTATAGGCCAGCGTGGCCTGTCGGCGCTTCAGAACGCCCAGGTCGACCCGCGCGTGCTGCAGCGCGATCGTGCGCAGGGAGTATTTTCGCAGACTTTCACCGAATTTGCCGGACGCATGATCAGCAGCTATCGGCTGGAACAGGGACAGGCGCTTCTGCGACGCCACGCCGACCTGTTTGCCAGGGCCGAGCGTGACTATGGCGTCCCGGGGCCAGTGATCGCGGCATTCTGGGCGCTGGAGACCGACTTCGGCGCTGTCCAGGGCGACTTCAACACCCTCAATGCACTGGTGACGCTGGCGCATGACTGCCGCCGCCCGGAGCTCTTCCGCCCGCAACTGGTCCCGATGCTGACGCTGATCGACCACGGTGATCTGCCGGCGGATACACAAGGCGCTTGGGCGGGCGAAATCGGCCAGACGCAGATGCTGCCGTCCGACATCCTCAAGCTCGGGGTCGACGGGGACGGGGACGGCGTGGTGGACATGCGCCGCAGCGTGCCCGACGTGATCCTGACCACGGCGCGGAAAATCCAGTCGCGCGGCTGGCGCGCCGGTGAACCGTGGATGCAGGAGGTACGCATCCCGGAACAGATGCCCTGGGAGGAGACGGGGCGAAGCAACCGCCTGCCAATCTCTCAGTGGACGGCCTGGGGCGTGACGAAGCGCGACGGCAGTCCGCTCGATGCCAATGCGCCGGATGCGGGCCTCGCCTTGCCCATGGGGCACAGGGGTGCGGCTTTCCTGCTTTACCCGAACTTCGACATCTACCTCGAATGGAACCAGTCCTTCACCTACACGCTCACCGCCGCAAATCTCGCGACGCGGCTCGCCGGCGCGCCTCGTTTCGATTCCCGCACGCCCGAGGAAGGACTGACCGGCGACGCCATGAGACTGCTGCAGGAGAAGCTGCAATCGCGTGGGCACGACGTCGGCGGCGTCGACGGCATTCTCGGCATGATGACCCGCGAGGCAGTGCGCCAGGAACAGATCCGGCTGGGCTTGCCGGTCGACGGTTGGCCGACCCCTGCCCTTCTGTCAAACCTGTAGGACACGCTATGCGTGCGTCAGTACGTTGACGAGGTTGCCGTAGGGGTCGCGTACGAAGAAACGGCGCACGCCCCACGGCTCCTCGGTCGGGCCATATTCGATCGCAATACCGGCTGCCTCGAAGCGGGCCAGCGCTTCTTCGAGGTTGTCGACCTCGATCGACAGGACCGGCACCGGCGTGCCCGAACCGCCCTGAGACATCACGCTGAGCTGGACGGTCATTTCCTCGTCGCTGCCGTAAGTCGCGATCCAGCCCATGTCCATGCGCAGGTCGAGCCCGAGTATGTCACCATAGAAAGCCCGCGCTTTGGCAACGTCCTGGGTTGCGAGATTGGCGACGATCCGCTTTACCTGCATGGGCTGCCCCTGTTTCAATCCGCCATCGTCTCGAGACTGGCGAAGCCTTCCGGCATGCCGCCTTCGTCGAACGGCGTCGTCACCTCGACATAGGTGTCCGGATAGAAGCCGTTGAAGCGGGTCCGCAGCGACAGCGAATAGGCGCCGATATGGCCGATCTCGATCCAGTCCCCGGTGTCGACCGTCTCTGGCAGCCAGAACGGGCGTGACAGGATGTCGACGGAATCGCATGTCGCGCCGCAGACCTTGAACGGCACGATGTTACCCTTGTTGCCGTTGCGGTTTCGTATCGCCGGATCGGGGATGAACCGCGCCGGCAACGTAATCTTGCCCGTCCAGGAATCCGACAGCGACGCCCAGATGCCGTCATTAATGTAGAGCCGCCTGCCCTTGCGCAGAAGAACGCGCACGATCAGCGAGAATGCGCGGGCGACGATGACCCGCCCCGGCTCGGCGACCAGCGGCGTATCGGCGAATCCCCATTCGCCGATGTCGTTTCGCAGCCGCGACATGATCTGGCCGAGCGAAGGCATTTCCGGTTTCTTGCGGTTGGGATCGTGACCATACTCGGCCGGAAAGCCGCCGCCCACGTCCAGCGCCGCGATCGGCACGGAAATGCGGTTTCGCACCCAGTCAGCCGACGCGAGCGCCCGCTCGTAGGTATCGGGGTCCTCGATCTGGCTGCCAACGTGGAAACAGATGCCAACCTTGTAGCCGCCGCGCGCCAGCCGATCGATCAATTCGACAGCGGCCGCCGGGCCCGCGCCAAACTTCTTGGACAATTCGTACGCCGCGCTGCCCTTGGTCTGGATGCGCACGAAGACGGTAATGCTGGCGGGATCGATGTCCAGCGCCTTGACCACGCGCGTCAGCTTGACGATTTCGTCCTCGTGGTCGATCGAGATGACCCGGATGCCGTATTCCTCCAGCGCCAGCCTGATGTGCGACTGTGCCTTGATCGGATGCATGTAGAGCATCTCCGCATCCGGTGCGATCGCCCGCACATCGGCGATCTCGGCGGGTGACGCGACGTCGAAAGCGGTTACGCCCGCCTCCGAAAGCGCCTTCAGCACCATTCTTTCGCCGTTGGTCTTCACCGCATAGGCGGTCTTGCCCGGAAACATCGACATGAAGGCACGGCAGTCGTCTTTCAGCACCTGCGGCCTGAAGCAGTAGACCGGGTCGTCGGGACGAAGGGCCAGCGCTGCCTCGCGCGCATTCTCGAATCGCTGCATGAGCTTCTCCGGTTGAACGTGCGGAGCCTAACAGGGCCGGATGGCAGGAAAAAGTGACTCTCGCGTACGGCCACGGCCAATCGATGGCATGGACCAGCGCGTGAAACGGGTGGTGACCGGCTGCCGCACCAAATAGCCTTCTGAATTCCAACAAACGTAGAGCCTATGACCCCGACACGAAGCGCACAGCCGATGACCATCCGCGACTGGACGATGCTGGCCGCGCTCAGCCTGCTGTGGGGAGGCTCGTTCTTCTTTGCGCGCATCGCGGTCGCGGAAATACCGCCGCTTACGCTCGTATTGTTTCGCGTCGGCATCGCCGCCGCGGTCCTGCACCTCTACCTCGCGGTCGCCGGTCCGTCGTTTCGCCTCGCATTGCCGATGGCAGGCAGTTTCTTCGTGCTGGCCATTTTCAACAACGTCATACCGTTCACGTTGATGTTCGCCGGCCAGACGGAACTCGGCGCTGGCGCCGCCTCGATCCTCAATGCGACCACGCCGTTCTGGACGATGATACTGGCCAACATGACGACCGATGACGACAAGCTGTCAGCGCAGAAGGTGGCCGGCGTCATGCTCGGCATAGCGGGCACCGCCGTGATGATCGGACCCGGGGTCCTGGCCGACCTGGGAGCGCCGGCCTGGGCCAAGTTCGCGCTGCTCGGCACCGCGCTCTCCTACGCCTGTGCGGCGATCTTCGCCCGCCGCTTCCGCGCATTGCCGCCACAGGTGATCGCAACCGGGCAGTTGACCGCCTCCACCATCGTCATGATGCCTGTCGTGCTGCTGTGGCACGGAACGCAGGACCTGTTCAGCGCCAGCGCATCCGTGTGGGCCGCCGTACTCGGCCTCGCGGTGCTCGCGACGTCCCTGGGCTACATCCTCTACTTCAACCTGATCCGCTCGGCCGGGGCGACAAACACCTCGCTGGTAACCCTGCTCGTGCCGGTCAGCGCAATCCTGCTGGGGGTGCTATTCCTCGGGGAGCATCTTGAAACGTTTGAATTTCTTGGAATGTTTCTGATCGGCGGCGGTCTTCTGGTCATCGACGGCAGGCTGTTTCGGCGCCTCCGCAGGGGTCTCGCGAACTGATTTTTCCCACAGTTTCGCGGGATTCGTTTTGCCAACGAAATCAAGAAACTGGGGGCGGTTGCGACGACGTCGCCCCGTGCTCATGCCGCACCGCAGCACAAATTGCGCTTGCCAGAGCGTCAGGAGCGCCTAGACTCCATATTCGTGGTCTGCAGAGGAGGCATAGCCATGGGACTTGCGAAGCCAATCAATACGTTGATGATTTGTGCTGCGTTTGCCTTTGTCGGCGCTCTCGTGATGGGAATTCTGGCCTGAGAACGAAGCCGTCTCTTAGCTGAAACGACAACCGAACAACGAAACGGTCGGAGTTTTCTCCGGCCGTTTCATGTTCAGGCCACGGCGTCAGGCTGCAGCGGCCCTTGCGGGCATGACCGGGCGTATGCCGATGAGATGACAAATCGCGAACGCCAGGTCGGCGCGGTTCATCGTGTAGAAATGGAACTCGCCAATTCCGCGCTCCACCAAGTCCAGAACCTGTTCCGCCGCGATCGCTGCCGCGACGAGCGCGTGGGTGTGGGGATCTTTATCCAGCCCGGCAAGGCGCTCCGCGAGCCAGGCTGGAACATGCGTGCCGCATCGCGCCGAAAAACTCGCAACCTGCGCGAAATTGTGGATCGGCAGCACGCCGGGCACGATCGGAATGTAGATGCCGGCGCGCCGCACACGCTCCACGTAGCGCTCGTAGAGATCGTTGTCGAAAAAGAACTGCGTGATCGCCCGCGTCGCGCCGTTGTCGACCTTGCGCTTGAGCATGTCGATATCGGTGGCAAAGTCGGCACTTTCCGGGTGCTTCTCGGGATAGGCCGATACAGAGACCTCGAAATCGCCGAGCCGGCGAATGGCCCCGACGAGCTCGGCGCCGTTGGAATAGCCTTGCGGATGCGGGCGGTATGCCGCCCCTGCCCCGGCGGCCGGATCGCCGCGCAGTGCAACGAACCGTGTCACGCCCATCGCGGCGAACTCACGCACCACCGCGTCGACGTCGTCGCGTGTTGCGTCCACGCACGTCATGTGGGCAGCCGGCTTCAGCATGCTCTCATCGAGGATGCGCCCGACCGTGCGGGCCGTGCGCTCGCGGGTGGACCCTCCTGCCCCATAGGTCACCGAGACGTAGCTCGGCGAGAGCGGTTCCAGACGCGTGATGGTCTCCCACAGCCTGCCCTCCATCTCGTCCGATTTCGGCGGGAAGAATTCGAACGACACTTTTACACGGTCACCGATGTCGGTGCGGCGGGACAGGCGTGGGTCGGCCATCAGACGGTTTCTCCGGTATCTGCGGAAAAGGATTGGGAGGAATCGGCGACGAGCAGCCGCCGGTCGCGCGCCAGCCAAAGCTTGACGGTCAGGCCCGGCGCTTCGCTGGTTGGGGCAAAGGAACGGTCGGCCTCCAGTTCGAGACCGGCCTCATCGAGCCATTCGGCCATCTGCCGGTCGGAAAAGCCGAGGCGCACATGGGCATGCTCTTCACGCAGGAATTCCAGCGCGTGCGGCGCGAAGTCGACGATCACCAGCCGACCGGCTGGACGCAGCAGGCGGGCGGCTTCGACGATGGCCAGGCCCGGTTCCTCTAGATAATGCAGGACCTGGTGCATCGTCACCAGATCGAAGGCGTCGCGTTCCACCGGCGGCGCATAGAGGTCGCCCTGTCTGACCTGCGCGTGCGCCACTGCAGCCTTGTCGAGATTGGCCCGCGCAACCGAAAGCATTTCGCGCGACAGGTCGATGCCGACGCCACGCCGGTAAAGCGGCGCAAACAGTTCGAGCAGGCGCCCGGTGCCGGTTCCGAGGTCGAGCATGGCCTGGAACGGCCGCTCGCCGACAAGCTGCTTCATTGCAGTCTCGACGGCACCATCAGGCACATGCAGCGAGCGGATTTCGTCCCAACTGGCGGCATTGGCGCTGAAATAGTGCGAGGCCCTCTCCTGCCGCTTTCGCTTCACGGCGCCGAGCCGCTCGAGATCGCGCTCGACGACAGGGTCATGCGCGTCGATCCTGCCGACGATACCGGAGAGGAAATCGCGCACGGTTTCGCCATCCGCGAGCTGGAAGTACGCCCAGGACCCTTCCTGGTAGCGCTCAATGAGCTGCGCCTCCATGAGGAGCTTGAGATGACGAGAAACGCGCGGCTGCGACTGGCCGAGAATCTCCGTCAGGTCCGTCACGGTCAGGTCACCGCGCGCCAGCAGCAGCAGAATTCGGAAGCGGCTGGATTCGCCAGCCGCCTTCAGGGTATCTACCATGCTGCCCAAGCCGATGGAGGATCGCGTCAACATTCCAAACTCCAGAAAGACATAAACATATATTTATATCATTCTCGGCGCACTGACAAGCCGGATGACGCGATCAAGCCTGGAGACGACGCAGCCATGTCAATCAATCACACCAAGCGCGAGGGCGAGATCGAACTGGATGTCGACCCCTCAGAGACAGCCGACGATGCACGGCTGGTCTTCATTGGCCGTATCCGCTCGCCATGGACCGAGCGCGCCGCTTGCCCGAAGAACATGAAGGCAGCGCGAGAGACCGGACAGCCGGCGACGGTCGAGATCGGCGCAGAATGGCGCCAGGGCTTGGCGGGACTGGAGCGGGCGAGCCACATCGTGCTCCTGACCTGGCTCGACCAGTCGCAGCGCAATCTCATCATCCAGAAGCCGCGCCACGCCGAAACGGCCAGCGGCACTTTTGCGCTTCGATCGCCGGCGAGGCCGAACCCGATCGGTCTTCACGTCGTCAGGCTCTTGAGGTTGGACCAAGCAGAAGGCGTGCTGCATATCGAGGCGATCGACGTGCTCGACAAAACCCCGCTCATCGACATCAAGCCGTACTACGCTTCCACCGACGCCGTGGCGGAAGCGGTGATAGCGCCTCGATGAGACCTTCTACCAACCGCCAGCGCGCGATTGGCAAGGCTCTCACGGCACTTCTGCCGATGGCGCCCTATGCCGACATCGAGAAAATCAGGGAGATGGCGAGCGAGCGCGACAGGCGGGAGCTTCCGCCGTCGATTGCGGTCTGGATTGCAACCATCACCTATGTCCGCCACGAGCATTCCAGCTATGATGCGTTGCTGGAGGACGGCTACGACCGCGACGCGGCCCGCTTCTTCGTCGTCGACGAGATAAACGAAACGCTGACGAGATGGCGGGCGACGCGGTTGCTCGACGTGGAAGACGGGGAGTAGGTCGAAGGCAGTGGGGAGTGGGGAGTGGGGAGTGGGGAGTGGGGAGTGGGGAGAATTGCTCAACTTGAACCGCCATCAAGTCCCGGCACGTTTTCCCCAGTGCCGGCTGCCCATTGCCGACTGCCCCTAGCGATACACCCATTGCTCCGGTATCCGCACGGAGACCTCTTCGCCTGTCTCCACCCTGCCCGGCTTCTCGACCCAGGCGACCACGCCGCGCAGGCGCTTGGCGGCTTTCGGGAATGACAACGAGCCTGCTTCGACGTCTGCCATGCCGGCGCGTTCGGCCACCGCGCGCCCGGCGATTCGGCACGGGCCGTTCTGCGCATCGACCTTGAGGGTCACGCCGCCCTTGAAGAACATCATCGTCCCCGCCGGCAGCATCGAAAGCCTCGGCACGCCTTGGATGACCAGATTTGCCCCGATCCATTCCGGCTCGATTGTCTTTATGCCCATCCGCGCAGCAACGACGGCCAGTTCGTCGGCGGCCACGATCGAAAGCTGGCGTTCGTTGCGCATCTCGGTGCCACGCGCATACCAGGGCTCACGACCGCCAGAGTGCCGCGTATAACCGGCGTGAAAATCACCGGCGACGCCCTCGAAAGTCAGTTCCAGCGCGTCCACGGCCGTCGTGATGAAGTCTCGCCCCGACGCGACGAAGACGCCGGTTGCGTGGGCCAGCAGCTTCCGGGCGGGCAGGATTTCCGGCTCGTCATGACGCTGTTCAAACAGATCGGACATTTCGCATCGCACCTCATATCGCAGGTGCAAAAATGCCTTCGGCAGCGACCGGCGTCCAGCCAAAAGCGCTGATCATTCCATTCGCCAAAGCGATGCTATATCATGCGCAACAGCGCGCCGCCGATCGAATATCCCGCTCCGTAGGTGCACAGCAGTCCGTATTCCCCCGGCGCCATGTCCTTGTGGTTTTGGTGGAGTGCAACCACGGCGCCGGCGGCAGCCGTGTTGCCCAGTTCCTCCAGCACCATGGGTGCGGTGTCGTGGCCGATCTCACGGCCGAAGGCGAGCTTGAGGATCATCTGGTTCATGCGCGCATTGGCCTGGTGCAGCCAGAAGCGGCGCACGGTGTCGGGCGTCCGCCCGTGCTCTGCGAGGAAGTCGACAATGAACCGGTGGCTGGCGACGGTCACGTCCTTGAAGACCCTGTTGCCCTGCTGCTTGATCAGGTTCCCCTCGGTGGCGATGACACTCACATCCTCTTGGGCCGCCCGATTCAGGTAGCTGAAGTTCGATCGAATATTGTTGGAGAACTGCGTCCAGTTGCGCGTGTCGAGCACCTCGAAGCGACCGGCTGGACGGTCATCCTCTTCGACGGCTTCGATGAGAAGAGCCGTCGCCGCGTCGCCAAAGATGAAATGGGTCTGGCGGTCGCGGAAATTCAGATGCGCGGTGATCAGTTCCGGGGTGACCACCAGCGCCCTGCGATGCGCGCCGGAGCGCACCAGGTTGAAGGCGACATGCACGCCGGCGGCGGCCGACGAGCAACCCAGGCTGAGGTCGAAGGCAGCTCCGCGCGCGCCGATCTCCTGCTGGATTTCGATGCCGATCGACGGATAGAGGCGCTGCAGGTGCGACGACGCACAAATCACGAGGTCGACCTCGTCGGCCGGCATCGATGCGTCGGCCAGCGCGGCGCGCGCCGCAGCGGCACCGAATTCGGCAAGCACCGACAACGCGTCGTCGTCGCGCGCGGCGATGCGCGGCGTCATGCGGTCGATATCGAGGATGCCCTCTCGCGTATGCACGTGGCGCCGTCTTATCCCAGACGCATGGTGGATGAAGTCGGCGCTCGACTTTTGCAGCGGCTCCAGGCCGCGCGCGGCACGGTCGCCGTTTTCCCGATCGACCCAGGCATTGAAGCTGTCGACCAGATCTTCATTGGTGATGACGGCCTCGGGTATGCTGACCCCGCTGCCACTTATGATGACGCGCTTCATACTTCCCGTCCCGAACATGCAGCCGCCAGGCTGCGGCGCGGCCGTCCCGAGGTCGCGTCCATGATGTTTAGGCCGCCGGCCTTTACGTCAGCTTAACCGGCGAAGAACGGTCTCACCATGCGCAGATGCGGGTGTCGGTTTCCGGATTCGACCAGCACGCCGCGTCGTCGCTGCGGCGGACGTACATGCCCGGCAGCGCGATGTTGCGATCGCCGAAGTTGAGGAAGGCGGCCGCAAAGCCCGGCGTGTCAATCAGGAGCGTGTAGGTCGGAAGGCCGCGCGCCGAGACCTCGAAACTTCCGTCTTGGTCAAGCACTCTGAAATCACACGGGAAGTACCCGTCATCCGTCGTGAAGCAGCGCGCCGGTTTTGCTTGGACGGAAGACACTCCGGCGGCAATCGAAACCGCCAGAGCGCAGGTCAGGAATATCGTCTTGAACATGGAAGGGAGCCCCGTTGAGAGGCTCCATACTACCGCGTCAGACGCTTGTATGTCATCCGGTGCGGATTGACCGCCTCCGGTCCCAGACGACGGATCTTGTCCTGCTCGTAATCCTCGAAGTTGCCTTCGAACCATTCGACATGGCTGTCGCCTTCGAAGGCGAGGATGTGGGTCGCAAGCCGATCGAGGAACATGCGATCGTGCGAGATGATGACAGCGCAGCCGGCGTAGCTTTCCAGCGCGTCTTCCAGCGCGGCCAGCGTTTCGGTGTCGAGATCGTTGGTCGGTTCGTCGAGGAGCAGGACGTTGCCGCCGGTCTTCAGCATCTTGGCCAGATGCACGCGGTTGCGCTGGCCACCCGACAGGTTGCCGACCTTCTGCTGCTGGTCTCCACCACGGAAGTTGAAGGACGAGCAGTAGGCGCGCGTATTGGCCTCGTGCTTGCCCAGCTTGACCACCTCGGCGCCGCCGGAAATCTCTTCCCACACGGTCTTGTCCGGATCGAGCGCATCGCGGCTCTGGTCGACATAGCCGAGCTTGACGGTTTCGCCGACCCGCACCGATCCCGTGTCGGCGGCCTCCTGGCCCGTGATCATCTTGAACAGCGTCGACTTGCCGGCGCCGTTCGGCCCGATCACGCCGACGATGCCGCCGGGGGGCAGCTTGAAGCTGAGATCGTCTATCAGCAGCCGGTCGCCGAACCCCTTCGAAATGCCCTCGACCTCTATGACGACATTGCCGAGGCGTTCGCCATAGGGAATGACGATCTGGGTATCGCTTGGCCGGCGGCTGTCGGCGGCGTCCAGCAGGTCCTGGAACGCCTGTATACGCGCCTTCGACTTGGTCTGGCGCGCCTTCGGGCTGGATGAGATCCACTCGCGCTCGCGGCTGATGGCGCGCTGGCGGGCATCGTCCTCGCGGCCTTCCTGCTTCATGCGCTTGGCCTTAGCCTCTAGATAGGCGGTGTAGTTGCCTTCGTATGGAATGCCGCGGCCACGGTCGAGCTCGAGAATCCAGCCGGTGACGTTGTCGAGGAAGTAGCGATCGTGGGTAATCAGGATGACCGAGCCCTTGTAGGCGCGTAGGTGCTTTTCCAGCCACGCCGTTGTCTCGGCATCGAGATGGTTGGTTGGCTCGTCGAGCAGCAGCAGGTCAGGCTCGGACAGAAGCAGCTTGCAGAGCGCGACGCGCCGGCGTTCGCCGCCCGATAGCGTGGTGACATCCGCGTCCTTGGGCGGGCACGCAAGCGCTTCCATCGCCATCTCGACCTGCTGCTCGAGGTCCCACAGATTGAGACGATCCATCTCGTCCTGGAGATGGGCGGATTCGTCGGCCGTCTCGTCCGAATAATTCATCATCAGTTCGTTGTAGCGCTCGATGATAGCGGTCTTCTTCGCCACGCCTTCCATGACATTGCCGAACACGTCGAGAGCGGGATCAAGCTGCGGCTCCTGCGCGAGGTAACCAACGGTCGCGCCGTCCGCGAGCCAGGCTTCGCCGCTCCACTCCTTGTCGATGCCCGCCATGATCTTGAGCACTGTGGACTTACCGGCGCCGTTCGGGCCGAGAATGCCGATCTTCGCGTCGGGATAGAATGACAGATGAAGGTTTTCGAGAACCTTCTTGGCGCCGTAAGCCTTGGTGAGACCCGACATGTGATAGATGAACTGGCGTGCCATGAAGCCGAAACCCTCTTGGACGAAATCTGGTGGGGATGCCGCGCTGCCCGGCTCGACCGGTGGCGGCATGCTGGATCGGCGCGTATGTAGGCCAAGGGGCGTCGGCACGCAAGGCGGCGTGGGCGAAGCGCGTGGGCCTACTCGAATTCGCCGACGCGGCGCACGCGCCACGCCCTGCTCTGCTCGAGCCCCTCCACCCGCCAGAAATAAGCGCTGTGGGGATGGCTGGCCAGCTCGCCCGCCCCCAGCGGCTCAAGCTCGAAGCGCTCGGGCACGAATGTGCCGGGCTGCGCCACGGCGGCCAGATCGTCGAGGAAGCTGTCCTTGAAGACGATCGCACCATCGAAATCGACACTCTGCAGGTAGGCGCCGGAAAAGTCGCAGTCCCAGATCATCGCGTGCCGAAACGTTGAAGCGGCGATCGATGCGTTACGGAAGTTCGTATTGGCAATCAGCGCGCCGTCGAATGCCACCGCCAGCGCCTGGCTGTCGGCGAACGTCGTTGCAAACAGTCTTGCCCCGGTGAAATCCGCGCCCGCGAGATGGGTGTTCCAGACCTCGACGCCGGGATCGGATTTCATCGGCGGTTTTATTGCATCGGATGCGATGCCCGCGAACCGGACGGAAATCAGTTCGGACCGGCGGAATCGCGCGCCCTCGACATACCCAGCGCCGAAATCGACGGAGTTGAGCACGATGCCGGAAAAGTCGGCATGGCGCATCAGCGCGTGCTGGAAGCTCATTTGAGCGAGCGTGCGCAAGCGGACTTCCGCAAATGAGAAGTCGGCGCCGTTAAAGGTTAGGTACTCCGTCTCGATCACGCCGGAATTATAGAGCATGACCAGCAACTGACCCCGCTCCGGGCTCACGACGCGGTCGGTCAGGCGACCATCTTCCGGTGTCGCCCCAAGCACTTCATCGGATCGTCTCTGCTGCTCGCCCAATGACTCGACGATATTCGTCAGGTCGGTGCGGCGCTGCAGCGCCTGGCGGGTGATCTCCTCTTCGCTCGCCCGCGTGAGCGACGAGACGAGATAGCGGTAAGGCCGCGCGGCAATGCTGGCGGCAACGATGCGTGCCCGCAACGCATTGGAAAGGTCGTAGTCGGCGAGCACGATCTGCGCTTCCTCACCGTCATTGCCCTGGTTGTCGGCATTCGCGGCGCGACGCAGTGCGGACGTCTCCTGGCCGAGCGCATCGCCGATCGACAGGAGCTCCGGCACGATCGATGTGCTGCGCTGCGCTTCACCCAATTCGATTTGCGTCACCAGCAATTCGGTCTGCTCGGTGATCCGCTCGTTCTGCACCGCCAGCAACCGGTTCTGGTGAAACAGCAGAGCCGAGCCGGCAAGCGCGGCGATCGCCGCGATGAAGCCGGTCAGCGTTGCGACTAGCCAGCGACGTGTCACCACCCACGAATAGCGGGCAAGCACCATCTCGGCGAGATTGCGGGCCGCATCCGTCGCCTCGGGCGCCTTCTGCTGGGCGGCAAAGCGCGCCACTTCTGCCAGCGGTTGTGCGAACCGGTCCATCTCGACCTGTCCGTAGCGGAACATCCGCTCCCAGATCGGACGACGGAAAGCGAGGATCAGCACGGTAATCAGAACGACGAAGGCAAACAGCCCAAGCAGGATGGAGAACAGCGGGGCTGCATTGTCGAGGAGGAGATCAAAGCCGAAAATCGCGATCGGGAACCCGGCCAGCAGCCCCAGTGCAAAAATGACGAATGCCATCGTCGGCGACACGAAGTCAGATGCCCGGAACATCGGGCGCGGTTGCGCCGGATCCGGCTTTGCCTCTTCGACATCCTGCACGCTGCGCCCTCCGTTCCCCAACGTCAGAAATGTCTGCACTCGCGGGGTCGCGGTCAAGTGGCATCCTCGGTGAACGCTCGCTGAATACGTGGTTCAGCCATCGTTCGAACGGCACTGGCCATAGTCGCATCGTTCTCGAGAGGAACGCCAAGCGATCAGGAGCACGACAATGAACACCAAGATCATCATCACCGCAGCCCTCGCCGCCGTCATGGGCCTCACCTCCGTTCCAGCCATGGCCAACGGCATCTGGCTGCAGCAACACGGCCACCGCAACGAAGCCGGCGGACGACAGACGGGCCACAACAACAATATCGGCGTCGATCAGGATGGGTGGCGCAACAGTGCCATTGGTAACCAGCGTGGCCGCGGCAACACCATCGCGATTGGCCAGAACGGCCGGCGGAACACCGCGCAGGCCAACCAGCGCGGGCGCTTCAACGAGGCAGGGGTCGCCCAGTTCGGCTCCAACCACAACGCCATCGTCATTCAGGATGGGCGCGGCAACATCACCGCCGGCGTCCAGGTGGGCGACGGATGCGCGGCCGATGTCAGGCAGACGGGCAGCGGCAATGTCTCTGCCTTCGTCCAGACATGCCGCTGACACGCAAACAGGCCACCCGGCAGGGAGGAAAACGATCCTCCCTGCCCGTCAAAGGAGTTCAGTCATGACCGTATCCAGCAAGCATCTGGCATTTGCCGCGCTCGGCCTCGCCGCCGTCGCGGGCACGGGGTTCGCATCCGCCGGCAATGACAGCGGCGCAGCACTGCACTGCGAGATCGTCGAGACGGCGTCAGCGGGCATGAGCGGCATCGAGGCGAGGGCGTCATCGCGCGAGCCAATGGCGGGCACCTACCGGCTCGTCGTCACCGGCCCGGGAGCAAACATCAACCAGGGCGGCGAATTCGAGACCCGCTCCGGGCAGACCGAGACACTCGGCTCCGTCATGCTCGGCGGCAATGGCGGTCCCTACAACGTCAGGCTCGAAGTGAAAGCGGGTGGCCGAACCTATGCCTGCGAAGACGTCATACGCCACCAGATATGAAGCGATCGCGAGCGCGCCTCGTCTTTGGGCAGCGCGCTCGCCGTGTTTCAGTCGGGCGAGCGATCGCCCTTGAGCGGAAAATACGCACGCCATGGCCTCGCCTCGTCGACGACTCGGGCGATCGACGGCCGCTCAAGCAACCGCGCGCGATACGCGTGCAACGCCTCGTAATTGGGCGCAATCGGGTAGGCCCAGTGAGCATAGAACAGCGCCGGGGCTGCGGAGCAGTCTGCAATGCCGAAAGTGTCGTTCGCAGCCCACCCCCTTCCCTTGAACCAACGCTCAAGCCACACATATGCCTTGTCCAGTGCTGCCGTCGCCTCGTCGGCGACGTGGGGGTCTCGCCTGTCTTCATCGCGCAGCACGTTGAAGACCATGCGCTGCATAGGTCCCTGGACATAGTCATCGAAGATGCTGTCCATCTGGCGCGCCTGGATCGCGAAGCGCGGATCGGCGGGCACCATTGGCGGCGCATCGCCATGATGAAGGTCGAGATACTCGATGATCGCTGCGGACTCGATGACCGTGCGATCTCCATCGACGAGGACCGGGAACTGCCCGGTCGGCGACAGCAGCTTGATTGCGTCGCTGTTTTCAGGGTGCTCGGGATCGACCATCAGGAACTCGAAGGGCACCTCACGCTCATAGAGCGCAATCAGCACCTTCCAATAGAAGGACGCGAACGGATGACCGTAGATGTGCAGCATTGCGTGCTCCGAAACCGCCCTCAGCTTTCCAGCTATTCATTCTGATTGCAATGCGCAATCGGTGGTCCTCATCTTAATGCCGGATGAACGGCCGGTTCCGATCCGGTTCAGCGCCCCAGGCATAGTCTCCTTGCATTGAATTCAACCAACGATCCAAGGAGACCAGAGATGACCCGCAAGCCCCTCGCCGCCGCGCTTACCGCCATCATCCTCGCAACATCCGCACTTGCGGCACCGGCGCAGGCCGGCGGCTCGCTGAGCATCAATCTGCAGCCGACCAACGCCGACCAGGAGCGTGCGATGCGTGCGGGTCTCGCGATCTATTCGATCGTCAACTCAGTCAAGAGCGGCGCCGCCGTCAGGCAGAACGGTCATGGCAATTCCGCAGGCGTCGCTCAGGACGGCCGGGGCAATTTCGGCGTCGTTCATCAGGACGGCAATGGCCACCAGGGCACGGTATCGCAACGCGGCAACGGCAACGCCTACGGCCTCTTCCAGTTCGGCCGGAACACCAGCGGCCATGTCGCGCAGAACGGCAATGGCCGCACGGGCGCGACATTCCAGTTCGGCTGGTAGCCCATCGCCTCGATGAAAGGGCCCGGAACGCTACGGGCCTTCGGCGCTGCAAGTTCTACCCGTTGGCGAGCTGGCTGCGATGCGCCCATCCGGTCATGCGCTTTTCCACCCAGGCCATGAGGGCGTACATTACGATACCTTCGATCGCCAGCATGATGAGGCCGGCAAAAACCAGCGGCACGTTGAACTGGCTTTGCGCCGCGGACATCATGTAGCCGAGGCCGGAATTGGCCGCGATCGTTTCCGAAATCACCGAACCGACGAAAGCCAGCGTGATCGCGATCTTCAATGAGCCGAAGAAATACGGCATCGACCGGGGAATGCCGACCTTGAGCATGATGTCGATCTTCTTCGCTCCAAGCGCACGCAGAACGTCCTCGGTCTCCGGCTCGATAGTCGCAAGGCCCGTGGCGACGTTGACGACAATCGGAAAGAACGCAATCAAAAAAGCGGTGAGCACGGCAGGGATCGTGCCGATGCCAAACCAGATGACCAGGATCGGCACGACCGCGACCTTGGGGATCGCGTTGAAGCCAACCATCAGCGGGTAGAGCCCCGCATAGATTACGCGTGACCAGCCCACCAGAAGCCCCAGCGCCAAGCCGCCGACCACGGCCAACCCGAAACCCAGCGTCGTCGTGAACAGCGTCTGGATCGAATGGCGCTGGATGGCGGGCCAGTACTGGTAGAGCGCACCGGCGATCGCCGAGGGTGCCGGCAGGATCGTCGGACGGATGTCGAACAGCCTGACACCCACTTCCCAGATCAGGAACAGACCGAGCGTGTAGATCCACGGCGCCAGCTTGATCCAGTTGAGCCCGGGCTTCTTTTCCTGCGCGCTCATGCCGCCTGCCTCGCATCCGCGATCTCGCCGCGCAACTCGTGGACCTTTTCCGTGAAGGCCGGCTGGTACATCAGTTCGAGATCGCGCGGACGAGGAAAGGCGATGCGGTGCTCGTGAAGCACCTTGCCAGGGCGCGCGCTCATGACGAACACCCTGTCCGCGAGGAAGGCCGCCTCGCGCAGATCATGGGTTACGAGCACGATGGTCACCTGCTGGGCTGCGTGCAGATCGCGGATGACTTGCCACAATTCCTCGCGCGTGAAGGCGTCGAGCGCGCCAAACGGCTCGTCGAGCATCAAGAGCTCCGGCTCGTGAATCAGTGCCCGGCACAGATTGGCGCGTTGCTGCATGCCGCCCGACAATTGCCACGGAAACTTGTCGCCGAACCCCTTCAGGCCGACGGTCTCGAGCAGCCGCTCTGCCTGCTCGACATACTCCGCCTTGTGCCGGCGCAGTCGCTTGCGGTGCCTCTCGACGATTTCCAGTGGCAGAAGGATGTTGTCGAGCGTCGTCCGCCACGGCAGCATCGTCGGGTTCTGGAACGCCATGCCGACGATGGAGATCGGTTTCGTCACCTGGGCGCCGGCCACTTTCACCACACCCGTCTGGGGAATATGAAGCCCCGTGACAAGCCGCATCAGGGTCGACTTGCCGCAGCCGGAAGGGCCCACCACCGCTGCGAATTCGCCCTTCTCGACATTCAACGTCAAGCCGGAGACGGCAAGCACGCCGCCTGCCCCGCCATAACGCATGTCGACGTTGTCGATCGTGACCAGATGGTCGGCCATCCAGATGCCCTCTCCTGCGCCTTTTCCCGCGCCTCCCGGTGGACAGCGCAGCGAAGGATGCCGCCTCCGGCTCCCGACGAGGAGACCAGGAGGCGGCAGTCCCGTCCCCTACTTGAACTGGCGCTCTTCGACCGGCGGCAGGTACTGCAGGTCGACGACATCTTCGGGCTTTACCTGCCCGCTCAGGTCCATCGAAACGGTGAGCTGCTCGAAGGCGCGGCCGAGCCGCTCCATGTCGATGCCGCCAAAGCCATTCTCCTGGACGTAAGGCGTGTTGATGTTCATCTCGTTTGCCATGGTGAGCCGCTCGATCTCGACATCGAGATCGAGGATGTCGTTGCGCGTGAGGACCGCGGCGGCTCCCGCGGCAGGATCTGCAACGGCATCTGCAAAGCCCTTGGCGAGCGCGCGCAGGAAGCCCTTGACCGCATCGGGATTGGCCTCGGCGAACTCCGTGTTCACGAGGATGGCGTTGCCATAGAGATCAAGACCGTTTTCGGCCATCAGTATCGGCACGATATCCTCTTCCGGCACGCCTTGGGCCTTGAGGTTGAGCACGACGGAGAAGGCAAAGCCGAAGACGGCGTCGACCTCGCCTTGCGCCAGCATCGGCTCGCGCACCGGGAAGCCGATGCTCTCGATGGTAATGTCGGAGGTGTCGATGCCGGCAATGTCGACGAACGCCGGCCACTGGGCGAACGCGCCGTCCGGCGGCGGTGCACCGAGTGTCTTGCCTTCAAGCGACTTGGGATCTTCGGTGATGCCCAACGACTTGCGGCCGACGACCGAGAATGTCGGCACGTCATAGACCATCATGACCGCCTTGACGGCCTGGCCGGGGTCCTGGTCGAGGAACTTGATCAGCGAATTGATGTCGCCGAAGCCCATCTGATACGTGCCCGTGGCGACACGCGGAATGGCCTCGACCGAGCCGGCGCCGGTGTCGATGGTGACGTTAAGCCCCTCTTCTTCGAAGTAGCCATTGTCCTGGGCCAGGAAGAAGCCTGCCGAAGGCCCCTCGAAACGCCAATCGAGCGTGAAGGCTATGTCCGTCTGCGCAGCAGCAGGCGTGGCGGCCGCACCGACAAGAATGCCGCCCGCCAGCATCGTGGCGGCCAGTGAAAACGTTCTACGTGTGAACATCGACGACCCTCTGGATTTAGTCTTTTGTTGTGAGCGTCCATGAAACAGCGCGCCATGGTACTTGGCAAGTCCCATGCACACCTATTCGGCATGGAAATGGATTGCCCATTCCACGCGCATGCGTGATGAAAACGCTGGCAAACCGAGGGATAATTCGGAGATAACAAGTCTATCGAACGGGCAACTCGCGCCTCGTGCTGCCGGTTGAAAGTCTTTCGCAAAAAACCGAATGGGTGAACATGACCTTCGAGCGCCAGCAACGCCTGCATTCTCCGACCGGCGCAACGCTCAATCTTCTGGTTGCCCTGCCCGCCGAAGCGCCCCGCGCAATCGTTCAGATCAATCACGGCTTGGCCGAGCACGCCGCACGATATGCGCGCTTTGCATCATTTCTCACGTCCCGAGGCTTTGCGGTCTATGTGCACGATCATCGCGGCCACGGCCATACAAGCGCACCCGATGCGCCGTTGGGCTCGTTCGGGAAAGAACCCGCATTAGACAAAGTTATGGACGATGTGCTCGCCGTCCACGATTTGATTGCAAGTGAACACCCGGGCACACCGGTGATCGTCTTCGGACATTCGATGGGCGCGCTCATTGCACTGAACTTCGTGTCCAGGCATCCGCGAAGCGTGGCCGGCGCTGCCATATGGAATGCCACGTTGAGCGCAGGACTTGCAGGCCGGGCCGCTCAGGCAGTGCTTGCCTGGGAACGATTCCGCCTTGGATCCGACGTACCCTCACGCATGATGCCGAAGCTGACATTCGCCACCTGGGGCAATCAGGTGTCGGACGGCAGGACCGCATTCGACTGGCTTTCGCGTGATCACGATGAAGTCGACAGATATGTCGCGGATCCGCTGTGCGGGTGGGATGCGTCGGTAGGAATGTGGAAGGCGATCTTCGACCTCATCTTCCAGGCCGCGGACGAGAGAAATTTCGATGCCGTTCCTCGCGACATGCCGTTCCACCTCGTTGGTGGCGGGATGGACCCTTCCACCGGGCGAGGAAAGGTCGTCGAAGGGCTCGCGACCCGGATGCGCCGGACGGGCTTTTCGAATCTCGTTTCAACGATTTATCCGCAGAACCGCCACGAATCCCTCAACGAGTTGAATCGCGATCTCATCATGGCAGATTTCGCCGACTGGGCAGAACGGCAGGTCGTCGTCAGGACTCGGAATGATGCGGAATCCTCATGAAGCTATTCGGAGTTTTCGGTTAACCCCGGGTGTGCGATCTGCTAGGCAGCCTCAACAGCAAGAGGAGGCTGACCCCCATGGCCGAACCGCCGCTCAAGGGCATACGCGTGATCGAGCTCGCCCGCATCCTGGCGGGCCCCTGGGCCGGCCAGGTGCTGGCCGATCTCGGTGCGGACGTCATCAAGGTCGAGAATCCCGACGGCGGCGACGACACGCGCAAGTGGGGACCTCCCTTCGTCATGAGCCAAGACGGCGAGAATCTTTCCGCGGCCTATTACCACTCCACAAATCGCGGCAAACGTTCGGTCGCGATCGACTTCTCCACCCCGGAAGGGGCGGAGACAATTCGCCAGCTCGTCGCCACCGCAGACATATTGCTGGAAAATTTCAAGTTCGGCGGCCTCAAGAAATACGGTCTCGACTATGAGAGCCTGAAGGCGATCAATCCGCGTCTCATCTATTGCTCCATCACCGGTTTCGGCCAGGATGGCCCGTACGCGCCGCGCGCAGGCTACGACTTCATTATCCAGGGTATCGGCGGGCTGATGTCGATCACCGGCGAGCCGGGCGGCGAACCGCAGAAGGTGGGTGTTGCGGTCTCCGATGTCTTTACCGGGCTCTATTCGGTCATCGCGATCCAGGCGGCGTTGCGCCATGTGGAGCAGACCGGCGAAGGCCAGTATATCGACATGGCGCTGCTCGATACGCAGGTTTCGATCCTCGGCAACCAGAACCTGAACTATCTCGTCTCCGGCAATGCGCCCGTACAGATGGGCAATGCCCACATGAACATCGCACCCTACGAGGTGCTTCCGGTGAAGGACGGCTTCTTCATTCTCGCAGTCGGCAATGACGGCCAGTTCCAGCGCTTCTGCAAGGTGGTCGGGCTCGACGCCATGACCACCGATCCGGACTTCGCGACCAATCCGACGCGGGTCACCAATCGTGTCCGACTGCGCGAGACGCTTGTCGCGACGCTTGCGCAATGGGAGCGCGAGAAGCTGCTGCCGCTGCTGGATGCCGCCTCCGTTCCCGCCAGCCCGATCAACAACATCGCCGAGATGTTCGAGGATCCGCAAGTGATCGCGCGTGGCATGCGGGTGGACCTGGACGACGGAATGGGCAACACGCTCCCGTCCGTGCGTGCGCCCATGGTGATGCACGGCACCCCCCTGAAATATGATCGCCCGTCGCCGCGCCTCGGCCAGCATACGGATGAAATCCTCGCGGAACTGCAGGAGAAAGCGAAATGAGAACCGGCGGACAATTGATCGTCGACGCGCTGGAGGCAAACGGTGTCGACCGCCTCTTCTGCGTTCCCGGCGAGAGCTATCTCGCAGTGCTCGACGCGCTGCACGATTCCAGCATCGAAACAGTGATCTGCCGCCAGGAAGGCGGTGCCGCGATGATGGCTGACTGTCACGGCCGCCTGACGGGAAAGCCGGGCATCTGCTTCGTCACGCGCGGCCCCGGCGCCACCAATGCGTCAGCCGGCGTGCATATCGCGCGGCAGGATTCCGTGCCGATGCTGCTGTTCATCGGCCAGGTCGCCCGCGACATGAAGGAGCGCGAGGCGTTCCAGGAAGTCGACTACAAGGCGTTCTACGGCTCGATCGCCAAATGGGTGGTCGAGATAGACGACGCCACCCGCATTCCGGAACTTCTTACCCGAGCCTTCGCTGTCGCCACCTCCGGCCGTCCTGGCCCGGTGGTCATTTCCCTGCCTGAGGACATGCTGACCGACGAGGTCGAGGCCGTGGCTGCCCTGCCCTATACCCCGGTTGAAACCAGGCCCGGACAGCCGGAGATGGATGCCCTTGCCGCGCTGCTCGATAAGGCCGAGAGGCCGTTCGTCATTCTTGGCGGCACGCGCTGGACCGAAGCATCCATCAAGCAGATGTGCGCCTCGCTGGAGCGGTGGTCGCTGCCGGCAGGCTGCTCGTTCCGCAGGCAGGCGCTCTGCGATCAGCTCCATTCGAGCTACGCCGGCGATGTCGGCATCGGCATCAATCCGAAGCTGGGCAAATACATCAAGGAATCGGACCTCGTCCTGCTGGTAGGCTGCCGGTTCGGCGAGATGCCATCCTCGAGCTACACGCTGTTGAAGAGCCCGTATCCCGACCAGACGCTGGTGCACGTCTATCCCGACCCGCATGAACTCGGGCGCGTCTACCGGCCCACCGTCGCCATCAACGCCACGCCGGCCGCGTTCGCGGAAGCCTTTGCCGGGACGTCGCCGGCCAAGTCTCCGGTCTGGGCAAATCGCACCGAGGAACTCCACCAGAGCTATCTGGAGTGGTCGACGCCGCCGGCCACGGGCCCGGGTGACGTGCATATGGGGCCGATCATGTCGTATCTCGAAGAGGTGCTGCCGGAAGACGTCATCATCTGCAACGGCGCCGGCAACTTCGCCACGTGGATGCACCGCTACCACCGGCATCGCCGCTTCAACACCCAGGCCGCCCCGACCTCCGGCTCCATGGGCTACGGGATGCCCGCCGGCGTCGCCGCCAAGCACATCTTCCGCGACCGCGAAGTCATCGTCTGGGCCGGCGACGGCGACTTCATGATGCACGGGCAGGAGTTCGCCACGGCTGTGCAATACCACCTGCCGGTCATCGTCGTCATTCTCAACAACGGCATCTACGGCACCATCCGCATGCACCAGGAACGCGAATATCCCGGTCGCGTGTCCGGTACGTCGTTGCAGAACCCCGACTTCGCCGCCTATGCCCGTGCCTTCGGTGGCCACGGCGAGACTGTCGAGAGGACGGCCGACTTCGCGCCTGCCTTCGAGCGAGCCCGCGCGAGCGGCAAGCCATCGATTATCGAGATCAAGCTCGATCCCGAGGCAATTACGCCAACGAAGACGCTGAGCGATATCAGGTCGGGGAAGTAGGCGTCACGCCGCGTCGAAGTCGAGCACCAGCCGCTTTGAGGTCGGCCGCGTCTGGCAGGCCAGGGTGAAGCCGGCTTCGACCTCCCACGGCTGGAGGGAGTAGTTGACGGCCATCTCGGCGTCGCCCTCGGCCACGCGGCAGCGGCAGGTGCAGCACATGCCGCCGGCGCAGGAATAGGGAATTTCCAGCCCGGCGCGATGTGCGGCGTCGAGAACGTTGGCATCAGCGTCGCCCATTGGAAAGCTGCGGCGCACGCCGTCGAGAACGATTTCGATGCTCACGCCCTCCTCGGCGGCTTCTCGGGCCGCAGCCGAGCGCGGACGTGGCTTTGGTGCATCGCCTGACGGGGTGAAACGTTCGAAGCGCACGCGGTCGTCATCGATGCCCAGCGATTTCAGGCGCGCCGACACATCATCGATCATCTCGCCTGGACCGCACAGAAAGATCCCGTCTGCCGAAGCAAGGTCGATCAAGCCGCGCTCCGCCAGTTGTGCGATGCGCGCCCCGTCTATGCGACCGTTGAAAAGATCCACGTCCTGCGCTTCGCGCGACAGCAGATGGATGACCGAAAAGCGGCGCATGTGCCGATCCTTCAGATCCTCCAGTTCCTCGCGAAACATGATCGTGTCGGTCGAACGATTGCCGTAGATCAAAGTGACCGTGCTGTCGGGCTCGTGATTGAGCACGGTCTTTGCGATCGACAGCATGGGCGTAATCCCGGAGCCCGCCGCGATGAGGACGTAGTCATGCCTCTCTCCGACGAGAGAGGTGAACCGCCCCTCCGGCGGCATCACGCGGATGACGTCGCCGACCGCCAGCTTCTCATTGACGAAGCTGGAGAAGCGTCCGTCCGCGACCCGCTTGACGCCGACCCGCAACGTCGCCTCGCCCGGCGCCGAGCAGATCGAATAGGAGCGCCGCGCTTCCCTTCCGTCGATCTCGGCCGACAGGGTCAGATACTGGCCAGGGCGGAAGGAAAATGCCTCCTTGAGTTCATCGGGAACGTCGAAGGCGACGGCAACCGCCTCCGGCGTCTCACGGGCAATCGCCGACACTTTCAGCTCATGGAATCTCGATGCCATCGGCCTGCCTAGATGCACTTGAAATAGTCGAACGGTTCCCGGCACGTCGCACAGCGATAGAGCGCCTTGCATGCCGTGGACCCGAACTCGGAAACGCGCTCGGTTTCGGACGAGCCACATCGCGGGCAATCGACCTGCGTCTCGCCAAACAGCGCACGGATCGAATTGGACGCGCGTGCCGGCGGCGCGATCCCGTATTCGCGGAGCTTGGAGCGGCCTTCAGCGGTAATCCACTCCGTCGTCCAGGCGGGCGAAAACACCCGCTCGACCCGCGCTTCGAATCCGGCATCCCGCAAGGCGGCCTCGACCGCGAGTTCGATCGCCAGTACGGCAGGACAACCGGAATAGGTCGGGGTAACCCGGGCAACCGCGACGCCATCCTCGATCTCGACTGCGCGAAGGATGCCGAGATCGGCCACCGTCACGCAGGGCACTTCCGGGTCGGGCACGGATGCGGCGGCCGCCCATGCTGCCCTAGCCATCTCCGCGCTCTCAACGGCGATGCTCACCATGTCGCTCCCGGATAGGTCCGCTGCATGTGTTGCAACTCGGCCAGCAGGAACCCCATCGCTTCGCCATGGCGCCCCTGACGGCCGCCTGACTGCGGCCATGCAGCCTCCGGCATGTCGAGGAACGCCTCGGCGAAGACGCGCTCGATCGTTGCCGTGAATGCCGGACGCAAATCGTCAAGCCGCGGCGCGATGCCCTCCTCCGCGATCGCCTCGCTGACCGGGTCTGTCTCGAAAAGTTCATCTACGTAGGGCGCCAGTGCCTCTACCGCATCGGCCATGCGACGCGCGCTTTCCTCCGTGCCGTCGCCGAGCCGGATCACCCACTCGCCGCAATGGCGGACATGATAGGCAAGTTCCTTGACCGCCTTTGCAGCGATGCCCGCCAGCGTCGCGTCAGCGGACGCGGACGCCCGCTCCCAGAAAGGATGCATGAAGGCGGCGAAGTAGAGCTGGCGCAGCATCGTATGGGCGAAATCGCCGTTGGGGCGTTCGACCATGAGGCAGTTCAGATATTCGCGCTCGCGCCGCAGATAGGCCAGATCGTCCTCGCTGCGCCCCTTGCCCTCGACCTCGCCGGCATACTGGTAGAGAGCCCGCGCCTGCCCGATCAGGTCCAGCGCGATGTTGGGCATGGCGAGGTCTTCTTCAAGCATCGGCGCGTGGCCACACCATTCCGAAAGGCGATGACCGAGGATGAGATGATCGTCTGCAAGCCTGAGCAGGAAGGTCGTGAGAACCTCGGGCGGGACCGTCATCACATGTGTCCCACTTCGTCGGGGATGTCGTAGAACGTCGGGTGGCGATACACCTTTGACATTGCGGGTTCGAAATTCTCGTCCTTGTGCTCCGGATCCGATGCGACGATCGTCGCCGACGGCACGACCCATATGGAGACGCCCTCGCCGCGCCGCGTGTAGACGTCACGCGCCGCCTGCAGAGCCATCACCTCATCGGCAGCATGGACTGAGCCGCAATGCTTGTGTGCAAGCCCGTTGCGCGGGCGGATGAAGACTTCCCAAAGCGGGATTTCGTTCTTTGCCATGGTTGCCTCCTACTCCGCCGCCAATCTTGCCGCCTCGCGGCGCGCCTTGCGTTTCTCGGCGTGCGCCAGCGCCGCCTCACGCACCCATGTGCCTTCGTCCCACGCCTTGCGACGTGCCTCGAGCCGTTCCTTGTTCATCGGCCCCCCGCCCTTGACCACGCGCCAGAATTCGTCCCAGTCGATCGGTCCGAAATCGTAGGAGCCGCGCTCCTCGTTCCACTTCAACTCGGGATCGGGAACCGAGAGCCCGAGCACCTCTGCCTGCGGAACGGTCGCGTCGACGAATTGCTGGCGCAGCTCGTCATTGGTGAAGCGCTTGATCTTCCAACGCATCGACTGGTCGCCGTGCTGGCTCTCGGTGTCGTGCGGCCCGAACATCATCAGCGAGGGCCACCACCACCGGTTCAGCGCATCCTGCGCAAGTTCCTTCTGCTCAGCGGTGCCGCGAGACAGCGTCAGCATGATCTCGTAGCCTTGGCGCTGGTGAAAGCTCTCTTCCTTGCAGACGCGGATCATGGCGCGCGCATAGGGACCGTAGGAGCAGCGGCACAGCGGAATCTGGTTCATGATGGCCGCGCCATCGACCAGCCAGCCGATGGCACCGATATCCGCCCAGGTCAGCGTCGGGTAATTGAAGATGGAGGAGTATTTCGCCTTGCCGGCAAGCAGTTCCTCGGTCATCTGCTCGCGCGAAACGCCCAGCGTCTCGGCGGCGGAATAGAGGTAGAGGCCATGACCGCCCTCGTCTTGCACCTTAGCAAGCAGGGCAGCCTTGCGTCGAAGAGACGGCGCGCGCGTGATCCAGTTGCCCTCGGGCAACATGCCGACGATCTCCGAATGCGCATGCTGACCAATCTGGCGCACCAGAGTTCGCCGATACCCCTCCGGCATCGGGTCGTTGGGCTCGATCTTCTCCTCCGCGTCAATGCGCTTCTGGAAGGCGTCGAGAAAGGCTTGGTCTTCGGCGCTCTCTGTCTTCGCGCCGATCAGTCCCTGGCTGTACATCGCATCTCCTCCATGCTCGGATAATGGCACATCCCAGCATTGGGTTATATGTAACAAAAATTCGCTCAGCGCGCAAGTTTTCGTAACACATTGAGGAGGAACGATGTCGCAGCCATTCGACCTGCAGGAAGCCGAGGAGACACTTGCCAAGGTCTTTGCACCCTGGATCGTCGAGCTGGGGCTGAAGCCCGTGGCGTTCGATGCCAAGGGAGGAAGCTTCGTGCTTCCCCGCAACGATCGGCTGGTTCACATCGGCGGCGTCATCTGCGGCCAGGCCACGGCCTCGGCTGCGGATACTGCAGCCGTCGTCACGCTCGCCGCCCTCAATGGACGCATGCGCATGTGCACGACGGTGGACCTGACGACACATTTCATTCGCCCCCTCAAGCCCGGCGACGTGGATATCCGCGTCGACGTGCTCTCGAACGGCAAGCGCATGGCCTATACGCGCGTCGAAATGCGCGCTTCCGGTGACGAGCGTGTTGCGGTGACGGCAGCGTCCGCCTTCGCCTATCTCGAGGACTAGCGCCAGCGCGTGGCGAAGCGCGCAGGATCGGCGACAGGCGGCAGTTCCGCCTTGTCCAGCCAGTCTTCGCTCGGCGTGGCCAGCCGCGCATAGATCTCACCGGCGGTGTGGCGTGCAGCCTCCGCCGGCCAATCCGCTGGTAGAAGCGCCGCAGGCAGTCCCGGATCGCGCAGCACGATCCTTCGCCAGTCATGGATCAGCAACGTGCGGGCGGCCATAGCATCGATGCCGCGCAGCACCGCACCGCCATTGAGTGCCTCCTTCAGCGGTGCAAAGGATGCCGCGAAGGCAAGATAGGCTTCCGCGATTTCCTGGGCCGGCCAGAGCGCGCGGATGGCCTCGGGGTGCTCCGCACTTTCCCCATGAATAACGAGCATGTCGGCCAGTTCCGCACGCGCATCCGTGGCGTCTTCGGTTTCGGCGCGCAGGAAGACGGCACCATTGACGCGCACGAAACCGTGGCTGGCAAGATCGACGCCGTTGGAGCTCCCGGGAGGCGCGATGGCGACCGTCCATTTGCCGGCCCACCCTGGTGGCGCACCTGCATAGATGCGCCGGGTAGCAAGGTCGAATGCGTGCCGGCCATGCGCATCAAGGCTGAAGTAGGAATTGCGGCCCTGCCGCTCGCGCGTCACCCAGCGGTCACTCGCCAGCCGGGACATGGCGGTGCGCAATGCGCCCGGCTCGATGCGAAGCCTCTCGATGATTTCCTGCAACGTGGCGAGCGCGACGCGCCCGCCACGCGGCACGATCGCGTCGCCGAAAATCGTGACCACCAGCGACCACACACGCAACCGGCCCTGTTCGTGCAGGCGGTCGATCAGTGCGTCGAGCACGGCGGTTGCTGGTTTGTCGGCTTGGCTCATTGCCGCATGAGATGCCACGCCGGATGCGCGGCTGGCAAGCTCAGCGCGGAAGGCTTCTGAGACCGCCGACGAGCAGGCGTGTGGCGAGCCTTGCATATTCGTCGCGGCTGACCGGGCCACCGTCACGGAACCACATATAGACCCAGTTCAGCATCCCGAAGAGGCTCATCGTGACGGGCTTGAGGAGCGCGCGGCCTTCGAACGCTTCCGGATCGACGGCACGCACCGCCTCGGCGAACAGCACGACCAGGCGACGCTCGAGGGTCTTGAGCTGCTCCTGCTGGTCGTCCGGCAACAGCGCCAGTGTGGTCAGTTGCACCTTGTGCTCGGCATCGGCGTCGCGATAGGCCTCCAGGAGAGCCGCGACGAGCAATTCGAGCCGGTCCTCCGGCGGCAGTGTGGCATCATCTGCTTCCTCCACCGCTTCAACCAAAGCCGCCAGGTGATTCTGGATCATGTCGAAAAGCAGCGCTTCCTTCGACGCATAGTAGTGATAGAGCAACGCCTTCGACACGCCGCATTCCGACGCGAGCGTGGCCATCGAGGCGCGATCGTAACCATCGCGCGCAAAGACCATGGCGGCACGATGCAGGATCGCGTCGCGCTTTTCGTCATGGTCCTTGGCGCGCGTGCGGGCCATCAGATCTTCGGCCGGTTATCGAGAATGCGTACCGCCTTGCCCTGGCTTCGGGCGACCGTCTCCGGCTCGGTAACGTCGACACGCACGGACACGCCGACCACGTCCTTGATGCGCACCACCAGATCAGCGGCCGCCACGCGTCGCGCCTCGTCGACGGCATGGCCCAGTGCCGCCTCGACATGAACCACCATCTCGTCCATGCGCCCCTCGCGCAGCAACTCGATCTGGAAATGCGGGGCAAGCCCCCTGACCTTGAGGATCTGCTCCTCGATCTGCGTGGGAAACACGTTGACCCCGCGCAGGATCATCATGTCGTCGGAACGCCCGGTGATCTTTTCCATGCGCCGCATGCTGCGCGCCGTTCCTGCAAGCAGGCGTGTCAGGTCCCTCGTGCGATAGCGAATAATCGGGAACGCTTCCTTGGTCAGCGATGTGAACACCAGTTCACCCTTCTCGCCATCCGGCAGGACCGCCCCGGTTTCGGGATCGATCACTTCCGGATAGAAATGATCTTCCCAGATATGGAGACCGTCCTTGGTCTCGACGCACTCGTTCGCAACGCCCGGTCCCATCACCTCCGACAGCCCATAGATGTCGACGGCATGCATGTCGAACGCATCCTCGATCTCCGCCCGCATGGCGTTCGTCCAAGGCTCTGCGCCGAAGATGCCGACCTGCAGCGGACTCTTGCGCGGATCGAGGCCCTGCGCGCGATACTCATCGAGGATAGACAGCATGTAGGACGGCGTCACCATGATGGTGGTCGCCTGGAAATCCTCGATCAGCGTCACCTGGCGCTGGGTCATGCCGCCAGATACCGGCACCACCGTGCAGCCCAGCCGCTCGGCGCCGTAATGCGCACCGAGACCGCCGGTAAACAAGCCGTAGCCATAGGAGACGTGGACGATGTCGCCCGGGCGCGTCCCCGATGCCCGCATCGAGCGGGCGACGCATTCGGCCCACACATCGAGGTCGTTCTTCGTGTAGCCGACGACGGTCGGCTTGCCGGTGGTACCGGATGAAGCATGAACGCGAAGCACCTTCTCCCGCGGCACAGCGAACATGCCGAACGCGTAATTGTCGCGCAGGTCTGATTTCACGGTGAAGGGAAACCGTCTCAGGTCCGCCAGAGAGGCCAGGTCGTCCGGGTGGACGCCCGCCGCGTCGAAACTCTTGCGATAATGCGGCACGTTTTCGTAGGCGTGCGCCAGCGACCATTTGAGGCGATGCAGCTGCAGCGCGGCGATCTCGTCGCGCGATGCGATTTCGATCGGGTCGAGGTCTTCCTTTCTCGGCGTCAAATCCTTCATGACACGGCTCCTCCCGCGACGTTTTCCTCGAAATGCCTGCCTTCTATCGTGCGCGATGCGCCGCGAAACTCGGCGATGAGATTGCCATGCTGGTCGCTGACGCGGACGTCGCAGATGCCTGACCGACCGAAAAGCGCGATCTCCCGCGCAACTGCCGTCAGCCGGTCGCCGAGCCGGCCCGGCGCGACGTAGGTGATCGTGTTGTGCTGGGCGACGGCGATGCGATTGTGCGAATTGCAGGCGAAGGCAAATGCGGAATCGGCGAGCGTGAATATGTAGCCGCCATGGCAGATGTCATGCCCGTTGGTGTGATGACTCTCGACGGTGAACGATGTCGTCGCGGTCCCGGGCCCCACCGCGTCGAGGCTCATCCCGAGCCATTTCGAAGCGTCATCCCTCGCCCACATCGCCTCCGCGCTTCGGCGCGCAACTTCCTCCGCATTCAACGTCATGCGATCCTCCCTTCGCCAACGACAGCAGACTTGCATAAACCGGCCGGCCGGTCAATAATACGGTCACAGCATCGCGGGAGGAGAAACGATGCATACTGCGACCATAGCGGCAAGCGCCGACCTGGCGGCGTCCTTCGAGATTACGGCACTGCCTGCCGGCTTTGCCGACGATCCGTTTCCCATCTATCGCGCGCTTCTCGAGCATGCGCCCGTCAAGCGCTTTGCCGACGGCTCCGTCATGCTGTCGCGTTATGCCGACCTCGACCGCGTCTATCGCGATACCAGCGCTTTTTCGTCCGATAAGAAGCTGGAGTTCCTGCCGAAGTTCGGCGCCACACCGCTTTACGAGCACCACACGACAAGCCTGGTCTTCAACGATCCGCCGCTGCACACGCGGGTGCGCAAGATCATGATGGGCGCGCTGACGCCACGCGCCATCGCCGCGATGGAAACCGGCCTCGTTGCCCTTGTCGAGGGTTTGCTTGATCGCATGGCCGACAAGGGTGACGTCGACCTGATCGAGGATTTTGCATCCGCCATCCCGGTGGAGGTCATCGGCAATCTCTTCGTCATGCCGCACGAGGAGCGAGGGCCGTTGCGCGACTGGTCACTGGCGATCCTCGGCGCGCTCGAGCCAACGCTGACACCCGAGCAGCACGAGCGCGGCAACCGCGCCGTGACCGAGTTCAAGGCCTACCTCGCCGATCTTGCCGCGCGACGGCGGGCAAACCCCGGCGATCCCGCCACCGACGTGCTGACCCGTCTCATCAACGGCAATGACGGCCAGCAGCTCTCCGACGTGGAACTCCTGCAGAACTGCATCTTCATCCTCAATGCCGGCCATGAGACGACGACGAACCTGATCGGCAATGCGCTCCACGAGCTGTTGCAATGGCCTGCGGAAAAGCAGCGCCTTTTGGCGGAGCCGGCGCTTGTCGATACGGCGGTGGACGAGTTCCTGCGCTTTCAGTCGCCCAATCAGCTTGGCAACCGCATGACCACCCAGCCGGTCACGTTCGAGGGCGAGGAAATCGCCGCGGGCACGCGTATCCATCTTTGCATCGGCGCCGCCAACCGCGACCCGCGCCAGTTCGATGAGCCTGACCGCCTCGACCTGTCACGCAAGCCGAACCGCCATCTTGCCTTCGCGCAAGGGCCGCATCTGTGCGCCGGATTCTCGCTAGCCCGCATGGAAGGGCGCATCGCAATCGCACGATTGCTCGAACGCTTCCCCAACTATCGCCTCGCCGGCGAGCCGGAACGCACCGGCCGTGTGCGCTTTCGCGGCTTTTCGCATCTGCCAGCGTGCGTAGACAGCAACGGAGCAACCGCATGACCGTTCTATCCCTGCACAGTTATGCCGCCGGCCGGTGGGTCGCGCCATCCGGCAATGTGAACCGTCTCATGAGCGCGGTCACCGGTGAAGCGATCGCTGAAATCGGCGCCGACGCCCTCGACTTCGCCATGATGGCCGACCATGCCCGCACGATCGGCGGTCCCGCCTTGCGCGAAATGACGTTCCACCAGCGCGCCGCGATGCTGAAGGCGCTGGCGCAATACCTCAACGACCGGCGTGAGCCGCTCTACGAACTCTCCTATGAAACCGGCGCCACGAAGGCCGACTCCATGATCGACATCGATGGCGGCATCGGCACGATGTTCGTCTATGCGTCGAAGGGAAAGCGTGAGCTGCCGGACGACACGATCTTCATCGACGGAGCGCGGGAGCAGCTATCACGCGGTGGCAATTTCGTGGGCCAGCATGTCGCGACCTCCCTGCGAGGCGTGGCCGTCCACATCAACGCCTTCAACTTCCCCGTTTGGGGCATGCTGGAAAAGCTCGCGCCAACCTTGCTCGCGGGGGTGCCGGCCGTCGTCAAGCCTGCTTCGGCCACCGCGTGGGTGGCGGAAGCCGCGTTCCGCATGATGATCGAAAGCGGCCTGTTGCCGGACGGCGCGGTGCAGTTCATCGCTGGCTCTTCCGGAAATCTGCTCGACATCCTCGGCAGCCAGGACGTGGTTTCGTTCACTGGGTCCGCGGCAACGGCGGGCATGCTGCGCGGCAAGCCGAACCTTATAGCCAATTCGGTGCGCTTCATCGCCGAACAGGACTCCCTCAACGCCTCAATCCTCGGTCCCGACGCTGCACCTGGCACGCCAGAGTTCGACATCTTCATCAAGGAAGCGCATCGCGAGATGACGGCAAAGGCCGGGCAGAAATGCACCGCGATCCGCCGTATCATCGCGCCCGACGCGCACAGGCAGGCGGTGATCGAGGCACTGTCGGAGCGGCTGGCGAAGACACTCGTCGGCAACCCGCGCAGCGAGGCGACGCGCATGGGAGCGCTGGCCAGCCTTGCCCAGCGCGAGGACGTCCGCGAGAAAGCCGCCACCATCGCCCGCGAGGCAAGACTGGTGTTTGGAGACCCCGACCGCATCGAATTGGCCGATGCGGATGCCGAAAAGGGCGCATTCATAGCACCCATGCTCTTTGCCTGCGACGATCCGGACGCCGTCTCCGACGTCCACTCCGTCGAGGCTTTCGGCCCGGTGGCGACCGTCATGGGCTACCGTGACATCGCGCACGCCGCGACGTTGGCAAACCGTGGCGGGGGCTCGCTGGTGGCATCCGTGTTCACGCACGACCCCACCATTGCCCGTCGCATGGTCGAGGCGTCAGGTGCGTTTCATGGACGGCTCTATTTCGCCGATCGCGATACCGGCAAGGAAGCGACGGGACACGGCTCCCCCCTGCCCCACATGCTTCATGGCGGTCCCGGCAGAGCCGGCGGCGGCGAAGAACTCGGCGGCATTCGCGGCGTGATGCACTACATGCAGCGCACCGCCATACAGGCGAGCCCCGCGCTGATGACCGGCATCACCCGGACATGGGTCGGCGGCAGCGAGACGATCGAACAGCCGCAACATCCCTTTCGCATGCGTTTCGGCGAGCTCGAACTGGGGCAGACGATCTGGACGATGAGCAGGCAGGTCACCCTCGACGACATCGAGCATTTCGCTCGCTTCACCGGGGATACGTTCTACGCCCACATGGACGAGGAGGCTGCAAAGGCCAATCCGTTCTTCCCCGGTCGCGTGGCGCATGGCTACCTCATCCTGTCCTTCGCCGCCGGGCTGTTCGTCGATCCCGCGCCGGGACCGGTCCTTGCCAATTACGGCCTCGACAATCTGCGCTTCATGAAGCCGGTCTCGCCGGGAGACGAGATCACCGTGCGCCTAACGGCCAAGCACAAGACCCGCCGCAACGACGATTATGGCGAGGTGCGCTGGGATGTCGGCGTCTACAATCAGGACAAGGAACAGGTCGCCGCCTACGACCTCCTGACCATGAACGCGATGTAGCGCACACGAAAAAGGGCGCCCGCATCGCGGCCGCCCTTGGTTTCGTTTCGCTTGTCGCGTCTGCTTATTCAGCGGCGACCCCGAATGCACCTGCAACGCGCTGGCTCAGTGCCCGTGCCGGCGATGCCGACGGAACGCTGTAGCGGTCCGCTTCCCGCACAACTGCCGCGCCATCGACCTTGAAGCGCGCAATCAGCCTGCCAAGGTTCGACGATTCGCCAGACAGTCGGTGCGTGGCCGCCGTGGTCTCCTCCACCATCGCTGCATTACGCTGCGTGACCTGGTCCATCTGGTTCATCGCCGTGTTGATCTCCGACAGCCCTGTCGCCTGCTCGCCGGACGCACGCGCGATCGAATGAACATGCTCGTTGATCTCCACGACATGGCGCTGGATCGTGTCCAGTGCATCGCCGGTCGCCGTGACGAGGCGCACGCCGGTGGAAACCTCTCCTGACGATTTGGTGATCAGCGTGTTGATGTCCTTGGCCGCTGTCGCCGAGCGCTGTGCCAGTTCGCGAACCTCCTGGGCCACGACCGCGAAGCCCTTACCGGCCTCTCCAGCGCGCGCCGCCTCGACGCCGGCATTGAGCGCCAGTAGATTGGTCTGGAAGGCGATTTCATCGATCAGGCTGATGATTTGCCCGATCTCCCCGGAAGCCTGCTCGATGCGGCTCATCGCAGTCACGGCCTCGGCGACCACTTTCGTGGATTGCTCGGTCGAGGTGCGTGCCTCGTCGACCATGCGCCCGGCTTCGTGGGCACGATCGGTGGATTCCTTCACTGTCGCGGTGATCTGGTCGAGCGCGGCCGACGTCTCTTCGAGTGAGGCGGCCTGCTGTTCCGTACGGCGCGAAAGATCGTCGGCCGCCGTACGCAGTTCCACCGTGTTGGCGCCGATCGTGTCTGAGGTCGAGCGAACCTCACGAAGCACTTCGCGCAGCGATGCCATCGTGGCGTTGACGTTCTGCTGCAGTTCACCGAACGCGCCATGGAAGCTGCCTTCCATCGACTGGGTCAGGTCGCCCTCGGCTAGGCTCGCGACGACACGGCGCACTTCGGCGATCCCTGAATCGACGCTGGCCACCAATTCGTTCACGCTGGCCGCGAACCGGTTGAGGTCCTCGTCGTGATAATCCTTGGCGATGCGGCGTGCGAAATTGCCCTGCACGGCGCTGGCCACAACCTCGGCGATGCTGGTCTGAAGGTCGGCGCTCTTGGCCTGCAGCGACTTTTCCTGGGCATTGAGTTCACGAACCTTGATGCCATTCTGCTTGAACACCTCCACGGCGGAAGCCATCTCGCCGATCTCGTCCTTGCGCCCGGCAAACGGAATGTCCGCATCCAGGTTGCCGTCGGCGATGGTCTTCATCGTCTCCGTAAGTCGGCGGATCGGACGGCTCAGTTGCGACGAGCCGATGTAGGACGCGGCCCCGACGCCGGCCAGAAGCCCGACAAGGACGACGCCGACAATCAGCATCGTCATTCGTGTCTCGAATGTGGATATCTCGGCCCTGATGTCCTCAAGCTTCTGCTGGTCACGCTCGACGACGGCATCGATATCGGCCTGAAACGCCTTGCGGTTTGCGCGGTTGCCGTCGTTGTTGCCATGGGCGTTGGCCGCATCGGGCCCTTCCTCACGGCCGAGCCTGATCGTCTCGGTCCGGTATTCGCGGAACGCA
This sequence comes from Mesorhizobium sp. CAU 1741, assembly GCF_039839275.1. Lineage (NCBI taxonomy): Bacteria > Pseudomonadati > Pseudomonadota > Alphaproteobacteria > Hyphomicrobiales > Phyllobacteriaceae > Mesorhizobium > Mesorhizobium sp. CAU 1741. The sequence continues at coordinate 871,371 of NZ_JBDOQP010000001.1, read as the reverse complement.
GCGGAGGTCGCCACGACGGCGTCGAAGTCGGCGACGCCGCCTTCGTCAACGAGCGGGCGCCAGTCGACCAGCAACTGGTCCATGGAATTCAGCCAGCCTTCGATCGCGGTGGCGTAGCGGTTGAGTTCCTCGGGCGTCTTGGCCACGTACATGCCGCGCGTGTCCATCACCACGGCAGTGACATAGCGGTTGAGACGCTCTCCAAGCTGTGTGCGAGCAGACGCATTGTCCAGAGCGGTCATGCGCTGATTGTACTCGGTGAGCGCGTATCCCGCGATGCCGCCGATGGAGATCGCCACGAGCCCCATCAGGCCGACGATCGCATAAATCTTCCCGCTAATTCTCATAGACGCAGCCCCTGCTCGTCGGACATCTCGGTCCGAAAATTCATCAAGATATCGGGGCATTGCGCGAATCCGTCGGCACCCCTGCCGGAACGACAAGGGACGTCAGAATCGATGTTTGGTAATCGCCTGCCCGCCAGCGGACAATTCCAACAAAGCGGTTAATGGCTGCTTAATTTGCACGCGGAACGAGCATTGATTTGTTCTGGAATCAGGACGTGCATCGGATGGGCAGCACTGGTGCTTCAGCGCGCGTCCGTGAACGAAAGGCCGCGCAGCAGGGCCTCCGCGCATCGAAGGGCAGCCGCCGTCGCAACGACCATCTGCGGCAGGATGAGCCATTCCAGCGTCCAGGCTGCACCCGAGCGCTCATTTTCGTGCACCATCGACTGGTGCATGCCGGAAACCAGTGTGGCGTTGAAGCGTGCCAGCGCAACCAGCGTCTCCGCTCCCACCGGATTGACCTTGTGCGGCATCGCCGACGAGCCCCCGCCGGTGGCCAGCCGGATCTCGCCGACTTCGCTTTGCGCCATCAACGCGATGTCCTGGCCCATCTTGCCGAGACTGCCAGTGACCAGCGACAGCCATGAGGCAAAGCCCGTGATGCCGTCGCGTTCGCTATGCCGTGCCTGCGACACGGCGCGCAGACCCAGCGCTTTCGCAAGGCGTTCCGTCACCGCCGCTGCGCGCTCGCCGAGCTTCTCCAGCGTGCCCGCCGCGCCGCCGAACTGAAGGACGGCCACCTCCGCGCGCACCGGACCAAACCTGTCGAGATGCCTTTCGAGAGGCTGTCGCCAACTCGCGATCTTTCGCGACGCAGGCACGGCAATCGCGGCCTGCATGCGCGTGTGGGCCATAACCTCACGTGACCCGTCGCGTTCCTCGAGTTCGGCCAGAAACGCCACGATACCATCGAGGCGCTGTTCCAGAAGCGTCGTGATCCGAACCATTCGCAAGGCAAGGCCGGTGTCGATTACGTCCTGGCTCGTCGCTCCGAAATGAACTGAAGAGCCGTGCGGCTCGCCAACCACGGCACGAAGCTGTTTCACCAGTTCCGGCACGACAACGCCGTCGCGCGCCGTGCCTTCCCGCAGGCGCTCAAGATCGGGCTCGAAGCCGCCGAGCGCCTTTGCAATCGCTGCGCCCGCCTCTTCGGCAACGACGCCTTCTGCCGCCTCGGCGCCGGCAAGCGCGATCTCGAATTCGAGCATCGCCTGCATTTCGGCCTCGGCGGAAAAAAAGCGCGAGACCTCCTCGTCGCCGAGGAGACCGCCAAGAACCGGATGATCGAAGGGAGATACGCTCACGGCCCTGCCCGTCAGATGTCGAAGAAGACGGTTTCCTTCTCGCCCTGGAGATGGATGTCGAACCTGTAGCCGTCGTCGCCCTTTTCCGCAATCAGGGTCGGTACGCGCACGCGATGCTCGACGCGTCCCAGGATCGGATCCTTGTCGTTGGCTTCCGTCTCCTCGGGAAAATACATGCGCGTGTGAAGGCCGATATTGATGCCTCGCGCCACGACCCAGAACGTGATGTGCGGCGCCATCTTGCGGCCGTCCTTGAACGGCACCGGGCCAGGCTTGATCGTCTCGAACCGGAACTCGCCGGTGTCCATGTTGGTCGGGCAGCGACCCCAGCCGGTGAAATTGGGATCGGCCGCTCCACGCATTTCCGCCGGAGAGTTGTAGAGCCCGGCCGCATCGGCCTGCCATATCTCGATCAGCGCATCCTTCAGAGCCGTGCCTGTGCCATCCAGCACGCGTCCGGTGATGGTGACGCGCTCGCCCTTGGTCTTGTCGTTGACCATCGATGTGCCGAGGTCGTCGGAGTACACGCCGGCGATCTCGGCAAAGTTCGGCGTCAGGCCGATATGGACGTAGGGTCCAGCCGTCTGGGAGGCGCTTTCCTTGAGGCGATTGAGTGCCTGGGCCATGGTCAGTTACCCTCCGGGCGGTTTTCGAAGAACGTCGAACGGCGGCCGCGCAGGACGATGTCGAACTTGTAGGCGCGGCTGTCCATCGGTGTCGTCGCACCCATGTCCAGCACCGCGGTGAGGTCGGCGATCGCGACCGGATCGTTGATCGTCTTGACGATCGGGCACAGCGGAATTAACGGATCGCCTTCGAAATACATCTGGGTGATCAGGCGCTGCGCGAAGCCATGCCCGAACACCGAGAAATGGATATGCGCCGGGCGCCAGTCATTGACCCCGTTCGGCCATGGATAGGGACCGGGCTGGATCGTGCGGAACGCGTAGGAGCCGTCTTCGTCGGTGATCGACCTTCCGCATCCGCCGAAATTCGGGTCCAGCGCCGCGATGTAGCCTTCCTTGCGGTGCCGGTAGCGACCTCCGGCATTGGCCTGCCAGTATTCGAGCAATGCGCCGGGTACGCCCTTGCCACGCTCGTCCACCACGCGCCCGTAGACGATGATGCGCGGGCCGATCGCGCTTTCGCCCGGCTTGGCAAAGTTGTGGATGAGGTCGTTGTCGAGTTCACCAAGGATGTTGTGGCCGAATACCGGGCCGGTGATCTCCGAAATGGTGTTGTCGAGCGACAGCAGCGCCTTTTGCGGCGAGCGCAGCACGGAGGTCTTGTAGCCGGGCGTGAAGGCCTGCGGATGCCACTCGCGGTCGCGCTGGAAGAACGCGCCGGTCTCCGGTTTCCTGTTCGAGAGCATCGCGTCGCTCATTGCCCTTTCTCCTTGTCTATCTCGTCAAGAACCTGCTTGACGACCTTGATTGCGTGATTGGCGCGCGGCACGCCGGCGTATATCGCCACATGCAGCATGACTTCCATCAGGTCGTCGCGGGTCGCCCCGGTGTTTGCCGTGGCGCGTGTATGAAGCGCCAGTTCCTCGTAGTTTCCGAGGCCCGCCAGCAGCGCCAGCGTCAGCATCGAGCGTTCGCGCTTGCTGATCGTATCGCGCGACCACACATGGCTCCACGCCGCCTCGGTGATGAGTTCTTGGAACGGTTCGTCGAAAGGTGTCTTGTTGGCCTCCGCACGATTGACGTGGGCATCGCCCAGCACCTTCCTGCGGGTTTCCATCCCTTGGGCATGTCGCCGCGATATCTCGCTCATCTCATCCTCCGCATAATCGATCTGGCTCAGTATGGCAGGCCGACATAGTTCTCCGCCAGCGACGTGGAAGCCGCCTTCGAACCGACAAGATAGTCGAGTTCCGCCTCCTGCACGCGCTGCCCGAACGAGCCCATATCGGGGAAGCGGTGAAGCGTGTTGGTCATCCACGCCGAAAAACGCTGCGCCTTCCACACACGCTTCAGGGCGCGGGCGGAATAGACGTCGATACCGGCATCCGAGCGGTCAGCATAGTGCTCGCGGAGGCCTTCGAACAGGTAGCGTACGTCGCTGGCCGCAAGGTTCAAGCCCTTGGCCCCGGTCGGCGGCACGATGTGGCCGGCATCGCCGACGAGAAACAGCCGCCCGAAACGAAGCGGCTCGGCAACGAATGAACGCAGCGGCGCCAGTGATTTCTCGATGCTCGGCCCCGTGATGACGGCTTCGGCGGTCTCGCGCGGCAGCCTGGCGCGAAGCTCGTCCCAGAAACGATCGTCCGTCCATGCCTCGACGTCGTCGTCGAGCGGACATTGCACGTAGTATCGGCTGCGCGTCGTCGAGCGCATCGAGCACAATGCGAAGCCGCGCGCATGGTTGGAGTAGACGAGTTCGTGACTGACCGGAGGCACCTCGGCGATGATGCCGAGCCATCCGAACGGATAGACGCGCTCGTAGATTTCGAGCCCCTTGCCCTCGACGGCCTTGCGCGAGGCCCCGTGAAAGCCGTCGCAGCCGGCGATGAAATCGCAATCGATGCGGTGCTCGACGCCATCTTTCTCGTAGGTCAGGTAGGGCTTGTCGCCCTCGAAATCATGCGGCTGCACATTGGCGGCCTCGTAGATCGTCACGCCACCTGTCGCCGCGCGCCGGTCCATCAGGTCGCGTGTCACCTCGGTCTGGCCATAGACCATGACGCGTTTGCCGACGAGACCGTGGAGGTCGATGCGGTGATGGCGACCGGAAAACGTCAGGTCGAACCCATCATGCGGCAGGCCCTCGCGATGCATGCGTGCACCTGCACCCGCCTCGTCTAGGAGATTGGTCATGCCTTCTTCGAGGACGCCTGCGCGGATACGGCCGAGCACGTAGTCCTGGCTCACGCGCTCGACGATAACCGTATCGATCCCGGCATCGGAAAGAAGCTGCCCCAGCAGGAGACCGGAAGGCCCCGAGCCGATGATGGCCACCTGCGTTCGCATCCTGCTTTCCTCCTCCCGGATGGCTTGGCGTACAGCCTGTATACCAAGCCATTTCCGGCCGCCTCAATGGACATTTCGGGCAAAGACTTGCACAATCCGACCACAACCGCTGCAGGGAGACGAGATGAACGTCGTTCCGTCCTACCGTCTTTATCGTGAGAAATCAGGTGAATCAGGCGACTTCTGGATTCACTGCGAGACGATCCCGGAAAGGACGCACCTGCACAATTGGCATATTGCGCAGCATCGTCACGATTCTTTCTTCCAGATTTTTCTCCTGAGCGCTGGCGGCGGCGAGATCGCCGAGCAGACCGGCAAACGGTCTCTCGCCTCGCCCTGCGCCATCTTTATACCGCCCGGCGCCGTGCATGGTTTTTCCTACGCCAAGGACGTCGACGGGCTGGTGGTCACCGCTTTGGCTGATCGATTGCAGTCGCTCGTGGCCGCCGACAGGCAGATCGCCGCCTTCTGCGCACAGACACGCATCGTTCCCCTGTCCGCCGGTGATGCAGATGCCGCCTATGCCACGGACTGCATTCATCGCCTTCACGGCGAACTCGCCGGGTTTGCTTCGGGCCGCATGCTGCTGCTGGAACCGTTGATGACGGGCGCGGTCGTGGCGCTGGCGCGTGCCGGGACCGGAGCTTCGGGCGACGGACTGGATGATCGCGACCGGCATCGGCTCGAAACGCTCGTCACGATGATCGCGGCAAACTTTCGAACCCACAAGCCGGTGCAATTCTATGCCGATGCGATCGGCTTGTCGCCGACACATCTGAACCGGCTGGCACGCGCGGAAACAGGTTTTTCGGTGATGGGGTTGGTGGCGTTGCAGATCATGGAGGCCGCGCGGCGCGACCTCGTTTTCACGCCCACTCCGGTCCAGGCGATCGCCTATTCGCTTGGCTTTTCCGACCCCGCCTACTTCAACCGCTTCTTTCGACGCCAGGCCGGGATCTCCCCCGGCGCCTTTCGCGAGGAAGGCCGGCGCCGCATGGCATCCGGCGATCTCTCAGGGCTCGGTCAATGAAAGAGGGGCGATCGCTCGCCCCTTCTACGTCTGTCGTCGACGAGCGGTTTACAGCGCGTCGGTGATATCGGTGGTGTAGGCGCCTTCCGGCTCCTTCTCGATGATCTTCTGGTCGAGCAGCGCCTTGGCGGTGCGCTCGTAGGCCTCGACGATCAGCTTGCCGTCCGGCTCGTCGATGAGCTTCGCCACCTCGCCCATCATGCGAACCTGGTGCGCTTCATCCTGGCCGCCGTTTTCCATCACGATCTCGGCAGCCTCCTCCGGATTATCGATCGCATAGTCCCAGCCCTTCATCGACGCGCGCACGAAACGGACCATCTTGTCCTTGAAGGCTTCGTCCTCGAGGTTCGATTCCAGCGCGTAGAGGCCGTCCTCCAGAAGGTCGACGCCCATCTCTGTGTAGTTGAAGACGGTCAGGTCCTCCGGCTTGTAGCCGGCATCGATCAACTGCCAGTATTCGTTGTAGGTCATGACCGAGATGCAGTCGGCCTGCTTCTGGATCAGGGGCTGCACGTCGAAGGACTGCTTAAGGACCGTGACGCCGTCTGCCTCGCCCTCGACCGGTATGCCGAGACTGTTCATCCAGGCGTAGAACGGATACTCGTTGCCGAAGAACCAGACGCCGAGCGTGTGACCGGGGAAATCATCGGTGGTCTTGATCGGTCCGTCGGCGGGGCAGACGAGTTGCATGCCTGCCTTCTTGTAGGGCTGCGCAATGTTGACGAGGCCGACGCCCTTGTCGCGCGCCGAAAGTGCGGCTGCCATCCACGTCACGATCACGTCCGCTCCACCGCCGGCGATCACCTGTTCCGGCGCGATATCCGGCCCACCCGGCTTGATGGTAACGTCGAGGTCCTCTTCCTCGTAGAAACCCTTGTCCTTGGCGACGAAATAGCCGGCGAACTGGGCCTGCGCCACCCATTTGAGCTGCAGGGTCACCGCGTCGGCGGCAAAGGCCTGGGCGGAGGCGAGAGAGAACGCGCCTGCCAGCATCGATACGATAAGCTTTTTCATTTTTTGTTACCCTCTGGATTTGTCTATCCACCACGGACAGACGGATGCCAAAACGTGACAGCCCGTTCGAGCAGGGCAATCACCCCATAGAAGACGGAACCCGCGAGCGCTGCAACAGCGATTTCCGCCCACACCATGTCGACATTCATGCGTCCCACCTCCGTCGAGATGCGGAAGCCCATGCCGACGACCGGCGTGCCGAAGAACTCCGCGACGATGGCGCCGATGAGGGCCAGCGTCGAGTTGATTTTGAGCGCATTGAAGATGAAGGGCATCGCTGCCGGCAGGCGCAGTTTCGCCAGCGTCTGCCAGTAGCCTGAGGCATAGGTGCGCATCAGGTCGCGCTCCATGTGCCCCGATGCGCCAAGGCCCGCGATGGTATTCACCAGCATCGGGAAGAAGGTCATGATGACCACGACGGCCGCCTTGGAATGCCAGTCGAAGCCGAACCACATGACCATCACGGGAGCCACGCCGATGATCGGCAGGGCCGAGACGAGATTGCCGACCGGCAGCAGGCCGCGTCGCAGGAACACGAAGCGATCCGCCACGATCGCGGCGGCGAAGCCCGCGCCGCATCCGATCAGATAGCCGATGAAGACCGATTTGAAGATCGTCTGGTTTACGTCGGCGGCCAAGGTCGGCAGCGAATTCACCAGCCTGACCCCAATCGCCGAGGGCGGCGGCAGGAGCACGAACGGCACGCCCGCGCCGCGCACGATCGCTTCCCACAGAACCAGGATCCAGGCACCGAACAGGAAAGGAACGAGAAGGCGCACCGCTATCTCGCCCACGCGCGAACGAGGTGCAATGCCCGACAAGACGCTCACGAGGCGCCACGCAATGAGCCAGCATGACGCGAGCAACAGATAAAAGGCTGGGCGCGCAGAGCCGTTGACGCTGCCCAGTTCGGCTATCAGGAGAGCGACGCTGGCATGCGCGCAGAAGAACAGTGCTGCAACCCGCAAGCCCGTGCCGACCGGCATGGCATCAATCGCGATCGCAAGAGCCAGAAGCGCGAGTATCGATAACGCCATCATCGCCGATGCACCGGGCGCTTCGAGCGCCGTATCCGCGTTCGCGATCGGCAGCGCGACGGCAGCCATCACTGCCAGCAGCGCAACCAGCGCGGATTGCCACGGGAGCCGCAAGCCGCTCATGCAGCGCGCGCTCCCATCGCTTGTTCTACCAGCCGACCGATGATCCCCACCGCCGTGACGAGCAGTGCAGCGACGATCGAACCGGCGACGAGTGCGGAGAACATGTCGATCGTCTGGCTATAATAAGATCCGTTCAGCAGTTTCGACCCGATCCCCGCGACCGCTCCTGTGGGAAGCTCGCCGACGATCGCCCCGACGAGGCTAGCGGCGACGGCCACCTTCATCGAGGCGAACAGGTAGGGCACCGATGCCGGCAGCCTCAGCTTCCAGAAGGTTTCCCATTTGCCGGCATTGTAGGTGCGCATGAGGTCGAGATGCAGGATTTCCGGCGAGCGCAGACCCTTCACCATGCCAACGGCCACGGGAAAGAACGACAGATAGGTCGAGATCAGCGCCTTCGGCAGCAGTCCCGTGATGCCGACTGCCGCCAGCACCACGATGATCATCGGCGCCAGTGCGAGGATCGGAATGGTCTGAGACGTGATGATCCAGGGCATCAGACTTCGGTCGAGCGTGGTCACATGCACGATGCCCACGGCAATCGCGATCCCGAGCAAGGTGCCCATGGCAAAACCCGTGAGTGTCGACGAGAGCGTCACCCACGCATGATAGACAAGGCTGCGGTTGGAGGTGACGTTGCGCAGAAACGTATTCTCGAAGAAGTTCTGCGCCACCTGATGCGGCGCCGGCAATGTCGGCTTCGGCTGCGTCATCGTCTTGACGACAAACTCCGAAAAGGCGGGCGTCTCGTCGGCACGCCGATCGAGGTCGCGCTGGAACGGCGCGTTCATGACATACGCACCGACATACCAGGCGACGAGAATGCCGAACAGGATGGCAGCGACGGGCAGCAGCTTCTGACGGAGACTATCGGCCATGCCCGCGCTCAATCCTCATAGGAGTGCCCTGCCCGCAGCCCCTCGCGCACCCTCGCGGCGATGGCGAGAAACTCAGGGGATTCGCGAATGTCGAGCGGGCGTTCGCGCGGCAGCGTCGATTCGATCACGTCGGTGACGCGTCCCGGGCGCGGAGACATGACGACGATGCGCGTCGACAGGTACACGGCCTCGGGAATGGAGTGCGTGACGAAGCAGATCGTCTTGCTGGTGCGCGCCCACAGCTCCAGGAGCTGCTCGTTGAGATGGTCGCGAACGATCTCGTCGAGCGCGCCGAAGGGCTCGTCCATCAACAGCAGGTCTGCATCGAATGCGAGAGCCCGCGCGATCGATGCGCGTTGCTGCATGCCACCGGAAAGCTGCCACGGAAACTTTTTTGCGAACCCTGCCAGATTGACCAGCTCGAGCGAGGCACGGACGCGCCTCTCGGTCTCGGTCTTCGCGTAGCCCATGATTTCCAACGGAAGTCCGACATTGCGCTCGATCGTGCGCCATGGAAACAGGCCGGCGGCCTGGAAGACGTAGCCATAGGCACGCTTCTGGCGCGCTTGCGCCGGCGTCATCCCGTTGACCGAGATTGTCCCTGCGGTGGGCCGTTCCAGGTCGGCGATGACGCGCAGGAATGTGGTCTTCCCGCAGCCGGACGGGCCGATGAAGGAAACGAAATCTCCCTTCCCGACGCTGAGATCCACGTCCGAAAGCGCATGCACCAGCCCGTCGCCGGTCTCGAATGTCAGGCCCAGCCGCGATGCCTCGATCACCGAGGGCGATGTGGAGACTGCTTGCTTGATCCCGCTGGCTGGCCCGTTCATCGTGTCCTCAGACGCCCGTGGCCGGAATGCCGGTCCGCTCCACCTTACGTGGTGCGACCACTTCCTTCCAGGTCGACAGCGCCTTGTTGACGGCCATGTGCGGCTCACGCGCCACGAACTTGCCGTGGCCGGGCTCTGCCTTCACGGCGCCATCATCGAGAGCGAGTTCACCGCGCGTGAAGACGAAGCGCGGCAGGCCCTTCACCTCAATGCCTTCGAAGACGTTGTAGTCGATCACCGATTGCTGCTTCTTCGACGAGATCGTCTTGGTCCGCTGCGGGTCCCAGACGATGATGTCGGCATCCGCGCCTTCGAGGATCGCGCCCTTCTTCGGGTACATGTTGAGGATCTTGGCGATGTTGGTGGAGGTGACGGCAACGAATTCGTTCGGCGTCAGCCTGCCGGTGTTGACACCATAGGTCCAAAGCACGGGAAGCCGGTCTTCCAGACCGCCCGTACCGTTGGGGATCTTGGTGAAATCCCCGACGCCGAAGCGCTTCTGGTCGGTCGTGAAGGCGCAGTGGTCGGTGGCGACAACCTGCAGCGAACCCGCCGACAGGCCGGCCCACAACGAATCCTGATGCAGCTTGTTGCGGAATGGCGGGCTCATCACGCGGCGAGCAGAATGATCCCAGTCCTTGTCGAAATATTCGCTCTCGTCGAGCACGAGATGCTGGATCAGCGGCTCGCCGAAAACGCGCATGCCTTTCTGGCGCGCGCGGCGGATCGCCTCGTGGCTCTGCTCGCAGGAGGTATGCACGACATAGAGCGGCACGCCGGCCATGTCGGCAATCATGATGGCGCGGTTCGTCGCCTCGCCTTCTACCTCGGGCGGCCGCGAATAGGCATGGCCCTCCGGCCCGTTATTGCCGTCCGCGAGCAGTCTCTGCGAAAGCTGAGCGACGACATCGCCGTTTTCGGCATGCACGAGCGGCAGGGCGCCAAGCTCGGCACAGCGCTGGAACGACGAGAACATCTCGTCGTCGTCAACCATCAGCGCGCCCTTGTAGGCCATGAAGTGCTTGAACGAGGTGATGCCGCGCTTCACCACCTCCGGCATCTCGTTGAAGACCTGCTCGCCCCACCAGGTGATCGCCATGTGGAAGGAATAGTCGCATGACGCGCGTGTCGACTTGTTGTCCCACATGGTGATCGCTTCCAGCAGCGACTGGTTGGGCGACGGCAGGCAGAAGTCGACCACCATCGTCGTGCCGCCGGACAGGGCCGCGCGCGTGCCGCTCTCGAAATCGTCGGCCGAATAGGTGCCCATGAACGGCATTTCGAGATGGGTGTGCGGATCGATGCCGCCCGGCATGACGTAGCAGCCGCTTGCGTCGAACGTTTCGTCGCCCTTGAGGTCCTTGCCGATCTCGATGATCGTCCCACCGTCGACCAGCACGTCTGCCTTGTAGCTGCGGTCGGCGGTTATGATCGTTCCGTTCTTGATCACTCGTGTCATGCAGATTCTCCGGAATATCAGGGGCGCAATGTGGCGAGCTTGATGCCGAAAGCGACGAACACCATGCCTGTGAGCGCCTTGATGGCGCGCTGGATGGCACCGCCACGCGCGACCGAAGACAGCCGGTCGAACAGGAGCACCATCGGCCCGAACCAGGCCACGTTCAGGCAGGCATGCACCACCACGAGCAGATTGGCTGCGAGCGGCGAAACGGCATCGGGCGGGATGAACTGCGGAAAAGCCGCAATGTAGAACATTGCTACCTTGGGATTCAGCGCATTGGTGAGAAAACCCTCACCAAACGCCTTGGCCAGCGTGCGCTTGCGGCGTGCGGGAGCGATTTCCCGCAACGCGACCGGCCGCCCGCGCCACGCATCGTACAGGGCCTTGGCCCCGATCCAGACGAGGTAGGCCGCACCCAGCAGTTTGACGGCGGTGAACAGATGCGCCGACTGCAGCAGCAGCACCGACAGGCCGAAGATCGCAAACGTTCCGTGGATGAAGAACGCCACCACGAAACCCGCGATGTTGGCGAACCCGGCAGCGCGACCCGACGTCGGCACCGTCTTCGCGATCAGCACTCCGTTGGGACCGGGTGACATGATCAGCAGCGCGGCCATTGCAGCAAAGGCCAGGACGGTGGCAAGGGTCATTGGCTACTCCACGATTTCCGCGGTCTCCACCACCGCGTGGAAGAGGACATCGGCGCCGGCGCCGGCCCACTCCTTGGAAATTTCCTCGGCCTCGTTGTGCGAAAGGCCGTCGACACACGGGCAGAAGATCATTGCCGTCGGCGCGATACGGTTGATCCAGCAGGCATCGTGGCCCGCGCCGGAAACCATGTCGCGGTGCGAATAGCCGAGCCTTTCGGCGGCGTCCCTGACCGCCTTCACGCAGTCTTCGTTGAAGGTCACAGGCTCGAAATGGCCCGTCGCCTCGATCTCGAAGCCGATGTCGAGCGCCTCGCAAATCGTCTCGATGCCGGCTTCGATCCGTTCGCGCATCGCGCTCAGCACGTCCGCATGCGGCGTGCGAATATCGATCGTGAAGACCACCTTGCCGGGAATGACGTTGCGCGAGTTCGGATAGACTTCGACATGGCCGATCGCGCCGACCGCTTCCGGCTGGAAGTCCATCGCGATCTCGTGGACGAGTTCGGTCACGCGCGCCATGCCAAGGCCTGCGTTGCGCCGCTTCGGCATCGGCGTGGAGCCCGTATGGGCGTCCTTGCCGGTGAGCGTCACCTGCAGCCACCAAAGCCCCTGCCCGTGAGTGACGACGCCGATGTCGATGTCCTCGTCCTCGAGAATCGGGCCCTGCTCGATATGCAGTTCGAAGAACGCCTTCATCGGCCTGTTACCGACGTCTTCCTCGCCTTTCCAGCCGATGCGTTCCAGCTCGTCGCCGAAGCGGAGGCCCTTTGCGTCCTTGCGGTCGTAGGCCCAGTCGAGTTCGTGCATGCCGGCGAACACGCCGGACGCGAGCATCGCAGGCGCAAAACGCGTGCCTTCCTCATTGGTCCAGTTGGTCACGACGATCGGATGCTTCGTCTTGATGTCGAGATCGTTGAGGGTTCGGATAACTTCGAGCCCGCCCAGAACGCCAAGGACACCGTCATACTTGCCGCCGGTCGGTTGAGTATCCAGATGCGACCCGACATAGACAGGAGGCAACGAGGGATCGGTGCCCTCGCGACGGGCAAACATCGTCCCCATCTTGTCGACTCCGGTGACCAGGCCGGCTTCGTCGCACCACTTCTTGAAAAGGTGCCGCCCTTCGCCGTCTTCGTCGGTCACGGTCTGGCGGTTGTTGCCGCCTGCCACACCCGGCCCGATCTTAGCCATCTCCATCAGGGAATCCCAGAGGCGGTCCGGATTGATGCGCAGGTTCTCGCCGGGTGCGGCCATGTCGGGTTTCCTCAGTTCTTCAGTTCGACTTCCACGAATGCCATCGGCGCATCGCCGGCATTGACCACGTTGTGTTCCACGCCTTCCTCGCGCCGATAGGCGATGCCAGCACCCATGTCGACCCGGCGGGTTTCGCCGCCGGGCTCCTCGAGCAGCATGGGGCATGGCGTGATCGTGGTGATCACATAGTCCATGCCATGACGGTGCCAGCCAGTCTCCGCGCCGGGAACGAAGTCCCAGCGCGTGACGCGCACCTTGTCGTCGTCGATCAGCACCTCATGCGTCGCCTGGGGCCGATCCATGGCTCAGGCGACCTCGTCCAGCACGGTGCGGACGCAGTCGACGATCTCGTCGATCTGGCTCTTCTCCACGATCAGCGGCGGCGACAGCGCGATGATGTCGCCGGTGGTGCGGATCAGGACGCCCTTCTCGAAGGCCTTCACGAAGGCCGAGAACGCTCGCTTCGTCGGCTCGCCGTCGATCGGCTTGAGCTCGATCGCGCCTACGAGGCCGATATTGCGGATGTCGATGACGTTGGGCGCATCCTTGAGCGAATGCAGCGCATCCTCCCAGTAGGGAGCGAGTTCGGCACCACGCGTCAGCAGGCCCTCTTCCTTGTAGGTATCGAGCGTCGCCAGAGCGGCCGCGCAGGCGATCGGATTGCCCGAATAGGTATAGCCGTGGAAGAACTCGATCAGGTGCTCGGGACCATCCATGAAGGCGTCATGGATTTCTTTCTTCACGAACACCGCGCCCATCGGGATGACGCCGTTTGAGACGCCTTTGGCCGTTACCATGATGTCGGGCGTGACGCCGAAATAGTCCGCAGCGAAAGGGGTGCCGAGACGACCGAAACCGGTGATGACTTCGTCGAAGATCAGCAGGATGCCGTGCTTGGTGCAGATGTCGCGCAGGCGCTTGAGATAACCCTTCGGCGGGATGAGCACGCCCGTCGAACCGGCCACCGGCTCGACGATCACCGCCGCGACCGTCGAGGCGTCGTGCAACGCCACGATGCGCTCGAGTTCGTCGGCAAGGTCGGTGCCATGCTCCGGCTCGCCGCGCGTGAAGGCGTTCTTGGCCGGCAGGTGGGTGTGCGGCATGTGGTCCACACCGGTCAGCAGCGTGCCGAACATCTTGCGGTTGGTAACGATGCCGCCAACGGAAATGCCGCCGAAATTGACGCCGTGATAGCCGCGTTCGCGCCCGATCAGACGCGTGCGGCTGCCCTGCCCCTTCACCCGCTGATAGGCGAGCGCGATCTTGAGCGCCGTCTCCACGGATTCTGAACCGGAATTGGTGAAGAAGACGTGGTCCATGCCTTCGGGCGCGACGTCGACCAGCCGGTTGGCCAGTTCGAACACGATGGGATGGCCCATCTGGAAGGCCGGCGCGTAGTCAAGCTCGGCTGCCTGACGCTGGATCGCCTCGGTGATCTTCGGTCGGCAGTGACCGGCATTGACGCACCACAGGCCAGCCGTGCCGTCGAGCACCTGGCGCCCGTCGGAGGCGGTGTAGTGCATGTCCTTGGCAGCAACCAGCATTCGCGGCGCCTGCTTGAACTGACGATTTGCCGTAAACGGCATCCAGAATGCGCTGAGATCGTTCGGCGCGACGTTGAGCCTGTTGGACATGACCAAGCTTCCCCTATGAGTTCCCGTTCGTTTCGGCCAACGCTTGGTTCTTCGGGCGCAGATGTGCTACGCAAAATTTTTTGACCGATTGGACAAACGTTAGCACCGCCATATGGACGGTCAAGCGTTTACTAGCGCATTCCGCCGACTGGCGACGCGCTCCACAGGCCGAGGGAAAACTGGTCCACAGGATTGGTCCAGTTATGGGCGTGCGACGATCAGAAGGGTGGCACATGGAGGCGGTGAAGCCAAAGCGCAGGACGCGCATTCAGCTCGAAAAGCGCGAGCTCATCCTCGAGGCGGCGCTCGAAGTGTTCTCGCAACTCGGCTTTCGCGGCGCGACGATCGACCAGATCGCCGAGGCCGCGGGCATGTCGAAGCCCAATCTGCTGTATTACTTCCGCTCCAAGGAAGACATCCACGTCACACTCATGCAGCGCCTCCTCGACACCTGGCTCGCCCCGTTGCGTGAACTCGACGACGTCGGCGACCCGATGACGGAGTTGCGCAGCTACATCCGCCGCAAGCTGGAGATGGCGCGTGACTATCCGCGCGAAAGCCGCCTGTTCGCAAACGAGATCCTGCAGGGCGCGCCGCGCATCATGCCGATGATCGAGGGAGAACTGAAGACACTGGTCGACGAGAAGGCGCAGGTCATTCGCGGTTGGATGCGCGCCGGCAAGATCGTGCGCACGGACCCGTGGCACCTGATCTTCTCGATCTGGGCGACGACACAGCATTATGCCGACTTCGACGTTCAGGTGCGCGCTGTTCTGGGGGCCGATCGCGGTGGCGAAGGCCGGTTCGAAGACGCTGCGCGCTTCCTCGAACAACTCTTCGTCGAAGGCCTCAGGCCTAAGGATTAGCGGGTTACGGCAGCTCGTATTCGCCGCTCGGCTCGACATCGACCGGCTGCAGTTCCAGCAGCGCTTCCAGGGTCTGGTAAGACACCACGACGCCCGACAGCGTGCTCACGGTCGGTTTTCCGCCTTTGCGCGGCATCGCGGGCTGCAACTGCTGCGGTGCGATATCGACCTCGTCGGCGGACAGGTCGGTCGCCAGACGGCGCAGGGCTTTGACGTCGGTCTTGCCTGTGGCCTTGATAACGATCATTCAGCTTCTCGCAGGTGCTGGAACAACCCAACCTTGCGCGAAGCTTGCCGATTTGCGTTAACGATTGGTTTACACGAGGCCGCTGGAAGGCGTCAGCCGTCCCGCGACATCGCCATGACCACCAGTCCCAGCACGATGACGAGCACCCCTGCCGCCACCGCCGGGCTGGGCAACCCATGCCCTAGCAGTGCCTCGTAGATGATGATGAAGCAGGGTGACAGATAGGTGTAGGCCATCACCTTCGCCGCCGGCAGTCGCATAGCTCCATACTGGACGAGGAAGGTGGTGCCGGCGCTCGTGAAGATGGCGAGATAGCCGATCGCGATCCACACGACGGCCGGCAGTGCGAGCCAGTCGGTTTCAAGCACGTCGTTGAAGCCGTAAAT
Source organism: Mesorhizobium sp. CAU 1741 (assembly GCF_039839275.1). NCBI lineage: Bacteria > Pseudomonadati > Pseudomonadota > Alphaproteobacteria > Hyphomicrobiales > Phyllobacteriaceae > Mesorhizobium > Mesorhizobium sp. CAU 1741. The sequence goes on along the minus strand of NZ_JBDOQP010000001.1, from coordinate 855,337 downwards.
GGCGATGCACAGCCCGGTTCCCGTCATCGTCCATAAAGTGAAGGCCGCCAACGGTTCGCGCTCGTCATTCAGCTTCTTGACGAGCGGCGAGTAGAGCGCGTGACAGACGACGCCGATGAAGAAGATCATCTCGCCGCGTCCCATATCGAACGAAAGGATGGCGTTCACGTCGCCGCCGAAGATCACCCAGACCGATCCGAGTGCGGCGAAGATCAGGCTTGCGATCACGATCGGCCGAGGCACCTGTCCCAGCAGGAAATAGCCGAGGACGGCCGACATCAGCGGCATCAAGGTGAAGACCGCGCCCGTCGAGACCGGATCGGTGAGCCGCAGTGCCATGAACATGGTGATGAAGAAGACCGCCATGAGCCCGCCAAGCAGCAGGTAGCGCCATGGCGCGCGCGGCGCGGGAAAATTCCCCTTGGTCAGGATCGCCACGGCCGCCGCCATCACCCCGATACCGAACGCGAACCGCATGGCGTTGATCGCGCCTGGTTCGACATGTGGTGCCGCGAGTGCGCCGAACGAATACGAACCTGAGACCAGCGCCGTAAACAGGATCATCGCCAGATGGCCCAGAAGCTTCTGTCGGCCAGTTGCAGATGATGCCAGGTTGCGACGCATTGCGATCGCGGGTTCGGCTTGCTGACTCACATCGTGGTCCTCCCTGTATACAGGACCTAGCCGAGGTCGCGGAAACAGGAAAGAGCAAACCACCGGTCCAGTGGGCCAGACGGAAATGCCGATGCATGTTTCTTATCGGGTGGAGGACGAAAAAAGCCGGAGCGGAGCTGCCCGATACGCAACGTGGGCAACTCCGCTCCGCTGGGAGGAACTATTCCGCAGCCTCGCGGGCCATCGGGTTGTTTGGGTGGGTCGTCCAGTTTGCGTATACAGGCTCGACGATCTTCCCGGTGCGCTGGTCGAGAGTACCGGCGGCGAGAGGCTCCATCGTGATGCATCCCTCTACCGGGCAGACATTGACGCACAGATTGCAGCCGACGCATTCGTCTTCCATCACCTCGAAGTGGCGGACGCCGTCAACGATGCTGGTAATTGCCTGGTGCGAGGTGTCTTCGCAGGCGATGTGGCAGCGACCGCACTTGATGCAGGCATCCTGGTCGATGCGCGCCTTGGCAATGTAGTTGAGGTTCAGATATTGCCAGTCGGTGACGTTCGGGGTCGCCCGCCCGATGATGTCGTCGAGATTGACGTGACCCTTCTCGTCCATCCAGTCCTTGAGGCCCTCGATCATCTCCTGGACGATCTTGAAGCCATAGGTCATGGCGGCCGTGCAGACCTGCACGTTGCCCGCGCCCAGCGCCATGAACTCGGCCGCGTCGCGCCATGTCGTGATGCCGCCGATGCCGGAAATCGGCAGGCCACGGGTCTCGGGGTCGCGCGCGATCTCGGCAACCATGTTCATCGCGATCGGCTTCACCGCCGGTCCGCAATAGCCGCCATGCGTGCCCTTGCCGTCGATCGACGGTTCTGGCGCGAAGCTGTCCAGATTGACCGAGGTAATGGAGTTGATCGTGTTGATCAACGACACCGCGTCGGTCCCGCCCGCATGGGCCGCACGCGCCGGTTTGCGCACATCCGTGACATTCGGCGTCAGTTTGGTGATGACGGGCATGCGGGTATATTGCTTGCACCAGCGCACGACCATCTCGACATATTCAGGCACCTGGCCGACAGCGGCGCCCATGCCGCGCTCGCTCATGCCGTGCGGGCAGCCGAAATTCAGCTCGATGCCGTCAGCCCCGGTCTCCTCGACCAGTGGCAGGATCGACTTCCACGCGTTTTCCTCGCACGGCACCATGATCGAGGCCACCAGCGCCCGGTCGGGCCAGTCGCGCTTCACCTGCTTCATCTCGCGCAGGTTCGTCTGCAGGTCGCGATCGGTGATTAGTTCGATGTTGTTCAGCCCCAAAAGCCGACGGTCTGCCCCCCAGACCGCGCCATAACGCGGCCCGTTGACGTTGACGACCGGAGGTCCCTCTTCGCCGAGCGTCTTCCAGACGACACCGCCCCAGCCTGCCTTGAAGGCGCGCACGACGTTATAGGCCTTGTCCGTCGGCGGCGCCGATGCCAGCCAGAACGGATTGGGGGACTTGATGCCGACGAAATTGCCGCGGATGTCTGCCATGCTCATGCCCTCCCGTTCGAGGTGAGTGTGCGGTGGATGCTTTCCGCAGCGTCCCGCCCGGCCGCAACCGCAGACACGGTTAGGTCTTCACGCCCGTCATCGACGCAATCTCCGCCTGCCCACACCCCCGCAAGCGAGGTGCGGCCCTCGCCATCGACCTTGATGCGCCCGCCCTCCATGACAATCGAATTGCCGCTGCCGTTGAGCGGCGAGCCGTCGAACGACTGGCCGATGGCCTTGAACACTTGGTCGGCGTCGATGCGGATCGTCTCGCCGGTTCCGACCAGCCTTCCGTCGCGCAGCGCGGTATATTCCACTTCGAGGCCGGCGACCTGCCCGCCCTCCGTCAGCACCCGTTTCGGCTGCAGCCAATGCCGGATCGTGACGCCCTTGGCGGCGGCCAGTTCCTGCTCGAATTCAGAGGCGTTCATCTGCTCCTTGCCGCGCCGGTAGCAGATCGTTACCTCTTCGGCACCCAGCAGCTTTGACTGGATGGCGGCGTCGATCGCGGTCATTCCGCCGCCGATCACGACGATCCTGCGGCCTATTTCCAGCGCGGAAAGATCCTGCGACTGCCGCAGCGTGGCGATGAAGTCGACGGCATTCTCGACGCCTGGCGCTTCTTCCCCCTCGGCGCGCAGTGCGTTGACGCCCGCAAGGCCGGCTCCCAGAAACACGGCGTCGTAACTGGCCGCAAGCTCCGACAGCGCAAAGTCGCGTCCCAGCACCTTGTCGTTGACGATGGCGATGCCGCCGATCGCGGTGATGTAGTCGACCTCAGCCTGTGCGAAATCGTCGGTCGCCTTGTAGGCCGCGATGCCATACTCGTTGAGACCGCCCGCTTTCGGCCGCGCTTCGACGACGGTCACCTCATGACCGTGCATGGCGAGCCGATGCGCGCAGGCAAGCCCTGCCGGCCCCGCCCCCACGACTGCAACTTTCCTGCCTGACGCCGCCGCACGGGTATAGAACTGCTTGCCCCGCGCCATCGCCTCGTCGGTGGCGTAGCGTTGCAACTGGCCGATCTGCACCGGCTTTCCTTCTGCCGTTTCGCGAACGCAGACTTCCTCGCACAGTGTTTCGGTCGGGCAGACCCGCGCGCACATGCCACCGAGAATGTTCTGCTCGAAGATCGTCTTGGCTGCGCCGAGAGGATTGTCCGTCGAAATCTGCCGAATGAACAGCGGGATGTCGATCGACGTCGGGCACGCCTGCATGCAGGGTGCATCGTAGCAGAAATAGCAGCGATCGGCCTCGACCAGTGCCTCGTGACGGTCGAGCGGCGGATGCAGGTCGGAGAAATTCTCGGCATATTGCGGAGGTGCGAGGCGCCCGCCCGCGACACCCTGCTTGTACTGGCCCTCAGCCATCGTGGGTCCCCATAATCGCCTTTTCGGGAAATGCTACCACGAAGAGAATTTTTATCAATCGGTCAAATTTGAGCTGAAGTTGTTGTTTTACATGAGAATAGTACTCATGTTTTGCGACCTGTCAGGCAACACAGGTAGCGAGCCATCCGCGCAATTGGCCACTTCCACGTCCCCTTAGCTCGTCGACGGGAGGAATCACGGCGACGACTGCGTGGTCCACCGCCGGAATTCCCGCGAGCAGAGATTGGAACACCACGCCGGCGGGGAGCCGGCGATCTTCTTAGATGGAGTCGGATGAACAGCACATATGAAAGCAACATATCTTGCCTCTTCGAACAGAAAATCATGTAACATTGGCAATAATACTATGTACAGATCTTCACTTCTCGAGAGATAATTCCCACGTCAACGCGTGATTGATCCAAGTTGCATTGGACTCTAACCCAACTCGATATCCGTGCGCGAGAAATCATCGCCCTTGAATAAGAGCGGCATGTTCAGACGCTTAGCGAACGCATAGGAGAAGCAGTCGCCAAAATTCAGCTTTGCCCGATGCCCTGTCCCACGCCCATAACGGCGATATGCCTGAGCGACATCGCCGAAGATGTCGGCAGGAATGTCGAGCACCTTTATCTCGGCCTTGTCGACGAATTCGGCGACTTGTGAAACGCCGAATTCATAGTCGTCATGAAGTCGGCCGAGCGAAATTGCCGCCTCGAACTGCGTCACGACGGAAGTGACACGATCGCCACTCCTGCCCAGGGACGCTGCGAGTTCCGCGCCGTCGTCCTCGGCTGCGACTATCGCAACGATAGCGGAGGAATCAACGTACATTATTTTTCCTCCCCCCACATCTCGTCCATGAACGCCTTGTCGTCTCGCTGCGACACAGTTGTCGCTCCCTTCGCGACCTGCCTGGCACGAGAGCGGTCTATTACCGGTTGGATACGGGCCATGAACGTTGCGACGCGATCGTCTTCCTGCCTGCTGGCCTCACGTACCGCGATCTTCAGCGCGGCGGTAAGGCCGAGGCCTCGCCTGCGAGCGAACTCGCGCAAGAGCCAATCGGCTTCCTCATCCTGAACATGTATTGCCATATGTACACACCTTATGATTGTAGACCACATGACGCTTTGTACATGGCAAAATTATACTTTGTACAAAGAGTCTCCGCAAGGAAATAATTCCTTTTCCGGTGCGTGAGCACAAATGCACGATCAGGCCTTCACCGACTGAATTCGTTAAAATTCGCCGAAAGCTTTAGTTTACCGGAACGCGCTACGGTTGCAGCATGCGTATTTCGAGTATCCTGCGTTCGTCGTGTATCCTGCTGCTCCTCGCCGTCTCGGCCTGCGCGAGCAAGCCAGACCGCATCAATGATGTCTGCGCCGTCTTCAGCCAGAAGTCCGGCTGGACCGGAGGCTGGCGCCGCGACGTCGGCCACGCCTCGCAACGCTACGGGATTCCCGCCCATGTCATCATGGCGACGATCCGCATGGAGTCCGGTTTCGACAGCCGCGCCCGCCCGCCCCGCAGGAAAATCCTCGGCTTCATTCCCGGCAAGCGGATTTCGACGGCGTACGGATACTCACAGGCCCTGGATGGCACATGGCTCCAGTACCAGCGCGAGACCGGCAGCCACATGGCGCGCCGCACGAGCTTCTCGGACGCAGCGGACTTCGTCGGCTGGTACCATGCCAAGTCCGCCAAAACGCTCGGCATTGCACGGCACGACGCCTACAATCTCTATCTGGCCTACTATTCGGGGCACGGCGGCTATGCACGCGGTAGCTGGCGCAACAACACCGCGATCCAGAACTACGCCAGGAAGACCGCCGGCATGTCCGAGCGCTACGCAGCCCAGATGAGATCCTGCGGCTAGGTCGGTTCGGTCATTCCTAGCTCTTTGCCGGATCGGCAGTGACCTCATCCGCCGCAGCGAAGCTGATCACCGGCTCCATCGATGCCAGTTGTTCGTCGTCGAGCCAGCACAGGCTCTTATGCCCGCCGCCAAGCTCGCGCTGCGGCGGCACTTCGGTCTCGCACTTGTTTCCCGGCACGAACTGTTTCCAGCGGCACCGGGTCTGGAACGGGCACCCGGATGGCGGATTCATCGCGGAGGGAATGTCCCCCTCGAGCACGATGTGCTTCTTGACGACGCTGGTATCCGCGATCGGGATCGCCGATAGAAGCGCCTCGGTATAGGGATGGTAGGGCGGCGAGAAAATCTGATCCGTCGTCCCCTGCTCCACGATGTAGCCGAGATACATGACGACGACTCGGTCGGCGATATAGCGAACGACCGACAGGTCGTGGCTGATGAACAGCATCGTCGTCTTGTTCTTGCGCTGGATATCCATCAGCAATTCGGTCACCGCCGCCTGCACGGAGACGTCCAGCGCCGAAACCGGCTCGTCGGCAACCACCACCTTCGCATTGCCGGCAAAGGCGCGCGCGACGCCGATGCGCTGCTTCTGGCCGCCGGAAAGCTGGCGCGGCATGCGTTCGGCAAAAGCGCGCGGAAGTTTCACCAGGTCCAGCAGCTCGAACATGCGCTGGCGGCGTTCCTCCACCGTGTTGCCAACCTTGAATTTCTCGAGGCTGCGGATGATCTGCGACCCGACCGAATGACTGGGGTTCAAAGTATCGAACGGGTTCTGGAACACCATCTGGATACCGGCGACCGTGTCGGTGTCGCGGTCTTCCACAGGGGTGCTCTCGATATTGGCGTTGTCCAGGGTGACGGTGCCCGACGTCGCGGTTTCGAGACCGAGCAGGACCTTGGCAAGCGTCGACTTTCCGCAGCCCGATTCGCCGACGATCGCGACCGTCTCGCTCTCGCGCGCCTCGAAACTGATCTGCTCGTTGGCCTTGACGGTGCGGGTCTCGCCGCCGCCGAACACCGCGTTCGCCGCCACGTGGTAGTATTTCTTCAGGTCCTGGATCTTCAGCACCGGCTTGCCGGGCGTCACCGGCTCCTTGTTCGTGTTTGCGCCTTCGGGAAGTGCGGACCAGTCGATCTCGTTGAAGCGGACGCAGCGGCTGAAATGACCCTCATGTCCGTCCACCGCGATCATCGGGATTTCACCGGCGTCGCACAGGCCGGCCTTGAAATGATGGCAGCGGGGTCCGAAATTGCAGCCCTTCGGTCGCTCATGCGGCAGCGGCAACTGGCCGGGTATCGCCACGAGCGGACGTGAATTCTTGTCCGCGCCCGGCAGCGGGATGGAGCGGAACAGGCCCTGCGTGTAGGGATGCCGCATATGATCGAAGACGTCCTTGATCGACCCCGTCTCCACCGCCTCACCGGAATACATCACCGTGATCCGGTCGCAGGTCTCCAGGATCAGGCCGAGATTGTGTGACACGAAGATCATCGATGTGCCGAACTGCTCGCCAAGCCCCTTCACCAGCTCGACGATGCCCGCCTCGACGGTCACGTCCAGCGCGGTGGTCGGCTCGTCGAGGAGCAGCAATGCCGGGTTGGAAAGCAGGGCCATGGCAATGACGATGCGCTGCTGCTGGCCACCAGAAAGCTGGTGCGGGTAGGAACGCATCATGCGCTCGGGGTCCGGCAGGCGCACGGCGCGCACCATTTCCAAGGCGCGGCTATAAGCTTCCTTCTCCGAAACCTTGTCGTGCAGGAGCGGGACCTCCATCAATTGCCGCCCGACCTTCATCGCCGGATTGAGGCTCGCCATCGGCTCCTGGTAGATCATGGCGATCTCGTTGCCGCGGATCGAACGAAGCTCCTCTTCGCTCAGGTCTCCCATGTCGCGGCCTTTGAACTTTATCCGGCCCCCGACGATCTTCCCGACATTCGACAGGTCTCGCATGATGCCCAGCGACACCGTCGATTTCCCGCAACCGGACTCGCCGACGATGCCCATCGCCTCGCCTGGCTTGACCTCGCAGGAAAAGTCCATGACGGCCGGTATTTCACCCTTGCGGGTAAAGAACGAGATCGACAGGTTCTCGATCTCGATGATCGGCTCGGCGTCCTTGTCGATGTGCGTGGCTTTGACGGCTTCGTTCATCATCGTGACTCAGTCTTTGAGGGATTGTTCGCGAAGGGCGTCGGCCAGGAGATTGAGGCCGAGCACGAAGGACATCAGCGCGATGACAGGCGGCAGCGCGGGATGGATGAAAGCACGCAACAGGCGGCTCGATTCCTTGATCGCCGTGCCCCAGTCGGGGCTTTCGGGCGCCAGGCCAAGGCCGAAATACCCCAGCGTGCCGAGCAGGATGGTTGTGTAGCCGATGCGCAGGCATGCATCGACGATCAGCGGCCCACGCGCATTGGGCAGGACTTCCCACAGCATGATGTACCATGGGTTCTCGCCGCGGGTCTGGGCTGCGGCGACGTAGTCGCGGGTTTTGATGTCCATCACGAGCCCGCGAACGATGCGGAACACGCCTGGCGACGACGCGAACACGACCGCCACGAAGATGTTGAGCTCGTTGGAGCGGATCGAAATGATGCCCAGAGGATCGGCGTTGAAGACCAGACCGGCATAGATCCACCCGCCGATCAGCAGGGTCAGGCCGATCTGGATCGCCAGCAGTCCGGTGCGGTGCCTGTAGCGCGTGTAGAAAAGTGCGCAGAAGAAAATGATCGGAAAAAGGAAGAAGACGCCCGCCATGGCGTAGGGAATGGGGGTGTCCATGATCCCCGGCGTGACCAGCAGGTAGAACAGCAGGATCACCGGAAACGCCAGCACCAGGTTTGCCAGGAACGACAGGAACGAGTCGATGCGCCCGCCGTAATAGCCTGCCGGAAGGCCCAGCGTCGTGCCCACCATCAGCGCGAACATCGTAGCAGCCGGTGCGATGACGAGCACGATCTGGCTGCCGAACACCATCCGCGAGAAGATGTCACGCGCCAGCCGATCGCCGCCGAACAGGAACACGTTCCCGCTTTCCGGTTCGATCGCCCCTGGCAAAGCATCCTTCATGACGAAGAGTTGCGCCAGCGGATCGAACGGCGAGACGATGTCCGCGAAGATCGCGGTGAAAGTCCAGAACAGGCAGATCATGACGCCGGCAATGCCGACGCTGGTGTCGAAGAGCTGACCGTACAGGCCAAGCCTCGCCTTGAAGGCAAGCGACAGGGCGAGCACGATTGCGAGCGCTATCCAGACAGGCCAGAACTGCCACAGAACGCCGAGGACAATCTGGAATGCGCCGACATATTCATGTTGCATCGGTCTTTGCCCCTAGCTGACGCGGATACGCGGATTGAGGTAGGCGTAGCCCACGTCTGAAATGAGCTGGGTCGACAGAACCACGAACACCGACACGAGCGAGCAGCCGAGCAGCAGGTCGATGTCGTTGTTGCCGGCTGCTTCCACCAGCGTGTAGCCGAAGCCCTGGTAGCGGAACATGACCTCGACGATGACCACGCCGGTCAGCAGCCACGGAAACTGCAGCATGATGACGGTGAACGGCGCGATCAGCGCGTTGCGCAGCGCATGCTTGATCACCACGGCATTGAAGGCGAGGCCCTTGAGTCTGGCCGTGCGGATGTATTGCTGCGTCATCACCTCGACCATCGACGCGCGGGTCATGCGGGCGATGTAGCCGATGCCGTAGATTGCCATCGTCATCACGGGAAGCGTGAAGTTCGAGAAGGTGATGCCTTGCGACGTCGCGCTCGCCGCCGAACCGTTGAGGATGCCCAGCCAGGATGCAAAGATCACCGTGAAGATGACGCCCGATACGTATTCGGGCGTGGCCGTCGTGGTGATCGAGGCGATGGACAGACTTCGGTCGGTTCGCGACCCTTCGCGCATGCCGGCAAGCACGCCGATCAGCAGCGACACCGGGACCATCACCACCATCACCCAGAACATCAGCAGGCCAGTTGCGCCGAGCGCGGGGAAGAGCTTTTCGGCGACCGGAACGCGGAACTTGGTGGAACAGCCGAAATCGCCCTGGATGATGCCGCCATAATAGGGCTCCGCCGGTTCGTTGCAGAACGAGAACCGCGGCACCGGCTCGCCGGTGGTGGGGCTGATGTTGGGCTGCTTTTCGACGACGCCGAGCCAGCGTCCATAGCGGACGAAGAAATTGTCCCGATAGCCGTTTCGCACCAGCCATTGCTCGATGTCGGCGTCGGACGAGCGCATGTCGAGCTGGCTTATCGACAGCTTGCGCAGGTTCGGCTCGAGATTGATCATGAAGAAGACGACGAGCGTCAGGCACAGCATGGTAAGCAACATCGTGCCCAGACGCCGCGTTATGAAATTCAGCATGTCACCCCCTGCCGATCAGGTTGGGAGAGAACAGGCGCGCCGCTTGGTCCCCGCCATTCGAAAGCCACATGAGCAGGCCGTCTCACAGTGGATACGACCCGGCCTTCGCCTTGACGAAGCCGGTTATGCCGGCTTGTCGTGTTCCCCTTGGTCCAATTTTCTCTCCGGTTGACCCCGGAGTTGAAGCGAGGGCGGAAATTCCGCCCTCGCCCTTAGTCTCACGCTTCGTCGAGCCAGACCTGTTGAAGGTCGAGTTCGAACATCGGGTGCATGCTGTGGTTCTTCACCGCGGCAACCGAGTGGTTGTAGAGGTTGCGCCAGTAGGGCTGGATGATGATGCCCGAATCCTGGATGATCTGCTCGATCTCCTGCATCACAGGCTTGCGGTCGGCATCACTGCCGATCGTCAGTGCCTTGTCGATCAGCACGTCGAGATCGGGATTGGAGTAGGCTGTCTCGTTCCAGCTTCCGCCTGTGCGGTACGCAAGCACCACGACCTGGATGCCCAGCGGGCGCATGTTCCAGTTCGTTGCCGAGAACGGATACTTCGTCCAGTCGTTCCAGAACGTGGAACCCGGAAGCACGGTGCGCTTGACCTTGAAACCGGCCTCGCGAAGCTGTGCGGCAACCGCGTCGCAGGTGTTCTTGTGCCAGTTCTCGTCGACCGAGATGATCTCGTGCTCGTAGTCCTCGAGCCCGGCTTCGGCGATCATCGCCTTGGCCTGTTCCACGTCGCGCTCATGGGTTCCGATCTCGGCCCAGTCGGGCTGGATCGGCGCGACGTGATAGTTGTCGGCCTTGGTGCCGGCGCCGTTGATGCCGAGCTGCAGCGCGACGTTGTTGTCGACGGCAAGCTGGATCGCCTTGCGCACCTTCTGGTCGCCATAAGGCTCGTTGGCGACGTTCATGCGAACGGTGAGCGTCGTCGAGGTCTGCACTTCCGACTTCGTCAGTCCCAGATCGTCGAGGATCATCACGTAGTCGGCGGTGGTCTCGTAGTTTGTGTGAACTTCACCGGCCTCGAAGGCGTTGACTTCCGCGGACGGGTCCGTGCCGTAGTCGATGAACTCGATCCCGTCGAGATAGGCTTCGCCACCCCACCACGTGCCGTTCTCGCGGCGCTTGTAAACGACGCGATTGCCGACATCGTAGGAAACGAGATCGAACGGGCCGGTTCCGATCGGGTTCGCGACCCAGTCGGCTCCGGTTTCGTCGAAGCTCGGATGCACGACCAGCGCCGGATAGTCGGATACGCCGGGGATGATGGTGACGTCCGGTGCCGCCAGTGTCAGCTTGACCGTGTGGTCGTCGACGCGTTCCACCGCACCTTCACGCAATTTCTTGGTGTCCGGATCGATCAGCGACGACAGCCGCTGCGTCATCGAGTTGCCTTCGACGGTCTGGTCGCACCAGCGTTCGATATTGTAGATGACATCATCGGCGGTGAAGGCGTCGCCATTGTTCCACGTCACCCCCTGGCGCACGTTGAACAGGTACTCCGTAGCATCCTCGTTGACTTCCCAGCTCTCCAGCAGGCGGCCTTCGAACGTGCCGTCCTTGGTGAACTTGACCAGAGGCTCGAGAGACTGGCGCATCGCGTTGGCGATCTCGGACCAGTCCGCGGTGCGAGGGTCCTTGTTGGCCTTCACGAACATGGAGACGCGCAGAACGCCGCCCTTCTTCGGCTCCTGGGCAGCCGCCATCGTCGGCAGCGCGAGCCCCGACATGCCATACGCCATGGCCGTGGACGCGCCGAAGATGCTGGCCATGGCCAGAAACTCGCGGCGATTCGTCTTCCCGGCCTTCGCGTCTTCCGCGAGCGACTCGATGTGCCCCGGAACGCGGTTGCCGTTACTTTTGTAAAACTTCATCGACGTTCTCCCGTTTGAACCCACTGACGCTAGCATTCCGCATCTGGCCGGCCATGTCAAAGTCACGGCCGTTCAAGCCATCGTACGAGAATGTGCAACGTTGACGAAAGGGCAGATGGCGTAATTGCGACAAAGTTGCCGCATTTTTTTCATCCGGAGGTGATTCTCCGGTGCAGCCGTCATCTTGGCGATGCAGTATCCGCGGTACTCCTGTCCCTGAGATCTGTTGACAAGAAGCGTGCTAAGTTGCTCAACTTCCCTTAGGGGACATTGCGAGCGTCTGGAGGACATGATGTCGTTGCGCGCAGCCCGCTACTTCTCCGTGATTTTCTTTGTGCTCGCCGGCATAGCCGCCGCTTCGGCGCAGGATGGCTTGCGCTCCATAGAGACCTCTCCCGACGGCGACTATTTCGGATTCGACCTGCGCACCGAGCGCGACGTCACGCTCGATCAATGCACCGCCGTTTGCCTGGCCGACACGCAATGCCGTGCCTTCACCTACAATACCCGCGCCCAGTGGTGCTTCCTCAAATCCGATTTCAGCGTGCTGAAGCCGTTCACGGGAGCAGTGGCGGGCCGGGTGGTCGACATTTCAGGTGAGCCTGATCTGGGCGCCCCTCCGCCGCTCGCCTACGTGCCGGATCACGTGAAGGAGGACGCGCGGCGCTATCGCACGACGATCCTGCAGGCGCAGCCAAACGAGGAGATCGGCATCGTCTACCTGTCGTCAAGCGCGGGCAGCGCCTTGGAGGCGGGTGATCCGCGCGCGGCCACCGCTTCCTATGCCGCGGCCCTGGCCATTGACCCCGACGATCGGGAGCTGTGGGTATCATTGGCGCGCGCTACCCTGTCCATCGAGCCGCAAAACAGCACTGAGCAGACCGAATTCGCCCGCAACGGAACCTCGGCTGCCCTCAACGCATACGACCTGTCCAGAACGGTCAACGCGCGTGCACGAAGCCTTGCGGAGATTGCCGCCGGTCTCGATCGGCGCGAACTCTACCGCCCCGCCCTCCGGGCCTATGAGGCAAGCCTCTTGCTGGTCAACGATGCCGGCGTGCGCGAACGCTATGCCGATCTGAAATCGCGCCGTGGCTTCAGGGTGGTGGACAACAGCGTCGATGCCGACGTAGTGGCGCCGCGCGCCTGCATCCAGTTCTCCGAAGACCTCGTGAAATCGGGCGTCGACTATTCTTCCTTCGTCACCCTGGACGATGCCCAGCCGCAGGCGATTGAGGTGAGCGCCCGCCAGATCTGCGTCGAAGGCCTCGAACATGGCGCGCACTACCGCATCGGTGTGCGGCAAGGGCTTCCTTCCGCGATCGGCGAAGTGCTTGAAAACCCCGTGGCCCTCTCGATCTACGTGCGCGACCGCGCGCCCTCCCTCCGATTTTCCGGCGAGAACTTCGTGCTCCCGGCCGCCGGGCGTCATGCCATCCCCATGGTCAGCGTCAACGCCCCCTCGGCGGAGCTCAAGCTCCACCGCGTCGGCGACCGCTCGCTCGCCGGACTGCTCACCGGCTCCCAGTTCCTGCGGCAGCTCGACACCTATGGAATCGGGGAGATTGCGGAAAGCAGCGGCGAGTTGGTCTGGGAGGGCACGATCGAACTCGACGACGCGCTCAACGAGGATGTGACCACCAGTTTTCCGGTCGCTGAGGCGCTGCCCGAACGGGAGCCTGGGGTCTATGTCCTCACCGCGACACCCAAGGGCGACCTGAGCGAAAGCTGGGCTGCAAAGGCGACGCAATGGTTCGTCGTGTCGGATATCGGCCTGTCGACCTATGCCGGTGAAGATGGATTGACGGTCTTCGCGCGTTCACTGGCGAGCGCCAAGCCGCTGTCCGGCGTCGAACTCCAGCTTTTGGCCCGCAACAACGAAGTCCTTGGAAATGCGACGACGGACGAGAAGGGTCGCGCCGTCTTCACGCCTGGTTTGATACGCGGCACCTCCGGTCTGGCCCCCGCAGTGCTGACGGCAGCCAAAAGCGGTGGCGATTTCGTCTTTCTCGACATGACGCGAGCCGGCTTCGATCTGTCGGATCGTGGCGTCACCGGCCGCGCGGCACCCGGGGCACTCGACATCTTCGCCTGGACCGAACGCGGCATCTATCGTGCGGGCGAAACGGTCCATGCATCGGCCCTGGTGCGCGACGACAGCGCGGAGGCAATCGAGGCCTTGCCGCTGACTTTCATCTTCACCCGCCCCGACGGCGTCGAAGAACGCCGCATCGTCAGCGATGGCCGCGCCATGGGTGGCCATCACGTCCCGCTTGAACTTCAGCAGACGGCGATGCTTGGCTCGTGGAACCTGCGAATCCACACCGATCCTGACCAGGCACCCGTCGCGCAATCGGTCTTCCTCGTCGAAGAGTTCGTCCCCGACCGCATCGAATTTGACCTCACTGTTGAAACGCCCGAGGTCGAGCCAGGCGACGTCGCCCGCCTCTCCGTCGACGGCCGCTACCTCTACGGCGCGCCCGCTGCGGGCCTAGCACTCGAAGGCGAAGCCGCGATCGGCGCCCGGCGCGAATGGGACCGGTTTCCCGGTTTCAGTTTCGGACTTGCCGACGAGGAGATCGACACGGTTTCCGTGCCGCTCGCTCTTGAGCCGGCCAACGAGGACGGTCATTCGGAATTCGAAGCGCCGCTAGACACCCTTCCCTACACCACCGCGCTGCTGGACGCCCAGGTGGTGGTGCGCATGCGCGAGCCCGGCGGACGGGCGGTCGAGCGGCGCGGCTCGGTGACGATCCGACCGCAGGAGCCCGTCATCGGTATCCGCCCGGAATTCGCAGGTACGGAGGTGCCTGAGAACTCAACGGCGGCCTTCCGCTTGATTGCGGTCGAACCGGACGGCACCCGTATTGCCCTTGGCGATGCGAACTGGACGCTCACAAAGATCGAGCGGAACTATCAGTGGTACCGCAGCGATAATTCCTGGAACTACGAGGCGATCGAGACCGAACGCCGCGTCGACGGCGGCGCCTTCGACATCGGTGCCGACGAGCCTGCATTGCTGCGCACGCCCGTCGAATGGGGTCGCTATCGCGTCGACGTGGAGAGCGGCGACGCAACAGGACCTGTCGCCAGCTTCGAGTTCGATGCCGGCTGGTTCGTCGAGGCCGCCTCGACCGAGACGCCCGACGGCCTCGAAATCGCGCTCGACAAGGAGCAGTACGAAGCTGGTGAGACCGCGAGGCTCAGAGTTTCGCCGCGCTTCGCTGGCGAACTGATGGTCGCGATCGGCTCCGAACGCCTCCTCGACACCATCGAAGCCACGGTGCCGGAAGGCGGCGCGGAGATCGAAATCCCCGTGTCCGACGACTGGGGCGCAGGTGCCTACGTGACGGCGGTGCTCTACCGCTCCGGCAGTAGCGAGGAAGGACGTATGCCCGCCCGCGCGATTGGCGTCAAATGGCTGTCGATCGATCCGGCCGAGCGCAAGTTGGAGGTATCCCTCGATACGCCCGAACAGGCCGCGCCACGCGAGGACCTGTCCATCCCCGTCACCCTCGCCGGGCTGGCTCCGGGCGAAGAGGCATATGTCTCGGTTGCCGCCGTCGACGTCGGCATCCTTACCTTGACCAGCTACGAGGCGCCGGATCCGGAAGGCTGGTATTTCGGCCAGCGCCGGCTGGGCCTCGAAATGCGCGACATCTACGGTCGGCTGATCGACGGTTCGGCAGGAGCATTCGGCCGGCTGCGCACCGGCGGCGACGGCGGTGGCCTCACCGCCCAGGGTAGCCCGCCCACCGAAAAGCTGCTCGCCTACTTCTCGGGACCTGTTCGCGTCGACGGCGAGGGCAATGCCGAGATCGTCGTTCCGGTGCCGGAATTCAACGGCACCGCGCGCATTATGGCCGTCGCATGGTCCAAATCGGGCGTCGGTCAAGCAAGCAGCGACGTGGTGATACGCGATCCGGTCGTTGTCACGGCTGGGCAGCCGCGTTTCATGGCGACTGGCGACCAAGCGGAAATCCGCCTCGACATCCACAACACCGACGGTCCTGCCGGAGACTACGCGCTGTCGATTGTTCCAGATGGCACCGCGACATTCGATTTCGGGAACGCGCCGCAAGCAGTGTCCTTGGGAGAAGACGAACGCACCACGGTCGTGCTGCCGGTCTCCGCACTCTCCACCGGCGACGCAACCATAACCGTCGCACTTGCCCATCCAGACGGTCTTATCGTCGAGCGCACCCTCTATTTGCCAGTCCGCCAACCCGCGATGCCAACGGCAAGCCGTCAGGTCGTCAGCGTCCCGCCGGGTGGATCGTTGCGGATCGACGAGCAGCTGCTGGCCTCCAGCCTGCTCGACGGCGCCTCGGTGTCCGTCGGCATCTCGCCAGTTTCCGCCTTCGACTTGCCATCGCTACTGATGACGCTCGACCGGTATCCATATGGCTGCACAGAGCAGACAATCAGCCGTGCGTTGCCGCTGCTTTATGTCAGCGAACTGTCGAGCGCCACGGGCATGGAGGACGACCCCGGGCTGCGCGATCGCGTACAGGACGCGATCGGCCGCGTGATGAATGCGCAATCGTCGAGCGGCACCTTCGGTCTCTGGGGACCAGGCTACGGCGACATGTGGCTCGATGCCTATGTCGGCGAATTCCTGACACGGGCGCGCGAAGGGGGCTATTCCGTTCCGGCGCAAGGAATGACGAGCACGCTCGACAATCTGCAGAACCAGCTTTCCTACACGACCGACGTTGCAGAGCGCGGCACCGAGATCGCCTATGCCCTTTACGTACTGGCCCGCAATCGCAGGGCATCGGTTGGAGATTTGCGCTACTACGCGGACGCCAGGATCGAAGAGTTTTCCAGCCCGATGGCACGCGCCCAGTTGGCAGCGGCACTTTCCCTGTATGGCGACAGCCAGCGGGCCGAACGCGCCTTTGCCTCGGCTTTCCGGCAGGCGCAGGCCGGCTCGGATACCGGGTTCTATCGCTCCGACTACGGCTCCTCCCTGCGCGACGGTGCCGCGATGCTGGCGCTCGCCGCAGAGACCCGGCCTGAACCCGGCGCGATCCCCGCGATGATGCGTTTCGTGGCGGATGAACGGGCTGGCAAGTCCCACACCTCGACGCAGGAAGAGGTCTGGATGGTGCTGGCGGCACGCGCCCTGAGCGAGGCCAGCGATGCGATCACCCTTGAGGTCGACGGAGCCACTCATGAGGGCAGCTTTGCCCGCCGCATGAGCGGGGAGGAACTGGAGACAGCACCGCTGCTCGTCGCCAATAGAGGTACCGATCCGGTGGATGCGGTCATCACGACGGTTGCCGCCTCATCCCAGCCGCTGCCCGCCGGTGGCGAAGGCTTCACCATCGATCGCACCTATTTCACGCTCGACGGCGAGGAAGCCAACATTACCGGGGCGGCACAAAACGAGCGCTTCGTGGTCGTGCTTCGGGTCGAGGAACTGAATGACTGGCAGTCGCGGGTGGCCGTCACCGACCTGTTGCCGGCTGGTTTCGAGATCGACAACCCACGTCTCGTCGGCAGCGCGGAGCTGGCCAATTTCGAGTGGCTGGGCGAGGCTGCGGCCGTTCACAGCGAGTTCCGCGACGATCGTTTCGTGGCGGCTTTCGACCGTGATGGCGGTGGTTCGTTCTTCGTCGCCTATGTGGTGCGTGCGGCTACACCCGGCATCTACTCGCATCCGGCGGCCGTGGTCGAGGACATGTATCGGCCCCAGTTCAACGCCCGCACGGCCGCAGGAATGATGGAGGTGGTCGCGGCGCGATGAGCCACTGGCGGCGCCCGTTGCTCGCCCTGACGCTGACGGCGGTCGCCGGTGTCTCGGCGATGGCTGGACTGGACGCGCTGGACCGCGCCTACCCACCGCCGCTCGATCTGCCCGAGACGTCTGTCGAGGTGGTCGACCGCGATGGAGCATTGCTGCGGGCGCTGGCGACACACGAAGGCGCATGGCGCTTCCGCGTCGCGCTGGAGGATGTCGACCCTCGCTTTATCGATATGCTTGTCGCCTATGAGGATCGGCGTTTCCGCTCGCATCATGGCATCGACCTGCTGGCGGTCGGCCGTGCCGCCATGCAGTTCGTCACAAACGGGCGCATCGTCTCCGGCGGCTCGACCATCACGATGCAGCTCGCACGCCTGATCGAGCCGCGCGAGGAACGTTCGATACCCGCGAAGCTGCGCCAGATGGCGCGTGCATTGCAGATCGAAAAGCGGCTTTCCAAAGACGAGATACTGGAGCGCTACCTGACTTTGGCGCCCTATGGCGGGAATCTCGAAGGCATTCGCGCCGCGTCACTTGCGTGGTACGGCAAGGAGCCCAGGCGCCTGGAGCTCGGCGAAGCCGCGCTTCTCGTATCGCTGCCGCAACTGCCCGAGCGCCGTCGCCCCGATCGCCATCCCGCCGCGGCAGAGGCCGCCCGCGACCGAGTGCTCGACCGCATGGTCTCGGCGGAAATCCTCGACGAGCGCGAAACCTTGCGCGGCAAGGAAGCGCGCGTTCCGCAGGCGCGACTTGACCTGCCGTTTCTTGCCGCCCACGCGGCCGAACGGGTGCTGCGTCAGGACACGCGCAGTGTGCGCCACCAGTTGACCATCAGCCGCCCCGTGCAAGAGCGGCTTGAGCGCGTGGCGCGAAACGCCGCGCGCCAGCTGGGGCCGAGGCTGTCTGTGGCCATGGTGCTCGCCGACGCACGCAATGGCGACATTTTGGCGGAAGTCGGCTCGGCGGGTTTCTTCGACGATCGCCGATCCGGCTGGGTCGACATGACGCGCGCCGTGCGCTCCCCCGGTTCAACGCTCAAGCCCTTCATCTATGGCCTGGCCTTCGAGCAGGGTCTGATCGAGCAGGAGACGATCATCGAGGATCGGCCCTCCAATTTTGCCGGCTACCGGCCGCGCAATTTCGACCTCGCCTATCAGGGCGACGTTTCCGTGCGCACGGCGCTGCAGATGTCGCTCAATGTGCCGGCGGTGCACCTGCTCGACTCGGTCGGCCCGGCGCGTCTTGCAACCCGCTTTAAGCAGGCCGGCGTCAATCTCGTTCTCCCGCGCGGCGAGGCACCCGGCCTTGCGATCGCGCTCGGCGGGGCAGGACTGACCTTGTACGACCTCGTCCAACTCTATTCCGGCCTGGCCAATGGCGGCAAAGCCGTTCGCATCGACATGCTCGCCTCCGAACGCGGCACCGCAACCGTGCTCGACCGGCGTGCCGCATGGCAGGTGTCGGACATGCTCGCAGGCGTGCTTCCGCCGCAAGGCGCGACCAGCCAGGGTATCGCCTACAAGACCGGCACGAGCTACGGCTATCGCGATGCGTGGTCGGTCGGGTTCAACGGCAGGCATGTGCTGGGCGTGTGGGTCGGCAGACCCGATGGTGCCGCGGTTCCCGGCCTGTCCGGATATGCGTCCGCTGCCCCCATCCTGTTCGAAGCCTTCGCCAAGGCGGGCATCGGCCACACCGCCTTCCGCAAGGCACCGGCGGGCGCGCTCAGGATGGCCCGTGCCGACCTGCCCGTCACCATGCGCCGGTTCCAGTCGGCACGTGCCGGGTTCGACGATGCGCGTGTCGCCGAGCCTGCGCCGCAAATCGTATTTCCGCCGCAAGGCGCCCATGTCGAGCTGGCTGCGGCCAGTGGCGATGTTGTGGCGCTGAAGTTGCAGGGCGGGCGGGCGCCGTTTCGCTGGCTGGCAAACGGCAGGCCGTTCGACGGCATTTCCCGCCGGCGCACGGCAAGCTGGCAGCCGGATGGCGCCGGCTTCTCGACGCTCACGGTCGTGGACTCGGTAGGCCGCACCGCAAGCGTCAACGTGTTTGTGGAGTGAATCCGAACAACGCGTTGGATTGACTCACAAACCTATGCAGCCGGGCGCGGGATGAGGGTCTTCAGGTCGACGGCCGGATCCGACGCCACATCCCTGGGGATCGACAGCCCTGCCGCAAGCATCCGGCGCGCGACCATATGGTCTGCCGGGCTGTTGAGGCTTTCGACCGCGATCAATCGCCCCTGTCGATAGACAAAGACCGAGAACTTTCCGTCTGCCGGATCGCCGCGCATGACTGTCTCGTCCATGCCCATGGCAAGTCCGGCGATCTGCAGCTTGGCCTTGCCCTGATGCGACCAGAACCACGGCAGCGCGTCATAGGCGGCCGGCGTGCCGGTAAGCCGCGCGGCGACGCACTTGCCTTGGTCAACCGCGTTCTGCACCGATTCCAGTCTGATCATGCCCAGGCCCCAGGGGTTTGGGTGGGCAGCGCAGTCGCCGATTGCCGATATTGCCGGATCGGACGTGACGAGATTGGCATCGACGACGATGCCGTTTTCGATCGCGAGCCCCGCGTCCTGAGCGAGCTCGACATTCGGCAGGATGCCCGCCGCGACGATCACGGCGTCGGTCTCGATGGTTTCGCCGTCGGAGAGCGACACGGTGCCTCCGCTGATCTGCGTGGCGACGGCTCCGAGCCGCAGGCGCGTGCCGATCTCCTCGTGAATCTTGCGGAATTCCTCGCTCATCATCGGTGACAGGACACGGCCCATCAGCCGGTCGGCCGCCTCCAGCACGTCGACGGCGATGTCGCGCTGGCGCAGCAGCGCGGCGACCTCAAGGCCGATGAACCCGCCGCCGATGATGGTAACGTGTTTCAGCGCCTCCAGCCGGGCCGTCAACGCACGCGCATGAGCGAGCGTGCGCAGTTCCAGCACCAGCGAGGGATCGAGCCCTTCTACTGGAGGAAACCGGTTGCGCGCGCCGGTCGCGAGAACGAGGTGGTCATAGGCGATCTTATCGCCAGAGGCGAGTTCGACCTCGCGCGCTTCACGGTCGATGCGCCTGACGAAGCCCCCCAGCCGGACCTCTATGTCATTCTGGCCGTAGAACGCCTCGCCCTTGAGCGGCAGGGACGAATCGGCCGGGCTCTTGAGAAACTCCTTCGACAGCGGCGGCCGCTGATACGGAAGGTCCGGCTCGTCGCCGATGATCGTCACCGCGCCGGCAAAGCCGCTATGCCGCAGCGCCGCGGCACATTCGACACCCGCCTGGCCGCTGCCGACGATCACCACCTTCGAAATCGTGCTTTCGCTCACACCCGCCTCCATCCCGAACTACTAGCGACACGGGGTGTTATCAGCAGCAATATGGCCTGTCGATGGCAGCAGGGTCACCCGCCGAGGATGCCTGGCAGATCGAGCTGATGCTCCTTGGCGCAATCGATCGCGATCTCGTAGCCGGCGTCGGCGTGGCGCATCACCCCGGTCGCCGGGTCGTTCCAGAGCACCCGCTCAAGGCGACGCGCCGCTTCCTGTGTGCCATCGCAGACGATGACCATGCCGGAATGCTGCGAAAAGCCCATGCCGACGCCGCCGCCATGGTGCAGCGACACCCACGTCGCGCCGGACGCGCAGTTCAGCAGCGCGTTGAGCAGCGGCCAGTCGGATACGGCGTCGGAACCGTCCCGCATCGCCTCGGTCTCGCGGTTGGGCGAGGCGACGGAGCCCGAGTCCAGATGATCGCGGCCGATCACCACCGGTGCCTTGAGTTCACCGCTGGCGACCATCTCGTTGAAAGCGAGCCCAAGGCGATGGCGATCGCCGAGCCCGACCCAGCAGATCCGCGCCGGAAGCCCCTGGAACTTGATGCGCTTGCCCGCCATGTCGAGCCAGTTGTGCAGGTGGGCGTTGTCCGGCAGCAGCTCCTTCACCTTGGCATCCGTCTTCGCAATATCTTCCGGGTCGCCCGACAGCGCCGCCCAGCGGAACGGCCCCACGCCCCGGCAGAAGAGCGGACGAATGTATGCCGGCACGAATCCGGGGAAGTCGAATGCGTTCTCGACCCCCTCCTCCTTGGCCATCTGGCGAATGTTGTTGCCGTAGTCGACGGTCGGCACGCCGGCATGGTGGAAGTCGAGCATGGCGCGCACATGCACCGCCATCGACGCACGGGCAGCCTTTTCGACCGCTTTCGGATCGCGCTCGCGCTTGTCTTCCCACTCGGCGACGGTCCACCCCTGCGGCAGGTAGCCATTGACGGGATCGTGGGCCGAAGTCTGGTCGGTGACCATGTCGGGCTTGACGCCGCGCCGTACGAGTTCGGGGAAGACATCGGCCGCATTGCCGAGCAGCCCCACCGAGATGGCCTTCTTCTCCTTGCAGGCCTTGTCGATGATTGCCAAGGCCTCGTCGAGATCGCCCGCCTGCACGTCGAGGTAGCCGGTCTTCAGGCGCATCTCGATGCGGCTGGCCTGGCATTCCACCGCAAGGCAGGAGACGCCCGCGAACGTCGCCGCCAGCGGCTGCGCCCCGCCCATGCCGCCCAGTCCAGCCGTCAGCAGCCAGCGACCGGAAAGGTCGCCGCCGAAATGCTGGCGGCCCATCTCGACGAAGGTCTCGTATGTGCCCTGCACGATGCCCTGTGAGCCGATATAGATCCACGAGCCCGCAGTCATCTGGCCGTACATCATCAGGCCCTTCTTATCGAGGGCGTTGAAATGGTCCCAGTTGGCCCAATGCGGCACCAGATTGGAGTTGGCGATAAGGACCCGTGGCGCGTCGGCATGAGTGCGGAACACGCCGACGGGCTTGCCCGACTGGACCAGCAGCGTCTCGTCGCCCTCCAGACGGCGCAGGGTGGAGACGATCCTGTCGAAGCTGTCCCAGTCACGCGCCGCCCTCCCGATGCCGCCATAGACGACGAGTTCGCCCGGCTTTTCAGCCACCATCGGGTCGAGATTATTCATCAGCATGCGCAGCGGCGCTTCGGTCAGCCAGCTTTTGGCCGTGAGTTCGGTGCCGGTAGCGGCGCGGATCGTGCGGGAATTGTCGATACGGGTCATGATTGCCTCCGATATATCTGCGCGCACTGAGGCGGCTGAAGATGCTCTTAGCGTGCCGAGACGCCCGGCAGTTCGATCGTCCCGGCAGCGGCGATGACAGCGCCGGCGCGAACGAGCGCGTTGGCCGCCTCCATGTCGGGATGAAAATACCTGTCATTGTCGAGATGCGGCACGGTTGCACGCAACAGCATCCGGACGGCCTCCATGGGCGCGCTCGACGCAAGTGGTGCGTGGAAGTCGCAGCCCTGGGCTGCCGCCAGCAACTCGATGCCGACCACGGCCGTGGCGTTCTCGATCATCCCAAGAAGCCGCCGCGCCCCGTGCGCCGCCATCGAAACGTGGTCCTCCTGGTTGGCCGAGGTGGGGATGGAATCCACGCTTGCCGGATAGGCCTTCTGCTTGTTTTCCGACACCAGTGCTGCCGCGGTCACCTGCGGGATCATGAAACCGGAATTAAGCCCCGGCTTCGGCGTGAGAAACGCCGGCATGCCGGACAGGGCCGGGTCGACGAGCATCGCGATGCGCCGCTCGGCAAGCGAGCCGATCTCGCAGACGGCAAGCGCAATCATGTCGGCCGCGAAGGCGACCGGCTCGGCGTGAAAGTTGCCGCCTGAAAGCGCGGTGTCGTCCTCTGCGAAGATCAGCGGGTTGTCGGTCACGCCGTTTGCTTCGGTTCCCAGCGTATCGGCCGCCTGGCGCAGCACGTCGAGCGCCGCGCCCATCACCTGCGGCTGGCAGCGCAGGCAGTACGGGTCCTGCACACGCTCGTCTCCGACGCGATGAGATTCACGAATGGCGCTGCCTTCCATCAGGCGTCGCAATGCTTCCGCCGTCTCGATCTGACCGCGATGGCGGCGCAGCGCATGGATGCGCGGATCGAAAGGCGCGTCCGAACCCTTGGCAGCATCCGTGGACAGCGCGCCGGTGACAAGCGCCGAGCGGAACAGGTTTTCGGCTTCGAAGAGCGCCGCCAAGGCGTAGGCGGTCGAGAATTGCGTTCCGTTGAGCAGCGCCAGCCCTTCCTTGGCGCCGAGCGTGACGGGCGCGAGACCGGCAGCAGCCAGTCCCTCCGCTGCCTGCATTCGCTTGCCATCGAGGAATACTTCGCCAACACCGATCATTGCCGCCGTCATGTGCGACAGCGGCGCGAGATCCCCCGATGCGCCAACGGAGCCCTGTGCCGGCACGACCGGTATCACACCATTGGCAAGCATAGCCTCCAGCAGGTCCACCGTTTCCTGCCTGACCCCGGAAGCGCCCTGCGCGAGGCTCGCCAGCTTGAGCGCCATCATCAGCCGGGCGACCGCGATCGGCATCGGCTCACCCGTGCCTGCGGCGTGGCTGAGAACGATGTTGCGCTGAAGTGTTTCGAGATCCTCGGCCGGAATGCGCACGCTGGCGAGTTTGCCGAAGCCGGTATTGATCCCGTAGACCGGTTCGCCCTTGCTCAGGATGCGCGCCACGGCTTCAGCGCTTGCGGCGATCTGGCTCCTGCACTCCTCGTCGAGCTTTGGGACGGCGCCCAGCCATATCGAACGCCACTGCGCCAGGGTGACGGAACCCGGCACGATCGTGACCTGTGTCATTGCCCCCTCCATATCCGCGCATGAAGCGGGTTGAACCCGATCCGGTAGACGAGTTCGGCGGGCCGCTCGACATCCCAGATCGCGAGATCCGCCCACTTGCCGGCTTCCAGCGTTCCGGTCTCGCCAAGAAGGCCCAGCGCGCGCGCTGCCTCCCGCGTCACCCCGGCGAGGCATTCATCGACCGTCATTCGGAAGAAGGTCGCCCCCATGTTCATGGTGAGCAGCAGCGACGTCAGCGGCGAGGTGCCTGGATTGCAGTCGGTCGCGAGCGCCATCTTCACGCCGTGCCTGCGGAAGAGATCGACCGGCGGACGCTTTTCTTCGCGAATGAAGTAGAACGCACCGGGCAGCAGCACCGCGACTGTGCCGGCATCGGCCATCGCCCTGGCACTTGCTTCACCCGTGTATTCCAGGTGATCGGCCGACAGCGCGCCGTAGCGTGCCGCAAGCCCCGCACCGCCAAGATCGGAGAGCTGGTCTGCGTGCAGCTTGACCGGCAACCCCAGGGCCGTCGCGGCATCAAACACGCGCGCAATCTGCTCCGGCGAGAAGGCGATGCCTTCGCAGAAACCGTCCGCAGCGTCCGCAAGCCCGGCCTCGGCGATGGCAGGCAGCATCTCGTGGACCACAGCTTCGATGTAGCGGTCCTTGTCGCCATCCATCTCTGGCGGCAACGCGTGCGCCCCGAGAAACGTCGTGCTGACCGTCACCGATCGCTCGCTGGAAAGACGCCGCGCCGCCCGCAGCGACTTCACCTCGTTGTCGAGGTCGAGACCGTAGCCTGACTTGACCTCGATAGTGGTGACGCCCTCGGCAATGAGCGCGTCGAGCCGCGGCAAGGATTGCGCAACGAGCTCGTCCTCGCTCGCTGCGCGCAGCGCCCGCACCGACGAGACGATCCCGCCGCCGGC
Source organism: Mesorhizobium sp. CAU 1741 (assembly GCF_039839275.1). Classification (NCBI taxonomy): domain Bacteria; kingdom Pseudomonadati; phylum Pseudomonadota; class Alphaproteobacteria; order Hyphomicrobiales; family Phyllobacteriaceae; genus Mesorhizobium; species Mesorhizobium sp. CAU 1741. The sequence goes on along the minus strand of NZ_JBDOQP010000001.1, from coordinate 830,383 downwards.
ACGCGCGACTTCCTCATAAGAAGAACCGGCAAGCCGCATCTCGAATTCATTGGCGCGGTTGCCCGCATGGACGAGGTGCGTGTGGCAGTCGATGAGGCCCGGCGTGATCAGCCGTCCTTCACAGTCGACCGTCTCGGCCGCTTCAAGCCCCGTGGGCATGTCTGCCTGCGCACCTGCAAACACGATGCGGCCACTTTCGACCACCACAGCTCCATCGTCGACGAGGCCCAGGCCTGAGGCATCCGGCGCGAGAGTCGCCACTCTTGCGTTTCGCCAGACCTTCATGGGCTCCTCCTGCGTCCGGGGTTGGGCACATCGACCTTTCCCTGCGGCCGACATTATGTATATACATAAGAAATGATAGCTCGGGCCGAGTCAAGATCATGAGTGGCAGCGGAGACGGCAATTCTCTGCATGAACGCATCCTCGCCGACATAGGCGCCCGGATCGTCTCGGGCGACTGGCCGCCGGGCCACCGGATACCGTTCGAGCACGAACTGACCGAACAGTATGGCTGCTCTCGGATGACGGTGAACAAGGCGCTGACGCAGCTTGCGCGGGCGGGTCTGATCGATCGCCGCAAGCGCGCCGGCAGCTTCGTCGCGCGGCCACGGTCCCAGGCGGCGGTGCTCGAAATCCACGACATCCGCGCGGAAGTCGAGGCGCTCGGCCAACCCTATCGCTACCAGCGCATCACGCACGGCACCCGAACCGCAACCGCCCCTCACGACACCGCGCTCGGCTTTGCACCGTCTGCTCCACTCCTTGCTCTGACATGCCTGCATTGGGCCGGTGAGGCGCCGTTCTGCCTTGAAGAGCGCCTCATCAGTCTCGACGCCGTGCCGGAAGCGCGCCACGAAACCTTCGAGAGCCTTTCACCGGGGCCGTGGCTCCTGAGCCACGTACCGTGGAGCAGCGCCGAACACGCGATTCGTGCGATGGTTGCCGACCGCGGCGCCGCGAGGTTGCTCGCGGTGGAAGCCGGAACCGCATGCCTGGTGATCGAGCGCCGCACCTGGACCGGGGACATGCCGGTCACGCACGTGTGCCTCACCTATCCAGGCGCCAACCACACCGTCGTCGCGCGTTTCACGCCGCAGGGCTGACGAAGCGGTTGCCTTCTACTCGACCGCCGGTCATCCTGAGCCCTACGAATGCGCCAGGAGTTCCCATGACAGCGTCGCTCATCAACCGGTCAGCAAGCGAGATCGTCGACAGCCTCAAGGCCGAGGAAATCTCGCCCTTCGACCTTCTCGATGCACTGGAAGAACGCATCGCGACCGTTGATCCCGTGGTCAATGCGCTGCCGACGCTGTGTTTCGACCGCGCGCGAGAGCGGGCACGCGCGTTAATGGAAAAGCCGGTCGCGCAGCGCGGCCGGCTGGCGGGACTGCCGGTCCCCATCAAGGACCTGACCGAGGTCGAAGGCGTGCGTACCACCTGGGGCTCGCCGATCTTCGCCGACTTCGTCCCCCAGCGGTCCGACATCATGGTCGAGAACATCGAGGCGGAAGGCGGCATCGTCTATGCGAAGTCGGCGACGCCCGAATTCGGCGCGGGAGCCAATACCTTCAACGAAGTGTTCGGCGCGACGTTGAACCCGTGGAACACCAGCCGCTCTGCAGCCGGTTCGTCGGGCGGTGCGGCGGTGGCGCTTGCCACCGGCATGGCGTGGGTCGCGCAGGGTTCGGATCTCGGCGGCTCGCTGCGCAGCCCCGCAAGTTTCTGCGGCATCGTCGGCATGCGTCCGAGCCCAGGCCGCGTGGCCAGCGATCCCGGCACGCTCGTCGACAGCATCCTGTCTGTCGAGGGACCGATGGCGCGCACGGTGGAAGATGTCGCGCTGTTTCTTGATGCGATGACGGGCGAGAATCCCCACGACCCGACCTCCCTGCCTCGTGATGGCACGCGCTATCTCGAGGCAGCGCGCCGCCCTGCCAATCTGCGCAAGGTCGCCTTCAGCGCCGATCTCGGCATCACGCCGGTCGATCCTGAGGTGGCGGAGATTTGTCGCAAGGCGGCCTATCGCTTCATCGAACTCGGTATCGAGGTGGAGGATGCCCACCCGGATTTCTCCGATGCTCACAACGCATTCCAGGTTTTGCGCGCGCGCGGGTTCGCTGCCAGCCATGCCCAGAAGTTGAAGGACTACCCCGACCTGCTCAAGCCGGAGGTGATCTGGAACATCGAGAAGGGTCTGAAGCTGCCGCTTACCGAGATCATCGAGGCAGAGACGCAGCGCGCCGAAATCATCAAGCGCACGCTCGCCTTCTTCGGTGATTACGACCTTCTTCTGACGCCCACCACCATCGTGCCGCCCTACCCGATCGAACAGCGCTACGTTGCGGAATGCGCCGGCCACACCTTCGACAGCTATATCGACTGGCTGGCGCTCGCCTATGCGATCACGCTGTCGACCGCGCCTGCATTGTCACTGCCATGCGGGTTCACGTCGGAAGGGCTGCCGGTCGGGCTGCAGGTCGTCGCGCGTCCGCGCGGTGAGGCAAAACTCCTGGCCGGCGCCCGCCAGCTCGAAACGCTGCTCGATCTCAGAACGGTAAACCCGATCGACCCGCGTTCGGGCGGTTGACCTACTTCCGCTCTTCCAGCCAACGCCAGAGATAGGCGGCAAGCGGGCTCTCGACATGCAGTCGCGCGGTTCTGGGGTTGGAGCGGTAGAGCAACGCGGTCACACCGGCGAACAGGATCGCGGCCGATGGGCTGCCAGCCTCCAGATCGGCGGAGGTCGCTTCGGCTACAACTTCGGGCAATGCCGGGCCGGACAGGTCGATCACGGCATAGCCATCATCGCAGGGCGTGGCCACATAGCCGTCCCGCCATCCAGGCGCGATCTCCAACGATGCCGTTGAGACCAGCAATGCCCGGTCGCGCGCGAAGCGCACCCAAGTTTGCGTCCCCTCCGCCAATCCCCACAGGCCGACTTCACGCGCGGATGGTGCGATCGCCGCAGCGGCCTTGTCCAGGTCGCCCGAAATCAGCACCTGCTGGAGGCCTGTGACGAAGCCCGCCGAAAAATCGTTTCGCTCTATGCGAGCGCTCAATCCCGGTGCCGGCGTCCAGAACTTGCCGCGATCGCGCATGGTCTCAAGCATTGAGGCGGCTCCCTTCGGCATCGAATGCGCACGGCGCAGAAACGGTCGCGCGGCGCGGCGTTCCCAGATGGACGAACTCGATCTCCTCGCCCATGCGCGCAAGGCCGTTCTGGATGAGCCCCAGCGCAATCGGGCGACCGAGCGTCGGGCTGTCATAGCTCGACGTGACGAAGCCGATCGACCGGCGCGAACCGCCGGACTGCGCAACCGCGTGCGAGCCGGTCGTCAGCGCCGCGCCGCCGTCGGAGACCGTCAGCCCGACGAGTTGCTGGCGGTCGTCGCGCATCGCGTTCTCCGTGAAAAGCGATCGTTTCCCGACATACTCCCCCGCCCGCTTGTCGCGCGGCCCCGTCAACCCGAGATCCTGCGGCATCGACGTACCGTCCGTGTCCTTGCCGGCAATGATGTACCCCTTCTCGGCGCGCAGCAGCAGCAGCGCCTCGGACCCCATCAGCACCGCGTCGAGCGTCCTGCCCGCCTCGTTCATCGCCTGCCACAGAGAAGCGGCCTTCGAGCCCGGCACGGAAATCTCGTAGGAGCGGTCGCCGGTGAAGCTGACGCGTGCGACCCGTGCCGGCGCGCCCTCGAAGCTGCCATCAGCCGTGGCCATGTGCGGCAGCGCGGCATCGTCGAGATCGACGCCCAGCGACAGTGCGTCGACCAGCGCCTTGGCGCGCGGCCCGCAGGCCGTCAGCGTCGACCAGTGCGGCGTCAGGTTGTGGACGAAGACCTGGCGCGGGTCGAAACGATCCTGTCGCCATTCCTCCAGGCGCGCGACGACGCCCGCGACATGGCCGGAAGAGCATGAGACCACATAGTGATCGTCGGCGAGTTTCGAGACGACGCCGTCGTCATAGATTACGCCTGTCTCCGTCAGCATGAAGCCGTAGCGGATGCGGCCCGGCTTCAGCGTCGAAAGCGTGTTGTAGGAATTGTAGTCCACCAGCGCGCCGGCCTGCGGGCCGAAGACCTCGATCTTGCCGAGCGGCGAGCCGTCGAAGATCGCCACCGTCTCACGCGCCTGGCGGGCCTCGCGTGTCACCTCATCGGTGGCCGTGCCTTGTCCGTACCAGGCAGCGCGCAGCCAGCCGCCATATTCGCGGAACACCGCTCCGGCAGCCCGGTGCTCGGCCTCCAGCGCCAGCCGCCTGGTCGGGTTGAAAAGTTCGCCGCGGCGTCTTCCCGCGACCACGGTGAACGGTACCGGCGTGAATGGCGGCCGATAGGTCGTGGTGCCGGTCTTTTGGATAGTGCGCCCGGTGATGGCGGCCATCGCCGCCAGCCCGTTCATGTTGGATGTCTTGCCCTGGTCGGTCGCCATACCGAGCGTCGTGTAGCGCTTGAGATGCTCGACGGACCGGAAATTCTCGCGCGCGGCAAGTTCGACATCCTTGAGCGTCACATCGTTCTGGAAGTCGACCCATTGGCGCGATTTCGAACCTGGCTTCGGCCAGGCAGGTGTGACCGAATAGTCGCCGAGATCGCCGGCGGCGGCACCAATGACCGACACGCCCTCGACCGGGTCACCCGGCACGAAAGCGGCGATGTCCTCGCTGTAACGCAATTTTCCCTTGGCCTGGCAGAACAGATGGATGGTGGGCGTATGCCCGCCGGAAAGCAGGACGCAGTCCGCTTCGACGCGTTTACCGGAGACGGTCACTGCTTCGACGCCGTTCGCGCCGTGGATGGCGTCGATGGTCGCACCGTCGCGCAAATCCGCGACCGTGACCTGCGCGCCGGCTTGCCGGAGCGCATCGGCGACGGCCAGCGCCCTGTCATTGTTGGTTGCCAGAACCACGCGCTGCCCGACCATGACGCCGTGGCGCCGCAGATAGACGAGCGCGGCTTCTGCCGCCATCACGCCGGGTCGGTCGTTGTCGGGCAGCACCAGCGGCCGTTCGATGGCGCCGGTCGCAAGCACGATGCGGCGCGGCCGTATGCGCCACTGCCGGTCGGACGCGCCGATCCGCCTCTCCCAGCAGCACACGAGATTGTGGTCATAGATGCCGAAGGCAGTGGTGCGGAGGAGCAGCCTGCCACCAGCCTGTTCGAACTCCGCCACCAGCTTTGCGGCCCACGCCGCGCCCTCCGGCTCCCGATGCAGCATCGAGCCTCCGGGCGCGAACTGGTCGTCGACGAGAATCACCCGGTCGCCGACAATGGCCGCGTCTCTTGCCGCCTCGAGGCCAGCCGGCCCTGCGCCGACCACCAGCACGTCGCAGACGGCATTGACAATGGCCGCCTCCGCCGGAGGCTCGTTTCCCGGGTCGAGGCGGCCCAGACCAGCCATTCCGCGGATGCGCGGCTCGAAGACATGCCAGTCCGGCCACAGAAACGTCTTGTAGTAGAAGCCGGCGGGCAGGAACGGCGACAAGCGATCGAGAAGACCGAGACGATCTCCCTCGGCGGTTGGCCGCGCATTGACCGAGCGGATGTCCATCCCATCCTGCAGCAGTTCCGTCGTCGCACGCAGGTTAGGCGTGGTGACGCCCGCCAACGTGACGTCGACGATCGCATTGGGCTCCTCGCTCCAGGATCCGAAAATGCCCCGTGGGCGATGATATTTGAATGATCGCCCGACGATCCTGACGCCACTGCCGAGCAGCGCGGAGGCGATGGTGTCGCCTGCCTGACCTTGGTGCGGCTTGCCGTCGAAAGTGAAGCGCAGTGCAGCCTGCGCGTTATTGCCGATCCGGCGCCCGCTCATGCCTTGTCTCCGCGAAGATCGACCGTTGCCGCGACCGCGTGGCTCACAGTGTCGCGCTCCATGAGGAAGAATTCGCCGCAGGTCACGTGTTGCCATATCTCGCGGGTCGGACCACGGGGGTTGTCGGCGAAATGCAGGTAGCGGCCCCAGGTATCGGCGGAAACCTCGGCCGCTGGCTCCGGCCGCGTCTTGCCGGCCTCAGCCCCGAACACAAACTCCGTCTCATCGCGTGACCCACAAAAAGGACAGGAAAAGAGCTGCATGGCCAGGTTTCCTAATGTGCGATGCCGGAGCCAGCCGCTTCGTCAACGAGGCGGCCTGTCGCAAATCGCTCGAGGTCGAACGGTCGACTGATGTCGTGATGCTCGCCCGTGGCAATCAGATGCGCCATCAGCCAGCCTCCCGCCGGGATCGACTTGAATCCGCCCGTACCCCAGCCGCAATTGAGATAAAGCCCTGGCACCGGAGACGGGCCGATGATCGGCGAGGAGTCCGGCACCACGTCGACGACACCGGCCCATTGGCGCAGCATCCGGAGCTGGCCGAACGCGGGAAACATTTCCAGCATGCCGGATATGACATGTTGCTGCATCGGCGGGTTGCCGCGCTGGGCATAGGACGGCACCCGGTCGAGTCCGCCGCCCACCACGATTTCGCCTTTGTCGGACTGGAAAAGGTACGTGCCGGTCCCGAGATAAAGCACCACGGTGTCAAGGCAGGGCTTCACTGGCTCCGACACCATCGCCTGCAGCGAGTAGGAACGGATGGGGAGGGCAAATCCGGCCTTTGCCGCCAGCACACCGGAATGGCCGGCGACTGCCAGCCCCACCGCATCGCTGCGGATCGGGCCAAGGGACGTTTCGACGCCGACGCATCGGCCGTCCTCCACGATGAAGCCCGTCACTTCGCAGTTCTGGATGATGTCGATACCTTTTGCGTCCGCCGCCCGCGCATAGCCCCAGGCAACCGCGTCGTGGCGGGCGACACCGGCCCTGCCCTGCCAGGTGCCGCCGAAAATCGGGTAGCGGGCCTCGTCGCTTGCATTCAGCAGCGGCGCCTTTTCCAGCACGCCATCCCGGTCGAGCAATTCGGCATCGGTGCCATTGATCTGCATGGCGTTGACGAGGCGCGCCGCCATCTCCATCTCGGCATCGGAATGCGAAACCGTGACGACCCCGCGCTGCGACAGCATGATGTTGTAATTGAGCTCGCGCGACAGCCCTTCATAAAGCTTCAGCGCGAAATCGTAGAGGGCGACACTTTCGGGATAGAAATAGTTCGAGCGGATGGTGGTGGTGTTGCGGCCGGTGTTGCCGCCGCCGATCCAGCTCTTCTCCAGAACCGCGACATTCGTCATGCCGTGGTTCTTCGCCAGATAGTAAGCGGTCGCCAGGCCTTGTCCGCCGCCTCCGATGATGATGGCATCGTAGCGCCGCTTCGGCTGCGGCGAACGCCACGCGGGTTGCCACCCGGTATGACCGCGCAGTCCTTCGCGAAACAGACTGAAAGCCGAATAACGCCTCGTCACGCTCGCCCTCTCCCGGCACTGGAATCGACATCGCGAGCTATAAGGGCAGCAGGGCTTCTGGCACAATCACGGATGCGACCAAATCTGTTGCGCCGGCGCTCGTTTTGAGGCTTTGTGGCGGCGCTTTTTCAGAGGGGCCCCATGTTCGAGACACTTCAACCTGCAGCACCCGACGGCATCCTGATGCTGATGTCGCTTTATCGTGACGATCCGCGCCCGGGCAAACTCGATCTCGGCGTCGGCGTCTACAAGGATGTCGATGGCAAGACGCCAGTCATGCGCGCCGTGCGCGAGGCCGAACGCCGCCTGCATGAGACTCAGGCGACGAAGAGCTATCTCGGCCTTGCCGGCGATACGGTCTTCAACGAACTGATGATCGGCGTTGTCTTCGGCGAGAAGGCGGATCGCACACGCCTCCGGTCCGCCCAGACACCCGGAGGCACCGGCGCGCTTCGGCTCCTGGCCGACCTGATACGCCTGTCGCGCCCCGATGCGACCGTCTGGCTCCCGGATCCGACCTGGCCGAACCACTTGCCGATCCTGCGCGCGGCGGGACTTGCCACGCAGAGCTACCCCTATTTCGATGCGGCAACCGGCGCGATCGACTTCGACGCGATGATGGCCAAGCTGAACACATTGCCAGCGGGTGACGTGGTGCTGCTGCACGGCTGCTGCCACAATCCGACCGGCGCGGATCTATCGCAGGAACAGTGGAAGGCGCTTGCCGGTTTGCTCGCCGAGCGCGGTCTCGTGCCTTTCGTCGACATCGCCTATCAGGGTTTTGGCGATGGGCTGGAGCAGGACGCCGGCGGTCTGCGGCTCCTCGCCAAGACAGTGCCGGAACTCATGGCGGCTGCGAGCTGCTCCAAGAACTTCTCGGTCTATCGCGACCGCGCTGGCGCGGCCATCATCCTCGGACGCAACGCGGCGGAAGCCGACGTCGCCCATGGCCAGATGCTCGGCCTTGGACGCGGCATCTGGTCGATGCCGCCGGACCACGCGGCAGCGTGCGTTCGCATCGTGCTTCACGACGACGATCTGCGTGCGGATTGGAAGCAAGAGCTGGAGACGGTCCGCATGCGCATGCAGGGCCTGCGCCAAGGATTTGCCGACGCGCTGCGCCTCCAGTCGAATTCCGATCGTTTCGACTTCATCGCCCGGCAGCGCGGCATGTTCTCCCGCCTTGGCCTGACAGCCGAGCAGGTGGCGCGGCTGCGCGCGGATCACGGCGTCTATATCGTCGGCGACAGCCGCTTCAACGTCGCCGGGTTGCCGGGGAATCGCCTCGATGAGCTCGCGACGAAAGTGGTAACGGTTCTCTGAGACGAAGCCGGCAGCGACGCGATATCGCTGCCGGCCCCTTCATTCTGGCGAAGGCTAGAGCGCCATCTGGTAGCTGACCGGCACGAACCGGTAGCCCTGGTCCATCTTTTCCACGAAGCCGACGGCCGGGAACGGCATGTGATAGCCGATAAACGGCACCCGATCGGTTGCGATCATGTCGAAGACGCGACGGCGGCTTTGTGCTGCCGCTTCCTTGTCCATGTCGTAGCGAACCTCCCAGTCGGGCCGCTGCAGCGACAGGACGTAGTGATTGGCCGTATCGGCCGTCAGCACGAGCCGGCTGCTCCCAGATTCGAGATTGAAGATCATGTGCCCGGGCGTATGCCCCGGAGCCAGCATCGCCGTGATACCCGGTACGACCTCGTCGCCATCCGCAACGAAGGTGGCATTTTCTGCCAGCGGAACGACGCCGGACCGTACTGCATTGGCGCTGCCTTCCGTCGGGCCAGACAGCCGCTCGTCGGCGGTCCAGAAATCATACTCGACCTGTCCCATCACGTAGCGTGCATTCGGAAACGCAGGCGCGCCGTCTTCCATGAGACCGCCGATATGGTCACCATGAAAATGCGTCAGCACGACGATCGAAACGTCGCTGGCATTGTATCCTGACGCCTCCAGCCGCGCGCGCAACTGCCCCATGCCGTTACTGCGGGCGCCGGCGCCAAGGCCTGTGTCGAAAAGCACGACTTCTGATCCCGTATTGACCAACACTGGCGTAAATCCGTTGAGCGAGCGGTCTGTTGGCAGGAAGTTTTCCTCAAGCAACGCGGCCACATCTTCCGGCGCCTGGTCCTGGCCGAAGATCGTGTGCGGCTCATCCATCGCCCGCGTGCCATCCTGAATGGAAGTGACTTCAAAATCGCCAAGGGTAAAACGGTGAAAGCCGGCATTGCCGATATCCGACATGGGCGCCTGCGCCTGGGCCGCGCGCGTCAGGATCTGCGGCGCCGCCAATCCCGCGGCACCCACCAACCCCAGTTTCATCGCGGACCGGCGATCAGTCGAAATCATCATCTTCGTCTCCCTTGGTTGCAATCGATGCAAGCCGAAATGGACTTGTGACAAACCCAAGGCAAGGGACTCACACCAACGTGACCGCCAAGTGAGAATCGACCGACGTCCAAAATATAATAAGGCTGACTTACGGATTGAAGAATCTGCACAATCCATGCTACCTCGCCGCCATGCTGACGATCCTTTTGCCGCGAACGCAATTTGCGGTGCATTCCGGACCATCCCATTGAACCGTACCGTGCCGCTCATCCTGGCGGTCGCCCTGTTCATGGAACAGATGGACTCGACCGTTATCGCCACCTCGCTGCCGGCGATCGCTGCGGATATCGGCACCAGCCCGATCACGCTCAAGCTCGCACTCACGACCTATTTCGTCGCCCTAGCCATCTTCATACCAGTGTCGGGCTGGATGGCGGACCGCTTCGGCGCCAAACGCGTGTTCCGCATCGCGATCGGAGTGTTCGTATGCGGGTCGCTGGCCTGCGCGGCTGCGGGAACGCTCTACGAGTTCGTCGGAGCGCGCTTCCTGCAAGGCATGGGCGGCGCGATGATGACGCCTGTCGGCCGACTGGTCCTCGTGCGTTCGACCCCGCGTGCACAACTGGTCTCGGCCATGGCGTGGCTGAGCGTTCCTGCGCTGATCGGGCCGCTCGTCGGCCCTCCGGTCGGAGGGTTCATAACCACATTCTTTACCTGGCACTGGATCTTTCTCATCAACGTGCCGATCGGCGTCCTGGGCGTTCTGGTTGCCGGACGGGTATTGCCTGACATGCCGCCGGTGCCGGTCGGGCGGATCGATTGGCCCGGATTCGCTCTTGCCGCCGTCGCCTGCTCTGGCATCGTCTTCGGGCTCTCCGTCGTCAGCATGCCGGCGCTGCCGCCGCTGGTCGGGATTGCAACTCTCGTCATCGGAACGATAGCCGCCGTCCTCTACGTTCGCCATGCTCGGCGGGTAATGAAGCCGATCCTCGATCTGCGATTGTTCGACAATCCGGTGCCGCGCATCGCCATACTCTCCGGCTCGATCTTCCGCATCGGGATCGGCGCGACGCCCTTCCTGCTACCCTTGATGTTTCAGATCGGCTTCGGGCTCAATCCGTTCGAGTCAGGCATGCTGACCTTTGCCAGCGCCATCGGCGCGATATCGCTGAAGTTCTTCGCCACGACGGCATTGCGGGCGGCGGGCTTCCGCAACGTTTTGATTTTCGCCGTGCTCACCGGTGCGCTGCTGATCGGCGCCAACGGCTTCTTCACGCCGCAGACACCCTACTGGCTGATCATCGCGGTGCTCATCGCGTCCGGCTTCACCCGGTCCCTGTTCTTCACCTCCAACAATGCGCTTACATTCGCGGAAATCGATGATCGGCAGGCGAGCCAGGCGACCGCGCTTTCGGCGGTTTCGCAGCAGATCTCGATCGCTCTCGGCGTCTCGGTGGCAGGTATGCTGCTCGAAGCGCACCACATCGTCACCGGAGAGCCTACAGGGCTTGCTGCATTCTCCACCGCCTTTATCATGATTGCCGTGTTGGCGGCCTGCGCGGTGATCCCGCTGCTCGGCCTGTCTCCCGACGCGGGCGTCGGTGTCTCGGGGCATCGCCGGCTCAAGCCCGAAGACGAAAACCCGCCATCAATCGTCTGAGGCGGCGTCGGGCGCCACGGTCCTGCCCTTGAAGTGTTTTGCCAGAATGTAGAGTTCGACCGATTCGTCGCGGGATGCCGGCGGCTTGACGTGGTGCACGGTGCGGAAGTTGCGCTTCAGCAGGTCCAGCAGTCCGCTCTCGGTTCCACCCTGGAACGTCTTGGCGAGGAAGTGGCCCCCCTCCTTGAGTACCTGGACGGCGAAATCGGCGGCGACCTCGCAAAGATGCATGGTGCGAATATGGTCGGTGCGGCGATGTCCAGTCGTTGGTGCCGCCATGTCGGACAGCACGAGATCCGGTTCGCCACCAAGTGCCTCCATCAGGCGGGAAGGCGCGTCGTCTTCGAGAAAGTCCAGCAGCAGGATCGTGGCGCCCGGCACCGGATCCATCTCCAGATAGTCGATGCCGACCACGGACGGCGCGGATTCGGGCGACCTGACGCGCGTGGCCGCCACCTGTAGCCATCCGCCGGGTGCCGCGCCAAGATCGATGATCCGTTGGCCAGGTTTGAGCAATTTGTGCTTGTCGTCGATCTCGATCAGCTTGAACGCAGCACGTGACCGGTAGCCCTCGGCCTTGGACCGATGCACGTATGGATCGTTGAGATGCCGTTCGAGCCAGCGGCGCGACGAATTCTTCAGCCCGCTCTTCTTCTTGATCCGCGTCTTCAGCGCGCGCGCGCCGCTCGGCTTCGCTGGGCCCCCACCCTTCACCGGCTTCTTCATCGCAACACCGCTCCCCGCCTGCGATTGCGCCGCCAGGCCCCGTCGTCGGCCATCAGTTCCGACAGCATTCCCTCGCGCAGGCCCCTGTCGGCGACACGCAGCCTTTCCGATGGCCAATAGCGCCGGATTGCCTCGAGAATCGCGCAGCCGGCCAGCACGAGGTCGGCCCGGTCGGCGCCAATGCACGGATTGGCCATGCGCTCCTCGAACCCCCAGCCCAGCAGCTTTGCGATCATCGCATCGACATTCGCGTTGTCCATCCATAATCCGTCGACACGCCGGCGATCATAGCGTTCGAGGCCCAGATGCACGCCGGCGAGCGTAGTCACCGTGCCCGAGGTGCCGAGCAGGTAGAAACGCGCATCCTTGCCCAGATGCGAAAGCCGCGTGCGACCCTCGAACCGCGCCAGCATCGCCGCGACATCCTCGACCATTGCCTCGAACACCGCCGGAGATACATCGCGCCCGCCGAAGCGCTCGGCGAGCGACACCACGCCCACCGGCAGCGATGTCCACGAGACGATGTGATTGGCAAGCCGTGGGGTGCGCTGGCGCGACACGTCGATCAGGGCGATTTCCGAAGAGCCTCCACCGATGTCGAAAAGCACGACACCGTCGGTGTCGCGCTCGACCAGAGAGCCGCATCCCGAAACCGCCAGCCGCGCCTCGGTCTTGCGGTCGATGATCTCCAGGTCGAGACCGGCCTCGGCCTGGACCCGCTTGAGGAACTCGTAGCCGTTGTCCGCCGACCGGCAGGCCTCGGTGGCGATCAGGCGCGCCTTGCGCACCTGGCGCGAGCGCAGCTTGTCGGCGCATACCTTCAGAGCGTCCACGGCACGGTCCATCGCGGCGTCGCCGAGACGGCCCGATGCGGATAGCCCCTCGCCCAGGCGAACGATTCGCGAGAACGCGTCGATCACCCGGAACTGTCCCGGCTTGCCCGGGATGGCGACCAGCAGCCGGCAATTGTTCGTGCCGAGATCCAGCGCGGCATAGACCGGGGCATCCCCCGCACGACCCGAACGTGCTGAGGACGGCGCATTTGGGGAATGCTCCCCCGGCCCTTCACGCGCACCAGTACGATCAACGCCGGCCGCTTCCAGTGTTTCGGTAGCCGCACCCTGCGTTTCGAGCACCATCCGGGCATCGACGCGTGCATCCGAAGATGAAGCCATCTGCCCGTTTGCAGCGTCAAGCTGCGTTGCTTTCTGGATGTCCCCGAGAGTGTCGCGCGCGAACACCTTGCGGCCGCGCCGGCGCTTGCGGCGCTTCTTCGTCTGCGCCTTGCCGTTTTGGGCGTCACGGGCCGTCCGCGTCATATGCGGCTGGGCACCTTCCGGGACGGTCTCCCGGCTTGCAGGCGGCTCGGAGGCGCGCGACGCGCCACTTTCACCACCCGACGCCCCGTCTTGCGGCGCGATCGCGCCTCGATGGGGGTCTTCCACTCTCGTTTTCCTTCAGCGCCGCGCGAACCGGAAAGGACGCAGCGGGCGCGATCAACTCTTCTGTTGGCGACAGACTAGCAGCGACCGCGACAAACACCAAGGGCCAAAGCCGCCCTGCCTGGCGAGCTCCACACCCGCCTATCTTTAGGGTTGACTATTTCGCCTCGCCGTCTATATCCGGCGCATCCGACGACAAGCTCGACATCCGGTTCCGAACCGATCGCTTGGTCGGCAGCGTTGGGGAATAGGTTAACGGTAGACCCACGGACTCTGACTCCGTTAGTCCTGGTTCGAATCCAGGTTCCCCAGCCAGACTTTTTCAGAAGCCGATAACGCAGTCATTTCAGCATGTTACGCTGGGCGGGGTGTGGCTCGCGTACCTCTGACAGTACCTCTCTGCGTACCTCACATTCACGACAAGTCTGCTGGTCGTCAAACATCTCCGGGCCTGTTGATGCCTCGCGGCGGCACTTTCATGATGGCGCACTCATCCCCATCGTCCCGTCGGTGGAGTGGGCCAAGCCCGACGGCGTCTGCGGCATCCCTCATTCGAAGGGACGTGACTGGTCTTTGTCAAATGAATGCCGGGATCAGAAGCCGTGCCGGCGAAGTTCCGCTGCGATGCGTGCACGAGACTTCGTTTCGCGCGTGGGGAAAGCAGCAAAATAATCCGCCGCAGTGGCGTCGGGCTTGAGCTTGCGGATCATCTGTCGCCAGCGGGCCGCCTGCTCATGCCGCTCGGCCAGGCCGTTCGCGACGAGCGCGATCATGGCGATCAGATAGTGGGCTCCGGGCGTGGTGGCGGCACGGTCGGCCCAGCCGGCCGCGGCTTCATGGTCCTCCTGCTGTATCAGTATCTGTGCCCGAACACCGTGAATGCCGTAAAGCAGCGGGTCGAGAGGGCTCAGATTCAGCGCGGTGTCCAGTGCGGCGAGCGAGACCGGCGCATTTCCCGTGAGCATTGCGGTAAAAGCCGAGGCGTAGAAGCCTTGCGCGTAATTCGGGTTCAAAGCCGTTGCCCGCCCCAGCCAGTCGCTGGCGATGTCGGGCTCGTCGGAGAGCCAGAATGTGCGTCCCATCGTGAAGTTCGCAAACGGATCGAGCGGATCCAGTTCCAGCGCACGTTCGGCATGACGCCGCGCATCGCGCGAGGCCGACGCCGGATCGGGCGTCAGGCGCAGAAATGCTTCAAGGAAGCTGGTGAAGGACAATCCCGCATGGGCGCGCGCCAGTCGAGGATCCGCCCCGATTGCCCGCTCGAAACAACGCTTCGCCAGTGCGTTGTCGGCAGCAGTGAAGCGATAGAGATGACCGAGACCGATGTGATAGTTCGCCCAGGCGTCCAGGCCGGTCGGATCGCTTAGGCGCGCAATGCGCGCCTCGTTGTAAGGTATGTGGGCCTCGAGCGCCGATACAAGGTGCGCCACGATCCGCGCCCGCAAGTCGCCCACCTCGTCAACGGGTGCCGCAAGCCGGTCTGCCCAGATGATCTCGCGCGAGCTGGAATCGGTCAATTCAAGGGTCACCGCGATGGTGCGACCGGGATTCTCGATCACCCCCGACAGGACATAGCGCGCGGCAAGCGCCGTCGACACCAGATCGAGGTCGGAGGTGACCTTTCGGAAGCGGAAGGTCGACCCCCGCGCGATCACAGCAAGCCATCGCAGTCGCGACAAAGCTTCGATGATCTCGTGCGGGATCGCGTCGCCGAGGATAGCGAGTTCCGGCAACATCCCGAGTTGCTGGAAGGGCAGAACGGCGATCGACGGGCGCCCGCCTGGACGATCTGGCTGCGCGGGGAGATATGCCTCCGCAGTCGCATGTGCGGGAGACGAGTTGCTCACCTCCGGGACGAAGCGGAATCCTCGGCCATGAACCGTGCGGATCACGCCCTGTCGCACACCATCGTCGCCGACCGCCTGGCGAGCCGAGCGGATGCGACTGGAAATGCTGGCGTCTGAGACCGCCTCCCCCTGCCAGACGGCGGCAATGATTTCGTCCTTCGTGACCATGTGATCACGGTTTCGAACCAGATGGATCAGCAAGGAGAGCACTTGCGGCTCGACCCGCACTGGCTCGTTGCGGCAACTGAGCTGGAATCGCTCCGGGTCGAGTCGATAGGTGTCGAATGACCAGGCCATAAGAGTAGCATATCGCAGAATCGTCGGCTTCTACAGTACTTCTTCAGAACTCCTTCAAGCCTGCTCAAAGCGGATGGCGCACGTTAAGCGAGCGGAACGTGCCTCGCCAGTCAGAAGCAGAGAAGGAGCACAACGATGCAAGGCAACGCGACAGAAACACGACGGCTCGAAAGGCCGGTCCGACGCCTCGACATGAAAGAGTGCGGCGGAATCGCCATCGTCCAGATTGCCGATGGCAGCGCGGGAATGCACGCGATCTTCGAGCCCGGCTGGACCTGGGAGGCTGACGAGAAGCCGTTGCTGGGTTCGCCGGACTTCCTGCCCGATGCGACATACGCGCGACTGCATCTCGGGCAAGCTGGTGGTCCGCATGATCGACACCGGCATCCGTACCGGCGACTTCTTCGAAATACCGCCAGGACGTGATGCCTATGTTGAAGGCGCAGACCGGGTCGAATTGATCCTGTTCTCGCCGCCCGAGGACCACTGACACGCCGCCGATCGCGAGCATTCGCTTCGGCTCATGTAAACAAGAACGGAGATATTCGATGGACGCGAAGACAATGCGCACAACACAGGGGCGTGGCAGGCTTTTTGCCAGCGTCCTCGAAACCGTGGGCGACACCCCAACAATCCGGGTCAACAACCTCGCCCCGGCCGGTGTCGAACTCTATGTGAAGGCGGAAGCCTTCAATCCGGCTGGGTCGGTCAAGGACCGGCTGGCGCTCAACATCATCGAAGAGGCCGAACGCGACGGAAGTCTTAAGCCCGGCCAGACGGTGATCGAGGCAACGTCGGGCAATACCGGCATCGGCCTTGCCATGGTCTGCGCGGCGAAGGGCTACCCCTTGGTCGTGACCATGGCGGACAGTTTCTCGATCGAACGCCGCAAGCTGATGCGCATGCTCGGCGCCAAGGTCGTTCTCACACCGCGCGCCCAGAAAGGTTTCGGCATGTACAAGAAGGCCGTCGAACTGGCCGAGGCGAATGG
Source organism: Mesorhizobium sp. CAU 1741 (assembly GCF_039839275.1). Taxonomy (NCBI): domain Bacteria; kingdom Pseudomonadati; phylum Pseudomonadota; class Alphaproteobacteria; order Hyphomicrobiales; family Phyllobacteriaceae; genus Mesorhizobium; species Mesorhizobium sp. CAU 1741. The sequence continues at coordinate 813,735 of NZ_JBDOQP010000001.1, read as the reverse complement.
CTGGTTCCTGGCGCGCCAGTTTGAGACCAAGGCAAACGCCGCCATTCACGAGGCGACGACAGCGCGCGAGATCATCAACGATTTTGCAGGATCGCGTCTCGACTGGTTCGTGACCGGCTACGGCACCGGCGGCACGGTGGCAGGGGTCGGCCGCGTGCTGCGCCGGGAGCGCCCCGAGACACGGATCGTGCTCGCCGAACCCGCCAACGCGCAACTGCTCGGCAGCGGTCATTTGCAGGAGCGAGAGCCCGGCGGCGCGCCGGCCTCGAGCCATCCCGCCTTCGAGCCCCATCCGATCCAGGGCTGGACGCCGGACTTCATTCCGCACGTGCTGCAGGACGCGATCGACGCCGGCCTCTACGACGACGTCACCGCCGTCGCCGGCGCGGACGGGATCAAATGGGCAAAGGCCCTCGCGCAGAAGGAGGGCATTCTGACCGGGATCTCCGGCGGCGCCAGCTTCGCCATTGCCCATCAGATCGCCGAACGGGCGCCAGCCGGCTCCGTCATCCTGTGCATGCTCCCCGACACCGGCGAGCGGTACATGACGACGCCGCTCTTCGACGGGATCGAGGCGGACATGCACGAGGAGGAACGCGCCCTCTCCCTTTCGACACCGGGCTTCCAACTTGTTGCCGCGTGATGGTGCTGCGAGGGAGTGACACGATGGACGCGATACGCAGTCCCGCAATCTCGGACACCGAGGAAACGCTCGATCCGGCCGACTGGAGCGATGTGCGGGCGCTTGCGCATCGAGTGGTCGATGACTCGATCGGTTATCTCCGCGACGTCCGGGAGCGTCCCGTGTGGCAGGGAATGCCGGACGCGGTGAAGGCCACATACGACGGGCCCCTGCCGCGGCTTCCGACACCGCTCGATGACGTCTACGGGCAGGTAGCCGAGAACCTGATGCCCTATCCGATGGGCAACATCCATCCTCGGTTTTGGTCCTGGTACATGGGGTCGAGCAACTTCACCGGCGCCCTTGCGGATTTCCTGGCCGCTGTCCAGGGATCGAACCTCGGCGGCGGCAACCATGCCGCCGCGTCGATGGACAACCAGGTGGTGAACTGGTGCAAGGAAATGATGGGCTTTCCCCGATCGGCCAGCGGCACGCTGGTCAGCGGCGGGTCGATGGCAAATCTGATTGCCCTCACCGTCGCACGCAACGTCAAGGCGGGAGCCAATGTCCGCGAAGACGGTGTTAGCGCCATCGGAAAACCCCTGCGCTTCTATGCTTCGGATCAGGTCCATAGCTGTCACCGCAAGGCAATGGAGGCACTGGGGCTTGGAAACAAGGCACTGCGTCGCATCCCCACGGACGCCAAGCTGCGGATCGACGTCGCAGCACTTCGTGCCGCGATTGCGGAAGATCGCGCGGCAGGCCTTCAACCGGCCTGCGTCATCGCCACAGCCGGCACGGTCAACACCGGCGCGATAGATGATCTGGACGCTATGGCAGACCTGGCGGCGGAAGAGACTCTCTGGCTTCACGTCGACGGCTGCATCGGCGCCCTGCTGGCCATCTCGGCTGCCAATGCCCATCGCGTCTCGGGCATCTCACGCGCCGATTCCGTGGCGCTCGACCCGCACAAATGGCTGCATGCCCCATTCGAGGTCGGTTGTGTCCTGATCCGCGACGCCTCAGCACATCGCGGCGCTTTTGCCGTCTCGCAGGAATATCTCGAGTCGACGCCGCGCGGCCTCGCGTCCGCCGAATGGCTGTATGAATACGGGCTGCAGACGACGCGCGGCTTCCGGGCGCTGAAGGTGTGGATGGCGCTGCAGGAACATGGCGTCGAGAAGTTCGGCCGCCTGATCGACCAGAACATCGCGCAGGCGCGCTATCTCACGGGACTGATCGAGCAGGAACCCCTGTTCCAACTGGTCGCGCCGACCAGCATCAACATCGTCTGCTTCCGCTATCGTCCCGAGGGTCTCGAAGAAGGTGCTCTCAAGGCGCTCAATATCGAGATCATGCTGCGGCTGCAGGAAGAAGGAATCGCCGCCCTTTCGGATACCACCGTCCATGGCGAGCATTGCCTGCGGGTGGCCATCAACAATCACCGGACCCGGCGCGCGGATCTGGACCTGCTGGTCGCAGAGACGCTGCGCCTTGGTGCGCTGCTGACGCGATGATAACCCGTTGAGCCAAGTGAGGCGTGAGCGTGCAGGACATCGATTACGTCGAAACGGGCGCCGTCCGATCGCCCTGCTTGCTCAAGGCCCCCACAGCACGCAGGCTGGCGGCAGGTCCATAAATCGCTGGTTTCGGGCAGAGCGCTCAAGCCTCGTCAAATGATCCGTAAACTGGTTGCAAAACAACTATGGTTTTCGCTGCACGCAAACTGCTACCACATTCCAGTAGGTTTTGAACGCAGTGAGATCTGCGACGGGCTTAAGGGAGTGAAATGATGGCAACGCTTTTTTTCGGCATGAACCAGTCACTGGATGGCTACGTGGATCATGATCGGATGACGCCGCCGAGCCCAAGGCTCTTTCGCCACTTCATTGACCAAACCGATCGACTTGCCGGTAGCCTTTACGGCCGCAATCTGTACGGCCTCATGCGCTACTGGGATGATGACCAGGCCGGCTGGGGAGGTGCCGAGTATGAATTCGCGGCAGCGTGGCGCAAGGCACCCAAATGGGTGGTATCCAGTACGCTAGGTTCGGTGGGGCCAAACGCCGAGCTCTTAGGATCGGACCTCGAGACCGAAGTGCGAAGGCTCAAGGCCGAGTTTGACGGGGAAATTGAGATCGGGGGACCCAACCTGGCGAGCAGGCTGACGGAGTTGGGTCTGATCGACGAGTATCGCATCTACCTTCATCCGGAAGTTCTCGGAAAAGGAACGCCATTCTTCGCTGCCGCTCGTCCGCCCTTGCGTCTGGTCAGTAGCGAACAGATCGACGACAATGTAATACGGATAAGCTACGCCCCCCTGCCCTGACGGTCCCGCTTAGTGACCTCGTCGGCGCATGCCATCAGTCCGCTGCCGACCTGGTTTGGCCGTTCAATGCCCGGCTCCAGCCGGAAGCGGACGGGCGCTTCTGGCCCCTGATCGATGGTGTCCTGCGAGGTTTCTCTCTCGGCCAAACAAGGCCGAGGAGAACTCACATGCGAGGGATCAGATGTACTCGATGCTGGTGCTGACCTGGCCTGCAAGGGCGATATCCTCGTCAGAAGCGATGAAATTGCCGAGGATGTCGCCGCGGCTCACGCCGCCGTTCTCCAGCTTGTCGAGGTAGTACTCGATGCCGCCCGCGTCGCCTTCACGATCAAGGATGTTCCGGTACATCGTCTCGATGAAGGTGAGGTTGTCGAGGCTGCCATAAAGGTTGGCAAACTCGTCCGAGGAGGCGAAGGCGTTCGCGATCGTGCCCAGGCTGACACCGTCATTGACGGCATCCAGCCAGAAGTTGATTCCGCCCAGATCCGGCAAGCGCCCATACAGGCCCTCGTAGGTCCGCTCCAGCGAGCCCACTTCGCTCTCTGCGATCGAGATCATGCTCCCATCGGCGAAGTTGAACATCTCGATCCCGCCGAGTTGCAACGTTCCGTCGGCACCACTCCGGTCCACGAAGACGACGCGGCCGTCTTCAACGGCAAGGTCGTAGTCGGCGAGGCTACCACCGCGCAGCTGAATCCCATCGATTCCGTCGCCGCCATCAATGATGTCGTTACCGCCGCCGCCGGTGAACTGGTTGTTGCCGCTGTTGCCGGTCATGCGGTTGTCACCGGTATTTCCGGTGGCGGAAATGTTCCCTGTGCCCGTCAGGGTCACGTTTTCGATGCCGTCCGGCAGGATCACCGAAAAGGGCGAGACGACCGTGTCGATGCCGGGAGTGGCAAACTTGGCCAACTGCTCTGGTGTCTGGGGCTCGTTGAGCGTGACGGTGGTGGAACCGTCAGGATTGGTGACGACGGTGGCGGGGCCGGGGGGCGTCGGAGGCGAGCCACCACCACCGCTATTTTGCGCCGTAACGCTGAAGTCCAACGCTCCGGTGATCGGACTAGACACAACGCCGTCCGTGACGCTGAGTCCAATGCTGGCTGTGCCGGTAGCCGATGCCGTGAAGGTCGCGTCGGCGATCGCGGCGTTGATCTGGGCCGGCGTACCCGTCAGCTGAATGCCGGCGGCGACTGCATCCACGTCGTCCAAGCCGCTGATGGTGCCATTCGTGGCCGTCAGGGTGAGGGTGAGCGTGTCGGCGCTGTCAGGATCGGAGATGGTGAAGTCGGGTAGAGCGGTCGATTGGCCAACGACAGCCGGGATCGAAACGCCAGGCAGACCGCTGAGGACCGGATCGTCGTTGACGGCGGTGACGGTGATCGCAACCGTATCGGTATCGACCCCTGCGCTGCCTCCCGTAGCACCCTTGTCGTCCGTTCGCACAGTAAGCGTATCAGGACCGCTGTAGTTGGCATCGGCCTGGTAGGCGACCTTGCCGGCTGCGATGAAGGCGTTGATGTCCTCAGCAGTGCCGGTCAGAGTCACCTCTCGGGCTCCGTCAGATCCACCAGTGACCGTTACGCTGCCGCCTGAGGTGGCGACGAGCGTGCCCTGTGTCACCGAGAGCTTCGTCTCGATCTCGGCGGAGCCGGCGTCTGGATCTTCGATCGAGATGCCGTCGATCGTCAGCAGTACGTCTTCTGATGCGCTGAAGGATGCAGGCACCGTGTTGACAGGCGGCAGGGGTGCTTGGACCGAATAGTTGTCTGATGTTGCCACGCCATCTCCGGCATTGCCGGAAGCATCCACCACACTGCTTATTGCTAGGGTGATAACGTTTGTTGTGTCTGTCACCCCTGTCGCGGGCGTGAAGGTAGCCGAATAGTTGATATTGTCCGATGTGGTCAGGTCGCTTAGCGTGCCATTTTCAACTGTGAAGTCCCCGAGGTCCAAGCCAGTGGTCTCTTCGGAGAAGGTGATTGTCAGCTGCGACGTTTCACCGGGTTCGAGCGTCGTGTCGGCCAAGGATAGAGTTGCAGTGGGCCTTACCAGATCATAGGAATAAGTGAGCGTATTCGAGGTGTATATCTCCCCTCCTGACTCCAACGTCAGATATATTTCGCGATCACCAGAGTCTGGCGGCGGACTTCCACCGTAGTCGATGGGATAGCTTCCATTGTTAAGTGGACCGTAGGCGGGAGAAAGCGACCCATTTATGGAAACGCGCACCAAACCACTTTCAACAAGGCCCGATAGTGTAAATCTTAAGGGTATGATGCCATTAGATTCGTTTATATTGACAACACCATCAGTCGCAAAGCTGTCTGCTACAATCGAAGGCGGCATTACATTTCCATCCATTATTTATTCTTCGGCAGGCAAAAGTCGGCAAGAAATGAGCAAGGTAATCCAATAAACGACTTCGGAGACGTCATTGGCTCTCCCCCCAACATCTGCAGTTGGTGCCAGTTCGGAGATCACCCCTCGGCGGGCTTCACGCAGTCTCGATCCAGTCCGATCTCTGGAACAGCGCGTCCAACTGCATGCCGACTTCATCAGCGAGGACGAAGTTGAGCGCGATCTCGGTGTGGCTTGCGCCATCCTCAAGGCGTTCGACCCAGTAGTCGCTCTCTCCCGTGCCGGCCTGCCGGTCGAGGAAGCCGTCATAGAGATAGTCGACGAACTCGGCTGGCGTCGTCTCTGCGATGCGCTCGTTGAACTCGGCCGAATTGAAGAAGCTTTCCGCGATGGAGAAGACGTCATTGCCGTCGGCGCTGATGCCCATCCAGAAAGCAAACCCGTCCGGATCGAGTTCGCGGCCGAGGAAGGTTTCATACAGACCGGCGATAACGACCTGGCTGGTTGCGAACAGCGGCACGCTGCCGTCGGCAAACTCCAGCTCGGCGACGTTGGCGATGCGGGTGACGTCACCCGTCGCCACCGTCGTTACCTCGGCGACACCGTCGACAATCGCCATCTCATAGTCGGAAGACGGGCCGCCGAAGCGCACGACGTTGTCGCCCCACCCTCCATCGACAGTGTCGTTGCCGCCACTGGCGATGATCGTGGTGTTGCCGGAGTTGCCGTAGATGACATTGTCGAGTTCGTTGCCCTCGACGGAATAGTCGCCCTCGCCCATGAGATAGGCGTTTTCGAGATCCTCGCCCAGGACAACGCTGCCATCAATCTGCACCTCGTCGACCGTATCGGGGTTGCCGATGACGGTGACCGGCGATCCGTCGGCGTTCGCGGTTGCCCCCACCGCTACCACACTGCCGGGAATGAATATTGGTGGGCCAGCACCCAGATCGGGATCTGTATCGGGATCGGGACCTGGATTAGGGTTAGGGTTAGGGTTAGGGTTAGGGCTGCCGCCGGTCGGAACGTTGACCGTTATGCTGCCTAAATCATAATTGCTTTGGAACCAACCATAGCGATTGGGGTTGCCCGCCGCATCCTCGAAGGGGCGGACTTGAAAATTCGTTCCATCAAGCCCATCCAGATCGACGTCAGCAGCCTGGATTTGGTATTCGAACACAAATTCGCTCTCGTACCCGTCAGCTTGCGGCAAGAGCTCGGTCTCGACAGTCTTCCCATCCAGAAACACGTTGAAGAAAGGTGTGGATTCGCCTGTGTAGCGAACATTCTCGCTGAAGTTGACGGTGAAACGCAGAACATCGCCCGTCACATAGTTTCCGGCTGCCGGTCCATCCACGAAAGTAATTGCTGGCTGGATATTGTCGTCGACCGAGATGGTGAAGTCATTTTCGAACGTAAGGCCGGCTGCATCCGTCGTGCGGACACGAATGTCATATTCACCTTGCGTGAGCGAAGCGGGATCATTGATGGTGAGTGCCTCGCCGTTGATCGCGAAAAGAGCGTTGTCTGCGCCCCCGTCGACTAGGCTATAGCTATGCGAATCGTCCGCATCGGAATCCGTCGTCGTGAATGTGCCAACGGTCGCGTTTGCACCTTCCGAATGAGCCACTGTCTGCGAATCCAGAGTAAGCGCAGTTGGTGCATAGTTGGCTTTGTCGTTGACGGTGATATCTGTCGGGTCGAAGTCGAGTGGAAAGTGATCGTCGACCATGGAGTTCAGCTTGTTGCCGGCCTCATCCACGTAGGAGCCGTAGGATTGCTCGAAGCCAAGCTGAATGCCGTCCAGGTCCTGATCGCCAGCCTGGACGACATACTCGAACGTCGATTGAGTGAAAAACGTCTCAGTGGGCGAAACGAGCGGGACAAACTTATATGCTTCGCCGATAGCGAGAAAGACGACAGGCTGAAAATCGCCCGTCAGCTGAACGTGCTCGCTGAAATTCACCGTAAAGCTCAGTGTGTCTCCAGTTTGATAGCTGCCTTCTGCCGGTCCCTCCACTGACGTGATGGTTGGATGAACGTCGACCGAGATGGTGAAGTCTTCTTCGAACGTCAGGCCATCAGCATCGGTCGTGCGAATGCGAATGTCGTAGTCGCCTTCCGAGACAGTTGCAAAATCGTTCAGTCTTAATTCATCACCGACTACGGAGAAAAGGCTGTTGTCGGCACCGCCTGAGACCAGGCTGTAGCTGTGGGTGTCGCCCGCATCGGGATCCGACGTCGTGAAGGTGCCGACGGTTCCGTACGGGCCAGCAGAAGTCGGATCGACGGTCACCGAGTCCAGTGCAATCGCGGTCGGAGCTTCTCCGATTGCGGTCAGGGAAACGTCATTTCCGTCGCCGCCTTGATATGTGATCTGAAAGTCTTGGCCGTCGAAACGAACGATCGAGTCTTCTGCCAATCCTACGAAAGAGCCGGACACCCCATCACCATCATCATTATCAATGATGATGAAGCTGTGGCCGATAGCTGGCGCGAACGAGTCGAGGAAGGACAGGTCGAGTTCGCCAGCCAGTGTCACGGTCCCTTCAACATCGATCTGGTCATACTGGTCCGACGCGGTTCCTGCGATCTCCACCTGAAGCGTTGATCCGGCATGAAGGTGGAGATCGCCAGTGGAGAGAACGCCGACGCTGTTTCCGGCAGCCAATGTCGCTCCGGATTCGATCGACACAGCGCCAGTGGAACCTTCGCCGTTCAGTTGCGTGCCAGCCAAGGCAACAATCGAAGACGTGACTGAGCCATCAACCGCGAGCATTCCCTCGCTGAGTGTCAAGCCACCGGTGAATGAATTGACGCCGGTGAGGGTAAGCGTACCGGTGCCTTCCTTTATGACAGACCCACTACCCGTAATTGAATTGCCGAGGCTGATGTCTTCATCCTGGCCGAGGGTGAGCGATCCTGCTTGAACTTCGAGAGCGCCATCGAGCTGCCAGTTGTTCTTCAACGCAAGGTGATTGACTCCACCGGCAAAGGTGATTGCACTGGCATGTGCATTCGTCCCGGGGCTTTGGCCACCAGCGACAGTGCCCCCGTCGATTGTAATTGTAAGATCCTGCCCATAGATGCCCGTGCCGCCTGAAGCGCCGTTTCCTTCCTGATTATATGGACCGCCATGTTGGCCGCCGTTGCCGCCAGAGACATTGCCGCTGATCGTCAGGCTTGACCGCGTGCCGATGAGGTACAGTCCGACGCCACCATCCCCGCCGTATCCACCGGAGAATCCACTCAAGCCATCTCCACCCCTGCCGCCATTCCCGCCAGTGATGTCGAGAGCCGCTTCGAGATCTCCACCGTTGGTCTCGACATAGCCATATCCTCCGGCCCCGCCGCCGCCGCCGTTGCCGAATCTCACTGGCTCAGAACCGTCGCCACCGTTGGTGCCCAGAAAGTCCGAATTTGGAAGTCCGGCCCCAACCCCTCCATGGCTTCCGCCCGAACCACCGTTCCCTCCCGACGCGGTAAACCCGCTTTGGCCACGGCCACCCGCACCGCCGGCTTGCCCAGCACCGCCGCCACCACCGCCCGTAAGACTGCTCTGGATTTCAACGGCATCTTTACCAGCAGCGCCCGGCCCCAATGGCTGCGACACACCACCGGCACCAGCATCCGCCGGATTCCCTCCGCCTGCACCACCAGCCATACTAATCACCCTCTTCCCTATGCAATGAGTTGATGGCTTCGATGACGTCGCAACTGCTCAAGTGCAATGGCCATTATTTTGATATGTGATATGCCTACCCGGAATATTGCTGCGATAGGCAGACGGCGATTGATATCTTTCGCCGCCTGACACACCACGCTGCACTATTCGCGATATGCCTCCGCACTCAGGACATTCGATCTGAAAATGAATGACTCGCCGTCTGACACTCCCAATGGTGCTCACGCACGCGACCTGCGCCGGGTCGATCTCAACCTGCTTGTGATCTTCGAGGCGATCCACAAGACCGGCAGCGTGAGCCAGGCCGCGCAGACACTCGGCATGAGCCAGCCGACGGTGAGCAATGCTCTGAACCGCTTGCGCGCACAGTTTTCCGATAAGCTCTTTGTGCGTTTCGATCGTGGCGTCCGTCCGACGCCCTTCGCGCTAAGTCTGGCAGGTCCGATCGCCGAGGCGTTGAACACCCTGCGGGGCGGACTGCAGTTGGAAGCCGATTTCGATGTCCGCACGGCCAACAGGCACTTCAGGCTCATCCTCCACGACTACAGCGTGCCGTCGGTCCTTCCCCCGCTGCTGCGCATTCTCGATCACCCGGAGTCCAGTTGCAGCGTCGAGATCATCACGCCCGACTGGATGCGACCGCATGACGGTCTTGCCAGCGGTGAGGCCGACCTCATGCTTGACGTCTATCCACAAAAGACGCCGGGCCTCGTTTTCGAGCCTGTCGCGGAGGCCGAGGCTGTCTGCATCGTGCGGGAAGGCCATCCGACCATCGGGCATGAGCTGACACGAGAGCTTTTTGAAGCCAGCGGCCATGCCGTTCTCAAGAGCCAGATCCAACGGCGTCTTCAGGTGCCCCACATGCTGATGGCGGAAAGCCTCACGCGCCGGGAAGTCTGCGTCCTGCCCAACGCCTCCGATCTCGCGACCACCGTCTCCATCTCGAACCTGATCGCCGTCGTTCCCAAGCGATATGCCAAGCTGGTGGCGCCGATCTACAGGCTTCGGGTACTGCCCGCACCTTTCGACTATCCGAAACTGAAGATGTTTCTGGCCTGGCCGGAGGACAAAGCCAATGATCCAGGGCTGCGCTGGATTCGCAATGTCATCCGCAGCATCTTTGGCAAGCAAGATACCTAGCCCAGATGATAATGCTCCAAGGCGCTTGGCTGTCATTGGCGTGTGCGTGGGCGCGGTAGGTCAAATCGCCAAATCGTGGTAGCCGGTGAATCAACATGCAAAAGAGGAGCGAACTGTGACTGAGGCCACCGTGATCGAGGCAATTGATGCCATCTATGTTTCACTCCGATCGGACAATGCGGACCTCGACACGCATATAGCCTCCCTCAAGAAAGCGATGGCCCGGGAGGGTGTCAAAGAAGCAGTTTTTGATCCGACCAAGTTGGCACAAAACAACCGTTCAGGCCGCAAGACGATGCAGGCCTATTTCCGCCAGCGCGGCGTGATCGTGACATTTTCCTGACGGACCTTTTGCTCGGAGCAGCGCAGCGCACAGACCAGGTGATTTAGCTGGAATGTCCGCTGCGCATTGCCCGGCTCCGTTGTCACGTCACCCTTTCCTGCGGATGCGATGCCAGATGGAGGCTTTCCGCGAAGCGGTCCGCGTCCACGGGTGCGCCGAACAGATAGCCCTGCCCGATCTGGCATCCCATGCCGGCCAGCAATGCGCGCTGATCTTCGGTCTCCACCCCCTCCGCAACGACCGCCAGTCCGAGGGCGCGGCCGAGATCGATGATGGCCTGAACGATGACCATCTTCGACGGACTTGCGGCGAGTTCGCCGACGAAGCTCCGGTCGATCTTGATCTCCGTTACGGGGAATGCCTCGAGCAGGCGGAGGTTCGAATAGCCGGTCCCGAAATCATCGACGGACAGGCCGACACCGATGTCCCGTAGCCGGCGGAACGCGTCCCGCATTGCGGGCGTATCGTTGAGAAAGACGCTCTCGGTGATCTCCAGCGTCAGCCAGCCTGGTTCGGCTCCGGTCTGGCGCAGGATGCGGTCCAGCAGATCGGCCATGTCGCGGTGCAGGAACTCCGTGGCGGACACGTTTACGGAGAAGCGCAGCGGGCGGTCGCGGCACTCGTTGACGCGTCGTGCAAAACCCGCCACGGACGCGAGGCCACGCTCGCCGAGATCGAGCAGCAGTCCGCTGCGTTCTGCCGCCTCGATGAACAGGCCCGGCGGCTGGCTGCCGAACAATGGGTGGTTCCAACGTATCAGGGCTTCGGCCCCCACGAGAACGCCGGTTGAAAGCTCGATCTGCGGCTGAAAATGGTAGACGAACTCGTCGTTTGCGATCGCGACCTTCAACTCGCGGGTCATCCGGACGCGGCGGCGAGCCTCTTCCGCATCCGCGTGGCGGAACCCGCGCGGCCCGCCGAGCGGGTCCAGCTTGGCCGCGCGCAGAGCGGCACTCGCATTCCGGATCAGCGAGATCGTATTGCCGCCCGATTCACCGAGCGCGTAGCCGATGGCAAAACGCAGGGAGACATTTGCCCCGGGGATCATGAAGTCGGTTGAAAGCATGGCGGAGATGTCGCTCGCGATCTGCGGCCCGCTCTCCGCGTCCGGCAACTCGAAGGCCATGGCAAACTCATTCGCTCCGACCCGGGCGACCAGGCTGGCACCAGTATCACGGAGACGGCGCCCGATCTCCTGCAGGAGCGTATCTCCCACGTCGAAGCCATATCCGGCGTTGATATCGTGGAAGCCGACCACGTCCAGCTTCACGATCATGATCGGTCCCGCAGGCATTGAGAAACGCCGTTGCGCCGCAACCATGAACGACTGACGGTTGAGGCATCCCGTTGCGAAGTCGAGATTCGCCGCGCGATCCAGCGCGATCTCCGTATGCCGGATTGCCGACACATCCCGCAGAATGCCGAAATAGAGAAGGTCGTCGCCGACCACGATCGGTCGGAGGCTGAGGTTGTTCCAGAACGCCGAGCCGTCCTTGCGATAGTTTCGCAACGTGACGTCCACCGGCTGGCCGTTCTCAAGAGCAGCGCGGATGAGTGCGACCTCCGGCTGATCGCGTTCGGTGCCCTGAAGGTAGCGGCAGTCCCTTCCAAGCGCCTCGTGACGCTCATATCCCGTCAGTCGTTCGAAGGCCTTGTTGACATACAGGAGAGGCGCGCTTTCCGCCGAAACGCGGGCGATCGCGACGCCATCGGACAGGTCTTCGACAAGATGCGGGAATATCAATGCATGCATGAAGCCGGAATCGGGATTCCCGGCGCTGTCCGTCGAACCTGGCTCGATACTCATTCCGTCCCCTGGCGTTCGATTCTCGCGCCTCTCACGACCAGCAATGACGCGGTCAACGCGGCGCGGCAATCTCCGGCCACGACCGTTTCGAGACAACAATCAGTCGATATCGGACAAATTGAGCAGTGCCCCCTCCCCCGAAGTCCGGCAGCGTTCGCGATAGTCGGTCGGTGTAGCACCGACATGCGCACGGAATGCACGGCGCATCGAGCGCGAAGAGCCAAAGCCACTCTTTGCGGCGATGGAATCGATGGACATCCGGGTGCCTTCCAAGAGGAATCGTGCAACATCGATCCGCGCCATATCGACGTAATCGGACGGCGAGACACCCACTTCCTGGGTGAAGACCCGCGTGAAATTGCGCACGCTCATCGCCGCGATCCGCGCAAGGGCATTGACGGAGAGGTCCGCAATCGGATGCCTCAGAATATATTGCTGGACGTTGTAAAGCCGGCTGTGGACGACAGTTTGTGCTGCGAGGTGCACGTTGAACCGGGACTGGTCCCCTGGCCTCTTCAGAAGCACGACCAGACGACGGGCGCCGTGGAGCGAGTCATCACGGATGAGATTCTCCTGAGCCAACGAAAGGTCGAGGTCAATCACCGCACTCGATCCTGACGACACCATCAGTGCGCCGTCGCGAACGAAGATGAGGTCGCCATCGGCCTTGGCCTCGGTAAAGCGCTCCTGGAACAGGGGTGAAAATTGGCAGTGCGCCGGGGCGCGTTGGTCGCCCTCGAGCTCGGCTTCACCCAGCATCACAATTGCGGAAACGGACCATCGAGAGGAGCCGGAATTGGGATTTGCTTCGTCGCCGACCGGCCTCAACTTAAGTCGCTTCAACTCTTCCATGACCCGAGCAATGGCGCGCTCTCCGCGGCGAGGCAATCCGCGCGCGCAGCCGCTTCAAGACAAACGTCAGCCGATATCGGACAAAGTCGGCCTTGATCCGTCTCCGGAACTCCTGAAGCGTTCGCGGTATTCGGAAGGGGTCGTACCCAGATGCGCGAGAAAGGCGCGGCGCATCGAGCGCGCGGAGCCGAAGCCGCTCTTGATCGCAATCGCTTCGATCGACAGGCGGCTGCCTTCGAGGAGATAGCGGGCGACATCGATCCGGGTGAGATCGACATAGTCGGACGGCGGCACCCCGACCTCCTGCGTGAACACCCGCACGAAATTGCGCACGCTCATGGCCGCCATCCTTGCCAGAGCGGTGACCGACAGGTCCGCCGCGGGGTGGTTCAGGATGTACTGCTGGACGGTGTACAGCCGGCTGCGGTCGACGGCCTGCGCCGCCAGATGCACGCTGAACTGGGACTGGTCTCCGGGCCGCTTCAGGAACACGACCAGGCGTCGCGCGACGTAGAGCGCCACATCCCGTCCGAGATCTTCTTCGACCAGCGATAGGCCGAGATCGATCGCCGCACTCGATCCCGCCGATGTAATCATGGGGCCATCGCGAACGAACACGCGGTCGCCTTCCACCTTGGCTTCGGGGAAGCGCTCGGCAAGCAGGGGCGCATATTGCCAATGCGTGGCAACACGTCGGCCGCCGAAAAGACCGACTTCGCCCAGCAGAAAGGCTCCGGTACAAACCGAACCATACCGTCGCGTCTGCGGAATCACTCGGCTCAGCCACTCGATGACATCACGCCCAGGAGCTTTGGGAACACCGGCACTCCCGGCCACAAGCAGCGTATCCGGACCATTCAGGATTCGGTGGAACGCTGAATCCGGCAGTACTCTTAGTCCGGACCCGCAGCGGATCGGACGGTCGTCTTCCGCCACAACCATGACATCGTAGAATGCTTCGGCGACGCGGGCGTTCACTTCGGCGACGCGGGCGTTCGCTTCGGTGAAGACATCCATCAGGCCGGCAAGCTCGAGAGAGTGGACGTTCGACGGCACGAAGATGACGACCTGCATGTAGATGCCTCCGCCCCGCGGCGTTGGTTCGCCAAACAATTGCTCCCTTCAGCTAGTGAGCAATGACAAGCGACACCGGTGATTTACGCAGCAGGGTATAGGTAACGCCTCCGAGGAGCCATTCGCGCAATCGGGAGTGTCCATAACCGCCCATGACGACGAGATCGGCTTTGCGCTCTGTCACCGCCTCGAGCAGCGACGACGACGTATCGAGCCCGCGTCCACTTGCGACGTGAACGGATGCGGCGATCCCGTGACGACGCAGATAGCCGACCAGTTCGTCCCCACGTCCAGCCACCACGTCCGACGGAGCGCTGTCGTCGATCACGACCACGGTGACGGTGCGCGATTTCGCCAGATACGGCAACGCCTCGGCGACCGCCCTGGCGGCCTCGCGGCTCCGGTTCCAGGCGATGACCGCATGCTCGAAGCCGTTCTCGAAGTCCTTCTGGTCGGCAACGAGAAACAGATGCCTTCCCGATTCGAACAGAACCTCTTCCACCACATCATGGAGTTCCACCGTCTTGTCGATGTCGCTGAGCCTGAGGCCGAGAAAGACGTCGGCGGTGCGGGATTCGCGGGCGGCAACGCGCGCCTGCTCATGGGTATAGACGTCGAAGCGCCGCAATTCCGACGTCGGACTGATTGCTCGCAGCCGCGGCCCCAGCGCGGACTCCAGTTCCCTGCCGCGCTCGCGGGCCTGCTCGAGAAGGCGCGTCCAGAATTCGACGCTCACACCGGCTTCGGCCACTGCCGGTTCGGGCAATATGTTGAGCATCAGCCCGACAAGATGGGAATCGAACAGCTTCGAAAGGCTCTCTGCGGCGGCTAGCCGGAACTCGTCGCCGGATGTACCATCAAGCCGCACCAATACCACCTTGATCATCGCTGCCTCCCATCGTGCCGTCACGATTGCCCACAAGCTTAGGAGGGTGTCGCGGAAGGCTCATTGACGGTCGTCAGAGCCAGCAATTTTCTGCGTCGGGCGTGCACGCCAATTTCCAGCGATCGGAAGAAGAAAACTGACATGCGTCATGGCTCGAAAGCTGCGTCGTGTTCCTATCGGGATGCGGCAGCGCGTCTGCACCCGTGCGCAAATTCAATTATCGAGAACCCCAATGTCAGATCTCATTTCGCGAAGCGTTGGAAGCGCTCGACGACAATGCAGCCTAGCCGATGCGCGATGACGAACCGGTGGATGCGGCCGTCTCACCGCCGGGCGAGCGTGCCCCACTTTGGATCCCATAGATCTTCATGTTCGAGCACGACGTAAATGCATTGAAATCCGTAGCGCTTCACGAGCCGATGTGCCTGAGCGAGCGCCGCTTCGACATCCATTTCGGCGCCTTCGTCGGACCCCACATCCCGCCCTCTGCGGGAATGTGCATTCCAGCCCACCGTCGCACGCACCGGCGCGCTTCCGTGCCAGTTGAAGATCGTTACGATTACTTCGTTCTCTACTGCCGAGTTCGGATCATCAAGAACGATATAGCTCTTCGTGCCTGTCGACATCGCCATTGGGAACCCATCGCCCGATTCTTGGACGGAGCATTTCCAGCTCGATGCGGTGTAACGAAATTCAATGGATATTGCTCCCTTCGTCAAGTGTCAGATGGGAGCGATTTTTTGACAGCGCGAATGGGGCTTGAAGCAGCGAGAATGGCGTTCACCAACCGGTGGTGGCGGCGGGATTCGTGTAGGCTACCACGGATGGCAACGACCACATGCGGCACGTTGCCGATGGAATGCTGAGCGCGGTATGCTATCATGAGAACGAAGGAGCAACTGGCGGCATAGAAGAAGACCGATACAGCGTAGCCAAGTCGGCCAAATGTCTCACCAAGCGGCTCCACCTCTGATTCTGAGGACGGAGGATCGCATGCCTCAGACCGAGATTGGCAAAGTGCGGCGCGTATTGCGGGCATTGACGCCGCTATCCGGCTTACCGCTTCTATCAGACGATCTGGACGACGAGGCGATCGCCGGGCGTCTTGCTTCGGTTCTCGTCAAGATCATCGATGCCGATTTCGCCTACCTGATCCTGAACGCTCGTCAGCATGTCGTGGAACTGGCATGGGCGCCCGAAGGACGCGTGCCAGCGGCGTTGATCCCCGCAATTCGAACGTCCCTTGCAGGGTCTCCTTTCAGCCGCCCTGGCAAGATCTGCAGCGCACTCACCGGAGAACTGGTGACAGTCCTTTCGACACCGTTGCGGTTCAAGGGCGAGGCCACCTTGGTCGTCGGCTCGAAACGATGCGACTATCCCACGGCGGTCGACAGGCTCATCCTGCGCATGGCAGCCAACGAGGCGATGGCGGCAATGGAGCGGGAGCAAAGCCTGGCGATTGCCAGGCATCTGGCGAAGCTGGTCAGCCTTTCCTCCAATTTCATCGGCGTGGCCAATCTTCAAGGCATGCCGCTTTTCGTCAATCAGGCCGGCCTCAGGCTTGTCGGCATGGCAGGCATCCAGGAAGCACTGGAGCTTCATGTCGTCGATTTTCTCGATTTCCGGGATCGTGATCGGGCCCGTTACGAGGTCTGGCCCGAAGTCTTGTACGGCGGACGGTGGAGCGGTCAACTTTCCTTCCTGAATGCCAAGACAGGTATGGCCACCCCGCTTCTGGTCGAGTGTTTCCGCATCGATGCTCCTACAGGGGAGCCCGTTGCAGTGGGCACGATCAGCATAGATATCCGCAACTGGAACCTGTCGGAAACTGGGTCGCACGACGAACCGGACCTGCAAAAAACCCGCCAGGCGATGCTGGCCGTGGCGCGTATTGAAAGCCTGTCGGAACGGGAACGTCAGGTTCTTAGCGCTCTTGTCGCCGGACACTCCCACAAGGTGATCGCTCACGAACTCGGCATAAGCGTCAGGACCATCGAAGTTCATCGCTCGCGGATGATGAGGCGCCTGGGCGTGCGCACCCTGGCCGAAGCCATCAAGCTCGCAATCATCTCCGGCGCCATCGACTGACACGAACGCGCACCGTTGTCCGCTACACGGCGGTCGACGTCGCGGTGGTCAGAGCGCCCGACCTGTGGGGTTTCAGAGGTGGATCGCCCGGCTTGCCTTGGGGACGCATGCCAACTCACGAGCCTCAGGCTAACGCGCGCGCTCGTGCACACCTCGATCCACTGGCGTCCCATTGCGGTACGAAGAGGCCGAACTCAAGAGATTGCGGGATTTTACGATACGGGCAGTCCCCAAATTCCCTTCCCGTAGAGTCTGGCCAATGGTGAGGGCAACGGTGCGGGACGCCAACCAAGGAAGGGACCCACCATGCTAGACGCTGCCGCTGGACCCGTCTCTTTGCAGCGCATCTCGGACGCGCCGCCCGAACCACCACGGCTCCGATCCTTGGCTCATCTGCGTCGCTATCGCCGCGAGCAGGACATCTACTGCCAGGAGGAGCGTAGCGACACCTGGTACCGTGTCGTTTCAGGTTCCGCTCGCAAATATCTTATGCGCGCCGATGGGCGCAGGCAGCTTGTCGACATCTACCTGCCCGGAGACCTATTCGGGTTCACGTCGCGCGCGCATCACAAATTTGCCGTCCAGGCCGTTGCGGACGACACATTGATCGCGTGCTACTCGCGCCTGCGCGTCGAGGCGCTTGCAGAAGAAGACCCCGCCACGGCGCGGGAGATCAGGATGCAGGGCTTCGAAGCGCTGGAACGGCTGCAGGAGCAGATACTGGTCATCGGCACGATGACGGCACAGGAAAAGGTCCGCGAATTCCTGCTCTATTTTCACGATCGGCTTTCGACCGGCAATGACAACGGTCTCGCACTGCCCATCTCACGCTACGACATCGCCGACATGCTGGGCATATCTGCCGAAACGGTCTGCAGGGCATTTACGGATTTGCGAGAGCGGGGCGTCATTTCCCTGCAGGGTCCACGCCGCATCACGATCATGCGAAGGCCGAGTGACTAGGCCATCGGGGCGCCGGGCGGTAGGGGCGCGGTGGTGGAAACACCGGCGTCAGTCATCCGGCCGGCGCCTCGACGAGGAGTTGCCGCCATGACTGAGAAAGACGATGTGCTCGAACGGATTGTGGTGCGCGAGGTCGCCGCGGTTTTCCACCGGGAAGACATTCTCGAGGACGCGATCCAGGCCCTGCTTCACGCCGGATTCGACCGCGTCGACATCGACATCATGAGTGACATCGAAACGGTGCGGCAGCGTCTGGGCGCGCTTTATGTGCCGTCCGAGGAAATTGCCGACGTGCCGGGAACGCCGCGCCGTGCCTACATCGCCCGAGACGACATCTCCACCGCGACCGCCGGCGTTGCGGGTATGCTCTTTTATCTCGGCGCGGCGACGGCGGCGATGTCCGTGGTGGCCTCGGGGGGAAGCTTGGCGCTTGTTGTGGCTGCCGCCGCGGCCGCAGGCGCAGTTGGCGCCGGCATCGGGGCGTCCGCCATACATCTTCTCGGCAAGAAGCAGGCCGAACAATTGGAACTGCAGTTGATGTCGGGAGGCATCGTGGTTTGGGTTCGCTCGCGCGATCCCGAAAGCGAGGCGCGAGCGCAGGAAATCCTGGGGCGGTTTGGTGGCGAAAATATCCGCGTCCACGAAATCGAGATCGAAAAGAGACTGGACGACGTTCCGCTCTCAAAGCTCAAGCCCGATCCGTGGCTGGGCGACGAACCGCTGGCTCACCGCTGAGAACTGCAGAAGCCGAAACTGACGACCGTCAACGCCGTCGACCAACGTCGTCTGCAAGACTCACGACAATGGTGCCGGCGCAACGGCTGCACCGACCCGAAATTTCGACGGAGAAACGGTTATGGCAAGCAAGGTGATCGGTATCGATCTGGGCACGACGAACTCCTGCGTCGCGGTCATGGAAGGTACGCAGGCCAGGATTATCGAGAACGCCGAAGGCGGTCGCACCACTCCCTCCGTCGTGGCCTTCACGAAGGACGGTGAAATCCTCGTGGGGCAGCCGGCGAAGCGTCAGGCCGTAACCAATCCCGAGAAAACGATCTTCGCCATCAAGCGCCTGATCGGCCGCCGATACGACGATCCCGTCGTGGAGAAAGACAAGAAGCTTGTCCCCTACAAGATCGTCAAGGGGGACAATGGCGATGCCTGGGTCGAAGTCGACGGCAAGAAATACAGCCCGAGCCAGATCAGCTCCCACATCCTGGTGAAAATGAAGGAGACGGCTGAGGCCTATCTTGGCGCGAAGGTCAGCCAGGCAGTTATCACCGTTCCAGCCTATTTCAACGACAGCCAGCGCCAGGCGACGAAGGACGCGGGAAAGATCGCGGGCCTTGATGTGCTGCGCATCATCAACGAACCCACCGCCGCCGCTCTGGCCTACGGGCTGGACAAGAAGGAGGCCGGCAAGATCGCGGTCTACGATCTCGGCGGCGGCACGTTCGACATCTCGTTGCTCGACATCGGCGACGGCGTGTTCGAAGTGAAGGCCACCAATGGCGACACGTTCCTCGGTGGCGAGGATTTCGACAAGCGCATCGTCGACTGGCTGGCGGACGAGTTCCAGAAGGACCAGGGCATCGACCTGCGCAACGACCGGCTGGCACTCCAGCGCCTTCGCGAGGCGGCTGAAAAGGCCAAGATAGAACTCTCTTCGGCCTTGGAGACCACCGTCAGCCTGCCCTTCATCACCGCCGACCAGAACGGCCCCAAGCATCTCGAGATCAAGCTCAGGCGCGCGAAACTCGAGGATCTTGTCGACGACCTGATCCGGCGCACAGAGAAACCGTGCAAGGCCGCGATGAAGGACGCCAAGGTGAAAGCCGAGGACATCGATGAAGCGGTTCTCGTCGGCGGCATGACGCGCATGCCCAAGGTTCAGGAGGTCGTCACCGACATCTTCGGCAAGGAGCCGAACAAGAGCGTAAACCCGGACGAGGTCGTGGCGATCGGCGCAGCCATCCAGGCAGGTGTTCTCCAGGGCGACGTCAAGGACGTGCTGCTGCTTGATGTCACGCCGCTGTCGCTCGGCATCGAAACGCTCGGCGGCGTGTTCACGCGGTTGATCGAGCGCAACACGACCATTCCAGCCAAGAAGAGCCAGGTTTTCTCGACCGCCGAGGATAACCAGAACGCGGTGACGATCCGCGTCTTCCAGGGCGAGCGTGAGATGGCTGCCGATAACAAGCTGCTCGGCCAGTTCGATCTCGTCGGTATTCCGCCCGCGCCGCGCGGCATGCCGCAGATCGAGGTAACATTCGACATCGACGCCAACGGCATCGTCCATGTCACGGCCAAGGACAAGGCGACGGGCAAGGAGCAGCAAATCAAGATAGAGGCCTCCGGCGGACTGTCGCAGTCGGATATCGATCGGATGGTGAAGGAGGCAGAGGCGAATGCCGAGGCCGACAAGAAGAGGCGTGTGCTGGTCGAAGCCCGCAACCAGGCGGATGCGCAGATCGGAACCAGCGAGAAGGCGGTGGACGAGGCAAAGGAGAAGGCGCCGTCTGCCGACGCCACGCCCGTCGAAAACGCAATCGGCGAACTCAAATCGGCAATGGCCGGAGATTCGGTGGACGAGATCGAGGCCAAGACGAAGGCCTTGCAGATCGCTACGGTGAATTTCGGCGCCAAGGTGCATGCGGCTTCGGGCACCTCGGCCGGTTCCGGCGAGCCATCGGACACCTCGTCAGGCGAGGACGTCGTCGACGCGGACTTCGAGGAAGTCGATGACAAGGATGGTCAGCGCCATGCCTGACACGCGCCACGGACAAAACCCCGCGGAACCGAAACCTGTATCCGATGGGCCGGTCGCCAGCGCGCCGGCGGACCCGGCAACTCTCCAGGCCGAACTCGCCGATACCAAGGACAGACTGTTGCGCGCCTTGGCCGAGCAGCAGAACATCCGCCAGCAGATGCAGCGCCAGCGTGAAGAGGCGGTGAAGTTTGCCGCCTCGCATCTGGCCGAAGACCTCCTGGACACGCTCGACAATCTGCGTCGCGCGATCGATAGCGTGAACGCCGAGACCTCCGGTCAGGACTCGATCGAGCCCCTCTTGAAGGGAATTGAGACGACGGAAGGCAATCTGCTGGCAACACTTGCTCGCCATGGCGTGCAGCGCATCGACGCGCTTGGCACCGCGTTCGATCCTCACCATCATCACGCCGTTTTCCAGCGCCCGGATGCGACTGCCGCGGAAGGCACCGTCGTCGAGGTGCTGCAACCCGGCTACACGCTTCACGGCCGCGTACTGCGTCCGGCGATGGTCGGCGTCGCGGCCCGCCACGGCCATAGTGACGGGCCAGCCGCCGCGTGAAATGGCCGGGCTTTCAATGATGTTCAGCTTACGGACCGTGATCCCCCTCGCCCCGACGTAGCCAGCTTCCGGACGTCATTCAGGCTGGACATGCCGTGACTGTTGTCCAGCGCGTCCATCAATGTGGCGAAGGCGACGCGCAGGCCGTAATACTTGTCGAGCAGATCCAGCACCA
This sequence comes from Mesorhizobium sp. CAU 1741, assembly GCF_039839275.1. Classification (NCBI taxonomy): domain Bacteria; kingdom Pseudomonadati; phylum Pseudomonadota; class Alphaproteobacteria; order Hyphomicrobiales; family Phyllobacteriaceae; genus Mesorhizobium; species Mesorhizobium sp. CAU 1741. The sequence goes on along the minus strand of NZ_JBDOQP010000001.1, from coordinate 792,081 downwards.
CATCGACGCCTTCGTCGTTGACGCCCATCTCATCAGTGAGATCGACGATCAGAGCAGCGCGTGCAATGTCGACATCCCGAAACATTGGCCGCCCGTCGCGGACAATCGGCATGACCCACCCGTGGGCAATGAAGAGGTCCAATCTCTCCAATTTCATGTGAAGAACCCGCGCGAATTCCTGAGAATCAAGCATCTATACCCCCATCGCATGGCGCGGGTTGTGTTCCTTGCCAGCCGACCATCCGGCCACGAATGCCTTCAGATCGGCGTCCGGCCGTTCCGGAAGCACGATCTTCAGCGTTGCATAGACGTCGCCCCGGGTGCCATTGCGTCGAGCAACGCCCTTTCCCTTCACCCGCAATGTCCTGCCACTCGAAGAATTCTCAGGCACGGACATCACGACCGTGCCGGCAGGCGTCGGCACCCTGATCTTGCCGCCAAGCACTGCCTCCACGAGCGAGACCGGAAGGTCGAGGCGGATGTCGTCCCCATCGCGCCGATAGAAGGGATGGGGACGCACCTGGAGTTCGATCAGGGCATCACCGGTCTCGGCCTCACTTTCCCCGGCACCGCCTTTGCCGCGCAGCCGCAGCGTCTGCCCGTCGCGCGCGCCAGGCGGAATGCGGATTTCCAGGCTCTTGCCGTCGGACAGCGTCACCTGGCGTACGCCGCCATTGACCGCCTCGAGAAAATCTATCTCCATGGAGTATCTGACGTCGGGCCCGCGCATCCGGAAGCCGCTGCGCCCGCGACCGGAAAAGAACTCCGCAAAGATGTCGTCACCGAAGTCCGCGAAGCCCGCGCTGTTGTCGTAGGGTCCGCCTCCGGCACCGGCGCCGGCGCCGGCGAAGTCGCGATAATAGCGACGTTCGGCTTTTTCCGCCCCTTTCGCATCGATCTCGCCGCGATCGAAGCGGCCGCGCTTTTCCTCGTCGCGCAAAATCTCATAGGCCGCGGAGAGGTCCTTGAATTCCTGCTCGGCCTGCTTGTTTCCGGGATTGAGATCGGGATGGAGCTTCTTCGCCTTGCGACGGTACGCCGACTGGATATCCTTCTGCGAGGCGTCGCGCTTGACGCCAAGAACATCATAGGGATCGCCGCTGTTCATCGGCATCTTCGCAGACCTGTCCTTCGCGCACGTCCCGATGTCAGGAGGAAGATCGCTGGTAGCGTGCATCGTGCTGCCGAAAGCAACTACCGGATTTCCCCCAGTCACAAACTGACGGTCATCAATGCCGCCGACGCGGTGAGGATGCACGCTGCGCAGATATCGTCGCGCCATGCGAGGCAAGAAGGGAGATCGGCATGCTGCAAATTCCTGAAAACACGGGGCGCTGGTACAACCCGCTGCGCCAGATGCGCTCCGCCCAGACGGACATGAGCCGGATGTTTGACAATCTCCGGCTCGCGGCGCCCCCCGAGTTCCCCTTGATGAACATCTGGGCCGGAACCGACGGGGCCGTGGTCATGGCCGAGATACCGGGCGTCGTGCCGGAGGAGTTGGACATCGCCGTCCACCAGAACACGGTCACGCTGCGCGGCAACCGACCTGCCGAAAATCTGGCGGAAGACGCGGTCGTCCACCGCCGCGAACGTGTCACCGGCGCCTTCGCCCGCAACATCATCCTGCAGTTCCGCGTCGACGGCGACAAGGCCAGGGCAACGTTCCGCAATGGCGTGCTGCGGCTCGATCTGCCGCGGCCAGAGTCCGACAAGCCGCACAAGATCACCGTCAGCCGCTCGTGAGGAGAATGCCGCCATGACTGACCAATCAACCAATGGGACCCTGCCCGCAGAAGACACCCGGACCGAGCCGGTCTTCACCCCGCCGACCGACATCATCGAGACGACAGCCGGCGTTCAGATGGTACTCGACATGCCGGGCGCCGATCCCGACACGCTCGATGTGACATTGGACAACCGCGTGTTGCGGATCTCGGCGCGCTCGGCATCCAGCGCACCGGAAGGCTATGCTCTGGTTCATGCAGAATACCGCGATGGCAACTATGAACGCAGGTTCACGGTCTCGGAACCGATCGACACAGCCGCGATCGAAGCCGTGTTCAAGGACGGCGTGCTTCGACTCACCCTGCCCAAAGCGGCACCGTCGCCTGCTGCCAGGATTAGCGTAAAAGCCGCGTGATGGAGGCATCTCGATGAAAATCACAGATCTCATTCCGTGGCGAGGGTCCGCCCGCGAGGTCGCACCTCAAGCGGCACCGATGGACCCCATGCGCGCACTTCAACTGGATGTCGACCGTGCTTTCGACCATTTCTGGCGCATGGTGCCCTCCCCGTTCACGACCCTCGCCCGGCTACCCCAGGCAGATGCCGTCCGTGTCGATGTCCACGACACCGGAACGGAAGTTTCGGTCAGCGCGGAACTGCCCGGCATGAGCGACGCGGATGTCGACGTGTCGATCAGCGATGGCATGCTGACCATCCGCGGCGAGAAGAAGTCAGATCGGGAATCCGAGGAAGACGGCGTCTTCGTCAGGGAACGCCTCTATGGCGCCATCGAGCGGACTGTGCCGCTTCCCGACGGCGTCGACCCGGACGCGGCGAAGGCGACCTTCAGGAACGGCGTGCTGACGATCGCGATTCCGAAGTCGGCCGAATTCCAGGCCAGTACGAAGCGCATTCCCGTCCAGGCGGGTTAGCCCCACCCCTCCCCACGACCCGCCCAACTGTCCGCAACCGTCCCCCACGGTTGCGGACTCTTTTTCATGTCTGGCCGTAGCGCTCGCTCAACCAAAACTGATGGCCATCAAGGTGGGTGGCCGCGCCTGTGCGCTAGCGTGGCGATGCTGCGCAACCCTTACGCAGCTCAGCCTAACCACCCAATGCGGAGGATTGCATCATGACAACGGATAGCGACATCAAGCGTGATGTGGAAAGCGAACTCAAATGGGATCCTGATATCGATGCTTCCGATATCGGGGTGGCGGTGAAGAATGGTGTCGTCACGCTGAGCGGCTTCGTGCGCAGCTACAACCAGAAATATCAGGCCGAGAAGGCGGCGAAGCGCGTCAAGGGCGTGCTCGGTGTCGCCAACGACATCGAGGTTCGACTGCCTTCAATCCACGAGAAGACCGACCCCGAGATTGCCCGCGCCGCCGTCGAGGCACTCAAGTACGAACTTCCCTACTCTCATGAACACATCAAGGTCGTCGTCAAGAATGGATGGGTGACCCTCGAAGGCAATGCCGAGTGGGAATATCAACGCAATCGTGCCGAAGCGTCCGTGCGCAAGGTCAGGGGCGTCAAGGGCATCACGAACCTGATCACGCTGAAACCGCGAGTCGCTCCGTCGGAGATCAAATCCAAGATCGAAGAGGCGCTGAAGCGAATGGCGGAAGTCGATGCGCACCGCGTGACGGTGACGGCCAACGGCGGCGAAGTGACCCTCACCGGCACCGTGCGATCCTGGGCGGAACGGCAGGAGGCCGAGCGCGCAGCCTGGCGGGCGCCGGGCGTCACCAAGGTCGAGAACAAGATCACCATCTCACCGTGATCGATCGGGCAGCGAGACCAGCCGGACTTCCCGGTCCGGCCGGTGTCTCTCGATGGAGGAGCGCATAACGTGAACCGGAAGCAGGAACTGAAACCTGACCCCACGGAGGCGGCAGACCTCGACGAAGTCGAACGTGCGAGCATGGATTCCTTTCCCGCCAGCGATCCGCCCGCGTGGATCCCGGTGCACCTTGGCAATCCCGCCAATCCCAGTTCTGCCGCGCGGACGGCAGATCCACGCCCTGCCACCCCTCCGGATCGGGACGCCAGCGAACAGCGCCCCTCGCCCGATTCCCAAAGTCCCCATCCCGTTCAACGCAGATCGTCACGGTAAAAAATGGTCGAAGACCTGCTGGCCCGAACCTTGATCCTCGTCGCGGCCTCGGGCCTGGCGGTGGGCGTGCTCGCCGCGTTGCGAATGCCGGCCGTCACAGGCTACCTGCTTGTCGGCGTGGCACTCGGGCCATATGGCTTCGATCTGATCAATTCCGCGGAGGAGACGCATTTTCTGGCGGAACTCGGCCTGATCTTCCTGATGTTCATGGTCGGACTGGAATTTTCGATCCCAGCGATTCTCGGCGCGCGACGCGACGTCCTTGTCGCCGGCAGCATCCAGGTCGCCGTGACTTCAGCGCTGGTGGCGAGCGGGCTTGTCCTGACTGGCGTGCAAATGCAGCCGGCCATCATCGTCGGCGGTGCAATCGCGATGTCGTCGACAGCAGTTACGCTGAAGCAGCTCGCCGAACAGGGCGAGATCACCAGCCGGCACGGACGCCTTGCGCTGGGAATACTGCTGTTCCAGGACTTGGCGACGCTGCCGCTTCTTGTTCTGGCTGACGCCTGGTCACGCGCCGGCGAACTGGCTCCGGTCGCCATTGTGAAACAGATGGCGGTTGCGGCCGCAGCACTCGTCGCGGCAGCCATCATCGCGCGGCCACTGATCCAATGGGGGTTCTCGAGGGTTCTCAAGACCCACTCGTCCGACCTCTTCCTGCTGTGGGTGCTGATGACCGCGCTGGGCACCGCCTATGCCCTGAACCTTGCAGGTCTGGCTCCGCCGATCGGCGCTTTTGTCGCCGGCCTGGTAATCGGCGAAAGTGACTTCCGGCACCGCATCGAGGAGGACATCCGACCATTCCGCGACGTGCTGGTTGGTCTGTTCTTCATCAGTGTGGGCATGAGTATCGATCCGGCGATCGTAGCGCTCGCTCCCGGCACAATCATACTTTGGGTGCTCGTGTTCTTCCTCATTAAGGCTGTCCTGGTATTCTTGACCGGCCTGGTTGTCGGAGCCCACCGCAACGCCTCGGCAAGAACCGCAGTCATTCTTGCGCATGGCGGCGAATTCGGATTGCTCCTCATCACGCTGGCACTCCAGTCCGGCCTCGTATTGCCGGACCTCGGCCAGCCGGTATTGATTGCCCTGGCTCTGACGATGGGGCTCGCCCCGCTTGTCATCCAGCGCAACCACTGGGCCGAATGGTCCTTAGGCCATCGTGATCGGCGGATCGCCGCGACTGAGGTGTCGATCCGCGCCGAGAGCGACAGGCTCCATGATCACGTGATCCTGTGTGGCTGCGGTCGCGTTGGCCGCCTGGTGGCGACCGTCCTGGAAACGGCAGACATCGCCTACCTTGCCATCGAGCTGGACCTCGTGCGGTTTCGAGCCGCGCGCCGGCAGGGGCACGAGGTCGTGTTCGGCGATGCAAAACACCATCGCATTCTGGAGGCAGCCGGGCTGGATCGGGCGCAACTGGTCATCCTCACCTTCGATCATCTCCATGCGGTAGAGCGCATCCTGCATCAGATAAAGAAGCTCGACGCCGCGCCGGCTTCGCTTGTCTCCACCGCCGACGACCTGGACATGACGCGCTTTTCGCAGCTCGACCCCACCGCAGTGTTTCCGGAAAATCTCGCTGCCGGCCTCAGTCTGGCGGATCAGGCGCTGCTATTGTGTGGAAAGACGCAGGAGGAAGCCGCCAGCATTGTTGGCGCGGTCAGGGCGAAGCTGATCCAGAATTGAGGGAACTGGTTGGATGTCCAAGAAGTCGATGACCGGTTTGCCGGGATAAATCCAGTATCGAAGAAGGAGACGATCATGGTCAAGAAAGCGCTTTATGTGCGGTTGGAAGCCAAGCCGGGTTTCGAGGCCAAGGTAGAGGAATTTCTCAAGGGCGCGTTGCCACTGGTGGAAGCGGAACCAGCGACGAAAGCCTGGTTCGCCATCAAGATGGGTCCGATGACCTACGGCATCTTCGATGCGTTCCCGGACGACGCCGGCCGTGACGCCCACCTTGCGGGGAAAGTTGCGGATGCGTTGCGGACGCACGCGGAAGAGCTATTTCGCATGCCGCCGCAGATCGAAAAGATCGATGTGATCGCAGCCAAGTTGCCGTGACCCGGCGCTGTCGCTCTATATCATCTCGAGCGGCTGCTTGCCCGATGGTGGCCGAAAGAGGCGGTCGAGCTCCTGAAGATCGGCAGGAATGAGCCGGATGTCGTGCGCGGCGCGATTTTCCCGGACATGGTCCGGTGTGACTGCCTTGGGAATGGCAATCACGCCGTCCTGGCGCAAAACCCAGGCCAGCGCGATCTGCGACCGGCTTACACCGTGCCGATCGGCGACTTTGGTGAGACGCCCATCATCCGCCAGGACGCCCTGTTCGACGGGCGAGTAGGCCATCACCGGTATGCCGCGTTCACGACACCAGGGCAGCAGGTCGTGCTCAATGCCGCGGCGCATCAGATTGTAGAGCACCTGGTCGGTCTGCACATTCTTGCCGTTTGCGACGCCCGCAAGCTCGACCATGTCTGCGGTGTCGAAATTGCTGACGCCCCAATGGCGTATCTTGCCGCCCGCCTTCAGCGCCTCAAAACCCGCAACGGTCTCGGCAAGAGGGGTGCCAAGGCGCCAGTGGAGCAGATAGAGGTCGATCCGGTCGGTGCCAAGGCGCCGCAGGCTCTGCTCGCACGCTGTCACCACGCCAAGGCGCGACGCATGCGTCGGCAGAACCTTGCTGACGATGAATACTTGATCACGCCGTCCTGATACCGCCTCGCCGACCACATCCTCCGCACCGCCATTGCCATACATCTCGGCGGTGTCGATGAGCGTCATGCCGAGATCCAGCCCCAGCCTGAGCGCGGCCACCTCGTTTGTGCGCCTAATCGGTTTTTCGCCCATGCCCCACGTGCCTTGACCGAGAACCGGAACGTCGTCGCCGCCCGGCAGTCGCGTGGTCCTGATGGATGAGGGCATGGCAAAGTCCATTCTGTTGGGGGAGACGCCGCGATCCTATCGGCCGAGCATCGCCTCAAAACTGACGGTCATCAAGGCGTGCTCGGCGAGCCGAGCCTAGGTTTGCGACCCGACGTCCTGGTCGATCACGGTATCGCCATCAACGATCAGGCACCTGACGGAGACGGAGAGCACGATGACAAGCATCTCATCAACCGACAGCCCTAAGACAGAAGCGATGAACGACATGCTCGCCAACAATTGGTGGGCTGTCGCGTTGAGGGGCGTCGTCGCGATCCTCTTTGGCATCGCGGCATTCGCGATGCCGTTCCTCACAATGCTGTCGCTGGTGGTGGTGTTTGCCGCTTTCAGTTTCGTCGACGGCGTCTTCGGGATCGTCATGTCGGTGCGCGGGGCGCGCAAGGGCGAACGCTGGGTCTGGCTGCTCCTGAGCGGCATTCTCAGTATCTTCGCGAGCGCGGTGGCAATCCTTTGGCCCGGCATTACGGCGCTGGCCTTCGTCATTCTTGTCGCGGCATGGGCCCTGATTTCGGGTACATCCATGCTGATCTCCGCGTTCCGGCTCAAGATCGATCATGGCCGAGTCTGGCTCGTGGTTGGCGGCGTCGCCAGCATCATATTTGGGGTGCTCCTCGTCATCTCACCTTTCATCGGCGCCTTGGTGCTTACCTTCTGGGCGGGCGCGCATGCGCTTGTGCTGGGCGCCACACTGCTCGTCCTGGCCTACAGGCTGCGTTCGCACAGCACCGGCCTGCCGAGCAATCTGGCCGCGTCCGGCACGGCCTGACCCGGCGCGGTCGCCCAGCAGCAAGGAGGAACGACATGTCGGCGATTCTAGCCTCGGGAACGAAGGCACCCGATTTCACGCTCCGCGTGACACCCGACCAGACACTGTCCCTGTCGGAGTTCGCAGGACGGCGCGTCATCCTTGCCTTCTATCCTGCGGACTGGAGCCCGGTCTGCGGCGACCAGATGACGCTCTACAACCACGTCCTCTCCGAGTTCCGCAAAAAGGGCGCGGAACTCGTCGGCATATCCGTGGATGGGGCATGGTGCCATCAGGCCTTTGCGCGAGAGCGGAACCTGCATTTCCCGTTGCTGTCGGATTTCCATCCCAAGGGAGAGGTATCACGAGCCTACGGCGCCTATCGCGACGACGTCGGCGAGAGCGCGCGCGCGCTCTTCGTCGTCGACGAGAAGGGCACGATCGCATGGAGCCACCTGTCTCCGGTGGCGGTCAACCCAGGCGCGGACGGCATTCTCGACGCCCTAGACCAGATGCCAACCGTGGAGCAGAAAAATGTCGACGCTCAAAGTTCCCGTCAATCCGCGTGACCACATTCGCGGCGGGCCGAACGCAACCGTCACGCTGGTGGAATATGGCGACTACCAGTGCCCCTTTTGTGCCGCCGCCAATCCGGTCGTCCGGCTGCTGGAGAACCGGTTTGGCCCGGCCCTGTCCGTCATATTCCGGCATTTCCCGCTGATCGAAGTTCATCCCTTTGCAGGAACTGCGGCGGAAGCGGCGGAGTATGCCGGCGATCATGCCCTGTTCTGGGACATGCACGACACCATCTTTGCGAACCAGCATCGGCTGAGCATTCAGCTCCTGTTCTCCATCGCCGGTACATTGCGGTTGTCGCAGATCGGGCTTCGTGATTCGATCACCGGCTCGCTGCACGCGGACAAGATCCAGGCCGACTTCATCGGTGGCGTGCGTAGCGGCGTCAACGGAACGCCGACCTTCTTCGTCAATGGGCGGCGTCACGAGGGTAGCTTCGCCGCACCGGAGCTTGCCGCGTCGATCCAGGCCGCGATGAATGCCCTGGCTCCTGCCCGGTGAGTCTCGTGCCTGCGCAGGAAACTGACGGGCATCAAGGCAATAGCGGGGATTTCGTTCAATCTCACAAGGCCCGCGAAGCTGTAGGACGGGAACTCGCCCGGACCGCCGCCATCGCTCTCAAGCCGGAGGATTTCGTGATGCAACCCCACAGCACTCCCGACAAATATCGCAATCTCCACCTCGCACTGGCAATGGCCGGAAGTATCTCCCTGACGACCGCCATCATCCTGCCATGGGCTACCAGTGAGGCGTTCTCGCAGAACGTCGTGGTGATCGACGTCGATGTGAAGGAAGTAGCCAAAGGCTACCGCGCCTCCGAGCTCACCGACGCCGATGTCGAAAACGGTGCGGGAGAGACGATCGGTTCGATCGATGACCTCATCGTCGACCGTGAAAAGGTTCTGTTCGCCATCCTGGAAATCGGCGGTTTTCTCGGCATCGGCGGCTACCTCGTCGCCATACCCTACGATGCGCTGGAAATCAGCGAGGACGGCTCGTCGATCGTGCTCGCCGAGGGAAGCAAGGAAGAACTGGAGAAACTCCCGGAATTCAACTACGAGGAAAACTGATCGCCCACGGTACTGGTTGAACAGATCCACCGGATCACGCAGTTGTCGTCTCCTCGATCGTCACCCACTGACAGTTTCTTGCTGACGAGTGGGGTCCAGCTCACGAGCACGACCTTCAGTATCTGCGTGTCTTCATCGGCCATCACCGCGCTTCATTCTGGATGAGCTTGGCGTTGGCTACCGGGTTGTGGATTAAACCAACGATCATTCTGTGCTTCGCGAGAATTGCGCTTCTGGCAAACCTTGCCTGAACACGAATTCCGACAAGAGCCACCGGGCGTACGCGACTTCGTGCGCTCCACGGTGATCCATCCGGGCGCCGCCAAGTCAGGAGTGTCCGGGTGACCACCCAATGGCATCTCCAATCATGATGCGGTAAATCTCGTTCCTGCCACGCAATGTCGCGAGACGGGGAACGTCGAATGGATATCGAGGACCTGCGGACATTTGTCGAAGTTGCCGATGCCGGGGGCGTATCGGCTGCCGCGCGTCGGCTCGGCGTGTCCAAGTCGATCGTCAGCCGCAGGCTTTTCAGGCTCGAGGCGGAGCTTGGCGTCCAACTTCTTGCCCGAACGACTCGCGGTGCCGCATTAACGGAAGCTGGAGTCGCGTTTCGAGACCATGCGGCGAGAGTGGGCGCCGAGATCGATGCGGCACGGGAAACCATCCAGCCCACCGGTGACCTGACCGGCCGTCTGCGTGTCGCAATGCCGCTGACCTTCGGTCCGACGCATCTGGCACCGGTGCTGGCGGAGCTGGCGTGCCGCCATCCACGACTTCACATCCATTCATCCTACAGCGACCGCTTCGTCGACCTCATCGCCGAGGGGTTCGATTGCGCGGTTCGTGTCGGCCACCTTCAGGACTCCAACCTGGTCGCAAGGCGCGTGGGCGCGATCCATGGAAAGTTTCTTGCCAGCCCCGATTACATAAGGGCGCATGGCGCGCCGGAGGCACCGGATGAGATTGTCCTTCACCAGGCGCTGATGCAGGGCACGGAAGCCTGGCAGTTCATGGACGGCGACAAGGTCGTCACCATCAATCCGCAAGGGCGCTACAAGGCCGACAACGGCATCGCGCTGGCCGCGGCCGCGGCCGCGGGCGTGGGCGTCGCCTGGCTGCCCGATTGCGTCACCGACGCCTATGTCGCCGCGGGCGCGCTCGTGCCGATCATGACGCGTTACCCGGTGCCTTCGGCAGGGGTCTACGTGATCCGCCCGCCGGGACAGCATCCGTCGCGAAAGGTGCGCGTCCTGACCGAGTTGCTGATCGAGTGCCTGGAGGAAGACGCCAGGCTCGCCGGCATCGAGCGCTAGCAAGGGTTCCATGCGCCAGCCATCCAGCGTTCCACTTTTCGCGACACAGCTCATCGGCCCGCGCGGCTAGCTGCGCGCACGGCCAACGCTTAGGTCAAACCCGGCGGGATCGCAGAAGGATAGCACGCATGAGCTGGAACCCATCACTTGAACCGGGCTGCCCGGACGAGGTCGGCCCCGATGCCATCGAGACCCTCATCGTCCCGCGCTCCCGCGACCTCGGCGATTTCGAGGTCCGGCGCGCGCTGCCGGCGCCAAAGCGGCAGATGGTCGGACCATTCATCTTCTTCGATCAGGCCGGGCCGGCAGAGTTTCTGACCGGTCAGGGCGTGGACGTACGGCCACATCCACATATCGGCCTCGGCACGGTGACCTACCTTTTCCAGGGCGACTTCCACCACCGTGACAGCACCGGCGCCGACCAGATCATCAAGCCAGGTGCGTTGAACTGGATGGTCGCCGGGCGGGGCGTCACACATTCGGAACGCACCTCCGCGACGGCGCGCAGCGGCCCCAACAGCCTGTTCGGCATCCAGACGTGGCTGGCCCTGCCGGACAGCCATGAAGATGTCGACGCCAGCTTCGAGCATCACGGCAAGGACGCGTTGCCCGTCATCGAGGACAGCGGTCTCTCGGTCCGTCTGATCCTCGGCAACGCGTATGGCAAGTCCGCGCCCGCGACGATGCTCTCCGAGACTTTCTATGCCGATGTGAAGCTTGAACCGGGCAGCCGGCTGCCCATGCCGGACGACCACGAGGACCGCGGCATCTATATCGTCGACGGCTCGATCTCGGTGGCCGGACAGGAATTCGAGGCCGGGCAGATGATGGTTTTTCGCCCGGGCGATCGGATCACGGTCGCCTCCGGCGATCGCGGCGCGCGATTGATGATCCTTGGCGGAGCGACCTTCAACGGGCCGCGCTACATCTGGTGGAACTTCGTCGCCTCGTCGCAGGAGCGAATCGAGCTTGCCAAGGCCGAGTGGCGCGCCGCGAACTGGGGCAAGGGTCGCTTCGACCTCCCCGTCGACGACCGGAACGAGCACATTCCCCTTCCCGAATGACTGGGAAGCAGCGTGGAGAGACGACCATGAACAAATGGCCCCAACTCGATTACCTCAGCTGGCGCGAGACGTGTTCGGCGCTGCATCTCTATCTCCAGATCGCCGGCAAATACCGGCTGGCGCACACGCCATGGCTCAACCATTCGTGGAACGCGACCTTCTACGTCACGCCCCAGGGTTTGGCGTCCTCGCCCATCCCGGACGGTCCCGGCATCGAGATCCTGTTCGATCTGCGCGAGCACAAGATCATCGGCACCTGCGGCAATGGCCGCAAGGCATCGTTCGATCTCGGGCCTATGACGGTGGCGGTATTCCATGCGCGCTTCGTGCAACTGATTTCGGACCTCGGTGGAACCCCAACCTTCAGCGGCAGCCCGAACGAGGTGCCGTTCCCGGTGCCCTTCGCCGAGGATGATCGCGACCGGCCGTACGACCGCGACGCCGTTCAGCGTTTCCATCAGTCCTTGATCGCGGTCGACAGGGTTTTCAACCGGTTCCGCACGTCGTTTCTCGGCAAATCGAGCCCCGTCCATCTGTTCTGGGGCGCTCTCGACCTCGCGGTCACCCGCTTTTCGGGCCGGCGCGCGCCGCTGCATCCGGCGGGTATCCCGTCCCTGCCCGACACCGTGGCGCAGGAAGCCTATGACCGCGAGGTGTCCTCGGCGGGCTTCTGGCCGGGCGGCAACGGCATCGACTATCCCGCCTTCTACGCCTACGCCTATCCGGCACCCGGCGGATATCGCGCCGCCGCCGTGCAACCCGAAGCCGCGTTCTGGCACGAGGGACTTTCGGAATTCGTCCTCCCTTACGATGCCGTGCAGGCGTCTGCCGATCCAGATGAAGCCCTGATGGCTTTTCTCGTCTCGACCTACGAGGCGGCGGCGGATCTGGGCGGATGGGACCGCGACCTTCTGGAATGTGCGCAGGGCCGGCCGCGCCAAGTCCGCCCATCCGACGCGGCGATGGCAGAAAATGCATCCTCGGTAGGCGATGAGACGGTCGAGCGCGAAGACGGCCCGTCGAAGGGGCGCTACCGACTGGTCGTCGATGGCGTCGAGGCGGAGATGACCTACAGCCGGGCCGGCGACGGCCTGATCATCATCGACCACACGGAGGTGCCCGAAGCCCTGCGCGGACGCAAGGTGGGCGAGCGACTGGTGCGCCAGGCAATCGAGGATGCGCGGCGCGACGGCGTCGAGATCATTCCGCTCTGCCCGTTTGCCAAGGCGCAGATCGGTCGCCATCCCGAATGGCAGGACGTGCTGCGTCGGTCGCCGGCGACTTGATCTGCCAGGCCGCCACCCCGGAAGGCGTTGCCAGACTGGTCACGTTCTTGCAGCGGACAAGTCGGTAAACGTCGCTACCGAACCGCTTAACCGGCCGAATTGCGGCATGGCACGCAATGCGTCAGCGATTCTCGTAGGAACTGGACGTAACGGCGGCGAGACCTCGCACGCCCTCCCGGTCGCCGGTCGCCGCGACCGCCTCGAACACCCGGCGGGCGTCACCGAACCGGTTGAGGTTGAGATAGGAATAGCCGCGCAGCACCATCAGGTCGATGCGTTCCGGCGCGATCTGGCTGCGCTGGTCGAGCGCCAGCAGCGTCTCGACATAGTTGCCGCGCTCGAACGCACCGGCCGCGCGCTGCGCGAGAATCGCCGTCTGCAATTCGTTGGCGCGACCGGCGTCCTGCGGTTCCGCCACCGCCGCGACGGCAGCCTCGTCGACGAGTTCGACGCGCAGATAGGCGAGGCTCTTGCCCCAGGCGGCGTCGCGCCGCTGACCGTCGGAACCACCTTTCAGGACGACGTCGAACGCCTCGATGGCCTCCATCGGCCGGTTCATATCCATCAGGCACCAGCCGCGTCGCAAGGCCGCCGCAGCAGATAGGGCGGCGGGATGGATGCGAAACGCGCAGGTCGTACCTCCTGAAACGGAAGTGCCGCCCGAGGCGTTCGCCGCATCCTGCCGTGTCTCGGTTACTGGGCGCACGGGCTGTTGCGTAGCCGCCGGCGTTGTCGCAGGCGGCGACGCGCCCTGCCGTTGCGGCGTTGGCATGACCGCCGGCGCGGTCCTGCCGGCATCGGTGCCGACATCCTGGATTCGCTGCGAGCGCCCGGACCATGTCTGCTGGATCTCGGCCAGCCCGTTCGCATCCCCAAGCAGGTGGCGGGTCAGCGCCAGACCATACGCGGAGGGCTCGTCGTCGAGGTCCCATTCGAGCGCGGTTGAAAACCACTGCCCGGCGGTCTCGTGCTGCTCCCATGCCCGCGCATACCAGCCGAGCTGACGTGCCGTGGCGACGTCTCGGCCCGCTGCGGCTTCGGCAACGATGCGCTGAAGCACCTCAGTGGTCATGACGGGCTTGGGTTCCTGTCCCAGGAGATTGGCGGCGGCAGCCAGATAAGCCTGCCGGGCATCGTCATCAGCGTCACGCCAACGATAGAGCACGTCTTCCGCCTCGGCGTTCTGCCCTTGTGCCATCAGAGCCAGTCCAAGCCCTTCGGATGCGTCCGCCGTGTCTTGCCTGCCGCGCGAGAGACGGAACCATTTTTCGGCTTCGGCATGATTGCCTCGCAGCAGATGATACCAGCCGAGCAGGCGCGCTTCCGCCGCACCGTCGTCTGCGTTGGCAAGTCGTTCCACCCTTGCAAGCTGGTCGGCGGGCACCATCACGGTTTCGTCCTCGCCGCCGCGCGCCACGAGATTTCGTGAGATGTCGTCCCTCACCGCATCGAACTCGCCGAGGCCGCCCTCGTCCTGCCGTTCGACCGCCAGCAAACGGTCGAGCTGTTCCTGGTCGAGAAGCTGGCTGGCATTCTGGATGGTCGCCAGCCGCTCCTGCGGATCGTCGCAATTGGCCAGGATGTAGGAATAGGCATCGCTGGCCCGCGCGGGACGATCGGTGCGGGCGAACGCTTCCGCGACCCGCCACAGCACGTCGACATCGCCGCAGGTCAACAGATGCGGATTCTCAGAACCAAGGCGGATAACCGTTTCGTGCTGGTCGATTTCGGAGGCGTTCACCAGCCGCTCCCGCGCTTCGGACAGGGCGAGCCGGTCGAGCAGGTCCTGCGGAGGCTGCCAGCCGGGCTCGTCAGCCTGGCGCCGGGCGATCGACTGCCGTGCTTCCGCCAGACTGCCTTCGGAATAGAGTTGCCAGACGGCATCGAGCTGCTCGTCGGCATGGACGGGGATCGACAGCGGGTCGGCCGGCGGCGTCCATTGCGGGTAGAGTGCGCGCAGCCGCGCGATCTCGCGCTCCAGGCGGCGGGTATCGCCTTGACGGGCGAAATAGCGCAGCGCGGTTTCATCCACCTGCACTACCGCATCATCCGTGCCCTCCGGACTTGCGGGCGCCTGCGCCAGTTCGGCAGGCAACTGGTCTTCCGCCGAAGGGGCTTCCATCACCCTGAACGGAGCCGCACCTGTGACCACGTCAGACACCGGCCTGCCGTTGATTTTCCAGAAGCTGTCGGCGAACACGGGTCCGGCGAAGGATATCAGCACCACCAACAGGACGGGCCAGGCGGACGCGCGAAGCTGTGTCGGGTTCAAAGACATTCCGGACGCGCCTCCCTCGCATGTGCCAGCGCCAGGAGGTGCAGCGTGGAAGGGTAGTACATCGTCGGCTCGAAGCGTCGCACGTCTTGGGGCAGCGGGGTTCCGTGCAGCACGCACCGCGCCAGTGCGGGTATGATGCGATAGCCCGCCTCCATCAGCTCTGCCTTGATCTCGTTGCTCTCAAGATCAACCAGTGCCAGCCCGCCGCCCGGTCCCGTCATTCCCGTCAGCATCCGCTGCAGAAGCTCCCTGTCCGGCTCCCCCGCCCGGATAAGGTAGAGGGGGATTCGCACCGCATTATAGCTGAACTCGGTGGGAAATCCCTGCGCCGGTTGTGGTTGGCCGCCAAGCGAGAGCCAGTCAGGCGGTAGTGCCCTCGCTCCGAATCCTGCTTCTGCGACGAGTTGGCGCCCGCTTTGGTCGAGTGCAGCCCAGTCCGCGTTCGGCGCAAGCTCCCGCAAGACCGGCAGCGCTTCAAACACCCAATAGGAGAGGTTGACGACTGGTCCGTCCGGCCGTTCCTGTGCGCCGAAACCAGCCACGCCGGGCGATAGCAGCATGCGACCCTCATGTTCGAACATCGCGTGCGCGGCCAATGAGACCGCGATGTCCCCGGCACTGTCGGTGAACCGCGCTTCGCTCCACCCCCGTCCCGCCAATGCGAGCGCATAGGCAATCAGCATATCGCCGTCAGAGGCGTTGTTGGTGTCGGTAACGGGTGGGTCGGCCTGCGGGTCCCATTTCCACACCGCGAGCCCGTCATCGCGCAGCATCAGGTTCATTCTCGTGAATGACCATATGCGCTCGAAATCGGTACGACTTCCGGCCAGCCAGGCGAGCAACAGCCCATAGCCCTGCCCTTCGCTGTGCGAGATGTTGCCGTTGGCGTCGTCGACGACCCGGCCGGACTCCTCGACGAACCGTGTCTTGTAGGCGTCCCACTCCTGCGGCTGGATCACGGCGGTCGCGGGTTGTGAACTGGCGTTCATCGGCCAGAGCAGACCAAGGACGCACAGCGCTGCGGCTCTGCTCATCGACGCCTCCCTAGCCGGGACAACAGCCCGGACGTCGCGGTGCCCAGAAGCAGGCACGCCAGCACCAGCAGCAGCGAATACGATAGGATGTTGGCCGACAGCCAGTTGGCGGCCACCAGCCGGTAGTTGCCGATCGTCGGTTCCTGCGACTCGACGAAGGAAAAGGCGGCGACGGGCTCAGAGGTCACTGTTTCCATGTCATTCTGAACCACACTGACGCGGCCGGCCAACCTCTCCCACGCACGGAAGTTCGAAACCGCCTCCGTCCCCGCTTTCAACCCGTCTGACGTGGGCGCGGCAACGACGGTCCATACGCCGGTTCCGGAGGGGTTGAGTCCCTGCGCGACCAACAGCGCGTCATCGGAGGCCGGGTTGAAATCGGCGTCGTCCGATGGAGCGAAGCGCATCATTTCCAGCGTTATTCCGAAGGTCTCGGAGAACCAGTCTTGAACATCGCTCAGGCCGGTTCCCTCCATGCGCTGGCGCCACTCATCGAGGTTGGTTTGGTCCGGCGCTTGGGCGCCCGGGTTTCCATCCTGCGGCATCCAGTCGGTGCGGGCCTCCTCGGCCACGCCGACCTGAGCGAGCACGCCTTGCGGTATCGAATTGACCGCACCGACGAAGATCGCATGCTGCTGCCGTGCCGCATCGGTTGAATAGGTCGACGACAGCGGAATGGAGCGTCCTGCGCCGACGGCGATTCTGGCGAGAATGTTGGCTGCCGCAGAGAGGCTAGCGCCGTCACCGTCGAGGATGATCGCGACGGGCTCGTCGGCCTGGCCGTAGGGATAACCCGTTCCAGATGTAGAGGCGAGGTTTGGAAACTGGCCGACACGGCCGTAGTCGGGAACGACAAACCGCGACGAATCGAAGATGGCGAAGCGGGGCGTCTCGTCGGACGGCGCGCCCGGCAGGCAGGTCTCATCCTGCTCGGTCAGGAGGTTGGCCTCAACCATGATCTCGTTCAGCCCGGGCCGGAAGTGGCGCATCGTGACCTTGATCGGAAGCTGGTTGACGATCGCGCCTCCCTGTTCCGTGAGTGGCGTTGATGCGGCGATGTTGCCGTTGACGTAGACGTTGATCGAACTGCCCGGCAGGACGGAGGCTGAAAATGCCGCATCCAGCATCAGGCGGGCCTCGCCATACGAAGCGGCATAGAAATCCGATGGGATGGCGAAGGTGAAGCTGCTCGCGTAGCGACGTCCGGAGAATTGCTGCGATGGAATGCCGAGTTCGGCGAAGGTCAGGCTGCGCCGATCGTAGATCATCGGGGCGTTCGGCGCGCGCCAGTTCTCGGTGACGAGCGCGTCCCGCCGGCTGCCGGCGGCGCGGTCCACCGGCGCCAGAATCTGGTTGATGGCGGAGGCCCACTCGTCGCGGCGACGGCCGCTGACCAGCAGCGTCGGCGCCACCGATTCCGCGCCAGCGCGAAAGCTGACCGCTGGTCCCTGCTCGGCGTTATCGGTCGCGTCGCCGGCATAGGGCGCCAAATCCTCAGCCGTTCCAAGCAGCACCCGCAGTGCCAGGTTCGCGTCCTCGGCCTGCGGCGAGCGCGAGACCGAGAACTCCTGGTTCGGCTGATTGACGTAAAGGGAAAGCGCCTGCACGAGCTGCAGGATTTCCGCCGTCATGTTTTCGCGTTCCATCGCGGGCGCAACGATCTCGATGCGGGTCTTGCCTTGCGCGCCCGGAGCCAGTGCGCGCAGGTCCGTCAGCCCGACGAAAGTGTCAGCCGCCGCGTCGCCGAAGGACAGGTAGGCGCCGGCGGGGTCCAGTTCGGTCCACAGTTCGTAGGTCGAGGCGACGGTGCAGTCTGTCCGATGCCGATGGTCGACCCGCACTGAGAATTCATTGCGCCCCGATCGCAGCAGTGCGGGCGGCACGTCCACTTCGATCGGCACGAAGCCATCGGCGGCCTGTACCGGCCGATCGATGACGAGTGTGTTGTTGAGAAAGACCCTGAGGCGCGAGCTTTCCGGTGCGACGACAACCGAATTGCGAAAGGCAAGATGCAATCGGGCCGCCGACACGGCCTGCGCTGCCGTAAGATGGATCGCCCAGCTCCGCGAAGGGTTTTCGCCCGAGAGCGTCAGCGCGCCATCCGGAAGCAGATGCCGCCGCACATCCGCGGGCGGGACCGCAGTTGGCGTCTCGCCGGTTTCCGGCGCGGGCTCAGCGACCGGTTCCTGCTCTGCCGCCGGCGGCGATAGCGTCTCGGCCGGAGGCCGTTCCGGCGACATGTCGAACGGCTGCTGCTGCGCCGCGGCGGGCGCGCCAAGCAGCATCAATGCGATCAATGTCCGCTTCATGTGCGCGCTCCACTCACGGCGCGACCTTTCTGCTCCCGTGCCGAACGCATGCCGCGGAACAGGTAGACGAGCCCCCGCGATGTCTGGAACAGCGCCAGGCGCAGGAACCACAGCGTCCCCATGAGCACGCCCGGATTGCGCCGGCGCGAACTCTGGAACTGGCTCCATTGATCAGCATTGGCGAATAAAAGGTCGGCGACGTAGCGATGATGCTCGGGCAGCGAACGCACATAGCGGCAGCCGATTGCGACCGCCTCGCCTGACTTTTCGCTGTTCATGATGTCGAGTGGCAGGATGGCAGGATCACCGCCGGAAAGCGGCGCGAAACGCACGCTGGCGCGGCCACTCTCGATCATGCCGGTGATACCCTTGCCATGGACCTGCACGCGGCAGCCATTAACCGAAACATCCTCAATGGTCGCGGGAAGCCAGTTGCCTTCCTCGCCAAACTGGCAGCGCCGGTTGATTTTGACTCGGCGCGTGGCGGCCCGTTCGCGGCGTTCGGCGACGACCCCGAGCGCGCATCCGGCCATGATCAGGTTAAGCAGGTTCCAGCCGCCGACGACCAGCGTCACGTCGGCCTTCCATGGCTCCGCATAGACCCTCCACGCCGTCACCGCCACGCCTATCAGCAGGACGGCGAAGATCACGAAAAATGGCCGGCTCAGTTCCGACAGCCGGTTAGACGCGATCGACTCGTCCTTCGCCGTGACCTTGAAGGTCGGCTTTCTCGGATTGAGCATTACCGATACAACCGCCGGCAGCAGATGCACCGACTGGATGTATTCGTAGAGCTCGGAAATCCACGGCCAGCGAAAGCTGCCATAGAGGTAGTTCTGCATCATCAGGTTCACGACCATGTAGCTGAGCGTATAGGCGAGGAACTCGCCGCCAGATGCGGTGAATATCTCCAGGTCGAAGAACAGGTAGAACAGTGGCGCAAACAGGAAGACGGTGCGCGGAAATGGAAACAGCCAGAACAGCGTCGACGACATGTAGCAAAGCCGCTGCGGCAAGCTGAGCCCGCGCTTCAGCGGCGGGAACCGGAACCGCAGGATCTGCATCATGCCCTGTGCCCAGCGGCTGCGCTGGCCGATGAAGCTGGCGAAGGTAGCGGGCTGCAACCCGGCAATCAGCGGCTTGTCGACATAGACGCTGTTCCATCCGCGCGAATGGAGCTCGACGGCGGTCTCGCAATCCTCGGTTATGCTGACGCCGGAAAAACCGTTGGTCTCCTCCAGCGCCTCGCGCCGTAGCACCGCCGCCGAGCCGCAGAAGAACGACGCGTTCCACTTGTCGAGGCCGCGCTGGATGATGCCGTAGAACATCTCGTTTTCCGACGGCATCTTCTCGAAGGTGCGCAGGTTCTTTTCCAGCGGATCCGGGTTGAGGAAGAAGTGCGGCGTCTGGACGAGGAAGAGGCGCGGATCCTCGGAGAAATACCCCACCGTCTCGCGCAGGAAGCTACGCGCCGGTGCGTGATCGGCATCGAACACGGCGATGAGTGCCGCGCTGGAATGCGCCAGCCCGTTGTTGAGGTTACCGGCCTTGGCATGCTCGTTGCGCTCGCGCGTCAGGTAGCGGGCGCCGAGATCGGCGCAAAGCTTCTGCAGTTCGACGTGGCGCTCCTCGGCCTGCTCGGCAGCCACCACGTTGTCGGCATTGCGCTTCTGCACCGTCCCGCCATCGTCGAGCAGCCAGACCGTCAGCCGCTCTGGCGGATAATCCATCGCCCTGGCGGCGGCGATGGTGTCGGCCAGCAGCACTGCCTCCTCGTTGTAGGTGGGAATGAACACGTCAACATGCGGGAGGTCTTCCTCCGCCATCGGCATGGGCGGGCGCGAAGGCAACGGTTTTGCGACGATGAACAGGCTGAGCGCCAGCATGAAGACGCTGTACATTTCTGCGAGATAGAGCAGCAGACCAGGGATGAAATTCTCAAGCTGGCCGACCGGCGGCAGTGTACTGGTCGTGCGCCAGTAGACGTAGCGCATGACGATTGCGGTGCCGAGCGCCAGCGCGACCAGGCGCCACGTGCCTTCCGGGCGAAACAGCTTCATGGCCATCATCAGGGCAAGGATCACCGCGCCGGCGATGAGATGCGTCTGGAGGTTGATCGGCAGCGAAACGACGAAGATCACCACGATCGCCGCGAACGCCCATAGGAGGCCCAGGAGGAGCTTGCTCATTCACCTGCCGTCATGGTTGAACACCTGCGGACACCAAACCCCAGGCGCCGCCCTTTGCATGCCAACGGAAGAGACAGGTCATGGTTCGGCATTTCCAGGATAATCACCGGCAAAGCTTCAACCCTGCTTAATCATTGGTAAAACCAGCACGTGATTGCGGTTGTACCGTTTCATCAGCGCGATGGCGGCGGCGGCACGATCGGCGCCGGCACGGTTTCTATGCGCGGCGGCGGCGGCACGATCGGCGCGCCGGCCGGAGGGGCGGCCGGTGTGGGGACCGCAGGAACCCGCCGTGGGGTGGCGCTCCTGCGCGGTACCGGCGGCGCCGGGGGCGGGTCGAGCATCGCGTCGAAGCCCCCGCTCGACGCCGGCACGATCGGCTTTCCTGTCTGGCCGAGCCGCGGATCGGCGGCGGAGGGCGTCCCATACGGGTTCCAACCGAACCCGCTGAAGGACGAATTGATCGTATATCCATACATCAGTGCCAGCAGGCCGCGCTCGCTGGCACCGATCTGGCACACGCGCAGCCGCATCTGGACCGAGCCGCGGCTGGAAAACGGCGAGCTGCCGCGATTGGGCACGATGCGCTGCCAGGCATAGATGCAGCGGTTGCGCCCCGAAGTGCCGGTGGCGTAGCCGAAAGGTCCGTAGCCGTTCTGCACGTAGAGCGGCGAACGCTGCATGGCGATGCCGGGAAGCGCGGCGCGCATTTCGCGCCTCAGTTCGGCCTCGCGCAGTCCGTGGTCGGGAAGCCTCGTCGTACTGCCATCGCTGCCCACCGGGCCGAACATCTGGACACGCATGAGGTTCTGGCCGGGCACCGATGTCGTTGCGCCCAGCGCGATGTCCTGCTGGATGGCGTTGGCGTAGCGGCGCTCCACGACGCCGACCACCGCCGGCCCGCCCGGAGGTGGCAGCGCAATCGCGTCAGCGGCCGGAACGCTTCTTGCCAGCGACGCCTGCTCGAGGCGCGTCGGCGACGCGACACAGGCGCCGAGCGCAAGGGCCAGAAGGGGGGCCAGCAATCGCGATGCCTGCTGCAGGAAACGATTGCCGGCCAGAGTTGTCGCTCCAGTCGTCACCATCACTCGAATCAGTTGGCCCGCCGTCCTGCGCCATTCCTAACGCGCGCACGGCATCCGAGAAAGCACCAACACGTCCAGATCGTGACTTTGCACATGAGCGCCGTATCGAGACTGTACGGCACTGCCCCCGCCAGCGACGGACCTATCGTCCAGCCGATTCTCTGAACAGCTCGATTTTGGTCGCCAGTTCATTCTGCGACACAGGCTTGGATACGACCCCAAGGGAGACATCGCCATACTCGGCGGCGATCTGTGCCTGCCCCGTCACGAAAAAAGATGGAATGCCTCGTTCATGCAACCAGGCAGCCGCGTCCGGTCCTGTCGACCCATCGGCGAGGTCGATGTCGATCAGCGCGCCATCGATCTCCAACGACGGGAATTGCTTCTGGAGTTCGGAAAAGCTGTCGAGCGCACCAACGAAGACATGGCCAAAATCTTCGATCATCTGCTCGATGTGGAAGACAATGAGCGGATTGTCCTCAAGGTACAGAATGCGCAATGGCGACGACGTGCCGGCAGTGGTCTTGTTCATTCCGGCTTAACTCGCCCGTGCGTCAGAGGTTGCCCTGCTACGCGTGAAAAGGGACCGCTCGCCTCGCATCGCAGGCCGGCCTTGTCGAAAACGATGAGCGGCTTGGTGCCGAAAATACTGGCCAGCGCCGAGCGGATGTAGCGCGTCCCATAGCCGGCGCGGGTTGGCTCTTCGACAACCGGACCGCCCTGCTCCTGCCAGACGATCGCCAGGTCGGGCTCATCATCATCCGACAGCGTCCAATTAAAGCGAACCTGTCCTTTCGGCTGCGACAGTGCACCATACTTGATCGCATTCGTTGCAAGCTCGTGAAGGCAGAGCGCCAGGGTGGTGCCAGGTTCTCTACTCAGCACGACAGGAGGACCGTGCGCGACGATCCTGTCTTCTCCATGCAGGAGATACGGATCGAAGGTGAGTTGAGCGATCTCGGAGATCGAGGTGCTGTCGCCCTCAGAGCGGAAAACGGCGGAATGCACCTTGTCCAGGGCCCCGAGACGGCCACGAAAGTCTTCGGCGAACGCATCCATGGAGGTCGCACCCCTGCGGGTCATTTCGAAGATCGAGGTGACGCTTGCGAGGATGTTCTTGACCCGGTGGTTCAGTTCCCGGCGCAGTTCGATCTCTTTGGCGATGTGATCGCGAACGTCTCGTTGGCGGAGTCGCGCCAGCAGCGCCGACTGGACTCCGCTCGCCAGTTCAACCGTCGTGACGGGTCGTTGATAGAACAATAATCTCGCTCTTGGCCAAACGCGACCTAGTTCAGCACGCACCTGCTCGGGCCGCGATGCCCGGTCGAGCAGAACGACAATGGGAATCTCGGACCATGAGGGCTGCGCTTGCAAATGACCCGCGACGGCCGCGATGATGCCCGGCGTAAGCGCTTCGTGCGTCGCCACCAGCACACCGGGCGACGCAGCCAATAGTTCGTCGAGATCGTCCGCCTGGGTGCCTACTCTGACACCGATGTCATGGTCCCTGAGTAGCCGTCCCAGATAGTCGGCGTCCTTGCGATATGGCGCCAGGATCAGCACGTGATCCAGCGCCGAACTCTCATATCTTTGGTCCGAGACGTTCACGCTTCCGGAAGCGGGTTGTACGGCACGACCGTAACGCCTGAGCTCGCGATGAAAAGCTCATGGACATCGAGATCGTGTGGCCCATGGCGCTTCTTCACGACGGTGATGTTGCGACGAAGGCGTCCGTCGTGCTCGGTCAGCCGTAGCAGGAGGACGGTGTCGCCCAGGAAACTGACATCGACATCGATGCCGACATTGTGTCCGAGAAGCCCATGCTGGGCCACGATCAGCATCGTCAGGACTCCGGCCCTCGCCAGATATTTGAGCAGGGACTGGATGTCGCGAACCGCCTTGTCACGATGCGGCAATGAATTGAGATAGCCGGTGAAGCTGTCGATCACCACGACGCGGGTGCGATCTTCAGTGACGATCGTCTGCACGATCTGAGCAAATTCGCCTGGCGAGATTTCGTTCGGATTGAAATCGCGGATGATCAGCTGGCCCTTGTCGTAGAAGGGACGCAGGTTCATGCCGAGCCCTTCCGAACGGCGGAAAAAGGTCTCCAGCCGCTCCTCGAACAGGAACAATGCAACGTTCTCGCCGCGCTCGAGTGCCGCTGTCGCGTAGAGCGAGGCCATCGTCGACTTGCCCGTACCGGACTGGCCGATGACGAGCGTGATCGTCCCCGATTCCTGTCCGCCGCCGAACATTTCGTCGAGCGTGGCAACGCCCGACTTGATCAATTCAGGTTGGGTGTTCTCCGGCATCGATCCCGCGACAATGCGCGGAAACACGACGACGCCCTCCCCTTCGCGGATCGCCATGTCGTGATAGCCATCGGCGATCGGCACGCCGCGCATCTTGCTCACCTCGATGCGTCGACGCACGGCGCCATAATCCTGAAGCGACTTGTCGAACCGGATCACGCCGTGCGCGATACCTTCCACTTCCTCACCGTTGTTGCCCTCCCGGTCCTGGGTGTCGAGGAGCAGGGCGACCACGTTGCGCTTCGCCAGAAAGGCCTTGAACCCAATCAGTTCGCGCCGGAAACGAGGCGTATCGCCGGTGATGAGACGGATCTCCAGAAGCGAGTCGTAGACGAGACGGCTCGGCTTGTGCTCCTCGATGGCGCGCTCGATCGCCTGGCGCGTCTCGTCCAGCCGCAGCTCCGCAGTCTGAAAGATTGTCTGATCCGCGCCGCCACCGACAGCGTCGGAGGCCGAAAGCTCCTCGATCCGGATGCCGTCCATGGACCATCCATGCGAGACCGCGATCGATTCCAGTTCGGCAGCGGTCTGTGAAAGGCTCACGTAAATGCACCGCTCGCCGGCCTCGACGCCAGCCCGCAGGAACTGCAGCGCCGCCGTGGTCTTGCCGGCGCCAGGCGCGCCCTGCAGCATATAAAGGTTGGATGGCGGAAGACCGCCTCGCAAAATATCGTCCAGTCCAGCGATCCCCGTGGAAATCGGCTTCAGTTTCTTCCGCTTGGCCATTTCAAGTCCAGATTTCGCGTCCCTAGGCGTCGCTACCATCTTTGGTTGGCTGGAGCGAACAAAAAACCGCAGCACCGCGATCGTCCCGCCCGGTTGACCAAGACCTCAGCGAGAAGAACCCGCCATCAAATCTCGGGGATCACAAATTCTGGCCACGACCATAGAGGATGACCACGCCACGCCGCGCCGCCTTAAGGACGGCCGCTCATGGGGTCTATCGGATTAAGGAAGCAACCGCGGCTCAGGTCGACAACCCCTCGCGCAGCATGCGGCCGCGCAGAGCGTAGCGCGGGTCGGTATGACCCGGGGCGGGAGTGTGCCCCGGAGGACAGAGGCCGCTCAGAAACGCCTCGTCTTCGGCGTGATAGGGATGCGACACCGCGTCGAGATAGCGATCGAACTGATCGCGCGTCTTGGGTCCGACCAGGACCGAGGAGACGGACCTGTGTGCCAGAACCCAATTCACTGCAAGGGCGACGGGATCGAGGTCCCGTGCCTCCGCATAGGCTGCGGCCTCAGCCGCGCGCGCCAGCGTTTCCGGCCTGAACTCCGTCTCCAGTATGCGCTTGTCGCCGCGCGCGCCGCGCGAGCCAGGCGGCGTGCCACCGCGATACTTGCCGGTCAGGATTCCCCGGCCGAGCGGCGAGTACGGCACGACGCCGAGGGAAAAATGCGCGCAGGCAGGAAGAGCATCGCTCTCCGCAGTGCGGTTCAGCATATGATAATAGGGTTGGAGAACTGCTGGACGCGCGACCCCCAGCAGATCGGCGACACGGATCATCTCCGCGATCTTCCACGGCCGGAAGTTCGACACCCCCCAATACCGGATCGCGCCCTCGTCAATCAACCGCCCCAGCGCCGTGATCGTCTCTTCGAGCGGCGTGCGCTCGTCATCGAGATGGAGATAATAGAGGTCGATGCAGTCGGTCTTCAGTCGATCGAGTGACATCGCCGCCGCACGCCGAATCCATTCGGCTGAAATGCCGCCCGACCCTGGAACGGTCGCCAGCTGATTGCCGACCTTGGTCGCGAGCACGCAAGCGTCGCGGTGCCGACCGAGCAGTTCGCCGAGCATTTCTTCGGATTTTCCACTCGAGTAGGAATCCGCGGTATCGATGAAATTGCCGCCTGCCGCGAAGAAGGTCTCAAGGATATTTTCCGCTTCGTCCCGGCCGGTCTGGTCGGCGAACATCATCGTTCCGAGGCAAAGCGGCGACACGTCTGGTCCGCCAGCGAAAAGCGGACGTTTCTCGGCCAATATCGTCATGCCTTCACCCGCTTCACGTCCCCGTCCTCGCCTGGCAGCCCCCGGTCGTCGCGCACGGCGCCGGCCTCCATCATATCTGCGATCGCGTCGGCGCCAAATCCGGCTTCCTTCAGGATTTCGACCGTGTGCGCGCCGAGCCGGGGTGCAGGCCGCATGATGCGGCAGGGTGTTTCGTCGAGCTTCACCGGAAAGCCCAGCATGCGAACCGTGCCGTGACCGGGATGCGCCACGTCGATGACCATGTCCTGCGCCGCGACCTGCGGATCGTTCAGCGCCTCTGCCAGATCCTGGACCCGCCCGCACGGGACACCGGCAGCGTTCAGCCTTTCGATCCAGTCCGACTGCGCCCTCGTCCGGGTCCTGGCGTTCAACAGCGCATTTATCTCGTCACGGCGTGCGAAGCGCTTGGCGTTTGTGTCGAAGCGCGCATCCTCCAACAACGAACCGAGGCCGAGGACGTCGAGAAAGCGTTTGAGGATAACGTCGTTCGAAGGCGCCACCGCAATTTCGCCGTCCGTCGTCTGGAAGAGACCATAGGGTGCGACGAGCGGATGGTCGTTTCCGGTGCGAACCGGTGTCTTTCCCGTCGCCAGATATTCCGACGCGAGATAGGCCATCATCGACACCGCGCTCATCATCATGGCGGTCTCGACATGCTGGCCGCGACCGTTGAGATCGCGCGCCCGCAACGCGCTGACGATGCCGAACGCGCAATAGAGCCCAGCCAGAAGGTCGGTTATCGGCTGGGCGACGCGCATGGCTTCTTCGCCTTCGCGGCCATTGACGCTCATCAACCCGCTCATCGCCTGTGCGATGAAATCGAAGGCGGGGCGATCGACATACGGCCCGGTGCTTCCGAAGCCGTTGATATTGGCCGTCACCAGTCGCGGGTTCAGCGCAGCAAGCCGCGCCTTGTCGAACCCCATCCGCGCCAGGACGCCGGGGCGGAAATTGTCGATGAGCACGTCGGCCGTCTCGATCAGTCGCGAAAGGACCGCACGGCCCTCGGCGCTATAGAGATCGATGACGACTGAACGCTTATTGCGGTTGAACGAGGCGTAATACCAAGAAAGCCCGTCTCGACCGGCGCCCTGCTCGCGGATCGGATCGCCGGTTTCCGACTCCACTTTCACGACGTCGGCGCCCATGTCGCCAAGCAGCATGGAGCAGAACGGCCCGGAAAGCACCCGCGTCAGGTCGATGACCCGAATGCCGGACAGCGGCGCTTTCAGGCCGGCGGCATCCGGCGGAATGGCTGGATCACCGTCCTCAGCCATTCGCCGTCCTGACTGCATCCATCGGATGAAGATCGAGGCGGTGGCCGGCCTTCATCACCTGCCCCGGCAACGAACGGCCGATCACGCTTTCGGCGCGCTGCGAAACGGCGATCAGCTTCTTCAGGTCGATGCCCGTTTCGACGCCGCATTCATCCAGCATGTAGACGAGGTCCTCGGTGCAGATGTTGCCGGTCGCACGTGGCACGAACGGACAGCCGCCGAGCCCGCCGATACTGGCCTCGAAGCGGGTGACGCCTTCCATCAAACCGGCATAGACGCAGACCAGGCCGACGCCGCGGGTATTGTGGAAATGGAGTGCGATGTCGGCCTCCGGCACGGCCTCGCCCAGCGCCCTGACCCGCTCGGTGACGAGCGGCGGCGTCGCCATGCCGGTCGTGTCGCCAAGCGAAAGCGTCGTTATTCCCATGTCGCGATAGGCACGCGCGATATCGACGACGTCGGCGACGGGAACGTCACCCTCGAACGGACAGCCGAAGGACGTGGCGATTGCGCCATAGACGTCGATCTTCGCAGCCTCGGCGATTCGGCAAATGGCCTGAAAACCGGCAAGGGACTGCTCTCGCGTGCGGTTCACGTTCTTGAGGTTGTGGCTCTCGGATGCCGACATGAAGACGACCATGGCGTCGACTCCGGCCTCCACCGCTCTCTGCGCGCCCTTCTCGTTGGGAACGAGCGCTGTCAGCACCGCACCCCGGCTGCGATCGATGCCGTCCAGCACTTCGGCGGCATCCCGCATCTGCGGCACGGCGCGGGGCGACACGAACGACGTCACCTCGAGATGCCTGACGCCGGCGTCGATCAGGCCGTTGACCAGCGCGATCTTGTCGCTCACCGACACATAGGCAGGCTCCGATTGCAGCCCGTCGCGCGGGCCGACATCGATGACGCTGACCTTTTTCGGAAAGCCGGGAAGTGTTCCGGAAGCGGTTTCGTGCACAACGTCCTCCAACCTGATTGCGTCGGTCGACCAATTTGGTATACCGTTCACCTGTGGAGGGTCAATGGCATACGTGACGGGACAAGTCAGCCAGCGGACAAACAGCGGAAACGCTGATGCGGAGCGCTCGCTTGGCCACAAGGCCATGGCGGACATCCGTTCCGATATCCTGACGCTGACGCTCGCGCCCGGCGAACCCATCACCGAACGCTTCCTCGAAGCCCGCCACGGCGTGTCACGCACCGTGATCCGCCAGGCTCTGACGGAACTGATCCGCGATGGCTTCGTGCTCAAGGGCGAGCGCGGTTACATCGTCGCGCCTTTCGATCTGAAACAACTGGAGGAAATCTTCGAATATCGCGAAATCGTCGAGGATGCCGCCATTCGCCTCGCCTGCGCGCGCGCCACGCCCGAAGCAATCGACGCGATCCGGGTGTCGATCGATCGCGGGCTGACCGACTTCACGCCGGAGGCATGGTTCAAGGTCGGTCTTGACGTGCATGTGCAGCTTGCCGCGCTTTCCGGCAACCGTTTCATGCGCGATGCCGTGCAGGATGCAGTCAACCGGACGCTACGCGCACGTTGGCTGGTCGCCAGTTCCGCCGAAATGCGTGCCGTTGCGCATCGCGAGCACAGCGCGATCGTCGAACTCGTGCGAGAGGGCCGAGCCGAAGACGCCGCCAATGCAGTACGCGCTCATGCACGCGATGTGCGCCTGCAGATCATACAGGCGTTGGAGGATGCGCGCCGCCTTCTGGGCGCACGGGGCTTTGCAAGCATGCCGAAGAGCGCCGCCCAGCCGGGCGGAAACCCGACACCATCAGGGCAGAGCAGCCCCGACAGCGCGGGGTGGCAACCCCGTTGATATCCCCCCCGGCGATGAGGAAGCCGGGCGGATCGAACCACAAGACTGATCATTCAGGGAGGAATACCAAATGAAGAAATTGATGAAACTCGCAAGCGCGGGCGCTTTCGCGCTGTCGCTTTCCGTCGTCGCGGCGGCGGCCGAGGAATGCATCGCGCCGGCCGATCCCGGTGGCGGCTGGGACTTCACATGCCGCACCGTCGGCAAGCTCCTTTACGATCTCGATCTCGTCGAAAATCCGGTCCAGGTGACCAACATGCCAGGCGGTGTTGGCGCTGTCGCCTGGGCGAATGTCGCTTCCAGGCGCAATGACGACGGCTCGCTGATGGTCGCGACCTCGACGGTCGGCATCACCCAGATTGCTCAGGGCCAGTATCCGGCCGGCACCGATGCCATGCGTTGGGTCGCCATGCTGGGCACCGATGTCGGCGTGATCGTCGTTCCCAAGGATTCGGAGTTCGAGACCCTGGAAGACCTGACGGCGGCCATGAATGAAGATCCGACATCGGTGACCGCCGCCGGCTCTTCCGGCGCGGGCGGCTGGGATCACATCCGCCTGCTTATGCTGGCCGAGGCAGCCGGCCTGTCTGGCGAGGAATACAAGGCCATTCGCTGGGTGCAGTTCGATGGCGGCAGCCCGGCCGTGACTCAGATGCTCGGCGGGCAGGTCGATATCGTCACCACCGATCTCGGCGAAATTGCCGGCTTCGTCGAATCCGGCGATATCCGCATTCTTGCGGCTCTGTCTGACGAGCGTATTCCTGCATTCCCGGACGCGCCAACGGCAGCCGAGCAGGGCCTGGACGTCACCGGCTACAATTGGCGCGGCTTCTACACCGGTGGCGAGGTATCCGACGAAGACTACGATCGCTGGGTCGCCACGCTCCAGAAGCTCTACGAGACCGATGAATGGAAGGCTGCAGCCGAAGGCAGCGGCCTTGTGACCGTATGGCGCGGCGGCGAGGAGTTCGAAGCATACGTTCTCGAACAGGCCTCGCAGATGGAGGAAATCTCCCGCGAGATCGGCGTCATCGAATGAGTGACCGCATCGCCGGCATCTTCATGCTGATCGTGTCGATCGCGTTCGGCATAACGGCAAGTAGCTACAAGGCGAGCTTCGGGGACCCCTTGGGACCCGCCGCGCTGCCGGTGATGCTTTCAATCCCTGCCGGGCTGTTGAGCCTTGCCCTCATCCTCAGGCCGGATCCCAATCCGGCCTGGGTGACGGGCGCGCCGCTCATCCGCCAGATTGCCACCGTGGCGCTGCTCATCGCCTATGCGCTGCTTCTGGAGCCGCTCGGCTTCCTGCTCTCGACGTTCATCGCAGTGACGCTGCTCGGGCGCATTCTTCTCAGCGGATGGGCAAAATCGGCGCTCTCCGGAGCGGTGATGAGTCTCATTCTTTTCGTCACGTTCGACACCCTGCTGGGGTTGCCTCTGCGTGCCCTCCCGGAAGCCTTGAGTTAGATCATGGAAACCTTTGCGCTGCTCGCACAGGGCTTCGCCGTCGCCCTGACGCCAACGAACCTGGCACTGGCGCTTTTCGGCTGCTTTATCGGCACGATCATCGGCGCGCTGCCGGGGATCGGTCCGGTCAATGGCGTTGCGATCCTGATACCGCTCGCCTTCTCGCTGGGCCTGGAGCCGGTCTCCGCGCTGATCATGCTGTCGTGCATCTACTATGGCTGCATGTATGGCGGGCGCATCTCTTCGATCATGCTCAACATTCCCGGCGACGAGCCGGCGATCATGACGACACTCGACGGCTATCCGATGGCTCGGGCCGGCAGGGCCGCCGAGGCGCTGGCAATCTCTGCTCTGGCGTCCTTCGTCGGCGCGACCTTCGCCACCATCGGGCTGACGCTCTTTGCGCCTCTTCTGGCGGGCGCAGCGATCTATTTCGGCCCCGCCGATTATTTCGCGCTCTATGTCATGGCATTCGCGACCATCGGCGGTGTGACCGGCGCCAACCCCTTCAAGACGCTGCTTGCCGCGATGATTGGCTTGATGATCGCGTCCGTGGGGCTCGACCCGGCCACAGGAACGGCCCGGTTCACCTTCGGCTCCTATCATCTGTATGACGGATTCAACCCGATCGTTGCGATCGTCGGCCTGTTCGCGATCAGCGAGGTGCTCTTCTATCTGGAAAACATGCACAATGGCGACCGCAAGATGGTACCGCTCGGCCGCGCCATCCCGAAGCTGCGCGACATCATGGTGGGCGGTTGGGCGCATCTGCGCGGGTCGGTGATCGGTTTCATCTGCGGCATCCTGCCGGGCGCCGGCGCGTCACTGGGCGCCTTCATGTCCTATGTCGTGGAAAAGCGCATCAGCAACAAGAACGACACGTTCGGCAAGGGCGACCCGAAAGGCATCGTCGCGCCCGAGGCCGGCAACAATGCCGCGTCCGGCGGCGCCCTCATTCCGATGCTCACGCTCGGCGTGCCCGGCAGCGGCACCACCGCCGTGATGCTCGCGCTGCTGATCTCGCTCAACGTTCAGCCCGGACCGCTGCTCTTCAGCCGCGAACCGGAAATGGTGTGGGGCCTGATCGCCTCGCTCTACATCGCCAACCTCGTGCTCCTGGTCATGAACATCCCGATGGTGGGACTGTTTACCAGGATGCTGAGCCTTCCGCAGTGGATCCTGATGCCCTTCGTCGTGATGGTCAGCTTCCTCGGCATCTATTCGATCAGCAATTCGAGCTTCGACGTGCTCGTCATGATCGCCTTCGGCGTTCTCGGCTTTATCCTGCGCAAACTCGACATATCGCTGGTGCCGGTGATCCTCGGACTGCTGCTTGGCTCGGACATGGAGAACAATCTGCGTCGCGCACTGTCGATCTCCGGCGGCGACCCCCTGATCTTGGTCACGAGCCCGATTGCTCTCGGCCTGTACGCCGTGACCTTCGTTATCCTCGCTGCGGCGTTCTACCTTTCCTTTACCGACAAGCGGGCGGCACGCGCAGCGGCGGACGAGCAGGCCAATCCCCACCTCTGACGGCGCCATCGGCCCCTTCCAGGCAGACATGAAGTCGGATTTCGTTGGGCCAGCGGAACTCCTGGCTCCTCGCTTCATTGATCAAGCGTGGGCGTCAATAGAGCAGGAAGAGGCTGGCCCGGTGCAGGGAACCAAGATGGCTTCGCCAAAAACTGAGATCGTGGATCTCATCCCTGCCCTCCGCGCATTTGCCCGGACGTTCTACCGCGAGACGAATGATGCCGATGATCTGGTCCAGGAGACATTGACGCGGGCGCTGTCGAGCATTCACCAGTTCAAACCGGGTACCAGCATGAAGTCGTGGCTCTTCACGATCATGCGCAACGCCTTTTATACAAAGATCAAGGTGGAGACCCGCGAGGCGCCCGGGGCCGCCGACTGCATATCGCTGCGCCCGGCGTCCGACCCAACACAGGAGTGGTCGGCTCGCGGCAGGGAGATTGCCCAGGCGATCCAGCGGCTACCTGAACAACAGCGCGAGGTGCTGATGCTGATCGGCGTGCTGGGTATCTCCTATGAAGAGGCGACGGAAATCTGCGGCTGCGCGATCGGCACCATCAAGAGCCGCCTGAATCGCGCTCGCGCCCGCCTGCTCGAAGAACTCGGTGAGACGTCGAGCAACGCCTCCGTGGAAAATGATGCCCGACATCCTGTCGGGTCTGTTCATCTGTAGTTTCGGAGACGTTTCGCAAGCGTCGCCTTCAAGATGCAAGGCGGGGGACGGAGCATCACCCGGCGGGCACAAGCACCAGAGCTGCAAGGGGCGGCAAATCGAGCTCGATCGATTGCGGCCTGCCGTGCCAGCCGATTGTCTGGCACTCGATCGACGATGCATTGCCAACCCCGGAACCACCATAGATTTCCGCGTCTGAATTGAACGCTTCTCGCCAGTTGACCGGATCCGGCACGCCCACACGATAGCCGCGCCTCACGATTGGGGTCATGTTGCAGATGACGATCGCGGGAGCGGCGTCGCCACGTCCCCTTCTCAGGAAGGAGAAGACGCTGTTTTCCGCATCGTTCGCCTCGATCCACTCGAAGCCGGCTGGCTCGCAGTCGAGTTCATGTAGCGCGGCGATATCGCGATACAGATGGTTGAGATCGCGCACCATTTGCTGGACGCCGCCATGGAGTTCGTCGTCAAGCAGGTGCCAGTCGAGCGAGCGGTCGTGGTTCCACTCCCTCTCCTGTGCGAACTCGCCGCCCATGAACATCAGCTTCTTGCCCGGGTGGGTCCACATGAAGCTGAGATAGGCACGCAGGTTCGCGAATTTCTGCCACCGGTCGCCCGGCATCTTGCCGAGCAGCGAGCCTTTCCCGTGCACCACCTCGTCATGCGACAAGGGCAGCACGAACTTTTCCGAATAGGCATAGACCATGCCGAAAGTCATCTGGTGATGGTGATGCGTGCGATGGATGGGATCGCGGCTCATATAGTCCAGCGTGTCGTGCATCCACCCCATGTTCCACTTGAAGTCGAAACCGAGGCCGCCGGCCTCGGCCGGGCGGCTGACCCCGGGAAATGCCGTGGATTCTTCGGCGATCATCATTGCACCGGGATGTCGCTCGCCGATCCGCGCGTTGGTTGATCGCAGGAAGTCGATCGCGTCGAGGTTCTCGTTGCCGCCGTGGCGGTTGGGGATCCACTCGCCCGGCTTGCGGCTATAGTCGAGGTAAAGCATCGAGGCGACGGCATCGACGCGTAGCCCGTCCATGTGAAACTCGTCTAGCCAGTAGAGCGCGCTCGCCTGCAGGAAATTGGCGACTTCCGTCCGCCCGAAATTGTAGATCAGCGTGTTCCAGTCCTGGTGGAATCCAAGCCGGGGATCGTCATGTTCATAGAGCGACGTGCCGTCGAAACGCACGAGTCCATGCGCATCGGAGGGAAAATGCGCCGGGACCCAGTCGGCTATCACCCCGATTCCCGCCGCATGCATCCGCTCGACGAAGCGTGCAAACGCTTCTGGAGGCCCGAAGCGCCGCGTGGGCGCAAAAAGCCCGATCGGCTGGTAGCCCCATGAACCGCCGAATGGATGTTCCGTGATTGGAAGCAGTTCGACATGGGTGAAGCCCATTTCGACGAGATAGGGCGCGAGCAGATCGGCGATGGACTCATAGTCGAGCATCTCGTCGTCACCGCCACGCCGCCAGCTCGCCAGATGCATCTCGTAGATCGAAATCGGAGCAGACTTGTCCTGTCTTTGCGCCCGTTCGCTCATCCAACCGGCGTCCTGCCAATCATGACGAAGATCGCCACAGGCAATCGATGCCGTGGAGGGCGGCGCCTCATGGGCCTGTGAAACCGGATCGGCCTTCAGCGGCAGCACGTCGCCATGCGCACCAAGGACCTCGTACTTGTAGAGTACACCTGCATCGATGCCGGGAATGAACAGCTCCCAGACGCCCACGCCCAAGCGCTTGCGCATCGGGTGACGCCGGCCGTCCCAGGCATTGAAGTCGCCGACGACACTCACGCGCCTGGCATTCGGCGCCCACACGGCGAACGACACGCCGTCGATACCCTCAAGCGTCATGGGATGGGCGCCCAGCCGCCGGTAGAGTTCCAGATGGCGGCCCTCCCCCAGCAGATATTCATCAAGCTGGCCCAGTACCGGGGGGAACCTGTATGGATCTTCGATCTCCCAGCGCCGGTCATCAGAGCGAAGGCCAAGGCGGTAAGCGAACTTCTCGCGGCGATCGATCAGCGTTGCGCAGAAGAATCCGTCCGGGTGGACGCGCTGGAGTTCGGCAACCTCCTCGCCGCTGGCGGCATCGATCACCGAGACGGACGAGACATGCGGCGCAAAGACGTTGACGACGACGGGGTGGCCTTCCCCGCCCTGCATGCCGAGCACGGCAAAGGGGTTGCCGTGCCGCCCGCCGACGATGGCGGGAATGTCGGACGAATAGGGCACTGCGGGAGGCGGGTTCACGACTCTGCCTCCGTTTCCAGAAGATCGAGCAGGCCCTTGAGTGGAATGTCGACCCAATCAGGACGATTGGCCAGTTCGTAGCCGACTTCGTAGGCGGCTTTCTGGATCAGGAAGAGATCGAGCAAGGCGCGTTCGAGGTCGCGATCCTGCGGATGTGTCGAGCATCCGTCGATGACATCCCTGTATGTCGCGAGGAAGCTGTCTATCGTCTGGTATCGCCAGCTCGCCGCGCGCGCTGCCGCGTGTTCCTGTTGTCCGGGCGGCAGGGCGGACCGCTGACGCAACGCCGCCTCCGCGGCATAGTCGATCGAACGCAGCATGCCGGCGACATCGCGCAAGGGAGAGGTCTTTGCGCGGCGCTCGTCGATCGATCGGCGGGGCTCGCCCTCAAAGTCGATGATAGTGATGTCGTCATGGATCACCAGCACCTGCCCGAGGTGGTAGTCGCCATGAATCCGGGAAATCCCGCCGGACGGCGCGAAAGCAAGACAATCGCCCAGCCGTCGCTCGAGATGTGAGCGGTGACGCTCCATCTGGTCGGCCATCGCTGCGGCTTCGTCACCGAGTTGCCCGGCGGCGGCCGAAAGCGCCTCGAACATCTGCTCGACCTCGTCGCGTGCTGCGTCTACCCAGGAGCGGAGGTGATCGCCGTCCAGCGGTTCGGCCACGAAATCAGCGTCGTCCGTCGGTGTTGCAAGCGCACGATGCAATTCCGCAGTACGCCGGCCCAGCACATCGCCAATCTGCAGTCTCGGCTCGAACGGAAGCTCTTCTCCATCCGTTTCGCCGGACTCACTGTCCTCGAAGTCGCGCTGGAGCGCTGAGACGACGCTCGCCCACGCATCGCCCTGATTGCGCACATAGGCGAAGGCGGTTCCGAGCACGGCCGACTCGCCGTCATTGGAGAGGTATTCGACAGATCCAAGGAACTTCGGCGTGTTCTCGAAGCCGGCCTCGTTGGTGAGGAAGCGCGCCATTTCGACCTCCGGCTGCGGGCCGGTGCGCAGTTGCCGGTAGATCTTCACGATGAGCTCGTCGCCAAACGCGACGGAAACATTGCTCTGTTCCGCCCGGAGCGGATTTGCGGCGCCAACGCTTTCGAAGAATGAGCGCTCCTCATTGCGGTGGAACGTGATCTTGCCGTCATCGCCCGCAATCTCCAACTCGTCCTTGAGCCCTTCCAGCAGCAACGCGGCAAACTCTTCCGAGTAGGCCCCGTCCACCAGCGCGCCGACCCGTGGGCCGCGGCGCAGTTTCGCGAGCGTGTAGGACAGACCCGGGGCACCGAAGACGGTGTGCTCCTCCCCCCATCTGGCGGACAGCGGCAAGAGATAGGTCTGCGTCGGGCCATGCGCGAAATCGACGTCGCACGCCGTGAACAGGTGCTGACCGTCATCGGTCTCCGCCAACGGGCGGACATGCACCCGCTTGATGTCGAGGTCCTTGGCTGCGAACCAGCGCTGAAGCGCGAGAAACTTCGGCAGGGTTTCGTCAAGGAGGCGTGGACCCTGCGCGGTGCTTATCGCCGTCGAGACGCGCCCGTCGCGGGCGGTCAGCGTGACAAACTCGGGCAGCATGTCCGGCATCTGCTGATGCCAGCTCGGCGCCTCCGCATCATCGGACAGGACGAACCAGTAGAAACCGAAGGCCGGCAGCGTGATCAGATAGGGCAGGTCACCAATCGGAGGAAATGCCGAGCGCCCCAAGAGTTCGACGGGCACGGCACCCTTCCACTGGGACAGGTCCAGCTCCACGGCTTCCGCCGACCGGGCAAGGTTGGCCACGCACAGGATCTGATCGCCCTCATACTCTCGCACATAAGCGAGTATCTTCCGGTTGCGCGGATAAAGAAGCATCATCGAACCGCGACCGAACGCGTCATGCTGCTTGCGCACCGATATCAGGCGCCGCATCCAGAACAGCAGCGAGGATGGGTCTTTCGCCTGGCTCTCTACATTCACGGCCTGGTATCCGTAGACGGGGTCGAGAATGACGGGAAGAAAGAGCTTCTGCGGATCGGCGCGCGAGAAGCCGGCGTTGAGATCCGGCGACCACTGCATCGGCGTGCGGACCCCGTCACGGTCGCCGAGATAATAATTGTCACCCATGCCAAGTTCGTCGCCGTAATAGACGATCGGCGTGCCGGGCATCGACAGCAGCAGCGAGTTCAGCAATTCGATCTTGCGGCGGTCGTTCTGCATCAATGGAGCGAGACGGCGGCGGATGCCGAGATTGATGCGCGCCCGCGTGTCTTCGGCATAGGTGCGCCAGAGATAGTCGCGTTCCTTGTCGGTCACCATTTCGAGCGTCAGCTCGTCGTGGTTCCTCAGAAAAATGCCCCACTGGCAACTGTCAGGTATGTCGGGCGTCTGCCGGACGATGTCGGTGATCGGATGCCGATCCTCCTGCGCGAGCGCCATGTACATGCGCGGCATCAGCGGGAAGTGGAATCCCATATGGCACTCGTCCGCGTCGCCAAAATACGGACGCGTGTCTTCGGGCCACTGATTGGCCTCAGCCAACAGCATCCGGTCGGAATAGCGCTCGTCGAGCGCGCTGCGAATCTTCTTCAGGATGACATGCGTTTCGGGAAGATTCTCGTTGTTCGTGCCTTCACGCTCCACAAGATACGGGATGGCGTCGAGCCGCAGGCCGTCGACACCCAGATCGAGCCAGAAGTGCATCACCTTGATGACTTCCTGCAGGACACGCGGGTGGTCGAAATTGAGGTCTGGCTGATGTGAGTAGAAGCGGTGCCAGAAGAACTGCCCGGCCACCGGATCCCATGTCCAGTTGGAGGTCTCGGTGTCGAGAAAGATGATCCGGGTCTCAGGGTACTTCGTGTCGGTATCGCTCCAGACATAGAAGTCCCTTGCGGCGGATCCCGGTTTCGCCCGTCGTGCGCGCTGGAACCACGGGTGCTGGTCGGAAGTATGATTGATCACCAGCTCGGTGATCACCCGTAGCCCGCGCCTGTGTGCCTCCGCGACGAAGGCGCGAAAGTCCTTCATCTGCCCGTAGGACGGATTGATGGCCTTGTACTCGGCTATATCATAGCCGTCGTCGCGCAACGGCGATGGATAGAACGGGAGGAGCCAGATCGCCGTCACGCCGAGCTCCTGGATATAGTCGAGCCGCTGCATCAGTCCGGCGAAGTCGCCGATGCCGTCACCATTGGCGTCCTGGAACGCCTTGATGTGCAGCTGATAGATGATGGCGTCCTTGTACCAGTCGGGCTGGCTTCGATCGATGATGCCATCCATGCGCTTCGACGCCGGGCTCATCGCGACACCTCCGGCGCGAAAAGCCGCCAGATAGCATAGGGGCGCTCATGCGGATCGAGCCGGAGGACGTGGGTCTTGCCATGCCAGGTGAAGCGGTTCCCGTGCAGCAGATCCTGCACCTCGATCGAGGCATCGTCCGACAGGCCGAACTCCCACAAGGGCACCTCGAATTCGAACTCCTGTACATTGTCAGGATCGAGGTTCACGTGGAAAAGCAGGAAGTCCTGCGATTGCGGGTCGCTCTTGCCGTAATAGAGCACGTTTTCGTTGAAGGCGTTGTGGAATGTCAGTGAAATGTCATTTCGCAAGGCAGGATGCTTGCGCCTCAGTTTGTTGATCAGGCGGATGTCGTCCTGGATGTTTCCAGGTTGGTCCATGTCCCAACTGCGGAGCTGGTATTTTTCGGAATCGAGGTACTCCTCTTTTCCGGGAACGCTTGCGGCTTCGCAGATCTCAAAGCCATTGTAGATGCCGTAGCTGCCCGCCAGCGTGGCGGCGAGGACCAGACGCGTGCGAAATCCCGGGCGGCCACCGGTCTGCAGGTAGCGTGGGTTGATGTCGGGCGTGTTGGCAAAGAAGTTCGGGCGCATGTAGTGCCGGCACTCCTCCTGCGTCAGCTCCGTCAGATACTCGGTGAGTTCCGCCTTCGTGTTGCGCCACGTGAAATATGTGTAGGACTGCGTAAACCCGACCTTGGCGAGCCGTTTCATCACCTTGGGGCGGGTGAATGCTTCGGACAGGAAGATCACCTGGGGGTGCTTTTCGCGCACCTCGCCTATCATCCACTCCCAGAACGGAAATGGCTTCGTGTGCGGATTGTCGACGCGGAAGATCGAAACGCCATTGTCGATCCAGAACAGGACGACATCACGCAAAGCCAGCCACAATCCCGGGATCGCACCACGATAGAAGTGGACGTTGACGATGTCCTCGTACCTCTTGGGTGGGTTCTCGGCAAACTTGATGGTGCTATCCGGGCGCCAGTCGAACCACTCCGGATGCTCTCTTATCCAAGGATGGTCGGGCGAACACTGAATGGCGAAGTCCAGGGCGATTTCGAGGCCATGCTCCCGCGCGGCGTCCACCAGGCGCCTGAAGTCTTCCAGTGAGCCCAGTTCGGGGTGGATCGCATCATGCCCGCCATCCGGCGATCCGATCGCATAGGGGCTGCCGGGGTCGTCCGGCCCGGCCTGCAGGGCGTTGTTGGGCCCTTTGCGGTTGGTCTTCCCGATCGGATGGATCGGCGGAAAATACAGCACGTCAAACCCGAGGTCGCGCACATAGGGCAGACGCGCTATCACGTCGTCGAACGTTCCGTGCCGCTCCTCCGGCCCCTGCGAGCGTGGCAGGAGTTCGTACCAGGCGCCGAACCCCGCAAGCGGGTGATCGACCCACACCTCCAGGATACGGGGATAGCGCGAGAGGTTCGTGCGTGGTCCCCAGTTGCGCATGGTCGCCAGAGTGTCCGGGGAAAGCAGAAGGTCTAGGCTGGCTTCATCGCTGCCATTTTCGACCGCCCTGGCCAGTCCGTCCAGAAGCATATCAAGTTGGCGTCTCGCCTCGCCATCAGCTGCTTTCTGCCCCGCCTCGATCAGGTGGCGTCCCTCGATGAGTTCGAGGGTGACCGACTGCCCGGCCGATACTTTCTTCAGCGTGTCCTTCTGCCAAGTGGCGAACAGGTCGCGCCACGCGCAGATGCTGTATTCATGCAGGCCCGGAGCCGCGAAGCGGAGAGTAGCGGACCACCTGTCATTTGCATCGAATTCGAGGCTGGTCTCGTTCCATGCCTCTGCGCCCTTGGCACGCCACATCACCGCGGCTGCGATCGAATCATGCCCGTCGCTGAACACATCGGCTTCGACCGTGAAAGCGCTGCCTTGTACAGCCTTGGCTGGAAACAGCCCGCCATCGATCTCAGGATCGATTCCTTCGATGGCGATGCGCGTACCGGCCAGAGCCGTCAGCTTCTGTTCAGACGAACTCTGAGGCTGTTGACTACCAGGCTTTGGCTGAGATCGTTCTATTGCCACCGCGCTCTTTTGGACCCGCTTCATGTGAGTCTAATGACCAAGGGCCTCCAATGTTCCGAACCTCGAGCGAAAGGCTTGCATCAGCCTTTCAGATCGGCTCCGGCCTCAAGGCGCGAACATCGGCGGGAAGCCTGCGCGTACTCAAGGCATGCTGAAGTTCCTGCGCCAGCGCCAGAAGTCTATCAGGAACGCGTTCATTCTCGATCGATGTCAGCAAGTCATCCAGGTCTGGAAGATCGACTGTGTCCTGATGAGAAAATTGCTTGCGAGTGGGAGCCATGGTGGTCCTGAGTATAACATTTGATAGTCCCTTCGTTGAACTTGGGGCCTGAGGGCGGCGATGGCAAGGGGGCTTGCTGCGCCGAATGCCGGCCCGCGCGAACTCCCGCTACGGTTGGAAAGGATGCGCGCGTTCGCTTTTGGCGCGTGTGAAGGCAGCGTCTCGGCGGCAATCCGGAAATCTGCCGGTATCGCCGGAACATTTTCCAACGCCGGCGGTTCGAAACCGCCCGGCCCCACGCCTCGCTGCATGGGGACGGTGCGAGCAAGGGCTGTCTCGACGGTAGAGCAGCCCGCATGTCGAGCGGAGTGTGATGGTGTCCATCGTTGTTGCGGTCAATTCAGGACAGTCGAGATTTCCATTCTGCAAGAGTGGGATCGGAAAAAGCGGAACCGTGTCGGCGGACGAAAGGCCACCGCGTCTTCTTTTCGCGACGTCGGAACTGACGGACTTCGTCAAGGTAGGTGGACTGGGTGATGTCTCCGCCGCCCTGCCCCGCGCGCTCAGGCAAACGCATGATATTCGGGTGCTGATCCCCGGCTACAGGCAAGTCCTGGAAAAGGCTTCAATCAACGAGGTCGCGCGTCTGCCTGCCATGGCCGGCCTGCCTGCCTGCGTCATAGGGCGCATCGACATGGCCGACGGCCTCGTGGTCTATGTCGTGCTTCAATCCGACCTCTACGATCGCGAGGGGATGCCCTACGGAGGCAGCAGCGGCGAAGACTGGGAAGACAACGACCTGAGGTTCGGCCGCTTTTCTCTGGCCGCGGCCGAGATCGCCGCCGGTCTACCCGAGCTTGGCTGGAAGCCCGATCTGCTGCACGTCAACGACTGGCAGGCCTCGCTTGCCCCTGCCTATCTCGCCTGGCGCGAAGAAGCTGTTCCCAGCGTCCTGACGATCCATAACCTTGCCTATCAAGGCGTATTCGACCAAGCGCGTCTTCCGGTGCTCGGCGTCCCCGAACAAGCCTTCGACATGGAGGGCGTCGAATTCTACGGCAGGATGTCGTTCCTCAAGGCCGGCATCTACTATTCCTCTCACGTTACCACCGTCAGCTCGACCTATGCCCACCAGATCACCACACCGGAATTCGGTTGCGGTCTCGAGGGACTCCTGCGGACCCGCGCCAGCCAAGACCGGCTTACAGGCATCCTCAATGGTGTCGATGAAAGCTGGGACCCGCAGAGCGATCCACACCTGGCCGCAGGATTTGATAGTCTCGATCTCAATGGCCGCAAGTTAAACGCCCGTGATGCGCGCGAGACGTTCGGCCTCGAAGTTTCACGCGGACCACTCTTCGCAATCATTTCGCGGCTCGTGCATCAGAAGGGCATCGACATTGCAGCGCAGGCCGTCGAAGACATCGTGACGCGCGGAGGCCAGGTCGCGGTGACGGGGCAAGGCGAGCCGGCGATGGAATCGGCGCTTCGGGATCTCGCCCGGCGCTATCCGGGAAATGTCGGCTTGCGCATCGGCTTCGACGAGGCGGAGGCGCGGCGCCTTTATGCCGGGAGCGATTTCCTGCTCATGCCCTCCCGCTTCGAGCCGTGCGGTCTCAGCCAGATGTATGCGCAGCGGTATGGCTCGTTGCCGGTTGCCCACCGGACTGGAGGCCTTGCAGACACGATCGAAGACGATGAGACCGGCTTTCTTTTTTCCCACCTGTCAATTGCAGGTCTTATGGACGGAATATTCAGAGCGTTCGACGCGTTCGGCTCGCCGAGAAAGATGGCCGAGATGCGCCGCAAGGCAATGAAGCGCCCTCTAAACTGGCTTCAGTCTTCCCGTCGCTACGGCGCGCTCTATGATCAATTGATGGGTGGCGGTGGCCCGGTGGCCCAATCGGATCTCGGGCAGCCATGCGAGATAATTCAGGCATGAACACGCAAGTCCCAAAGGACCGGCGAGGCAACTCAGGAGACAGACATGAGTGACGCGGAACGCGAACGGCGCATTCGGGAACGTGCACATCAGATATGGGAGCAGGAAGGCAAGCCGGAAGGCGTGCATGAGCACCATTGGCAACGGGCCAGAGAAGAAATCGACGCGGAAGAAGGCGCCACGAGCCTGGAGCGCACGGTGACCGAGACGATCGGCCTCGCGGTCGGAGAAGACCCGAACAATCAGCCGGCCACCGAACGAAAGGCGAAGAAGCCCGCTGCCCGTCCACGAACGCCCCGCCCCAAGAAACCCTGACAACCGCACCTATTGCTGCATCACAGGCGTCCGCATCAGTAAGGTGCGGACGCAACTGCCATTGCCACCGGCAGGCCTTTGAGAACGGACTCCAGCGGCAAGGTCGGCGCACCGCTGAACACCTCACCCGTCAACACATTGCGGAATCGGCGGCCATGACATTGGACCGGCAGCTCGAGGTGCGTTGCGCCGAGCGATGAAGCCTGTCCTGCACGCCGGATCGGCAGACGCTGCAGGATGACGATCGCAAAATCGTCTTCAATGCGCCGAAGAAACGCGGGGTAATGGGATGCAAGGTCACCCACCACTC
Organism: Mesorhizobium sp. CAU 1741; assembly: GCF_039839275.1. NCBI lineage: Bacteria > Pseudomonadati > Pseudomonadota > Alphaproteobacteria > Hyphomicrobiales > Phyllobacteriaceae > Mesorhizobium > Mesorhizobium sp. CAU 1741. The sequence goes on along the minus strand of NZ_JBDOQP010000001.1, from coordinate 748,894 downwards.
GTAGCGGTTGATAGTCGCCTTCAAGGAAGAGCCCGGGATGCTCGCGGCGTGAAGCCAGGCATCTCGCGATCATCCATTGCTTGAACGTTCCGTCGAGCAGAGCCTCATCGCCCCCCGGCGCATCCGCTGCCGGATTGAGCGCAGCAGCGAGGCTGGCAAAATCCACGGCCCGCCGATTGTCCGGATCGACAAGGCTTAGATCCAGTCTTTCAGCGCCCTGATAGATGTCCGGAATGCCGGGTGCAGTAAGCTTGGCCAGGGTCTGGGACAGGGCGTTTATCGCGCCGCCGATCATCAACGGGCGCATGGTTGCATCGAAGTCTCCAAGGAACCGAGCGTTGTCCACGCTCAGCATGCCCTTGACGAAGTCCTGCACCGTCCGCTCGTAGTGTTCGTCGACATCGAGCCAGTCGGTGCGCAGCTTGGCTTCCCGCAATGCCTTTTCCGCATAGGGCAGGAAACGGCCGGCAAGCTCGTCGAGGGCGCGGCGATCCTGTGGGTCCATGCCTGCCGGCCAGACGCCCGCCAGCGCCTGATAGAAGAGCCACTCCACATCGGGCTCCGGCACCTTGTGTTCGCCCACGGACCTTTTCAGCTTCGCGTTCAGTTCGCTCCATCGGGACGCGGCATCTGACCAGTCTCCGGGCATCTCCGCCAACGCATAAAGGCGCGCGCGGGCATCCTCGCCGCGTTTGGTGTCATGGGTGGCGGTTGCCATTAGATCGCGTCCACCCGAAAGCCCGCCGATAGATCGATGAAAGCTGTCGACATCTAAGGCGGTCAGTTCAGGGGAAGACCCGACCTCGTTGAGCGCAATCAGGGGATTGAAGCGATAGAACAGCGTGTCCTCGACTGCCTTCGCCATGATCGGTCCCGTCAACTGCTGGAACCGTAGCCGAAATGCGAACGCGCCTCCCCGGCTCAAATCATCGTCGCCATCGCCCAGTAGCAGCGCCACGATGAAGGCGATCGCGCGCGGCAGGGCCCGCCCGCCTTCCAGGGCAATATCGACCGCCCGCTCGAGCACAAGCTCGTCCTGATCACTCAGCGGACCCGACTCTCCGTAGGTACGGTAGACGTCGAACCCCAGGATGATCTCGGCGATGGCATCACGCAGGTTCGCGCGGTCCAGGCCGTCGACCTGGTCCGCCAGTTCGAAAGCAGCGGTCGCCAACCTCTCCAGCTCGCCTTCGAAGTTGCGCAGCAGGATCAGTTGCTTGGCCTCACGCAACGCACCATCGACGTCAGTCGGCACACTCGCGAACGTCTGATAGCCTTGCGTGAGTCCCGCAACGCCGTTGGTGTCGACCAGCAATTGTGCGGCAGCAGAGATGAACTCGTAACCGGTGGTGCCGCACCCTTCCCACGCCGCCGGTAACCGCTCTCCATCGGCAAGGATCTTCTCGACGAGGATCCACGTTTCAGGCCCCGCTTCGCTGCGCAGGCGACGAAGGTAGCTGGTCGGCAGCGCGAGACCATCCACATGGTCGACCCGCAAGCCATCGACTTTCCCCGATCGCACCAGCGACAACGCCAGTCGATGCACGTCGTCGAAGACTTCGTCTTCCTCCACGCGCACGCCGACGAGGCCCGTGACCTCGAAGAAGCGGCGATAGCTCAGGTCGCGGCGGGCATCTTTCCAGTAGGTCAGCCGCCACGACTGGGCTTCGTGAAGCCTGTCGATGAAGCCAAGATCCCGTGAAAGCGTTGCGAGCAAATCGTCCAGGTGAGTGGCGTTATCCGCGGCCAGCCCGGCGCGCATGGCGTCGTGAAACGCTTCCACGGAGCCGTGTCGCATGTCGAATTGCGCGAAGCCATCGAGGGTGGCTGACGCATCGCCAGCCTCCTCGGCGATCAGCCGATAGCTCTCGGGATTGAGTGGTAGCCGATTATCGAAATAGACGAGCACGAGCATCCCATGCTTGTGATCGGCCTCCACCCTGAGTTCCCCGGCAGCCAGTACATCGCGATAGTCCTGTCCAAGGATGGGAAGCGTAAGCTTGCGGGACCAGTCGATGTCAAAATGGCGTGCGAATGGACTGGCTGCGCCGAATTCGATGACACTGCGCCACCAGCGGTTTTCAACCGAGGCCGCCATATGGTTCGGCACGATGTCGAGAACCAATCCCATGCCGGCGTCCTGCAACGCCGCGTGAAGACGCTCGAAACCCGCCTCGCCTCCCAGGCTCGGATCGAACTCGTTGTGGTCCACGACATCATAGCCGTGCGTCGAGCCACCGACGGCGGTGAAGATCGGCGAGGCGTAGAGATGACTGACGCCGAGCCGACGCAGATAGGGCAGGATCTCCACTGCGCCATCGAAGGTCATCCCGTTTCGGAACTGCAGACGGTAAGTCGCTGTCGGAGCACCATTCATAACGGACGTTCCCGTGCGATGGCGGTGGTCAGGGCGCGAAACAGCGGCAGGGACGGCAGGTCCTCCAGCAAGACCGGCAATTTCCGTCGCCAGTTCGGATACTCGTCCGATGTGCCCGGAAGGTTGGTCGGATGCTCTTCTCCAACCGCATCGGCAAGCCGGACGCAGGCAAGGCGGCCGGGTGTGCGAGCGATGAAGCGATGCGCGGCAACGGAGAGAGACGTGAAGTCCCGTTCATCAAGGCGTCGCTTTCGGGCCAGCGCGCGGCACTCTTGCCGCCGCAGCAAGCCTTCGAACTGCAGACGTCGCAGGAGGCTCGCACGTTCGCCGCGCCGCTCGCGCTCCTGATGCCGTGCCGCATCTGCATCGATGAGGCCATACTCGAGCCGAAGCGCGATATCGTTGCCGGCCCACCAGCCCTTCAGCGTCGGCAGGTCGTGCGTCGAGAGGCAGGCCAGCGCAAGCGACGGCCAATTGCGGGAAGGCAGGAAGCGCTGCATCGCGCGCTCGAAATAAAGTATGCGGTAAGACAGGATGCCGGCGCCGGACATGACATCCCGGAAGCCCTCCGGCACATGTCCGAGATCTTCGCCAATCACGATCACTTCGTTCTGGCGCGACAAATCGGCGAGCGCCTTCAGCATGCCCGTCATCGGGTACATGACGTACCCACCCTCGGCCGCGCTGCCTTGGCGCGGGATCCAGAAAAGCTGCCGCAGCGCCATCGCGTGATCGATCCGCAGCGCACCGGAGCAGCGCATGGCGTCGTCCATGAGAGCCTTGTAGTTTCCGAAATCATCGTCGGCGACATGCAACGGCGAGAGCGGCGCAAGTCCCCAGTCCTGACCCTGTGTCGTGAACACGTCGGGCGGCGCTCCTATGGAGACATTGGCCACCGAGAGCTCCGGATTGCTCCATGTCGCGGACCCGTCGGGCGCCTCGCCGACGGGAAAGTCCAAATAGAGACCGATCCGCATTCCAGCCTGCCTCGCCCGCGTGGCGGCTGCGGCCAGTTGCTCGCGTGAGAGCATCTGCAGCCAGACGTGAAATGCGACGTCGTCCGCATTGTCTTTGGCGAAGGCCCCGACATCCGGCGACCCGGCATCCCGAAACGGCTCGGGCCAGTTGCTCCACCCGGCTCCGTGACCGGCATCGCGCATGTGTGAGGACAAGGCCTCGAACGTTGCATGGCGCTGAACGAGAGGCTGGTCGGCAATGAACGATTCCAGCGTGTCCGACAGTCGGCCCTTGCGGGCGATCCATATCTGCCGGAGAACGGACAGCTTCAGGCGCGTGACACCAGCATAGTCCACCAGATCGCGCGCGCGAAGCCGCGCAACCTCCTCATCGTCCACCATCCCGGATTCAAAACCGTCGACCTCATCCACGGCGATGTAGAGCGGGTTCAGGAACTGCCGGCTTGACGGCGAAAAGGGGCTGCAGCGCTCCGGCTCAGCGGCAAAGAGAGCGCTCAGCGGATTCAGGCCGATGAACTGGGCGCCGGCCTGCGCCGCGATTTCACAGAAAGCGGCAAGATCCGCGAAATCGCCGATGCCCCAGTCCCGTCTGGATCGAAGCTCGTAGAGTTGCACTGCCATTCCCCATGACCGGCGTTCGCGCAGCCAGTCCGGAAAAAAGCAGGGTTGCGCCAAGGTGGTCGGTGCATCCTGCATAGGGTCGGGATGGCTCCGTGACCGTCCCGCATCGGCTCCCAGCGCACGTAGAAAATGTCTACGCGTCTCATCTGGGACGATCACGGGCCTGCCATCCGCCCCGGGATATGACGGCACGATGCCGTACTGCAATGCGATGTCGGGCGATACCATCAGCTCCGCTCCAATGCGACGACAGCATGCCACGGAGCCAGTTCGTCGGGGACGGCGGCGAGATCAATCTCACCACTGGAGAAGATGACCGAGCCCCTGGCGCCAGCACACCGGCCCGGCCGATCGCCGAGATTGGCCCGTATCCGCAACACTGCGTTGTTCAGTGACCAGTCGACGGCGAGCATGCCGGCCTGGGCCTCGATCACCGTGCCGGGCGACGCCACTCCATCTTCCAACAATGGGACGATGTGCTGGCGTCGTGTCTCGAGAAGCGCTCGGATGAGTTCCAGCCGAACCTTTCCCGAACTTCTTTCCATCGCACTCCAATCAATCTTAGATGACGCGAAAGTCGACATCGCATTGGGGTCGGGAATTGCCTCCCGGCTGTCTTCTGCCTGAAAGGCCGGAAATTTTGCGAACTCCCTTCGCCGACCGTCACGAACGGCGTCGGCGAGGTCTCCATGATAGTCGGTGAAAAACAGGAATGGACGCGTCTCGTCCCATTCCTCTCCCATGAAGAGCATGGGGATATGCGGTGACAGCAGAAGGATCGTGGTCATCACTTCGAGCTGGCGCGACTCCACCAAGAGGCTCAGCCGTTCGCCGGTGGCTCGGTTGCCGACCTGGTCATGGTTCTGCAGGAAATCGATGAAGGCGGTTGTCGGCAGGTGCGCGCTGGGCTCGCCCCTGGCGTTGCCATCCGCGTGCGGTGAAGGCTCACCCTGGTAGGCGAAGCCTTCGGTCATGCAGCGCGCCAGCTTTGCCAAGGAATCGTCGGCGAAATCTTCGTAGTAGCCGTCCCGCTCCCCTGTCAGCAGGCAGTGGGCTGCATTGTGAAAATCATCGTTCCACTCCGCGGTATATTGGCTGGCCTGTCCCTGGCTACGCTCGTGAAGGTAGGCGACATTGCGGTTGTCTTCGGTGACGAGATGGATATGCCGTCCCGGCAGCGTTTCCCTTGCCGCGCGGGCAAGCTCGATCAGCAGTTCCGGCTGGCGATCGTCCTTGATCTGGTCGATCGCGTCGAGGCGCAGGCCATCGAAGTTGAACTCATCCAGCCAGTACAGCGCGTTGTCGATGAAGAACTGCCGAACCGGCTGCTTGCCATAGGCAATCGCGGCTCCCCAAGGTGTATGCCGCGCCTCATCAAAAAACGCCGAGGCGTATGCCGGTAGATAATTCCCGTCTGGCCCGAAGTGGTTGTACACGACGTCCAGCAAGACCATCAGGTTCAGTTGGTGCGCTGTGTCAACGAGCCGCTTGAGATCATCGGGATGCCCGTAGGCATTGTGTGGCGCGTAGGGGAGCACGCCATCGTACCCCCAGCCTCGGTTCCCCGAAAACTGGCCGATCGGCATCAGTTCGATTGCGGTGACGCCCAAACCGGCCAGATGTGGAAGCCGCTCGATGGCTGCTGCGAAGGTCCCCTCCTCGGTGAATGTCCCGATGTGCAGCTCGTAGACCACCGCTTCGGTCCACGGCCGACCCCGCCAGTTGGCGTTCGTCCAGCGATAGGCGGTGGGGTCGACCAGCAGGGACGGGCCGTGCACGTCGCCTTCCTGCGCGCGAGATGCGGGGTCCGGCACCATAAGCCCGTCCGGTAGGACGAAGGCATAGGGTGCGCCCGCCTCCACGCCCGACGCCAGGAGTTCGAACCAGCCGTCCTCGTCGCGGCTCATCGGCGTATCTTCTCCGCTGAGGCGCAGAGACAGTCGCGTGTGGTCAGGCGCCCAGATGCGGAAGCGAACGTCTCCCGCACGGACGAACTCGGCCCCCCAGCGCTTGGGAAACACCGTGAAATCCCCAGTCTCAACCATCGATGCGCTTTTCCTTCAGGCAGACCAATGAGCGCTCCGCGACCGTGATGATCCCCTCGATGAGGGGGGCAGCCGCTTCCGGAAGCCCCTGCGCCGTGTCGACGAGAAGCGTCCAACGGAGGCCCTCGGGCAACACGAAGTCGAGCGGCTCGTGGTGCGCATTGAAGAGCATCAGCAAGCGCTGGGTTCCGTCGGTCAGTTGCACGGCCATCGCCCGTGTCTCCGGATTGTCCCAGTCCTGCTGATCCATCTGATGACCGTCGGGGCGCCGCCACACGACGTTGGGATCGCCGTTCGACGTCAGGGCGCCATGCAGGAACGTGGGCTGAGCCAGCACGGGATGAGAACGGCGGATCGCAACAAGCTCGGAGACGAACTGCCGGAAGTTTCGATCGCGTTCCTCAGGCTCTTGCCATGAAAGCCAGTTGAGCGCGTTATCCTGGCAATAGGTGTTGTTGTTACCATCCTGGCTTCTGCCGACTTCATCACCCATCAGCATCATCGGAGTGCCCTGCGAGAGCAGCACGGTGGCGATCAGGTTACGCCGCATGCGGTCCCGCAGAGCGAGGACGTTCTCGTCGTCCGTCGCTCCTTCGACACCGCAATTCCAGCTCAGATTGTGCGAGTGGCCGTCATTGTTGTCCTCGCCATTCGCCTGATTGTGCTTGTCGTTGAAGCTGACGACGTCGGCGAGCGTGAACCCGTCGTGGGCGGTGACGAAATTGACGCTCGACCATGGTCGGCGCCCTCTCTTCTCGAAAAGTCCGGACGACCCGAGAAGACTTCCGGCCAGATCTCCGGCCATCGCCTCGTCGCCGCGCCAGAAACCACGCACCGTATCCCGATACTTGTCGTTCCATTCGCTCCAGCCGGGCGGAAAGTTTCCGAGCTGGTAGCCATTGGGTCCCGTATCCCATGGTTCCGCGATCAGCTTCACGGTCGAAAGCACGGGATCCTGCCTGATGGCATCGAAGAAGACCGAGTGATGATCGAATGCCTCACGCTCTCGCCCCAGTGAGCTGGCGAGATCGAAACGGAAGCCGTCGACGTGACACTGCTCCACCCAATAGCGCAGCGAATCCATGACCATCTGCAGCACGCGCTGGTGGCGCAGGTTCACGGTGTTCCCGCAACCCGTCGTGTCGAAGTAGTAGCGCGGATCATCCGACAGAATGTAGTAGCTGGCGTTGTCGATGCCGCGGAAGGAGAGCGTCGGTCCGAGATGGTTGCCCTCGGCGGTGTGGTTGTAGACCACGTCGAGGATGACCTCGATGCCCGCCTCGTGCAGACGGCGCACCATCAGCTTGAACTCGTGGATATTGCCCTCCGGCGAAATATAGCGCGGGGCGGGCGAAAAGAAGCCGATGGTGTTATAGCCCCAATAATTGCTGAGCCCGCGATCGACGAGATGCCGATCGTCGAAGAAGGCCTGCACCGGCATCAACTCGACGGCGGTCACGCCGAGCTTCACCAGATGCTCGATGACGTTCGGCTGGGCGAGCCCGGCGAACGTACCGCGCAACTGGGTCGGTATGGCCTGGTTGGCAGCCGTCATCCCCTTCACATGTGCTTCGTAGATGACAGTTTCCTGCCAGGGTATCGCGGGACGCTGGTCCCTGCCCCAAGTGACGGCGGTATCGACGACCACGCATTTCGGCATGACGAAAGCGGAATCGCGTCGGTCCATGACGAGATCCCCCCGCGCACTGCCGATGCGATAGCCGAACAGCGCGTCATGCCAACTGATCTCCCCGCGCAACGCGAGCGCATAGGGGTCGAGCAACAGCTTGTTGGCATTGAACCGGTGTCCGGCCTCTGGCGCATAGGGGCCATGGACGCGGTATCCGTAGAGTTGGCCTGGTCGCACATCCGGCAGGTACCCGTGCCAGATCTCGTCTGTGTATTCCGGCAACTCCACGCGCTCCAGCTCGCGTCGGCCGCCGCGATCGAAAAGACACAGCTCAACTTTGGTGGCGTTCGCGGAAAACAGCGCAAAGTTTACGCCGGTGCCATCCCACCGGGCACCGAGCGGGAAGGGCAAGCCGGCTTTTGGAAGAGACTTTGTAGGGTTCATTCATCCTGCCAAGAGTTGGGCTGCCAAGAATTCGACGGCCAAGAGTTGGGAGCGCGGATACGAACCGTCCAACGGCCCGCATGTTCCAAGACAACCCGGAAACACCTCGGTCGGTTGCCGACTTTTCAGGAACATTCTGACGTCTCTGCAGTTAGGAGCGCATCATCAATCAGGGAGGACACAATGAACGAAGCGACGCAAACGTTGCCGCACCCCGTGGCCCCGCAGCCAAAGCTTGCGGGACCCAGTGATCGTTCGCCGGAAAATCGGCAGGCAAGAGGTGTCCCCACCCCTACGCCCAAACCATATGGTTACAAGCCCAAGAAGATCGAATGCGGCGCACTGTTCTGGTCCTGGGCCGATCCTAGGAAGTAGCACCGAGAAGCGATACCCCTGCATTTTGCGCCCGACAGCCGCCACGCTGCCGGGCGCAATTGCTATGGAGGCCGGCCACCACGGAAGCGCCCGGGAGAAGGGATCGCCTGCATGTCGACGCGGACATGCAGGCAATGAAATCCCGGCCCCTAAAGCTTGACCTTGGGCTCGCGCGCCCAGAGGCGCAGCTTGCGACAGCTCTCGATGAAGCTCTCGATGTCGGCCGCCGACCCGAGCGGCATAACCCCCTCGTCCGGCTCGACTCCAGCCTTGTCCAGGAGTGGCTGCGCGGCGTCCACGCGCGCGATGAACTTGCAGTGCGCGAACGCATCGGCCACGAAGTCGCGCACGGTCGCCTCCTTCGCCAGTTGCTTGGCGCCGTCGGAACTGACAATCAGCGCAACCGCGTCGTAGAGGACAGAAGGGCCCCCATCGATCATCTGCTTGCCGGGGATGACAGTGCCATCTGCCGCTTCCACGCCGCCGACCTTGGGCGCCACGATCTCCATCATCGCGCCTTCCTTCTTGAGAGCAGCTTGGAGCTTCTTGACCAGCGCGCCGTCGCACCCGTCGCTGACGAGCACGCCAACCTTGCGGCCCTTGAAGCTTTCAGGACCGTTCTTGGCGATCGAAAGTGCATCTGACGCCGGCAAGTCGTCGCGGGGGGCGACAGCGGCATCGGCCTTTTTCGGCAGCTTCTTGATGCCGAGTTTTTCGGCCACCGTTTCAGCCAGCCCCTCATCGATGTTGAGCAGGTGCGAGACCATGCGTTCGCGAATGGCGGGCGTCTCGACCTTGGACAGTTCGAAGGTCAGTGCCATCGCAATGTGCTGCTGCTCAGGAACCGTCTGGCTGATGAAAAACTGCCGCGCCTGGCTATAGTGGTCGGCGAAGCTCTCGGCGCGCAGCCGGACCTTTTGACCTTCCGCGGGCTCTGCAAATGAGCGAAAGCCCTTCTGCGGATGTTCGCGCGGCCCTTGGCCCCACGAGTTCGGCTGATAGTTGGCGCGCCCAACCGGGTTGCGCATCGCCATGTGCCCATCCTGCTGGAAATGATGCATCGGGCATTTTGGCGCGTTGATCGGCAGATGCGTAAAATTGGTGGAGCCGAGACGTTTGATCTGCGTGTCGAGATAGGAAAAGTTGCGTCCTTGCAGCAGCGGATCGTTGGAGAAGTCGATGCCAGGCGGTACGTTCTGCGTCATGAACGCGACCTGCTCGGTCTCGGCGAAGAAGTTGTCGGGCATGCGATCGAGCACGAGCCGGCCCACCGGGATTGGCTCGATCACCTCTTCGGGAATGAGCTTGGTCGGATCGAGAATGTCAAAATCGAACGAGTCGGCAAAATCCTGGTCGAAGAGCTGCACGCACAGTTCCCATTCCGGGAAATCACCGGCCTGGATGGAATCCCACAGGTCGCGCCGATGGAAATCCGGGTCGGCGCCGTTGATCTTCACCGCCTCGTTCCAGACGACGGACTGAAGACCCAGCTTCGGCTTCCAGATGAACTTGACGAAGGTGGATTCATCATTGGCATTCAGGAAGCGGAACGTGTGGACGCCGAAGCCTTCCATGAAACGGAAGGAACGCGGAATCGCGCGGTCCGACATGACCCACATGATCATGTGCATCGACTCTGGCGTCAGAGTAATGAAATCCCAGAAATTGTCATGCGCAGACTGTGCCTGCGGAAAGGCGCGGTCCGGCTCGGGCTTCACGGAGTGGATCACGTCGGGAAACTTGATCGCGTCCTGGATGAAGAAGACCGGGATGTTGTTGCCGACGATGTCCCAGTTGCCTTCCTGGGTGTAGAGCTTGACCGCAAAGCCGCGCACGTCGCGAGCAAGGTCGAACGATCCCTTCGAGCCTGCGACCGTCGAGAAACGCACGAAAGCTGGCGTCTTCTCACCTGCGCGCTGGAAGATGTCGGCGCGGGTGTATTTGGCAAGGGATTCGTAGGTCTCGAAATAGCCATGCGCGCCGTAGCCGCGGGCGTGCACGACGCGCTCGGGAATGCGCTCGTGATCGAAATGGAAAATCTTCTCGCGGAAATGGAAATCCTCCATCAGCGCCGGCCCGCGCTCACCGATTTTCAGCGTGTTCTGGTCGTCGGCAACGGGACCGCCCTGGGCGGTGGTCAATATCTCAGTGTCGCCTTGCGCGATCTGGTGCAACTCGCCGCCATTTCCGCGGACGAGCTTCTGGTCGTGTATCGATACGGTATCGTTCTCCGGCTTGCTGCCGGACTTGCTTGAATTCTTGGCCATGGCTGGCTCCTGTAGCTGGCTGACGGGTCGACGTGTTCAATCGCAGATGACGCAGCCCGGAATTGCTTCCGGGCTGCGTACATGATGTCAGGCTGCCTTCTTCGCCTTCGCGCGGTCGTTGGCCGAGGCGTCCGCCAGCTTGGTCAGGTCGCCATCCGTCTTCGACTCTTCCTGCAAGGTCGCGTCGAGCAGCTTGGCGGCATCCGCCATGCCGAGTTCCGTCGCCCAGCGCTTGAGCGTGCCATAGCGGGTGATCTCGTAGTGCTCGACCGCCTGGGCGGACGAGATCAGGCCTGCGTCCAGCGCGGCCGTGCCCTTGAATTCGTCGATGATCTCCTCGCCCTCGGCGATGATGCCTTCGATGGCGTCGCAGGTCTTGCCCTGGGCGCGCTTGCCGATGATCTCGAACACCTGCTGCAGCCGCTCGATCTGGCCCTCGGTCTCCTGATGATGCTTCTCGAACGCCGCCTTCAGCTCCTCCGACTGCGCCGCCCGTTTCATCTTCGGCAGCGTCTTCAGGATCTTTTTCTCGGCGTAGTAGATGTCTTTCAGCGTGTCGTGGAAGAGGTCTTCCAGCGTCTTTTCCTTGGCCATTGTCATGTCCCTTTCGCGGAATTCTGGTTGGGTGGTGAATCACGCGGCCGTGATCACGCAAACCAACGCGCCTGCTGGCCCGCTGTTCCCCCTCCGGCAGAATTCATCGGCCATACGGCAATGCCGAAAGCGCTGTGCCCTGAAGTCCGCTGCGCGCGCGAAAAATGGCTGGCGGAGAACGGTCGAATTGGCCGACGAGCCTTCTTCAAGTCCCGTCAGCGTCCGGGCGAAGGTGTAGACACGGCTCTCCGGTCCGTCGCCGCGCGCCATGGAGGGCGCATGACCGAAATTCTGGCCATGCACGCGAACATCACGTTGTCAGGATGAATTGGGTAGGCCGCCGTCCAGAGACACGGCGAGCATTAGCCTTGATGCAACTGGTCACGCCCGAGAAAGGGAAGCGTCCCGCAGCGCGGGGCCGTGTCAGCCCTTTGCGGAAGTCAGGTGCTTGACGGCCCACATCACGGATTCTTCCGCGCGGACGCGGGCGATGTCGATCGCTTCCGAGCGGCCGAGACCATCGATGAAGGCGATGAAGGCCTGGCCCCTTTCCTTGATCTCCTGGAGCGTATCGCGCTCGGCGCTGGTGAGGGTGCGATAGCTCAGTCCCACGAAGTCCCTCTGCGAGGAGTCCATTCTTTTCTCCGGATGGCGTCGCGGTGTCAGGGAGACACGCGCCGACTGCCTGTGCATCAGATTGCGCCGCCGGTGGCCGGGCGCCGCGACCGAAGCAGATGCTATCGCTTCGGTCGCCCAGTGGTACGTCAAGGTTCGGATGGAAAGCAATATGCCATCATCGGACCAACGATGACGCGTCTCCTCAAAGCACCTTGTCCAGAGTGATCGGCAGGTCGCGGACACGCTTGCCGGTTGCGTTGTAGACCGCATTAGCCACAGCAGCCGCTACCCCTGTGATGCCGATTTCGCCGATGCCGCGCGCGCCCAGCGGCGAACGCGAATCCGGAATGCCGGTCCAGATCACCTCGATCTCCGGCACATCGAGATGGGTGGGCACGTGATAGTCGGCGAGCGTGGCATTCATGATCCTGCCGCTGCGTTCGTCAAACAGCGTCTCTTCGGTCAACGCAAGACCGAGCCCCATGATCATCCCGCCCTTGAACTGGCTGATGGCTGTCTTGGGGTTGAGGATCGCACCGCAGTCGAATGAGCCAAGCAGCCGTTCCACACGTATCTCGCCGGTAACGTCGCTCACCCTTACTTCGCAGAAGATTGCCGACGAGCTGTGCATGGCGAACTTGAAGATTTCCAGCGGCGCACCACCGCCCGCGGTGACAACGACTTCGTCGCGGGAAGACCGGGACAGGATGGAATTGAAGCTCTCCCGCCGCGACGGCTCCTCAATGCCGACGATTTCTCCCTCCATGAGACGAACCTCACCGACGCGCAGGCCTGCCACCGGACTGGCGTTGCCGGCGAGCCGCAGCAGTTCGACCGTCAGCTTGTCGGCGGCGGCGGCGATGGCTGCCGCCAGGGAGGCCGTCTGCGAGGAGCCTCCTGCCATGGGAGCGGCCGGCAGGTCGGAGTCACCCATCTCGAAGGTGATCGCCTCCATCGGCAGCCCGAGGCGATCCGCGGCGTGCTGGACCTGCACCGTGGCCGTGCCCATCCCCATCTCCTGTGCCGAGGAGGATACGGTTGCCGTTCCATCGCGGCCGAGCCGGATGCGCACTTCGGCGCCCGGCATTCGTGCGTAGGGGAAGCTGCCCGCGGCACAGCCCATGCCGATACGCCATTCGCCGTCGCGCACCATGCCCGGCTGCGCCTGACGCTTTTCCCAGCCGAAGCGCCGTGCACCGTCTTCAAATGCCTTCCGAAGGGCGCGCTGCGAGAAGGGAGTGCCCGACAACGGATGCTGCTCCGGCTCGTTGCGCATACGCAGTTCGATCGGGTCGATGCCCATCTGGTCGGCCAGTTCGTCGACGGCGCTTTCCACCGCAAAGGTGCCGATCGCCTCGCCCGGGGCGCGCATGAATGTGTTGGGAACGATATCGAGATCGAGATGGCGCTGAATGATCTCGAAACTCTTGGAGCGATAGGCGGCACGCGCGCTCATGCTGTACTGTTCGGGCGATGCGCCGTAGGGTGGCATCACGGAATAGCCGGTATGCACGAGCGCAGTGAACCGCCCGTCCCCATCCGCGCCGATCGCGACGCGCTGCTCGGTCGGAGTGCGCCCGCCGATGATGCGATAGACACCCTCCCGGCTGAGCGCCAGGCGAACGGGCCGGCCTGCCAGCTTCGCCGCCGCGATCGCCACGATCTGGTGGTCCCACAGGCCCTTGCCGCCGAAGCCACCCCCGACATAGGGCGAGAGCACACGGACCTGCTCTCTTTTCAACCCGAACAGCTTGGCAATTGCAGTGGCACTCGCCGCGATCATCTGCGTCGTGTCATGGATCGTGAGCGAGTCGCCCTGCCAGGCCAGTGTGACGGCATGCAGTTCGATCGCATTGTGGTTCTGGCCGGGAGTCTTGTAGACATTGTCGACGCTGTATCGCGCACTGCCCAGCTCACGCTCCGCGTTTCCGACGGAGACGTGGTTCTTTTCGATCAGTATTGAGGCTGGGACACGAGCATTCGGCTTGGCCCCGTCAAAGTCTGTCTTCGCGGCGGAAACCGCGTAGTCGATGTCAAGGAGCGAGGCTGCATGATCGGCCTGCTCCTGCGTCTCGGCGAGCACCAGTGCGACGACCTGCCCGTTATAGCGTATCTCGGCATCCTGCATGATCGGCACGGCGCTGTTGCCGACCGCAGAGAGGTCCGTCATGCTGATGAGCGGCACGGTGCCGAGCCGCGGCATGTTGCGATGGGTCATCACCAGGATGACACCGGGAGCGGCTTCCGCCCGGCCGGTATCGAGGCGGGTTATGGTCCCGCGTGTCACGGGGCTGTGGACAAGCGTGGCGTAGCACATCCCCTCCATCGCCACCTCGCCGGCAAAGCGTGCCTGGCCTGCGACCTTGAGTGGACCGTCGAGCCGCGATGCCTGCGTACCGACCGCGCCACGCCGGCCGATCAGCGGGTCGGGGGTTCCGCCGGGCAGCCAGCGCTCCGGTACCCACCCGATCACTGTCTTGACCGAGTCTATGACGACGTTCTGCATCCTGCTCATTGGTTGTCTCCGGCCAGTTCGACGAGGACCGCACGCGTCGTGCGCTTTGCCAGTTCGATCTTGAACGCATTCCCGGCTTGCGGCGTCGCCTCGGCCAGTTCCGCCGCGATGGCGGCTTCAAAAGCCGGCGCGGTCGCCGGTCCGCCGCGCAACATCGCCTCGGCGCGATGGGCGCGCCATGGCTTGGGTGCAATACCACCTAGCGCCAACCGCACATCGTCGACCAGTCCGTCCCGGACACTGACGGCCGCGGCGACGGAAACCAGCGCGAAGGCATAGCTCGCCCGGTCCCGCACCTTGCGATAGGTCGAGCGAGCAGCAACGGCCGAAGCGGGTATCTCGATTGCGGTGATGATCTCGCCACTCCCGAGCACGGTTTCGAGATCAGGCCTGTCGCCCGGCAGGCGGTGAAAATCGACCAGCGGTATTACCCGCGCGCCATCCACGCCGGCCACATGGACCAGCGCGTCGAGCGCGGCCAGCGCGACGCACATATCGGACGGATGCGTAGCGTTACAGGCTTCGGAGGCGCCGACGATCGCCTGGTAACGTGCAAACCCGCCATTGGCGTCGCAGCCGCTGCCCGGCACGCGCTTGTTGCAACGCGAACCGGCCACGTCGTTGAAGTAGACGCATCGTGTCCGTTGCATGATGTTGCCGGCCACCGTTGCCATGTTGCGAATCTGCGCCGATGCTCCGGCGAGAATGGCCCTGGAAAGCATGGGATATCGCGTGCGGACCAAAGGATGCGCGGCAAGCGCGCTGTTGCGGACGGCCGCATCGATGAGAAGGCCGCCAGTGTCCGTTTCCCGGATGTCTGCGGACAGCGCGCTCACGTCGACAAGCGTCGACGGCCGCTCCACCCCCTTTCGCATCAGATCGACGAGATTGGTCCCGCCGCCCAGTAACCTTTGTCCCTCCTGCCCGATCGCCTGCATGGCATCGTCGACGGAGGCAGCGCGCGAATAGGTGAAAGGCGTCATGCCGCGTTCTCCCTGGCGTGGTGCAGGATCGCTTCGACGATCCCGTTATGCGCCCCGCATCGGCACAGGTTGCCGCTCATGCGCTCGCGAATTTCCTCCGACGACAGCAGGATGCGCTTTTCGGCCAGGTCGGCCGTGACGTAGCTCGGAATGCCGTCGGCGATCTCCTGCAACATTGCAACGGCAGCGCAAATCTGGCCCGGGGTGCAATATCCGCACTGAAAGCCATCGTGCTCGATGAATGCCGATTGCAACGCATGCGGTTGGGCCGCGCTGCCAATTCCTTCAATCGTCGTGACCGAGCGCCCGTCAGCCTGCACCGCGAGGGTAAGGCACGAAAGCGAGCGCTTGCCGTCTATGAGCACCGTGCAGGCGCCGCAGGCGCCCTGGTTGCAACCGACCTTCGTACCGGTCAGGTGCAGGCCGTCCCGGAGCAGATCGAGTAGTGACACGCGTGGGTCGTCGGGTACGGCTACGTCGGTATCGTTGATACGTATCGCCATGATTTTATCCCCGTGCTTGAGGGACGCCGCCTCCGGCGCCTCACCACGAAGATAATACGATATTCGTATTATTCAATCGTCGTGGTGTGCGATTTTCGAAATGAGGTGGAGAAAGGTCTCTCGTTCCTCAGGCAACAGCCGTTCGAGCATCATTCGAAAGAGCGAATCGTGCGCATGCTTGTACGTGGAGACATAGGCTTCACCGTCTTCCGACAAGGTCAGCGCCACGGCCCGCCTGTCGCCCTCGAGGCGCTGCCGGTTCAGCAGGCCGCGTTTGACCAGCCGGTCCGTTGCCGACGAGATGGTCGTCGCCGCCACGTCGAGGAAACGTGCCACGTCCGTAGGCCCGCATGACGGATGACCAGCCACGAAAAGCAGGACCTGGTTGTCCAGTTCGGTCAACGGCCTGTCCGCGCCGGTGTCGGTCAACTTGTATCGACGCGAAAACGTGTCGAGCGCGTTTGCGAGCATGGCAATCTGGTCGTCGGAAGGCGTGGTCATGGACGCAGCATAAGGCCGCGACCCGACGACTGCCAGATCGCCGGCGCCGAACGGCGCATAATTGCCAGACCAACGGCCCGAAAAATATCGTGCCAGGCCGGCCGGCCTAGTCGGCGCCTCGCGCCACATCAACGGTGCTGACGACGCGCTTCTGCACGAGCACAAGGATCACGGCAATGGCGAAGCCAATCACATCGGTGAGCCAGCCGCCCTCGATCATCGCCAGGCCGGCAATCAGCGTTCCGATCCTCACGATCGGACCGGCACGGCCGAGGAACCAGCCTTGCACGGTGGCCGACAGCATGTATACGCCGAAGATGGCAGTGACGGTGACGTGAAGGATTTCATACCAGGCGCCGTTGAGCAGCATCGCGTCCGAATAGAAGAACATGTACGGCACGATGAAAGCCGCCAGGCCGATCTTGAAGCTTTCGACGCTCGTCTTCATCGGGTCGGAGCCCGCAAGTGCGGCGCCAGCATAGGCGGCCAGCGCGACAGGCGGTGTGATTGCCGACATTACCGCGAAATAGAAGATGAAGAAATGCGCGGTCAAAGGCTCGACGCCAAGGTTGATGATGCCCGGCGCGATGACGCTCGCAGCGACGGCGTAGGCGGCGGTCGTCGGCATGCCCATTCCCAGCACCACCGACACGCACATGGCAAAGAACAGCGCGAGAATCTGGCTCTGGTCGGCAAGCGTCAGCAGCACGGCGGAAAACCGGGAGCCGATACCCGTCAGCGCAATCACCCCGACGATGATGCCTGCGGCAGCGCAGACCGCGACGAGTTGCAGCGTCATCCGCGCACCCATTTCGAGCGCATGGAAAAGCTGCCTCGGTCCCATCCGATTGGGCGTCAGCCAGGAGACCACGACGGCAGCGAACATGGCGAGCGTCCCCGCCCGGATGACCGAGTATCCCGCGAAGAGCGCATAGAGGAGCACGATGATCGGCGTGAACAGGTAGATCTGCCGCAACAGTGGCCCCAGCTTCGGAAGCTCGGAGCGAGGCAGTCCGGCCATGTTGTATTTCTGGGCTGCCAGGTCGACCATGAAATAGACCGACACGAAATAGATGATCGCCGGCACGATCGCCGCATAGACGATTTCCGTGTAAGGAATGCCGGTGATCTCGGCCATGATAAAGGCGCCGGCGCCCATGATCGGCGGCATGATCTGCCCGCCCGAGGAGGCAGCCGCTTCGACCGACGCGGCTGTCTGCGGCTTGTACCCGACCTTTTTCATCAGCGGGATCGTCAGGCTTCCGGTTGCAACGACGTTCCCGGCGGACGTACCATTGATCATGCCCATCAGGCCTGAGGCGAAAATCGCCACCTTGGCTGGTCCACCGCGCTTGTCGCCGGCAGCGGCAAACGCGACATTGACGAAATACTCCCCCACGCGCGACGCCTGCAGGAATGCGGCGAAGATCACGAACAGGATGATGTAGGTCGAGGAGATCGCGATCGGCGCTCCGAGGATACCGTTGTCGGTGAAGATGTATGTGAAGAAACGCTTTGCGTCATAGCCGCGATGCTGAAGGATTCCGGGAAGCCACGGACCAAGAAAAGAATAGGCGACGAAAACGCCAGCGATGATGACCAAAGCGAGCCCAGCAACGCGCCGGGTAAGCTCCGCTATGAGTATTACGCCGGTGATTGCCGCCCACATGTCGCCCGGCAATGCCATCGGCATGCCGGCTCGCATCTGCAACTGGCGTGCAAAGAAGATGATGTAACCAATTGATGCCACAGTCGCGAGCACGAGCACCCAGTCGGCAGCCGAGGTCCGGTCACCCCTTGGGTCCGGATAAAGCCAGCCGTGCAGCACGGCGATGCTGGTCCCAACCGTCAGCGGAATGCCAAAACTGTTTATCGCCCAGCCTGGCGGCACCTCTGCGATCCCGGCGGCCCAGCCAAGCCAGATCGCGGCGACCATCACAAATCCGTAGCCGACCGCCGCGGCGGCGCAGACCAGCAGCACCTTGTCGACGAGGTCGCGCCGCGCGGCGGCGCCGTCCGCCATCATCCTCGGGCCGAAGATCAGGAAGCCCAGCACGAGGCCGCCGCCGACATGCATGAGCCTGAAGGCCCAGGTTTCGAGTGGCCACACATTCATGACCAGCAGATGGAAGACCGAGTAAGCGACGCAGCCGATCGCAACCATCCAGTGCCGGTAGGAGAGGAAGACTCGCTGGTTGCCGACTACCGGCTCCTCGTCGACACTTGCTGCGGCCGTCTGATGCTCGATCTCCGACAGGCGCTTTTCCGCCCCTGCCGCCGAACTGGCATTCCCGTTCGATGCCCTGTCAGACATGGTGGTGTCCGGTTCTGGTGCGATTAAGGGATGGCGGGGCTAGGCCCCGCCATGGCTGCGTTCAATCACCAGGACCTGGCGCTATTTCAGCTCGTCAGGAATCGTGTGGCCGTTTTCTTCGAACCACTTCACCGCGCCGGGATGGAATTTCATGAAGCTGTTGAACTCGGCGTTTTCCGGCAATGTCTCCACCGCCGCAGCGTGAATCTGCTTCATGCGGTCGGGGTTTTCCATCGCCAGCTTGGTGATCTCGTAGGCCAGGCTTTCGGGCATGGATTCATTCGCGATGGCGAAATTCCATAGCGAGACGGTTTCCACGTCCTCCGGCTGGTCTTCATAGGTGCCGGCCGGAATCGTGAACCGCGCCATGGCGGGCTCGGCTTCCAGGAACGTATTCCGCTCCTCGTCCGTCATGGAGATGAAGATCACGTCGTTCTCGACTGCCAACTGGGCGTAGGCGCCGGTGGGGATGCCTGCCGCATAGACGAACGCATCAATCAGTCCGTCCTTGAGCTGACCGGCGGTGTCGTTTGCGCCGGCGCTGCTGATCGTCACGTCCATGCCGGCCGCTTCGAAATACCGTGGCCAGTAGGTCGCAGAGGTACCGGTAGCAGGACCGACACCGACACGCTTTCCGTCCATGTCGGCAAAGGACTTGATCCCGGAATTCGCCAGCACGGCCGCCTGAAGCGGAGTCTGATACATCGGGAACAGGGCACGGATGGCGGTATGTTCAACGCCGGGCATCAGCTCGCCCTTGCCGGTGAACGCCTCGTAGGCGGGGCCCATGGTGACGAAGCCCATGTCATGGTCGCCGGTCTGGACCAGCGTCACGTTCTGCACCGGACCTCCGGTAATCTCGACGCTGGCGCCGAGATCGAGCGTCTCGCCGATCAACGTGCCGAACCCGCTGCCGTAGACGAAATACGCGCCGCCCTGGCTGCCGGTACCGATCACCAGATTGTTCGGCCAGCCTTCGCGCTCCTGCGCGGCAGCAGGCAGAGCAGCCATTCCCGCCAGAACGGCGACAGTCAGAGCTTTGGTGAGATAGTTCATCATCGTGTTCCTCCCAGTTATAGTATGTCGATGCCTCTCCCATGGCGTCGACCTGATGACTTACACGCTAATGCGCCCAAGGTAAAATGCTCAACCAGCCAAAGATTATATAAATTTTGTCTTTAATCGACCAGGCGACTGCCAATAGCCTGTCAGGCCGTGGCCTCGTAGGCGCCAATGTGGCGATCGAGCGTTTCGAGCAACTTGTCGCGCGAGGGATCCCGCACCCCACGCAGCCATGTGGCGGAAAGCGCCAGCTTGCTCATCGCGGCTCCCTCCGTTGGCGCCAGCGGCACGAAACACACGCCGGCAACAGCGAGCCGCGACGCCCAGCGAGGCACGATCGCCAATCCGATGCCGGTGCTTACGAGGTTGACGATCGTCTGTTTTTCGTCTGCGATCTGGACGATGCGCGCGGTAAGGCCGGCTTCGAGGAACAGCTTGATCGTCAGGTCGTGGCTGTGCGGGCGTGAGCGCCGGTCCGGAACGATCAGCGGCTCATCTGCCATCTCGTCGACGCCGATGGTCGACTTGCCGGCAAGGCGATGGCCGCGATGCACCGCGACGACTGCCGTCTCGGAAAACAGCGTCTTGAACGCAAGCCGTGGATCACGCACTTCGGGCGGACGGACAAATGCGATGTCCAGGCGACCGGACAGAAGCCTTGGCAAGAGCCTGATCGTTTTCTGTTCCAGCAGTTCGATCTCGATACCCGGATGTTCTGCGCGAAAATCCTGAAGCAGTTGCGGCAGCAGACCGGCGGCAACACTGTCGATTGCGCCGACGCGAAGGACACTGGCCCTCTGGCGCTCGTAGTCTCGAAAATGCGCCTCCAGCATAGAGGCACGTTCGACGAGGTCCCGCGCGCCCTCGACGAGCGACGCGCCCGCTTCCGTGAGCGTCACGTTGCGGGTCGTGCGCGCGATCAGGCGGGTGCCGAGACTTTCCTCGAGCAGCTTGACGTGGCGCCCCAAAGAAGCCGGCAGCATATCGAGTTTCTGGGCCGCGCGTCCGAAATGGAGCGTGTCGGCAACGGCCAGAAAGCATCGCAATTGTAGGAAATTCACGCGGCCCCCCGATTATATCGTTCTTTTATATGATTCATTGAGCGTTGAATTGTAAACACCCGCGCATCAAAAGTCCTCTCGGGCGTGGGGGACCGAAATGCCGATTACCGCGCGCGCCGGAGTTTTCGAGGAGACCGCAATGCGCCAATACACAATCGCAACAATTCCCGCCGACGGCATCGGCCCGGAGGTCATCGAGGCAGGACAAGCAGTTCTTCAGGCACTCGAATCGCGCATGGGGGACGTGACCTTCAAGGTGCAGTCCTTCGACTGGGGCTCCGACTACTACAAGAAGCACGGCGAGATGATGCCGAAGGACGGCCTTGAGCAGCTCAAGCCCTTCGACGCAATCTACTTTGGAGCCGTTGGCGCCCCGGACGTGCCCGATCACATCACGCTGTGGGGCCTTCGGCTGCCGATCTGCCAGGGCTTCGACCAGTATGCAAACGTCCGCCCTACGCGGATCCTGCCGGGTATCACCCCGCCGCTGCGCAACTGCGGACCGGGCGACCTCGACTGGGTCATCGTGCGCGAGAACTCCGAGGGCGAATATTCCGGCCATGGCGGCCGGGCGCATCGCGGCATGCCGGAAGAAGTCGGAACCGAGGTCGCCATCTTCACGCGGGTCGGCGTGACGCGCATCATGCGCTATGCGTTCAAGCTGGCGCAGGCGAGGCCGCGCAAGCTGCTGACCGTGGTGACGAAGTCGAACGCCCAGCGCCACGGCATGGTGATGTGGGACGAGATCGCGGCGGAAGTCGCGACCGAATTTCCGGACGTCACCTGGGACAAGATGCTCGTGGATGCCATGACGGTGCGCATGACACTGAAGCCTCAAAGTCTCGATACGATCGTTGCAACCAACCTGCATGCCGACATTCTGTCGGACCTTGCGGGCGCGCTCGCCGGCAGCCTTGGCGTCGCACCTACCGCCAATATTGATCCCGAACGCCGCTTCCCGTCGATGTTCGAGCCGATCCACGGCTCGGCATTCGACATCACTGGCAAGGGCATCGCCAATCCGGTCGCGACGTTCTGGACGGGCGCCCAGATGCTGGAACATCTCGGTGAAGCCGACGCCGCGGCGAGACTGATGGCGGCAGTCGAGAAGGTCTGCGAGGCGGGCATCCTGACGCCGGACGTCGGAGGCAAGGCGACGACGCGGGAAGTCACGGATGCTGTGATCGACGCGATCCGCGGTTCCAACGCCTAGCCCGATACATCCGAAAGGCAGGCATGGAACCGGAAGGTTCTGCCGATGTTGTGGAGCGACGCTTCCCGATCCGGTCATTGACTGTTTCCAGTCGAGCCGCGTCGGCCCCTTCTCTCCGGATCGGTAGCCTGAAATGACCCGAAAGCTTGATTTGCGGACCGGCACCCCCGTCTGGACGGCCTACCGCGCGCCGCGCATCCCGACCGACACGCTTTCGCGCGACATCAAATGCGATGTGCTTGTCGTGGGGCTTGGTATCAGCGGCGCGATGATCGCAGAGGCCCTGACGGCTCAGGGGCTTTCGGTGGTCGCCGTCGATCGGCGGCGCGGAACGATGCAGGGCTCGACCCCTGCCACGACGGCGCTGGTGCAGTTCGAGATCGATCAGCCGCTGACAGCGTTGACCGGCATGATCGGGCGAACCAGCGCGCAACAGGCATGGCGCAGGTCGCGACTGGCCGTGACCAGTCTGCGCGGACGCATCGAGGAACTCGGCATCAACTGCAACGCAGCCTCCACTCAATCCCTCTATCTCGCCGGCAACGAACTCGATCCCGGTCAGTTGCGCGAAGAAGCCGACGCGCGGCGCAGCGCCGGCATCCGGGCCACCTATCTGACGCCAGCGGTGCTGGAAGAGAAGTTCGGCATCAAGCGCAAGGGCGCGATACTGAGCCACGACAACATTGCGCTGGACCCGCGAAAGCTCGTGGCAGGGCTGCTGGGCAAATCGCTTGAACGCAAGGCGCGGTTCTACACGTCGGTGGAGGTCACGGGCATCGAGTCCGGCTCGGGCACGATGGTGACCCGAACCAAGGACGGCCCCACGGTGACCTCCAGCCAGGTGGTACTGGCAACCGGCTACGAGCTTCTGCCCATCGTGCCCTCAAGCACCCATTCGGTCATCTCCACCTACGCGATCGCCACGAAACCGCAGAAGAGTTCATTGTGGCCCGGCCCGGCATTCATCTGGGAAGCCTCCGATCCTTATCTGTACATGCGCGCAACGTATGACGGGCGGGTGATTTGTGGCGGAGAAGACGACGACATCGTGGACGAAGCTGCACGCGACGAACGTCTGCCCGAAAAGACCGCGCGGATCGCCGCCAAGCTCAAGGATCTGTTTCCGCAGCTTGATACTACCCCCGAATTCGCATGGGCGGGTTCCTTCGGCACGACGACGACCGGCCTGCCCTACATGGGCGAGCTACCCGGCCATCGCGGCGTTTTCGCCGTCCAGGGATATGGCGGCAACGGCATCACCTTCTCGCAGATCGCGTCGGAGATCATCGCGACCACGATTGCGGGCGGCGATGATGCCGACGCGAAACTCTTTGCCTATGGCCGTGAAGGGATCGTGCGCAAACTGGCTGATCTGTCCGGGAAGCTCGTGTCCTAGCGGCATCGGCACGATCCCGGTGCAAAGCTTAGACGGCTCACTTGTCGCCGGCACTTCTCTTGTCTAGGTTCGCGCCCTGCCCGCTTCGCTTCAGAAGCCACCGATCCGCTGTTTTTCCAGGAGTTTGGCCGCGTGTCTTCCTCTATCTCGCGTGTCATCGCGCGCCGGTCAGGCAAACGCACCGAGCCTGCGGTCGATAAAGCGTACGACCACCGTTTCGGCAACTGAAATGTCTGCCTTCGCGCTCACACTCGTGCTGTCAGCCGCGTTCATGCACGCGAGCTGGAACGCCATCGTCAAGAACGCCGGAGACCGCGCGCTCACCCTTGCGGCGGTTGCTGCCATGCATACTGTCGGCGGCTTGTTGCTGATCGCCGTCTCCGCCCCGCCAGCGCCGGCGAGCTGGCCGTCCTTGTTCGCGTCGACAATCATCCACTATCTCTATTACCTCCTGCTCTTTCAGGCTTATCGCCTGGGAGACCTCAGTCAGGTCTACCCGATTTCGCGTGGCCTCGCCCCGGCTCTGGTGGCCCTGGGCGCCTATCTCATCGTCGGAGAGACCTTGACGTCCACCGGATGGGCGGGGCTCGCCGCAATCTGCATCGGCATCGGCCTCCTCGCCATCCAGCGCGGCGCTGCCAGCGCCGACCGCACGGCGGTGATGTTCGCGGTTTTCCTTGGCCTCAGCATCTCGGCATATTCGGTGGCCGACGGTATCGGCGTGCGTTGGTCGGAAAGCCCGACCGGCTATATGGGCTGGCTGTTCTTCCTCGAGGCGCCGGTGGTGCTCGCGGTCCTGGGACCACGGCTGGCCCGCCGCCAGAACGTGGACTGGAGCGCGTTCTCGGTCGGCCTGATCGGCGGCGCACTGTCGGTGCTGGCCTATGGGCTGGTGCTTTATGCCAAGACGTTTGCGCCGATCGCGGCGGTCTCGGCGGTGCGCGAATCCAGCGTCATCATCGCAGCCCTCATCGGCGTGCTGATGTTCGGTGAGCGTCCATGGAAGGGCCGCGTGCTCGCTGCGCTGGTGGTGGCCACGGGCGTCATTCTCATCGCTTCCGCATAACATCGCTTCCGCATAATGATGGCCCGGGAACCGTTCATATCGTAGAAGGTTTAAGCCGCTATCCGGAGGAACGTTGTTGAATTCACAGTCAGTTGCATCGCGGCCTGGGTCGCGACGCGCATTGCGCGATTTTGGACGCGCGGGCGGTGGCGCGCTGGTTTTCTCGTTGCCCATGCTCATGACGATGGAGTTGTGGTGGCTGGGGATTTATCTCGATCGCGCACGGCTTCTGGTGCTGATTGCAACGACATTGCCGCTGCTCGTTTTGCTGTCGCGCCAGATCGGCTTCGAAAGCACACGGCGCTGGCGGGACGACTTCCTCGACAGCCTCATCGCGCTCGGCGTGGCGGCGATCGTCTGCATCGCCCTGCTCGTTCTCTTCGGCACGATAACGACGTCGACCGGCCTTGACGAGGCGATCGGCAAGGTCGCCATCCAGATGGTGCCGGCGTCGATCGGCGCCTTGCTCGCCAAGAGCCAATTCGTCGCGGACAGCTCGGACGAGGACACCGACCGGCGAAAGCACGAGTCTTACGGCGGCGAGATTTTCCTGATGGCGATCGGTGCGCTCTTCCTCGGGTTCAATGTCGCCCCTACCGACGAGATGATGCTGATTTCCTATCAGATGACCGAGTGGCACGCGCTTGGTCTCGCGATGCTCTCCATCGCATTGATGCACGGCTTCGTCTTTGCCGTCGGCTTCGCCGGCGGCTCTCCCATCTCACCGGACGAACCGTGGTGGAGCCCGCTGATCAGGTTGACGCTACCCGGATACGTCACCGCGCTGACCGTGAGCCTGTATCTGCTGTGGATTTTTGCGCGCACGGACGGGCTGCAGATCGACGGTATCGTTATGGCGACCGTGGTCCTGGCATTTCCATCGGCGATCGGCGCGGCAGCCGCGCGGTTGATCCTCTAGGAGCGCAGGCGATGAGCGACGATGACAACAAGAGTCGCCCTTTGGTCGAATGGGTGTTCGGCGCCGTATCGGCAGCGGTCGTCGCGGCGGTGCTTGTCTTCCTCGCTCACGAGGCGATCTTCGGTGCCAGCAGGCCGGCCGAATTCACCGTGATCGTTGATCGATTGGAGGAACTGGAAACGGGCACCCTGGTGATGGTCACGGTCGCCAACACGGGCGACGAGGCGGCGGCTGACATTGGCGTCCAGGCTGAAATTTCGATCGATGGCCAGGAGCCGTCAACGAGGGAAATCCGCTTCGACTTCATTGCTGCACACGCAGTTCGAAAGGGTGCATTCGTCGTCGAAGGTGCTTCGATATCGCAGGATGATCTCCGCTTCACCGTCCTGGGTTTCGTCGAGCCCTGATGCCCGAAGCGACCTAAGCAGATGGCGGCCCGGTTCTGGACCAGGCCGCCATTTCGGGCCCCCGGCGGTCAGGCTGCCTTCTTCGCCTTCGCGCGGTCGTTGGCCGAGGCGTCCGCGAGCTTGGTCAGGTCGCCATCCGTCTTCGACTCTTCCTGCAAGGTCGCGTCGAGCAGCTTGGCGGCATCCGCCATGCCGAGTTCGGTCGCCCAGCGCTTGAGCGTGCCATAGCGGGTGATCTCGTAATGCTCGACCGCCTGGGCGGACGAAATCAGGCCTGCGTCCAGCGCAGCCGTGCCCTTGAATTCGTCGATGATCTCCTCGCCTTCGGCGATGATGCCTTCGATGGCGTCGCAGGTCTTGCCCTGGGCGCGCTTGCCGATGATCTCGAACACCTGCTGCAGCCGCTCGATCTGGCCCTCGGTCTCCTGATGATGCTTCTCGAACGCCGCCTTCAGCTCCTCCGACTGTGCTGCCCGCTTCATCTTCGGCAGCGTCTTGAGGATCTTTTTCTCGGCGTAGTAGATGTCCTTCAGCGTATCGTGGAAGAGGTCTTCCAGCGTCTTTTCCTTGGCCATTGTCATGTCCCTTTTCAGATGTCTTGCACGCTCCACTGTCGGAGCCACATCAGAACGTCATCGCCGGGTGCGTGTTCCTGTAAGATTTGATACAGGACCCCGCCGACGGACTCACGGCCAGCTTACCTTCAGTGTAAGGGAACAACTGAAGACGCGGCGCCCGGCCTCGTCACGCACAGAAACGGACAGAACACGATCGTCGCCATTGGGGAGTTCGTCGCGCGCCAGATCGGGCAAGGCATCGATGGCACGGTAGCGGACCTGCGCGAGGTCCGCGCAGTCGATTCCGAGTTCATCGACCGACACGGCGGCTCCATCGTTGACGTCGAAATAATATCGCATCGTTGGCCCTGCCGGTTCAATCGCTGTAAGGACGCACATCGAATGCGCGAACCCGCGAGACGGTTCCCGCGTTGTCGAAGGGACGAGCCGCGTCTTGCGGCATTGAATTGAGGACACCCAATGAGCCCAGCAATCGATATCCTCTGCCGTTCGCTGTCACGTCGCGACACGCTCCTACCGGAAGAGATGGATTTGCTTGCACGGCTTAGCCAGCGACCGGCCCAGTACGCCAAGGGTGCGGAGATCATCGCGGAACACAGCCGGCCTCCGGCAAGTTGCCTTCTGGTCTCCGGTTTCGCGGCCCGCGCCGTCAGCAGGGCCAATGGCAAACGCCAGTTGACGGCGTTGCATGTGCCGGGCGATTTCGTCGACCTGCACGGGCTGCTGCTGCGGGTAATGGATCACAGCGTCGTCGCGCTGAGCGACTGCACCGTTGTTTTCGTACCCCATGGCGAATTGCGGGCAATCAGCGAGACCGCACCGCATCTGACCCGCATGCTGTGGCTTTCCACAACCATCGACGCCTCGATCCAGCGCAAGATGACGGCCCTTCTCGGCCGCCACACGCCTCTCCAGCGCCTGGGACATCTGATATGCGAACTCTATCTCAGGCTCGAGGCGGTGGGCCTTGCGGCCAACGGGCGGTTTCGTTTTCCCATCACTCAATCGGAGCTTTCCGACATCCTCGGACTGTCCCTGGTCCATACGAACCGAACGGTTCAGGAGCTTCGCGCGACCGATCTCGTCGCCTGGGACCATACGAACGTCACGGTGCGTGATTTCGATGCCCTGGCGCGCGCCACCGGTTTTGATCCGACATACCTCAACCTGACGCCCGAGCCACGCTAGGAGTGGCTACCACCATCGTTGCCTCACTGACGAAACGAGCGGCTCAGGAATGGTGATCCCTTCAGCCCGAAGCGCCATGGCTGCTCGACTGCACGGGAAATGCCGATCCGCGGTCCGCTGACCACGTCAGCCGATGGCGGCTTCAGGTAGAACTCGAAGGGCTTGCGCAACATCGACATGCCGTCCACGGATCCGTCGATCCCGAGCGCCTGGGCCAGCCTGCCCGGTCCGGCGCAAAGCAGCCGTGGAGCGGTGACACAGCGACGCGCTTCCATCAGCGCGATGCCCACAGTGGGTTCGATCGCCCGCAAAAGGACCGCACTGCCCGGCAGGCAGACCGCGTTGAGGCACCAGTGGATGCCGTACGAGCGGTAGACATAGCTCGTACCCCGCTCGCTGAACATTGCCGTGTTGCGGCGTGTCTGGCCGCGAAAACTGTGCGAGGCGGGATCGTCACGCGCATAGGCTTCTGTCTCGACGATGATGCCGCCGATGCCGTCGACGAAAAGTTCGGCACCGACCATCTCGCGCGCGACGGTGACCGCATCGCGGGCGAAGAAGCCACTGAGTGAGGCATCCGGCAATTGTTGCAGCTCAGCCCTTGGCGCCGCTGCGCGCGGAGCAGTCCGCACTCGTTCGTTCGCCATCGGTGGCGCTGGGGTTCTGCCCATCCGAATGGCGAGTCTTTTCCTCGACGTCGTCGACGGATTCGGTCAGCCCGTAGGGTTTCGGCTTCTTGGGCATGCCGGCATTCTGGTCCGTCTGTGTGGGACGATTGTCGATGCGGGTCGTCCGCGCACCCGTCTCCCGATCATTGCCGTCCATCATGTGGGCCTCCTGGTTGGAACTGCTCCAACAAGTCGCTGCGCGGCCCCGGAGTTCCCGTGACCGCGCATTGATGGACGCTCGACAATCGCGGAGGAGGTTTCAGCCCTCGTCGACGATGGCGTTGGAGAGCACGCCGATGCCGCTGATCTCGACCTCGACGCGGTCGCCCGCCTTCATGAACAGCTTTGGTTCGCGGAAAAGGCCGACACCACTCGGCGTACCGGTGGCGATGATGTCGCCAGGCAGCAGTTCGGTCACGGTGGAGATGTACTCGATCAGCGCTGGCACGTCGAAGGCAAGGTCGGAGATCGGCGTGGACTGCATCACTTCGCCATTGAGCGTCGTCGTCATCGACTGCGCCGCCGGATCGCCGAACGCGTCCGCGCTGACGAGCCATGGTCCCATCGAGCCGCTGCGATCAAAATTCTTCCCGGCCCAGAACTGGGTCGTATGGCGCTGGAAGTCGCGCACCGAGCCATCATTGAAGCAGCTATAACCGGCAACGTGCTCATAGGCGCGGGCGGCGGGAATCGCACGGCCCGCCTTGCCGATGACGACTGCAAGCTCGCCCTCGAAGTCGAACCAGTCCGATGCCTTCGGCCGTATCAGGTCCACGTCATGTCCCACCATGGATGACGGGTAGCGGGTGAAGATCGACGGCTTCGCCGGCGCGTCACGCCCGGTTTCCTTGATGTGGGTCATGTAGTTCAGGCCGATGCAAATGATCTTGTCCGGGTTCGGGACAGGCGGCAGCAGAGTCACGCCGGAAAGCTCGATCCGGTCGCCTGCGGCCTTTTCAGGCAAGTTTGCCAGCGCATCCGCAGCGAGGACCGCTCGAAGGTCGCTGAACCGGGCGCGCAGTTCCGCTCCCGCATCAATCAGCGTTGTGCCGTCGACCACCCCGTATGACGGGGTTCCATCGGCCATGAGATATGAACAGACGCGCATCGCTGGTCTCCTGCAAGTGCTTGAAGTTTGTTGAAAAAGTTGGCTGCGGCCGGCTCGCTACTCGTTGGCGACGATCGCGTCGAGCCAGGCGCAGCTGGGCGCGGGATCGGCAGCGCGCATGCCGCGTCTGGCCGCCTCGAGCCGCATCTCGCGGAGCCGTGTGCGATCAGGCGAGTCCTCGGCCATGTAAAGCCTGTCGTGGCCCCAGTAGCTTGGCCCGTCGAAGGTCTCGTGCGGTTCCCAGGTCTCCGGATCGATCACCCGCGCGCCCCAGCCATACTCGACGAAGAAGCCAGACGGCGAGTTGGCATAGAAGCTGGTCATGTGATCGTTGGAATGCCGGCCAAGCGTATAGGCGACCCGCCCCTCCTCGGTCTGGGCGAGATCGTATCCTTGACCGACATCGTCGAGCGACAGCAACTCGACCATGAAATGATGCATGCCTTGTCGGCCGGTGCCAACCATGGCGAAGCTGTGATGACGGCCGTTTAGGTGGAAGAAATACAGCTTGAACGGCTTCAGCCCGTAGTCGGTGACGTTGAAGCCTAGCAAGTCGCGGTAGAAAGGAAGCAGCACGTCCACGTCGCGTGCGTGCAGCACGGCGTGCCCCATGCCGAGCGAACCCGTCTTGAAGCCGGAAATCGCCCTGCCCGCAAGAAACGGCTCACTGGCGATCGCGGGACCGCAAAACGCTTCCAGCTTGTTGCCTTCGGGATCGCGGAACGAGATAAGCCGTGCGACGTGCCGCTGGTCGGCAAGTGCAGCGGTTTCCAGCCTGACGACGACGCCGGCATTCTCCAGCCGTCCGGCAAGTGCGTCGAGCGCGGCAGGGCTCTCGACTTCCCATCCCATGAAGTCGAGGCCTTCATCGCCGTCTCCGCTCACGATCAGGCGCTGCTTGCGATCGTCCATGCGGAAAGCACGAACCTTGCCGCCGGCATCGACCTGCTGCATGCCGAGCAGTTGGGTCGCGAAATCCTGCCAGTCCGCCGCCTTCGACGATCGAACCCCGATATATCCAAGCGATGCAAGCGCCATGATCCTAACCTTCCAAGCGGCACCGCCCGAGTGTCCAGGCGGCGCCGTTTCAACGCGTGCTCAGTTCACACGCGCGGCTTCTTCCTCGATGGCCGTGGTGAAAGCGTCGTAGATCGCCTGGCCGTTTTCGTTCTGCTCGATCCACTGTTCGGTCGCGATTGCAACGGCGTCGCGCCATGCTTGGGTCTGGGCCTCGTCGGGCTCGGATACCGTAATGTTGCCCTGGGCGAGCAACTCGTCGCGAGCTTCGGCGATATTGTCGTCGAACGACTTGCCGAACCGCTCCGAGAATGCCGCGCCGGAGAACTTGTCGATCGCCGCCTTGGCCTCGTCCGACAGGCTGTCGTATTTCGCCCTGTTCATGACCACCAGCATCGGGGTGGCGCCGAGCGGCGCGGTGTTGAAGTGCGAGATCACGTCGCCCATGCGGAAGGTCTCGATGGCGCCCCACTGGGTAAACGTCGCGCCGATCAACCCACGGCTGATGCTCTCGGCCACCGTAGGGCCGGTGATACCGCCGACCGGAACGGCGCCGAGCGCCTCGACCGCCGAAAGCATCGTCGGCCCGGGCGCGCGCACGTTCATGCCCTTCATGTCCTCGGGTGCCTCGACAGGCGCCGTCGATGCGATCGAGTTTGGATAGGACACGAAGATGCCGAGCATTTTCAGCTTGTTGAAGTCGCCCTTGAAATGGCCATCCTCGTACATTTTCCACATCGCCGGCGAGCCCACTGTCGAGCTGGGGATCAGGAATGGCAGTTCTGCCACCGTGCTCTCCTGGAAACGGCCGGGCGAATAGCCGGGGATAACCCAGGCGATGTCAGCAACGCCATCCTCGACCATCTGCAACTGCTGGGCCGGATTGCGCCCCAGTGAGCCGCCGGGAAACATCTGGATCGTCAGTTCACCATTCGAAGCAGCGCTCACGTCCTCCGCCCACGGGGTCAGGATCTCCTTGGTGACGTGCGCCACCGGAGGCTCGAAGCTCGAAAAGCGCAGCGTTTCGGCGGTTGCCGGAAATGCCGTGATACCAAGCAAAGCCGCTGCTCCAAGCAGCTTGTTCAAATACGTCATCGCATCCTCCCTGCGTTATTACTTCTGAATGATGAAAGCGTAGAGCGCGGTTCCGCGATCGGCACGGCAGCTCTGTGATATGTCCACATGGCGGACATGGATCAGCCCATGATGCTCGGCAACCAGAGGGTGAGCTGCGGAAACAGTGTCAGCAGCGTCAATCGGATAAGTTCGGCGAACAGGAACGGCATGATGCCACGATAGATCGTGCGCAGGCTGATCGACTTGTACATCGAATTCAGCACCATGACGTTGATGCCGATAGGCGGCGCCATCATGCCGATGCCGATCACCACCACATTGATGATCCCCCACCATACCAGGTCGTAGCCGAACGACTGTATCAGGGGGATCACCAGAGGCAGCGTGATAACCATGGCGGCTACCTCGTCGAAAAACGCGCCGAGGAATATGTAGAGCACCAGAAGCATCATCAGGATCGCGATCGGCGGGATCGGCAGGTCGGCGATGACGCCGATCATGAACGAGGCCGCGCCCGTCACCGCCATGAAATACGAGAATATCGTCGCGCCGAAGACCATGATGTAGATCATCGCGGTTCCGGCGCTGGCCTCCGCAAGGACGCCGACGAGCGTCTTCCAGTCGAGCTTTCCCCGCAACAGCGCCAGCACGAACGCGAATATGACGCCCACTGCCGCGGCTTCGTTGACGGTGAATATGCCGGAATAGATGCCGCCCATCACCACCACGAACATCAGCAGCACGCCCCATGCGCGGCCTATCGCCGCCATGCGTTCGCGAAAACTCGCCTTCTCGCCGGGCAGGCCAGCCTCGGGATCCAGGATCAGCTTGATCTGGATCGCGATCATGTAGAACACGATGGCCATAAGCGCCGGAATGATGGCGGCTGAAAAGAGGTCTAAAACCGACTGCTCGGTCAACACCGCGTAGAGGATCATCATGCTCGACGGCGGAACGATGATACCCAGCGTTCCGCCTGCCGCGATCGAACCCGCCGCAAGGTCGGGCTTGTAGCCGCGCTGCAGCATCTCCGGCATCGCGACCCGGCCGAACGTCGCCGTTGTGGCGACGCCAGAGCCGCAGATCGCGCCGAACCCGGCGCTTGCCACGATGGTCGTCGACGCCAGGCCCCCTCGCCTATGCCCAATGAGGGCGTAGGCGAGGTTGTAGACGTCCGAGGCGAGGCCGGCGGCAGTTGCCAGGCTGCCCATGAGCATGAAAAGCGGAATCACCGCGAGGTCCAGATTGGCCATCGCCGAGGCAGGCTCGCTCGCCATGAGGGTGACAGCGGGGCCCCAGCCAACGATCGACGCGAAGCCTGTCACACCGACAAGCGCCATCGCGACGCCAATCGGCACGTGAACGAAGATCATCAGCAGCATGACCGCAAAGCCCGCAAGGGCAATGAGAAGTGGATCCAAAGGGAAAATCCTTCGTTCGTTGCGGGAGATGCCGCGCGTCAGAAAAGAGTGTCGGCGGGGCTTGGCTCGTCCGAGGCGTCATCGTTTTCCGGCGCAATACCGAGGATCATCGCCCGCAGGTCTGCAAGCGTGACAATCGCCTGCACGATCGCGGCGAATATCATCAGCGCGGTGGACGCCATCCACCACGGCCACAATGGCCATGCGAGCACCCAGGTTCGGTCGCCCGTTTCGCGCAGGCCTTCGGCATAAGGAATGAACCGCCAAGCCACGAGCACCATGAAGATCAGCGTGGCGACGCTTGCCAATGCATCGAAGAAGCGATGCAGTCGCGGGCCGGCAAGCGCGCCGAATACTTCGACGGTAATATTCTGCTTCATCGCCAGATTGGCGGGAATGCACGCTGCAATCACGACGGCCATGACAACCGAACTCACATCGTTGACACCGTGAATGGGCGCCTGGAAAAGCCAGCGTAACAGCACGTCCAGCGTGGTCATCGCCGCCAGAAGAAGCAGTCCGAAGAAGCCGATGAGCGCGACGACCCTCGCAGCACCGCGCAACCGGCGGTCAATCTGATCCATTGGTTTCCTCCCTCAACCGCGACGGTCCAACGGTCCTGCCGGCAGTCTTGACACGCAGGAGCGGCCTTGCAACGTTGCCGTTCCCAACTGTCCGTATCGTGAACAGTGCTGGAGGAGATACAATTTCTACATTCGGTGCGGTCCGTTCGCTGCAGCGCGGGCTCGAAGTCTTGCAGGCGATCAATCGCAACAACGGACTCAAGGCGGCCGACGTAGCGAAGATGGTTGGCATTCCGCGGCCGACGGCCTACCGACTGCTGGAAACGCTCGAGGGCCTCGGGTTGGTGGTGCGCGGACCATCGGAAGACGCCTGGCGGCCGACCCTGCAGACGAAGTCGCTGAGCTCGGGCTTTCGCGACGAAGACTGGGTGGCGCAGGTGGCGGTTCCGCAGATGATGCGGCTCGGGCGCAAGATTCTGTGGCCGCTCGATCTCGTCACGTTCCGCGACTACCGGATGGCGATACGGGAATCGACCCACAACATCAGCCCGTTCTCGGTCGATCACGGCATGGTTGGCCGTGAACTGCCGGTTCTTGAAACCGCCGGAGGGCGTGCGCATCTGGCCTTCGTGCCGGAGCGCGAGCGCCAGCAGATTCTTGCCGGACTAAGGGAGAAACTCGGCGCCGATGCCGTCAATTTCCACGAGGACGGGCCGCTGGACTACATTCTCGAACGGACGCGCGACCTCGGCGTCGGCTTCCGCATCAAGGGTTTCAACGCTCGAACCATGAGCATCTCGGCACCGATCTTCGTCGGCGACCGCCCGACCGCGTGCCTGACCATGATCTGGATCGGAACCGCGCTTAAATTCGAGGAAGCCCTACGCCTTCACAAGGAAGCGCTCATTTCGGCGGCGACCTCGATCTCGTCGGAACTGGCGCGGCTGGCCGCCGAACACAACGCCGAATAGCGCGCCAGTTCCACGCCCAGACTGTCCGGCTGGAACGCCGCCGCGCAATAGCGGTCTGGCCGCACCAGCATGATCTGATCGCGGTGGGTGAGCAGCGGCCGCAAGATTCGTGTCCGTTCGTCCACCGGAGCATCTCCAAGGGGACGTACGCGCGGTTGCGGGTCGAGATGAAACTTGGCGAGCGGCAGCCCGAACAATTCCTGGAGATCGAGACCGTCGAGAGCCCTCCGCCCCGCCTCGCTTTGCGAGACGAGCGCGAATCCGGGGCCGAGATCCCTGTCCAGCAGGCGGCGGCGCTCGCCGGCGCCGATCGTCGGTTGCGGGATCATTTCGCCCACCAGGCTCGCCTCCAGTTCAGGGTCGTCGAGGTCCAGGAACAGGCCGTCATGGTAGCGCGGCTTCGGCTTGAAACGCATCTGGATCAGGTAGTCGCGGACCGCAGGAAATGGGTCGAGGGCCTTGAGCAACATGTCGCGGAATTTCAGTTCCTCGGCGCTTGCGGGCATGACGAAACTGCCCATCGTCACCGCCACGAGGATCATGTCCCAGGCTGGCTTCCTGCGTTCCGCATCGTAGGTGTCGAGGATGCCAGCATCGGCGCCACCGAATGTCGCCGCGACCTTCCATGCCACGTTATGGGCATCACGCAGCCCCGCATTCATCCCCTGCCCGGCGAATGGCGGGGTGAGATGGGCGGCATCTCCGAGCAGCAGGATGCGGTTCTGCCGAAAGCGCTCGGCGATACGCGCATGGAATGTGTAGACTGTCTTGCGCAGAACGTCTTCTTCCCGATAGGGCCGGTACGGCTTCAGCAGCTCGGCCAGAAAGTCCGGCTGCAGCACCTGCTCTCGGGTCTCGCCGGGGTGCACCATGAACTCGTAGCGGCGCCCGCCATTGGGCGCCGGCACGCTCACCGTGGGGCGCACGCTGCTGCAGAAGAATTTCGAGAAGAGCGACCGGTCGGGATCGTCGCTCATGTCGATCACGATCCAGTCCTGATGGTAGGTGGTGCCCGACATCCGGATATTGAGGCGCTCGCGGATCGGGCTGCGTCCGCCATCGCAGGCAAGGACCCAATCGGTCGTTATCTGATGCCTGCCACCGTCCGCGTCTTCCACATGCACCACGGCGTGATCACCACGATCGGCGATGTCGACTACGTTGGACGAGAACCGAACCCTGCCCGGCGCCCGCTGCACGAAGCCCTCGCGCAGGGCATCTTCCAGTTCCGGCTGGTAGATGTACTGCCGCTTGGCAAATCCATAGGATTGCGCTCCAGCGCCTGTTTCCGCGAAGCAGTTGCCGTCGTCGGTGAAATATTTCGACCCGATGGCAGGCGTCGTCCGCTTAACATAGCTCTCGTCGAGGCCGAACACCTGCAGGGTGCGCGCGCCCTCATCGTCCAGCACGATCGCGCGCGGCAGGTTCATCGGGCCGGGCTCGCGGTCTAGGACCAAGCACTCGACCCCGTAGGCGGCAAGAAGATTGGCAGCCGTCAGTCCGGTCGGGCCTGCGCCAACGATCACCACCGGGACTCTGGCCGGATAACTCGTCATGGGGCGAACGCTCCTGTGCTTGTCGCGCAATCAATGTTTGCACACTTAAAGCGGGCCGCCGCAGGCACTGTCCACGTTGGGTCGATTGCCGTCCGCATCGTGGACAGGTCGTCGCCGGGGGCTGAATGGCACCGCGGGTCACCGATACCGTCGGCTGCATCAAATTCGGGAGGACACTCACATGAACCGCGCCGCCGACCTTGTTCTGATCACCCAGCTCGCACAGGCCTGGGGCCTCTATCGAGACCAGGGGCTCTGGCCGGCACTTATGGAAACGTTCACGGACGACGGCCGGATTTCGGTCTCCTGGTTCGAAGGCACGATCCATGACTTCATCGATCGCTGCCGGGCCACGCACAAGGCGATCTCGCCGAGAGGCAAGCACCTGATCGGCACTCCGCTGATCCGCGTCCAGGGCGATCGTGCGACGGCGGAGATGAACGTCCAGATTCTCGGTCGCGCGACCTTCTCCGGAATTGCCGTCGACAACACCAGCTACGCACGTTTCGTCGACCGTGTCATCCGGACGGAGCGCGGCTGGCGCATCGTCGAGCGCGTCGCCGTCTATGAGAAGGACCGTCTCGATCCGGTCGTTCCGTCCGCTGCCTTCGACCGGTTCATGAGCGAAACCGACTTTTCCGACATCCCGGAGGCCTATCGCTATCTCGGCTACCGCTTGCGCCAGACGGGCCGCCAGTTGCGACCCGACATCGTCGTCGACGGCTCACCCGAAGCCGACGCGTTGCTCGCGAATGCGCACAAGTGGCTGTCTGCCGACTGACACGGCTGGAGACATCAGCCTTGGGCGCGCATCTGCGCCACAGCCGGTCTTTCTCGCAGCCGTGCAAGGCAACGGACAAGGTTGTCCGGAATGTCGAAGCCGTCCAACTCGGCCCAATGCAGCACGTAGAACAATGCGGCGTCGGGGAGGCCGAAATCCCCCAGCAGGTAGTCCTTCTCGCCAAGCATGTTCGAAAGGTTCCTGAGGCCCCTAATCACCTCACTGCGACCCCAGGCCTTGATCGCCTCCTGCGCGGCTGGGTCGTCATGAAACTTGTGCGGCTGCTTGACGAAGGTAAAGCCGCGCATGTGGACACTTGCCACGATGTAGTCGAGCGCCTCCAGCGTTCTGGTGCGCGCGATCAGTTCGTCCGGCCATAGGCCCGCTGCCGGGAAGCTGTTGGCGATCCAGAAGGCGATGGCCTGAAATTCGGTCAGCGTCTGACTGTCTGAGATCGCAAGCGCAGGCACCTTTCCCTTCGGATTTACGGCAAGATACTCCGGTTTGAACTGTTGCTTTTCACGAACATTGACAACGCGTGTCTCGAACGATGCGCCAACCTCGTTCAGCAACAAATGGATGCCGATGGAGCAGCTTCCGGGAGAATGAAAGAATGTGAGTGTCATGGGCATCGCTCGCTTCAAGTCGCTTCGTCTCAGTGCTGACGTTCCACACTCTCCGCATCCCCCGTTAGTGGAAGGGAGCGGGAACAATCCAACATTATCCGACGACCTTACGTCTTTGATTGCGGAAGGGCATAGCGCGCGGACGATTGTCCGCTCCTCGAACACATGTTCTCCGGAAGTTGCTCGTTTCGTGGTCTGCAGAATGATGGGAGTCCGCGCAATCGAGGAGGAGCTTCAACCCCATGGCATCATCATCCGCCGACCGAAAAGCCGCGCCTGCTTACGAGGTGGACCTTTACTCCGAGGTCGTCATCCAGGACCCCTATCCCCACTATGCGCGCATCCGCGACCTGGGCGCAGCGGTATGGCTTCCGGCAAACGATCTCTGGGCGATCGGACGGCACGCCGACGTGCGCGCGTGCCTTGCCGACCACGAGACGTTCCGCTCCGGCCACGGCGTCGCCGGCAATCCTGCGGCAAACAGCATTGCCCCCGGCAATCTGCTGGCGTCAGACCCGCCGCTGCATGACCAGCTACGGCGTATCGTTGCGGCGCCGCTTAGTCTCCGGGCGTTGAACGAGGTGAAGGACCGCATCGCCGAAACCGCCGACGCGTTGGTCGAACGGCTGGTCGAGTGCCAAACCTTCGACGGCATGGCCGATCTGGCCCAGTACCTGCCGGTGTCGATCGTGTCGGAACTGGTCGGCATGCCGGAGCACGGGCGAGAAAACATGCTTCGCTGGGCAAGCGCCGTCTTCGACATGCTCGGCGGCGCCAATGCGCGCGCGCAAGCAGCACTTCCGATCATCACCGAGATGCGCGCCTATACAGTCAACCATGCGACCCGTGATCGCGTGCGGCCGGGCGGCTGGGTAGCCATGCTCTACGACGCCGCCGATGCAGGGCTCATAGAGCCCACGCAGGTGCAGATGTTGATGCGTGACTATCTCGGTCCCAGCCTCGATACCACGATTTACGCCACGGGCCATCTCTTGTACCTGCTCGGCACGCACCCCGACCAGTGGCGGCAGGTCCGCGAGGAACCGGCACTGATCGCGAACGCAATCAACGAAGCGGTTCGCCTGGAATCGCCGATCCGCGGCTTCACTCGGCTTGCCGCCAACGACCACCAGCTCGGCGATGTAACGATACAAGCAGGCGACAGGGTCCTGATCCTCTATGCGTCAGCAAACCGGGACGAACGGCAGTGGGAGCACCCCGACGAATTCGATGTCAGGCGCGTCCTCATCGACCATGTCGGTTTCGGCCACGGCATCCATGCATGCGCCGGAATGCAGTTGGCGCGCCTCGAAATGCGCAGCATCCTGGCCGCGATGGTCAAGCGGGTAGCCCGTATCGAGGTTGGAGAACCTCAACTTGCCATCAACAACGTCCTGAGAGGCTACGAGCGGCTGCCCGTGCGCTTCATTGCGGCATAGCATCTGCCTGCAATGCAAACCGTGCCGGCTCGCTACCGCCACATGCCGCGCATCCGCGCCTTGAGGTCGACGCGGATATCAGGTTGAGGTGCCCGGCCGTTCGCCGACTGCGATGGCGGCGGCCATGAGGTGCGCGCAAACCTGTCGAGCACGTGCTCGGGAATGAAGCGGGTCCGCGAGGCATAGACATGCCGGTCCCCGCGCGCGGCCTGCCCGTGCACGAAGAAGCGCTGCGGCGTGACCAGATGCAGGCTGTCCTTTGCCCGCGTCATTGCCACATAGAGCAGCCGGCGCTCCTCCTCGATCTCGTCGCGCTCTCCCACCGCAAGGTCCGAAGGAATGCACCCGTCGACGGCGTTGAGGACGAAGACCTTGGTCCATTCCTGCCCCTTGGCGGAATGGATGGTCGAGAGAATGAGATAGTCCTCATCCAGATGCGGCGGTCCCGCCTCGTCGCTGGTCGCATCCGGGGGATCGAGCGTGAGGTCGGTCAGGAAGCGCTCGCGTGACGGATAGCCGGCCGCGATCTGTTCGAGCTGCAGCAGGTCCCCTCGCCGCGCCGTCGCGTCCTCATGCATGCGCTCCAGATGCGGCTCGTACCACAACCGCACCCGCTCGAGATCGGCTGGCCATGCGGGCTTTGCGCGCAGCCCGGCGAAGAGCTCGACAAAGCCCGGCCAGTCGGCGTCGGCGCGCCCTGGCGCGCGGAAGAACTGCAGTCCCAGCACCGGATCGAGCGAGCGTTCCATTGCATCCAGCGCATTGGCGGCGGCCGATGGGCCGATGCCGGGCACGAGCTGCATGACGCGAAACGCGGCAACTCGGTCTTTTGGATTCTCGGCAAAGCGCAGGACCGCCAGCACATCCTTGACATGCGCG
The DNA here is from genome assembly GCF_039839275.1 of Mesorhizobium sp. CAU 1741. Classification (NCBI taxonomy): domain Bacteria; kingdom Pseudomonadati; phylum Pseudomonadota; class Alphaproteobacteria; order Hyphomicrobiales; family Phyllobacteriaceae; genus Mesorhizobium; species Mesorhizobium sp. CAU 1741. Next base: position 709,173 of record NZ_JBDOQP010000001.1, on the reverse strand, counting down.
GAATCGAGGAACTTCAGCCCGCCGAACTTGACGAACGGAATGTTGCGGCGAGTCAGTTCGATCTCGAGCGGCCCGGAATGGTGCGCGGCGCGGAAAAGCACCGATTGCTGCTTCAGCGCTATGCCTTCCTCGCGCGCTTCGAGCACCATGTCGGCGACATAGTTCGCCTGTTCGGTCTCGTCGCGGACGGTAATCAGTTGCGGCTTGTCGGACGAGCGCCGTTCGGTCCACAGGTTCTTGGTGAAGCGCTCTGGAGCCTCGCCGATCACGGCATTGGCGGCATCGAGGATCGCGGTCGTCGAGCGATAGTTGCGGTCGAGGGTGACGACGCGTGCCGGCTCTGCGAAATGCGCCGGGAAGTCGAGGATGTTGCGCACTTCCGCTGCACGGAAGGAATAGATCGACTGGGCATCGTCGCCGACGACGGTCAGACCATGTCCATCGGGCCTCAGTGCCAGCAGGATCGACGCCTGCAGGCGGTTGGTGTCCTGGTATTCGTCCACGAGGATATGATCGAAGCGTCCGCCCAGATGCTGTGCGATGGCCGGCTCGCTGCACATCTGAGCCCACCACAAAAGCAGGTCGTCATAATCGAGCACGTTCTGTGCCTGCTTGGCATCGACATAGGCGGCGAAGAGCTGTTTCAACTCGTCAGCCCAGCCGATGCACCATGGGAAATTCTTGGCCAGCAGGGGTTCGAGCTCTGCCTGCGCATTCACCACGCGGGAATAGATGGCAAGGCATGTGCCCTTGGCGGGAAACCGGTTCTCCGTCTTCGACAGGCCGAGATCATGCCGCACGAGGTTCATCAGGTCGGCGGAATCTTCGCGGTCGTGAATGGTGAAGGCCGGGTCGAGCCCGATCTCCAGCGCATAGTCCCGCAGCAAACGCGCGCCGACAGCATGGAAGGTACCTGCCCAGGTCAGCCCTTCCGTCAGCGTCGCCGCCTTGTCGCCCATCACACGCGCCGCGATGCGCTGGACCCGGCTTCGCATTTCGGAGGCCGCACGACGTGAGAAGGTCATCAGCAGGATGCGGCGCGGATCGGCGCCGTTGACGATGAGATGCGCCACGCGATGCGCCAGCGTGTTGGTCTTGCCGGAACCGGCGCCGGCAATGACCAGCAATGGTCCGGCAACGCCGCCGGCGCCATGCTCGACCGCCGCACGCTGCCCGGCGTTCAGTGTCGCGAGATAGTCGTCGACGGGAGCAGGCAGGATTTCAGGCGAATCACGAAGCGCAAGGGTCATGCACCGGAATGAACTCTGTTTCCGGTTCGTTCGCAACCATCAAGCGTTGCCGCCATGCTCACCGGGTCAGTGCAGCCTTGAGCGAACTGCTCCCCGTCACGGCAAGATCCAGGTCAGCCTCGATGTGATCAATGTGCCGCAGTATCAGCCCATGGGCGCGTTCGGCGTCGCGGCCGGCAAGCGCCTCGATCAGCTCTTCATGCTCGTCATGGCCGCAACGTGAGACGCCCGAGCGGCCATACAGCGCGATCACCAGAGACGATCGTGCGACCAGCTCTTCCATGAAGCGGAAGAGGATCGCGTTGCCGCCGATCTCGGCCAGCTTGAGATGGAATTCGCCCGACGCCTTGATCTCCGAGCGCCGCGCATGCGGGCCGCGCTCGTTCATGAATCGGCGCTCGCGTGCCAGATGCTCCCTCAGCACCTCGACATCGGCAGGAATGATACGCGCACAGGCCTCCGTCGCGATCCCGCCCTCGATCAGGCGGCGCGATGCGAAGACCTGCCTTGCCTCCTCGGGCGACGGGTTGGCGACGAACGCGCCGCGATTGCGCTCGATGCGCACCAGCCCGTCGAAGGCAAGCATCTGCAGCGCGGACCGTGCGATCGTCCGGCTGGCATCGAACAGGGCCCCGACTTCGCTTTCCGCAAGCTTCGTCGCGGGCGCCAGCCGCCGGTCCATGATCGCATCGCGAAGCTGGTCGCGGATTGCCAGCGCGCGGTCTTCGCCGTTGGTCTCGATCTCGGAAACGATTGCGTCGGGGATGGACATGCGGGCTCAGCCTGAACGGTTCGCTTCTTTCTACTCTGAACCGCACGGAAAGGAAGCGAAAAACCGCGCACGATCCTGCGTGCGGATTGCATACGATTCAAACATTGCATCGGAGACAATCGCTTAGTTTTTGTGCAGTGCAGTAAAACCCAAGATCTCGCATTTCTCGGCTCGTTTCAGAAAAACGATTTTCAAACAGTGACTTATCGATCCAACCGACGAACTGGCACACATGATGCTTTACCTTTTGTGAACTGGAGAGCCAGGCATGAGCAAAGCCGCGACAATCGACATTGCTTCCGTTTCGAAGGTCTACGGCACGACGACGGCGGTGCATGCCATCAGCCTCAAGATACCGGCCGGCAGCTATTGCTGCCTGCTCGGCCCGTCCGGCTGCGGCAAGTCGACGACACTGCGCATGATCGCCGGCCACGAGAGCATTACGTCTGGCGACATCCGGCTCGGCAACACCGTCGTGACCGACCTGCCCCCGGCGCGGCGCGGCACCGCGATGATGTTCCAGTCCTACGCGCTCTTCCCGCATCTGGACGTCATCGACAATGTCGCCTTCAGCCTCAAGATGAAGGGCATGGGCAAGGACGAGCGCCATTCACGCGCCATGGATGTCCTCAAGCTCGTTCACATGGTGGACTTCGCATCGCGGCGGCCGGCGCAGCTTTCCGGCGGCCAGCAGCAGCGCGTCGCCCTCGCCCGGGCGCTGATCACCGATCCCGAGGCCCTGCTTCTTGACGAGCCGCTGTCAGCGCTCGACCCGTTCCTCAAGATCCGCGTGCGCGCCGAATTGAAGAAGCTGCAAAAGCAGCTCGGTATCACCTTCGTCCACGTCACCCACAGCCAGGAAGAGGCGATGGCGCTGGCCGACGTCATCGTGGTGATGAATGACGGTCGCATCGAACAGGCGGCGCATCCGCGCACGGTGTTCGAAAAGCCAGCCACGGCCTTCGTCGCGCGGTTCATGGGCGACCACAATGTGATCTCCGGCCGCATCGCCGATCATGATGGAGATCGCGCCCGCCTCGAAGTGCCGGATGGCAGCGTGTTCGTCGCCGCAGGCGGATCACGCCATATCGGCGAGCCGGCAGACATCGCCATCCGCAACGATCGCGTGCGCGTTTCGACCGAGGCGGGGGACGGCCTCGGCTTCACCGGGATCGTCTCCAACGTCGAATATCGCGGCTCGTCCGTGAAACTCACCGTCAGCGGGGCAGGCGTGGAGGACTTCATCGCCATCCTGTCCGACACCGAATTCTTCGCCCGTCCGGTCAATGTCGGCGAAGCCGTGCCGCTGGCATGGAACGAGGGGGACGCGATCCTCCTTGGCCGGCTCGATTCGTGAACCACCCAAAGGCACCAACAAAGGGGAACCAGCCATGACGAAGACCAGCAAATCACCTACCAATGTCTCACGGCGCACGCTGCTCAAGTCCGGCGCCGCCGCAGCCGGCTTCGCGGCGGGCTCCGGCATCATCACCGGCTTTCCGACCATCTGGGCGCAGAATCCGATCACGCTGCGGCAGTTCGGCACCGGCGTATCCAACCTCAACGCAATCGCCCAGAAGTGCAAGGAAGACCTCGGCATCACGCTGGAGATGACGGCCACGGACTCCGACGCCGCCGCGCAGCGCGCCGTGACGCAGCCCGACAGCTATGACATCGCCGACATCGAATACTGGATCGCCAAGAAGGTGTTCCCGGCAGGGGTGATGCAGCCGATGGAAGTCTCCAGGCTGAAATATTACGACAAGATCGTACCGCTCTTCATCAACGGCAAGCTCACGCCGGACAGCGTCATCGCGCAGGGCACCGCGCCGCACACCGTCGGCTTCGTGCCTTCGAAGGACTCGACCGAGTTCGCCAGCGAGCCGACCGAGTGGATGACGATGGTGCCCACCATCTACAACGCCGACACGCTCGGTATCCGCCCCGACCTGGTCGGCAAGGATATCACCACCTGGGCCGACATCATGGACCCAAAATTCAAGGGCAAGACCGCCATCATCAACGTGCCGTCGATCGGCATCATGGACGCCGCGATGATCATCGAAGCCATGGGCGAGATGACCTATGGCGACAAGGGCAACATGACCACGGAGGAGATCGACAAGACGATCGACTTCCTCATCAAGGCCAAGCAGGACGGCCAGTTCCGCGCCTTCTGGAAGTCCTTCGACGAAAGCGTCAATCTCATGTCCTCGGGCGAGGTGGTCATCCAGTCGATGTGGTCGCCGGCCGTGGCCGCAGTGCGGTCGCGCGGCGTGCCATGCGTCTACCAGCCGCTAAAGGAAGGCTACCGCTCTTGGGGCGGCGGCATCGGCCTTGCCAAGCACCTGGAAGGCGCCAAGCTCGACGCGGCCTACGAATACATCGACTGGTACCTGTCCGGCTGGGTCGGCGCCTACCTCAACCGCCAGGGCTACTATTCGGCCGCCATGGACACCGCCAAGGAGTTCATGTCGGAAGACGAATGGGGCTTCTGGGTCGAGGGCAAGCCGGCGCAGGGCGACATCCTCGCCCCCGATGGCTCGGTCATGGAAAAGGCAGGCGCGGTGCGTGACGGCGGCTCCTTCGAGGAGCGCATGGGTGCCGTGGCATGCTGGAACTCGGTGATGGACGAGGACCGCTACATGGTCCGCCGCTGGAACGAGTTCATCGCGGCCTGATGAAATCGGGTGCCGCCATCAGCGGCACCCGCCACTTTTCCTGCCGGAGGCACAGCATTGACCGTTGCCGTCGAAGACGAAACCACCGCGACGCCCGGCCCCGCTACCAGGCGCGGCGTGTCGCTCGCAGCGTTCGTGGCCTATATCCAAGCGGCGCCGCTCACGATCATCCTGTGCGCATTCCTGCTTGCGCCGGTGCTGATGATCGCCGTGGTGAGTTTCTGGGACTACGACTTTGCGCGGCTTTATCCCGATCTCATCCTGCTCAACTACGAAGAAGCGCTTGGCTCCTGGGTGACCTGGCGGACATATGGCAACACCATCAAATACGCAGTGATGGTCTGGGCGCTGACGCTCGTCATCGGTTTCTGGGTCGCCTACTACCTCGCCTTTCACATCCGCACCACGACGATGCAGATGGTACTTTTCCTCGTCTGCACGGTACCCTTCCTGACGTCGAACATCATCCGCATGATCTCCTGGATCCCGGTGCTCGGCCGCAACGGTCTCGTCAACTCGACCTTGCTCGAAATGGGCCTGATCCAGGCGCCGGTCGAATGGCTGCTCTATTCCGATTTCGCGGTCGTGCTGGCGATGGTGCACCTCTACACGCTGTTCATGGTCACGCCGATCTTCAACACGCTGATGCGCATCGATCGCTCGCTGATCGAGGCGGCGCGCGATGCCGGCGCCACCTCGCTGCAGATCCTCACCAATGTCATCATCCCCCTGGCGAAACCCGGCATGGCCATCGGCACCATCTTCGTGGTCACGCTGGTGATGGCCGACTTCATCACCGTGCTCGTGATGTCGGGCGGCCAGAGCGCCTCCGTCGCGCTGATGATGCGCAACCAGATGTCGCTGCTGCAGTATCCGGCGGCGGCCGCCAACGCGGTGGTCCTGCTGATCATCGTGCTGCTCATGGTCGCCGCCATCCTGCGCGTCGTCGACATCCGCAAGGAGCTCTGACATGGGCGGTGACAAGCGCGGCTTCGAATTCTGGGTCCTGACGGGCTTCTTCGCCCTATTCGTGCTATTTCTCTACGGTCCGCTGTCGGCGATCCTGATCCTGTCTTTCCAGGGGCCGAGCGGCGGCCTGACCTTCCCGCTCAACGGCGTGTCGCTGCACTGGTTCTGGAACCTGACCCAGCAGCAGGCGGTGGGTGATTTCGGCGGTTCTTTCCGCCGTTCCCTCGCGCTCGGCATCGGCGTGATGCTGGTCACGGTGCTGGTCTCGCTTCTCGCGGGGCTCGCCTTCCGCCGCCGGTTCATCGGTGCGACAGCGCTGTTCTATCTTTCCGTCGCCAGCCTCGTCGTGCCTTCGATCATCATATCGCTTGGCATCGGCGTGATGTTTCAGCAATTGGGCCTTCGCCCCGCATGGTACTCGTCCGGCTTCGGCGCCCACCTGACCTGGACGCTGCCCTTCGGCGTCCTCATCATGTTCGCCGTCTTCAACCGCTTTTCACCGGCCTACGAAGAAGCGGCCCGTGACCTGGGAGCAAGTTCGTGGCAGACCTTCCGCCACGTGCTGTTGCCAATGATCGCGCCATCGCTCATCGGCGTCGGCCTGTTCGGCTTTACACTTTCCTATGACGAGTTCGCGCGCACGCTGATGACATCGGGCACCTACAATACCCTGCCGCTGGAGATTTACGGCATGACCACCAACGTCACCACGCCGGTGCTCTACGCGCTCGGCACGGTGACCACCGTCTTTTCCTTCCTCGTGATCGCCGTCACGCTCGGCATCATCGTCTGGCTCGGACGGCGCAGGCTGCGGGGCTGACCGGGACCGATCATGCGCATTCTCGTCGTCAATCCGAACACGACCGCCTCCATGACGCAGACGATCGCGACCGCAGCGCGCGCCGCTGCCGCGACAGGGACGATTGTCGACCCCCTGACCTCGACGATGGGGCCGGCCTCCATCGAGGGCTACTACGACGAGGCCTTTGCCGTTCCCGGGCTGCTGGAGGCCATCCGACGCGGCGAACGCGAAGGGGCCGAAGCCGCGATCATCGCCTGCTTCGACGATACCGGGCTCGATGCCGCGCGCGCGATGGCGAACATTCCCGTGCTGGGCATCTGCGAAGCGGCGCTTTCCCTTACCTCCATCATCGCCAGCAGGTTCACCGTCGTCACAACCAGCGAACGCTCGCGGGTGCCCGTGGAAGATCTCGTGCGGCGCTACGGCATGGCGCGAAAGGCCCGCGTCCGGGTGGCTGGCGTGCCGGTGCTGGCGCTTGAGGACCCGACTTCCGGCGCCGTCGGCAAGCTTCGCAACGAGATCGCGCTGGCGCTCGAAGAAGATCGCGCGGAGGCGATCGTGCTGGGCTGCGCAGGCATGGCCGATCTCGCCGCCAGCCTGCAGCGGGAGTTCGGCGTGCCGGTCGTCGATGGCGTCAGCGCGGCCGTTAAGCAGGCCGAGGCCTTGGTCTCGCTGGGACTATCCACGAGCAAGCGCGGCGCCTACGCACCGCCCTCGGCGAAGCCGTTTGACGGACTCCTCTCCGAATTCTCGCTGTGCGAGGCGACGAATTGACGATGGCGCCCGCGCCGCGGATACGCACCCTGGCCCAGCCCGACATCGATGTGCTGGTCGACTGGGCCGCCGGCGAAGGCTGGAATCCGGGCATCGCGGACGCCGCGGCCTTTCGGTCGGCCGATCCTGAAGGCTTCCTCGGCGCATTCGTCGACGACAGGATGGTCGCCGGCATCTCCGCCCTCGCCTATGACGATAGGTTTGGCTTTATCGGCCTCTACATCTGCGATCCCGCCATGCGCGGGCTCGGCCATGGCCGAGCCGTATGGGACGCAGGAATGGCACGGCTGGGATCGCGCACGATCGGGCTCGACGCCGTGCCCGCACAACAGGCGAACTATGGCAGCATGGGGTTCCTCCCGTCCTATGGCACGCTGCGCTACAGCGGCCGCCTCAAGACCCTGCCGCCATCCGACAGCGACGCCATTCTCACCGCGGATTTCAGGCTGGTCGAGAGTTTCGACCGCAGCTTCTTCCCCGCAGCCAGACCGTCCTTTCTGCAAGCTTGGCTCGAACCGCCGCACATTGCCCTGACGCACACGGAAGACGGGACCGTTGCTGGCTATGGCGTCGCCCGGCAATGCCGGGAGGGCTACAAGATCGGCCCGCTCTTTGCCCGCGACGAGAGGACGGCGCGATCTCTGCTGGCCGCGCTTGCTGCACGTTGCGACGACGCGATCCATCTCGACGTTCCGGACACCGCCGAACGTTTCGGCGAATGGTTGCAGGACGAGGGCCTGGAACCCGGCTTTGCAACCACTCGCATGTATCGCGGTCCCAAGCCGGTCATCGCGCTCGACGGTGTCTTCGCCATCACCACCCTTGAACTCGGCTGACGAGTCGATCGCCGTCAGCCATGCATGGCGGCCGAACCGGGTTCGTCGCTCTCCTCGACTTTCATGCGCCTGCCCTTGCGGTCGAAGAAATGCCCCTCATTGAGCAACATGCGGTCTTCACGCAGCCGCGCTTCAAGGTCGCGCAATTCAGACCGGGCCAACTCATTGGGCACCGCACCGCGAATGAAGCTGTCGACCGGAAAGAACGCCGCGCCATCCCACGCAACGCCAGCACCTTCCAGCAACGCCCTGACCTCGCGCCACCGCGTCTCGTCGCCGATGACGTTGATGAAGGTCGAGCGCAGCAGGTCGATCGAGGTTTCGCCGATGGCTACAAGCACGACGAGCACGGTGAAATCGCCGCGCGCACGGTATTCTGCCGGCAGCCAGGCATCGAAGCGGGATGGGCGTTCCTCAGAAGTCGACAAGCTGCGTCTCCGGCATGTAGTGCTCGAACAGGACCCAGAACGGCTTGCCGCGGGCGCCGACATACCATTGCTCGAACGCCTCCAGGGCTTCGCCAACATCGACGGGTTCGGCGCTGGCTTCGGCCGGCGCCTCCGGTTGATGCGTCGCGTCGAAACCCGCTCCGGCCAGCTTCGCATATTCGCTCAGCACGTCGTCGCGCGCCGGGCTGTCGTCACGCCAGCCGAGCCTGCCGCGCAACACGGACAGCGCGCTGGCCACCGCGACATCACGATCTTCGCAGCGCGTCACCACATCGAGCATCGAGCGCATCAGGTTCATGCGCCGGTTCGCGAAGGCGCGCGCCTGCGTCAGCGCCGCCAGACGAGCGTTCATCGTTCGCCGGAACTCGGTTTCCGCCTCCTCGCATCTGGCTGCCTCGGCGCGCAGCGCGGCGATGAAGGGGTGGTCCTCGTTCATGTGGCGCTCCGCGACGCTGGCGGAGGAGAGTGGGAGTCGAACCCACCTGGGACCGTCTCGCGGCCCCACCCGGATTTGAAGTCCGGACGCCCCACCGGGGACGATTCTCTTCCAATCTGTTCCGCTTCGCCGGCTGGCCCGAAAAGGTCAAGCCGGTGCGGGTTGAGCCGTCGCAGATCGCTGCGCCGCAGCGTAACGCCGTGGCGATCGAGAAATTCGAGAATTTCGATGGCCACCTTGCGGCCGTTGTCGAGCCTATCGCGAAGATCGGCGGCGACGAACGCGCCGCTCGCCTTGTTCGACGCGATATCCTGCAAGATGACGACGATCTGTGCCAGCACCGGTCGTGCGAAGAAGCAGTCATGGGCCACCTCATGCACCAGCCCCATCCGGCTGGCGCGCTTCAAGATAGTCCGCATTGTCTGTTCGGGCGTGTCCAGCATGGTCGCGAGATCGCGTGTTCGCGGCGGCCGGAACCGGTCTTCCCCAACAAGATGCGGCTGCACCTGATGCCAGGTCTGCTCTTCTTCCGGAGCAAACCGCACGACATGCTGCGGCAACCGCACCCATGCACCGTCAAGCGAGATGGCGCCCTCGCGCTGCAAGCCTTGCAGCATCAGGCGAAACACCGGCGCTGGCGGACGGATGTCCCCCGCCACGCGAAGGCGCTCCAGCCCCATGCCCGGCTGGTCAGGGTTTTCCGCATGGTACGCGTCCAGATCGGCAAGGATTTGTCGCCGCATCAGCATCCATCGCGCCGCTGCCATGACAAACGATCCGCCGTCTGGCGGAATTCGCACGACATCCTGCGCGAGCCGTTCGATCGCCACGACACCGAGCGCCCGGTCTTGCGCGAAACGTTCGAGGTCGACCAGATAGGGCGGCGCGGAGAGCAGCGCATCCATTACCGCCTGCGGCTCGTGAAGCGACATCGCCCGCAACTGTGCCTTGCGCTCCGGAGAACGCCGCCGGCGCGCCGGCGCACGTATATCGAGAAAGCGCCCGCCACCGATCGTGCGTTGCGCCGACGTGTCGCGAACGACGAAGCGGTCGCCAACCGCCGCCGCGATCGGCCGATCGAGCACAAGTTGCACAATGCTCCTGCTACCCGCCGAAATCGCCTCGTCGCTGAGCAGGACGATCCGCGCCGGCACCTGGCTCGCCGCGTGATGAAGGTGGACGGGAAACCACTGGCCGATCGGGCGAGGTTCGGTCGACAACACGTCGAGTTCGGCGTCGATGCGCGCCGTGGGCGCATGCAGCGACGGGTCGACGACCATGTCGCCCCGCGCAATGGCGTCGCGGCTGATGGACTCGCCTGCCAGGTTGAGCGCGCAGCGGTCGCCGGCCCGGCCCGTCTGTGCCTTCTCGTTCTGGGCATGGATCGAGCGCACACGCGCGCTCAGCCCGCTCGGGCTTACCGTCACCGCATCACCCAAGGCGATCTCTCCCGAAAGCACCGTCCCGGTGACGACGGTTCCCGCGCCCTGGATGATGAAGGAGCGGTCGACTGCCATACGGAACCGCCCACCGGCATGGCGCCGGCCCAGCGCCAGCGCCGCGTCGGCGAGTTCGACCTCGAGTGCGGCCATGCCGATGCCCGTCATGCTCGACACCGGCAGCACCTTCGATCCGGCAAGGCTGCTGCCTGCCAGCAGCGTCTCGATCTCAATCTCGACCCCGAGCAGGCGATCCTCGTCGGCAAGATCAGCTTTGGTGATCGCCACCATCCCGCGCCGCACGCCAAGCAGGTCCAAGATCGCCAGATGCTCGCGGGTCTGCGGCTTGACGCCATCGTCGGCTGCCACCACGAGAAGCGCGAAATCGATGCCGCCGGCGCCGGCCAGCATCGTATGGATGAAGCGCTCGTGCCCTGGCACGTCGATGAATCCGATCCGCGCACCGTTCGCCAGCGTTCTGTAGGCGAAGCCGAGATCGATCGAAATGCCCCTCGCCTTCTCCTCCTTGAGGCGGTCTGGCTCGACGCCGGTCAGTGCTCGCACCAGCGCGCTCTTGCCGTGGTCGATATGGCCTGCCGTGCCGATGATCATGGCACGCCCCTCGACGGGAGCGGAGAAGAAGCCCGCCGCGCCGCCTCGGCGCGCTCCTCGCCGGAAAGCGCCCCGGTCGCCGCCGGCATGAACTTGTGCGCGAGCTTGGAGCCGCCGTCGCGCGCACGGATCAGCCAGCAAAGTGCGGCCACAGGGTCGGCCGCGACGCCGCCTCCTGTCAGGTGCGCTGCGCCCAGCATCGCTTGTGCGTCGGCATCGCCCAGCATCGCCGCGCGTGTCCACCACGCGACGGCGGCACCGGCATCGCGCTCCACGCCCAGTGCGTCGTGATGCAGGTTGCCAAGCCTCGTCATCGAGGCCGCCACGCCCTGTGCCGCCGCCTGCTCGGCGTAGAGGCGCGCTTCTTCGTAGTCGCCTTGTTCGGCGAGCATCCAGGACAGCATGTCCTGCGCAAGCGCGTCCCCCTGCCCGGCGGCCAGGCGATAGAGCCGCATCGCCTCGTCATCATCCTGCGGCACGCCGTCGCCACGAAAATGCAAGGTCGCTAGATTGCGTTGCCCGACCGGATCGCCGGACGCGGCAGACAGCCTGAACCATTTTGCCGCCAGTTCCGCGTTTTCCTCAACGCCGTGGCCGCCGGAAAAACAGGCTGCGATGTTGTTCTGCGCCCGTGCATTGCCGGCCCGCGCCATAGGCTCCCAGATGGACAACGCGGCGGCATAATCTCCGGCCTGCGCGGCAGCGAGCGCCGTCGCCATGGCATCGTCTGGAACCTTGCCGCGTGCGAACCGGTCAAGCCAGCCCATGCGCCAGCCCATCCAGATTGTCCGCAAAGCGATCGGCCTCTTCCAAGCAGCGCAGGTCGAGCACGAGAGCGCCCTCGGTAATCCGCCCGATCACCGGGATCGGAAGCCCGCGCAGCGCCGTAGCCAGCCATTCAAGCGCCCCTCCGCTGCCATCGACCGGGCGGAACGAAATACCGGCCGACGGGAGCGTGTCGAGCGGCAGCGCACCCGACCCGATCTGGCTGGCGCAATCAGTAGCCACGACGTCGTAAGTCGCGCCAACGGCCGCGGCAGCGCGCGGCAGGATCGCCTTCGCCAGCGTGGCGATATCGTCGCGCGAGCGCGCCAGCAGGCGCAGCGTCGGCAGGCGCTCGGCCAGCCTGTCGGGATCGCGGTAGAGCTTCAGTGTCGCTTCCAGCGCGGCGAGCCGCAGCTTGTCGACCCGCAGGGCGCGCTTCATCGGGTTGCGATTGATTGCAGCAATCAGGTCCTTGCGCCCGACGATGAAGCCCGCCTGCGGACCGCCCAGCAGCTTGTCGCCGGAGAAGGTGACGAGATCGGCGCCCTCCGCCACCGCCTCGCGGACGGTTGGCTCCCGTCTCAGTCCCCACAATGCCAAGTCGATGAGCGTTCCCGAGCCGAGATCGTTGACCAGCGGCACGCCGGCCTCGCCTGCCAGCCGCGCCAGCACGGTCGCATCGACCTCCTTGGTGAAGCCCTCGATGCGATAATTCGACGTGTGCACCTTCAAGATCAGCGACACGCCCTCCTGTGCGAGCCCGGCCTTGTAATCCTTTTCGTGCGTGCGATTGGTCGTGCCGATCTCGATCAGCCGCGCGCCGGCGCGCGCCATGATGTCGGGCATGCGGAAGGCGCCGCCGATCTCGATCAGCTCGCCGCGCGAGACGACCGCGCCGCCACCGTGACCCGCCAGCGTGTTCAGCACCAGCAGCACCGCCGCCGCATTGTTGTTGACGAGCGTCGCGTCTTCCGCACCGGTCAGTTCGCATATGAGCGCGCGCATATGGTCGTCACGCTCGCCGCGCCCGCCGGTTGCAAGGTCGTATTCGAGCGCGACCGCGCCGCGCATCGCATCGACCGTGGCTTCGATGGCCGCTTCGGCCAGCACCGCACGACCGAGATTGGTGTGGAGCACCGTGCCGGTGAGGTTGAAGACTGGCCGCAACGAACGAGCGGAGGCCGCTTCGAGCACCGCGAATGCCATTGCGGCGATACCTTCAGCATTCCTCGGCGCTGCGCCCTTGGCGATTGCATCGCGCTCGGCATCGAGCAGATCGCGAATGCGGGACGTCGCCTCGACACGTCCGAACCGCTCCACCGCCAAGACTCCCGCCGACGAACGCAAGACGGCGTCGACGGAGGGGATGGCACGGAAGCTGGCGTTCATCGGCGATGCCCAGTCAATACCCAAGCAGGAACGGATTGAACGCACCGCGCCGGAACTTGGTTTCTCGCATCAGAAGATCGATGCCGAGGCTACCGACATCGTCGGCGAAGGGATCGAGCGAGACGTCCTTCTGCTGATTGAGCATCTTGACGTAGCAGCCACACTCGCTGCAGGTCTCCGCCTTGATCGTTCCCGGCCCGTCTTCGATCTCCTGATAGCGGATGCCTTTGGTCGAGGAACAGATCGTGCATTTGATGCGCACGTGATGCCACAGCGTCGCGCACAGCGCGCACGAACAGAAGCGGGCACCGCCCGCTTGCGGCCATCCGACGATGAGAGAGCTTACCGGCGGTCCGCCGCAAGCCGGACACGCGCCCTCGCCCACCGATGTCAGCCGCCGCTCGGGCAGCCTCGATGCGGCGCGGACGAAGTGAAGCTGCAGTGCCGCGGCCACATAAGCATATTCCGCCATCGCGTCGGCCGGCACGGAATCGGCCATCAGGTCGGCGACCGCGAGTGCCATGCGGCCATGATCGTAGGCACGCACCGCAGCGAGTGAAGCTTCCGCCGCGGCTGGCTTATCGATCGGCTCCAGCCTGCCGAAGAGCATGTCGCTCAATGAGACGAAATCGTCGTCAGGCCGAAAGGCGTTGCGGTCGAGCGGCGGCATGCCATGCTCGAGCGCACGATCGAGCGTCCGCTCCTCCATGGGCCGGCCGGCCGGCAAGGTTTCGGCAAGCGCCTGCTGCGCTTCGGCGATCGCCGCGAGAAAGCCCAGATACGGACCGATCCCGTCCGCTCCGGAAAGCTGATGGAAGCGTTTGGCGCGGCGCTCGAACAGGCGCATCGGGTCAGGCACCCGCGCGAATGGCGGCGTCTTCACGTCGCCGATGGCAGTCATGTCTCCGGCAACGGGAATCTTACGCGGCATTCATTCCTCCCCGAGCCACCCACCACGTGCGGCAGAGGCGACGCGGCATTCTATGACGCGGCCCGGCACAATGTCACGCAGGGCAAACAACGTCGCCGATCTGGACTGCCTACTTGGTCTGATCGTCGCGCTTTCCATAGGCGGCCAGCGCTCGCAGCCATTTGCGATGATGCCGCCACGCCCATCCACCGCTGACATTGCCACGCGTCATGGCGCGCAGCGTTCCCGCGACCCAGAAGGCGGCATAGACGTGGATGATCCACACACAGATGATCGCAACCGCGGCAATCGCGTGCACCAGCACCGCGACGCGCATTTGTTCGACGGTCAGGTATTGCGAGAAATACCGTTCCCATACGCCCAGGCCCGAGACAATCAGGATGACGATGAGGATCGACATCGCCCAGAAGACGAATTTCTGCCCGGCATTGTACTTGCCGACTTCCGGAAGTTTCTCCTCGTTGCCCTTGAGCACGTCGCCGATACGCGCCGCCCACTGGGCATCTTCACGCGCCGGCAGGTTGAGCCGGAAGAACCGGATGAACAGGCCCAGGAACGAGAAGAACAGTACCACCCCGATCCACGGATGGATCATCCGTGTGATCTGTCCGCCGCCGAAAAGCGCCGTTAGCCAGTAGAGCGAGGGGTGGAACAGGGACAGGCCGGTAAGCGCCAGCAGGATCAGGCTGATCGCCGTGATCCAGTGGTTGATCCTCGCCCATTTTCCGTAGCGATCGACGACCACCGCGCGGCCGACACGCAGACGGTCGCCACGGTCGATATCCTTCTTGCTGACCTCGGGTGTCTGCCGATTGTGTCCCTGGAGCGTGCTGTCGGTCATGACAGGGTCTCCTTGCTCGGGTCGAGCGGTTCGGCCCCCGGTGCGTGTTCGGCCAGGCGCCGTGCTTCTTCGTCGTCCTCGACCGTGACGCGGTTGCGTCCCGACACGGCCAGATGCACGAAGCCGGCGGCGGCCGCGAAACCCATCACCGCGAGACCGGCATATTTGGTCACGCCCTTCCAGGCCTCGACGAGCGGCGAGATGCGCGGGTTGTCAGGCAGCCCTGCATAAATTGACGGCTTGTCGGCATGGTGCAGCACATACATCACATGCGTGCCTCCCACGCCGGGCGGGTCATATAGTCCCGCATTGGCATAGCCGCGCGACTTCAGGTCTTCGATCCGCTCCGCCGCGTGCGCCTTCATCTCTGTCTTGGTACCGAAGACAATCGCCTTGGTCGGGCATGCCTTGGCGCAGGCCGGCCCCTGCCCGACCGCGATACGGTCGGAGCACAAGGTGCACTTGTACGAGCGGTTGTCGACCTTGGAGATACGCGGGATGTCGAATGGGCACCCCTTCACGCAATAGCCGCAGCCGATGCAGTTTTCCTTCACGAAGTCGACGACCCCGTTGGAGTATTGGACGATTGCACCGGGCGCGGGACAGGCCTTGAGGCAGCCGGGATCGGCGCAATGCATGCAGCCATCCTTGCGGATCAGCCATTCGAGATTGTCCGTCTCCGGGTTCACCCATTCGGTGAAACGCATCAGCGTGAACGTGTTGGGCGTCAGGTCGTGCGGATTCTCGTAGACGCCGGTGTTGACGCCGACTTCCTCGCGCAAGTCGTTCCATTCCAGGCACGCCGCCTGGCAGGCCTTGCAGCCAATGCACTTCGACACGTCGATGAGCTTGGCGACAGGCTCGAGCTGGCGCTCGGGTACCGGCACCGAAGACGCTGAGCGCCGGATATAGTCCTGTGGTCCCATCGTCTGCTGCGTGTCCGGCGCGACGGGCGGATTGACGTTGATTGTCATGGCCGATCCTCCCCTATGCCGTCGCCGGTCCGCTGGACGGCTCGATGTTGACCAGGAACGCCTTGAATTCCGGCGTCTCGATGTTGGCGTCGCCGACGAACGGCGTCAGCGAGTTGGGGCCCATGCCGTTCTTCGCTGCGCCGGTGAACCCCCAGTGCAGCGGGATTCCGACGATGTGTACCGGTTGGCCATCGCAGATCAGCGTCTGGATGCGCTTGGTCACCACCGCCTTGGCGTGAATGGAGCCACGCTTGTTCCAGACCCGGCACCAGCCGCCCTTTTCGATGCCCTTTTCCTCCGCCAGAGCTTCCGATATCTCGACGAAGAACTCCGGTTGCAGGACAGCATTCACCCAGACGTGCTTCGTCCAGTAGTGGAAATGCTCCGTCAGCCTGTAGGACGTCGCCGCGTAGGGAAATTCCGATGCATCGCCGAAGGTTTGCCGGTCGCTTTCGAACACCCGGGCCACCGGATTGCCACGGATCGCAGGCGCGATGACGTTGGCGATGGGCGACTCGAACGGTTCGTAGTGTGCCGGGAACGGTCCGTCGCGCATCATGCCCCTGGTGAAGAGCCGTGACTGGCCCTCCGGGTTCATGATGAACGGCCCCACTTCGCGCGGATTCGCCGTCGGCGCGATGTCGGGCACGTCATAGCCTGACCACTTCGCACCATCCCACTCGATCAGCTTGCGATCGGGATCCCATGCCTTGCCGTCGAGATCTGCGGAAGCGCGATTATATAGGATGCGCCGGTTCGCAGGCCATGCGAAGGCCCAGTTCAGATAGGCGCCGGTGGCGTCGGGGTCGCTGTTGTCCCGTCGCGCCATGTTGTTGCCGTTCTGGTTGAAGCACCCGGAATAGATCCAGCAGCCACAGGCCGTCGATCCGTCAGCGCGCAATGCGGCGAAGCCCGGAAGCTGCTGGCCGGCGGCAATCTGGACCGTGCTGGCATCGTTGGGATCGCGCAGATCGCTGACGGCATAGCCGTTCAGTTCACGTGCGATCTCGTCCGCCTTCGGGTCCTCCGGATCGGCATATGGCCAGTGCAGGTTGAGGATCGGGTCGGGAAACGGTCCGCCCTCCTCCTGATAGAGCTTCTTCAACCGCAGGTGAAGTTGCGCAATGATCCAAGTGTCGTGTTTGGCCTCGCCGGGCAGGTTCTGGGCAGGCCAGTGCCATTGCAGCCAACGACCGGAATTGACCAGCGCGCCTTCGTCCTCGGCAAAACAGCTCGTGGGGAGCTGATAGACCTCGGTCTGGATCGCGCCGGAGTCGACGTCGTTGAACTCGCCATGGTTCTCCCAGAACCGGGACGTTTCCGTCTCCAGCGGATCCATCACCACGAGATAGGTGAGCTTCGACAGCGAACGCGTGATCTTGCCGCGATCCGGGAATGACATCAACGGGTTGAAGCCCTGGCAGAAATAGCCATGCATCTGCCCCTGGTCCATCATCTCGAAGGCCCGCAGCACGTCGTATGCCGGTAGGTCGAGCTTCGGCAGGTAGTCATAGGCGAAGTCGTTTTGCGCGGTCGCCGCCGAGCCCCACATCGCCTTCTGGAAGGAGATGAAGAACTTCGGATAGTTCTGCCAGTAGCTCATCTGGTTCGGGCGGAGCGGCTTGAACCCGCGCGAGCCGATATAAGTGGCGTAGTCGACCTCGCGCTCGGTCGGGATGTTGAGATATCCCGGGATCAGGTTCGACATCAGGCCGATGTCGGTCAGCCCCTGGATGTTGGAATGCCCGCGAAGCGCGTTCATCCCTCCGCCGCGTACGCCGATATTGCCCAGGATGAGCTGCAGCATCGCCATCGAGCGGATGTTCTGCGAGCCCTTGGAATGCTGCGTCCAGCCCAGCGCGTACATCGACGTCATCGTCTTCGTCGGCGTGGAGCATTCCGAGATCATCTCGGCGACTTTGAGGAACTTGTCCTTTGGCGTGCCGCAGATGCGTTCGACCATCTCGGGCGTGTAGACCGCGATGTGATCCTTCAGCAGGTTCCAGACGCAGCGCGGATTCTGCAAGGTCTCGTCGATGACGGCATACCCGTCCTCACCGATCTCGTAGTCCCAGGTTCCCCTGTCGTATTCGCGCTTCTCGGCGTCATAACCGGTGAAAAGCCCGTCCTGGTAGGTGAAGCCTTCCTTGACGATGTATCCGGCATTGGTGAACGCGTTGACGTAGTCCCACTGCACCTTGTCGTTGTCGATGCAATATTTGATGACGCCAAGCAGGAACGCGATGTCGGTCCCCTGCCGGATGGGCGCGTAATAATCAGCAACCGATGCCGAACGCGTGAACCGCGGATCGACGACAATGAGTTTCGCGCCACGGTTCGCCTTGGCCTCCGTGACCCATTTGAAGCCGCATGGGTGGGCTTCGGCGGCATTGCCGCCCATGATGACGACGAGGTCCGTGTTACGGATGTCCGTCCACGAATTCGTCATTGCACCACGACCGAAAGTTGGAGCCAGACTGGCTACCGTGGGGCCGTGTCAAACGCGCGCCTGATTGTCGAACGCGACGATGCCTGTCGAGCGTACCGCCTTGTAGGTGAGGAACGCCGTCTCATTGGTTGTCGCCGATGCGGCGAGGAAACCCGTCGTCGTCCAGCGATTGACCGGAACGCCATCCATGTTGCGTTCGATGAAATTGGCGTCGCGATCATCCTTCATCCGGCGCGCGATGCCGTCCAACGCCTCGTCCCAGGAAATCTCCTCGAACGCGTCGGAACCGGCACGGCGCACCTTCGGTGTCGTCAGCCGGGTCTCCGAATTGATGAAGTCCATAAGCGCCGCACCCTTGGGGCACAACGTTCCACGGTTTGTCGGGTGATCGACGTCGCCTTCCAGGTGAACGGCCTGCGCCGTTCCCTGGTCGATGTCGCCCTTTGAGTAGATGATGACGCCGCAGGCGACCGAGCAATAGGGGCACGTGTTGCGGGTCTCGGTGGTCCCGGCCAACTTGTAGGGCCTCAGGCCCTCCACGAAAGCGGCTTCAGCCTCGCCGAAGCCGAACGCGCCCAGCGTAGTCGCCGCGACACCCGCGCCAGCTCCCTTCAAGAAGCTGCGCCTGGAGATTTCCATGTTCATGAAGAGGCCTCCCTCTGTACTCTAGCCGCCCAAAGCAGACCGGGTATCGAGGATGCTACAGCCGGGCCCGAGTCCTGTCAAAAGAACTAAAATATGACTGAATGCGTCATGTTAAAGTTGTTTTTTCTGATGACTGTACGTTTTGCCGTGGTTGGGTAAGTATCGTAACCGCAACACTAGGGAGGTCTATGTGCACGCCCCTGTCGACGAGGTACGCCTGACCAGCCTTGCTCATGGCGGCGGCTGCGGTTGCAAGCTCGCCCCGGCCGTCCTGCAGGATCTGCTGAGCGAAATGCCCCGCTCCGCCCCTTTCGCCAATCTTCTGGTGGGGACCGAGACGGCGGACGATGCGGCCGTCTGGGATCTTGACGGCACGACGTCGATCATTGCCACGACCGACTTTTTCATGCCGATGGTCGACGACCCCCATACTTTCGGCCGCATCGCGGCGACGAACGCGATCTCGGATGTCTACGCGATGGGTGGGACGCCGATCTTCGCGCTGGCGATCGTCGGCATGCCGATCGACAAGATGGATCCAGCCGACATTTGCCAGATTCTCGCCGGCGGCGCCTCCATCTGTGCCGAAGCGGGCATTCCCGTTGCCGGCGGCCACTCGATCGATTGCCCCGAACCCGTCTATGGACTGGCCGTGATCGGCACCTGTGCGACGAGCCGCATCAAACGCAATTCGAGTGCGCGGGCTGGCGACGCCTTGATCCTCACCAAGGGCATCGGGATCGGCGTCTATTCCGCAGCGATCAAGAAGGATCGGCTGTCCGATCGCGCCTATGAGGAAATGGTTGCCTCCACCACCTTGCTCAATCGCATCGGCCCGCGACTGGCCGCCAACGCGGCCGTCAGCGCGGTCACCGACGTCACCGGTTTCGGCATTCTCGGCCATTCCCTCGAAATGTCGCGCGGCGCTGGCGCGAGCGTCCAACTCTACCTGGAAGCGCTGCCTTTGCTGGACGAAGCCGCCGCCCTCGCGCAGGAAGGCTGCGTGACGGGCGCGTCACATCGCAACTGGAACAGCTATTCGGATGCCGTGACCCTGCCGGATGACCTCGCCGACTGGCAGCGGCACCTCCTGACCGACCCGCAGACCTCGGGTGGTCTGCTGGTCGCGGTGGCCAGCGAGGAAGCCGAGAAACTCGTCGGCGACATACGCGGCAGCGGATTTCCGCGCGCGGCCATCGTCGGCTGCGTCGAGGCAGGCGCCCCCGGGGTACGGGTCGTCAAGCAACGAAAACCCGTGTGAGATGTTTATCGTCCACCGATAGCGGAGGAGAGCACTGGCATGAAACGCTTCCTGTTTGCATTGCCCCTGGCGGGCACGATGATGATGACCGCGCCGCTTGCTTTTGCGCAGTCGGCGCCTCCGACGGGAAATGACGCGCCGACTGCGGCGGTTGAGGAGCAGCAGGACATGGATGACGCAGCGCGCGGCGACTGCGTCGACTTGTCGAGCGCCGTTGCCCCAACGAAATCGGCCCGTGAACTGCATGATTCGCTGGATGATGCCGCGCCGGATCACGAGGCGTCAGCCGAAGAGACTGCCTCGGCAGATACCGACGACGTGGAATCCGCAGGCTCGGAATCGGAGACACAGCCGGTAGCGGGTGCAGATTCCGGTACTGCGCCGGGCGGATCCGGCTCCACCGGCTGGACCGGCGGGCTCGGCGGCTCAGATATCGGCACCAGCCAGTCGGAGGAGCTTGACTCCTCGCCGCAGCAAAATCATCCGCAGGTCGCGTCTGGTCTCGACCCGATCAGCGGCGAGACTGCGATCCAAGGGCCTCAGGCGCCTTCCGAGCCGGACGAAGACGCGGCGGTGACCCCGACCGCGCCCGACGAAGACGAGATGGCAAGCGCGGACTGCTAGGAAATCAGATCATCAGCCGACCGCGTGCAGGAGGCTGTAGACGCCCCCGCGCTTGATCAATTGGTCGTGCGCACCCTCTTCGACGACACCGGACTTGTCTATGACCACGATGCGGTCCGCACTGCGGATGGTCGCGAGCCGATGGGCGATGACGAGCGTCGTGCGGCCTTCCGCCAGTTCGGCGAGAGACCGCTGGATTTCACGTTCGGTCTGGGTGTCGAGCGACGACGTCGCCTCGTCGAGGATCAGGATGGGCGGATTCTTAAGGAATATCCGTGCGATCGAAAGCCGCTGCTTCTGCCCGCCGGAGAGCTTCACCCCCCGCTCGCCGATCACCGTGTCGAGGCCCTCGGGCAAGGACTCGATCAGCGAGTCCAGGCGGGCACGCTTTGCGGCCTGCTCGATCTCCTCATCGCTGGCGTCGAGCCGCCCATAGGCGATATTCGCACGGATCGATCCGCCGAACAGGAACACGTCCTGCTGCACGATGCCGATCTGTGCCCGCAAGGAAGCCAGCGTCATGTTGCGCACGTCGATGCCGTCAATGCAGATCGTGCCGTGCTGCACTTCATAGAACCGTGGCAGCAGCGAGCATAGCGTCGTTTTCCCGGCGCCCGACGGACCAACAAACGCAATCGTTTCGCCGGCATTGATGTCGAGATCGACATTCTGCAGCACCGGGCGGTCGGCATCGTAGCCGAAACCAACGCCCCTATAGGTGATGTCGCCCTTGAGACTTTCCACCGCACGCGCGCCGGGTCCGTCGCTGACGTCGGGCTCGGTATCCAGCAGCGCCAGGTACCGCTGGAAACCGGCGATGCCCTTGGGATACGTCTCGATCACCGCGTTGATCTTTTCGATCGGGCGAACGAAGACATTGACCAAGAGCAGGAAGCCGACGAAGCCGCCTGCGGAAAGATCGCCACCGATGACGAAGTAGCTGCCTGCGATCATCACGACGAGCTGGATCAGCCGCATCGACATGTAGGACAGCGAGGTGCTCGCGGCCATGATCCTGTACGCCGCCAGCTTCGTGGTCCGATAGCGGGCATTGTCGCGCGCGAACAGCGACCGCTCGAAGTCCTCGTTTGCGAAGGCCTGCACCACCCGCATGCCGCCGATGTTTTCCTCCAGCCGCACGTTGAAGTCGCCGACCCTCCCGTACAGCGCCTGCCATGTCTGGGTCATGCGGCCGCCATAGCGGGCGGTCACCCATGCCATCACCGGCACGATCGTCGCCGTGATCAGCGCGAGCGGCAGATGCACCCACGCCATCAGCGCGAAGGCGCCGATCAGCGTCATGATCGCGATAAAGAGGTCTTCCGGCCCGTGATGCGCGACTTCGCCGATCTCCTCCAGATCCTTCGTCATACGGGCAAGCAGGTGGCCGGTCTTGTTCTCATCGTAGAAGCGAAAGGACAGTTTCTGGAGATGGTCGAACGCCTTGCGGCGCATTTCCGTCTCGATGTTGATGCCGAGCATGTGGCCCCAATAGACCACCACGGCCATAAGCACGGTGTTGGCAACGTAGAGCGCCAGAAGGCCGAGCGCGCAGGCAAGGATCAGGCCCCACTGGCTCGTCGGCAGCAGGTCATCGACAAACCATGTGACCGCGAGCGGAAACCCCAGCTCGAGCAGGCCGGCAAGCACCGCGCACGAGAAGTCGAGGGCGAACAGGCCCTTCCATTGGCTGTAGTAGCTGAAGAATCGACGGATCATGCCCGTCTATCGCGCCGGCGCGGTTGGGCGTCAATGCACGCCCATGCCGATTTTACGCAGAAGTGCCGTCCCGCGTCACGACAGCCCACGACGCCCGAAGGTTCCAGGCTGGCCGTTTGTAAATCGAGGTCCTGCGCCCCGCGCCGCGGATATGGAATTGCCGGCAATTGCAGGCTCGATCGAGAAACCGCCGAGCCGACCGCCGGGCACCGACTCGCCCTCTTCCCGCCGGCCGTCGTTTCGTGATGGTCTGGACCCATAGTCGTTGCCGCCGTTGGACCCGGGTACGAGAAGCATATAGACGATCCACCAGAGGGCGCCCACCAGCGGAATGAAGGTGACCAGGTACCACCATCCCGACATGTTGCAATCATGGAAGCGCTTGGTCGACAGCGCCAGTGTCGACCATAGGACGAACAATGAGACCGGCGCCCCCAATCCCGCCGCAACCGACTGGTCTGGCACCGCGCCGAATGGATTGGCATGGTAGTATACCATCAGCGCGGCGATCGTCGCCAGGATCATGAAGATCTGCACGATCAGGCCCGACAGGTAGGTCAAACGACCGATACGCCCGTCGAACGCGAACAAGAGATAAAACAAGCGGTCCATTGTTGCCTCCGTATACGTGTCTATACTGGAGGATGGGCAGTTAATTTTCATGGAAGCAATGATATCGGTCTTCACACTATGGTTGACCGCGAGCGGATGAAATCGTTTCCATCTTCACGATTGGCGAAACGATAAGCATGTGCCGTTCGCGAGGCGCTCAGGCGCGCGATGGCGTTCCCCTGGAAAGCAGATAGACGAGATAGGGCCCTCCCAGCAGCGAGGCGAACAGCCCGACCGGCAACTGGTAGGGAAATGCGACGGTGCGCGCCAGCCAGTCTGCGCAGACCAGAAGCAAGGTACCGAGAACGGCGGATCCGAAAAGATGGTGGACGGCACGATTGAGCCCGATCAGGCGCGCAAGGTGCGGGGCAATAAGGCCGACGAAGCTCAGCGGCCCGACGAACAGCGAGGCGGTCGCAGTCATCAACGCGGCCAGCACCATCATCGCAAGGCGGGCGCGCGCGAGCGGCACGCCCAGGCTTGATGCGGTAGCGCCTCCAAGCGGCAGGATGTTCAGCCAGCGCACTGCCGGAGCGGCGAGCCCCAGGAACAGCATTGCCGCAGCCATCGAGGCCGCCGCATGCAGCGGCTGCGCTTCGCTTGTCGAGCCGGTCAGCCAGCGCAGCAGCGCGTAAGACTGCATGTTGCCGAGCGAGATCACTGCGGTGATGACCGCGCTGCAGGCCGCCCCGACGGCGATGCCGCCAAGCAGCATGCGCTCGGGGCCGAAACGCCCGGATGCGGCGACCAACAGCACCAGAGAAAGCGTCGCGAGTGCCCCGATCGCTGCGCCGGCAAATTGCGGCCCTAGCCCGGCGCTAACGTCGGCGGCCAGAACCGCCACAAGGCCAACCCCGGCACCCGCCCCGACGCCCAGCACTTCAGGGCTGGCAAGCGGATTGCCGGTCAGCCGCTGCAGGATCACACCCGCTGTCGCCAGCATGATGCCGCAGGCAGCCGCGACAAGGATGCGGGGATAGCGCCATGGCGCAAGATCGGCGAGCAACGCGCCGTGCGCTATCTCGATTCCCTCGGGGCCGCTGCCCACGATCACAGCGACCAGTCCCACCCCGACGGCCGCGCCTGCGGCGAGCATGACAATGCGCCACGGCTTTCGTGACCTTCGCACGGCCGCGACAGGTTGCGACAACGACGGCCATTCCATCATCCGCAGTCGCGGCAGGATCCACAGCAGCAGCGGTCCGCCGAGCAGTGCGGTTGCCGCGCCCGTCGGTACGCGCTCCCCGCCCGTTCCAGACAGGAGTTGCACCATGCCGTCCGCAAGCCACAGCAGGATCGCGCCGATCACCGGTGCCGCCACCAGGCGCTGGCCGAGCGTTCGCGCGCCACAAAGCCCCGCCAGCGCCGGCGCCGCGAGACCGACGAAGCCGATGACCCCGACCCTTGAGGCCACGGTGGTGGCAATTCCCACCGCAAGCGCGATCGCGCCGAGGCGACCCGCATTGACCGCGACGCCCAGCCCCTTGGCTGTGCTGTCGTCGAGGCCGAGCACCGAAAGCGGCCGGATCATCAGCAACGCGACCGCATAGCCCACCGCCAGCATGCCGCCGATCGCGATGGTGGGCTCCCAGCTCTGCTGAACAAGCGAGCCGCCGCCCCAGATAAAGATCGAGAACAGATAGTCGCCATTGGCGAGTATCAGCGCGCCGCTGAGCGAGGTGGCGGTCAGCGCGACCATCATGCCGGCCAGCACCACCGACACCGGCTCCAGTCCTCTTCGCCAGTTCAACGCGAGGACCAGCGACACCGCCGCGATACCGCCGGCGAATGCGACCGCACCGGGAGACCAGGCCATCAGGAACGGCGCATGCAGGGTGGCCAACGCCATCGCAAGTTGCGCGCCGGCCGATATGCCCAGCGTCGACGGCTCGGCGAGTGCGTTGCGCAGCACCCGCTGGAGCAGCAAGCCCGACAGCCCCAGTGCGGCGCCGGCGAGGATCGCGACCGCGGCGCGCGGCAACGTCGAATACAGCAGGATCACGCGCTGCAGGCCGAGGGGATCGTCCGCGCCGGGCCAGCCGGCATGCAGGCGCACGGCAAACAAAAGCGTGGCGAGAAGCCCAAGCGCCGCCCACAGGGCAATCGCCATACGCCTCATGCGGCCGGCCAGTTCTGCAGCGCTGCGGAAATCAGCCCGGCAAAGCGCCGTGCCGATGGCAAACCGCCAAAATGGTTGATGGGCGGCAGGATCGCGACCCGACCGTCGCGCGCCGCCGGCAGCGCGTTCCACAGCGCGTTGCGCGGCAGTTCGCGACCGACCTCCGGTGGAAGCGGCTCGATCACGACGATTCCGGCGTCGGGTACGCGCGCCAGTGCCTCGATGCCCACCGGTGCAGCCGCGCTGTAGCTGGTTGGGTCGATCCAGGCGTTGCGCAGGTCCAGCCGCGCGAGCACGTCGCCGAACATGGAATCGGCCCCGAATGCCCGGAAGTGACGGGAATCGCCAAGACTTATGACGAACACCGGCCGTGCCGCGTGACCGGAGACCAGGCGCCGGGCGTTCGCGAGATCACGGCCGGCTTCAGCGATCAAATCATCGGCGGCGTCGCGAATACCGAGCACCTCGCCCAGACGCCGCGTCGAGTCCGCCAGCAATGCGTAGGGCGGCCGCCCGGCCTCGTAGCTTGGCAGGCTCAGCACGGGCGCCACGCGCTCCAGCATAGGTCGCTGATATTCGTAGAACTGCGAGATCACGATCAACTCCGGCGCCACGAGGCGCAGCATCTCGAAATTGGTCGTGCCGCGCAGCCCCAGATCCGCGACCGTCGATGGCGCCGCAGGCTCGCGGACGATCTGCCGATACTGTCGTAATTCGCTCGCCGCAGCCGGCACCACCCCCATCGCAAGGCAGGTCTCAAGCAACGCCCAGTCTATGACCGCAAGGCGAGAGGGCGCTGCGGCGATGCCGGGACCGGCCAGCGCCGACGCCGCGAAGCCAAGAAGCGTGCGCCTGCTGATCGACATGGCTCAGACGACGTAGCCGAGCGGCTGCCCGGTAGCCGGATGCGGCAAGATACCCATCGGAAGGCCGTAAAGAGCGCCGAGCGTCTCGGCCGTGACGAGTTCTGCCGGCGTACCACGGGCGGCGACGCGGCCGCGCTTGAGCGCGACGATCTCGTCGCAATATCGCGCCGCCATGTTGACGTCGTGCAGGACGACGATCGCCGCGACGCCCCGCTCACGGGTCTGCGCGCGCACCAGTTCGAGCATCTCTGCCTGATGGGCGATGTCCAGCGCCGAGGTCGGCTCATCCAGGATCAGGAAGCGCGTATCCTGTGCGAGCATCATCGCCAGCCAACAGCGCTGCCGCTCTCCTCCCGAGAGACTGTCGACCAGCCGCTCGGAAAAATCCGTCAGGTCCGTACGCCGCAGCGCCTTGGCAACCTTCGCGCGATCATCGTCGGAAAACCGGCCCAGGGCGCCGTGCCAGGGGAACCGCCCAAGCGCGACGAGTTCCGCCACACTCATGCCGTCGGCAGGCGGCGTGAACTGGGGCATGTAGGCGACCGTGCGGGCAAACTCGCGGTCGCCATAGCTGCCGACAGGCCGTCCGCACAGCGTAAGCACCCCACCCGAAGGCGCTTGCTGGCGCGCGAGAAGCTTGACCAGCGTACTCTTGCCCGATCCGTTCGGCCCGATGATGCCGACCATGGAACCGCCATGGATGTCGAGCGCCAGAGGCGACAGGATCGGCGTCTCATCGACGGCGAAGGACAGCGCCTCGGCGCGATAGAGCGGCTCGCCCGCGCCTTCAGCCATCGCGCCTCACCATGTGGCGTGCGCGCGCAGCTTGAAGGAACGGCCTTCGCCGTAGGAGCAGGTCACCGCCGTCTGGCAGCTTGCGACATAGGTTTCGTCGAAAAGGTTGGTGACGTTCAGGTCAACGCCCCAATTGTCGCGCGCATAGCCGATCTTGAGGTCCACCAGCGTGGCGTCCGGCACCTTCAGGGTGTTGGCGTTGTCGGCCCAGGACGAGCCGAGATAGCGCACGCCACCGCCGACGGAAACGCCATCGTACCAGGCATCGCCGCGGAAGGTGTAGTCGGCGGAAAGCGACGCCATCACCTCCGGCACGATGAATGGCGTATTGCCGATCAGGCTTACATCCTCGTCTTCGGTGATCTCGATGTCGTAGGCGGTCAGCGCCGCGGTGACCTTGAACTGCTCGGTGATGTTCACCTTCGCCTCTGCCTCGAAGCCGCGCGAGCGCACCTCGCCGGTCTGAAGCTGGGTGAACGCCGTGACGTTGGACGGCACGTTCTGGCGCGTCAGGTCGAAGACCGAGAAGGTGAAGAGCCCATCCATGAAGGTCGGCACGTATTTCACGCCGGCCTCGAACTGGACGCCTTCCTCCGGCTCGAACAGGTCGCCATTGGCATCCGTACCGATGATCGGATTGAAGAAGGTGGCGACGCTGGCATAGGGCGTGACGCCGTTGGCGAATTCGTAGGCGAGGCCGGCGCGTCCCGAAAGCCGCCCGTTGCTGCGCTCCTGGATCAAATCCTGGTCCGGCGAATAGTAGGTCGCCATGTCGTGCGCCTCGAGCCAGCCATGGTCATAGCGGCCATTGAGCGTGGCGAGCCAGCCGCCGCCGAAGCGGATCTGGTCCTGCAGGTAGAAGCCGAGCTGCTGCTGGGTCAGGTCCTGGTTCAGATAGCTGACGCGATCCGTCAGCGCCGCGCCATAGACAGGGTCGAAGGCATCGATCTGCGGCGTCGTGCCGAACAGCGCCGAGGACTGGACCTGGTCGATGTTGTAATATTTGTAGTCGATGCCGGCCAGGATGCGGTGTTCCGCCGGACCGGTCACGATCGTGCCCTCGATCTGGTTGTCGATCAGGAACGTCGTCGACGTGGTGTCGTGGCCGAAATTGATACGGTTGAGGCTTGTCGCATCGGCCCAGCCGTCCGGATAGATGCTGACCTCGTCGACATTCGCCACGCCGAAGCGGGCCAGCGAACGCACCTTCCAGTCATTGTCCAGCGTATGCTCGAATTCATAGCCAATCGACGCCTGCTCGCGCTCGTAAAGATCGACGGACGGCTCGGTGAAATTGGCATCGCGGTCGATGCGACCGTAATTCACGCCGCCGAAGATACGGTCGACGACGGTTCCTTCATAGGGCAGGAAGCTGCCGCCATTGTGGTTCTCGTCGATGTGCGTGTAGTTGCCCAGCAGCGTCAGGCTGGTCTCCTCGTCGCGCTTCCAGGTGATCGACGGCGAGATAAAGCCGCGCCATCCGTCCTGGTAGTCGCTGTATGTATCGCCGCCGGCGATCCGGCCGGTCATGCGCATCGCGATGGTGTCATCGACGACGTCGCCGATGTCGAAGCCGAGATAGGCGTTGCCGGCATCGTTGACGCCGGTTTCCACATAGCGCTTGCGGGCAAATTCCGGACGCTTGCTGACGTAATTGACCATGCCGCCGGGGTTGGAACCGCCATATAGGACCGACGCCGGCCCTTTCAGCACCTCGATGCGCTCCAGGCCGAAGCTGTCGACATAGAAGCCGCCGAAGCCGTAGCTGAAGAGCTGCAGCCCGTCCATGTACGCGCCCGTCGCCGTCGCCTGGAAGCCGCGAATGAACATCCAGTTCGTGTCGCTGTCCGGACCGAAGGGCTGAGAGAAGACACCGGCGGTGTAGCGAAGCGCCTCATCGACCTTCTGGGCGCCCTGATCGTCGATCTCCTCACGGCCGATGACGGAAACGGATTGCGGGATTTCCTGCAGCGCGGTCGCGCTCTTGGCACCGACGCGCGACGTCTTGGCGACGACGCCCTCGACCGGGCCGACGCCACCCGCTTCCTCAGCCTCGCCGCCCTGCCCCTCGACCACGAGCCTCTCGAGTTGCGTCACGTTGCCGTCCTGGGCCTGCGCAATGGACGACGCGATGATGGCGACGGCCGCGACACTGCCCGCCAGTCCGGAGCGAAGATGGAAACCGATGGTCATGTTACCCCCAGATCAAGTCGATACCGGCACCCACCGGCTTCAAACTTGACTGCTTATTTCCACTTAAGGGCGACGGCTTGTACAGTCTTGGCAAAATTGAGCATTCTTGGTCCCAATTGTAGCTTGCAGCGTTGAGTGATGCAGGATTGTCACTCTCCGTCGCCTCGATTTTCGCGCTTCCACGACGCCGGGGTCGTGCCCGCCACCGATCGAAACACGCGGTTGAAATGTGCCTGGTCGGCAAATCCGCATTGCGCCGCCACGGCACTGACAGGCTGGTCGGACCGCGCCAGCATCTCCTGGGCCTTGGCGATCCGGACCTGCATCACCCAGCGATGCGGCGGCACGCCGGCAGCCGCCTTGAAAGCATGACTAAAGTAGGTGTCCGAAAGGCCGATCAGCCGCGCCAGGTCGCTCAGCCGGATCGTCTCCAGGCAATGAGCGTCGACATGGTCCATGACCAACCGCAATTGCGCGCGCGACAGCGCTGGCCGGCGCTTTCGCGTCTCTGGCCGCACGTCGAAGAGCACTGCAAGTAGCGCATTCGTCAGCCCGTCGAGGTAAAGGTCGTGGCAAGGCTCATCCGCCTCGAGCGTCGCGGCAATGAGGCGCGCCAGCGTCGCAATCCGTTCGTCTTCGAGGCCAAGGCGCGGTTCGACCAGGTTCTCTCGCCTCAGCGCACGTCCGAACCGACGCCTGATGGAGACTTCGCTCATGTGCAGGTCGAGATGCTTGATGCGCGTCAGCCCCAACGCCTCGCCGCGTACCTCCTGGTCCGCCGGAATGTAGCTCATCGAGTAGGGAAGCTCATGCGCGTAGCTTCGCGCGCCTTCGTCCATGCGAAGCAGGAAGCGTCCGTGCCCTTTCAGGTCCATCGGGATGAAGAGGCGCGGGTCGGGCGACAGATAGGTGCCGTTGGCGCTCGCGCTGCATTCGACCTCCCAGATGTCGGCGACGATACCCGCCCACGCGCGCCATTTCAGTTCGCCGACGACAACGAAGCCTTCGATCTCGCTGTGCATGCGGGGGCCGAAAGGTTTGGTCTGCACCGGGCGGATCTCCTGGCGGGGGCCTTCATTGCCGCCCCCTCGCCCACCCTATAAGCCAAACATGATCATGTTAGTCAAGTTTTAGGGCTGGATGAGATCTCCGGCCCGAGGCTTGCGTATGAACCACCGCCGAATTTATCGATGTCCAAGCGATTCACCGCCATTGGCGAGAAGCGTGCGGCCTGTCCAAGGGCGAGCATCTTGCGGTCGCCTACTGGCGGCGCGGCGCCTTTCTTGCACAGGTCCGCGAAACCGGAATCGCGATATCAACCATCCTCGACGTCGACTTGTGGCCTGTCGTCGCCACGGGCCACTTCCTCGTGCCACTCACCTTTGGCGTCTTCCCAGGTAATGCCTGCCGAATGCCCCGGCTGCTGTTGCTCCACGGCGACGCGCCGCGCCGCAGCCAATGCCGCATCGTGGCTTGGAAAGGTCTCGGAATAGACGTCGCCAAGCTTGTAGGCCCAGCCGCCGTCATGTTCGACGATATGATAGGTGACTTTCATGGATCGGTTCCCTTCAGATGCTCCGGAACATCAACGCACGGATCATGATTGAGTTCTTGCGCAGATGTTTCAAGCCTCGCCTTGAGACGCGGCGCGTTACAGCGTCACGAAACCAACGAGACCGGCGGCAACCACCACCGCCCATGACGGCACCTGCCAGGCGGCCAGCGCGACGAACGCCGCTGCCGCGATCGCCATCGCGGTTGGCGAGGCGATACCCTGCGTGAAGACCGGATCGTAGAGCGCGGCGGCCAGCAGCCCGACGACGGCCGCGTTTATGCCCATGAGCGCCTTGCGGGCGGTAGACGATTTTCTCAATCCGTCCCAGAAAGGCAGCCCACCCAGTATCAGCAGCGCCGACGGCACGAAAATCGCGATCAGCGCGATCACGCCTCCCACAACCTCATTCGGCGGTGTCTGCTGAACGGCGCCGAGATAGGCGGCAAAGGTGAAGAGCGGACCGGGAACCGCCTGTGCAGCGCCGTATCCCGCAAGAAACGCCTCTCGCCCCACCAACCCGGTTTCGACCGTTTCGGCCTGCAGAAGCGGCAGCACCACATGGCCGCCGCCGAAGACGAGCGCGCCGGCGCGATAGAAGCCATCGACCATGCGCAGCATGCCATCGTCGGTGGCGGCAGCCAGCATCGGCAGGCCGGCAAGCAGCACGAAGAAGATCAGCAGATAGATCGCGCCGGCCCTACGGCCAACGGGAACGGCAAGGTCGTCATGCGCCCCGTTTCCAGTGTCGCTGGCCGGCAACCACGCCAGGCCGATCAAGCCTCCGGCCACCAATACGGCGACCTGACCGACCGCTGTCGGCATCAGCATTGCCACAACCATGCCGAGAACGGCGATGGTGGCGCGTTCACGGTCCGGTGCTAGGCTTCTTGCCATGCCCAGCACGGCATGCGCGACAACCGCGACCGCCGCTGCCTTCAGTCCCGCGATCCAACCGCTGCCGCCCTCGCCGCCGAGCGCCGACGCCCCATATGCAAACGCGATCAGCAGCATCGCGGACGGCAGCGTGAACCCGATCCACGCCGCCAGCATTCCGGCATGGCCCGCCCGCTGCAGGCCGAGCGCCATGCCAACCTGGCTCGATGCGGGACCGGGCAGGAATTGGCACAATGCGACGAGGTCGGCATAGGCCTGCTCGCTCAGCCATTTGCGCCGTACGACGAAGGCGTCGCGAAAATAGCCCAGATGGGCGATAGGGCCGCCGAATGAGGTCAGCCCGAGGCCGAGAAAGGCGATGAACACCTCTCCAACACTGCCCCGCTGGCGTGTTTCGGACGCCAAAGTCATGGGCGACGTTTCCGGCATGAGAGTGAAGAAGCGCGCATCGATCGCCCGTTTTTGGAATCGTGATGCAGCAAAGCCTATCGGCATGACGCTGAGATGTCAGCCTGTCGCGAAGCGTTCGAACAGGTCTGCTTCCCCGACCTGCCCGCCCTTGAGAAGTAGGCGCGCTCTGTCGAGCGTGCTGCCGGGCGCATGCCCCCTGCAGATCGCGACACCACTGCCGGCGCGTGTCTCGAACGAAAGGCTGCGGAAACCGAGCTTCTGGACCACCGCGCTCGACGTGTCGCCGCCGGCGACAGCGATGGCACCGACAGGCTGCCGCGTGAGAATGTCCGCAGCCAGCGCAGCGATCCATTCGGAGAGTTCGGTGGCGGAAAGGCCGTAGTCGGCGTCGGGCTGCAGATGCACCAGAACGTTGGTCCCGTTGGCAAGCATTGACGCACATTGCCCGGCAAGCGCATCGGCGACGGCGAGCGAGGCACGATCGAGCGGCACCTTGGCAAAGCTGCGCGCCCGCTCCACCTGTGTCGCCGTCGCGGCGGATCGGCTGCCGGCGATCACCAGCCGCGGCCCGGGCACCGGCTGGATTGCCGCATCGCCGATGTCGACGTGGCGTGGCGGCGCAGGGTAAACCGCCTCGGCGACGCTGCTGGCTCCGACGACAAGCAGCGGTCTTTCAGTCCGTGCAAGGCCGCGCAGGGCTTGCCCCAGCCGATCGATATCGTCACCGTCAGCCGCGTCGGCAAGGATGCGGGCATGCTCCTGAAGGCTCCGCGCGATTTCGTCGAGCGGCTGGCCCAGCGCGCGATGTGGCAGCAGCGCCATCCCTTCCAGTCCCTGGTTGGCGAGATGCCGGCGAAGGTCTGCTTCCGCCATCGGCGTCACGGGATGGCGGCTCATGATAGGGTGGCGGTCGATGCGGTGGACGCCGCCGTCAGGCGCTCTTGCGAACAGTGTCCCCTCGAAACAATACCGGCCAAGGCTTGGCTGGCCGCCGAGCACGATCGTCCGGCTCGGCGACAGCGCCGCCTCAAGCGCAAGCACTGCCTGCCCGATGCTGCCGACATGCGGCGCGGAATCGAATGTTGAGCACACCTTGTAGTGCACGATACGCGGCGACAGGGCCGAAACGACCGGCCCCAGAACCGCGAGCCGCTCCGCGATCTCGCCGGGCGTACGTGCCCTTAAATCGGTTGCTATACCTACGGCGTCCAACCCGGCTGCGTCTCCCGGCGTCGGGTGAACCATGAACAACCGGGAAGGCACGCCGCGCTCGGAAAGCGTCGCCAACGTGTCCGACGCTCCGGTAAAATCGTCTCCTATGAAGACGTAGTCGGCCATCTCATCGCCCGAAGAAGGCAAGCGCTGCCTGAAGTTCCGGCCGCGCGGCCGCGGCCTCCGCCAGGTCGCGCCCTTCCGATACCGCCTCCCACGCCTGGCGCAGGCTCTTTACGCCGGCTGCCGGACCATCGGGGTGCGCCAGAATTCCGCCTCCGGCCATGAACATGAAGTCTCCCGACCCGGTCGCCTGCGCCGTCACTGGCAACGTGCCGGCCCACTGGCCGGAGGAGAACGCCGGCATCACGATGTCCGAGCTATCGGCGGCATCGGCAGCAAGAGGCTGCAGGCAGCGTCGTGCCCCGGCCTCGACTTCGGCGGGCTGATCGGAGAACTTTCCACCGATGCCGTGCACATGCATGTGGTCCACCCCGGCAAGCCGATACAGCGCCTGATAGGCGTCGAAGCCAATGCCCAGCAGCGGATGGCGCGACAGCGCGCCGAAGCCGTTGCGATGGCCGTGAATGGCAAGCGGCGTTGCGCGCCGCAGCGTCTGCATAGCGGAAAGGCCGCACCAGTTGAGACTGGCCATTACGCACAACCCGCCCTCACGCTCGACGAGTTCGGCATGGCGGCGCATGGCATCGGTCTCATCGGTGATGTTGAATGCAACCATCACCTCCTTGCCGGTTCGATCACGATGCGCGCGCACCACTTTCATCACCGCCGGCACGCGTTCCGCCAGCGGCGCGTGGTCGGGGTTGGCGCAAATCTCGTCATCCTTGATGAAGTCGACGCCCGCCTCGCACAGGACCGCGACGAGTTCCGCGATCTCGTGCGACCGAAGACCAACGTTCGGCTTGATGATCGTGCCGAAGATCGGTCGATCATGAACACCCAGCAGCTTGCGCGTGCCCGAAACGCCCGCCAGCGGCATCTCGAAACGGGCGCGGTAGTGCTGCGAAATCGCGATGTCGAGCAGGCGCAGGCCGGTGACCTCTCCGAGGTCGTACAGGTTGCCGGCAACCGTTGCGGCCAGCGTTGGCAGGTTTGCACCCATATTGGCGACCGGGAACGAAACCGTCACCTTGGCGCGCCGCCACGGCCCCTGCGTTCCCTTGCGCTCAAGCCACGCGCTGGTGAGGCTCGGGGCGTCCACGCTTTCGATCTCCTCTACCGACAGAACCTCGGCTGCCGCGCGCTCGCGCAATTCGTCGGTCTCGCCGGCGACGCGGACGAATGTACCGCAGCTCTGCTCGCCCGCCATGATCGCCGCGATCCTGGCCGGCTCCAGCGGCGTCTCGATCAGGTAGTTCGCCTCTATGCGATCGTCGCGCACCGGCATCTCAGATCGCCGAGAGGTCGGGGAAAGGCCGGACCGGATCGTTGCCGTCCCAGCCTTCGGACGCCGCGCGGATCATGTCAAACATCCGTCCCTTTGGCCCCATCACTTCGGAAAGCTCAATCACCGTGCCCGGATGCGCCTCCTTGTCGAAATAGACGAAGCGGCCATTCTCGCCGACCTTGCCGCTCATCTTCGGCGCAAACCCCTGCGCTTCCATCCGGGCGAGGTCCTCGTCATACGACTGCGTCCAGAAGGCGACATGCTGAAGGCCGAGCCTGCCGGCCTGGCGAAAGTCGCGATACATGGACGGCGCGTCGTTGCGGCACTGGATCAGTTCCACCTGTATGAAGCCGCTATTGGCGAGCGCCACCGAATTGTGCGGCTCATAGGAGTTGCCGTCATATCGGTAGTCTTCGATCGGCACCTTGGGATTGTAGAACCACGGACCGACGCCCATGACCTCATGCCAGTGCGTCATCGCCGCTTCGATATCGTCGACCACATAGCCGAGCTGACGGATCGCACCCAGAAACCTGCTCATGAAAATTACCTACTGCGACAGAAGATTGGGGAGCCACGTCGAAACGGCGGGTATTGCGGACACCACCAGCAGCGACAGGACGAGAGGAACGAAGAACGGAAGAACCCCGCGCACCACCGAATGCACCGGCATCTTGGCGATGATCGAGACCATGTAGAGGCTCATGCCGACCGGCGGCGTCAGCAGCCCGATCATCAGGTTGAGCACGAACACGATGCCCAGTTGCAGCGGGTCGACGCCCGCCGCATGCAGTGCCGGTGCGACGATCGGCGCGATGATGAGGATCGCTGCGATCGACTCCAGGAACATGCCGACGACAAGCAGCAGCAGATTGACCAGCAGCAGAAGCACGAGTGGATTGTCGGAGAGCCCGAGAAGGAAACTTCCAGCGACTGCGGGGACGCGGTCCAGCGTCAGGACCCAGGCAAACACCGCTGCCGTCGCGACGATGAAGAGAATGCCCGCCGTGGCTTCCGCAGTCTCGCGCAGGCTCTCCCAGACCGCCTTCAAGGTCAGTGTGCGATAGACAAGAAAGCCGATCAGCAGTGCGTAGGCGACAGTGACCCCGGCGACCTCCGTCGGTCCGAAATAGCCGCTGAGCAGGCCCCCGATAAGCAGGATCGGAGCCGCTAGCGCCGGCAGTGAGACGAGCGCCTTCTTCGCGATTGCGGGCAGCGACGGGCTGACCGTGTCACGTGGGAGATCGTAGAGACGCGCCATCACCGCCACCTGCGCCATCAGCAGAGCAGTGATCAGCAGCGCCGGCACGATCCCCGCGACAAGGAGCTGCACCGCCGAGACATTGGTCACGCTGGCGTAGATGATCAACGGTATCGAGGGTGGAAAGATTGGGCCGATAGTGGCTGCAGCTATGGTGATACCCGCGCCGAAGCGTCGCGTATAGCCTTGCGCCACCATCTGGTCGATCTGGATCTTGCCCAGCGCACCGATGTCGGCCAGCGCCGCGCCGGAGACACCCGAGAAGATCAGGCTGACGAGAATCGAGACCTGCCCGACGGCACCGCGGATGCGGCCCACGACAAGCCGCACGAGATCGAAGATGTGTGTCGTCACGCCCATCGCATTGAGAAGGCTCGCCGCGAGAATGAACAGCGGCACCGCCAGCAAGGGCGTCGAATCGAGCGCGTTGACCGCCCGCTGGACCAGCACGTGGACGGGCAGGTCGAAAAGCACGATCGCCAGCGCCGACGAAAGCCCGAGCGCTACCGCGATCGGTGCGCCGACCACCAGCGCGACGAAGAAGACGATGATGAGGACGATGCTCATGGAAGGACCTTGTCGGCCTGCGGCAGCGGTTGGTTGCGCACGAGGCCGACCACCCGCACGGCCGATATCACCGCAAGCAGGAAGAATCCGACGATCGCGGGCGAATAGAAGACCCAGTTGGGTATGCCCAGCGACGGGCTGGCGAATTTCCATGCCCGCCCGAGAAATGCGTAGAGCCCCCAGAGCGCGATCGCGGCGAAGGCGAGGATTAGGATTTCGGCAAACAGGCCGACCCATCGCCGCGCGGGGTCCGGCAACAGCATCGGAACCATGTCCACGGCGACGTGCTGTCCGCGAAGAGCAAGCAGCGGCACGCACAGGAAGACGATCGCCACGCCGCAGAAGCGGGCGAGTTCGTCGGCCCATGGCATGCCGGTATCGAAGAGGTTGCGGCCGACCACCTGGCCGACGATGAGCGCGCACATCAGCGCCAGGAGCAGCATGGAAACGACACGGCAGCCGATCGCCACGCCTTCCAGTGCCCTTCCGCCCGCGACGTCCGTCTCGCCGTTCATGGCCGCAACCTCCCTTGGCGTCCGATCAGGAAATGGCCCGGATCTTGTCGTAGAGATCGCCGTACTTTTCGCCGAAACGCTCGTCCACGAGCTTCGACACCGAGTCGCGGAACGCATCGACCTCGAGCCCTTCTTCTGGCCCGATGACGGTCATTCCGAGCTTGCGCAGTTCCTCGGTCTCCTTCTCCTCATTGTCCTGGATCGCCTTTGTCGCACGATCGCGGATGTCCGAGGCCGCGGCGGTTACCGCTTCCTTGTGGGCGTCCGACAGGCCCTGCCACGCATCCTCGTTCATCACCACCACCTCGGCATTCGCCATGTGGCCGGTCAGCATCAGATGCGACTGCACCTCATAGAGCTTCACATTGAGGATGACGTTGACGGGATTCTCCTGCCCGGCGACGACGCCGGTCGCCAGAGCGGTCGGCACTTCCGACCAGTCGACGGGGACAGGTGCTGCACCCATTCCTTCGATCGCCGTCTGGTAGATCGGGAACGGAACGGCGCGGATCTTCTCGCCGGCAAGGTCGGCGGGGCTGTAGACGGCCTTGTTGGCGGTCAGGTTCCTGCGGCCGAAATAATGGGCGTAGATGACACGCACGTTTGCCGCCGCGACCAGGCCCTCGTTCAGTTCCTGCATCACCGGGGAATTGACGTCCATCACCTTCATGAGGTGGTCGACGTCGCGATAGAGATAGGGGGTGTCGAGGGCCGCGAAGGGTTCGTAGAGCGACCCGATACCACCCGCAGTATTGTGGGTCAGCGCAATCGTGCCCAGTGAAGCGGCTTCGGCAAGTTCCTGGAGTTTGCCGAGCTGCGAGGAGGGAAACACCTCGACGAGCAGGTCGCCGCTCGAATGTTTGCCGACGGCTTCGGCGAACCAGTCGGCCTGGGCACCCGCGACGCTGGCCGGCTCGTTGTTGTGGCCGTATCGAAGCGTGACGGACTGGGCGGATGCCCAGCGTGGCGTCATCGCAAGCGCACCGGCGCCCAGGCCAAGCGCCATCGCGCCACGACGGGTGAATGAGTTGATACTTCCTGCCATGCTGTCCTCCCTTGACGTGTTTCGAGGGCCGCCGGAATCGATCCAGCTTCGAAACTTGCTCCTCTTGACAAGAGGCTATGAAGCATCATGCTTCACGTCAAATAACCATTTTTGAGGTTTTTTGAGGTGCAGTCAGATCGCTTGGTCCCGTCGATGGCCGATGTGGCGGAAGAAGCGCGCGTATCGTTGGCAACCGTCGACCGCGTGTTGAACCGCCGCAAGGGGGTCAAGGTCCGCACTGTCGAACGCGTGCTCGCCGCCGCCGTCGAGCTCGGCTACATGAGCGCCGACGAGCGAGACCGTCTGTCGACACGGCGCCCCGCCAACGTCGCGTTCCTGCTGCCCATGGGCGCGAATCCCTATCTGCGTCTGCTGGGTGACAAGGTGCGCGCGATCACCGACACCCGGGTGCGCGAC
Source organism: Mesorhizobium sp. CAU 1741 (assembly GCF_039839275.1). Classification (NCBI taxonomy): domain Bacteria; kingdom Pseudomonadati; phylum Pseudomonadota; class Alphaproteobacteria; order Hyphomicrobiales; family Phyllobacteriaceae; genus Mesorhizobium; species Mesorhizobium sp. CAU 1741. The sequence goes on along the minus strand of NZ_JBDOQP010000001.1, from coordinate 670,685 downwards.
GAGGCGCCGGTGCGCTGCTTCTTCATCGACAGCTTCAACGCCGAGGCCCTCGCCACGGCATTGCGCCACCACGCCCGCTGGGCGGACGGCATCGCCTTCATGGCCATCGACCATCCGCTCGTGCGCGAGGCGGCCGAGGAAGTCGGCGCCCAGGGAACGCGTCTCGTGACGATCGTCTCGGACCTGCCGCATGCCGCGCGCGAATACTATGTCGGGCTCGACAACCAGGCGGCCGGGCGGACCGCTGCGTACCTGCTGGGCCGCTTCTGCCGCGCCCGTGAAGGCAGCGTCGCCTTGGTGGCGGGTAGCCGCAACTACCGGGCCCATGCCGAGCGGGAGATGGGGTTCCTCAGCCTCATCGAGGAGGCACATCCAGGGCTGAAGGTTGTCGGCATGCGCGAGGGGCACGACGACCGCAACGAAAACTACCGCCATACGCTGTCCCTGCTGGAGCAGAATCCGGATCTCGTCGGCATCTACAATGTTGGCGGCTCCTCCGACGGAATTGGACGCGCCCTGCGAGAACAGGACCGTTCGGACAAGGTGGTGTTCATCGGTCACGGACTGACCAGCGACACCCGACGACTCCTCATCGAGGGGACGATGGACGTGGTGATCAATTCCGATCCCGACCAGGTCATCGCGCAGACTCTCGCCCGCTTCGCGCGGCCATTCGATGCCGCGAGGGGCGATGTCCGGCAGCGACCGCTCAACATGGAAGTCATCTTCCGCGAGAACATTCCACCGCAACTTGCCTGAGCGCCGGCCGCCGCAGCACGTGACGTGCCTACTATCTTGGCCAACCCAGGACAGCCCTGTTCCGCGCTCCACGCGCGATCCGGAACGCCTTGCGGCGGAACGGCATCCGGCCCGTATGAGGCTTCAACCTTTCCGGCTAACAACTTCACGCCGCACCGCGACGATTCAATGGCGCGCCAAACCGGAGAGATTCCAGCTACTTGAGCCGGCTTCGGCTTCTGGCCCCAGTGGGTTGTGGAAAAAATCTTGAGCGTGTGGATTGACAGGATTGGATGATGACGCAATTCTGTATTTGTTATGGAGACGTCATATTCAAATAGAATACAAGAAGAGGGAGGCGTCAGGCCGTTGTCGACGGTGCTGAAGACGCTTTCACTTCTCGATATTCTCGCCGCCAGCGCCCGCCCGATGCGCCTTCCGGAGGTCGCCGCGGCATCCGGCCTGTCGCGCGCCACCGCCTATCAGCGTCTCCTGACCCTGATGGAAGCAGGCTGGCTCGAACAGGACGACCAGCTCCGCTACCGCTTTTCAATGCATGTCACGCGGTTTGCCGCTGCAGCGCTCGAACAGGCCGGCCTCGGCAGCCGCGTCCAGCCTGTGCTGGAGCGACTGGTGGAAGACGTTTCGGAGACGGCGTCTCTCGCTGTGCTGGACCGCGGCCTGCCCTGCATCATCTCGCGCGTCGAGTCCGACAGCGTGCTGCGCGCCGAACAGAAGATCGGCACCACGATGTCTCTCGAAGGCTCGGCATCGGGACGCATCCTCACCGCCTTCGCCGACGAATCCACGCTTCGCCGCCTGCAGGCGGGCGGCGAGCCGCTGGCGTCGAGCGATATACTGGACGCCGCACGCCGCGACGGCTTCGCCTCGTCCAGCGGCTACACGCAGGTCGGCGTGCGGGCCATCGCAGCGCCGGTTTTCGACATTCACGACAAGTGCGTGGCCACGCTGTCGCTGGTCATGCCGGAAATGCGCTTCGACCTCGACCGTTTCAGGGCGCCGCTGCTGCGCGCCGCGGCCGAGGCGACACGCATCCATCGGGGAGAACGATAGGACCATGCAAACCGTTGGCGCAGCGGCATATCCCAGGCCGCAGTCAGATCTGATGAGGCCGCAGCGGCTTGCCGCGCTTCAGCCCAGCCGCGTTTCGATCACCCGCGCGCTCGTCAACCGCATGCTGCGGCAGCGCTGGGACATTTCCATCCAACGCTTCGATGTCGACGCGTCCGCGAGCGGCACCGTCGTCTATTCCATCAAGACCCCGGGACAGGAGTTCTCGTTCATCGGCTTTTCGCATCCTCCCAGCCGAAAAGCGCGAACCGGCCGCATCATCGGCCGTGCCTGGGACATGATGGGAACCCTCAACGAGGGGCCGGCGACAGACGCCGACATCGAAGCCGCGCGCCGCGAATTGCCAAAGCTCTATCGCGGCCGCGCGACCAAAAACGCGCTGGTCTGGTGCCGCGCGAACCGTTCCATGCGTGTCTTCGACTATACGCTATCGCAACTTGCCGCAGGCCGTCAGCCGGACATGCAGGAACTCTCCCAGGTCTGCTACCTGATGCGCAACACCGGTCTCGACGGCAACGGCACGTTCGGGACGAAATCCTTCCCCTCGCTGGGTCGCGATCACCCACTGGGTGGGCCGCTGCAGGCGCAGCTTCTGACCGCCTATCTGATGCGGGAATATTCCTGCGATCTCGTCGAACACCTCGCCCGCCTCCAGTCCGACACCGCCGTTTCGCTCGACCCCGCGATCCGCCGCTTCCTCGGTGTCGGCAATGGCTCGGCACTTGGCCTGATCTTCTTCGTCCACAAGCATCCACGCCTCATCGGAAGCTGGCTCGCCGCGCGCGAAAAGGCGATCGCGTCGGCACTTGCGCTCGAACTCGCCCCCGCCGATCCGCGCGTCGGCGAACTTCTGGCCCTGCTGCGCCGCGCCGCCACCTTCCGCCGGCAGGACAAGATGATGTATGAAAGTTTCGCATCGAGCGCGCAGATTGCCGACGATGTCGACACGATCGCTGCGGCTCTCGAACGCTTCGCAGCAGACGGGATGGTCGACGAGGCCGCCACCACGCGTCCGCTCCAGACGCTGGCGCACAAGTTCGACATGAGCGTCACGCCGGAAGCGCTGGAAACCTTCCTTTCGCTGGTCATAGAACTGGTTCCCCTCGAAGCCGACGCGCTTGCCGCCACGGTCGAAGGTGCGGACGAATTCACCCTCGATCCGACCGAAAGCGTGGGCTCGCTGGCGTCGCATCTGCGCGAAGCCTATGGCTGGGCGCTCGAAGAGGACCTGTCCTCCCCGGCATCGCGACGCTTCGTCTGGTACAAGTCGGAGACGGCGGAAGAGCCGCGCCGCGGCCTGCGCGAAGAGGTGCCCGAGGCAATCGATCTCGGCCTCGACATCTGCGGCGACCTGCAGCGCCTTGTGGCCGATCTCGATGCCGTCGCAGCGGATACGCCCCTATCGCGTGTACTGATGCGCCACCCGGAGCACCGCTATCTCACGGCGCGTGTCCAGGGGCTACGCAATGCGAGCTTCCATACACCGATGGGCAACATCAATTCCGAAGAGTTCACGCCGATCGACCTCGTGCGCCTGATGAATGCGGGCCTGCACGGCATTGACAAGACTCGCGATTTCCTGCGCCGCAATCTGCGCGGCGTTCTCTACCACGGCGCCCCGACGCCGGACGAGATCCGCGCCGGCGGCTCCGCGTTCTGGGCCTATCCGGAAGAACCCGTCCAATGAACGCCGCGACCGAAACCACGCTCCGCGTCATGCCGCGCGAGATGCGCATGATGAGCGAGCGCATCCTGTCCCTCACCGGCCTGCCCAAGGGCTTTGTCCTTGCGGAGACCGATATCATCATGCTGTCACAAGGTCTGGGACTTGGCGGCTTTGCCCTCATCGAGGATCGCTTCGACGCGCTGAAGCTGGCGGACCCCGCGGCCATCACCATTGCTTCGGAAGATGGCCCGGTGCTTCGGCTCGACGCGGCAGGTCAGCATGCGTGGGTTGCCATACCTTCGCTGCTCGACCTCGCCGGCGAACTGGTCGCCCGCTTCGGCACAGCGGAAATCACCGTCGCCAATGTCGTCGACGAGAGCGAATTGCAGGTCGCGGCCGAGTACGGGCGTCGTCGCGGCCTTCGCATCGCGCTGGATGCGAATGACGGGCATCTTCTCCTCGCGACACCTCTCCGGCTGGCAGGCGACCTGGCGACCGACGAGCCAGTTCTGTGGAGCCTGCTCACCGACGGCACGCCGATCGCCGCCGATCTATGGTGGCGCATCTACGAGCGCGCCCAGAAGGCCCTCACACCCGACAGCGTGGTGTCGCGCCGCCACGCCGGGCCGCTCATCGTCAATGACGACGGCACCGTCATCGGCCGCCGCGACAATGACGACGAGACCGACATCAGCTTCCTTGCCGCTCCGGATGGCGGCCGCGAAACGGAAAGGCAGACCTCATGATCATCGACGGACTGCAATGCGGTCATTTCGACCGCCAGGCGTTCCAGTCCCTCCAGACCGCGGGCGTCGGCGGCGTTGTCGTCACCTGCGGCTTCTGGGAAGGCGCGGTTGAATCGCTCGACTCGCTCGGTCGCTGGCGTGACCTCGTACGCGACAATGCCGATATCTGCGAAATCGCCACGACCTCCACTGCGGTGAAGCGCATTGGCGAATCCGGCAAGGTCGCCGTCATCCTCGGCTACCAGAACGCCAACCTGTTCGATGCGCGCATCCGCTTCGTCGAGTTCTTCGCCGAACTCGGCGTCCGGGTCGTGCAGCTCACCTACAACAACCAGAACGAACTCGGCGGAAGCTGCTACGAAGCGGAGGACTCCGGCCTCGCCCGTTTCGGCAAGGAAGTCGTGCGCGAGATGAACAAGGCCGGCATCCTCGTCGACTGCAGCCATGTCGGCGACCGCACGACGCTGGATGCCATCGAGGCATCCGACAAGCCGATCGCGGTCACCCACGCCAATGCGCGCTCGCTGTTCGACCACAAGCGCAACAAGTCCGACGACGTGCTCAAGGGCCTGAAGGAAACCGGCGGCGTGATCGGCTGCGCGGCCTACCGCAACATCACTGGCGACGCGTTCTGCAAGACGATCGAGGCATGGTGCGGGATGGTTGCGAAGACCGTCGACATCGCCGGCATCGACGCCGTCGCCATCGGCACCGACCGCAGCCACAACTTCACCGCGCCGGACTATGCCTGGATGCGGCAGGGCCGCTGGACGCGCGGCGTCGACTACGGCGCCAGCGCAGCAGGCCGGCCGATCAAGGCGCCACCACCCGACTGGTTCCAGACCGTCGAGGACATGAACGTCATCCCCAACGGCCTCCGCAGCGTGGGATTCTCGGAAGAAGAGGTCGCAAAGATAACCCACGGCAACTGGCTTCGCCTCTACGAGGCGACCTTCAGGACAACAACAGAGGAGAACTGATCATGACCACCTATCGCATCGGCCCCTCGGGCCTCATGACACCGACGCGCCGCTCGTTCCTCAAGACCACCGGTGCAGCCTTCGCGGCCGGCCTCGCCATGCCGCACATCGCGCGTGCGCAGTCGAAGGAACTTTACATCAACACCTGGGGTGGACCGTGGGAAGAGGCGGCGCGCGCCAATCTCTTCGATCCGTTCACCGCAGAAAGCGGCATCGAAATCCGTACCGTTTCCCCGGTCTCGTTCGCCAAGCTGGCCCAGCAGGTCCAGACGGGCGTCTACGAATTCGACATCACGACGCTCGGCGGCGCCGAATTGGTGCGCGCCAACCAGGCAGGCATCATCGAGGATCTGGAAGCGCCGTATGAGGGTGGCCTGTTCGAAAACGGCGTTGGCTCGCACGCCTTCGCCACGGTGATTGGATGGCGCACCGACAAGTACCCGGACGGCGGCCCGCAGAACTGGGCCGATTTCTGGGATGTCGAGCGCTTCCCCGGACCGCGCTCGCTGCAGCGCTATCCTGCCCGCGTCATCCCGCTGGCGCTGCTTGCCGACGGCGTCGCGGTGGAAGACCTCTACCCGCTCGATCTCGACCGCGCCTTCGCATCGCTCGATCGCATCAAGGAGCACGTGCTGGTCTGGTGGACCGCGGGTGCCCAGTCCACGCAGATCCTGCGCGATGGCGAAGTCGACATGATCGGCATCTGGCATGGTCGCTATTTCGAGGCGGAAGAAGCCGGCGCGCCCGTCGCCATGACCTGGAATCAGGGCCAGATCGACCGCGCCTACTGGGTGGTCGCAAAGGACTCTCCGAATATGGACATCGCCAAGGAATTCGTTGCCTTCGCGACCAGCGGCGAGCCGCTTGCCAACTTCGTCAAGGCTGCGGACTACGGACCGCTCAATCCCGCCGCCAACGAGTACATCACCGAGGAGGAAGGCGCGCGCATGCCGACCTCTCCGACCAACTACCCGCAGGTCTTCGAGCAGGACATCGCAAATCTCGGTGCCGATCCGGAAGAGATTTCCCAGCGCTTCGAGGAATGGCTTGCGACCTGATCGCCAACCGGGGTCCGGGCGCACGTCGCCCGGACCGCTCCTCGCCCCGTAGGTCAAACACAGGACCCAGCGACTCCTCATGGGCACGACAATCTCCCGACTTGCCCAGCGGCCCAACCTCTGGCCCTGGCTGCTGCTGACCCCGCTCGCCGCCTATCTCGCGGTGTTCTTCGTCGTCCCCCTGGCCGACGTGGCGATCATGAGCTTCACGCATCCGCGTCCGACGCTCGCCAACTACGAGCGTGCCCTGACCGGCGCGCTTTACCAGCGCGTGTTCATCAACACATTTCTGACCGCAGCCCTCGTGACGGTGTGCTGCCTGATCGTCTCCTATCCGCTGGCCTATCTGATGAACCATTCGCGGCCGCGAACCGCGATGCTGATCCTGCTGCTCGTCACCATGAGTTTCTGGACCAGCTTCCTGGTCCGCACCTATGCCTGGATGGTCATTCTCGGCAATAATGGCCCGCTGGTCGCGCTGATGCAGTCGCTTGGAATCGAACAGCCGCCGCAGATGCTGTTCACCCGCTTCGCCTCGACGCTGGCGATGGTGCACATGCTGGCCCCCTACATGATCATGAGCATCTATTCGGTGATGCGGAAGATCGATCCGGCGCTGATCCGCTCGGCGGAGAGCCTGGGCGCGCGCGGCTTCTCGCTGCTGCGCCACGTCTATCTGCCGCTGACTGCGCCCGGCATCGCCAATGGCTGCGTGCTGGTCTTCGTCATCTGCCTCGGCTTCTACGTCACGCCGGTGCTGCTCGGCAGCCCGCGCGAGCAGATGATTGCCGGCCTTATCGGCACGCAGATCGAGGAGTTCCTTGCCTTCGGCATGGGCTCGGCCATGGCGATGATCCTGCTCACCGTCACCCTGATCGTGCTCGCGATCTACCACCGCCGATTCGGCCTCGACAAGCTTTGGGGATGACCATGGACCGCTTCATGCGCATTGCCGGCGTCGTCATCATCATTTTCGTCGCGGCACCTTTGGTAGTCGTCGTGCCGATGTCGTTCTCCGACGCCAACTCGCTCCAGTTCCCGCCAACCGGCTACTGGCTCGGCTATTACCGCGCCTATTTCAGCGACATGCGCTGGCTGCAGCCGACATGGAACAGCATCATCATCGCGATGGCTACCATGGTGCTGACCATGCTGCTGGTCGTGCCGGCGACCTTCGCGCTGGTGCGCTACCGCTTTGCAGGCAAGAACATCGCCGACCTGATGATGCTGATGCCGCTGGCTGTGCCGCACATCGTCATGGCCATCGGCTACTATTCCTTCCTGGGCAATCTCGGCTTCGTCCACACCCATCTCGGTGTTGTCGTGGCCCATACCTGCCTGTCGGTGCCGATCGCCTTCCTCGTGCTGTCGGCCAACCTCAAGGGCTTCGACCGCACCCTGGAGCGGGCCGCCCAAAGCCTCGGTGCCAGCCCGATCCGTACGTTCCGGCACGTGACCCTGCCGATCCTGCGGCCCGGCATCATCATCAGTGCGCTGTTCGCGTTCATCCAGTCTTTCGATGAAACGGTTCTGGCAATCTTCATCTCCGGCCGTGACGCCGAAACGCTGCCGCGGCGGATGTTCGACAGCATTCGCCAAGAAGCCGACCCCGTGATCGCCGTGATCTCGACGCTCCTCTTCGTGGTCGTCCTGGTCGCCCTGCTGACACCCTTCGCCTGGAACGCCCTGCAAGAGCGCCGACGTGCCGCTCTAGCGCGGCGCTGACCACGGCGAGAACCCTTGGAACACGCTATGACGAGCTATCTCGAACTGACCGACGTCAACAAGACTTTCGGCGACTTCACCGCGCTGGACGGCGTCAATCTCTCGGTCGAGAAGGGCGAGTTCGTCACCTTCCTCGGCCCCAGCGGCTCAGGCAAGACGACGACGCTGATGATCATCGCCGGCTTCGAGAAGGCCACGCGCGGTGACGTGATGATCGAAGGCCGCTCGATTTCCGCCCTGGCGCCCCATGAGCGCAACATCGGCATCGTCTTCCAGAACTACGCGCTGTTCCCGCACAAGACGGCTGCCGACAACGTCTACTTCCCGCTTCAAATGCGCGGCGTTGGCCGCACCGAGGGCCTGAAGAAGGCCGAAGAGATGCTCGGGCTCGTTGGGTTGAAGGGCTTCTCGCATCGCTATCCCAAGGAACTGTCCGGCGGCCAGCAGCAGCGCGTGGCCCTGGCGCGCGCACTTGTTTTCGAGCCCTCGCTGCTGCTGCTCGACGAACCGCTCGGCGCGCTCGACAAGAATCTTCGCGAACAGATGCAGATCGAGATCAAGCGCATCCAGCGCTCACTGGGCGTCACCACCATATTCGTCACCCACGACCAGTCGGAAGCGATGTCGATGTCCGACCGCATCGTCGTTTTCGAGAAGGGCGAGATCCAGCAGGCGGCCACCCCGCTCGACATCTATCACAAGCCGCAGACCCGCTTCGTCGCCAACTTCGTCGGCGAGAGCAACCTCGTCCCGGCGACGATCGTCGATGGAACAAAAGGCGTCGCGCGCACGCAGGCGCTGGGCGATTGCGACTATCAGCCGGCCGCGCCCCTGGATGCCGGCCGCCCCGTCAGCCTGCTGATCCGCCCGGAACATATCAAGCTCTCGCGCCAGCCGATCGACGGTCGCAAGAACGTGTCGATGCATGTCGACACCATCGTCAACTACGGCGACAACGCGCTGGTCATCGGCAATGTCGGCGACCAGCAGATGCGCGTTCGCGTGCTTGGCCGCGATGTCGTGGTCATCAGGGAAAACGAGGATTGTACGATTAGCTGGCCATCCGAGGCCGTCTTCGTCATTCCCGAAGGCAAGGGAGCCTGATCAATGGCCGCGATCAATCCAGATTTGACCGAAGGTCTCATCCAGCGTCTCGGCGTCGGCAGCCGCGCCAGCATTGCGACGATCCTCAACGGCACCGGCTATTTTGCCGTGACCCCCGAAGCGCCCTATGACGGCAACCTGCCGGCAGCCGAACAGGCGCGCCAACTTCTCGCCAAGGCCGACATTCGCCTCGGCAAGATCGGCAGCGACAAGGGCAAGCTCGCCTTCGTCGCGATCATTCTTGCCGACATGGCCGACTACGCGGCGGTCAACGAAGTCTGGGACGGTTGGCTCGTCGGCGTCGAACCCCCTGCCCGCGCCTGCTTCGAGGCCCGGCTCGCCAACCCGGCCCTCAAGGTCGAGATGATCATTGTCTGCGCTGCTGCCGGCGACAAGCCGCAGGATTGACGGGCCCGGGTCCCATCATTCCGCAGCGACGGCGTCCCGTAGACGGGCGCCGATGCGGTCGATGCGCCGTCTCTCCACGCCGCCATCCGCCAGATAGGCCGAGAACCCGCCATAGCGGCCATCGACATGGCGCAGAAGCGAATGCATCGTCGCCGGTTGGCATGCGAGCAACCGCGTCGCGATCGCCTCGTCGAGGCCGCGCTTGAGCGCCTGCCCCTTGAGACGTTCGAGCAGCGGCGCCGCGATGCTGCCCGTCAGCGCATAGTCGGCGGCGATCTCATCCCCGTGGACGCCCGCCAGCGAGAGGAGCATCGCCGCAACCAGCCCGGTGCGATCTTTGCCGGCGCTGCAGTTGAACAGCACGATGCCGTCCTGCGGCGCGTCGTCGATCTCTTCGATGACCTTGACGAGCGCCGGGCGGCAGCGATCCGCAGCATCGGCATAGCGTTCGGCGAGTTCGAACGTGCCGGCCCCCGTCGTCAGCATATCCACCGGCGCGAGCGCCTCGAAAAGCGGCACATGACGGTACGCCACCACAGCATGGGCTGCGAACGGGCTGGGCTGGTTGGCAAGTTCGGCATTGCTTCTCAGGTCGACGACGGTGCGCAGGCCGAGCTCCAGCAGGCGCTCGACGTCATTCTCGTCGAGGCCGTGCAGGCCGTCGGCGCGCAGCATCGACCGCCAGCGCGTGGTGCCGCCACCGGCCACCGGGTACCCGCCGAGGTCGCGGACGTTGAAGGCGCCCGTCAGGCGGATGTGGCGTTCGAAACTGGAAGACATCAGCGGATACCCGATTTCATGAAGGATTCGACGACCTGCCTCTGCAGGACAAGGTAGAGCGCGAGGATAGGCAGAGACGCCAGCGTGGCGGCGGCCATGAGGAGGCCCCAGTCGTTGCCTTCCTGCGTCATGAAGAACTGCAGCCCGATCTGGACCACGGCATTGTCCATCTTTCGGATCAGCAGCAGCGGCCAGAAATACTCGTTCCATGCCGAGATGAAGCAGAGGATGGAGATGGAGGCGAGCGGTGCGCGCAGGTTCGGCACCACGACTTCGACTAGGGTCCTGAAGCTGCCTGCGCCATCCATCCGCGCTGCTTCCACAACCTCGCGCGGAAAGCCGCGCATGGCATTGTAGAGCACCAGAACCGCGAACGCCGCGGCCGCGTTGGGAATGACCAGCCCGGCCAGCGTGTCGAGCAGCCCCAGCCGAGTGGCCAGAACATAGTTGGGAATCATCACCACCTGGAACGGCACCAGCCATGACAGCGCGATCAGGGAATGCGCGATCCGGCCACCGGGAAAACGCCACCGCACCAGGGCCCAGGCGGCGAGCAACCCCGTGAGCACCTGCGCCAGCGTCGTCGCCGCGGCCATCACGAAGGTGTTTCCCAGAATGCGCAGGATCGGCATGGCGTCCATCACCGCGCGATAATTGTCGAGCGTCGGGGCGGTAGGAAACAGCAGCGTGGAGAACACCTCGTTGCTGGGCCGGAACGACGTCTGCACCATCCAGTAGACCGGGAAGATGGCCAGCGCGGAAAGCACGATCATCACCGCATGGGCGCCCGCTTTACGCGCCTGCGAGCTATTCGTCATAGAACGCCATCCTCTTCATGATCCCGAGGCACGCCAGAGCGATGAGGCCGAAGACCGCGAAGACGAGCATTCCCGCGGCCGTGCTCCAGCCCGCGGCCATCGTCTTGAAGCCGTATTCCCACATCACGAAATAGACGTTCGTGGTCGAGCCCAGCGGGCCGCCCCCGGTCAGCGCGTTGATGTAGACGAAGCTCCATTGCGCGCCGAACAGGATCGTCATCATCGTCAGCAGCAAAATCGTCGGAGACAGCAGCGGCAGCCTGATATCGCGCACGATCTGCCAGTTGGTGGCACCATCCATGCGTGCCGCCTCGACATAGCTCGGATTGATGCCCGCGTCGGCTGCCGCGAACAGAAGCGTCGAGAAGCCGATCAGCTTCCACCCGGTGATCCAGACCAGCGTCCACAACGCAAATTGCGGGTCGCGCAGGAATCCCACCGCTTCGAAACCCATCGCCTCTATCCAGTGATTGACGAGGCCATGATCCTCGTTGAGCAGCCAGCGCCAGACGATTGCCGCAACAATCGGCGCGACGATCATCGGCACGAAGATCAACGCCCGATAGAGATTGCGCAGCGGCCCGCTCAGTCCCGCCGTCATCAGTGCGACCACCAGCGGAATGCCCACCGATAGAGGAAGCAGCCCGGCCGTATAGAGAATTGTATTGACCACCGCTCGCTGCATGTCGGGCAGTGTGAGCAAATTCACATAATTCCCCAAGCCGACGAATTGCGGTTGGGATCGCGGCAACATGTTCCACTGGTAGAAGGACAATTCGAATGCCTGCAACAGCGGCACGTAGGTCCACACGGCAACCACGGCGAGCGCCGGTGCGAGGTATAACCAGGGCTCGGCGGCCCGCAGCCGCAGACGCGGCATCGCGGGGGCCGTCGCCGGGCGAGCGGAAATGGCGGTTTCGGTCATCTTGGTCTTGGTGGTTGGTGCCGGGGCGCTCGGCCCCGGCACGGGATGCAAACTTAGTTGGACGGCATCAGCGGCTGCGCCGTTTCCTGTGCCGTGCGCAACACCTCGCGTGGATCACCATCGCCGAACACGGCCTCGGTCATCGCTTCCTTCATCATGTTCTCGACCTGACGATAATTCGGACCGGGAAACGCGACGTTCGGTGTCAGGCGGTCGAGCTGCTCGATGTTGGCCTGAAACTTCGGGTTCTCCGCGAGCCAGCCCTTCAGGTACCGATCGTCCGTCAGTGTCGCCGGGCGCAGGGGAAGATACCCGATCTTGGAGGTGATGGTGGTGTAGGCCTCGTTGGAGGTGAGGAACTTCATCAGCTCCCAGGCCGCACGTTGCTTCACCGGGTCCTGCGAGAACATGAACACGGCCGAACCGGAATTGGTCGGTGCGGTCGGCTTTTCGCCGAATGACGGCATCGGCGCGAGCCCGAGTTCGAAATTTCCCTCTGCCGCCTCCTCGAACCGGCTCAGGACCGCCGACGTGAACAGGAACATGCCGAGATTGCCGGACTGGAACGTATCCATGTGCGATGCGACGTCGATGCGTGCATGCGCACCGGAATCCATCAGGTCGCGCAGCATCGCCACGGCATCCGCCTGGTTCTCGTCGGCGAAGGTGAGCGTGTTGCCCTCGCGCACCTTGCCGCCATTCGACATGACGATCGACTGGTAGACGAATGTGCCGTCGATTGGACCGTAGGCGCCCGGGAAGAAGCCGTGCTTGCCGGTCTTCTCGGCGATGGCGATGCCGGCCTGCTTGACGTCGTCCCAGGTGCGCGGCGGCTGGTCTGGGTCGAGGCCGGCCTCACGGAAGAGATCGCGGTTGATGAACATCACCGGCGTCGAGAAGACATAGGCGAGCCCGTAGGTCTTGTCGTTCACCTCGCCCAGCGCCAGTCCGTTGGGCACAAAGCCTGCCGCGTGCGCGGACAGTTCGTCGCCGACGACATCTTCCAGAGGCTGCGCGCCAAGCTGCTCGGCGGCATAGATCAGGTCGCGGAAGACGAGCTGCGCGACGTCGACCTCGAGGCCTGCGATCATGTCCGCCTGGACACGGCTGAGCACCTCGTTCGACGGCACGCCGACCGGCTCGATCTTGATCATCGGATTGGCCTTCTCGAAAGCCGCGATGAGTTCGAGCGTCGCCTCGCGGCCGAGACCGGCAGACGCGAGATTGTAGTTGTAGAAGGAGATCGTCACCGGCTCGGTGACGCTGTCGGCCATCTGGGCGGTTGCCGTGCCGGCGCCTGCTCCGGCGAGAATGCTCGCGCCAAGCGCCAGCGTCAGGAAGTGCCTGCGTATCATCGGAATATGTCCTTTCATGACGGGGAGGATCATTCGGCCGCGACCGGAACCGGCGCAGCGCGTTCGCGCATCAGCGAAAGCGGATAGACGTTGAGTTCGGCGCGATCGGTCGGCAGCGGCACGAAGGCCATCGTCAAGCCGCTCGAACGGATGGTGCCGATGCCGAATGTCGATCCGCGCACCATGCGCAGCACGTCGGTGCGCAGGATGTCGGTCGCCGCATGCTGGCCGGTCCCGACGATGACGGGAATGCCATGCCAGATCGAGACGCGGTCGTGATGGATATGTCCGCTCAGAATGCCAAGCACATTGCGTCCGCGCAGCATCTCGCCAAGCCGCACCGAATGCTCGTGCACGACGTGGCGCCAATGCGTGACGTCCGGCCCCTCGCCCAGCGCCGGCGGATGGTGGCAGACCACCAGTTTCGGAAGCGCCGCATGGGTGTCCAGCACCGTCTCCAGCCACGCGAACTGCGCTTCCTCGATGCTGCCGCCGATGAAGCCCGGCGTGCTCGAGTCGAGCGTGATGATGTGCACGCCGTCGATGACGCGGTCATGGTGATACGGCGCCTCCAGGTCCTCCTGGCGGCCATGCATGCCGGTGTAGAAGCCTGCGCGCGTGTCGTGGTTGCCGAGCGCGTAGATCACCGGGAGCCCGGTTGCATCCATCATGTCGCGCAGCGCGACGTAGCTTTCGGCATCGCCGCGATTGCTGAGGTCGCCACTGGCGACGATGAAGCTCGGCTTCGGCTCGATGGTCGCGACGAGACGCAGGATTTCCTCCAGCGTCTGGCGTGTGTCGCTGAACAGGTGATCGTCGTTTGCGGGATCACCGATGTGCAGGTCGGTCAGATGAACAAAGGTAACTTCCTGCGCCATGTCTCGTCTCCGTGTTGGAACGGGACTGGCCTATCGGTCCGCTATATCGCGCGCATGACACTCTTCGAACGCTGTTTGAATCGGCGGCCGGATACGATGCGCCTCAGCCCGGCCTGCGGAACATCGGCACGACCACTTCGACAATGCGTTCGATCACCTGCCCCGCATCCGAGAAATCGATCGTGTGGTCGGTGAGGACTTCGTTGCGCGAGCGGCTGCGCGTGACCTGCGAACGAATGCCCAGCGCGCAACTCATCCGCCAGCCGATCTCGGCTTCGCTCAGCCACGGTGCCAGCAGCCTGAAATAAGGCATGAACACGCGATGATGCTCGATGCCTTCGATCACCGGGCGATAGAGATCTGGCTCGCGGCTGCGCTGCGCCATCGAGGTGAAATGCGAAAGCACGCGGTATTTGGAATTGGGCTCGAGGCTCCATCGCACCGAGGGTCCGATCAGTGCGGCGATGATGTCTTCGAGCCGAGGTGGATTCGGCGAAGCCTTCTGCACTGCCGCGTTCAGCAGCGACAGGCGTTCGGCGTTGAGACGCTTGTAGACGCGTTCCGCCGTCGCGATGATCAACTGCTCCTGCGAGCCGAAATGATAGCTGACAGAAGATGGTGTCGTGTGCGCGTGGGCCGCCAGCCGGCGAACCGTCAGTTCGTCGACGCTGTCCACCTCGCACAGAAGCGCTTCGCATGCGTCCAGCAGCCTGCCAGGGGTTTGGCTCACGGCGGTCCCGATCCTTGCGGTTTCAGCCGGCGGCACTCTGCGCCGGCTTCATTGCAAGCGGATGACCATTCTCCGCCGGACGCATTTGCTCCCGGCGGAGGTCGCTGCGGTCAATCCCAGGAAAGCGCGCCGCCGTTCTGGTATTCAATGACACGCGTCTCGAAGAAGTTCTTCTCCTTCTTCAGATCCATTGCCTCCGACATCCACGGGAACGGGTTCTCGGTTTCCTTGAAGACCGGCGTGAGACCGAGCTGCGCACAGCGGCGGTTCGCGATGAAATGCATGTACTGCTCGCAAAGCGCCGCATTCAGCCCGAGAAAACCGCGCGGCATCGTGTCCCGGCCGTAGGACGCCTCCAGTTCCGCCGCATTGGCGATCATGCCGCGCACTTCGTCCTGGAACGCCTTCGTCCACAAATGCGGATTCTCGATCTTGATCTGGTTGATCACGTCGATGCCGAAGTTCAGGTGGATGGACTCGTCGCGCAGGATGTACTGGTACTGCTCGGCGATGCCGACCATCTTGTTGCGGCGTCCCAGCGACAGGATCTGTGCAAAGCCGGTGTAGAACCACATGCCTTCGAAGATGACGTAGAAGGCGACGAGATCGCGCAGGAAGGCCGTGTCGGTTTCCGGTGTGCCGGTCCTGAAGTCCGGATCGTCGAGGTTCTGCGTGTGCTTGAGCGCCCATGCCGCCTTGTCGGTGATCGAGGGCACCTCGCGATACATGTTGAAGAGTTCGCCCTCGTCCAGCGACAGGCTTTCGACGATGTACTGGAATGTGTGCGTGTGGATCGCCTCCTCGAATGCCTGGCGCAGAAGGTACTGCCGGCATTCGGGGTTGGTCAGGTGGCGGTAGATCGCCAGGACGATGTTGTTCGCCACCAGCGATTCCGAGGCCGCGAAGAAGCCGAGATTGCGCTTGATCATGCGCCGCTCATCTTCCGTCAGCCCATCCTTCGACTTCCACAGAGCGATGTCGGCCTGCATCGACACCTCGGTCGGCATCCAGTGGTTGTTGCAGCCGGAAAGGTATTTTTCCCACGCCCAGCGATACTTTAGCGGCAGCAATTGATTCACGTCCGCACGTGCGTTGATCATCCGCTTGTCATCCACGGACACGCGCGCGGCACCGCGTTCGATCTCACCGAGACCCGTGGCGTCGGTTTCGGCATCGGCGGGGATGAGGTTGGCCGGAGCGGCTTTCGGTTCGGACCAGTCGAGCATTGTTCTTTTTCCTTTTGCTGTTTCACGACCCCTCATCCGACCTCGCTTCGCTCGGCGACCTTCTCCCACAAGGCGAAAAGGTGGGTCGGCGCGTGAGCGCCGAGATGGATGAGGGGTGAGGACGCGCCGCGCTTACTGGCAGGCCTCGCATTCGGGATCGTCGATGGCGCAGGCTTTGCCCCATGCGGCATTGGCATCGATCGCGATCGGAGCCGCGACAGCGCCTGCCGATACTGAATTGAGCTTGCCGTCCGTGCCCTTCAGCGTCGACTTCTCGACATGCGTCGCCGAGCGCGAGCGCAAATAGTAGGTCGTCTTCAGCCCCTTCTTCCACGCGAAGCGGTAGAGCTCGTCGAGCTTCTTGCCGCTCGGATTGGCCAGATAGAGATTGAGCGACTGCGCCTGGTCGATCCACTTCTGCCGGCGTGAGGCGGCCTCGATCAGCCACGCCGAGTCGATCTCGAACGCGGTTGCGAAGATCGCCTTGAGATCGTTGGGTATGCGGTCTATCTGGCCGATGGACCCGTCGAAATATTTCAGGTCCGACACCATCACCTCGTCCCACAGGCCACGGGCCTTGAGGTCGTGAACGAGCTGGGCGTTCACCACGGTGAAGTCACCCGACATGTTCGACTTGACGAACAGGTTCTGGTAGCCCGGCTCGATCGACTGCGACACGCCACAGATGTTGGAGATCGTCGCGGTCGGCGCGATCGCCATCGTATTGGAATTGCGCATGCCGGTCTTCTTGACGCGCTTGCGCAAGCTTTCCCAGTCGAGCGTCGCGCCGGCATCCATGTCGACGCCGGGCCGCGCCTCTTCGAGCAGCTTGATCGAATCGATCGGCAGGATGCCTTTCGACCACAATGAGCCATCGAAGCTGGCATAGCGTCCGCGCTCGGCTGCGAGATCAACTGATGCCGAGATCGCGTGATAGCTGATCGCCTCCATCGAACGATCGGCGAAATCCACCGCCGCATCCGACGCATACGCGATGCGCAGCTTCTGCAGCGCATCCTGGAAGCCCATCAGGCCGAGCCCAACCGGGCGGTGGCGCAGGTTCGACGCACGCGCTTCGGGAATAGTGTAGAAATTGATGTCGACGACATTGTCGAGCATGCGCATCGCCGTGCCGATCGTCTTGGCCAGCCGGTCGAGGTTGAGCCCGTTCTCGCTCACGTGATTGAGGAGGTTCACCGATCCGAGGTTGCAGACCGCTACCTCGTCCTTCGACGTGTTGAGCGTGATCTCGGTGCACAGATTGGACGAATGCACCACGCCGACATGACCTTGCGGGGAGCGAATGTTGCACGGGTCCTTGAACGTGATCCACGGATGGCCGGTCTCGAACAGCATCGTCAGCATCTTGCGCCACAGGTCGACGGCCCTGATCTTGCGGAACACCTTCACCTCGCCGGCCGCCGCCCGCGCCTCATGCGCCTCGTAGGCCTTGCGGAACGACTTGCCGTAAAGGTCGTGCAGATCCGGCGTCTCGTCGGGCG
Organism: Mesorhizobium sp. CAU 1741; assembly: GCF_039839275.1. Taxonomy (NCBI): domain Bacteria; kingdom Pseudomonadati; phylum Pseudomonadota; class Alphaproteobacteria; order Hyphomicrobiales; family Phyllobacteriaceae; genus Mesorhizobium; species Mesorhizobium sp. CAU 1741. The sequence continues at coordinate 652,954 of NZ_JBDOQP010000001.1, read as the reverse complement.
AGAACAGCGTCCACTCGCCGTTCGCCTCGACGCGCTCCATGAACAGGTCCGGCACCCAGTTCGCCGTGTTCATGTCATGCGTGCGGCGCCGGTCGTCGCCGGTATTCTTGCGCAGGTCGAGAAACTCCTCGATGTCGACGTGCCACGTCTCCAGGTAGGCGCAGACCGCGCCCTTGCGCTTGCCGCCCTGGTTGACGGCGATGGCGGTATCGTTGGCGACTTTCAGGAACGGCACCACGCCCTGGCTCTCGCCATTGGTGCCCTTGATGTGCGCGCCAAGCCCACGCACCGGCGTCCAGTCGTTGCCCAGCCCACCCGAATACTTCGCCAGAAGCGCGTTGTCCTTCACACCCTTGAAGATCGCGTCGAGGTCGTCGCCGATGGTCGTCAGGAAGCAGGATGAAAGCTGCGGTCGCGTCGTGCCCGCATTGAACAGCGTCGGTGTCGAGGCCATGAAGTCGAACGACGACAACAGGTCGTAGAACTCGATCGCCCTGCCCTCGCGGTCGATTTCGCGGATCGCCAGCCCCATCGCCACGCGCATGAAGAACGCCTGCGGCAGCTCGAACCGCTTGCCCTTCGTGTGCAGAAAATAGCGGTCGTAGAGGGTCTGCAGCCCCAGATATTGAAAGTCGAGGTCACGCTCCGGCTTGAGCGCGTCGCCCAGGCGCTTCAGATCGAACCGCGCCAGTTCGGGGTCGATCAGGTCGGCGTCGATGCCTGTCTGGATGTACTCCGGAAAATAGCTCGCATAACGCGTGGCGATTTCCGCCTGTGTCGCCTGCTCCGGTCTCCCGGCGACGAAAGTCAGCGCCTCGCGCCTTAGCCGGTCGAGCAGCAGGCGGGCCGAAACGAAGGCATAGTTCGGCTCCTGCTCGACCAGTGTGCGCGCGGCCAGGATCGGCGCCAGCGAAAGTTCGTCGAGCGTGATGCCGTCATAGAGATTGCGCCTGGCCTCGGCGATGATCGGCGCGGCCGACACCGCCTCCAGCCCGTCGCATGCTTCTTCCACCACCCGCGCCAGGCGTGCCTCGTCCAGCGGCAGCAGCGTGCCGTCCTCCGCCTTCACGTGCAGTGCCGGCGTGGCCGGCAGTTCGGCCACCAGCGTTCCTGCAGCCCGCTCGCGCGAGCGCTCTTCGCGGTAGAGCACATAGGCCCGCGCCACCTTGTGGTTCTCGCTGCGCATCAGCGCCAGTTCGACCTGGTCCTGCACGTCCTCGATGTGGAAGGTGCGCCCCTCGCCGGCGCGGCGCGTAAGCGCCGAAACCACCTGCTCCGTCAGGTCCTCGACGATGCCGTGCACCCGTCGTGACCCGGCCGCCGTCGATCCCTCGACCGCCAGGAAGGCTTTTGTCAGCGCCAGCATGATCTTGCTGGCGTCGAAGGGCGTGACCGCGCCGTTGCGGCGGATTACCCGGTAGCCGGGTTCGGCCGATTGTGTCGCTGCGGATTCTTGCAGGATCGGAGCTCTTGGCCCCGTTTCGTGATGGATGGTAGTTGCCGGCATCTTGTCCCCGTGGGCGTTGTGGACGGGGATTGCGTGGAACGCATGCAAGGACGCGCGGACTTCACCCACACGTAAGCATCGCGCACCGCCGGGACACCCCGCCCGTAGGTTCGTTCAAAATCGTCACGGCAGGTCTCCTGGCTCGCAGGTCGCCGCTCTCGTCTGCCTTCCCGATGCCGTTAGGCATCAGTGGCGTCACTCGACTCAAGCTCACTGCTTACAGTTGCGGGGGCAGCGCCGGCTTTCCCTGAAGGGGCACCGGCTTCCCTCTTAGCTTCCGAGCCGGACCGACTCGAAAGACCATGACGACTACATCTAGCGTCATGACGCCCATGCGTGTCAACCAGTTGTATGAGCTTTGCACGCGCATTCACGGATGCGCCCGCCCACCGCCCGAAAAGCGCCGCCTTCCGACATTCCCGGCAGACATTTGGCGGCGACTTGACTATCGGTGATCGACGTCGTCACGCTCACTGGAATGGAGAATCCATGGTTGGAACGGATGGTAGATTGCGCATCGCCGTGTTGTTCGGCGGGCGTTCCGCCGAGCACGAGGTCTCCGTCCTTTCGGCCACCAACGTCGTCGCCGCGCTCGACCCCGCGCGATATGACGTGGTCCCGGTCTACGTCACCAGCGACGGGCGCTGGCTGCCGAGCAGTTTCCAGGACGGCGAACTTGCTCGGCCCACGAGCGGCCCGGAACTGTGCCTGGTGCCCGGCGGGCTAGGCCGGATCATCGCCCTTGCAAAGCAAGACCAAGCGCACGAGCTGCCGAAGATCGACGCCCTGTTCCCGGTGCTGCATGGGCTCCACGGCGAGGACGGTTCGGTCCAGGGGCTGGCGCAGGTGGCGCGCGTCCCGCTCGTCGGCTGCGGCATCCTTGGTTCTGCGACAGCACTCGACAAATGTGTCGCAAAGCAGCTCTTCACGGCAGCGGGCCTTCCGACGGCCCGGTCCGTCACCATCATCCCCGGCGACGTGCCCTCCTTTGACGCGTTGCACGCCACGCTCGGCCTTCCGGTCTTCGTCAAGCCGGCGCGCCAAGGCTCGTCGGTCGGCGTCAGCAAGGTTGGCAGCCAAGCCGACTACGACACGGCGCTCGCCGAAGGTTTTGCCCATGACAGCAAGCTTCTGGCGGAAGAATTCATCGCCGCGCGCGAGATCGAATGCAGCGTGCTGGAAGATACCGACGGCGGCATTTTCGTGTCCCGGCCGGGCGAGATCGTCCCGGCCGAGAGTCACGGCTTCTACTCATACGAGGCCAAATATGTCGACGCCGACGGCGCGCTGCTGAAGGTGCCGGCAGACCTGCCACCGACGATCGAAAGCAGGATGCGTGAGATGGCCGAACGCGCGTTCCGCGCGCTCGGCTGCGACGCCATGGCCCGCGTCGATTTCTTCGTCGCCGGCGAGCGCATCCTGATCAACGAAGTCAACACCATCCCCGGCTTCACCGACATCAGCATGTACGCCAAGGCCATGTCGGCCAGCGGCATCGACTACGCCGGCCTGCTCGACCGCCTGATAGCCCACGGTCTCGCAAGAGCCTAGAGGTCTCGGGAATCCGGCTGGGTAAGGTGAACATTATGGTCCACCTGTATGCCTCCCTCTAGCTAGTCGTGCGCCGCGGAAGCGGCTCGCACACCGACTGGAACACGCATCTCTGGTAGAATTCCCGCTGGCGCGACGCAATCAGGGATTTATCCCGCAACCTTTTGCGGTCAAGAGAGGTCGGTAGGATAGTTAGTAATCAGAAAGAGATTAATGTCCGTTTCGCGCGCCTTGAAGCGCCTGTTCTATTCAACAGAAAACACTGAAACATCATCCGCAATAGATGCTGTGAAAAAGCCGGAACCGCCAGCGACGGGAATCAGGCTTAATCTTGGCTGTGGCTTCGATGTTCGTGAGGGATGGATCAATGTCGATATGCATGATCACCACGGGCCGGACCTTGTCTGTGACGTCACTTGGCTGAAGCCAATCGAGAGCAATTCGGCTGACTACGTCCTCGCCCAGGACGTATTGGAGCATATTCACCGCGTCAAATGCGCCACCGCTCTGCTCGAATGGAACCGTGTCCTCAAGATTGGTGGGCAATTGGACGTTCGCGTCCCTGACGTGGTGGCGATTGTCGCTCTGATGCGAGACGAACAGTTTGCCAGTGAGCAGGGGCATCAGCATCTCCTGCAATGCATGTTCGGGACTCAAAGCTACGAGGGCGACTATCACCTGAACGGCTTCACTGAGCTTTCTCTCAAGCATGCACTGCACGATGCCGGTTTCGAGATCGCTCATTTCGGCCACAGGGATGAGTGGCTGTTCGACGTGGTGGCGACGAAGATGCGCCACGCGGAGCCCGACAATGTGCTCAGGATCGCGGACGACAATACATTTGTCGATGCAGCATATGAGCGCTACGCGGGTCGCGCAGCGGATGATGGTGGCAAGAGCTACTTCGTTGCCAGATTGGCCGAAGGCACCCCCAGAGAGGCCGTAATCGCTGCTGTGAAGGGCAACTGAGCCGACGAGGTGCGTTGCAGATTCAGATTCTGCGCGAGTTTTCTTACAATTCGTCGGGTGTGCTCACGTGGAGTGCTTGCCTGCGCTTACCGCGAGCACAAATTGCGGCCGACGAAATGGCCCTATCTGAGATACAACCTTTTGACGACGGGGGGCGAACAGCTATCTCGGTTTCGAACTAACCGGTACTGGTTCCTGAATCTGCTCTCGCCGCAGGAACATATCTGGTGGCCCGGAGCCTACCAAACCAACACCGATATTATTAGTTTTTTCCGTATCTTAGCGCCCCACGCTTAAACCGGGCACCAACAAATATACCAACACTCTCAGAAGCCGGTGGTGGCTGAGACCTTTGATCGCGACTGGCAACGTCTGCGGATGCCTAAATGTCTCGGTCTAAGCAGCTGCATCTCAGAAGTGGACTCTGGTGCCCGGCATACCTAGCGTCCCACATCTGTTTTTTGGCAAATAGCTCCCGTGCGTTTAGATGTCGACATGGGGCCTATAGAGAGAATCAGATGGCAGAAACTAACCGCAGCTTAAAAATCGCAAGGCAGTTGCGGTCCATCCGTTCGGCAGCCGTTCGAAATCTTGTTCGAGGACTTCTCGCCGAGAAGGGTGACAATTCTCTCGGCGAAAAGACTGACAACATACTCAGAGTGGCTAAAGGCCAGGATTATAAAACCGTTGTGGATGCGTTGAGCGCACTTCAACGAGCGGGTGAGGTGACGCTTTCGCTCCCTCTCCCGCCGTTGCCGCCCGCGGTCGCCGATATCACCTATTCTGTCACCATGCCCGAGAAGGCTTTCCTAGCCTACGCCGATCGTCTCATGAACGAATATAATGACGTTATACGTCAATATGTTGAGTTTACCCATGAACTGGACATTTTGTGTGAGGCATCAGACGACCAACGAATTGTTGCGTGCCTAGAGACGGTAGTCGATAAGTTCGGATATTCCATTGATCTCGTAACTCGCCTGATGAGCTTACGTTATAGACACACCGCAATCCCAAAAACTGATATTGCAATAGAGACTATTCTATCCCCGCTCAATGACCGCAAGAGAAGCATTTTCTTTGTTGCAATAGAAGACGCGTTTGATGCTTCGCGATCGTATCTTACGACCCGCCGAACGTTCATGAATTTCGCGCGAGGTGATCGTCTTAACCGACAGGTCAGGCATTATATTACAGGCTTTTTTAGCCCCTTTACTGATAAGGATGTCGAGATATACGACAGAGCACGCGCATTTGCGGGCTATTCAGTTATCGACTTGGCGCAGTACATACTTTCTTCTGCCGAATTGTACACGCAATCGGGCTTAGAATTTCCATCCGATCTAGTCGCTGCCGTGCCAGAGACGGTACGCCTCGCACATGAGGCCGCGCGGTTCACCACAGATCATCTACCTCTCGAACCATTCTATGATGATAAATTCGGTCAACGATCAGAGTTTCTATTTCGTCACTCACCAGCTCTAGGAAACTATAGCGCCGCCCTTTCATTCCGAGCCAGTATCGAACGTTGTATGTCTGGTCGATATGACGGCCTCTTTACTGCCCCAATTCCGTCTTCACCGCTGATTATAGACCATGAGTGGAGTCCAACAGAGGGAATTCTCGCGTTGTGCGGCAGTACTGATCGTGCGCAGTTTCGATCAGGAGCGCTACCTGCTGGGCGACTTGAACTGACAGGCACCTTCGCATACATCGTTACAAATAGCACAGAAGCTCTCGATGTCTCTGGCGAGCAATTGCTTGCCGCTTTGGACGCCTGTGAAAACATCCCCTTGATCTTGACGGCAGTGGAACTTTCCGCGGCGCTGCCGCCGAAGCCCAACGACCCATTGTACGAACTACTCCGAACGACAATCGTGTTTGATGCGGACCAGAGCCTCACCACCGACTATGCGGTGCGACAGGCTACAGAGCGCATGGTGCTTGACGACTACGATGGCGACATTCTCGCAATGCTGCAATCCATCTACTCAGCTGCACCGTCAGTCGGAGAGTACTACTTTGGTTTCTGGACCGACGAGTTTCTGACGCAACTGTACGGTCTTTATGAATCCGTTGAAGCAGTATGGGAGACGCGAGAACGGATGCTCACGTGGTACGGAGATTACACCGATAGTGAAGTACACAAAGAGCGTGCTCGGTCCCTTTCGCTTGAGAACAAGCTGCTCCGTCTTCGAAATGAAATTGATGCTAACCGGCTCCACGTAGATGGCACCCGTTTACGACACTGGATGCAGGACGAGGTGGCAACGGCAATACGTTCACTAATCACCTCTGGTGAGATTATACTACGCCCGGTTGAAAATGTCAGCGAGGCTCAGAACGAGATATTGCTCTTGAGCGATCCCGGGTTGCAGTTGGCGCGAATAGTGGCAAAGGTCTTCCACGAATTCTGTTCGAATCGGTCGTTCGGGCTGGATTCTTATATTGGACGCCGGATTCGCCACGGGACCTTTTTTGGGACAATTACGGCAGAAGTGCGGACGATACTCGGAGCGTTCATTGCAGCAGAACAAGAGCGGAACCCCGATATTGCAGCTTTTGTGGCGCAGCGTCTCCGCTCGTTTGAAAGTGATGTTCGCCGTTTCGCGGTGGATCGCATCCAGATCAGATCAGCTGAAAAGCCAAAAGGACTAATTGTCCCTCATTTAGACACGGATGCAAAAATCAGCCATCTGAAATTGATCTACAAAGACATCGAGAATTTACTAGATAGCACCACTAACGTTCCTCAAGTGATGGACGTTATACATCAGCATTGTTGGCTTCTAGTTGGTCCCGACCTTGTTAATATCCGTCAGCAGCTAGAGCGTTACAGAACAGAACGGCTATTCTTTGACAGTCGCGATCTTCCTGCTGCGCAAGAACAAGCACTTAGGGACGCCCGCGTCGCGATACATCGCGCGAACGCTATCGTTCAGGAGCGTGTAGCTCAAATCGCGAGTTGGTTTGCCCAGCCTCCTGAGACACTCCCCTCAGCGACGCTGGAAGAACTGTTCCGCATCGTCGTTGAGGAAGCACGAACTCAGGTCAGCGGCTATGAGCCGGAGGTCGAGATTGTCGACGAGGCTTCAATCAGGATTGTCGGCCACCGTCATCAGTACGTGTATGATGCGCTGTATGTGATCGTCAAAAATGCCGCAATTTACGGCAACCGCACAGGATTACTGCGCATCGCCACAAAGAAGTCGGTCGAGCTTGAACGCGTAGTTGTCCACGTCGAAATTTCGAACCGTATTCTCAACTCTGATATGATGAATGTGGTTCTGAGGCGAATCGATCAAGCGATGAGCAAACCCATAGACGGAGCCATGGTCGTTGAAGGTGAAAGTGGGATACCGAAACTGCGTAGCTTAGAAAGCGAGGGCAAGGAGATCCGAAACGTGGCTTACTGGGGCAGCGACGCCACGCTTACATGCTCCTTTGACCTTTTTCTTGCGACAGCATGATCCGTGTGCTCCTCGTAGAAGATGATCCCCACAAAGAGAAGGGTTTGCGGGACGCCATGGCGGAAATCCTGCACGAGGTCGATGTGGTGTTGGTTGTCTCCGTTCAGACTGCGGTGGCGGCCGTGCGATCGAGCGTCTTTGACTTGGTCTTACTTGACATGGCCCTTCCCAGCCATGATCGCACTCTTGGAATAGGCAATCCACGACAGATGCCGTCTGGAGGACTAGAGATTCTATTGAACCTCAATGAGAAGCGACGCAGAGATCCAGTAATCGTTGTCACTCAGTATCCAGAAATCGAGATTAATGGACAGCTTATACCGATAGAACAAGTTCCTTTCATATTGCCGAAAATTGTTGATATCGAGTTGCATGGCATCGTCCAGTACGATGAGTTTGCTCCGGAATGGAGAACGACGTTTCAGAAAATCGTGCGAGAGTGCTTTGACCAACATCCTAATCATTGACGACAACGACACTAAAGCGTCGGATATCTCTGCAGTACTTTCTGATCGTTTTTCGGAAGGGTTAGAGCTCGATCGACACACATGTGTCTCCGATGGCATTCGGGCTCTGACCCAGAAGCAGTACGACCTGATAGTCCTTGATCTCGTCCTTCCCCCTATGAGGGGCGGAGAACCAATCGACGTTTCCGAACAGATTGTTGATGCAGTTCGTCAGTCGGAACACAATGTGCGTTCACAGGTCATCGCGCTTTCTGCATTCGATGATGTAGTCGAGGCGCGTCGATTAGAGTTCAGCGAAGCAGGTATTGTTTTAATCCACTACTCTGATGTAAATCCAACATGGCGGGATGTACTCGACGTCATATGTCAGCGAGTCGACAGTAGAGAAGTCTGCACGTTTTTAATTGTTTGCGCATTGCCGATGGAAAGGCAAAGCTATCAATACACTGACGCGAGCCTTGGGCCACTGATTATTTTAGGTGGACTTGATTGTCTGCGTCTGAAGGTTGGCGACTACCGAGGCATATGCGTGCTCCTTCCCCGGATGGGAATCGTGGATGCCGCAGCAGTTACGGCGCGGGCGATTGAGTTGTTTTCCCCACGGGTAGTTGCGATGTCAGGGATCTGCGCCGGATTCTCTGCTCGATCGAAGATTGGCGACGTCGTGTGCGTCGATAACTGCTGGGAACATCAAGCCGGAAAGTGGTCGGGGCCGAACTTCAAACTTGAAGAATACCAGATGCCGCTAAACGAGCGGCTTCGCACATTGTTGCGTCAAGAAATAGAGCAAACGGATTCATTCAAGACTTTTAGAGAGAGTATCCCAGCAGCGCGCGAGGATCAGACCGGAACTGCTCATATTGGGCCGTTGGTGAGTGGCTCTGCTGTAATTGCTTCGAACCATCTGCAGGAGATGATTGCTGATCAGCACAAGAGGCTACTTGGCTTAGATATGGAAGTATATGGAGTGTCCAGAGCTTGCCATCTCGCACAGGGAAACGTGGATTTTTTTGCTGTTAAAACGGTTGTCGACTTAGCAGACGAGGAAAAAAATGATCGTCTTCAGGCGTACGGGTCTACACTCTCGGCCAAAATCGTCGTCCATATGCTGGGAAAAGTTCTCGCTTAGGCTCAACCTATCGATCGGCCCAAGGTAGTCAATCCTGTTGCAGCAGGGTGTACCCTGAGGCGACACTCGGCGCGAGCAGCGTCACCATTGCAATATCTGTCACATCGTCCTTGACGGCGACTATTTGTGACAGGGTAGCCTCGGGCCTAAAGCTTGAGGTGACACATGGCCCGCATTGGTTACGCCCGCGTCAGCACCATTGATCAGGACCTCGATCTACAGCTCGCGAAGCTGAAAGCCGAAGGCTGCGAAATTATCCGATCTGAGAAGGTATCGGGGGCGAGCCGCGATGGTCGCGCCGAATTGGCGACGATCATAGAGTTTCTGCGCCCCGGCGACGAGCTGGTCGTCACCCGCCTTGACCGGCTGGGGCGCGACACGCGCGACGTGCTGAACCTCATCCACGAGTGCGAACAGCGGGACGCGTTCGTCACCGTGCTCGACCCACATGTGTCTACGCGCGGCGAAATGGGGCACGTCATCCTCACGGTCCTTGGCATGGTCGCCACCATGGAGCGCCGGTTCATTCGCGAGCGCCAGCGCGAGGGCATCGAGCGAGCGAAGACCGAAGGTGTGTACAAGGGCGGCAAGCGCCGCCTTGACCGATCACGTATCGAGGCCATGAACGCATTGGGGATGGGCGCGACAGCTATTGCAAAGGCGGTGGGGTGCTCGCGGATGCAAGTCTACCGCATCTTGGAAACGCAGAAGCAGACCTCGACCGCTCAGGTGTAGAATCGAAATGGCCGGCGTGGGGTGATGGGGTGGACGCCCCCCGGCGGCATCGATGTGCCAAAGTGGAGGTGTTGAACACCACTTGAGGAGGCGTCCGTGTCAGAAGTTACCACAATCGGGCTTGATATCGCGAAGAACGTTTTTCACGCCTATGGCGCGGCTGCCAGCGGGCAGGCTCGCTTCAGCCGGAAGATCAGCCGCACAAAGTTGCTTGAGTTTTTCGCCAAACAGCCACGGTGTCTGGTGGCGTTAGAGGCCTGCGGCGGTGCGCACCACTGGGCCCGCGAACTCACGGAACTGGGTCACGAGGTAAAGCTAATCCCTCCGGCTTACGTAAAACCATTCGTGAAGCGGAACAAGAACGATGCCGTCGATGCCGAGGCAATCTGTGAAGCTGCGCAGCGACCGAACATGCGGTTCGTCGCGATCAAGAGCGAGGCGCAACAGGCATCGGCGCTGGTGTTCCGAACCCGCGATCTGCTGGTGCGGCAGCGCACCCAGTTGATCAACGCCATTCGGGGTCATCTGACCGAGTATGGCTGGGTTGCACCCAAAGGCCCCTCACATGTGGCGGTGCTGGGCGACCTGCTTGATGGTGACATGGGATCATCGCTTCCGGAGGCAGCCAGGCCGATGTTCCGAACGATGCTCGATCTGCTTGAAGTATTGAACGGGAAGATCGGCGAACTGGATAAAGAAATCGCGCAGCGAGCCCGAGAAGATGCGATTGCCAAGCGACTGATGACGATACCGGGCGTGGGCCCGATCACGGCCACGGCGATTGCCGCACTCGCTCCACCGCCCGAATCGTTCACCAAAGGAAGAGACTTTGCCGCCTGGCTGGGTCTGGCTCCGCGTCAGCTCTCGACTGGGGGCAAGCAAAAGCTGGGGTCGATCACGAAGATGGGCGAGCGAACCTTACGACGTCTTCTCATCATCGGGTGCAGCGCCGTCGTCCTGCAGGCGAGCAAACGTGGTGCGCCGGCGGGTTCGTGGCTTGAGCAGATGATGGCTCGAAAGCCACGCATGCTGGTCACGGTCGCACTGGCCAACAAGACGGCGCGCATCATCTGGGCGCTGCTCTTGAAGCAGGAGGAATACAAAGCTCCGGTCGCCGTTGCGGCGTAAGCCAAGGCGGACCAGGGGTCGTCGGAGACGTAGTCGGTCGAAGGAAGGTATGGCGCAACAGTCGGCGAGACGGGGTCGGAAAACCAGGGCTTTCCACTGTGCCTCGAGCACGCTGTGGGTGATATGGATCCGATCCGCGAACTCCCATACGGGCCCGCAGCCTCTGGTGCTGCATCAGAGGCCGGACAGATGGCAGCATCCGACCACGTGCCAACCTTCAAAAAACCGCTTGCGTCTCATGGGGCGTCCACAGATGGGGCGTCCACAGATGGGAAGCGGTCAGTCCGCTTTCAGGCCGGAAACTTCATAAGCGGACCCGAGAATCCGTGTATTGCAGCCTGACAGGTCAATCACTCGTATTTCTGGAATCGGATCGGATATGCCTATTCAGTCGCCGTTGGAGCTTGACTTAACACAGCTATCGAAAGCGCTCATCGAGCGACAATGGACTGCGCGCGCGATTGCTGAGGCAACTATGTCCCGTATTAGAGAGCTCGACCGCGATCTACATGCGTTCTGCACCTTGGACGAAACGGCAATGGCTCAGGCAGAGGACGTCGATCGCCGCCTTGCTGCCGGATTGCCCGTGGGGCCGCTCGCAGGTGTTCCCGTCGCTGTGAAGGACCTGATATGCACCCGAGGTCTACGCACGACGTTTGGGTCGCGTCTGTATGACGATTTTGTGCCCGATCAGGATGACATCGTTGTCGAACGCCTTAGAGCGGCAGATGCGATCATTGTCGGCAAAACGAATGCTTCTGAATTTGGCTATGGCGCTGTCGGCCACAATCACCTTTTCCCTACGACACGGAACCCATGGAACACGGCTCTGACCCCGGGCGGCTCCAGTGCCGGCTCGGCCGCTGCTATAGCCGCTCGAATGGTTCCATTGGCCCTGGGAAGTGATGGCGGCGGCTCAATAAGAATCCCCGCGTCGCTATCCGGCGTCTTCGGCATGAAGCCCTCCTGGGGGCGTGTACCTCTTTATCCAGGGTGTCGCGACGAACGGTATCCTGGCCAGTCCAGTTGGGAGTCCCTGGAGCACATCGGTCCATTGTCCCGCAACGCGGCGGATGCCGCCCTTGCCCTATCCGTTATCAGCGGCCCCACCCCTTACGACAGGCACTCGATTCCATCGGAAGCCCGCGATTGGGCTTTGGATGGCATGGAAACGATGAAAGATGTCCGCATTGCATATACGCATGATCTGGGCTTTGCGCCCGTCGATCCGGAAGTGAGCGCGGTCTTCGAAAATGCCGTCCGGCAGTTGGAAAGGATAGTCGGTACCATCGACTGCGCTTATCCGGCCGTCGGCAACACGGAAGGCCTGCTCGACACCCTCGTTGCGCTTGAGACGGATCGCGCGGGCCTCAAGGCCATGGCCGCCGAGCGCGGGATCGAATTGGACGGCTGGATAGGCAGCATCCTTGAGCGCACGTGGAGCGCGGACCAGTTCACTGCCGCACTTTTGGAGCGGAAGCGGGTTGTCAATATTACCGCCAAGTTCATGGCCGACTTTGATTTCCTGCTAACGCCGACAACCGCAACGGCGGCTTTTCCGATAGATACAGACGGCCCGGCGGAAATAGCGGGGCAAGCTCTTCCTCCGTCAGCGTGGGTTCCATTCTCGGCGCTCGCAAACTTTACCGGTCAACCTGCGGCCTCTGTTCCGATCGGCTTCACAAATGACGGCCGACCGATTGGCTTGCAAATCATGGGCCGTCACCTGGATGACAGGGGGGTTCTTTCCTTATCTGCGATCGTCGAAACACTCTTTCCAAATAACCGCTGGCCTGGTCCGAAGCTATGACAATGGATGTGCAGTGTCGGTTGGCTTCTCGTTGAAGAGAAAGCAATGACAACCACGGCAACTCGTGGCTTCCGGTTTCAGCAGTGATGATCGCTGGCACTAACGACCGCAGAGGGGTCGAAAGCGGGCATTAGCTAAGGTTCACATTAGCAACGTTCGTGAGAATACTCACCCTCAGCGCTGTCTGTCGGAGTTAGCGGGCCGTTCCGCCAAGAGCACCCATCAGCGTCTGAAACGCCTCTCGCTCGCTAGGCGTCATATAGATAATGTCGCCGGGCTGGAACGTGGGCTGGTTGTCCGGCGGCGTGCTCAACCATTGGCGAACCTGCTCAGTCGCAAACGAGGCGCGGCCGTCGAGCCCGCAGACGTTCTCACGCACGATGAGGATGGCGTCAGTTTGTAGACCACGCTCGCGTAGGAACAATCCTTCCATCCACGGGTAATCGTCGTTCTTGTCGGGGCCGAATATGTGAAACAGGAACTTCTTGGCCGTGTCATCACGGTTCGACAGGTACGTCACTGTCTGCCCGCGCCAAGTCCCATTGACCTCTAGCTCGTCAAGTTCAGGGATGAGTTGTAGCTCGGGATCATGGGCAAGCGCTTCGCAGGTGTGGCTCGGATAGGGTTGTTGGGCCGGATGGGCATCGAGCCCGATCTGGTACAACTCCTCAAATTCCGGACTGCCGGGAAAGCGTGCCGCCTTCTGCTCCTGCTGTGCGGCGCGGACATTCTCGGCTGCGGTGATGCTGGCGCGGGCGCGCGTAGGTTCAGCAATGAGGTTTCCGTCAAACCCGCACACCCGATCCTGCACGCTGATCAGCGTGAGATATCGCCCGTTGGGCAGAGGCAGCAGGTGAAGCTGGTCGATGTGCCCGTGGATCGCTTCGGTGTAATCCCCGCTCATCAACTCGCGCAGCGCCGCCTGCGATTGCGTCTGGTTCGCCGTCGAGTACCAAGCGGGAGCTTGGCCGCTTGGATAGGCATAGGCCAGTTCCTGCCGCATGATCTGCATTTGCCAAGCGGCCTGCTGCCGTTCGATACAGTCCGAGGCTTGAGCCGACGAGGGTAGAGCAAGCGCTGCCGTAGAGATCATCCCGAACAATGCGGTGGCGATCTTCCTGCGCCGTATTCTAGCGACCTCATGCATCCTAAAAATTCCCGTCGATGCGAAGACAGAATTGATCGATGGTCGATACCTCGCCCGGTGTGACCATGGCCCCCGCGCGCACCTCGTCATTCGTCTGAGCGGAATCATCCCAAATGAGGGTTGAGCAGACAAGGCAACAACCGGCTCGCTGGCGCGCAGCCCGATGAACTGCAAGCTGAAATGTACCGGATCAACGCTTCGATTGACGGCACTGAATGCGAGCCGCGCTCGTGGGACTGGATAGCCGAACTCCGTTGCTTCCCCGAATTGGAAATTGTTCAGAGTGACGCTGCCAGCACTGTAGCTGGCCTCAGCCAGACGTTCGATGAGGTTGCACCGCCATCGGCCCGCCGTCCAACCTTCTGGCGGTAGCGCGGAGCTTTCCTCTGTTCGATCTGCGTTGGACAGGATGTTCTCAATGTCTTCCGGTGTCAGGTCCTGTGCATGTGCGCCGATGAAATATGGTGCCGTGAAGGTTATTATGATCAGCGTCTGAACAAGCGTGCGGCGAACGAATGCCATCATGCTCCCGACGCTCCGGCGTTATCCGTTTTCCGCCGACCTTTCCGCCATGCGACGAAGCTAAGCACCGCCAGCGCCAGCGCCACGTACGCCCAGATTTGCAAGTCCGCGAACACTCCGGTGCCGATGGTAAGCCCGGCAAGAGTTGCAAGCGCAAACACGATCAGCGAAACGAGCGGCAGGCCGAACGCAAACGCTCCGCCGATGAAGTAGAGTATGCCCATGATGATGCCGACGCCGCCCGCTTCTGATGTCGTGGCATCGCCAACGACGTCTGAGCCGATGCTGATCGCGCACGATTGCAGCAGCACCAGCATGCCGAGGGCCAAGCCCAAAATTCCAATGGCGATGCGCATCATGCACCCCCCCACGTCAGCAGGGCGGCGCATAGGGCCCTTGCAGGCTCGTCGGCGCGTGTGGCGGTTGCCGTCGCAGGTGTGCTGCCAAATTGGCCTCGTAGCACCTGCCGAGGCTCGCAGGCGTACAGCGCGCGGCCCGAATTCTATCGCGGTGATCAAGAAATACCTCCTCCATCGAGACTTGCTCCTACAACAGGTTAGCGCTGTCGGACAGCTACACCTGTGGTGGAATAGGGGACTGTAAGTCCGTCGATTGTCAAGCCGCTGAACTGTTCTATTCAGCCGCATGAATGTGCGACAAACCATCGGCTGGAATGTTCGACGCCTGCGCGTGGCCAAAGGACTCAGCCAAGAGAGGCTGGCGCTCGAGACCGGCATTGATCGCTCATATGTCGGTCGCGTCGAGCGCGGCTCGGAGAACGTCACCGTTGCGACGTTGGAAGCCATGGCGGCGGTGCTGGAAGTTGAGGTCAAAGCGCTCTTCGACCCGGTGGAGACTCCTGATTCACCACCCCCGTCATTGCCGTCTGGACGCAAGCGAAAGACTGGTTGATCCCGCTCGCCGCAGCCGAGCAGCAGGGGCGACGCGGGGCACGTGTTGCTTTCCATCAGTATTCATCCGCCCGCATGATCGTCATGACGCGAATGGTCAATTCCGGGTCGCTTGGGTCAGGCGAGGCGTTGCTCAGGCCGAGATCGTAGTAGTCGATTTTCCAGAAGTACCGTTCGCCGTTGTGCTCGACCGCACCGAAGTCGCGCTCCTCGTATGGATCGTTCTCGGTAGCAAAGGCGTCAAAAGTCTGCACCGCCTTGAGCAGCGCGCGGTGATTGGTAGGGTCGAGGGCTCTCACGCCCGGCGTCACGACGACGGTGCCGCCCGCGAAGGTGCGCCGGAAGGTGTCGTTCAGCCGCCGCGTTGCATGAACTTTGTTCAGCCCGTCACGGCTGACGTCGGCCATAATGGGATCGATGTCGAACATGACCGTCCCTCACTGCCCGTTGTAGCTTGGGTGCAACAGAGCCAATTGCTCGCGCGTGCGCTGGAAAGGCTCCCAGTCCGACCAATCCTGCCACTGTAGGACGAACATGCCGTCGCCTTTGTCTTCGGTCACGATGGCGGGCCACCAGCCGTCATCGCGGGCGAGAGAGGCGAGCACGAGGCTGCCGACCTTGATCTTGGTGAAATCGTCGGGCAGCGAACCGCGTTGTGGCGTTGCTGCTTGCCGGGTCACTGCCGCGTAGTTCGAGCCGGTCTCTGGTTTGACCGGGGGATTGGGATTACCAGCGGCCTGGATCAGCTTCGGCTTTCGGCGAGGGATGGTAGTGCCAACTGGTAGGTGGGCAACAAGTTGGTCGTATATCTCCTGCTTGACAAAGGGCACGAACGCCTTGCCGCTGGCGAAGATCTTGCCCTCGGGCAGCTTGTCGGCCAGCCGTAACAACACGTCAGTCTCCGCGGCAACCGAACACATTTGCATCGCATCGGCAGCGTCCTTGGCCAGTTGCGCGTCCCCCGTCCGGAATCGCGAGGCATGTGGTCGCCCATTGTCATCACGGCCGAGGATCAGCACCGGGGCCGGTCGTTTGGAAGGCGTCGGCGTTGGTAGCGCGACAAGGGGCAATTGCAGCGTAGTGGGAAAGGGGGCTGGCAACGCGGTGGCAGCGGTCACGGAAGTGTTCATTGGCTCATCTCCAAAAAAAAAGGGAGCCCGAAGGCCCCCTCGCAAGGTGTGGATGGTGAATGCCATGGTGCGCCGCCGGGTGGCGCGGCAGTTCGATGCAAGTGCTGGTTCACCGCGACTTCCCTTCGTTCGACAGCATGACAGTGCGAGCACGCAACCGCGCCCACTGGCAAGCTAACAGGATTATTTTCCTATGTCAACGTTGGTGCTGATGTGGGTCTCAAAGCGCGGTCGTAGGCTTTGATTTCATTCTCCCCAAATCGAAGAAGCGCGCTTTTGACGATTTCGATGGCACCGGCGAACTCACCGTCTTCAATTTCTTCCGGTAGAGCGACACTCTGTGAAGCCAAGCGGGTGAACATACCCGACAACTTGCCGCGCCTGCCCAGTTTAACGTCGCCGGATTCAAGCAGCTGATAGATTCTCTGCCGCGCGCCGGACTGACCCGGCCCTAGTACGAACCGCATCCTCACGCGACCTGACTTCGCCTGCGCAAGTTCGATCAACATAAGCCTGTTGGATGACGTCCAAGTCCCATCCGTCATGCCGACGACGCCGTCCCAATCCGCGATGCCAAACCGGATAAAGTTCCGACTGAAATCATCGCACTGAACGTCCAGACCACTTGCGTCAGCCAGCATGCTGGCCAGTTGAAGCCGCTCCTCGTTTAGATGCGCGAGCAATCCGTCGCCGGTGTCCGGTCGATTATCCATCAAGAAGGCCAAGGCTTCCCGATGCTGGCTCCACAGTTTCGCGGCAAGTTCCTTCATCCGGTCATCCGTCAAGAGATGTCTCCTAAGCATTCGTAGATATGCGGTTAAGAGGGCCCGAGCATCAGGGTTGCCGAGTCCCTTGTCGGTGATCTTTTCGATCTCGCGAGCGATGGCATCAAATTCGATTGGAAGCCAATGGGATGCTTCCTCTTCGCTTACGTCGTCCCCCGCTGCGGTCAGAAACAGGAACATGTGCCGCCACCCTTCGGAACGCGGCCATTCCTCATCCACGATGCTGCGGTACCGTGTGAGCTGGCCGGAGTGCTCACGAGCATCGATTTTGAGCTCAACAGCGATAATCAGCCGCTCTTCGCGCAGCACGATTACAAGATCGATGCGACGCCATTCCCGACGGATTTGTGCTGAATCCAAATCCATCAGATGCACATCGAGTGACGAAAAATGACCGTCGGCTTGATATGCGTCAGACTGTTTAGCTTTTGCTGCGACACGCATCACTGCTCTCAGGCACTCAGCACCAAATCCATGGGGCCGCTGAGGATCCAAGCAATGCGCTAGGAAATGCGCGTGCCGAATTTCCTGCCGGATCACACCGATAGCTTCGAACGGGCAGTACACGTCGTAAGCGTTCTCGATCGCTTCAAAATCTTCATTGCCCACGACGAGTTTTTCCAGCGCCGCCTCAAGCATCCCTGCAATTTCCCTCTTCGCCTGTCACCACCATCGAAGTCCTGCCTTGGCAAAGAAGAGCACTGCGCTC
The DNA here is from genome assembly GCF_039839275.1 of Mesorhizobium sp. CAU 1741. Taxonomy (NCBI): domain Bacteria; kingdom Pseudomonadati; phylum Pseudomonadota; class Alphaproteobacteria; order Hyphomicrobiales; family Phyllobacteriaceae; genus Mesorhizobium; species Mesorhizobium sp. CAU 1741. The sequence goes on along the minus strand of NZ_JBDOQP010000001.1, from coordinate 634,984 downwards.
CGGCCGGTAAAGGGTGATGTCGGCATCATGCCAATTCACATCAGCAGCAAAGTGGTATCCGCGTGGAGATGGCCCGCGGAGAACCTTACTGTCTCATCAGGCCTAGAATGCTTTGGCTCCTGGAGCCTCAGCATATGGTGCCGGATTTGCCGAATGGCTCTTCTGACACCGCAGGAAACTGATGTTCGTCATCGGCGAATCCGAAGACGACGATGCGACAACCATCGCTACCATCGAGTTGGAGAATACCATGCAATCAAAAGAACTCGTCGCAGGCTATGTCGAGTGGGTAGAAGATCGCCTCGACGCCGGTTACGAACCCTACATGCTGACATTCATGTTCAAGCCGATACCGGGCTCGCCAGCCCGCAAACAGATTGAGATGTATGACACAGTCCGCAGGACCTTCGAAAAGGTTCTGACAAGGACAAACCGACGCCCGCGCAAGGAAGCTTGGGACAGGCTGCCTCTCTGGATGGGCTGCACGGACTGGCCGATACCAAAGTGGGACAAGGATCACTACGCGAACATCGCCTTGAATGACGGCCAGCACGTGCACATAATGGCACTGGAGTCACCGCACTCGCGGCTGCGGAAGCGGGGCATTTTGTTAAGTGACCACATCTTCTTCGATGAGCAGCGGCTCTATTTCGATGCTGAGCCCCATCTCCATCGCATTCATACGATGGAGATCCATGAAACGCCGGGCGAGGTCACCGATTACGTCTTCAAGGCAATTAAGTCGGGACGCACTGGATGTGACGACATCCTCGTGCTGCCCAGAGCGGTCAGCGAACTGAACTAGAAATCGACAGCCGACACCGGGACAAAGGTCGCCCCGGTGTCGCACCCACTTACGGAAGATCTCTTGCAGGCAGTTTCTTGACGGACGTGGCATCAAATGCGCGCCACTTTCCGGGTTCGCCTGAGACGGTGGCAACGATCTTGACCCGCTCATTCTCGCGACAGTTCATCGCTCGGCTCATCTGTTTCGGTGACAGCTCGACCAAGATCTGGCAGCTCCAGTCGGGCTTAGGGGCGGAGGCACGCGCTGGCCTGTTCCCTATCGGAGTAGGGTCAGTGCCCGCATCAGCGAGAACGTCGAGTTCGAGAACATCTGCATGGGGTGAAGCATGGACCTCAACCGACGGTTCGTCCTGCCCCTCCGCCTCACCCCTATTTTCAGAGACCGATTGGGAGCGGTGAGCAGCACCAGTGCTGGCTGCCCGACTGTTCCGAGGGTCATCAGCGTGCCGATAAACCTCCGGACCAGCAAGCTTCTCTATACCACCCGCCTTTTCGATCAGATCGGGGATTTCCTCCATTGGAATAGCTTTATCGAAGAATTCGGACAGGCCGCGCGCATACGTGCAGGCGCGTCCGTACTTAGGGTCATCGTTCGGAGCCTTGAGGCAATACTGCATTGCCAATTGCAGTATACCCGACTGCACCTTGTACTTGCGGTGCTTCCAGAATGGCTTCTTCATGAAGCCCTCCATAGTGGCCGGATCATCGCGGGCTATCATGGCGAAGCCGTAGATCAGCGCCATCAACTCGCGACGCTGACGACGGAAGCTGGAGTCCAGTGCGGAGAAGGCTGTCTGACAGCGGTCCACCATCTCCAGTGGATTGTCCCTCATCGCTGGGAACTGGTTCGTGTAGCTGACGGACTTCCACCCACACATATCTGGGAAGGCGGGCGGCCTGTTCTCACTGCTTCCAGGATCGCTCGTAGCAATTTTTCGGTTACCGAAACTTTCGCGGCCGTTCGCCAGTGACAGCCTCCCGTTCAGCCGGGGCTTCTCGTTCTTAGTCATTGACGGGCCCTCCCGTCCGCTCAACAAGCTCAATAATATCGGCGGTACGCCACGCCGTGATGCGCGGCCCGAGCTTGATCGGCTGGGGATAGCGCCCTTCTTTGACGCCTTTCCACCACGTGCTGCGGCTGATTGGCAGCGGACCCAAGGGCCTGATGATCGAAGTGAGACGAACATAGCCGTCAGGTTGAAAGCCCGCGAGCAGGCGCTTTTCGGTTGCCGCCACATTGCTAAATGCATGGGTGCCGCGCAGGTTGGTTACAGTTCTGTCCTTCATTTCCTAGTCCTCTCTGTGTTGAAGAGGACCGACAGATAGAACCGTATCGGACGGCAAAACATTTGCTGGATTTTTTAGGGCAACCCTTTCGCTGCTCGATCCGATGGCGTCACCTCCTGCTCAACCTTTCGCGTTTTCGGCCGCCCGCCGGGATCGCGAATGAACTGCTTGCGAACTGCTTTCTCGGCTTCCGCGGAGAAAGGAGGATCGAGTGGGAAAGAACTGGCATCGCCCCTCGGCAGCGTGTTCATATTTAGCCCCTTAGGGTCGTACGTTTCCCGACCCGTCTGGTCGGCAACTTTCGCCACGTGCTGTAAGAGCGACTGGGTCACGAACTGAGCGCGGGCAATCCAGAGATCGAGGACAGGTTGCAGCTGATCAAACGAGAGGAAGTGCAGCCGCATCGCCTCCAACAAGGTCCGGCCGTTCCCTAGTTCGATCGTTGATGCTGCATAGATCAGTGCTCCTCGCCCCATGTAACGGCGCAGATCGCCGCGAAGCTTGCTGGTGCTGAACGCTGGAAACGTTGTCCACGCCTTCACGTCCGCAATCAGCCCCACCGCCTTGTTCAGACTGGGCTTTGCGAACCGCGTCGGATCGACTAGCTCGGCTTGCCAGAAATGGAAGATCCGCATCAGCTCGATGAAGGCATCAAGGTCCTTCGATGCATCCGCCAGAACCTCACGGTGCCGCTTTAGCGAGGACATTTTCGACAAAGTGGTCATACCGCCAATCGGATAATAGGCGAGCGTGAAAAACTCCGGTTTCATGTGCGATACACGCCCGACGAAATCGGTGATGATGTCTCGTTGCTGATGTTCCTCGAAGGCGATGCGCTCTACCCGGCCAATCGTGCTGACGATCTGTAAAGCAATAGCGTTCTTGCACAGTGTGCGGCGACCGGAGATTACCCACGTCGATAGTGCTCTCGTCACCATCTCCTTTTGATCGAGAAACTGCTCATCATCCCGCAGGAGGAATCGAAGATTGCGCCGCGGCGAAAACCGGAGCCACGTATGCTCAAAGAAAAACCTCTCTCGGGCACGGTCTGACGACTGTTTAGCCATCCCGCAGCCCGCCATTGTTCAAGTTTTCAAGGTGCATAGACCACCAGAGAAGCATGTTTCGGCGATCAGGTAGCCATTCAGCAGAGTTGTAGGCTGCACGCACCCCGTCGCGCTCGGCATGAGCCAATTGGCGCTCAATCCAGTCGCGGTTGAAACCGTGCTCGTTTAGGATCGTGCTGGCCGTCCCTCTGAAACCGTGAACTGTAGCTCGGGAATGGTAGCCCATCCGATAAAGCGCATAGATGAGCGTGTTCTGAGATATTACCCCTTCCTTTGTCTTCGCAGGCAGAAGGTAGGGGCTATCGCCAGAGAGCCGCTTTAGCTCCTCAAGAATCAGCTCGACCTGAGGCGTAATCGGTACCAGATGCTCAGACCTTGCTTTCATTCGCTCTGCCGGTATGCGCCAGAGCGCACGCTCGGTGCCCAGTGCCTCCAATTCCGACCAAACCCCAAAGCGAATTTCGGATGTGCGTAAGAATGTATGCATGACCAGTTTGAGCGCCAGCACGGTTCTGCGGTCACCTTCGTAAGCGTCTAGCGCAGACAGAAACTCCGGAATTTCGGCTTCCTTGAGTGCGGTGCGTCGCTTCTTAGGACCGGCGGAGCGCAACGCGCCCCGGATATCCTGCGACGGATCGCGCTTCGCAAGTCCGCTGGCGACGGCATATCGAAAGACTTGGCCGCAAACTTGCAGCAATCGGCGAGCAAGGACCACCGCATTACGCTTTTCGATTTTCCGAATTGTTTCTAACAGCTCGGGTGGCTCAATATCGTTGATCGGTCGGCGGCCAATTTCCCTAAAGACATCGGCTTCCAGTCTTCTCAGGATCCTGTCAGAATAACCCTGCGTCCATCCCGATTTTTGCCCATCGAACCACTCGCGGGCAACGGTTTCAAAAGTGTTCTCCGCTTCAAGTCGCTTTCTGCGCTTCAACTGCTTCTTGTGTTCTCCTGGATCGATGTCGCGGGCCAACAGTTCTCGCGCCCGGTCTCGCTGCTCGCGCGCTTCCTTCAAGCCGATTGTTGGGTAGACACCAAATGAAAGTGTCTTTTGCTTGCCATCGAATCGATAAGCCAACCGCCAAAGTTTGCTCCCACGTGGCTCGACAAGCAGGAATAGACCGCCGCCGTCGCTGAATTTCTGGGGCTTTTCAGCAGCTTTAACGGTTCGGCAGAAGACATCGGTCAAGGGCATGTTGGTATTTTTGCATAAACCGCCACTCGAAACCAACAATTTTACCAACAGGCAGCCCGGATTTCGTCGGACGCAACGAGACGACGACAAACAATACCATTGCCGCAATCCACTGAAACAGAAAGATAAAATGGCCGTTGTGGCACAAACTGGACCAAGTCGGACAGCCGAGAATGGTGGGCCCGGAGGGACTCGAACCCCCAACCAAGCGGTTATGAGCCGCCGGCTCTAACCATTGAGCTACAGGCCCCACGCGGTTGACCTAGTGGCTTTTTCCTTCGCGCACAAGTGCGCCGCCGCAATCCACACATATTCGCTATCTATCCCGCAACCAGGGACATTAAACCGGATCGGAGATCGTTCATGTACCGTCGTTACGCGCCGCTTCTGTTGGCTGCCGCCCTCGCCTTTCCCGCGCCCGTTTTCGCAGAGGAAGGACCGCGCACGCCGCGCATCGTGGTCTCCGGCGAAGGCGAGATGGCGGTCGCGCCCGACATGGCGATCCTGTCGCTCGCCGTCATGCGCGAAGCCGAGACCGCGCGCGCGGCACTCGACCAGAATAATGAGGCCATGGCAGCCGTAATAGCTGCGATGAAGGAGGCCGGCATTGAGGATCGAGACCTTCAGACCGCCGGCCTGCAGATCAATCCGCGCTATGTCTATCCGCAGAACAATGGCGGCGAGGAACAGCCGCGTATCGTCGCCTATCAGGTCTCCAACACGCTCAGCGTGCGCGTGCGCGACATAGACGCCGTCGGCGAGATCATCGATCGCTCGGTGACGCTGGGCGTCAACCAGGGCGGCAGCATCGTCTTCACCAACGACGATCCGGCCGAGGCCACGACACAGGCACGCAAGCGCGCAGTGGAAGATGCGATGGCGCGTGCCCGAACACTTGCGGAAGCAGCCGGCGCAGAGCTCGGCCCGGTGATCGAAATGTCGGAACAGGCCTTTTCGCAGCCGCCCATGCCGATGGCCGGTAAGGCACTCCGCATGGAGGCAGCCGCCGACTCGGTGCCCGTTGCTGCCGGCGAGAACACCTACCGCGTCCAGGTCAACGTCACCTTCGAACTCAAGCAGTAGTCACTCATAGCAAAAACGAAAAACGCCGGCTCTTTCGAGCCGGCGTTGATCATGCGGGTTGCCGGAGCGGCCTGGGCTTTAGCGGATGACCGGGCAGTTGCGTGCATTGGCGAACACGATCGTCGCCGGGCCATGGCCACGCGCACGCCCTGCCACGCGCAGGACGCGGCGATTTTCGCCGATGACACGCGCGCGGCGCAGTCCCATCCGCTCTGCCTTGTTCACAGCCTCGCGCGCCGAGCAGCCACGGTCGCGGTCGCGACGGAAACCGTGACGGCGGTCACGGTCGCGATCACGATCATGGAACTGTACGCCGATGCTCGGTCCCTGGCTGCCGAAGCCGAGATAGATGCCGCCGCTCTGGGCTTGGGCGGTGGCGGGCATTGCCGCAAACGCGCTGATGCCGATGAGGGCGGAAAGTGCTACGGTCTTGATGAACTTGAACATGGTCTGTCTCCGGGCTGGTTGTTCGATGCCCTGGACCATAACGCGCCATTCCTGAACCGGTTTCGAACCGGTCGTTCATCAAGCGTTCAGTCTCCGCCGCTTCACAGCGCCTTGTGCCAATACTCCATCGGCTTGACGCTTTCCTCCGCCTCGCCAAGGTCACGCCAGGAAAATCCTGTCGTCAGCCCTTCGATCGGCGCATAGCCACGTTTGCGCCAGAACGCGTCTAGCGGCTGATAGTCGCGAGGTCTCGCCGGGTGATCCAGCGGCCGCACCACGGAAGAAAACAGGCAGTCTGCGAAACCAGCCGCACGCGCGGCGTCCTCGCGCGCCTCGAAGAATGTCACGCCGATGCCACGGCCGCGATGGGGCTTCAGAAGCACCGATTCGCCGAAATAGAAGAACCGCGCGGGGTCGTAGCCCCGCTCGGCAAGCGGCGCGGCGAACTCCTCGAAATGCTCGTTCAAGGGTGCCGCCGTCGCTGCGCCGACGAGATTCGTGCCATCGAACGCGCCAATGACGAGCGCGCCCGGCGCCTTCATGTAGGTCGCCAGATAGCCCCGTTCGTACGCCACGTCCCCGTCATAGTGATAGGGGAAATCGCGGAACACTTCGATGCGCAGCCGGGCAAGATCATCGAAGCGCGCCGCGGCCTCCGCGCGCGAAAGCCGACGCACCTCCACCATAGCCTCAGCCCTTGCTGACCTGCGCCGTCCAGTCGGCGAGATTGTAGTAGGTCGTCACCCGCGAGATCAGCCCGTCATCGACCTCGAAGAAGATGCCGGCCGGGAGCGAATAGGTCTGGCCGTCGGCTTCGGGAAGACCTTCAGCCGTTGCAAGGTATTTGCCGCGCACGGTGAATTCCGCCGAGGCGCGGCTGCCGCCCTGTCCGGCCATGATGACGACGTCGGACAGTTCCTCGCGATAGTGCTTGTCCATCATGCCGAGAAACCAGCGGAACTTGTCCTTGCCGATTTCGCGCGCGCCCTGGTTGATGTCGTGGGCCACGTCCTGCGACAGGCACGCCAGCATTGCGTCGTTGTCGCCGGCGTTGAACGCGGCGATATAGCGCTCCACCAGCGCGATTGTTTCAGCTTCGCTCATCAGGATGGTCCTCTGTTGAATGGCGTGCGATCGAGCCAGCGCTGCCCTGCGGCTAGGGCTCTTCCTCCAGGATATAGTCGAAATAGTCTTCCGGGTCCGCCAGTTCCTCTTCGGAAACGCTCACCCTGCCGCGCATGGAAATGCCCGCGTCATGAACGGTCTGGCGGCTACCCGAAACCAGATGGTGCCACCAGTAAAGGTCATGGCCCTCCGCCACTAGGCGGTAGGCGCATGTCGTGGGCAACCATTTCAGGGCACGCACCTTTTCCGGCGTCAGACCGACACAGTCCGGCACTTCGCTCAGCCGGTTCGGATAATCGCGGCAGCGGCATTGCGCACCATCGAACAGACGGCAACCAACGCTGGTAAAGTAGATTTCGCCGCTGTCTTCGTCTTCCAGCTTTGCCAGGCAGCACTTGCCACAACCATCGCAAAGCTGTTCCCATTCCAGCGGGGACAGTTCCTCCAGCGTCTTCTCTCTCCAGTATGGTCGGCTCATGGTGCCGGTTTGGGCGTTCGCGGCGCCGCGGTCAAGTCCATGCCGGCTGGCCACGCAATCGCCCCACAATCGCCCGGCTTCAGCCGTTGTCGCTGCTTGAGGGGAACAAAGTGCTGCATTCTAAGTTGCCTGTCCGATGGGACCACCGGACAGGAGTGAACGACCAATGAGAATTCGAACAGGTATTGTTGCGGGAACTGCGCTGGCGCTTGTAATGGCAGCCGCCCCCGCAATGTCCGCCCCCCAGATCAAAACGCCACTCGCAGCGCCCGCCGGATCGTCCCAGCCATCGGATGCCGTGTTGCTTGCGCAGGCGACTGACGCACCGAGCGAGGAAGAGTTGCGCCGTCAGCAGGAGGAGCAGGCACCGGCAGAAGAAGCCCCCGCTGAGGAAGCGCCTGCCGAGGAAGCGCCTGCCGAGGAAGCCCCAGCCGAAGCGCCTGTAGACGAGGCGCCGGCACCGGAAGCACCTGTCGAGGAGCCGGCTGCGGAACAGCCCGAGGCACCTGTCGAGGAGCCCCAACCCGAGGCTCAGCAGCCGGCGCCCGCCGAAGAGCCCACGCCTGAGGAAGCGCCCATTCCGGAGGAAGAACCTGCTGAGCAGGCGCCTGCCGCCGCAGAAGAGCCAACGCCCGAACAGGCTCCTGTTCCTGAAGAGCAGCCTGCCGCGGAAGAAGAACAACCTGCTCCCGAAGCGGCTCCTGCCGAAGAGCAGGCTCCTGCTGCAACACAGGAAGAGGCAACGCCTGAAGAGGCCCCTGTGCCTGAGGAGCAGCCTGCTGCGGAAGAAGAACAGCCCGCCCCGCAGGCGGCGCCTGCCGAGGAAGCTCCGACGCCCGAGGATGCGCCGGTTCCCCAGGAACAGCCCGCCGGGGCTCAGGACCAGCAGCCCGAACCCGAGGCTGAAGAACAGCAGAGCCAGCCGGAAGCCGACGAGGCACCGACTCCTGAAGCTGCGCCGGCCCAACAGCCCGAACAGCCAGCGGAAGCCGCCCCTGTCGAAAACGAGCAGGGCACGCCGATCCTGGACAGCCAGAAGGAAGGCAATGGTGAGCGGCCGGCCCGCGAAGCCGCGCAGCCGGCTCCGGAGCAATCAGGTCCCCCCCCTGCTTCGGATGAGGAAGCCCAGCAGCTCGAGGCCCCCGTCGAAGTCCGGTCCCTGCGCCAGGAAGAAGGGCGCCGCATTGAGCGCCGCGACGAGCGTCGCGAGAGCCGCGAAGGCAGCGATGTGCTTCGCGAGATCGGCGACCGCGTGATCCTGCAGTTCAACAACCAGACCATCGTGCGCAGCGACGATCGTGATCGCATGGGCCGCGACGCGAGCGAGGTCTACTATGAAGAACTGCCGCGTGGCCGCAGCCGCGAAACGATCGTTCGCCCGAACGGCGTGGAGGTGGTCACGATCCGCGATCGCTATGGTGACGTCATCCGGCGTTCGCGTATCACGCCCGACGGCCGCGAATACGTACTCGTCTATGCCGGGGATCGCGATTCCGAGCGCGACGAGCGACGGGAATGGCGCGATCCGGCACGCGACCTGCCGCCGTTGCGTCTGACGATACCGGTCGAGGAATACATTCTCGACGCAGGCCGAGTCGACGCGCCAGAGGACTATTACGAGTTCCTCGACCAGCCGCCGGTTGAACCTGTCAGGCGCCTCTATTCGATCGACGAGGTGAAGTATTCCGCCCGCGTTCGCGACAGCGTGCGGCGCATCGACCTCGATACGATCACCTTCGAATTCGGTTCGGCCTCTATCGCCGAGAGCGAGATCGGCCGGCTGGAAGGCGTAGCGATCGCCATGGAGCGCCTGTTGGAAGAAAACCCGGCGGAGACGTTCCTCATCGAGGGCCACACGGATGCCGTCGGCACCGACGAGGCCAATCTGGCTCTGTCGGACCAGCGCGCCGAATCCGTCGCGGCTGCCCTGACGAACGTTTTCGGCATCCCGCCTGAAAACCTCGTCACGCAGGGCTATGGCGAGAGCTATCTGAAGATCAATACGGAGGACCCGGAACGCGAAAATCGCCGGGTCGCAATGCGCCGCATCACCGCGCTGGTCTCGCCTGTAGCCGAAGCGCAGCAGTAAGGTTCCCTGCCCCGTCCCCCATTGGGGGACGACGGCGCAAGGCCCGGCCGATCCCCCTCCCGGCCGGGCCTTGCTTTATGTACAGGAGCTCTCGTCGGTCGACACAGATGACCGATGGTGGGTCCTGCCCTTAACCGGCCATAGTTGCCCGCACCCGGCCTCATCCAGGAAGTCGAAGCGGAGACTATCGGGACCCGTTGGCCTCGAAAATCATTGAATACGACCAGATCTTGCGTTGACACCTGTCAACGCCGGGCAACGTTGTCTTCGACCGGCTTCAGCCGAACGAGCGCACGACTTTCGTGTCAGATTTCTCGTACACCGCATCGGGAACGAAGAAGTCGGCAGCCAGCGGGCCCTTCGCGCCGGGAGAATAGACGGAAAAGTCACTCACACCTTCCTCGCGCAACACTTCCTCGTCGATGAAGAAGTTGCCGGTGCAATCGCGCGACGGCCGCGTCAGGATTGCATGAGCGGCATCCGCCATGATCGCGGGCGAACGGCTCATCGCCGCCACGGTTTCGCCGCCCAGAAGGTTGCGCACCGCAGCTGTATCGATGGCCGTCAGCGGCCACAGCGAATTGACCGCGATGCCGTCCTTGGCAAACTCCGCGCTCATGCCCAGCGTGCACATCGACATGCCGAATTTCGCCATCGTGTAGGCGACGTGGTTCTGAAACCACTTGGCCTGCATGTCGAGCGGCGGCGAAAGATTCAGAATGTGAGGATTACCGGCCAACTTCAAATGCGGAATGCACATTTTCGAGACCAGGAACGTGCCTCGCGTGTTGACCTGATGCATCAGGTCGAAGCGCTTCATGTCCGTGGCGAGCGTCCCGGTCAGGTTGATCGCGCTGGCATTGTTGATGCAGATGTCGATGCCGCCAAAGGTCTCGACCGTCTTTTCAACCGCCGCTGCAACCTGTACCTCTTCACGGATATCGCACAGGATCGGCAGGGCCTTGCCACCGGCTTCCTCGATGTCTTCGGCGGCGGTGTAGATCGTGCCGGGCAGCTTCGGGTGCGGCTCGCCGGTCTTCGCCGCGATCGTCACGTTCGCGCCGTCGCGGGCCGCCCGCAGCGCGATCGCCAGACCGATCCCGCGCGACCCGCCCGAGATGAACAGGGTCTTTCCCTTGAGAGACATGATTTCCTCCTCGACCCGCCTATTCGGGCATCCTGATGTCAGTCGTGGAACGGCTCGATCGCGTCGACACTCCATCGGTGCCGATGCTGGCGCTCGCCGACGATGTCGACAGAGTCGAGCCGCTGATCCGCGCGCCGGTAACGCCGCCATAGGTGGTGCACCCGCAAAACAGCAGGCTTGAAACCAGCACCAGCGCCGAAGCCGTCCTAGCCAAAGATCCGCTCCCCCTGCTCGTCGATGATCTGCCGCGCCTTGCGCAGCGTGACGTCGATCGCGTCGTCTTTCGAGGTGAACCGGTCGGCGCGGATGAAGCGGTGCTCCTTCACCTCCCCGCCGATCTCTTTGGAAATCACGCCGCAAGTCTGGAACTGGCCGCCTTCGCTGAACGGCGTCGCGCGAATGGTAAAGCCATTGTGCTCGACCGGCTCGCCGGCCGCTTCTTCCACGGTCTCGCCGCCACCGCCGCCGCCAAACAGCTTCTTCCAGAACGACATCGCGCATCTCCATGTGCCAGGGCTCGCCAAGCGGCGAGCGATAGGGGTGTGGTTTCATATAGCGCCAGTAGCGGCGCGATCAAAAGATGATCATGCACCCAGATGCAGTACCACCTCGCGCCTGTGCGGTCGGTCGCGGTGCTCGAACAGGTAGATGCCCTGCCAGGTGCCGAGCGCCAGCCGTCCATCCATGACTGGAATTGACAGCGAGACCGCCGTCAGCGCCGCCTTTATGTGGGCGGGCATGTCGTCCGGCCCCTCGGTCGTGTGCACGACCCAGCGCATGGACGGGTCGTTCGACGGCGGCACCAGCCGGCGAAAGAATGCGTCAAGATCGCGCCGCACGTCGGGATCGGCGTTTTCCTGGATCACGAGCGAACACGAGGTATGGCGTACGAAGACGGTCAGCAGGCCGGTGTCGACCGCCGCATCCTTCACCAAAGCCGTTGCCCGGTCCGTGAACTCGTAGAGGCCAGGCCCCTGTGTCTGCAGCGACAGCAGACATTGCCGGGTCATGCTCAACGCTCTGTCGCAGGCGTGAACGTCAAGGTGCCGACGACGGACGGCCCCGGCTGCTGCGCGCGATCGTTTGGATGCTGGCGGCCATTGGTGACGATCACTTCGCTGAAATCGAACGGACTGACGCCGTCGAGGCAGGCTGCATTGACGCCGAACTGGGTCGGGTCTGAACGACGGCGATGATGGGTGTATATTCCGCAGCGCGAGCAGAAATAGTGCTCGGCAACCTCGGTGTTGAACGTGTAGAGCGCCAGCATGTCTTCGCCCTGGGTTATCGTCAGATCGCCCTGCCGGGCCGTGACGGCCACCGCACCACGCATCCGGCACAACGAGCAGTCGCAACGTCGCGCGCTGTCCAGTCCCTCTGCAAGCCGCACCCGGAAGCGAACCGCTCCGCAGTGGCAGCCGCCCGTTCGCTCGTGTTCATCCGCGGTCATATCTGCCTCCGGGCTGGCACGTCTGCAGCCAGACGTGCTCTGATTTCGTATCCGCGTCGGCGGTACAGTCGATCCGACTGACGCGCAAGTCACCTTAGCGCGGTAATGCGCCATCGGTATATTGGGCTGCAAATGCCGCGCTTGGCGGGATCGGTGTGATGATGTCGAGCAGCACGCCGTTTGGGTCTGCGGTGATAAAATGCCGTTGTCCGAAATCTTCGTCGCGCAGAGAGCGCAAGATCGGGAGGCCTGCATCGGCCAATCGCTGATGCACCGTGTCGACGTCTTCGACCTCGAAATTCAGCAGCAGTCCAGATACTCGCCCCCTCGCCGCTTCCGGGACGGTCTCGTGGTCACCTTGCAAGATCGCGAGGTTCACGCTGCTGTTGGTCTCGGAGGCTAGATGGACATACCAGTCGCTTTCAAAGGCCGTGCTAAACCCGAAATGCTCCACGTAAAAGGCAACGGTGGCTGCCACGTCGCCGGTCATGATCACAGGATAGTAACTGGTCACATTCATAGTCTTCCCTTTCTCGATCATAAAACATACAGTCTGCATGTATTGGCAATTAACATACAGGCTGCATGCATGCAAGAGAATCGATCTCGCCGCTCAAACGACCAGCGTAGCGAAGCGACGCGCGCATCCCTGCTGAAGGCGGCGCGGAAACTCTTCGTAGAAAAGTCCTATGCGGAGACGGCCACGCCAGAAATCGTCGCGGAAGCCGGCGTCACGCGTGGGGCGTTGTATCACCATTTTGTCGACAAGAGGGCACTTCTGGCGGCCGTCGTGGAACGGGAATCGCAATCGGTCGCTGGTGAGATCGAGCGTGCCGCTCCTGAGAGCCTGTCGCCGCGGGACGCACTTGTCACCGGCGGAGAGGCATTCCTAGACGCGATGAATTCGCCGGGCCGAACGCGGCTGCTCTTGCTGGATGGGCCGTCTGTCCTCGGCCGGTCGATCATGGATGATATCGAGACGCGCCACGCCAACCGCACCCTGAAGGATGGACTGGCTACCGCAATCGAAGCAGGTGTCTTGCCGCCCCTGCCGCTGGAAGCGCTGACAGCCCAACTAGCGGCCATGTACGACCGCGCAGCCCTGGCCATTGAAGCCGGCGGCAGCGCCGACGATCATCGCGCGGTACTGAAGGCAATCATCGACGGTCTTGTTTCACGCAGTTGTTAGGCTCCCGTCGCCATCGCCCAGCGCCCGCTGCATCAGCACCGAGTCGACCCAGCGTCCGTGCTTGAAGCCTACCGAGGCAAAGGTCCCGACCATTGCAAACCCCATGCGACGGTGCAGTCCCATCGAGCCGGCATTTTCGCTGTTTCCGATCACCGCCAGCATCTGCCGCCATGGGCCACTTTCGCAGCGCTGGATTAGTTGGCCGAGCAGAGCGGTGCCGACACCCTTGCCGCCCAGCCCGTCTTCGACATAAACGGAATCTTCCACCGTATAGCGATAGGCGGGGCGCGGGCGGTATGCAGTGGCATAGGCATATCCCACGACGCGCCCGCCCAACTCGGCCACGAGATAGGGCAGGCCTGCCGCCAGCACCCCTGCCCGTCGCGCAGCGATCTCCTCGACAGTGGGCGGGACCTCCTCAAAGCTTGCGAGCCCGTGCAGCACGTGATGTGCATAGATCGCCTGCACGGCAATGAGGTCGCGTTCGCTCGCATCGCTCACGGTGACAAGGTCAGCACGCGGCAGGGTCTGGGTAATGTCGTTCATGATAGCTCGGCAGGACGTGTGGCGGGCTTGCTTATCCTTGAAAGCTAGCACGAATCCTCAAAACGAAAAAACCCGGCACGAGGCCGGGTTTTGGTGTCTTTAGCTGTCGAGGAAGCTTCGCAGCTTGCGGCTCCGGCTCGGATGCTTGAGCTTCCGCAGCGCCTTGGCTTCGATCTGGCGGATGCGCTCGCGCGTCACCGAGAACTGCTGTCCGACTTCCTCAAGCGTGTGGTCGGTGTTCATGCCGATGCCGAAGCGCATGCGCAGCACGCGCTCCTCGCGCGGAGTGAGCGAGGCCAGCACGCGCGTCGTCGTCTCGCGCAGATTGGCCTGGATCGCCGCGTCGATCGGCAGGATCGCCATCTTGTCCTCGATGAAATCGCCCAGGTGCGAATCCTCCTCGTCGCCAACCGGCGTTTCGAGCGAGATCGGCTCCTTGGCGATCTTGAGGACCTTGCGCACCTTCTCCAGAGGCATCGCCAGCTTCTCGGCCAGTTCCTCCGGTGTCGGCTCGCGACCGATCTCATGCAGCATCTGGCGCGAGGTCCGCACGATCTTGTTGATCGTCTCGATCATGTGCACCGGGATGCGGATGGTGCGCGCCTGGTCGGCGATCGAACGCGTGATCGCCTGCCGGATCCACCATGTCGCATAGGTCGAGAACTTGTAGCCGCGCCGGTACTCGAACTTGTCCACCGCCTTCATCAGGCCGATATTGCCTTCCTGGATGAGGTCGAGGAACTGAAGGCCACGGTTCGTGTACTTCTTGGCGATCGAGATGACGAGGCGCAGATTGGCCTCGACCATCTCCTTCTTGGCGATGGCCGCCTCGCGCTCTCCCTTCTGGACCTGATTGACGATCTTGCGGAACTCGAGGATCGAGATCGCCGTCTCCGTGGCGAGGTTCTGAATCTCGGCGCGGATGTCTTTGATCGTTTCCTTCTCGTTCTGATAGAACTCCTTCCAGCCACGGCTGGACAGGTTGGCGATCGACTTCATCCAGTTCGGATCGAGCTCTGTGCCCTGGTACTCCTTCAGGAAGTCCTCGCGGCGCACGCCATAGCTTTCCGCAAGACGAAGCAGCTTGCCCTCGTTCTGCACGAGGCGCTTGTTGATGTCGTAGAGCTGCTCGACCAGTGCCTCGATGCGGGCATTGTTCAGCGACAGCGACTTCACCGCCGTGATCAACTGGTCCTTGAGCTGCTTGTAGGAACGCTCCTGGCTCGAAGACAGCGAGCCGGCAGCCGCCAGACGCGCCTCGACCTGCTGGTCCTGCAGCTTGCGCAGCTTCTTGTAGGTCGACGCGATGACGTCGAGCGTCTCCATCACCTGCGGACGGAGTTCGGCTTCCATCGCGGCGAGCGACAGGTTGGCCTCGTCCTCCTCGTCTTCCTCTTCCTCGCCGCGGCTTTCGCCGCCGACATTGGTGATGTCGTCGTCCTCGCGGCCACGCCGCTGCTTATCGTCGGCCTTCGCCTTGTTCTCGTCCTCGCCGGGCCGTTCGACGACAGGCGCCTGCTTGGCTTCCGGGCCCGCATAGGTCGCCTCAAGATCGATGATCTCGCGCAGCAGGATCTTGGCTTCGTTGAGCTCGTCGCGCCAGATGATGATCGCTTGGAAGGTCAACGGGCTTTCGCAAAGCCCCGCGATCATCGTCTCGCGACCGGCCTCGATGCGCTTGGCAATCGCGATCTCGCCCTCTCGGGAGAGCAGCTCGACCGAACCCATCTCGCGCAGGTACATCCGCACGGGATCGTCCGTGCGATCTGTCGGTTCCTTCTTGGCCGGCGTTGCGGCAACGGCCGTACCGGTCTGCTCGGCGAGTTCGTTGGCGTCCTCTTCGGTGTCGCCTTCCTCTTTTTCCGCCTCTTCGCCGGTCTCGTCGTCCTCGACCACGTTGATGCCCATATCGGACAGCATCGCCATCGTGTCTTCGATCTGCTCGGAGGTCACTTCCTCCGAAGGCAGCACGGCATTGAGCTCGTCCATGGTGACATAGCCGCGCTTCTTGGCGACCTTTATCATCTTCTTGACAGCGTCGTCGGAAAGGTCGAGGAGGGGGCCGTCGGCCGTACCCTCGCGTTCGTTTTCGACCTCTTCCTTCTCTTTTGTCGCCATGTCGTATTTTCTCCAAGCGGCGGTGGCATCCGTCGGGACGGTCAAATCCCGCGTGCGCGCCGAAAGCGGTTTCACTCGCGGTCCAGTCGCGATAGCTGCCTGAGCCTTAAATCTCGATTAACCCTGACATCATCTGCCTCTATGTATGGCGGGTTCCCCTTCCCGTCCAACTTTCGGCTGTGTCTTTTGTGTACCAGTCACGTCCAAGACGCCCCGGAAAACTGCGAACGTTCTGATTCCGTCATTCATGCGGAAGGTCAAGCGGCACAGAGCTGATTCGGCACAAAAAAGCGAATCAATTGCTCGCATTGTCCTCGAAGGGCCGCTTCGTGGCGACCCGGCATCCCGCAAGATCCCGTCGTCGCCACGCTTATGTAGATCGATGGGGCACGACTACAAGGGCCGGCTCAGCCCTGCGCCCTGCCCGATGACACGCCAAACCCGTCGACCAGCGCCTCCAGCCGCTCCAGGTTGGCAATGTCGATGCTGATCGTGTTGAGCACATGCAGCAGATGCTGGCACGACTGTTCCTCGCCGCTCTCCGTCGCTTCCGCGAGAGCTTGCTGCACACTGGCCCGTTGCTGACGCAGTTCCCTCGCACGGCTGTAGAGGGCGGCAGCCTGACCGAACGCCTCGCGCACGTCGTCGAGTGCCGCATCCTCGAGCGCTGGCCACATGCGTGCCTTGCGCACCAGCGCGACAGCACGCTCCCAGTGATCGGCGAAGCCGGCCCCGGCGATCGCCTCGATCATCGCGGTGCGCTCATGCGCCACGCCATGCGCCATCGCATCGAGGACGGCGCCATGCAGCCGCTTCAATTCCGGATGCGGCAGGTTCATGTGTTCGAAGGCCTCGAAATACTCTTCGAGCAGCGGCGGGTGGTTTACCATTGCCACCAGCATCGCCGTCTCGCGCAACGGCAGCAGCCCGCCGGTGGTACGCACCATCGCCGAGCGGGCCAGGCTTTCGCTCACGGCAAAGCGCCCGCCAGCCGGGCCGCCCTTGCCCCGCCCCCCATAGCCGCCGCGTTCGTTGCCGCCGAAGCGGCCCTGCTGGCTGTTGTTGCGGTCTCGGCCAAAGAAGGCCTGCACGCGCTCGCGCATGTCCTGGCTGTAATGACGCCGCACGCTTTCGTCCCGGATGCGGCCGGTCATTTCACGCAACGTCTTCTCGAGCTCGGCGCGCCGTTCGGGCGTATCGAAGACCCCGCCCGACGTTTCGCGAAGCCACAGAAGCTCGGCCAGCGGCCGCGCCTGTCCCAGCACTTCGCGGAAAGCGTCCGGTCCGCCATTCCTGACGACGTCGTCGGGGTCCTGCCCTTCAGGAAGCAGTGCGAAGCGCAGCGTTCGCCCGGCCTGGATCAGCGGCAGCGCCAGGTCGGCCGCCCGCCATGCAGCCTTCAGCCCAGCCTGGTCGCCGTCAAAACACAGCACCGGCTCTCCGCTCATGCGCCACAAAAGGTCGAGCTGGCTTTCCGTCAGGGCGGTGCCCAACGGTGCCACCGCGTTTTCAAATCCGGCCTGCGCCAGCGCGATGACGTCCATGTAGCCTTCGACGGCGATGATCGTGCCGCCCTTCGCCTGCGCGCGCCGTGCCCGGGCGAAATTGTAGAGCACGTTGCCCTTGTGGAAGAGTTCGGTGTCGTTGGAGTTGAGATACTTCGCCGGCACGTCCTTGGACAGCGCCCGGCCACCGAAGGCGATCACGCGGCCACGGGAATCCTCGATCGGAAACATCACCCTGTCGCGGAAACGATCGTACGAAACAGGTATATCGGCGCCGTGGACGACGAGGCCGCACGCCTCGATCTGCTCGCGTGACACGCCTTTGCCAGCCAGGAACTCCTTGAGCGCGTTGCGGCCTTCCGGGGCGTAGCCGAGCCGGAAGGACTGCTGGGTGATCGACGTCAGCCCGCGTTCGCGCAAGTAGGCGCGTGCCTTCGCGCCGTCGGCCGACTGCAGGCGCTCCTGGAAGAAGGCGGTTGCCATCTCCATCACGTCGGTAAGCGTCGCCCGCTCCTTTTCGCGCCGCTCCATCTGCTCGTCGCGTGCCGGCAGCGGGACGCCGGCCATTTCCGCGACCCGCTCGACCGCTTCGGGAAAGCTCAGGCCGTCCAGTTCGCTCAGGAACTTGAAGTGGTCGCCGGAAACCCCGCAGCCGAAGCAATGGTATCGGCCCTTGCGATCCTCGCAATGAAACGACGGAGACTTCTCTCCATGGAACGGGCAGCAGGCCCACCAGTCGCCACGCGACGTGTTGGTCTTGCGCTTGTCCCACGTCACGCGCTGGCCGACGACCGAAGATATCGGCACGCGGTCGCGTATCTCATCGAGAAAGGAGGGCGTAAAGCGCATCTGGGGTTAGCCTCGTCAGGCTCGCATATAAGCACGAACGACGCCGCGCGCGACCACTCATCCACTCCACCCCCGCTATTCACATATGCGTGACGCATCGGAAACCTTCGACACCCACGGTTGAACTTAAGCAATTTTCAATTTGGACGAAGTATGCGTTGCAACCGACTCAAGGGAATGAACTTTTCGCGGGGATCAGGGTCGCATGCTGACCATCTACAATTGCGTCGTGAACGACCACGACCTCAAGCTCGTGTTTCTGGCCGCGATCATCTGCGCCATTTCCGCCCTCACAGCCGTCAAGCTGCTCGACCATGTGCGCCACGCCAGTCGAAAGGCGCGCTATAGCTGGATCGGCCTGACGGCGGCATCCATTGGCTTCGGCATATGGGCCACCCACTTCGTCGCGATGCTGGCGTTCGCTCCCGCCCTTCCGACCGCCTACGATGCGGTTCTCACAATTCTCTCGCTGGCCGTCGCCGTGGTCATCACCGGCGTGGGCGTCGCCGTCGCCACGTCGCGCGACACCAGGGACCATCACCTGGTCGGCGGCTCCATCATCGGCGCCGGCATCGCCTCCATGCATTTCATCGGCATGGCGGCATTCGAGGTTCCCGGCGCCTTGGTCTGGGATCAGCGTTTCGTAGCCGTCGCGCTCGTCGTGGCGGTTGCGCTCGGCGCCCTGGCCCTGCACGTCGCGCTCGCCCGTCGTCACCGCACCCGTCATCTCACCGCCGCGCTGGTCCTCACGCTGGCGATCTGCGGTCTGCACTTCACCGCCATGGCCGCCGTCACCATCCAGCCCGACGCGCTCGCCTCCATCCCCGCCTCGTCCATTTCATCGACCTGGCTTGCGTTCGGCGTTGCCTGCGCAGCCTTCACCATCCTTCTGTTTTCGGCCATCGCACTGTGGATCGACATTCGCGACCTTCGCCGCTCACGCGACGAAGAGCAGCGTATGCGCGATCTCGTCAACGCCGCGGTCGAAGGACTGGTCGTATGCCGCGACGGCATTGTCGTCACCGCCAATGCCAGCTTCATCTCGATGGCCGGGATTCCGCTTGCGGACATGACCGGCCTGCGCTTCGGAGCAATCGTGGCTCTCGACGCACTCGCAATCCCCAACAAGGCAGTGGAAGCCTCCATCGTCCGCGCGGACGCCACACGCCTGCCCGTCGAGGTCATCGAGCGGGAGATCGACTATGACGGCACGCCGCACATGGTCTATGCCGTGCGTGACCTGCGCGAGCGCCGCAAGGCGGAGGCCGACATCCGCCATCTTGCGATGCACGATGCGTTGACCGACCTGCCCAACCGCCGCGCCTTCAACGAGCGGCTGGAACTGGAGATCGAGGCCCATCGCGGTTCGTCCGGTCGCCATCTTGCCCTGCTGTGCCTCGATCTGGACCGCTTCAAGGAGGTCAACGACCTGTTCGGCCACGCCGCCGGAGATGCGATGCTGCAGAAGGTCGCCGCATGCGCCGGTTCCGTCCTGAAGCGTGACCAGATGCTCGCGCGCCTGGGAGGAGACGAGTTCGCCATCATCCTGCCCAATCTTGCTGAGGCTGCCCAGGCCACCCAGATCGCACAGGCGATCCTGTGCGCCTTCCACGAACGCAACGTCGACGCCAACAATGAAGGCCTGATGTCGACCAGCATCGGCGTCGCCGTCTGCCCCGACGATGCGACCGATGGCGAGACGCTGGTCAGCTATGCCGACACCGCGCTCTACTGTGCCAAATCCGACGGACGCAACACCTGGCGCCAGTTCGACAACAGCATGGGCCAGGAGGTCCGCTCGCGGCGGATTATGGAGCACGAGCTGCGCCACGCAATCTCCCGCAACGAGCTCAGCCTCGCCTACCAGCCGCAAAAGAAGCTCGACACCGGCGAGACCATCGGTTTCGAGGCACTGCTGCGCTGGAACCACCCCGAGCGCGGAAACATCTCGCCGGCAGTGTTCATCCCGATCGCGGAGGAAAACGGCACCATCGTGCCGATCGGAGAATGGGTGCTAGACAAAGCCTGCATGGACGCCGCACGGTGGTCGGAAGACGTCATCGTCGCGGTCAACGTCTCGGCCGTCCAGTTGCACACCCGCGATTTCGCCCAGACTGTGCATGGCATTCTTCTCAAGTCGGGCCTCGCGCCGAGCCGTCTCGAACTGGAGATCACCGAGACCGCCCTGGTGCGCGACATGAACCGTGCGCTGGCCACGCTGCGGCGCATCAAGGCGCTCGGCGTGAAGGTCGCCATGGACGATTTCGGCACCGGCTACTCGTCGCTGTCCAACCTGCGCGCCTTCCCCTTCGACAAGATCAAGATCGACGCCTCGTTCATCCGATCGGTCGATACCAACCAGCAGGCTGCGACCATCGTGAAGGCCGTCCTCGGCATCGGCCGCGGCCTGGGACTGCCGGTTCTCGCCGAAGGCGTGGAGACCTCCGAGGAACTGGCTTTCCTGTCGCAGGAATTCTGCCAGATCGGCCAGGGGTACCTGCTGGGACGGCCAGCCCCGCTCGATGGCGTGGAGGAAACGCTGTCCAGCGGCCGGGCAGCCGTCGCAGCAAGCGCTGCCTGACCCATGCGCCGCTCGCACGAGCGGCGCAAATAGCGCATGCAAAGATTAATCGGCTAATATAGAATCGCGTGAACCTTTCCGCGATTCAGTGATTTGCCGACCATGATTTCATTCCTCCCAATCACCTGCAGCGAGCCGTTCGACGGGGCGACCCGATGACCGGTTCCGTGGTGCTCATCCACCTGGCGGGCGCAGTCGCGTTGCTCCTTTGGGCGACACGCATGGTACGCACCGGCGTCGAGCGCGCCTATGGCGACGTCCTGCGCCGCAAGCTTCGTGGAACCCTCAAGAACCCGCTTCTCGCGGTGCTCGCCGGCGCCCTGCTCGCCATCTGCCTGCAGAGTGCGACAGCGGTCTCACTGCTCGTTGGATCCTTCGCCGGTTCCGGAATCGTCTCCGGTGCGTCAGGCCTCGTCGCGGTGCTGGGCGCAGATCTCGGCTCGGCTATCGTCGTCAAGCTGCTGAGCTTCAACCTCTCTCTGGTCGTTCCGATCGCGCTGTTTGCAGGGACCGCCATCTTCCTCGCCACCGAGCGGCGGTCCTGGCGGCAGTTCGGCCGTATTCTCGTCGGTGTCGGGCTGTTGATCCTGTCGCTCCAGCTCATCGGACAGGCATCGGAGCCGCTGCGCGAAAGCCGCATCCTGCCGGTCGTCGTCAATTACCTGTCGGGCGATCCGGTGACCGCCTTTCTCATCGCCGCCATCGCCACCTGGCTGTTTCATTCAAGCGTCGCCTTCATCCTGCTGATCGTCGCCCTAGCGTCGCGGGGCCTCGTTCCCGCCGAGCTCGGCGTGGTGCTGGTGCTGGGCGCCAACCTCGGCGGGGGGCTGATCGCAGCGATCCTGTCGCGGGCGATGCCCGCACCGAGCCGCACGGTGCCGTTCGGAAATCTGGTAATGCGGGCCATCGGCGCCATCATCGTTCTGGCCGCTATGGCGATCTTCTCGCCGCCGCTCGACATGCTCGGTTCTTCCGCGCCACTCCAGATCATCCACGCGCACATCGCGTTCAACCTGGCTTTGGCGATCGTCGGCATGCCATTCGCGGGCATCGTCAATCGCGGTGTCGAGGCGATGATCGCCTATACGGCGCCGGCGCGCGCGTTTACGCTCGAGGACAAGGAGGCCAGCGCGCTCGACCCAGAAGCACTGGGTACTCCATCGCGCGCGCTGGCGAACGTCATGCGCTCCGTGGTCGGCGTCTGTGAGACCATCGAGGTCATGCTCAAAAACATCATCGAGCTTTACGAGGAAGCCGATCGCCCGCGCATGGACGCGCTGGCCGCCCTCGACGACCGCGTCGACCGCAAGCATGTCGCGATCAAGCTCTATCTCGCCCGGATTTCGCCTGAAGCGATGAACGACGAAGAAGAACGCCGCACCGGCGAATTGCTCGACGCCTGCGTCAAGCTCGAACAGGTCGGCGACATCATCGTGCGCAACATGCTCGTTCATGTGAAGAAGAAGCTCGACCGGGGCCTCAACTTCACCCCCGAGGGCTGGCGCGAGCTTTCAAACCTGCACGCCTCGGTGCTCGACAATGCCCGGCTAGCATTCAATGTCCTCATCACGCGGGACGCGGCGGCGGCCCTCCAGCTCGTGCGCGAGAAGGACCGGTTGCGCGATCTCGAACGCGACACGAGCCAACGCCATTTCGACAGGCTCCGCGAAGGCGCGCGCAAGAGCCTGGAGACCAGCACGCTGCACCTCGACACGATCCGCGACCTCAAGCAGATCAACTCGCTGCTCGCCTCGATCGCCTATCCGGTCCTGGAGGAAAAGGGCCTGCTCGGCGCCACGCGGCTGAAGGCGGCGGAGTAGAAGGCCGCCTACCCCTCCTCGGTCAGGACCATGTCCATCGGAATGTCGTAGACCTGCGGATGAATGGTCGCGATGCGCTGCATCGCGTAGCCGACGCCAAAGACTTTCGGTTTCCTCGCCAGCGAGGCAAGCGTGCGGTCGTAGAAGCCGCCGCCATAGCCCAGCCGAAAATTGCCGCCGTCGAAGCCAACCACCGGCGACACCACGACATCGGGCAGAACCGCTTCGCCTTCAGCCGGTATGGGGATGTTCCAGACACCTTTTTCGAGCCGGTCTCCAGGTTGCCAGAGGCGAAAGATGAGAGGCGCCGCCTTGGCGACCACCACCGGCAGGGCCATGCGCCCGCCACGGTCGATGACGCTCGTGGCCCAACCGCGCAAATCGGGCTCGCCCCGGAACGGCCAGTAGATCGCCACGATCTTCCCGCTTACATCTCCGGCGGCGGCATCCAGCTTCCGCGCGATGCAAGCTGCATGGGCTGCGCGTTCGTCGGCGGACAGGGCGAGCCTCGCCGCGATCAGTCGTTCTCGCTCGGCTCTGCGCCACCCCTTGATGTCGGCAGTCTGCCCCGGCTCGTTCGCGTTGTCGGCAATCCGCATCGTGATGCTCCTCCCTCCCACGATCCTATCAGTGCCGGCCATGAGGGATGCGCGAAAAGCGACATGCTACCTGCTCAGCATCTCCTTGATGATGCCGCTGGCGCGCGAGAAGTCGATGCGGCCGGTATGACGCTCCTTCAGGATCGCCATCACCTTGCCCATGTCGCGCACGCTCTCCGCTCCGCTTTCGCTCACCGCCTGTGCGATCGCGGCGCGGGTTTCGTCCTCGTCCATCTGGCTTGGCAGGAACTCGCGAACGATCTCGATCTCAGACCGCTCCTTTTCAGCGAGTTCGGGCCTGCCGCCATCATCGAAGGCCTTGGCCGATTCCTCGCGCTGCTTCACCATCTTGGTCAGGATCTGCAGGATCTCGTCGTCGCCGGCCTGCCCCTTGCCCGATCCGCGATTGGCGATGTCGCGGTCCTGGATCGCGGCGTTAATCAGCCGCAGCGTCGACACACGCTGCTTGTCCTGGCTCTTCTGGGCGTCCTTGAGTGCCTGGCTCACCTGATCGCGCATGACTTGTCCCTTTTCTTTCTCTGGCCGGCTCATGCCGAACATTGACCGCGTCGATGCCTTCACCTATGGACCGGGCGATACTATCTGAATGATGCGCGACTGAAGCTCCCGGCTCCCCGCCGCGCATACGCATGCGCGATATGTCCTGCTCGCGGGGCGAATACAAGCGCGGCTTTCACGAACGGAGAACGGCGATGGCCGAGACGAACGAAAAGCACACCGCCCCCTGGACGAAGAAGACACCCACCGCCGTGCTCGTGCTGGCCGACGGGACCGTCATCGAAGGTTTCGGCCTCGGTGCGACCGGCAAGGTGGTCGCGGAAGTCTGCTTCAACACCGCCCTGACCGGCTACCAGGAAATCCTCACCGACCCGTCCTATGCCGGGCAGATCGTGACCTTCACGTTCCCGCATATCGGCAATGTCGGCGCCAATGACGACGACATCGAGGATTTGAACCCTGCGGCTCGCGCCGGTGCGGTTGGCGCGATTTTCAAGGCCGACATCACCGATCCATCGAACTACCGCTCCGCCGGCCATCTCGACGGATGGCTGAAGAAGCGCGGCATCATCGCACTGTCGGGCATCGACACCCGTGCGCTCACCGCCCTCATCCGCGAAAAGGGCGCGCCCAACGCCGTCATCGCCCATGCACCGGACGGCCAGTTCGATATCGAGGCGCTCAAGAAGGAAGCCGCCGCATGGTCGGGCCTTCTCGGCCTTGACCTCGCAAAGGACGTGACGTCGGGCCAGTCCTCCGTATGGACCGAGACCCCGTGGGTATGGAACGAAGGCCATGGCGAGCGGACCGGCGAACCGGAGATGAACATCGTCGCCATCGACTATGGCGTGAAGCGCAACATCCTGCGGCTGCTCGCCGGTCTTGGCGCGAAGGTCACCGTCGTCCCGGCGAAGACCGATGCGTCCACCATCCTGGCGATGAATCCCGACGGTATCTTCCTTTCGAACGGGCCGGGCGATCCGGCGGCCACGGGCGAGTATGCCGTCCCGGTGATCCGCGAACTCGTCGACGCCGACCTCCCGGTCTTCGGCATCTGCCTCGGCCACCAGATGCTGGCGCTGGCCGCCGGCGGCAAGACCGTTAAGATGCACCAGGGCCACCACGGCGCCAACCACCCGGTGAAGGATCACACCACCGGCAAGGTCGAGATCGTGTCGATGAACCACGGCTTCGCGGTGGATTCGAAGTCGCTGCCGGAAGGCGTTGAAGAGACTCACGTTTCCCTGTTCGACAATTCGAATTGCGGCATCGCGCTCAACGGCAAGCCGGTCTTCTCCGTACAGCATCATCCGGAAGCGTCGCCCGGCCCGCAGGATTCGCACTACCTCTTCCGCCGCTTTGCCAACCTGATCCGCGAGCGCAAGGGCGAACCGGCCCTTGCCGAGCGTTAGAACGCTCGTCTCATCCATCACGACGGGCGCCGCGAGGCGCCCGTTCTCGTTTGGAGCTTTTGCGGTTACCTGCGGGTGCCTTCTTGCGTCATGGTCGCCGCCACCTAGATTGCGGGCAGTTTCCAACAGATACCGGCGACCAGTCCGTCGCCCCCAGCCACAACAGCCAGGGACCCGACACGCATGAGCTTCACTATCGACCTTCTCGATCCTGCGACGAGACCCAAGGCGCCACCGATCGAAGGCGCCACCCATGCCCATCGGCTGCAGGGCCGCCGGCTTGCGATGATCCACGAGATGCACCTGCGCCAGATGGCGCATGTCCGCCACGTGATGGAACAGGTCGCGGCCGGCGAGGCCAGGGTGGCGGCGCTCGA
Source organism: Mesorhizobium sp. CAU 1741 (assembly GCF_039839275.1). Taxonomy (NCBI): domain Bacteria; kingdom Pseudomonadati; phylum Pseudomonadota; class Alphaproteobacteria; order Hyphomicrobiales; family Phyllobacteriaceae; genus Mesorhizobium; species Mesorhizobium sp. CAU 1741. The sequence goes on along the minus strand of NZ_JBDOQP010000001.1, from coordinate 609,294 downwards.
CGAGGCGTTGTCCGACCTCGACATGCGCCACAACTATCGCGTCTTCGGAAATGTCTGTGGCCGCGAATGCGGTATGCTCAGCGCCCATCATGGCATCGAGGACCGCTATCTCTTCCCAGCGCTCGCCGCGCAGGACAATGACGGCCTGCGCAAGGTCGTCGACAGGCTGGTCGCCGAGCACGGCATCGTCCACGACTATATCGAGAAGATGGAAGTCGCCGCGGGCGCTGCAATCGAAGCGCCCGGTCCCCAGACCTTCGCCGACCTCCGCGAAGCGTTCGAGCGCCTGGAGAAATTCGTCATCTCGCATTTCGGCTATGAGCAGGAAGAACTCGAAGAAGCGCTGGGCTTTTACGAAATCGATCTGTGATGTTCGCTCACACCGGATTGTTGAAGGTGTCGCAATCCGCCAGCCGGCCGTTTCGCAAGCCATTGCCGAACCACGTCGCGCGCTGCTCCGAGGTGCCGTGGTTGAAGCTTTCCGGCACCACGTAGCCCTGGGTTCGGCGCTGAATGGTGTCGTCGCCGATCTGGTGCGCGGCATTCAGCGCCTCTTCGATGTCGCCGTCTTCCAACAACCCTTTCTGTGCCGTGAAGTGCGCCCATATGCCGGCGAAGCAATCCGCCTGCAGTTCGACGCGCACCGACATCTCGTTGGCATCCGTCTCGCTCATCGACTGGCGCTGTCGGTTGAACTCCGGCAGCACCCCGATCAGGTTCTGGACATGGTGGCCGACTTCGTGCGCCACCACATAGGCCTGGGCGAAGTCGCCGGAGGCGCCGAAGCGCTGCGACAACTCGCGGAAGAAGCCAAGGTCGATGTAAAGCTGTGAATCGCCGGGACAGTAGAACGGCCCCGATGCCGACGAGGCGAAGCCGCACGCCGACTGGACCTGGTCGGAAAACAGCACCATGCGCGGCTCGGTATAGGTCTCACCCTCGGCCTGGAAGATGCCGTTCCACACGTCTTCCGTCTCGGCCAGAACCACCGACACAAACTGCGCCTCCTCGTCCGTCGGCTGTGCTCCCGGTGCGCTCTGTTCGCTTACCTGCGGGCTGGATGGACCTCCGCCCTCCAGAATCTGGAACGGATCGATGCCGCACGCGCGTAGCGCAAAGAACACGATGACGAGAATGACGATTCCTGACAGCCCGCCACCGCCAAGACCGCGCCCGATCGGGATCTGCATCGGCCGGCCGCTACGGCCGAAGCCGCCCGGTATGCGGCTTTGGCCGCGTCGATCCTCGACGTTGCTGCTCTGACGGCGGCCTCTCCAGCGCATGGCGATCCTCACAGGGAAAATTGGTCGATCGGGCTTCCCCAAACGGAAAGCTAGCCCAACGGTTGCACGCGGTCACGGCCTTTCTGATGACTTGGGCACAGGTAGACATGGTTAACCGTGCGTTAACCCTCTCCGCTCTAGCGTGCGCCCATTGTCCGCAGAGGCCGGCGAAACATCCTGATGGCGAGCCTGACACCGCTGATCGAACTGGCAACGCAGAAGAGCCTCGATCTCTTCTTCCGCGTGGGCCAGGGCTATGTCACGCGTACCGGACGCGAGGCAGGGCAGCGCCAGCCAGGTTTCGGCCTGAGCCCGTTCGGCGTGCAGGCGCGCGCCGAGGCCCGCATCATCTGCACCCTGCCCCACCCCTCGCCGGAAGCGCGGCTCTACGCATGGCCGGGCGGCCCGCAGGCACCACGCATGACCGGCGCAGTCCGTTAGGCGGACGTCACTTCCACACCACCCGCAGGAGCGGCACGGCGACGCGGCCCACCAGCGGCACCAGCACCAGGCCGAGCGCCAGCCCAAAGACGCCATCGAGCGCCGCGGTGACGATCCATTCGACGGCAGACTCGGCAGCCGGCAGCGCGTGTGCGGCAGAAGCAGCGACCGCCTCGATCCAGTGGCTGATGCCGCCTGCCCCGAACGCCTCCAGCCCGTGCAGGACGATCGACCCTCCGACCCACAGCATCGCGGCGGTGCCGATCGTAGAGATCGTTGTCATCACCGCCGGCATGCCCTTGACGATGCCCCGCCCAAGCGCCCTCGTTGTCTTCAGGCGTCCTGCCTGGGCCATCTTCAACCCCAGATCGTCCGCCTTTACCAGCAGCGCAACGGCGCCATAGACGAGCGCGGTGATGCCGATCGCCACGAGCGCCAGCACCAGGCCGCGCGTGAAGACGCCTTGGGCCTCGATCGCCGCCAGCGTGATGGTCATGATCTCGGCCGAGAGGATGAAATCCGTCTTGATCGCACCGGCCACGCGCTCCTCTTCCAAGCGTGCAGCATCGAGCGTCTGAGGCTCAGGATGGCCGGAATCATGGGCTGAAAAGACATGGACAACCTTCTCCGCCCCCTCGAAGCACAGATACATGCCGCCCAGCATGAGCAGTGGCGTCATCAGCCACGGCGCGAAATTGTCCAGCAGCATCGCCACCGGCAGCAGGATCACCAGCTTGTTGAACACCGAGCCGCGCGCGATCTTCCAGACGATCGGCAACTCGCGCGCCGCAGGCAGGTGCTGGACGTATTTCGGCGTCACAGCGGTATCGTCGATCACCACACCGGCGGCTTTCGCTCCGGCCTTGGCCGTGTCGTCGATCACCGAGGCTGCGACCTTGACGCCGACCCGCGAGGCCTGCGCGGCAATGTCGTCCACCTGCACGGCGGCCAGCTTGGCCAGCGCGGCGATGTCGTCCAGAAGGGCAAGCAGACCACTCATCGGATCATCCGTCATTCACTCAGAATCGCCGCGCCGCGGCATCATCGACTTTAGCGCATCGCGGCGCGTGCGCGCACGCAAAGGAAAAAGTGCCGGCATTGCACAGGCCGCTTCGAAAGCGAGGTTGCCAGCACCATCATCAACATTCTAATGTCAATTCGTTCTCAGGGCGGGGTGAAAATCCCCACCGGCGGTATGCAACCTTTTTGCGAGCCCGCGAGCGCCTTCCCTCGGGAAGGGTCAGCAGATCAGGTGAGAGGCCTGAGCCGACGGTCATAGTCCGGATGGAAGAGGACGGGTGGTCTGTGGTGCCAATGCACCCTCGCCGCACGTGATCGCCTTGGGTGAAGTGTCGCAACCTATGGAGATCATGATGACACCCGCCCGCTATGCCTTCATCAAGGCCAATTGGCATGCCGACATCGTCAGCCGCGCGCTTGACGGTTTCCACGAACTGATTCCCGCCGCGCAGGTCGACGTCTTCGACGTTCCAGGCGCCTTCGAGATGCCGCTTCTGGCCCGCGACCTTGCCGCGAGCGGACGCTACGCGGCCGTTGCCGCGGCGGCGCTGGTCGTCGACGGCGGCATCTATCGCCACGACTTCGTCGCTCAGGCCGTGGTCGACGGGCTGATGCGAGCCGGTCTCGACACCGGCGTGCCGGTTCTCTCGGTCTCCCTCACCCCGCACAATTTCCAGGAAACCGATCACCACCGCGACATCTTCCGCGCTCATTTCGTGCAGAAGGGCCGCGAGGCAGCGCAGGCGGCGTTGATGATCGGCAAGGCGAGAGCCGCGCTGGCGGCTTGAGCGCGGTGGGCGCCCATCTTCGCTGCCGTAGCACCTGACGCGACACCTTCCCTCCGATGGTGACAGCGCTCTGCTACGGCACCCAGCCTGGAATTTCACTTGCCTGCCGAACCCAGCCGGCGAATACACCCTCGTCGATCCCCTCGCCTTCGTGGATATGCAGATAGCGCGTATTCGGATCCTTGGATGCCACGGGCGGGAGAGGATCGAGTGCCGCGCCCTTGAAAAACGCGACCTTGATGTATTTGTCGAAGCAGTGAAAGCTCAGAAACCAGCCCTTGCCTTCGACCCCATAAAACGGCGAATTCCACTTCACCGCCTTGCGCACCTCGGGAAACGTGCGCTCGATCAGGGTGTCTACCTCGCGCCCCGCCTGGCTCTTCCAGCCCGGCATCGCCGCGATATAGGCCTGCACGGGCGCGTCCCCATCACCCTTCGGTATCTGCGGATTGCCGCCCGAGAGGAGCTTGGGCGCCCCCAACGTCTTGGCGGCTCCTTCCGTGGTCTTGTCAACCATCATCCGTGCTCCTGTGAGATCACGCCTTGCCGCCGCGCGATCTCGCCACATAGGGCAGCGCGAACAGATAGAGGCCGCTCAGCAACAGCAGCACCAAGGGCGCTAGGGCAAGCAGTCCCACCCACATCGGCGGCTCCGCCATCGCCATGGCGGCAATATTGATGACGACGGCTGCGGTGAAGGCTACGGACAGCCAGCGATGCCCCTGTCGGATCACTCTGTTCCAGTTCATACGTTATCTCCTGTGGCCAAGGTCGCCGAAGCTCTAGGTCTTCTTCCGGCCGCGCTTGCCGGTCGACGCGACGTTCAGCGCCACTGCCGCCCGGATGAGTTCGGCCAGCGCCGTCTCGTCGATGTCGTCACCTTCATGGAAATCGATGGCGCGTCTCGCATTGCCTTCGAGGCTGGCGTTGAAAAGTCCGGAGGGGTCTTCCAGCGAAGCGCCCTTGGCGAGGGTCATCTTTACCGCAGCCTTGTAGCTTTCGCCGGTGCAGACGATCCCCTCATGCGACCAGACGGGAACACCGCGCCACTTCCATTCCTCGACGATCTCGGGGTCCGCCTGATGGATCACGGCCCGCAAACGCGCAAGCATCTGCCCGCGCCAGTCGGCAAGTTCGGAGATCCTCGAATCAATGAGCGCTGATGCTTCAGTCTTCATTCGCCAGTACCTTCTCGAGTTGCTCGAAGAATCGCGGCCAGCCCGCCTTGGCACCTCCAAAATAGCGCGGTTGGTCGCGCCGGAACCCCGCCTGCTCCATGCGCAGGCGCGTGCCGTTGGCGATCGGCGTAAGCGTCCAGGTCACCACACTGTCGAGATCGTGGTCGCCCCAACTGTAGGACAGGGTTCGATGCGGCTCGACTGTACGGACCTCGCAATCGACCTTGCCCCATTCGGCGGTCAGGTCGAAGCGGTGTCCCACCACCGGCTTGAAGGCGTTCTTCATCAGCCACGCCTCGATCAGGTGCGGCTGCGTCAGGGCACGCCATATCTTTTCCGGTGGGTGCGGGATCTCTCGCTCGACGACGACGGAAAGCGTCTCGGCGGTCTGATCAGTCATTGGTCCATCCTGTCGAGCAGATTTTCAAGATCGTCGAAGCGGCCCTGCCAGAAGCTGTTCATCCGGCTTGTCCATTCGGCGAGCGGTGCAAGGGCGTCCAGTTGCGCGCTGTAATGTGTCAGCCTTCCATCGGGCCGATCGCGGACCAGCCCCGCCTGCTTGAGCAGCGCCAGGTGCTTCGATACGGCAGGCTGAGAGATTCCCGCGCCAACGGTCAGCGCCCGCACCGTCTGGTCGCCATCCCGGCACAACCGTTCGAAGATCGCCCGCCGCGTCGGATCGGCCAGCGTCTTGAACAGGATATCGTGTGGTTGCAGCATCTGGAATCCATAACCGCTAAGCTATCGATCATTGAATAACCGTACAGTTATGCGTTCGTCAACCCGGCTTCGCCACTGCCGGCACGGCTAACTGCCGCTGGCGAAATTCTCCATCTGCACGAACATGTCGCGCCATTCGTCTTCGCTGAAATCCATCATTCCCATGCCGCGCAGCAGGAACGCTCCTTCCGCGGCGAGAAACGCCATCCGCGCCCGCCGGCCCGATTCGCTGTTCGGATCGAAGCGGGCGAACCAGCCCCGGTAATACTCGCGCACCGGCGCGGCATGCTCGGGCGTCTCGGCCAGCACCGCCATCAGGCTGGCCGCGCGGGCCGCCAGCACATCGCTCTCATGCCGGGTCGCGGCCAGATGCGCCTTCAGGTCGTCGGCATGGCCAGCCTCGTCGCGATGCCTTGCCACATCGTCGGAGAACCGATCCAGGTCACGGCGCACCATGGCGGCGACGAGGTCCTGCTTGGACGCAAAACAGTAAAGCACGCCGCCCTTGCTGACGCAGGCGCGCTTCGCGATCTCGTCGAAGGTGAGCCGGCCGGTCCCAAGCTCCATCACGATGGCTTCGGCCGCATCGAGCACGGCGTCGCGATCTATCGTCTTCTTGCGCCCCATATCTGCCTCTTTTAAAACCGTCTGGACGGATATATATAGCATACCATCAAGGGCGCGTCACGCGGCGTGCCGATCGGAACGGATGGGTGTCGCCATGGCCTGGATCTATCTTTCGCTCGCAGGACTGCTCGAAATCATCTGGGCAACGACCATGAAGCATTCGGCCGGCTTCACGCGGCTTGGCCCGACGCTCGTGACCGTCGTGGCGATGGCAGGGTCTGTTTGGCTTCTCGCGATCGCCATGCGCACCCTTCCTCTTGGCACGGCCTATGCGATCTGGACAGGCATTGGCGCGGTCGGCGCGTTCGTCGTCGGCATCGTCGTCATGGGAGAAGCGGCCACCGCCGGCAGGATCGCCAGCGTGGCCCTCATCGTCGCGGGGATGGTCGGCCTCAAGCTCTCTTCCGGCCACTGAAACGCCCTGGCGTCTCGCGCGATGAACGCCGGCGCGACCTGGTATGCAGTCGCCGTAGGGCAGCTTTGCGTGGGCAATGCCGCCAGGGGTGATTTCCGGGGTTCCCTACCTCCGATCCTTACCCTATAAGGCGCGCCTAGCCTACAGAATCCAGATTGTGCCGAACCGGCCGGGCCTCCGCGCGCGTCAGCGCCAGATGGAGCACCCCGTTCCGGGACTTGCGCAAGCCGAACCGACGGACGCCTCCATGCCAAAACGTACCGATATCAAGTCGATCCTTATCATCGGGGCCGGCCCCATCGTCATCGGCCAGGCTTGCGAGTTCGACTATTCCGGTACGCAGGCCTGCAAGGCGCTCAAGGCCGAGGGCTACCGCATCATTCTCGTCAACTCCAACCCGGCCACCATCATGACCGATCCGGAGCTGGCCGACGCCACCTATATCGAGCCGATCACGCCTGAAGTCGTCGCCAAGATCATCGCCAAGGAGCGCCCCGACGCGCTGTTGCCGACGATGGGCGGCCAGACGGCGCTCAACACCGCGCTGTCGCTCCGCCGCATGGGCGTGCTCGAGCGCTACAATGTCGAGATGATCGGCGCCAATGCCGAGGCCATCGACAAGGCCGAGGACCGCGCCCTGTTCCGCGAGGCGATGGCCAAGATCGGCCTCGAGACGCCGCGTTCAATGCTGGCCAATGCCACTGAAGCGAAAAATGCCGACCGCAAGCAGCACGAGGCGCGCCGCGCCGAGGTCAAGGCGTCCAACCCGGCCGATCTCGACGCCGCGCTCGACGCACTCGAGACCGAATGGAACCTCGGCGAAGGCGACCGCAAGCAGCGCTACATCGCCCACGCCATGGGCATCGCCGCCCAGGCGCTCGACCATGTCGGCCTGCCCGCCATCATCCGCCCGTCCTTCACCATGGGCGGCACCGGCGGCGGCATCGCGTACAACCGCGCCGAGTTCTTCGACATCATCTCGTCGGGCCTTGACGCCTCGCCGACCACCGAGGTGCTCATCGAGGAATCCGTGCTCGGCTGGAAGGAGTACGAGATGGAGGTCGTCCGCGACAAGGCGGACAACTGCATCATCATCTGCTCGATCGAGAACCTCGACCCGATGGGCGTGCACACCGGCGATTCGATTACCGTCGCGCCGGCGCTGACGCTCACCGACAAGGAATACCAGATGATGCGCAACGCCTCGATCGCGGTGCTGCGCGAGATCGGGGTGGAGACCGGCGGCTCGAACGTCCAGTTCGCCGTCAACCCGGCTGATGGCCGTCTCGTCGTCATCGAGATGAACCCGCGCGTGTCGCGTTCCTCCGCCCTTGCCTCCAAGGCCACCGGCTTCCCGATCGCCAAGGTCGCGGCCCGCCTTGCCGTGGGCTACACGCTGGACGAGCTCGACAACGACATCACCGGTGGCGCGACGCCCGCCTCCTTCGAGCCGTCCATCGACTACGTCGTCACCAAGATCCCGCGCTTTGCCTTCGAGAAATTCCCCGGCGCGGAGCCGACGCTGACCACCGCGATGAAGTCGGTCGGCGAGGTGATGGCGATCGGCCGCACCTTCCAGGAATCGCTGCAGAAGGCGCTGCGCGGTCTCGAAACCGGCTTGAACGGCCTCGACGAGATCGAAATCCCCGGCCTCGGCTCCGGCGACGACAAGAACGCCATCCGCGCCGCCCTAGGTACGCCGACGCCCGACCGGCTGCGCATGGTCGCCCAGGCGATCCGGACAGGCACGTCGCTGGAAGACGTGCACGCCATGTGCAAGATCGACCCGTGGTTCCTCGAGCAGATCGAGGGCATCATCCAGATGGAGGCCCGCATCCGCGAGCACGGCCTGCCGGAAGACGCTGAGAACCTGCGCATGCTGAAAGCCATGGGCTTTGCCGACGCCCGCCTCGCCTCGCTTGTCAGGAAGGACGTCGAAGACGTTCAGAAGATTCGCGAAAAGCTCGACGTCCATCCCGTCTACAAGCGCATCGACACCTGCGCCGCCGAGTTCGCCTCCCCGACCGCCTACATGTATTCGACCTACGAGGTGCCGTTCGCCGGCGCGCTTGCCGACGAGGCCAAGGTTTCCGACAAGAAGAAGGTCGTCATCCTCGGCGGCGGCCCCAACCGGATCGGCCAGGGCATCGAGTTCGACTATTGCTGCTGCCATGCCTGCTACGCGCTGGCCGAGGCCGGCTACGAGTCGATCATGATCAACTGCAACCCCGAGACCGTCTCCACCGACTACGACACCTCCGACCGGCTCTATTTCGAGCCGCTCACGCCGGAGGACGTGCTGGAAATCCTGCGCGCCGAACAGAAGGCCGGCACGCTGCATGGCGTCATCGTCCAGTTCGGCGGTCAGACGCCGCTCAAGCTCGCCGAAGCGCTGGAAAAGGCCGGCATCCCGATCCTCGGCACCGCGCCCGACATGATCGACCTCGCCGAAGACCGCGACCGCTTCCAGAAGCTGCTCAAGAAGCTCGACCTCAAGCAGCCCAAGAACGGCATCGCGTTTTCCGTCGAGCAGGCCCGCACCGTCGCCTCCGAACTCGGCTTCCCGCTGGTCGTGCGCCCGTCCTACGTGCTGGGCGGCCGCGCCATGCAGATCATCCATGACGAGAGCATGCTGCAGACCTACCTGCTCGACACCGTGCCCGGTCTCGTGCCGGAAGACATCAAGCAGAAATACCCCAACGACAAGACCGGCCAGATCAACACGCTGCTCGGCAAGAACCCGCTGCTGTTCGACACCTATCTGTCGGAAGCCATCGAGGTCGACGTCGACGCGCTGTGCGACGGCGACGCCGTCTACGTCTCCGGCATCATGGAGCACATCGAGGAGGCCGGCATCCATTCGGGCGACTCGGCCTGCTCGCTGCCCGTGCGTTCGCTGTCGCCGGACACCGTCGCCGAGCTCGAGCGCCAGACGGCGGCCCTCGCCAGGGGGCTTCACGTCGGCGGCCTGATGAACGTGCAGTACGCCATCAAGAACGGCGACATCTACGTGCTGGAGGTCAACCCGCGCGCCTCGCGAACGGTGCCCTTCGTCGCCAAGACCATCGGGCGCCCCATCGCAAAAATCGCTGCCCGCATCATGGCCGGCGAGACGCTCGACGCGGCCTTCGGCCACTATGGCGACAAGCCGGTGCTGTCGGAGCTGAAGCACGTCGCGGTCAAGGAAGCCGTCTTCCCCTTCGCCCGTTTCCCGGGCGTCGACACGCTGCTGGGGCCCGAGATGAAATCCACCGGCGAGGTCATGGGCCTCGACACCGACTTCGCGCTCGCCTTCGCCAAGAGCCAGCTCGGCGCCGGCGTCGAGCTGCCGCGCTCCGGCTCGCTCTTCGTCTCGGTGCGCGACGAGGACAAGGTCAAGATCCTGCCCTCGGTGAAGCGCCTCGCCGACCTCGGCTTCCGCGTGCTCGCAACCGGCGGCACCCAGCGCTTCCTCGCAGAAAACGGCGTCGCGGCGGAAAAGGTCAACAAGGTGCTCGAGGGCCGTCCCCACATCGAGGACGCCATCCGCAACCGCCAGGTCCAGCTCGTCTTCAACACAACCGACAGCCAGAAGGCCGTCTCCGACTCGAAGTCGCTCCGCCGCGCCACCCTGATGCACAAGGTGCCCTACTTCACCACCATGGCGGGTGCAGCCGCCGCCGCCGAAGCCATCGCCGCGCTGAAGGCAGGGAGCCTGGAAGTGCGGCCGCTGCAGGCGTATTTCGCGTAGGGTGCGGGCTTCGTCCTCCCTTCGTGGGAGAAGGTGGCTTGGCCAAGCGCGGTCAGATCAGGAGTCTGGAGAGAGGATGGCTGTTGCTTGGAGGCGCGGCAGGATGGTCGGGTTACACCCTCATTGCCGTCGCTCAGACACACGCCGATAATAAAGGCGGATGGTCGCTCCTAAGCCGAGGTCCACTTACTAATCTCTCGTGATCCCGCACATTTTGACCCAAGCTTGCGGGATGACGTTCACCGAAACGTTCGGGCCTAAGGTGTAAAATCCCATCATCCTGTAGCTCCACGCATAAGGCTGGCAGTTCTTGAGTGCCACGGCATGCAGGTAGAACTGATATTCTGCGGGCGCTCTGCTGAGCGATGTTAGAAGCGAGTTCTGCTCTACGTAATCTGCCTCGAACTCAGCGATTATTCGTGTTCGTTTCCAATCCGCAACAAGGACGAGGTAGATTGTCGGGATAACTATAGCTCCGGCTATGAAAACGGAGAGACGAAAAGGTGGTTGGACGCATCGGGCCATTGGCCCATAGAACATCCAGGCCAACCCGCCTACTATGGCGATGGCCTGCACAAGCCACCCTGTAATGCCGAGATGATCCGAGCGAGAGAGCAGCAGAAAGGGCCCGTGGAATGGACCACCGAACAGCATTGTCGTCAGTACCAGGTATGTAATAAGGCCGAGGAAAAGAGTTGCGATATTGCGCATTGATGACTGGTCACTTCCATTTTGGTGAATCCTATCGTCAGCATACAATATGCAAGGCCCTAAACCTGCCAGTCCGCAAAACAAACACCCACCAAGATGATGCCCGCCTATGATCATTAGACCGGCCGAAAGAGGCGGATAGCGCCTTTCCAACCATTGCAGACGTGGCGCTACCTTTCAGCTTCACCCCATCCGTATTCTGAATACGGTATCGCCTTGCCGATGTTTAGCAACGCTTGTCGAACATAAGGGATTGTCCGCGACGGTAGCGATCCCATTGGCCACCAGCCGATATCAGAGTGCTTATCCAGTTCGACCAACTTGGGGGTGCCTTCCCATCTTGTGGCGATGAAGAAATGGCCCATCCAATTCTGGCCCTCGGTAAGGCTATGAAGCGTATGAGCATAGACAAGATCACCAGGCGATAGGCCTATTCCGATCTCCTCATAAGCTTCCCGAATAGCAGCTTGGGAAATGGTTTCTCCGGCATCAAGGCCACCAGCGGGAAGGCTAAAGGAGCCGTCCATCCAACCCGTTCCCTTCCTGCGTAGCATAAGGACTTGGTCACTATTGCGTAAGGCAACAAAGACAGAAGCTGAGAGCTGGTAGCGGACGCGATTAGACATTTCATATATAACTCTAGGCCGGAATGCCCAACAGTAACACAACACGCAGAAATGTCCCCGTCTCGACCACCCGATCGCTATTCAGCGTTCGGGCTATCTATCCTGCGGTGAATCTTGGCTCACGCCAGTAGATGCTGAGCGCTCCCTGCCCTACCCCGGAACCCCTCCCTCGCTCCCCGCATTTCTCCGGCAAAGGAGACCGGCGATGTTTCGCAAGGGCACGGCAGTGACATGGAAATGGGGTGCGCATCGCGCCGAGGGCAAGATCGCAGAGACATTCACCAGCAACGTCACCCGCACGATCAAGGGCGAGACGATCAAGCGCAAGGCGTCGAAGGACGAGCCGGCCTATCTGATCGTGCAGGAGGACGGCGATCAGGTGCTGAAGAGCCGTTCGGAAATCGAACGCCGCAACGACTGACCGGCCCCCAACTACCATCGCGCATATCCCCACCTTCGTCATCCTCGGGCGAAGCCGCAGCGAAGCGGAGGCGCAGACCCGGGGATCCATGCGTGAACACATCGGAAGCGTGAGGCGGTGGGCGAAGAACGAACGTCGGCAACGCTGCGTGCGGCACGGACCGGTCCGGCATGGATCCTCGGGTCAGGCCCGAGGACGACGAGGCGGAGAAGCGGGCGCCATTGTGGGCAAGCTGTTTCATTGCGCCACGACTGACCGGGCACACTACCATCGCGCATATCCCCCACCTTCGTCATCCTCGGGCGAAGCCGCAGCGAAGCGGAGGCGCAGACCCGGGGGTCCATGCCTGAACACATCGGAAGCGTGAGGCGGTGGGCGAAGAACGAACGTCGGCAACGCCGCGTGCGGCATGGACCGGTCCGGCATGGATCCTCGGGTCAGGCCCGAGGATGACGAGGGGGAGAAGCGGGCGCCATTGTGAGCAAGCTGTTCCGGGTCAGGCCCGGGGACGACGGGGCGGAAAGCGGGCGCTAAACCGCCTGCGCCGACCACTCCGCATAGCCCTTCAGCAGGCCTTCCATCTCGCTCATCGCCGGAAATTTCTCGAAGCTCTTCACCGCGCCGGTCTGCGCGAAGGGCAGCCGGGCGCTGGCATGGGTCTCGATGTACGGCCAGAACCAGCGCGTGTCCTCGAACATCGTCGGGCGGACGTTAACGAAGGGCATGCCGACAGGGCGGGTGAATATCCAGCTCATGCAGTGGGCGCAGAAATGATGCTGCAGCTCCGGCGCGTGCATGCCGCCGATCACGGTATCGCCGCTGGTCACCTCCAGCGCGTCGACGGGCACCATGGCGGTCAGCGAATAGGCGCTTGCCGCCATCTTCTGGCAGCCGCGGCAATGGCAAGCGGCGGTGCAGATCGGCGCGCTGGTGAGGCGGATGTGAACCCGCCCGCAGCGGCACGAACCGTCGAGTGGAAGCGAAATGGCCGGCATGGAATGCTCCTCAGATGGTCGAGGCGACAGTAGCGCAGCGCGGCCGCGCCGTCTTGGGCCAGCAAGGTTTCCGCGCAGATCGATGTGGGAGGGCCTGCCCTACCCTTGCATGGAAACGCCTGTCATGACGGCGCGCGTGCTCGTCTTGCCATGCGCAGGTCCAGCGGTGTTGGACAGTCGCCAGACTGCAAACGGGTGATGGAGCGATGTGCGGCGACGCCGCGTCAGTGATGCGCGGGTTTTGCGGCCGGCTTGGCGCCGTGGTCGCCGCCGCCCTTGCCGCCATGTCCGCCGCCGCCGGCCTTGGCTTCCGCCAGTTCCATCGCCTTGCGCTCGGCGCCACGCACCTCGTTGAGGAAGCGGCGGCAATTGCCTTCGTCGAGGGTCAGGGTGCGGCGGGCAGCCGCCTGCCACGACAGGTTGACCAGCATGCCGTCGGCATGGGCTTCCGCGTCGCTGGCAACCTGCAGCGCCGGCACGCGCGCCTTGCCGCATTGCGAGGCGATGATGGTGGCAAGCGCGAAGGAGTGGGTGAATGAGGTCTCGGCCGCGATCTCGGTCGGCACCGCGGACACCGGCACCGGCTCTGCCGCGTGCTCGTCGACGGCTGCTTCCGCATGGCCGCCGCTGTAGAACATCCAGCCGCCATAGCCGGCGCCCGCCAGCACCAGCGGCGCCATGGCGAACAAAGCGAGCTTGACCTTGGAGCGCTTCTTGGGCGCGTCCGTTGCGGCGGCGGGGGTCGTATCCGGTTTCTTGCTCATGGAGGCGTTAAAACACGCCAGCCCTTAATTTCGGGTAAGCGCGCCCGCCTCGACGTGGTCTTCCACCGCCGCCATGATGTCGGCCATCAACTGGTTCAGCCGGTTGCGGTAGCCGTTCGCCGCCGAGCGCTGGTTCTCGTCCGACGTCATCGCCACCGTGAGCTTCAGCTCCGGCACGATGTAGAGCATCTGCCCGCCATGCCCCCAGGCGAAATGCACGTCGCGCCCGCCGATGCCGTGCATGAACCAGCCATAGCCGTAGCGATAGCCGTTGAATGGCGAACTCGTGCGCGGCTGCCACGACTGCTCGATCCAGTCGGTCGGTATGAGCCGTGTACCGTCGGGCGTGACGCCGCCGCGCCGGTAGAGTTCGCCGAAGGCCAACAGCGAGCGCGGGCTCATCGCCATCTGGTTGCCGCCCATGTAGATGCCCTGCGGGTCGCGATGCCAGCCGCCGATGCGGAAGCCCTCGAGCGGGTCGAACCAGTCATTGGCCAGCTCCAGCATTGGCCGTCCGCTCACCCGCGTCAGGATTGCTGACAGGAGATGCGTCGAACCGGTGGAATAGAGCATGCGCCCGCCGGGGTCGTCATCGAACGGCATGGCGAGCGCCTCGCGCACCCAGTTGCTGCTGGCGATCCAGCGGCCGTAATTCGGTCCCGACGTGCGCCCCAGCCCCGCCTGCATCGACAGAAGATTGCCGATGGTGATCTCGTTGATGCGCGGGTCGGGATCGGCTGGCAGCTCGGCGCGCAGGATCGGCGCGATCGCCTGGTCCGGGCCGTCGAGCAAGCCCTTGTCGATCGCCATGCCGACCATCGCCGAAACGACGGACTTCGACGCCGACTTGATGTTGGTGGGCGTGCCCGCCGAATGGCCGCGAAAGCCGCGCTCGGCGATGAGGCGCCCGTCGAGGCTGACCAGCACCGTCTGCAACTGTTCAAGCGCCTCGGCGCGGTCGAGAAGGTCTGCGATGCGCTCGGCCATCATCTCGGTCTCCTCGCTGCGCGCGGAGCCGGCAAGGCCGATCAGGAAAGGCAGGGCGAGAATTGTGCGTCGGTCGATCTTGGTCATGATCCGCAGCTAAACGGGTTCTGCGGCAAAATCACCGGCAGCCGCCGCGATTCACGTCAAAGTGACCCGGATGCCATCCGCGTGCGAGATGGCCGCAGGCCGGTCGCTTCCAGCAGGCCCTTGCGCTTGGCGTCGTAATAATAGCCGCGCGAATAGAAGCGCACGGCAAGGTCATGGTTGCCGTCGGCCGTCATGTAGGCGCCGCGCAGGTACTTGCCGGCGTACATCAGGTTGGTCTCGGCATCGAGCAGCCCTTCGGGTGAGCCGCGATAACCCATGGTGCGCGCGGTGGCCGGCAGGATCTGCATGAGCCCCCAGTAGGGTCCGTTGCGCGCTGCCGGGTTGAAGGTGCTTTCCCGGTTTACGACCCGCCGCAAGAGCGACTCGGGAATCTCGTGGTGCGCCGCGTATCGCGCGATCAGCGCGTCGAGCTCGGGGCTCCGCGCCGCCACTTTCGTGCCGGATGAAATCGCAAGCGCGGCGGGATCGCTGGGCGTCGAGCCGGCATAGGCAGAGGGCGTGATCGCCGCGAGCGCGGCAGCTTTGGCCTCGATGCCGGAGGGGCTGGGCATGATGGAGACGGTATCGGGCAGCGCCGGATCGGCGGCTTCCTGTTCGGCGGCAAGCGCAAGCTGCTCGCCAAGGCCCGCACTGGATGTGCTGCAGGCCGACAGCATGCCTGCGGCAAGAAGCGCGCTCAGCGCTATGTCGGGACGCAATCGAGGCAAGACGCCCTCTTCCTTCGTCGATCAACACTCCCCACCCTTCGCGAGCCATACAATGTCGCCCCGCCGCCTGCAACCCGTCATCCGAATTCGGCTGTCAGCACGCGCAACGTTCCCCTTTCGTTCGGCGGCGGTCTCATGTTAGGGTTCGATCGACGGGAGAAAATCATGGCCGGACGGCTGGTCTTCGATACGGCGCTGGGGTTCGTCGCGCTGGCGTGGAGCGACACGGGGCTGACGCGCCTCGCGCTGCCGCAGGCTTCGCGAGGGGCTGCGGAACGGCTCGCGGCGAAATGGACCGACACTGCGGACGCGGAAGCGCCGCGCGCGCCCTTCGTCGAAGAGGCGATGAGGCTCGTGCGTTCTTATGCGGACGGCGCAACCGTCGACTTTTCCACCCTGCCCTTCGACCTCTCCGGCATAGATCCGTTCAGAAGGTCGATCTATGCCGCGGCACTGAAGCTGCGTCAGGGTGAAGTTACCACCTATGGGGAACTGGCGGAGCGCGCTGGTTTTCCGAAGATGGCGCGGGAGACCGGCCAGGCGCTCGGCCGCAACCCGCTGCCCCTCGTCATTCCCTGTCACCGCATCCTTGCGGCGGGTGGCAAGATCGGTGGCTTTTCAGCGCCCGGTGGCGCAGCGACAAAAGAGCGCCTGCTGGCTCACGAAGGTATCCTGCTGCAAGCTCCCGCACCTGCGCAGGCAGCCTTTCCGTTCTGAATCCACGCCATCCTGCCGTTGCGTCTTCCCTTTAGGCAATGAGGGAATGTTGTGAATATTCCAGTCCATGTCATACTGATGCTCTCGATTCGGTTGCATTTGCGATTCGAATGAGTTTTTCCCAGTTATCGTCTGTGTTCCGGGTTCCGCAAGGTTCGGGCAAATCTGTCATGCGACATGACAAAAGAGCGACGGGGGAACAACACCATGCTGCTTCCATCTGATGACTCCGCCAAGCGCCGACTGACCGAGCGTGCCGAGCTTGTCGTTGCAGCCGAATTTCTCATGGCGCGAGGGTTCGAACATGACGAGATCGCGGTGCAGCTTTCGCGCTTCTATTACGTCGACGTCGACGAACTGAACGACGTGGTCGCAACCCTCGCAAAAGAGCGCCCCTGCGGTCTGGAGTGGCGCGTCCACGCTGGCCACCGCCTCTTGAATCGGCACCAGCGCACTCCCACTTAACGATCAACCCGACGTGGATCGCGAAGGTGACACGCTTGATCCTTCCTTTTCAGTAAGGCAGCGCTCGCGCTGGTCGGGGGCCTTCGGCAATAACGGCTGGCTGTATGCGGCGTCGACTTGGGTCGACTAAACGCGGCAAGTCACGGATGTACTGGCAGCCGCGCGACGCGCGGCCAGCCGATTGCCGATTGCGCGGCTGACCGGGGCTGTGCGGGTCACCAGCCATTTGAACACGCATCCGCCTGCGGCTCGCCGCACTCCTTGTTACTCCACGTGCGGTTGCCTCACGGCAACCAGTCGAGCGGCACGTGCCCCTCGTCGGCACGGACGCGATCGAGCCATGCCGTCACGCCTGGGAAGCGCGCTATCTCATACCCTGCGAAAGCGGCATCCTGCGTGTAGGCGAACAGCGCGATGTCGGCCACGGTCAGCGCATCCCCCGCGATGAACCGCGACACTCTGAGCTGCGTTTCCATCACGCCAAGTGCGCCGTGTCCGGCATCGAGGAGATGTGCCATGCGGTCGGGCGTCGCTTGATCCGCCCGGGCCGGGTATTTCAGCAAGGCGCGGCGCACCGCGATGTATGGCTCATGGCTGTACTGTTCGAAGAACAGCCACTGGAACACCAGCGCCCTTTGATATGCATCGGTAGGAAGGTAGCGGGTCCCCTCCGAAAGATGAAGCAGGATCGCGTTCGATTCCGCCAGGCGCCTTCCATCGTCCAGTTCGAGCAGCGGGACCTTTCCGTTCGGATTCTTGGCGAGATAGGCGGCCGTGCGGGTTTCGCCGCTCACCGAATTGACCTGGACGTGGCGGAACGGTCTGCCGAGCTTCGCAAGCAGCAATCTCGGCTTGTAGCAGTTGCCGCTGTCTGGCATTCCGTAGAGCGTAAGCATCGCGATCGCCTCCAATATTCTGGCGCGACCCTAGTCGCTGACGCGGTTCCGCTCCAATGACAAGAATTGTTGCCTGCTTCAGCCGGCTTGATGGGTGCGGCGGACACCGGCATCGAACAGCGACACCACCCCGCCGCCGCCGGAGAGCAGTTTGGCCCGGTCGAGAACCGCATCGGGCGGTACGGTTCCAGCCAGTTGTGGCCGGCCGAACAGATAGCCGCGCAGAAGGTCGGCTCCCGTGTCGACGGCGGCGCGCAGTTGCGAACGCGTCTCGATACCGTCGATCAGCACGGTGATGCCGTCGGCCCGCAGCCCTCCCACAAAGCTGCACAGAAGGCGCATCGCGCTCACATTGAGACAGACCCGCCTGAACCAGGCGCCATCGATGCTGACAATGTCCGGCCTGCCGGACCGGATCGCCTGAAGGTCGGGCTGGCCGCTGGAAGCCATTGCGATGCGCGCGCCAAGAGACCTGAACTCGTCTGCAATCGTCCGGATTTCATGGGATTGGAGCGAAACCGCGTCCC
The DNA here is from genome assembly GCF_039839275.1 of Mesorhizobium sp. CAU 1741. Taxonomy (NCBI): domain Bacteria; kingdom Pseudomonadati; phylum Pseudomonadota; class Alphaproteobacteria; order Hyphomicrobiales; family Phyllobacteriaceae; genus Mesorhizobium; species Mesorhizobium sp. CAU 1741. Next base: position 591,168 of record NZ_JBDOQP010000001.1, on the reverse strand, counting down.
GCACCAGACAGATGAGCCGCGAGGCATCCATGCCCGTCTCCGTCAACAGATGCGACACGGCCTCCGGCGAAATCAGCCCGACGGGAGATCTGATCGCCAGGATGTGGTCGAGCCCGTCTATGCCGATATTGCCATGGTTGGCGATGTGGAGTGCCGTCGCCAGACGCGTCGCGAAGACATGATCCTGTGCCGGCAAATGGTCGAGGTAGGACAGTGGTTCAACGGTCTGGCCGCTTCGGAAAATGCGGACGAAACCTTCTGCGGCGATCCCCTCGAAAGTATCATCGGACGTGCGGTAGATGAGCTGAAAGGCGCTCCGCAACAGCATTTCACCGTGGCGGGCACTGCGGATGCCGATTTCGTCTGCGGAGATTGCCAGGTCGATAGATGTCATCATGGTCATGTCGAGAAGCGGCGGCCAAACGGCTTGGCGCCCTGCATAACACGACGCGGCGCGTCCTTGGCAAGGCCACCGTATGCGCGAGCAGGGTCCGGCGCTGGGGATACCAACATCGAACCATCGCCGCCCCGGGCGAGAAAGGCCGAGAAGCTGGTCGGCGCAAGTTCGGGCCTCGCGAGGACGTAGCCCTGCACCATGTGAGCGCCAACCTGCTCGGCCAGTTCGAGCTGCCACGGCTCTTCCAGACCCTCGAAGACGACGGTGATGCCGCGTCCCGCGAAGTCGCCGACCATCACCGAAAGCAGCGCCACGCCTGGCCTGGTATCCATCAGGCGCGAGATCCACTGTGCGTCGAATTTCACGATGTCCGGCTTCAGGGCGGCCACCCGCTCCATGTCGGAATCCTCGGCGCCGTAATCGTCGACCGCGATCTGGAACCCGTGATCACGCAACGCGCCGACGAAGGCGGCTAGCGCGGCCTCGGACGCGGATTTCTGCTCTGTCACCTCGCAGACCACGCGGCGGGCATCGATGCCCGAGCGATGCAGCGTCTTGCGCATCTCGCGCAGGGCGATCATCGTCATCTCGCGATCGAGAAAAACCGACGGATCGAAATTGACGAACAGCATCGTTGCCGGGTCGAGGAATCGCCCGGCGTTAAGCAGGTGCAGGTTTCGCGTCAACGTTTCCACATGCAAGCGATCGCCTGCCGGGATCGAACGGAAGAAGACCGGGGGAGAAACATCCTGCCCGTCCCTGAACGGGCGGATCAGCCCCTCGAATGCTCGAATTTCAAGCCTGCCCTCGACAAACCGAAAAATCGGCTGGAACGCCGAACGCAAGACGAACGGTCCCCACAGAGCCTGAAAGGTGCCGTCTTCCTGCTCAGCGATGTGAACTTGTTCGGCGCCGCGTGACATTGCTCTTTCCTCATAGCGCCCCGCTCGCTGGGCGCATGATCCCATCCAACACTTTATCATCTGTTAAGATTTAAAAGCCCGCGCGGGGGCATCGTCGACAGCATCCGCGCTTGCGATTCGCGGTCCGATGCGACATTAAGCAGCCGGCCGCACCAAGGCGGTCATTCCCGAATGGAGATTTCAAGATGGCCTTCCTCGCCGACGCCCTTTCACGCGTAAAGCCCTCCGCCACGATCGCGGTGACGCAGAAAGCGCGCGACTTGAAGGCAAAAGGGCGGAATGTGATCTCCCTCGGCGCTGGAGAGCCGGATTTCGACACGCCGGATAACATCAAGGACGCTGCTGTCGAGGCGATCAGGCGCGGCGAAACCAAGTATCCGCCGGTCTCCGGCATCGCGCCTCTGCGCGAGGCAATCGCCGCCAAGTTCAAGCGCGAGAACAATCTTGACTACAAGCCCGAACAGACCATCGTCGGCACGGGCGGCAAGCAGATCCTGTTCAACGCCTTCATGGCGACGCTCAACCCCGGCGACGAGGTCATCATCCCGCGTCCCTACTGGGTCAGCTATCCCGAGATGGTCGCCATCTGCGGCGGCACCTCGGTCTTTGCCGACACGTCGATCGACAACGGTTTCAAGTTGACGGCGGCGGTGCTGGAGCAAGCGATCACGCCGAAGACGAAGTGGTTGCTGATGAACTCGCCGTCAAATCCGTCGGGTGCGGCCTATACGGAGGCCGAGCTCCGCGCGCTCGCCGATGTGCTCATGAAGCACCCGCATGTCTGGACGCTCACTGACGACATGTACGAGCATCTGACTTATGGCGACTTCGTCTTCAAGACGATCGCAGAGGTCGAACCGGCGCTCTACGACCGCACGCTGACGATGAACGGGGTTTCCAAGGCCTATGCCATGACCGGCTGGCGCATCGGGTACGCAGCCGGTCCCGTCCAGCTCATCAAGGCGATGGACATGATCCAGGGGCAGCAGACATCAGGGGCCTGCACCATCGCGCAATGGGCATCGGTCGAAGCGCTCAACGGTCCGCAGGACTTCATCGCCACCAACAAGGCGGTCTTCCAGGGCCGTCGCGATCTCGTCGTCGGCATGCTCAACCAGGCGCGCGGCATCACCTGCCCCACGCCGGAGGGCGCGTTCTACGTCTATCCGTCATGTGCCGGCCTGATCGGCAAGACGTCCCCGTCGGGCAAGGTGATCGAGACCGACGAGGACTTCATTACAGAACTGCTCGAAGCCGAAGGCGTCGCGGTAGTTCACGGCTCGGCCTTCGGGCTCGGACCCAATTTCCGGATTTCCTACGCGGCGTCTGACGAAGCGTTGGAAGAAGCATGCACGCGGATCCAGCGCTTTGCAGGCTCGCTCGTCTGAGATGAAGCGCCCGATCCGCTAGAAAGACGCGCGGCGAAAACGCCGTGCGTCACAAAACTTTCATATACGAGCAACCGGTCTTTAAAGACCCCACCCTAGATTGCAGCCGATAAGCGCGGATATCGGGCGGCGGGGCATGAGCATCTTTACCAGCATCAGCAATCACAGCAAACGCGGCTACCACGCGTTGCAGATCCTCTTCATCGCATCCGCACTGACGCTGGCAAGCTCGATCTGGGCGATTGGCGGCGCCGGGTTCCTCGCCTGGGCGCTGGCGTTCTGCCTCGCCGCAAATCTTCTCGCGATCGTTGGATTTGTCCTGCTTCAACGATCGATCCGTCGCCGCCTGAAAGACGCGTCGGCCATTGAGGAGGAGACGGTGCGGATGATGCGCACGGATGCGCTCACCGGCGCGATGATGCGTGGGCCGTTCCTCGAAGAGGTGCAAAGGGCACTCGGCCGCGCGCTGGCGCCGAAGCAGGCGACACTGGTCCTCGTTGACCTCGACCACTTCAAGCAACTGAACGACAGCTTCGGGCACCCATTCGGCGACACGGTGCTCGTGCATCTCGTGCGGACGATCCAGCGACTTTTTCCCGATGGTCTGGTCGGCCGGCTCGGCGGCGACGAGTTCGCCATCCTGCTCAATAACTGCGATGTGCCCAGCACCACGATCCGCGCCCATCGCCTGGAAGAAATCTTGCGCAACGGCGTCACCTACGACAATCACGTGGTCTCGCTGAGCGCCTCGATCGGCGCGGCGCTGGCACCCCTCCACGCATCCCAGTCGAAGGAACTGATGCTGCTTGCCGACCTCGCGCTTTACGAAAGCAAGGCGGCCGGCCGGGGGCGCCTGACGGTCTACGACACGGCATTTTCCGCGCACAAGCGCCATCGGCGCTTCATCGAACGGGAATTGCGCGCAGCGATCTACCTCAACGAGCTTGAGCTGCACTATCAGCCGGTGATCAATGCCGACGGTACCCTTTATGCGGTCGAGGGGCTGGTGCGCTGGCGCCACTCGGTGCGCGGCCTGATACCGCCGAGCGAATTCGTGCCGATCGCCGAGGAAACAAACCTCATCGACACGCTCGGCGCCTGGGTGTTTCGCCGCGCCTGCCTCGACATCGATGATCTGCCCGTCTGCCGCATCAGCATCAATGTCTCGGCCGAACAGCTCAAGCGCGACGAGTTCGTCGCGATGCTTGGTCGCGTCCTGCGCGAGACCGGACAATCCGCCAGCCGCTTCGTGCTCGAGATCACCGAAACGGCGGCCACCAGCGCGACGCCGGAAATCCTCCGACGGCTGGAAACCGCACGCGCCATGGGCTTCCGCGTCGCCCTGGACGATTTCGGCACCGGCTTCTGCGGCTTCAACTACCTCAAATCGCTGCCGATCGACGCGATCAAGATCGACAGGAGCTACATCCAGAGCCTCGCTGAGGACGAAGTCGCGCGCGTCTTCGTCTCCGCACTGACGCAGATCGCCAGCATCCAGCAACTGGTGATCGTCGCGGAAGGGGTCGAGACCGAAACCGATCTGGCGCTGGCGAAGGCCGCCGGCTGCAATCGCTTCCAGGGCTTTCACATCGCGCGCCCCGCACCGAAGAAACAGTTGCAGGCCTTCTTCGAAAGCCTGCAGCAGCCTGAACGCGCCCTTGCGAGCTGACTGGCAACCGGACTCTCTCCTCTTGCCCTGATCCCGCACTCGTGGGACGATGATATATGGCCCGGGACGGCCGTAGGGCCGTTGAGGCCCTGCGACGGTCGAAGGCCGGCCGCCGCTCATGAGGAAACGCGTGAGAGGGAGGTCAGGTCATCATGGGTAAAAGAGCCGGAGAACGACGCAAGGGACCGAAATGCGTAGCCATCGTCGGTCCCTTTGCGAGCGGGAAGACAACGCTTCTTGAAGCACTGCTGGCGCGAACGGGCGCCATTCCAAGACAAAACGCGGTATCTGCGGGCGGCACCGTCGGCGACAACTCGCCGGAGGCACGCGCCCACCAGATGAGCGTCGAGGCGACGTTCGCGACCACCGAATTCATGGGCGAGAGCATCACCTTCGTCGATTGTCCCGGATCGATCGAATTCGCATTCGAGACCCAGCCGATACTGGCTGCGTGCGACATCGCGATCGTCGTTGCGGAACCGGACGAGAAGAAGTTTCCCGCCCTGCAACTCATCATGCGGCAACTCGACGAAATGGGTGTGCCGCGCATGCTATTCCTCAACAAGATCGACCGCGCGTCGGCCGGTGTGAGAGACACGCTGAAACTGTTGCAGCCGGCCAGCACGACGCCGCTCATGCTGCGCCAGATACCGCTGCGCCAGGACGGGATCGTGGTCGGCTCGATCGACTTGGCCCTGGAGCGCGCCTATATCTACCGCGAGCACGCGGAGAGCACGATCGCGGACATTCCCGACGACGAAAAGGCACGCGAGATCGAGGCGCGCTTCTCGATGCTCGAGGCCCTGGCCGATCACGACGACGGTCTCATGGAGCAATTGCTGGAAGAGATCGAACCGCCGCGCGACGCGATCTTCGACGACCTGTCGGCCGATCTTCGCGACGGGGCGATCACGCCGGTCCTCATCGGCGCGGCGGAGAAGGGAAATGGCGTCCTGAGGTTGCTCAAGGCGATCCGGCATGATGCACCCGATGTCGAAGCCACGCGTGCCAGGCTGGGTGCTGATGGCGACAAGCCGCTGATGCAGGTGATGAAGACGCTCCACACCGCGCATGGCGGCAAGCTGTCGATCGCCCGCGTTCTCGCTGGCCAGGTGGCAGACGGCAAGGAAGTGACATCGTCGAGCGGTGCTTCCGGCAAGGTATCCGGTCTGTATCAGATGCTCGGCAAGGACCAGAACAAGCTCGCAAGTACCGGTGAGGGCGAGACCGTGGCGCTCGGCAAGCTCGACGCCATCGCGACCGGCGACACGCTGAAGATGGGGGGCAGCGTCGCCCCGCTCGTCACGCTGCAGCCGCCGTCGCCGGTCTATGTCGCTGCCCTGCGACCACGCGAGCGCAAGGATGACGTCAAGCTCTCCGCCGGATTGCAGAAGCTGGTCCAAGAGGACCCGTCGCTGTCGATGGAACAGAACCAGGAAACCGGCGAGACGATCATCTCGGGACATGGCGAGATGCATCTGCGGGTCACCGTCGAGCGCCTCGAAGGGAAATACCAGATCGCGATCGACTCGCATGCGCCCCAGGTGCCCTATCGCGAAACCATCCGCAAATCGGTCACCCAGCGCGGTCGACACAAGAAGCAGTCCGGCGGACATGGCCAGTTCGGCGATGTCGTCCTTGACATTAAGCCCCTGCCCCGCGGCTCCGGATTCGAGTTTACGGACACCATAACCGGCGGGGTCGTCCCCAAGCAGTACATACCTTCGGTCGAGGCGGGCGTCAGGGACTATCTGAGGGCCGGCCCGCTCGGCTTTCCCGTGGTCGATGTCGGCGTCAACCTCGCGGACGGCTCGTACCACACTGTCGACTCCTCCGACATGGCGTTCCAGCAGGCCGCGCGCCTGGGCATGAAGGAAGGAATGGCCGCCTGTTCGCCCGTCCTTCTGGAGCCCATCCTCAGGGTCGAAATCTACACGCCTTCGGATACGACCGCGAAAGTCACGGCACTCGTCCCGCAGCGCCGTGGCCAGATTCTCGGCTTCGACGGTAGGCCGGGATGGGATGGTTGGGACGTCGTTGAAGCCATGATGCCGCAAGCGGAGATCGGCAACCTCATCGTCGAATTGCGCTCGGCAACCGCGGGTGTCGCAACCTACGTGACCCGCTTCGATCACATGGCCGAACTGACGGGGCGAATTGCCGACGACATCATGAACGCCCAGGGAAAGGCTGCCTGAGGCGGGGGCCGAAAACGCAAACGGCGCCGGGTCTTGGACCGGCGCCGTTTGATGCAGACCACGATCGGATGAAACGATCTCGGCAGGTCCGCCGCAATGATGCCGGCGGGTGGCCGGCGGAAACTCATGGACGCAGTGAGCGTGACAGGCAAAGAGAGATGCCCCCATCTCGCAATGCCTGCATGCCTCACCGCGCCCTGAGCCGTACATAGGGGTGTTCTGGCCTCGCGTGCAGGTTACGTGGGGTTACGTGTCACCGTTACATGACCGGTACTGCACTGCAACAAAGCCAGATCGCGCTCTCAGGCTTCCCCTGTCACCAGCTCCGCTCCTGAAGCAGAGCAAAGCAGGGTTACCCGCCGTCCAGGTTGGACCGGCGCCAAATTCAGTTGATGAGCGGGAGCTAAAAGAAAAAAAGCCGGATCTGAAAGATCCGGCTGAGTCGTTGGAAGTGCCGTTAGGCTAAACCTCCAGAGGGGAACACTCGCGGGCGCTAATGGGAGGAGGAACGCGCCCGGGAGATGATTAGGATATGGGCTCTATCTGCTCAAATAGCAAGCAAGGTATTTTGCATTGCACCTATGCGAGCGTTGCATGGCTCAAAGAGGGTGCACTTTGACTATGCAGGGCGTGTGCACCGCACAAAAAATGCGCATGTCAGTATGACCAGCTTCGCGCCTTCGCGATCAGGAAATCCCGGAAGACGTGCAGCTTGACCTGGCTCTTCATCGCGTCGGGATAGCAGAAATAGGTGTCGAACGACGGCACTTCGGTCTCGGGCATGAGTTGGACGAGCCCCGAATCCTTTTCCACCATGTAGTCCGGCAGCATGGCGATGCCCGCGCCCTTTTGGACGGCGACCTTGATCGACATGATGTTGTTGATCTGCAGCGAGGCAGAGCGTTTCGATCCCTCCGGCCGGCCGGCTGTCTCCAACCAGTTCATGTCGGCCAGATGCGACGGCACCGGCTCGCCGAAACTGACGATCCTGTGCTGGTCGAGTTCGTCGATAATGCGCGGCTTGCCATGCTTGTTCACGTAGGACGGGGAAGCATAAAGGTGGAAATGCACCGTGAACAGCCTGCGCTGGATGAGGTCCGGCTGTTGCGGCTGGCGAAGCCGGATCGCGCAATCCGCCTGGCGCATTGTCAGGTCGAGTTCCTCGTTGGCGAGCAGCAACTGCAACTGGATCTCGGGATAGAGATCGAGGAACTCCTGCACACGCTCCGTCAGCCAGCCAGAGCCGAGCCCGACGGTCGTGGTGACACGCAGTGGTCCGGACGGCCTGTCCTTGGCCTCCGTCAGGCGCGCCTTGACGCTCTCCAGCTTCATCAGCACCTCATGTGCCGTGTGGTAGAGCGTCTCTCCCTGCTCCGTCAGCACCAGGCCGCGCGCATGCCGGTGAAACAGGGGCACGCCGACATCCTGCTCCAGCGCGCTGACCTGCCGGGATATGGCGGACTGCGACAGGCGCAAGGTCTCGGCGGCGTGCGTGAAAGAGCCTGCCTCCGCAGCGGCGTGGAATACGCGCAGCTTGTCCCAATCGAGAGCCATCGGACCCGTTCCCCTCAGCCAGCAGATCGCGACTATTCAGCCGCTTCCCTGTGTGCGTCCATTTCGGCGATGTAGCGCTCCGCTTCCAGCGCTGCCATGCAACCCATGCCTGCGGCAGTAACCGCTTGTCGATAGATGTCGTCGGTGACGTCGCCTGCGGCAAACACGCCGGGCACGTCCGTGGCCGTTGAATCGGGAGCCGTCCAGAGATAGCCGTTCGGCTTCTGCTTCAGCTTTCCCGCGAAAAGGTCGACGGCCGGAGCGTGGCCGATGGCCACGAACAGCCCATGGGTCGACATTTCGGTGATCTCTCCGGTGTTCGTGTTGCGCAGCTTGAGACCGGTCACGGATGGCGGAAGCGGTGCCTTGCGTATGTCGCCCACAATCTCGTCAACCGCGTGGTCCCACAGCACCTTCACATTTTCCTTCTTGAAGAGACGCTCCTGGAGAATGCGTTCGGCGCGAAACTCGTCGCGTCGATGCACCACCGTGACGCTGTTCGCCAGGTTGGAAAGGTACAGCGCTTCCTCGACGGCGGTGTTGCCGCCGCCGACCACCACCACATCCTTCCCTCGATAGAAGAAGCCGTCGCAAGTGGCGCAGGCCGACACGCCGAAGCCCATGAAGGTCTCCTCGCTCGGCAGGCCGAGCCACTTCGCCTGCGCACCGGTCGCCACGATCAGCGCATCGCAGGTAAATTCAGCGCCTGAATCGGTCTTGATCCGGAATGGCCTGACATCGATGTCCACCCTTGTCACCAGGTCCGTGAGGATCTCGGTGCCGACATGCTCGGCCTGGGCGCGCATCTGCTCCATCAGCCACGGTCCCTGGATGGGTTCCGCAAAGCCTGGATAGTTTTCGACGTCTGTCGTGATGGTAAGCTGGCCACCCTGCTCGAGCCCCGAAATCAGCACCGGCTCAAGCATCGCACGGGCCGCGTAGATGGCCGCGGTATAGCCCGCGGGCCCCGAACCGATGATGATGACGGGCGCGTGTCTCGCGGTCATGGTCCTGCCTTTCGACTGTCGGGACGCGCAGCGGCGCATCGCCTGAAACTGTAAGAATATATCGCGCTCAATTTAGGTGTTGTGACATGGCGGTTGCAAGGCGACGAATTGCTGCGGTGCGCAAAGGCTGGGGAGAAGTCTGCTCCATCGCGAAGAGTCGCGAGCAATCCCGACCCCGCTGCCCGAAATGCTTTGGATGGCCGTCGAATATCCGGTAGCGTCGCGCGCCAAAGATCAGAGATTCTAGCGCCCGCCCCCGGAACCAAAGACATGACGCTGAAGGCCGACCTCGACGCCATAGACTGGAAAATTCTAAAGGAACTTCAGGACGACGGGCGGATGACGAATGTCGAACTTTCGCGCCGCGTCGGCATTTCGGCTCCGCCATGCCTGCGCCGGGTCAAGCGGCTCGAGGACGCCGGCATCATCCGTGGCTACCGCGCACTTCTCAATGCACGCGAACTCGGGCTCGACGTCGTCGCGTTCTGCCTGATCGGCCTCCACCATCAGTCAGATGCCGAACTCAAGGCGTTCGCCGAACAGACGCGCAACTGGACGATTGTCCGCCGCTCTTGGATGGTCTCCGGCGAATCCGATTTCATCCTTCACTGCGTCGCGAGCGACCTGTCGACCTTCCAGACCTTCGTGATCGAGGAACTGACATCGACACGAAATGTCGACACGGTGCGCACGGCATTGACGATCCGCCAGGTCAAGGATGAAGGTCTCATCGCCATCTGAGATGCGCCGCCGCGCAACGCACTCTGGCCGGCGACGTGCATCTGCTCTATCAAGGCGAACGTAATCGGGTGATGGGCCTTGGGGGGATCATGGCTGCCAAAGACTTGCTCCAGCCGGCGATCTATCGCCATGCTCAGGAAGGCGATCTGGTTTTCGAGTTTCTGGCCCGCACGCCGGCCGGGATATTCGTCGAAGTCGGCGCCAACGATCCCGAAGACGGTTCGCAGACCCTGCGGCTGGAACAGAATGGCTGGCATGGTCTTCTCGTCGAACCGCTGCGCGAACACGCGGCAGACCTGCGACGTGTCCGCAAGGCCCATGTCGAAGAGGTCGCCTGCGGACCGCGCGACAAGCACGACACACTGATGAACTTCAAGGTGGCCGGGGTCGCCAGCACCCTTGCCGACGAATTCATCAACCACCGTGTATCGGAGCAGGAAGTCCGCGCCGTGCGGGTCATGACGCTGGACTCTCTTCTTGAAAAGCATGGAATCGACAGGATCGATTTTCTCTCGCTGGACGTCGAAGGCTACGAACTGCAGGTTCTCGACGGCTTTTCCGTGGAACGCTACCGCCCCGCTTTCATCCTCATCGAGGATCGCGTGCGCGACCTTCGGATTCACGACTACATGACCGCAAACGGATACAAGGTCGTGCGCCGCAGCGGTGCAAACGGCTGGTATGTGCCCGCCGCGACGGATTTCCCCGTGTCACTCTACGGACGACTGCAACTCTTCCGCAAATACCATCTGGAACGCCCGCTGCGCGGCGCCTTCTCGCGCCTGCGCCACCGGCTGTACCGGCGCGACTAGCCGATCAGCCCAGGACGTCTAACCAAGTGCGCCATCCGGGACTGGTCGCGTCGAGCGCCTGTTCGAAACTGCCCTGCGGGAAACGGAGCGGAACTGAGGCGCGGGCATCGGCGACAACCCGCCGCTTCTCGCTCACCGCCGCCAACACGCGGTCCTTGAACGTCGGCCGCATCGTGGCGCGAAGCTGCGGCAGGCTAAGCATGGGCGAAGCGCGCAATCGCCCGAGCTGACGCCAGTACCGGCCATCCGGATTGCTCTCGAGTTCGTAATTGGCGAACCCCTCGCCTTGCTTGAGGTATTTCAGGTGCCAGTAGAGGAAGCCGGAAAACTCCCGCTTCAAGCCTCCGCGATGAAAGCGCTCGTAGCGCCTGTCATGGCGGAACCAGGTGTCCGGCGAGACCTGGAAGAAGCCGATGTCCCCCGTGCCAGAGATCGTGGAAGTTGCAGGGGTGACCAGCGTCCCGGCCGTGTCGCGAGCAAGATTCAGCCCGGAAAAGCAGTGCATGACCCCATCGCTGCCAGCGGGCATGGTGCGAAGACTATCGCACAGGCCACGCAACAGTTCGGTGATCGCCAGATGGTCGTCGTCGAGCTTGGTCGCATAGGCGTAGCGCGTACGCGACAGCGCGAAATTGTAGTAGTTCACCAGGCTGTGGGGCGAATTGGCGGGCTCCGCCGCATGGGCAGCGCTGCCCGGCGGATGGACGCGATCGAGATAGTGAAAGACGCGCAGCTTTGGCCCGTATTCCTGCGCGAGGCGGGCAAGGATGTCGGGCGTCGCATCTGTGCACTGGTTGTGCACGGCCACGATCTCGTCGAACGCATCGATATGGGTGCGGATAGTCGCTTCGAGGAAATCCGCGCCGTTGCGGATGCGCATGAAGGCGCTCACGCCCGGCGGGCGCTCCCCCGCGCGCAGATCTCCGGGCTCGAAGACGTAGCCGGTGACGGTTTCCACGCGCGGGGCCGGGTCCGCGTTCAGACCCAGCGCAGTTCGACGATCTCGTAGCCGCGCGCGCCGCCGGGTGCGTTGACCTCGATCTCGTCGCCGACTTCCTTGCCGATCAGAGCCCGCGCGATCGGCGAGGAGATGGAGATGCGGCCGGCCTTCACGTCTGCTTCCTGGTCGCCGACGATCTGGTAGGTCTTTTCTTCCTCGGTATCGTCATCGACGAGAACGACGGTGGCGCCGAACTTGATCTTTTCGCCCGACAGCTTCGATACATCGATCACGTCTGCCCGCGCGATAAAGTCCTCGAGCTCGTTGACGCGGCCTTCGTTCAGGCTCTGCGATTCCTTGGCGGCATGGTACTCGGCGTTTTCCGACAGGTCGCCATGCGCACGCGCTTCCGAGATCGCCTCGATGATGCGCGGACGCTCTTCCTGCTGGCGCCAGCGCAACTCTTCCTTCAGCGTTTCGAAACCCCGGACCGTCATCGGGACCTTGTTCATGTCAATCGACCTTTCTGTCCTTTCGTTTTTTGCCCCCGCGCAGCATTGCGAGACACAAAAAGAAGACGGTCCGGTAGCCTCGGCCAGCGAACCGTCCAACGTTTGTCCGTCTAAATATAGCAATTCCAGTCCAATTTTCACGAAGAATCTTGGCGTCACGCTTCCTGGAACTGCAGGTTCGGTCGATCTGGTGCAGTTCAGGCCCGAAAGATCAGCGCCGCACCCGCCGCAATCAACACGAAGCCCGCCACGTGGTTCCAGGTGATCGCTTCACGGAGGTAGAAGACCGAAAAGACGACGAACACGGCGAGCGTGATCACTTCCTGGATGGTCTTGAGTTCGGCCGCGGAATAGACCGCATGGCCGATCCGGTTGGCCGGCACCGCCAGCCAGTATTCCGCCAGTGCGATCGTCCAGCTTATCATCACGACTGCATAAAGCGGGGCCGACTTGAACTTGAGATGTCCGTACCAGGCAAAGGTCATGAAGACGTTGGATGCCACGAGCAGCAGGATCGGCAGCACCTTGGGCGACAGCAACCACATCAGAATCACTCGCGAAGAAATCAGGGACTTCGCTCGATCGCACATCCACCTCGCCAAAATCACGCAAATTCCGCTATGATGAGCCTCGTTGCGTGGAGGAAACTGTGCAGAAGCCCGTCGAAAAGGAATGGGATCTGACCATCGATCCCGAAACCGTTCGTCTGTTCGTGCTCAAGGCAAAGGCGATCAGCGCCGCCCTCAACCACGACTATGAGGCCGGCGGGGAACACGAGATCGAACTCGACGATCAGTCGCGCGATGCGCATCACCATGACGGCCTGGCAGAAGAAGAATCGGAAGATCTCACCGAGCGCGAACTGCGCGCGCTGATCAACGACCTCAACGTCGACGAAGCCGCGGAACTCATCGCCATCGCCTGGGTAGGGCGCGGCGATTTCGATACCGCCGAATGGGACGACGCGGTCAGCGAGGCCCGGCAACGTGGACACGGACGCCGCGCTTCCAAATATCTGCTCGGACTGCCGATGCTGGGCGACTGGCTCGAGGAAGGTCTCGAAGCGATTGGCGCGTGAAATGTTGCCGCCTTCAAGCCGCGCACCATATTCCCTGACGTGAACAGATACGCACTCCTTTACGCATTTTTGCTTCTGGTCCTGCCCGCCGCCCTGCTGGCCCAGGAATCAGAACAATCGCAGACCTTGCCAGAGGAAATCGAAATCCCCTCGTCCCGCCCCGACGCCCCGGCTACCAAGGCTCCTGACCAGACTGTGCTGCAGTCCACGGCCGAAAAGATGCCGGCAGAAGAAGCCGCGTGCAGGCGAAGACTGCTTGCCACCGGAACGGTCTTCAAGGAACACGAGCCGCTATCCGATGCGTCAGGATGCTCCGCACCTTGGCCCCTCACAGTCACACGGCTGCCGGGAGACGTCGACCTCCGTCCCGAGGCCGTCATGACCTGCGCGATGGCCGAGGCGACGGCAGACTTCGTCACCGACCACGCCGAGCCGCTGGCCCGCGAAGTATTCGAAGAGGGCATTGCCGCCGTCAATCAGGTTTCGGCCTATGTCTGCCGGCCGCGCGCCGGCACCAGCACATTGTCCGAACACGCCTTCGCCAACGCGCTCGACTGGGGCAGCGTCGAACTGACGGACGGAACCACGATCGCCGTGCGGCACTACCGCCGGTCGGAGCCCCGCAGGGCAAGGCTGATGGCGGAGCTGCGGAAAGCCGCCTGCGGCCCGTTCAAGACCGTGCTCGGCCCGGGCACGGATGCCGACCATGCCGACCATTTCCACTTCGACATGGCCGAGCGACGCAACGGCGGCACCTGGTGCCGGTAGCCTCCACCTCCCGCTGAGATTTTGTTTACCCTTCGCGTTTACCGTGTCGGCCAGACCGCCAAACGGAAATCGACATGCCCAAAGTATTGCGTAAAGGGGCAGCGAAGCCTGATGCTGTTGCCGCTTGGCCGGCGCGCGTCGCGCTCACCGCGGCATCGGCCGCCATCGCCGCGCTCGCCTTCACCTCCTGTTCCGTCACCGACGTGCTGGTGCCGAAGGTCGACGTCGGCTTCCAGACGGCGTCCGTGGCTCCGGCCATGGCACCCCAGCCACAGCGCGGCCTTGCACGGCTGGCGCCGCCTGACGCGTTGATGGCTGCCTACCCGCAAATCTCGCGGCCACTGGCCGAACCGCAGAATGTCCTGCCTTCGAGCGAAGTCGAATGCCGGCGCCAGTTGCAGCGTCTCGGCGTCACGTTTCGCGACCTGACGCCAATCAACGATGGCGGTTCCTGCCGGATCGACCATCCGGTCCAGGTTTCCGGTCTGTCGGGCAACGTCGCGATGAAACCGGCTGCGACGCTGACCTGCGACATGGCGCTGGCGTTCGCCAGTTGGGCGAGCGACGAACTGACACCTGCCGCGCGCTGGCGCTATCTCTCCGGCGTCAAGACCATCCATCAAGGGTCGAGCTATTCGTGCCGCAGGATCGCAGGCACGTCCGTCGCATCGGAACATTCCAAAGGCAACGCGCTCGACGTGATGCGCATCGAACTGCGCAACGGCAAGGACATCGACGTTCGCAAGCCCGGCTGGTTCAGTTTCCGCGAGCGCGGCCTGCTCAACAATGTCCGGGCAGGCGGATGCGAGTATTTCAGCACCGTTCTCGGTCCGGGCTACAACGCCGCCCACGCCGACCACTTTCATTTCGACATCAAGAACCGTCGCAACGGGTATGTCGCCTGCCGCTAAACCGCAATGCGGGCGGACCGTTTTTTCCGTCGCATGACGGCAAATGCGATGCTATTGCATCCCCATGCTCACGATTGAAATCGTCACCGTCATTCTGTTGATCTGCATCAACGGCGTGCTGGCCATGTCTGAACTTGCAGTCGTTTCTTCCCGACCCTCGCGTCTCAGCGCCATGGCAGACCGCAATGTCGCAGGCGCCGCCACGGCAATGAAACTCGCCGCCGACCCGGGGCGGTTCCTGTCGACCGTCCAGATCGGCATCACGCTCGTTGGCGTGCTGTCAGGCGCATTCTCCGGCGCAACCCTCGGCCTGCGGCTCAACGCCTGGCTCATTGCCAATGGCGTTCCCGAATCGATCGCTGACCCCCTCGGCGTCGGCTCGGTAGTCGCGGCGATCACCTATGGCTCCCTCATCATCGGTGAGCTGGTGCCGAAGCAGATCGCGCTGCGCAACCCCGAGGGGGTGGCCTGTCGCGTTGCCCCGCTCATGCGGTGGCTGTCGATCATTGCCGCGCCGCTGGTCTGGCTGCTCGATGTTTCCGGCAAGATCGTCCTCAAATTGCTCGGGCAGGGTGGCGGCAACGACACCAAAGTTACCGATGAGGAGATCACCAGCCTCATCGCCGAGGCCGAAAGCCACGGTGTGGTCGAGAGCGACGAGCGCAAGATGATCGCCGGCGTCATGCGACTGGCAGACCGGAGTGTCAGGGCGATCATGACACCGCGCACCGACGTCGACTGGATCGACGTCTCGGAGTCGAGGGCCAACATGCGCAAGCGGCTGATGGAGACCACCCATTCCGTGCTGCCAGCCGGCAATGGCAGCGTCGACCAGGTCGTGGGCGTGATCCGCACGCGGGAAGCACTGGCAGCGCTGCTCGAACGCCAGGCTTTCGACGTCGAGACCCATGTCCGTTCTGCCCCCATCGTTCATGACAACGCCGACGCGCTGGACGTGCTGGCAACACTTAAGGAAGCCGACATTCCCATGGCGCTGGTCCATGACGAATACGGCGACTTCGAAGGCGTGGTGACACCGGCCGACATCCTCGAGACGATCGTCGGCGTGTTCAAATCCGATGCCGACGTCGACGACCCGGCAGCCGTGCAACGCGAGGATGGATCTTGGTTGCTGGCAGGATATGTGCCGACGGACGAGATGGCCGACATTCTTGGCGTCGTCTTGCCGGAAAAGCGCGATTACGAGACGCTGGCGGGCTTCATCCTGTCGCACATGCATCGCTTGCCCGAGGTGGGCGAATATGTCGAGGCGCTCGGATGGCGGTTCGAAGTCGTCGACCTGGACGGCCGGCGCATCGACAAGGTGCTCGCATCAAAGTCGAAGCCCAAGCCGACACACCGCGCTGCCTGACACGAAAAAGGCGCCCCGCATCGATCACGGGACGCCACTTCAGGAAACACGGATGGTGTGGTCTCAGGCGGCCTTGGCCGCTGCTTCCGCGCGGGCGGACTTCAGTGCCTTTGCCCACCAGCCGAACTGCTTGAGAAGATCGTCGGCCGCCTGGTTGAGGTGGGCGAAATCGCCAAGCTTCTTGTCGCCGGATGCGACCTGCGCATAATCGGCCCACACGATGTGAACGCCATTGCGGATCGGCGCCATCTGGAGCTCGATCGCGATCAGCCGAAGCTGCTCGACCGCGCGCGCGCCGCCGACGCCACCATATCCGACGAAGGCCGCCGGCTTGTTGTTCCACTCGTTGTAGGCGTAGTCGAGCGCGTTCTTGAGGACGCCGGTGGGGCTGCGGTTGTACTCCGCCGCGGTGAAGATGTAGCCGTCGAGGCTGGCGACCTTGTCCTGCCAGGCCTTCGCACCCTCGGCCTGTGAAGGCGCCCACGCCGGAGAGGCCTGCTCGTCGAAGAACGGCAGCGGGAAGTCGCGCAGATCGACGATCTCGACGTCGAACTCGCCGGTTGCCTTCGCGCGCTCGGCGATCCATTCGGCCGGCTTGTCACCGAAACGGCCCGGACGCGTGGAGCCGACGATGACTCCGATCTTTGGTTTTGCCATGGGGTTGAATCCTTTGCTGCAAACTGGGTATCAGAAAGAAACCGTTTTGGTATCCTTTCGATACCGGTGCATATAGGGGCCCGGTTTCGCAGTGCACAAGGAGGCACTTTGTTGACACTCAGTCACCGCGATGAAACCGCCTGCCAGGCGGTGAGCGACGTTCTTTCGCGCGTCGGAGACAAATGGACCGTTCTCGTCGTCGAGCTCCTGAGTGACGGGCCAATGCGCTTCAACGAGTTGCGCCGTTCGATTGGAAACATCTCGCAGAAGATGCTGACCACGACGCTGCGCGGGCTTGAACGCGACGGACTGGTCACACGTACCGTCTACCCCACAGTGCCGCCAAGAGTGGACTATGAGCTGACGGAACTGGGGCGCGAGTTGCGCATCCCGGTCAGGGCGCTTGCAGGCTGGGCACGACAGAACATCACGCGCATCAATAGCGCCCGTCAGCGCTTCGATTCGGATCGGGCCTGACGTCAAGCCTCCGCGGGTACGGGCGACGGCTTTCCCTCGTTGTCGAGAGCGACCATGATGAAATCCGCATGGGTGACACGCTCCATCAGGTCGGAAAGATAGCGTTGCGCCCATGCCTCGACACGCAGGGTCATCGAGGTACGCCCGACCTTGGTGATGTCGATATAGATGCACAGCGTGTCGCCGATCTTCATCGGCTTGGCAAACGACATCTCCTGAACGGCGGCTGTCACCACCCTGCCCTTGGCGCGCTCGGCGGCACGGATACCGCATGCAAGGTCCATCTGCGCCATGACCCATCCACCGAAGATGTCGCCGGCCGCGTTGGCGTCGGCAGGCATCGCCAATGTGCGCAGGGTCAGTTCGCCGACCGGGTTCGCTTCGTTTCTCTTGGCCATGGCTTCCTCGACATTGATGCTGACCTGACCTAGCGGCCGGTCGCATTTTTCACAAGCGGTGACGCGATGCGGTCGAGACACATGGGTCTTGGGAGCGCTACGCTCTGCCCACAACAGGCAGGTGCTCCCGCAGTCATTTCATGAAGCAGTTCGATTTCATCGTGGTCGGTTCCGGTTCGGCCGGTTCGGTCGTGGCCGATCGCCTTTCCGCGAACGGGCGGCACTCAGTGCTCGTGCTCGAAGCTGGCGGCAGCGATCGGCGCTTCTTCGTGCAGATGCCCTTGGGCTACGGCAAGACCTTCTTCGATCCGTCAGTGAACTGGAATTATCGCGCCGAGCCGGATCCGGGCCTAGCCGGCAATGCGGACCATTGGCCGCGTGGCAAGGTGCTCGGCGGGTCGAGCTCGATCAATGCCATGGTGTGGGTGCGCGGCCATCCGAGCGACTTTGACGACTGGCGAGAAGCAGGCAATCCGGGCTGGGGTTACAGCGATGTCCTGCCGATCTTCAGGGCCATGGAAGACAACGACGCCGGCGAGGACGAGTGGCGCGGGCGCGGCGGCCCGGTCCATGTCACCGAACTCACGCGCTTCGTCCATCCGCTTTGCAATCTTTACCTGAAGGCGGCGCAAGAAGCCGGACTGCCGTTGAACCCCGACTTCAACGGTCCGGACCAGGAGGGCGTCGGCGTCTACCAGATTACCACGCGTGGTGGACGGCGCATGTCGGCGGCCAGGGCTTTCCTGCGGCCGGCGATGAAGCGCCCGAACCTGCATGTCGTCACCGGCGCGCTGGCGACGCGCATACTGTTCGAAGGCCGTCGCGCGATTGGCGTGGAGTACATGCGCAACGGGCAGACCGTTCAAGCACTGGCCGGTCGCGAAGTCATCGTCTCCGCCGGCTCCGTCAACGCGCCGCAATTGCTTCAGCTTTCAGGCATCGGACCCGCGGCGCTCCTGCAAGAGCACGGCATCGAAGTGCACCACGCCAATGACCATGTCGGCGCGAACCTGCAGGACCATCAGGGCATCAACTACACGTGGAGAGCGAAAAACGCGACGCTCAACCAGCTTCTGCGCCCCTGGTGGGGCAAGCTGATGGTCGGCGCGCGCTATCTGCTGACGCGCGACGGTCCGCTGTCGATGAGCATGAACCAGGGAGGCGGTTTCTTCCGCACCGATCCTTCGCTTGCCCGTCCCAACATGCAGCTCTATTTCCAGGCGTTCTCGACCGTGCTTCCGAGGCCGGGAGAGCGACCTATCCTGTCACCCGACGCCTGGCCGGGCTTCTCGATCGGCCTCTCCAACTGCCGGCCCACGAGCCGCGGCTCGATTACGATCAGATCGGCTGATCCCTGCGAGCATCCGAGGATCGTCGCCAATGCCTTTTCGACCGATCACGACGTCGACGAGATGCTGGCCGCAGTGAAGTTCCTGCGCCGCATCGCCGCCTCGCCCGCCATGGCCAGCGCGATCGACGGAGAAGTCCTCCCCGGCCCTGACGTCCAGAACGACGAGGCGCTGATCGAGGATTTCCGCAAACGCTCGGGTACGGTCTATCATCCCGTTTCGACCTGCCGAATGGGACCCGATCCGGCATCGTCGGTCGTATCGCCGCGCCTGAAGGTCCATGGCGTGGACGGGTTGCGGGTGATCGATGCGTCGGTGTTCCCCAGCGTGGTCGCCGGAAACACCAACGCCGCAGCGATCATGACCGGCTGGAAGGGCGCAGACATGGTACTGGAGGATCACCGATGAAAATCACCGACGTGAAGACATGGGTGGTCGGGAACCCGCCCCCCGGCATCGGCGGACGCTACTTCATCTTCGTGAAGCTGACGACCGATGGCGGCGTCGTCGGCTATGGCGAAGCCTATTCAGCGACCTTCGGTCCGCACCTCACGGCGCGGATGATCGAGGACTGCGCGCAACGCTATCTCGTCGGCCGCGATCCGCACGACATCGAAGCCTTCTTTCGGCGCGCCTATTCGTCCGGGTTCTCGCAACGCCCGGACATCTCGATGATGGGGTGCGTCTCGGCGCTGGAAATCGCCTGCTGGGACATTATTGGCAAGGAGGCCGGCAAGCCGGTCTACAAGCTGCTCGGCGGCCGGGTCCACGAGACGCTCCGCTCCTACACCTATCTCTACCCACACGCCGGCAGCGTCGTGCCTGCCGAGGCCGAAGACAGGGATCGCAACGTCTACAATGATCCGGAACTGGCCGCCCAATGCGCGGTCGAATATGTGCGGCAGGGCTTCAACGCCGTGAAGCTCGATCCTGCGGGACCCTACACCGCCTTTGACGGCCATCAGCCTCGCCTCATCGACATCGACACATCTGCTCGCATGGTCGCCGCGATCCGCGAAGCGGTGGGCACCGGCGCCGACATCCTGTTTGGCACGCATGGCCAGTTCACCGCGTCGGGCGCCCTGCGCATGGCGCGCGCCATCGAGCCCTACGATCCTCTCTGGTTCGAGGAGCCGGTTCCGCCGGACATGCCCGAAGTGATGGCGCAGGTGGCGGCCGGCACATCGATCCCCGTTGCCACGGGCGAGCGGCTGACCACGAAATGGGAATTCGCCCGCGTCATTGAACTGCGTGCGGCGAGCATCCTCCAGCCGGATCTCGGCCGCTCCGGCGGTATATTGGAGACGAAGAAGATCGCCGCGATGGCCGAGGCCTACCACATCCAGATCGCCCCGCACTGCTATTGCGGACCGATCGTAGGCGCGGCCAATATCCAGCTCGCGGTTACATTGCCGAACTTCCTGATTCTTGAATCGCTGAAGACGTGGGATGGCTTCCACGCCACCCTGCTCAAGAAGAAGATCGAGTGGCAGGACGGCAACGTCATTCCCTCGGCCGAGCCGGGTCTGGGCGTGGAACTCGACGAGGCGGTGTGCGACGCGCATCCTTACGACGGCACGCACCTGCACCTGGACATGGCACCGACGCCGTTGATGCCCTGAGGCGTTCAAAAGAGTAGCTGCCCGCTCACTCCGGTAGCCGGATTCCGCGCGAAATTAATCAACAATTGTTTCAAGCCCGTCTTGCTGCTTCCGTAGCGTGATAATTCGCTTGATGTCGCCACAATTGCACATACTCTGATCAAGGGAGGCGACTTGACCGGGCAAAGACCAGGACGAAGTCGCACAGCCAGGAGGAGTCGAACGATGCCTGTTACTGAAACGAACGTACCGGCGCTCCGGGCTGTGTTTGCTCCGCATGAGCTGGCGGACATGCAGCCGGTGATCGATGCCGTGTGCATTGAGCTCGGTGTTACCATGCGCGAGAAGGCCCGGCGCGATGCCGTGGCAGAGCGCATCATGGCCGCATACAAGCGTGGCAGCCGCCTGCCGCTCAATATGGTCAGCGCCGGCCTCGCGGAGCATGCGGGCTACTAGCGTGTGAAAGCCTCGGCCTGAACGCGGCAGGTTGCGGCCGCTTGACATCATGTCGCGCTAGCGGCGTGGAGCGGGCTCGCTCGAGCGCCGCACGGCCCTTACCGAACAATTGCTCCCCACATGCCGGTGCGTCACGAGCGCGCCATTGATGCGATGCGTGCGCACGTCGCGATGGCAGTCCGCGAACTGGCGCCGTTCCGGCCGCCGATCGTAGCGGTCCCTTGCGCGGTTGTCATAACGATCCCTGTAACGGTCGTCCCTGTCGCGCGACCTGGAGCCCTGCGGCGCGGGCACCTGTGCAGTAACGATGCTCCCCGACGCAGCCGCCTCCGACATGACCGCGTTTGGCGGCATCGCATGGACCCCGATGATGAAGGCGGCGGTGAAGGATGCGACGAATGCTAGCGCTATGGACGGTGTTCTCATGGGCCGGAAGATGGGGCGGGTGCCAGGGCAGGTCAACCGGAACACGGATCACGAAATGTGCCCTTCCCGCCCCCTGGCCGAGTATACTTAACTAAGGGTTACTCACGCCGCGCGGCGTCAGCGCCCGGGCCTTCCGGTCTTTCTCGACCGCCTCGATTCCTTGCGCACCTCAGCGGGTTCCTCATAGGAGCCGATCCCGGCGCGTTCCCGCTTGACGGGCTTCGGTTCGCCATCGGTCTTCGTCGGCACCCTGCCCGGCATTGGCTTTTCCGTGCGCCCCACGGTCATCTCGTCGAGCGTGTTCTTGCGGAATCCTGAGGCGCCCGCCGGCGTCGCGTAATCGCCGGAGCGGCCCATCTCGTCCAAGTGTGGCTTGGCGAACAGCGATTGCTCGTCGGCGGTACGGTGGCGTGCCTTGCCCTTGTTGTGCTGGCCCTTGCGCCGCCCTGAATCGGGACTCTCCATCTCGACTTCGCGCGCCAGCGGGTCGTCCGAAATCGCCAGTTCCATCTCGCGAAGCCGCTTGACTTCGTCGCGCAACCTGGCCGCCCGCTCGAAATCGAGATCGGCGGCGGCATCGCGCATTTCTTTCTGCAGGTGCTCGAGATGCGCCTTGAGGTTGTTGCCGACGAGCTGGCCGTCCTTGGTGACGTTGGAGATGTCGGGGCGGACGTGATCGCGCTCGTAGACGGAGCTGAGAATATCGCCGATGTTTTTCTTGATGCTTTCGGGCGTGATGCCGTGTTCTTCGTTATAGGCGAGCTGCTTTTCGCGGCGGCGGGCGGTTTCCGCCATCGCCCGTTCCATCGATCCCGTGATCCGATCGGCGTAGAGGATGACCTTGCCATCCACGTTGCGCGCCGCACGGCCTATCGTCTGGATCAGCGATGTCTCGGAACGCAGGAAACCTTCCTTGTCGGCATCGAGAATGGCGACGAAGCCGCATTCGGGAATGTCGAGCCCCTCGCGCAGTAGGTTGATGCCGACCAGCACGTCGAATGCTCCGAGACGGAGGTCGCGCAGGATTTCGATGCGCTCCAGCGTGTCGATGTCCGAGTGCATGTAGCGGACCCGGACGCCCTGCTCGTGCAGATACTCCGTCAGGTCTTCAGCCATTCGCTTGGTCAGCACGGTGCATAAGGTGCGATAGCCCTTGGCGGTCGTCTCGCGAATTTCACCCAGCACGTCGTCCACCTGGCTTTTGGCCGGGCGAACTTCAACCGGTGGATCGATCAGGCCGGTGGGTCGGATCACCTGCTCGGCAAAGACGCCGCCAGCCTGCTCCATTTCCCAGTTGCTGGGCGTCGCCGACACGGCCACGGTCAGCGGGCGCATCGCGTCCCACTCTTCGAAGCGCAGCGGCCGGTTGTCCATGCAGGACGGAAGCCGGAATCCGTATTCGGCCAGCGTCGCCTTGCGCCGGAAGTCGCCACGATACATGCCGCCGATCTGCGGCACCGTGACGTGGCTCTCGTCAATGAAGACGAGCGCATTGTCGGGCACGTATTCGAACAGGGTCGGAGGCGGATCGCCGGGCCGGCGGCCGGTCAAGTAGCGCGAATAGTTCTCGATGCCGGCGCACGAACCTGTCGCCTCCAGCATCTCCAGGTCGAACCGCGTGCGCTGCTCCAGACGCTGCGCCTCGAGCAGGCGTCCCGCCTTCTCCAGTTCGACGAGGCGATGTTTGAGCTCCTCCTTGATCGACTTGATCGCCTGGTTCAGCGTCGGCCGCGGCGTGACGTAGTGCGAATTCGCGTAGATCTTGACGCTCTTGAGGTCGCCCGTCTTCGTGCCGGTCAGCGGATCGAATTCGGTGATGGTCTCGATCTCGTCCCCGAACATCGTGATCCGCCAGGCGCGATCGTCCAGGTGAGCCGGGAAAAGTTCGATCGTGTCGCCGCGCACGCGGAACGAGCCGCGCGTGAAGTTGATGTCCTGCCGCTTGTACTGCTGCGCCACGAGGTCGGCGAGAAGCTGGCGCTGGTCGAGCCGGTCGCCCACCTCCATCTGGAAGGTCATGGCTGTATACGTCTCGACCGATCCGATACCGTAGATGCACGACACGGATGCGACGATGATCACGTCGTCCCGTTCAAGCAGCGAACGTGTCGCCGAGTGGCGCATGCGGTCGATCTGTTCGTTGATCGACGATTCCTTCTCGATATAGGTGTCGGTGCGCGGAACATACGCTTCCGGCTGGTAGTAATCGTAGTAGGAGACGAAATACTCGACCGCGTTGTTGGGGAAGAAACTCTTGAACTCGCCATAGAGCTGGGCCGCCAGGGTCTTGTTTGGCGCCAGGATTAGTGCCGGCCGCTGCGTTGCCTCGATCACCTTGGCCATGGTGAAGGTCTTGCCGGAGCCGGTTACACCGAGCAGCACCTGGGTCCGGTCGTGCTCCTTCACGCCGGAGACGAGGTCGGCAATCGCGGTCGGCTGGTCGCCCGAGGGCTTGAACTCGGTTTCCATCCGAATGGAAAGGCCACCCTCCGACTTGTCCGGCCTTGCCGGCCGGTGCGGCACCCATGCCTCCTTCTGGAGATTGGGATCGCCGCCTTCTATGAGCCTGGACAGGGCCGCCACCGTGGCGGTGACTCCCGAAGACGACAGGCTATCGACATCCTCCAGCGCAATATCCAGCCCGGCGACCGGGTTGAGGCCGGCAGCCGCGCGATCCTTCGGCGAGGCAGCTCCGCCCATCGAGGTGCCCCGCGCGGAGCGCGTTGGAGCGGCGGATCTTTCAGGAACCTTCTTAGGCGATTTTGTCGCCGGCTTCTCGGCCTCGTCGGCAATCTGCCGCGCCCAGTCGGAAACCGATCCGGTCAATGGCGCACCTTCGAACGCAGCCTGCGGTGACTCATCGAACCCGCCGGGATGGAGCGGTTCGGAGGCGTCGAGATAGTCGGTCAGCGGGCTCTTGCGCGTGCGCGCGCCGAAACCGGTTTCTTTCGCGCGCGGCGCGGTCTTCTTCTCGGGAGTTTTGGCCATGGTCGGAATATGGGTGGAGTCCGGCGCGATGGGAAGCCCCGGACGACCGGACACACGAAGCCGCTGCAACTTGCTGACAGCAGGCTGTCAGGAGGGCCCTCGAAATCTACAAATGAAAACGGCGCGATATCTCGCGCCGTCCCCAACGTTCAATGTCGCCGGATTGGACCGGCGCAGCCGTGATCAGGCCGCGGCGAGGTTGACCGCCTTGGGGCCCTTGCCCATGCGGTCAGGCTCGACGTCGAAGGTGACCTTCTGGCCATCAACGAGCGTGCGCATGCCCGAGCGCTCGACCGCCGAGATGTGCACGAAGACGTCCTTCGCGCCATCGTCCGGCGTGATAAAGCCGAAGCCCTTGGTTGCATTGAAGAATTTAACGGTGCCGGTCTGGGCCATGGGGAAAGCTCCTGTTCCCTTGGTAAGCTGCGTCTGCGCGACATGCGCAGGGTCGCGGTCGTCGAGAGTTCACGGTACGGGGAAAGGGCGTCAGCAACGGTCCAGTCTCCGGGTCAGCAAATGCCCGAACAATCGCTTTCATCGCACGGAACTGGGGCAAGTACAAGGACCCGTTGGTCCAGATGTAAAGTCTCCCCTTCGGCTATAGTTTGATCGAGCCCAAGCTCATCGCCACAGCGCGAGTCTCGGAGGGACTCGATGCTCTGTCATGGCCGTTGCCACGGGCGCCCGCGGAAGACCACAAAAAGTAACATGTTAAGGAAGTTTGACGCGCTGGCGCGGCTGCGGCGGTCACAAATCTTTTGCTTGCCGCGCGAAAAAAAATGAAGGAAACTTTGCTCCGTTCGGGCGTTTGCCGGCCCGGAGACTGGAATAGGATGCCTCGGTGCAACTGCAAACTAGCAAGCCCCATCAGGCCGCGCTGACCAGGCCGACCGCGAAATGAGAGGGTTTCGGCAAAACCCCGGCGCGATGAAAGCTGTTTCTTCTCCCCCAGTAAAGGCACGAGACTAAGCAGGCATGACGACCCTGCAAGAATAACCAGTGGGAGATAAGGAGCATCCCATGCCCCAGAGCGGAACAGTAAAATTCTTTAACCATGCCAAGGGTTTCGGTTTCATCACGCCCGATGACGGCCAGAAGGATGTGTTCGTTCACATCTCGGCGGTGCAGGCATCGGGCCTTACTGGCCTCGAGGACGGCCAGAAGGTGAGCTTCGAAACCGAGCCGGACAAACGTGGAAAAGGCCCGAAGGCGGTCAATCTGACCGTAATGTAAGGCAACCGCGCATTCGGGCTGGCATTCTGACGATCGACCCACGCCCCGCTGGTCCGGTGGAGCGTGATCCAGCAGGTGTTGGCTGCTCGAAAAGCGGCTTCATACCAGGAATGGATTGCTGCGCCGCTCATCGCCGAAACGGCCGCCCGGGCCGTGGCCACATATGAAGCCGATCTCGTCACCGAGCGGCAGAAGCTTGTCCTTGATCGATCGGATCAGAGTCTCGTGGTCGCCGCCCGGCAGGTCGGTGCGCCCGATCGAGCCGTGGAAGAGCACGTCACCGACATGGGCGAAGCCCGCCGCCCGGTTGTAGAAGACGACGTGGCCGGGCGCGTGACCCGGACAGTGCAGCACCTCGAACTCATGCCCGGCGAACGACACCGTCTCCCCTTCGGACAGGAAGCGGTCCGGCGTGCAGTTTTGCACCGCGTCCGTCAGCCCGAAGCGCTGCCCTTGCGCCTCCAGGTTTGCCAGAAGTGGGGCATCCGCCTCGTGCGGCCCGATGATGTCGACGCCGATCGCCTCCTTCAATTCCATCGCGCCTCCTGCGTGGTCGATATGGCCATGAGTGATCCATATCGCCTCAATTGTGAGGCCGTTCTCAGCGATGACGGCGCGGATCTTCTCAATCTCGCCGCCGGGGTCGACAACCACGCCGCGCTTGTCTGCCTCGTCAAACAGGATCGTGCAGTTCTGCTGGAACGGGGTGACGGGAATGATGCCGGCTCTCAGTTCGCCCATCGTGATCTCCTTTTGTCGCTGCCCCTGCATAAACGGACACGGATTATAACGAAAAGGGCGGCGTGACCGCCGCCCCGGACTTCTTAACGTGGAACTGCTATCTA
This sequence comes from Mesorhizobium sp. CAU 1741, assembly GCF_039839275.1. NCBI lineage: Bacteria > Pseudomonadati > Pseudomonadota > Alphaproteobacteria > Hyphomicrobiales > Phyllobacteriaceae > Mesorhizobium > Mesorhizobium sp. CAU 1741. The sequence continues at coordinate 564,468 of NZ_JBDOQP010000001.1, read as the reverse complement.
TTCTTCATGACGGCGCCGACAATCGCGGTCAGGATCGCGCCGCCGCCAAGGCCGCCGATGGCATCACCGAGCAGACCGCCCATCGCGCCGCCGGTTGCGGCATCGGCGCCACTGCCCAATAACATCCCCAGCAACTGACCGCCTGCGACACCGCCGATGGCGCCGCTCAGGATCTTGGGAAGCTGGCTCATCGCCGCCTGTTTCATGGCGGCCCCAACAGCCTGGCCACCGATGACACCGGCGATGATCTGCGTGATGATTGGAAGAAGTGCTTCCATGGTTGTCCCTCCTAGGAACCGACTCGATGCGTCGGCACACGGATGGAACTCCTGATTTCCGACAAAGTCAAAACGGTGGAACAGAGCTAGTCCAGCACTGTTCCACGAATGATATTGTCTTCGGCGATGTCGTTATTCTGCGGCAACCGCCTGCTTCGGCTGAACTTCCGCCATGTAGTCGTTCATCAGGGTCCTGGTGATCTCGCCGACCTTGAAGGTGTAGGGCCCGATCTCCGACACCGGGGTGACTTCCGCAGCCGTGCCACACAGGAATGCCTGCTCGAAACCTTCGAGTTCCTCCGGCATGATCGCGCGGACCACGACCTCGATGCCGCGCGCCTTCGCAAGTTCGATCACGGTGCGGCGGGTGATCCCGTCGAGGAAGCAGTCAGGGTCCGGCGTGTGCAGCTTGCCATCCTTGACGAAGAAGATATTCGCCCCGGTGGCTTCGGCGACCTGTCCGCGCCAGTCAAGCATCAGCGCGTCGGCATAGCCCTTGGACTCGGCCGCGTGCTTGGACAACGTGCAGATCATGTAGAGGCCCGCAGCCTTGGACTTCGACGGTGCGGTGCGTGGATCGGGGCGCCGATATTCCGCGATGTCGAGGCGGATGCCCTTGAGCCGCTGCTCAGGGTCGAAATAGCTCGGCCACTGCCAGATGGCGATCGCGCAATTGATGCGGTTGTGCTGGGCCGACACGCCCATCATCTCGGAGCCGCGCCAGGCAATAGGACGAACATAGGCATCGGAGAAGCCCTGCATCTTCAGCAGTGTCCGACACGCGTCGTCGATCTCGTCAACCGAATAAGGAATCGTGAAACCGAGGATACGGGCGGATTCGTGCAGGCGCTGCGTATGCTCGGTCAGCTTGAAGATCTCGCCGCCATAAGCGCGCTCGCCCTCGAATACAGAGCTGGCATAGTGAAGACCATGTGTGAGTACGTGAACCTTGGCGTCCGCCCATTTGACGAATTCGCCATTCATCCAGATGTGACCGTCGAGCTGGTCGAAAGGAACGGATGCCATGGAAGTCTCCCTAGAAGCTGCTTTTTGTTGGACGCGCGGCGCGCACTTCACTAATCCGATCCGCTTGAACCGCAACTTTATGCTGGATACGAGACCGATTTAAGGAAGTTCCGGGTATCCGGCCCGTCGCTTGCCTTTTCGTTCGCATTCAGCCCAAAAGATTGGCAAAAATTACCATCGAGCCTAATTTATGTCAACAAGACTGACATAAATTAGGCAGCAGAATCGCGAGCGACACATGAATGAACAGCAGGATCGGTCCGGCGAGCCGATACGAACGGCGCCCACGGGCGACGACGGCATCGATTTCACCATCATCGAGCTGTTCTTCTTCGCCTATCGCGACTTCACCTCGGATCCCGACCAGATCCTCGACACCTACGGCTTCGGGCGCGCCCACCATCGCGTGGTTCACTTCGTCAACCGCAGGCCGGGCCTGACTGTCGCGGAGCTCCTGGAGGTGCTTAAGATCACCAAGCAGAGCCTGGCGCGCGTGCTCAAGCAGTTGATCGACACCGACTACATCGTGCAGGTGCAGGGACCGCGTGATCGTCGCCAGCGCGAACTCTACCCGACCGCCAAAGGCCGCTCGCTGGCCTTGGCGCTCGCCGCGCCACAATCACGCCGCATCGCACGGGCACTGGCCGAGGCGACGCCTGGCGACCGTGCCGTCATCGAGACGTTCCTCAAGGGCATGGTCAATCCGGAATTGCGGCCACAGATCGAGGACGGTCACCGTCAGGACTGATGACCGCGACCCGGAGGCAGGCTAGACTTCGTCCGGGCGGGGCGCTGCAACGAAGGAAGTGCCGATGGTGCAAGATGCGAGCATTCCGGGCGATGACGCCCCTCATCTTCTGGTCGTCGACGACGACACCCGCATCCGCACGCTGCTCAAGCAGTTCCTGAGCGAGAACGGATATCGCATCACCGTTGCGGGTACGGCGGACGAGGCGCGGCGCAAGCTGGCGGGGCTCGACTTCGATCTCATCGTTCTCGATGTGATGATGCCCGGCGAAACCGGCGTGCAACTCACGCAGTCCCTGCGCGAAGAGAAGAACGTGCCTATCCTGATGCTCACCGCCCTGTCGGAGACCGACAGCCGCGTGGCAGGGCTAGAGGCGGGCGCCGACGACTATCTGCCCAAGCCGTTCGACCCGCGGGAATTGCTCCTGCGCCTCAACAACATCCTGCGCCGGGGCGGCCCACAGCCGGTGCCGAAGGTCGAGCAGATCGTCTTCGGCCCCTACACCTTTCAGATATCGAGGCGAGAGTTGAAGCGGTCCGGCGAGGCCGTGAAGCTGACCGACCGCGAGCAGGAGATCCTCGCGATCTTCGCCGAGCGGGCGGGCGACACGATACCGCGGCACGAACTGGTTGGTACGGAATCGGAAGTGGGTGAGCGCACGATCGACGTGCAGATCAATCGGCTGCGCCGCAAGATTGAGCGCGATCCATCCAACCCCGTCTGGCTTCAGACGGTTCGTGGTGTTGGATACAGGCTGAGCGTCGAATAGACTGTCGGCCTGAGCGCAAAGGAGCCTGATGGCGAGTTCCGACATATCCGTGACCGAACCGACCAAGCGCGGCAGGCTGTTGAATCGCCCGCGCTCGAGGCTGACGCGCGTCTTCGGCCGCATGTGGCGCGTGATGGCGCGCTATCTGCCCAAGCAGCTCTACGCACGCTCGCTCATCATCGTGATCGCGCCGATGATCCTGCTGCAGTCCGTGCTCGCCTTCGTCTTCATGGAGCGCCACTGGCAGACCGTGACGGAGCGCCTTTCCACGGCTGTGACACGCGACATCGCGGCGATCATCGACATGATCGAGACCTATCCGCCGGGCGACAACTATGCCGATGTCATTCGCATCGCCCAGGAGCGGCTTCACCTCAAGATCGACATTCTGCCGCCCGACCCGCTGCCAGCGCCGGGACCAAAGCCCTTCTTCTCGATCCTCGACGGATCGCTGAGCGAGCAGATCAACGAACAGATCAATCGCCCTTACTGGCTCGACACGGTAGGCGCTTCCAACATCATCGAAGTCCGCGTCAGGCTGGAGGACAAGACGCTGCGCGTCTTTGCCCGCCGCAGCCAGGCTTATGCCTCCAATACGCACATCTTCCTGATCTGGATGGTCGGCACGTCGCTCGTCCTGCTCTCGATCGCCATCGCCTTCCTGCGCAACCAGATCAAGCCGATCCTGCAGCTCGCGGAGGCCGCCGAAAGCTTCGGCAAGGGCCGGCCGATGCCGCAGGATTTCAGGCCGCGCGGTGCTGACGAGGTCCGTCGCGCGGGCGCCGCCTTCATCCTGATGCGCGAACGCATCGAGCGCCAGATCGAACAGCGCACCGCCATGCTCACCGGCGTGAGCCACGACCTGCGCACGATTCTGACACGTTTCAAGCTGCAACTGGCGCTGGGCAGCGCCAAGACCGACCGCGAGGCGCTCGACCAGGACATCAACGACATGCAATCCATGCTTGAAGGCTATCTTGCCTTTGCGCGCGGCGAATCCGGAGAAGACACCGGCACGTTCGACCTCCAGATGTTCCTCGACAAGCTTCGGGAGGAGGCGCGGCTGCGTAAGCGCACGCTCACCGTGTCGCTTTCGGGCAATCCCGACGTACAGGTGCGTCCCAATGCCTTCTCACGCCTGCTGAGCAATGTGGTCGGCAACGCGTTCCGCTACGCCAAAACGGTGGAGGTCACGGCTACCCACGCGCGCGGGTCGCTGCTCATCATAGTCGACGATGATGGCCCCGGCATCCCCGCCGAAAAGCGCGACGACGTCTTCAAGCCGTTCGTCAGGCTTGATGATGCCCGGAACCAGGATGCCAGCGGAACGGGCCTTGGCCTGTCGATCGCCCGCGATATCGCACGCAGCCATGGCGGCGACATCCGCTTGAGCGACAGCCCGATGGGCGGCCTGCGTGCGACAATCCGCATCCCGGCGTGACGCCGTCGCGCCAATTGCTCAGCGTGGAAGGTGCGCGACGATGAACGAAACGCGTTCAGGCAGGCTGGAGCGCGGCACCTCGACCAGATCGTATCCCGCCGCCAGGTATCCCTCGACGAGCGCATCGTATTCACGGCATGCATCCTCGAAGGATTTCGACCGCTCCGCCTCGTCGACATAGATCTCCCGCCATGGTGGGGTGAGGAAGACGCGCGGCGAGAACCGGTAGATTTCGATTGCACGGCGCATATAGGCCGGAACGTCGAGCGCCTTCATGTCGAGAAACGATACGAGGTCGACAAGCGACCGGTCGAAGAAGACGGGCCGCTCGCCGACCTGCGTCGTATTGAACTGGTGGAAGACACGTGAGGCTGCAAGCTCGACGAACTTCAGCGCGTCCCGCCAGGGCAGCCCATCCCCATCGAGGTGCATTTGCTCGCGCACGATCTGGCGCCCGGCCTCTGGATGAACTGCATGGCCGCGCCCGGCGAGCGCGGTGAGCAAGGTCGATTTCCCGCCGCCGGAGCAACCGCTCAGAACGATCGCAAGCCCGGAGGCGACAAGCCGGGGATTTCCGGCAACGTAATCATTTTCGTTGAACACAGGCGTCTCGCCCATGGCTTGCCCGGTTAGAAAAGCTTTCCGCCGTTCGGTACCGTCTTGTCGATGGCCGCAAGCACCACCTCGCCCTCCTCGTCCGGAAAGCCGAGCGTCAGCACCTCTGACATGAACTTGCCGATCTGCCGCGGCGGGAAGTTCACCACCGCCATGACCTGGCGCCCCACGAGTTCTTCAGGGGTGTAGTGCTTGGTGATCTGGGCCGAGGTCTTCTTCTCGCCGATCGCAGGCCCGAAATCGACCCGCAGCTTGAAGGCCGGCTTGCGTGCCTCCGGATAAGGTTCGGCGGCAACGATCGTGCCGACGCGGATGTCGACCTTGTCGAAATCGGCAAAGCTGATTTCGGGCCGCAGCCCTTTGTCATCACTCATGAAAGGCGCTCAGCAGGTACCGTGAGTTTCAAACAGGACGTTGGACAGCGCCTCGCGGGCCGTCGAACCCGACCAGACGACGAACTGGAATGCCTGGAAATAGCACTCGCATGCCTCCAGCGCCGAGGACAGAAGCACCTCGACCTGCTGGCTCGTCGGCTCGGCTCCACCAGCCAGCAGCAGCGACTGGCGGAACATGATCGCGCCCTCCTGCTCCCACAGGTCGAAATGGCCGAACAGCATCTGCTCGTTGATCAGCGACAGCAGCCGCATGATTTCAAGCGCCCTGTTTTCAGGAACCTTGATGTCGAAGGCGCATGCGAGGTGCAGCGCCTCGAAGTCCTCCATCCAGGAAAAGGAGACGTGGTAGTCCGTCCAGGTGCCGGCAACGGAGATGGCGATCTCGTCGTCGCCAACGCGTTCGAACGACCAGTCATTCATGTTCGCGACGTGCTCGATCACATCCACGGGATGAAGATCGCGCGCTACGTCCAGTTCAAGCAGGTCCATCAAGAAATCTCTTCCCGTAGGTCAAGAGGAGGCGCTCGCGCACGCCAGGTTGAGGTGCACGCGGTACGAGAAACAGCTACTGAGGAAGGAAGGCTGGCGAGCAACGCATACTAGGCTCTGCCGGGCCCCACCACCCGACGCATGAAGGACCCCAAATCACGTCCCGAATCATGCAACAAATTCAGTGTATTGATGCAGAGTCGCGTGAACAGCCCCTTTTTGAGGCACCAGCCCAATGCGGTGTGGATAGAGCAAGCCGGCTCGATTCATGGCCGGAGTCTAAGCGACTCTCGCGCAAGCGTTTTTTCACGGTCGCGCCATGTGGAAAAGTTAAGCGAAGCTTTACGGATTTTTTTTCGTGCGCGGCTTCGCGGACGTCGTTTCCGGCGACGGCGAGGCCGCAGCGCCCAGTTGCGCTTCCAGTTCGGCAATGCGAGCGGCAAGCTTCTCGTTTTCGGCCCGCGCCTTCAGCGCCATTTCGCGCACCGCCTCGAACTCCTCGCGCTGGACGATGTCCATGGAATTCAGCACGCGCTCGGCCTGACCGCGAAACGCCGTCTCCACTTCGCGCCGCACACCCTGCGCGGCACCAGCGGCATCGGTCATCAGCTTGGCGAATTCGTCGAGAATGCGGTTCGGTCCGTTAGACATGGCGCTGCCTCGTTGAGTGTCTTCAGTCGGAAGTAATGGCCTCCCGCGCCGAATGCAAGGCAAGGCGGAGGTCGCGGTGACCCGGACGCCGCACGCCTTGACCTCGCATGTACCTGCGCTCATATGGTCGCGAACCGCAAATGGGCGAATGGAAGGCCAGCCGTGACCGAATTTCTCCTGCCGCTGGCCGCCTTATCCTTTCCGCAGATCGATCCGGTCGCCCTGCGTCTGGGCCCCCTCGCAGTCCATTGGTACGGCCTCGGCTACGTCGTCGGTATCCTGTTCGCATGGTGGTACGCACGCCGCCTCGTCGAGAATGACCGGCTGTGGGCTCCCGGCGGATCGCCGATCACACCCGTCGACATCGACGATTTCCTGATCTGGGCGGCAGCCGGCGTCGTGCTGGGCGGGCGCATCGGATACATCCTGTTCTACGATCTGGCGCGCTACCTGGACAATCCGGCAGCCATCTTCGCCGTCTGGCAGGGCGGCATGTCATTTCACGGCGGGCTGACGGGCGTGACGGTGGCAATGATCCTGTTCGCCAGGCGCCGGGGCTTCAGCGTCTGGAGCCTGTTCGACGTCATCGCCGCAGGCGTGCCCGTCGGATTCGGCCTCGTGAGGCTGACCAATTTCATCAACTCCGAACTCTGGGGCCGACCTGCCGACCTGCCATGGTCATTCGTCTTTCCCAATGGCGGGCCCGAGCCACGACATCCCAGCCAGCTTTATGAAGCGCTGCTCGAAGGACTGGTCCTGTTCATCGTGCTGCGCCTGCTGACGCATTCGGCGCTCAAGCTGAAGCAGCCCGGCTTCGTGGCCGGGGCCATGGTGACCGGCTATGGCGCATCGCGCATCTTCGTCGAGTTCTTCCGCGAGCCCGACGCGCAGTTGGGCTACCTGCTCGGCGGCTGGCTGACGATGGGCATGGTGCTTTCGACGCCGATGGTGATCATCGGCGTCTGGGCGATGGCGCGTGCAAGGCGAGCAGCGCCCGCCGCGCGATGAACACCCTCAAGGACAGGATCGGGCGACTGATCGCGTCAAGCGGGCCGATCTCGGTCTCCGACTACATGGCGATGTGCCTGTTCGATCCCGAAGCTGGCTACTACTCAACCCGCGAGCCGTTCGGCACGCAGGGCGACTTCATAACCGCGCCAGAGATCAGCCAGATGTTCGGGGAACTCCTGGCCGTATGGGCCCTGTCGGCATGGGAGGCCAACGGGCGCCCGGTACCGACGATGCTCGCGGAGATCGGGCCCGGTCGCGGGACGCTCATGGCGGACATGCTTCGCACTATGAATCAGTTGGACCCGGCCTTCGTGATCCTGTCGCGTGTCGCGCTGATCGAGACCAGTCCGAGGCTGGCCGAGATACAGCGGGCTAAACTGGCCTCGGGCAAGGCCAAGCCCACCTGGTACACCGACGTCGATAGCCTTCCCTCCGTTCCCCTTATCATCATCGGCAACGAATTGTTCGACGCCGTGCCGGTCCGCCAGTTCGTCCGGACCGAGGCCGGGTGGCGCGAGCGCATGGTGACGCTCGGCGAAGATGGCGAACTGGGCTTTGCCGTCGGCATGGCCGGGCTTGACCCGGCGGTGCTGCCGCCGTTCGCGCAAGAAGCGCCGCTGGGAACGATTTTCGAGGCTGCCCCCGCACGCACGGCGATCATGGACGCCATCGCGGCGCGTGTGGCAAGCCACGGCGGCGCCGCGCTGTTCATCGATTATGGACATCTGGAGCCCGGAACGGGCGACACCCTGCAGGCCATGCGTGGCCACGACTATGCCGGCGTGTTCGACGAGCCCGGCAAGGCGGACCTGACCTCACATGTCGACTTCGCCTCGCTTGCGGATACAGCGCGCGGCCACGGCCTCGATGTGCATCTGTCGACGCAGGGCGAATTTCTCGTCGGCATGGGACTTCTCCAGCGTGCCGGTGCGCTTGGCGCGAATGCCGATGACGCCGTGCAGACCCGTCTGCGCAGCGAGGTCGAGCGCCTCGCCGGCCCCGACCAGATGGGGACGCTGTTCAAGGTGATGGCGGTAACCCGCAAGGGGGTCGCACTGCCGCCATTCGACGCAACGGATTGACTTTTGCCCCTCCGCTGCCGCACGATCCGCGCGCAACAGGCCGCTTCGAGAAGAAGGCGCAACACCCGTGAAGGCGGGCGGCCATGAGGGAAAAGGCGGCATATGCTCGAAACTGTTCGGCCGGATCCGATCCGGTCTCCGGGGCTGGAGCGATTCGCGGAGAACGGGGTAAAGCATGGCTTCTTTACCCGTGCCGGCGGCGTATCCTCCGGGATTTACCGTGGCTTGAACGCTGGCGTCGGCTCGCGCGACGAGGCCGCCAACGTGGCGGAAAATCGAAGCCGCATCGCTGACTGGATGGGTGTCGCTCCGACCGGCCTGCTGACCCTTTACCAGGTCCACTCACCCGATGCGCTTGTCGTGCGCGAGCCCTTCGAGGGCGAACGTCCCAAGGCCGACGCGATGGTAACGGATCGGCCGGGAATTGCGCTCGGCGTCCTGGCGGCGGACTGCGGGCCGGTGCTTTATGCGGATGCGCAAGCCGGCGTGGTCGGTGCCGCGCATGCGGGCTGGAAAGGCGCGCTAACGGGCGTTCTGGAGGCCACGATCGAGGCCATGGAGGGCCTTGGCGCGCGCCGGGATCGCATCGTTGCCGTGCTCGGGCCATCGATCAGTGTGCGCAATTACGAAGTCGGCCCGGAGTTCGTCGAGCGATTCATCGCGACGGACGCCACCAACGACATCTATTTTCACCCTTCGCAGAACGCGGGGCATGCGATGTTCGACCTGAACCGCTATACAGTCGCGCGACTGAATCGTGCGGGAGTGACGGCGGAGATGGTCGATCGCTGCACCTATGCGGACGAAGATGATTTCTATTCCTACCGGCGCGCGACGCACCGGGGGGAACCCGACTATGGACGCCAGATATCGGCGATCGCTCTGGAGGACCGCTGATGGCGCTTCACTTCGACAAGACTGAATTCGACGCGCGACGTGATCGTCTCATCATCGAGATGGCCGAGCGCAAGCTGGACGCGATGCTGCTGTTTGCCCAGGAGAGCATGTACTGGCTGACGGGCTACGACACCTTCGGCTTCTGCTTCTTCCAGTGTCTGGTCGTGAAGGCCGACGGCTCGATGGTGCTGATGACGCGTTCGGCCGACCTGCGTCAGGCCCGCCACACCTCGATCCTCGAAAATGTCGTCGTCTGGACGGACCGCGACGGCGCCAATCCCGCCGTCGAGTTGCGCAACCTTCTCAACGAGCTCGACCTTCTGGGATGCCGGATCGGCGTAGAATACAACACCCACGGGCTCACCGGCCGCAACACCCGGCTCCTCGACGAGGAGATGAAGACGTTTGCGACCACGGAGGATGCATCCGAAATCATCTCGCGGCTGCGCCTGCTCAAGAGCTCGGCCGAAATCGTCAAGGTCGAGAAGGCCGCCGCACTTTCCGACGACGCGCTCGAAGCCGCTTTGCCGCTCATCAAGCAGGGCGGTGATGAAGGCGCCATCCTGGCCGCCATGCAAGGAGCCATCTTCGCCGGCGGCGGCGACTATCCCGCAAACGAGTTCATCATCGGCTCCGGCGCCGATGCGCTTCTGTGCCGCTACAAGTCGGGAAGGCGCAAGCTCAACAAGAACGACCAACTCACGCTCGAATGGTCGGGGGTCTTCAACCACTACCATGTGCCGATGATGCGCACTGTTCTGACCGGCAAGGCGTCGCGGCGCCACCAGGAGCTGTTCGAAGCGGCGAAGGACGCGCTGACGGCGGTCGAAAAGGTGATGGTGCCGGGCAAGACGTTCGGCGACGTTTTCGATGCGCACGCAAAGGTGATGGAAGCGCACGGGCTCACCCGCCATCGTCTCAACGCGTGCGGATATTCGGTTGGCGCTCGCTTCACGCCGTCCTGGATGGAAGCGCAGATGTTCTACGCAGGAAATCCCGAGCCGATCGCGCCGGACATGACCCTGTTCGCGCACATGATCATCATGGATTCCGACAACGAGACTGCCATGACGCTTGGCCGCACATATCTGACGACGGAGAGTGACCCGCGTCCGCTTTCGCGTCATGGTCTCGACTTGATCGTCCAGTGATTCCATTATGGCTGGATGACCCCGGTGCATGACTGGACGGAGCGGCTGCCCGCTCCGACACTCCGCGCAGGAGACTTGTAAGATGAATGCCAGGCCGCGCTTTTTGGCGATGCGTCCCGCCATGACGGCTCCCGTCTTTTTGGCGGCGGCTGTCGTGCTGTCAGCCTGCTCCAACACGGGCAATGTGCTCGAACCCACGGCACTTCTCAGCCCCTCCCCCGCGGATCCCCTGCCCCAGGCGCAGTTTCCGCCTCCCTCCGCCGACGGTGCCGCTGCCGGCTCGCAGCAGGTCGCGGCGATCAGCACCGACGCGAAGGTGCAGTTTGCCCCCGTCATCGGCGCGACGGCGGAAGCTTCGCAACCGCTCGCCGCGCGCCTCGCGGCACGGGCGAGCGCGCGGGGGATAAGCCTTGTCGGCGCCGGCGACGCGTCTGCCACCCACGTCATGAAAGGCTATTTTTCTGCGATTTCCGACAATGGCGAGACCACCGTCATCTATGTCTGGGACGTGGTGGATGGCGCGGGAAACCGCATCCATCGAATCCAGGGTCAGGCAAAGTCGCCATCCAACACCGGCGGCTGGGCGGATGTCGGGCCGCAGACGATGGAAGCGATCGCCGACCAGACCGTCGACCAGCTCGCGGCATGGCTCGTTTCCGGGCAAGGGTAGATGCCGGATCGATACGCCGGCAACCGAATCTTTGGAATAGAAAGCGGAATCGACCCGTTCGCACTTGCAATACGAGCCTACACCGCTAAAAGCCCGCTCATATCCGTCGCCGGGGAAATTTCATGAAGCTCTTCGCGGGCAACTCGAACAGGGTTCTGGCCGACGCCGTTGCCCGTTATCTCAACATTCCGCTGGGAAAGGCGAGCGTACGCCGCTTCGCAGACCAGGAAATCTTCGTCGAGATCCAGGAAAACGTGCGCGGCGAGGATGTCTTCATCCTCCAGTCGACATCCTATCCGGCGAATGATCACCTGATGGAACTGCTGATCATGATCGACGCCTTCCGCCGTTCCTCGGCACGGCGGATCACTGCGGTCATCCCCTATTTCGGCTATGCACGACAGGATCGCCGTGCCTCCGGCCGCACGCCCATCTCCGCGAAGCTGGTTTCCAACCTGATTACGCAGGCCGGTGCGGACCGCGTGCTGACGCTCGACCTGCATGCCGGGCAGATCCAGGGTTTCTTCGACATCCCGACCGACAATTTGTTCGCCGTTCCGGTCCTGGCACGCGACGTCAAGCGCAACTACGAACCCACCAATGTCGTGGTGGTGTCGCCGGACGTCGGCGGCGTGGTGCGCGCCCGCGCTCTGGCAAAGCGCCTCGATGCGCTGCTGGCGATCGTCGACAAGCGGCGTGAGAAGCCCGGCGAATCGGAAGTCATGAACATCATCGGCGATGTGCGCGGCAAGGACTGCCTGCTGATCGACGACATCGTCGATTCGGGTGGCACCTTGTGCAACGCGGCCGATGCGCTTCTGGCGAACGGTGCCACCAGCGTCACGGCCTATATCACCCATGGCGTGCTGTCGGGCGGCGCGGTCACCCGCATCACCTCCTCGCAGCTCAAGGAACTGGTCATCACCGACTCCATCCAGCCGACCTCGGCGGTGGAAGCCGGCCAAAACATCCGCATCGTCTCGATCGCCGACCTTATCGGCGAGGCAATCTCGCGAACCGCCAGCGAAGAATCCGTCTCCAGCCTGTTCGACTGAGACTAGCCAAGACGGACGCGACGCTCGATCCCGATGGCTTCGAGGAACGTTTCGTCATGGCTGACGACGAGCAGTGCGCCGCCGAAATCGTTGAGCCCGGCTTCCACTTCCGCGATCGAATCGAGATCGAGGTGATTGGTCGGTTCGTCGAGTATCAGCATTTCAGGCGGTCGCTCCCCTGCAGCAACGCATGCCAGGCCCGCCCGCAACCGCTCCCCGCCTGACAAGGTGCCGACACGCTGCAAGGCGGCGTCAGCCCGAAACGCGTAACGAGCCAGCGCGGATCGGCACTGAAACTCGCTCGCGCCGCGATTGATGCGGCGATAGTTGTCGAGGATCGACGCGTCTTCCTCCAGCAGGCCGACATGCTGGTCAAAATAGGCCAGGCTGGCCTCGACCCGCAGCGAACCCGCCAGCGGCGCCAATTGACCGGCAATCGTCTTGAGAAGCGTCGACTTGCCGGAGCCGTTCGGGCCAACTATCGCGACGCGTTCGGGGCCGTAGATGCCCAGATCGAGGGTTTTGAGCGGTGCGTCGGCTTTGAACCCTATGACGAGGCCTCGTGATTCCAGCATCAGCTTGCCGCGCGGCACGTCGCTGTCACCGATGCCGGCGGTGAACGGCGTCCTGCGTTCGATTGCTTGGCGGCTCTGTTCGATCCGGTCCCGCGCATCGGCCTCGAGCCGCGACGCGAGCCTGCTGCCGCGCGCGGCCGTTGCTTCCGCCCGCTGCTGTTTGGCGTCGAGCAATATCTTCGGGTCTGAACTGCTTGCCCGGGCCTTACGTCCAGCCGAATCGCGCTTTTCCTGTCGCTCGCGCGCCTGTTGCGCGGCGCGGGCGACCTGCCGTGCCTGCCGCTCGGCGGCATCGAGCGCAGCCTCGGCGGATGCCAGTTCCGCATCGCGCTGCTGCCGGTAGGCATCGTAGCCGCCGCCATAGACGCGGGCGCCAAGCGTCGAGAGTTCGACAATGCGGTCCATCCGGTTGAGCAATTCGCGATCATGGCTGACGACGACCGCGCCGCCCTTCCACCGCTCAAGGAAGCCATGCACCATGGCCCGCCCTTCACGATCGAGATTGTTTGTCGGCTCGTCGAGAAGGAGAATGTCGGGCTCGTCGAAGCCGAGCGCCGCCAGCGCCGCGCGCGTGCGCTGGCCTCCGCTCAGGCTGGTCAGAAGACGACGTGGCGTGGTCCCTGACAGACCGACGTCGGACAATGCCTTGTCGATGCGGGAGTCGAGCGTCCAATCCGCCTCGCCCATCTCCTCGACGCTGGCCCGACCCGCCTCGATGCGTGCCAGAAGATCAAGGGCGGCCGCCGCGCCGAACAGGTCTGCGACGGTGTCGGTCGGCGACACGTCGGCCATCTGCCGCAGCAGCGCAACGCGGCCAGACCCGCTGATCCCGCCGGCTGTCGGCTGTGCCAGCCCGGCAAGAATCGAGAGCAGGCACGACTTGCCAACGCCATTTCGGCCGACGAGGCCGGTCAGTTCGGGTCCGAAGGAAAGATCGATATCGTGAAAGAGAGTGCGGCCGTCAGGAAGCTGGAACGAAAGGCCGTGGACAGAAAGAAAGGGCATGCGACACCGCGACTGTAGATGCGAAACGGGCGAAGATTGCGCGTCCTGCATCGATCATCGGTGTCACTCCTTGTTTGCTTCGAGCGCTATATAGTCGCCTTCTCTCCATTTTTGAAGGGCTCGCGTGCTGCAGACCGGCGCATGTAGCTGCGCGGCGGCGTGCCCAGCATGCGCCGGAACATCGTCGTGAAGGCCGGCGCGCTCTCATAGCCGAGATCCAGCGCCACATTGGTGACCGATGCACCTTCGGCAAGTCGCGGAAGGGCGGCGAACAGCGTCGCCTGCCGGCGCCAGACGGACAGGCTGAGGCCCGTCTCGCGCTGAAACGCACGTGTGAAGCTCCGGCGGCTCATGCCCGCGCGCGCTGCCCAATCGTCTATCCCAGCATGTGAAGACGGCTTCTCGACGAACCGCCGGCACAATCGGGCAAGCCGTGGATCGGCGGGAAACGGCAACGTCAACGGGCGTTCCTCAAGCCTCGGTATCTCCAGCAGTATGAGGCGCATGATCGCGGTCGAGCGCGCGTCGGCCGCGTCCAGGGCGAACTCGACCGCCTCCACCACCAGCCCGCGCATCAGGTCACTCATGGCAAGGACGCGCAATCCGCCAGGCAGGCCGGCGGCCGAACCCGGCAGCACATAGGCCGAGCGCATCCGCACCGGCCCGAGCATCTCCACGGCGTGGTCGACGCCAGCCGGAATCCACATCGCATGGTCGGGCGGCACCATCCATCGACCCTCCCGGGTCGAGATCATCACCACGCCCGACAAGGCATGCAGCAATTGTCCACGGCTGTGCCGGTGCTCGTTGACACGGAAGCCGTCGGGATAATCGCTCGCCACCGCGATGACGTCGCCCCGCGCTGCCTCGATCCGGTCGAGACGGCGGCGAATGTCATCGACACTGCCGACCTGCACTCCCTGGCTGTGAAGCTGCACGAGAGTCTCCCACGTCTTGGCCCAATCGCGAAGTTATTCGACCAAACCACGAAAGACGGCCGACCTCAAGCGGCGTATTGATCGCGGCGAAGTTCCGAGGAGTCGCATCTTGACCGACATGACAAGCACGGCGCGCCCGATCGTGCAGACGACCGTATATCCGGTGATCCTGGCGGCGGGGCTCTGCCACCTGCTCAATGACGTGCTCCAGTCGCTGCTCGCGGCGATCTATCCGATGCTGAAGGAGGACTATTCCCTCGATTTCTGGCAGATCGGACTGCTGACGCTGACCTTCCAGGTCACCGCATCGCTCTTGCAGCCGGTGGTGGGTCTCTACACCGATCGCAGGCCGATGCCGCAATCGCTGCCGTTCGGCATGGCGTCGAGCATGTGCGGCCTGCTGCTGCTCGCCTATGCAACGAGCTATCCGGTACTGCTTGCAGGCGCAGCCCTGATCGGCATCGGATCCGCGGTCTTCCATCCGGAAGCCTCCCGCGTCGCGCGTCTTGCGTCCGGCGGGCGCTACGGCCTTGCACAGTCGCTGTTTCAGGTAGGTGGCAATTTCGGCACCGCCATCGGGCCGCTTCTGGCGGCGTTCATCGTCGTCCCGCGCGGCCAGTCGAGCGTCGCGTGGTTCTCGCTCATCGCTCTGGTCGGCATGATCATCCTCTGGCAGGTCGGCAACTGGTACAGCCGCTACCGGGCTGCGAATGCAGGGCGAACCGCTGCCGTGCCGGTGGTGACGCTGCCGCGCAACCGCGTGCTGCTGGCGCTGGTGGTACTGGCCCTGCTGGTCTTCACCAAGAACATCTACACAGCCAGCATCCATAGCTATTACACCTTCTACCTGATCGAGAAGTTCGACGTCAGCGTGCAGTACTCGCAGATGATGCTGTTCGTATTCCTTGGCGCGATGGCGCTGGGCACCGTCCTCGGCGGCCCGCTTGGCGACCGGGTCGGTTCCAGGACCGTCATCTGGTTCTCGATCCTCGGTGTCCTGCCCTTCACGTTGGCCCTGCCCTATGCCGATCTCTTCTGGAGCGGCGCGCTCTCCTTCATCATCGGCGTCATTCTCGCTTCGGCATTTCCCGCGATCGTTGTCTTCGCACAGGAACTGGTACCCGGCCGCGTCGGCATGATCGCCGGCATCTTCTTCGGCTTCGCCTTCGGCATGGGCGGTATCGCGGCCGCCGTTCTGGGTGTGCTCGCCGACACCCAGGGAATCGAGTGGGTGTACAAGGTGTGTTCGTATCTGCCGTTCCTGGGGCTGTTGACGATCCTGCTGCCGGGCATGAAGGAGATGCGCGCGCCGGCATGAGCGGCGTCTTGCACCGCAGCGCCGCTTCCGCTATAGGACCGCCACTCGCGTAGACACCCTTGGAGGCAACGCGGCGGGGAGCGGCTACGGCCGCTCTCGACGTTTGAGGGTCAATTCCCCCGAACGCTCCAGTTTTGAAACGAAAGGAAATGCCATGAGCCAGTCTTACGAGCTCAAGGCCGAGGCGCGCGAACGGGTCGGTAAGGGGTCCTCCCGTGAACTACGCCGCAACGGCATGGTGCCAGCAGTCATCTACGGCGACAAGCAGACCCCGCTTGCCATCGCCATCAACTACAAGGAAGTCTTCTACAAGATCCATGGCGGCGGTTTCATGACCACCATCGCCACGATCGACGTGGACGGCAAGAAGATTCAGGTCCTGCCGAAGGACTATCAGCTTGACCCGGTCCGCGACTTCCCGATGCATGTCGACTTCCTGCGCGTCAGCAAGAACACCGTCGTCACCGTGAACATTCCGGTCCACTTCATCAATGAAGAGAAGTCGGTCGGGATCAAGCGCGGCGGCGTGCTGAACATCGTGCGCCACGACATCGAGGCGACCGTGCCGGCCAACGAGATTCCCGACTTCATCGAAGTCGATCTCGCAGGCACCGACCTCGGCGATTCGATCCACATTTCCTCGGTGAAACTGCCGAAGGATGTGAAGCCGACCATCACCGATCGCGACTTCACCATCGCCACGATCGCAGCGCCCGCAAGCCTCAAGTCCGAGGGTGCCGAGGACGAGGCGGAAGGCGAAGAAGAAGCCGAAGGCGACGAGGAATAGTCGCTTCGCCAGGGGAGCGCTCGACATGCTGCTCATCGTTGGTCTGGGCAACCCTGGCTCGAAATACGAGAACAACCGGCACAATGTCGGCTTCATGGCGGCGGACGCGATAGCCCGCCGCCATTCGTTTTCGCCCTGGACAAAGAAATTCCAGGGGCTGATCTCCGAAGGCAGGCTCGGCGGCGAGAAGGTCCTGCTGCTCAAGCCGCAGACCTTCATGAACCTCTCCGGCCAGTCGGTCGGCGAGGCAATGCGCTTTCACAAGCTGACAGTCGCCGACGTCATCGTATTCTACGACGAACTCGATCTCGCGCCCGGCAAGGTTCGCATCAAGACCGGCGGCGGCGCGGGCGGCCACAACGGCATCCGTTCGATGGATGCGCATTGCGGCGGCAAGGACTATCGCCGCGCCCGGATCGGCATCGGGCATCCCGGCGTCAAGGAACTGGTGACTCGTCATGTTCTGGGCGACTTTGCCAAGGCCGACCACGACTGGCTCGACCCGCTGCTCGACGCCATCGCCGACAATGCGGAAATGCTGGTTCGCGGCGACGACAACGGCTTCATGAACAAGACGAGCCTCGCGGTGAAGGGCAAGGACGCGCCCGAGCCGGAGAAGCCGGCACGCAAGGCGCAAAGCCACATTCGCCAGGCGAGATCATCGAAGGGACCCGCGGTGCAGGTTCCTGACAGTGGTCCGATGGCCGCCATGTTAAGAAAGCTCTTTGGCAACAAGGAGTGAACCACCATGAGCAGCCAGCATGTCGTCTACATGTTCGCCATGAGCCTTGACGGGTTCATCGCAAGACCGGACGGCACCTTCGATTGGCTCGATGATTTCCCCGCCGATGCGGATTACGACTTCGACGCCTTCCTCGCTTCCCTCAGTGGCATTGTCATGGGCCGCGCCTCCTACGAAGCCGCGCGACGCGGCGGAGGCTGGGACTACGGAAAATGGCCCTGCGCGATTGCGACGCGACGCCCAGTCGACGACCTGCCAAACAATACGACAGCGATGGACGGGGAGCCACGTGCCTTGCTGGATGACCTGAAGCGCCGTGGCGCCGATGGGCGCATCTGGCTCTTCGGCGGCGGTCAGATGGCGAGCCAGTTCCTCAAAGCCGGGCTTCTGGACACGATCGAACTGGCCACCATTCCCGTGATACTTGGACAAGGCATCCCCGCCTTCGGGTTCGCCGATGGCGACTCATGGCTTGATCTCGACTTCGCCAGGCAGCTTTCGAATGGGGCGGTGCACAGCCGCTATCGGGTGCGCACGACGACGTCGGCGCCCGGCTGACGTTGGAACCTTTCGCCGCCCCATGCGTCTGGAACGATCATGGAAAAGCACTGCGAACCCGAGTCGATCGAAGACGTCCTTGAATGCGTCGAGGGGGCCGGGGAAGGCCATACGCGCGTCTCGGTATCCGATATTGTCGACCGGATCGGCGACGAGGCGTTTGCTCCGCTGATGCTCGTGCCGGCGTTGATTGCGCTTTCTCCCGCCAGTGCCATCTTCGGCCTGTCCACGATCTGCGGCCTGACCATCGCACTGATCGCGGTGCAGATCGTGATTGGACGTCCCAAGCTATGGCTACCCGATTTGATCCTCCGGCAGACGATCTCGGCGCGCCGACGTGACCAGGTCGTGCACGTCCTGTCAAAACCGGCGCATTTCGTCGATGGTCTCACCCATCGCCGCCTGAGCATCATCGTCGCCCCGCCGCTCGACCGCGTGTGGGCTCTGGTTTGCATGTCGCTGGCCCTGCTCATGCCAGCACTGGAACTGGTTCCGATGTCCGCCTCCATCATCGCCGGCGCCATCTCCCTGTTCGCGCTGGCGATACTTGCCAGGGACGGGCTCGTCGGGCTTCTGGGGCTTGCCATCCTCGGCGGCGCCTGGTGGTTCCTGTGGAGCGTGGCGACCTGACCTTGGGGGTTGACGCAGCCCGGGCCATTCCCCATAGCCCTGTGCAAATTCGTTCTCCCGATAGGATCATGTCATGGGCTTCAAATGCGGCATCGTTGGGCTTCCCAACGTTGGCAAATCGACGCTTTTCAACGCGCTGACAAAAACGGCCGCGGCACAGGCTGCAAACTACCCCTTCTGCACGATCGAGCCGAACACCGGCGAGGTCGCCGTGCCGGACAGCCGGCTGCACAAGATTGCCGCCATCGCCAAGTCGAAGGAGATCATTCCGACGCGCATCTCCTTCGTGGACATTGCCGGGCTCGTGCGCGGCGCTTCGAAGGGCGAAGGCCTGGGCAACCAGTTCCTCGCCAACATCCGCGAGGTCGACGCCATCGTCCACGTGCTGCGCTGCTTCGAAAACGACGACATCACGCATGTGGAAGGTCGGATCGATCCGGTCGCCGATGCAGAGACTGTCGAGACGGAACTGATGCTCTCCGACCTCGAAAGCCTGGAGCGCCGCGTCTTGCAGTTCCGCAAGCGCGCCACCGGCAAGGAGAAGGAGGCGATGACCGTCCTGCCCGTCATGGAGCAGGCGCTGGCGCTGCTGCAGGAGGGAAAGCCGGTACGCATGATGCTGGCCGGCATTGCAGCCGAAGACCTGACTATTTTGCAAGGCCTGAACCTGCTCACCTCGAAGCCGGTTTTGTATGTCTGCAATGTCGCGGAAGATCAGGCCTCGACCGGAAACGAGCACACCAAGGCCGTCGAGGCCATGGCCGAGACGCAAGGCGCGCGTACAGTCGTCATTTCGGCCGCGATCGAGTCGGAGGTCGCCCAGCTTCCCGACGAGGAAGCCAAGGAATACCTCGACGCGATGGGCCTCGAAGAGCCGGGCCTCGACCGCCTCATCCGCGCCGGCTACGAGTTGCTGAACCTCATCACCTACTTCACCGCAGGCCCCAAGGAAACACGCGCCTGGACGGTCGAAAAGGGTTCGAAGGCGCCGCAGGCCGCCGGCGTCATCCATACCGACTTCGAGCGCGGCTTCATCCGTGCCCAGACGATCGCCTTTAACGACTATGTCACGCTGGGCGGCGAGACGGCGGCCAAGGAAGCCGGCAAGGCCCGCGACGAGGGCAAGGAGTATGTCGTGCAGGACGGCGACGTGCTTTTGTTCAGGTTCAACACCTAGGTCCAGGCTGGTCATTGCATCTGTCAAGCTTAGCCAGCACTATGGCTGTTCAAGATTGAACAGGATTTGCCGATGACCGAAAAGAAGTGGGCGTTCGAGGATTTCGAGGTCGGAACCGTCATCGATCTCGGCAGCAAGCATGTGACGGCGCAGGAAATCATCGCGTTCGCAAGCGAGTTTGATGCCCAGCCGATGCATCTCGACGAGGAAGCCGGCAAGGCCAGCATTCTCGGCGGGCTTGGGGCATCCGGCTGGCACACCTGTTCGATGTTCATGAAGATGATGTGCGACGCGTTCCTGCTTGATTCCACATCGCAGGGCTCGCCCGGCCTCGACTATGTCCGCTGGAAAAAGCCGGTGCTCGCCGGCGACACGCTGACCGGCACGAGCACGATCACGGCGAAGAGGGAGTCGGCATCGCGACCGACCCTGGGCTTCGTCACCGTCACGCACGAGTTGAAGAACCAGGACGGTGAAGTGGTCGCCGAATTGCAGAACATGGGCATGTTCCTGAAGCGCAACGCCGGGGCAGCAGCATGACCCTCGATGAGTTTTTCGGCGTCGGTCGTACCATCACGCTGGGCTCTCACACGTTCAGAGCCGACGAAATCAAGGCGTTCGCGGCAAAGTATGATCCGCAGCCATTCCACATGGACGAGAAACTTGCCGAAGCAAGCGTCTTCGGCAGGCTGTGCGCGTCTGGCTGGCACACCGCCTCCACGTGGATGAAATACAACCTCACGGCGCGTGAGGATGCAGGGGGCGTCACATGGGAAGGCCCGGGGCCGCGCCCGGTATTTGGCCCCTCCCCCGGCTTTCGCAACCTCAAATGGCTGAAGCCCGTCTATGTCGACGAAACGATCACCTTCACCCGCCGCGCCTTGTCCCACCGGGCGCTCGCGTCGAGGCCGGGCTGGCGAGTTCTGACGATCGTCTGCGAGGCCTTCGACAGCACCGGCGACAAGGTGCTCGAATTCGAAAGCGCAGTGCTCATCGAAGCCGGATAGCCTTGCAACGGATGGACGAACCGGTTTCGCGTCTACATGATAGCGCAGTCCTAGTCCCTTCCCTCTCGGAGTCCGTTCCCGCCATGGTCTGGTACATTCTCGCTGCCCTGCTGCTGCTTCTTGGCCAGGCGTTCTATGTCGGAGCGCTGCTCACGCGCCAAGTCGGCCCGGAGAACCAGACAGGACCACGCGACAACCTGCCCGAACCTACGGTGGAACTGGGCCGGGCGCGGCGCGCTTTTGCAAACCTGCAGGAAACCCTGCCGATCTTCCTGACCATCGGACTGCTGATCGTCATCTACGACGTCGGCGGTTGGCTGGTGCAGGCAGGCGGGTTGCTGTTTCTCGCGGGCCGCGTAGCGCATCTCTACTGCTACATGAACGCCCTGTCGCCATGGCGCTCTGTCGCCTTCATGGTATCGCTGCTCGGTATGCTCCTGATGGCCGTCGCGCTCGTGATGGCCATCGTCTGAGCCATACAAGCGCCGCGGCCGTCAGTCGCCCTCGAAACCGATCAGCGTGCGCACTTCGACGCCGAGTGCTTCGAGCCGGGCGCGACCGCCAAGGTCCGGCAGGTCGATGACGAAGCAGGCAGCCTCGATCTGCGCGCCCATCTGCGTGAGCAGCTTGACCGCCGCTTCCGCCGTGCCGCCGGTAGCAATCAGATCGTCAATCAGGATCACCTTCTCGCCGGGTGCGATGGCATCCTTGTGCATCTCCATCTCGTCCAGCCCGTATTCGAGGCTGTAGGCGACCCGCACGGTGTCGTGCGGCAGCTTTCCCTTCTTGCGGATAGGGACGAAGCCCGCCGACATCTGATGCGCGATCGCCCCGCCAAGAATGAACCCACGGGCCTCGATGCCGGCGATCTTGTCGATCTTGGCTCCCGCCCAAGGATGCACGAGTTCGTCGACCGCACGGCGGAAGGCGCGCGCGTTGCCGAGCAACGTTGTGATGTCGCGGAACATGACACCCGGCTTCGGGTAGTCAGGAATCGTCCGGATCGCCGAAAGGAGCGTCTCTTCGAGGGAGGAGTTCATCATGTGCCTCGCGGTTGCCCGCCATTCTTGTACCGGGGACCGAAAAATGGAAAGGGCGGCACGCGGCCGCCCACCAGACTTTCAGGTTGCACCCGGTTTCAGAGGTCGACGTTCGTCCATACCCGGCGCTTTGTGATGTAGACCATCGCCCCGAACAGCGCCAGGAACACGAGCACATTGAAGCCCATGCGCTTGCGATCTTCCATGTGCGGCTCGGCGGCCCACATCAGGAATGCGGCGACGTCGTGCGCATACTGGTCAGCAGTCTCCGGCGTACCGTCTTCATAACCGACTTGCCCGTCCGACAGCGGATTGGGCATGGACAGCGCCGTTCCTGCGATGAAGTGTGGGTTGTAGTGCGTGCCGGGCTGCACCTCGTGACCCTCGGGCGGATCCTGATAACCGGTCAGCAACGACACGATGTAATCCGGGCCGCCTTCGGCGTACTGGGTGAAGATGTCGAAGACGAACGTCGGGAAGCCGCGCTCGACGGCACGCGCCTTGGCGATCAGCGACAGGTCTGGCGGAGCCGCGCCGTTGTTGGCGGCCGCTGCCGCTTCCGTGTTGGGGAATGGCGCCGGGAAGGTGTCTGACGGGATTGCTGGCCGCATGAACATCTCGCCGAACGAGTCAGGACCGTCCTGGACCTCGAATTCGGCAGCCAGCGCCCTCACCTGTGCCTCGGAATAGCCGAGATCCTCGAGCGTGCGGAAAGGTACCCGCGACAGGCTGTGGCAGATCGAGCACGCTTCCCGGTACACCTTCAGGCCGCGCTGGAGCTGGCCCCTGTCATAGGTGCCGAACGGACCTGCAAACGACCAGTCCTGTTCGACCGGCTTGACGAGCGGATAGTGCGGCGTGCCGCCGTGCTCTTCCTCTTCAGCAGCCAGCACGGTCGTCGCCGTCCCGAATGCGATGCCGAGCGCCGCCAGTGCCTTGATGAAAGAATTCATGTTCAAGTCCTTGTCTGCCTTGAGCCGCTCAGCCTTGGGTTTCCGGAGACGCCGTCGCCGCAGCAGGCTGCGCGGATCCGGTTCTCCTGTTCTTCTCGAGCACCGCCTCGGTTATCGAATTCGGCAGACGACGTGGCGTCTCGATCAGCCCCAGCAGAGGCATGACGACGAGGAAGAATGCGAAGTAGAACAGGGTCGATACCTGCATCGCCGGGATGTACCAGCCCTCAGCGGGGCGCGAACCGAGCCAGCCGAGGAAGATCGCGTTGATCATGAACAGCCAGAAGAACAGCTTGTACCAGGGACGATAGACCGCCGAGCGGACCTTGGACGTGTCGAGCCACGGCACGAAGAACAGCACCGCAATGGCGCCGAACATCGCAAGCACGCCGCCGAGCTTCGAGTCGATCGGCCCGATGTTGAAGGTGATCGCGCGCAGGATGGCGTAGAACGGCAGGAAGTACCATTCGGGAACGATGTGCGCCGGCGTCTTCAGCGAGTCCGCCATGATGTAGTTGTCGGCGTGTCCCAGATAGTTGGGAATGTAGAAGACGAAATAGGCGAACATGGCGATGAAGAGGATCATCGCGAAGCCGTCCTTGATCGTCGCGTAGGGCGTGAACGCAACGGTATCGGTCTTCGACTTGACTTCGATGCCCGTCGGGTTGGTCTGGCCGACGACATGCAGCGCCCACACATGCAGCACCACCACGCCGGCGATCATGAACGGCAGCAGATAGTGCAGCGAGAAGAAGCGGTTGAGGGTCGGATTGTCGACGGCGAAGCCGCCCAGAAGCAGCGTCTGGATCCATTCGCCGACCACGGGGATGGCGGTAAAGAAGCCGGTGATCACCGTTGCGCCCCAGAACGACATCTGCCCCCATGGCAGTACGTAGCCCATAAACGCGGTCGCCATCATCAGCAGGTAGATGATTACGCCGAGGATCCACAGCAGTTCGCGCGGCGCCTTGTACGAGCCGTAGTAGAGGCCCCGGAAGATGTGGATGTAGACAGCGATGAAGAACATCGACGCGCCATTGGCGTGCATGTAGCGCAGCAGCCAGCCTGAATTGACGTCGCGCATGATCTTTTCGACCGAGTCGAACGCCAGTTCGGACGATGCGGCGTAATGCATCGCCAGCACGACACCCGTGACGATCTGAACGACCAGCATGATCGAGAGAATGCCGCCGAACGTGTAGGCGTAGTTCAGGTTGCGCGGGACCGGATAGGAAACGAACGAATCATGCACCAGCCGCGGCAACGGCATGCGCGCGTCGATCCAGCGTCCGATTCCGGTCTTGGGCGAATAGGTCGAGTGTCCACCGCTCATGGTCTAAAGCTCTCTCTTTCCCTCAACCGATCCTGATGACCGTATCGGAGATGAATTCGTAGGTGGGAATATGCAGGTTCTGGGGAGCCGGACCGCGGCGGATGCGCCCTGCGGTGTCATAGTGCGACCCGTGGCACGGGCAGAACCAGCCGCCGAAATCGCCGGACTGGCCGAGCGGAACGCAGCCCAGATGGGTGCAGGAACCGACCATGACGATCCAGTTTTCCTTGCCCTCGCCCGCCGAGCGCTCGACGTCGCTTGCCGGGGCGTCGGCGCCGAGATTTTCGTTGCGTGCCAACGGGTCGGGCAGATCGTCGAGGGGCACGGCGCGTGCCTCCTCAAGCTCTTCTTCCGTCCTGTTGCGGATGAAAATCGGCTTGCCGCGCCATTTGGCGGTCACGGACATACCCGGTTCGATGGAGGAAACGTCGACATCCACGGTGGCCAGCGCCAGTGTGGATGCATCCGGACGCATCTGGTCGATGAACGGCCACACGGCTGCACCGGCGCCGACCACGCCGGTCATCGCGGTAGCTATGTAAAGAAAATCGCGGCGGTTATGCTCGCTCGATTCGTTAGCGCTCACGGGCACAGGATCCTTTCGCCTCATTGTTGCCGGAAGGAACCCGCATGACCCTTACGCCCGTCTTGCCCACCACCTCTCGAACTGTGCGTTGGCGGCTGGCGACGGCTGGCAGATTCCCCCTGCATTTGGCGATGGTTTCTATGCGCGCTATCCGCGATTGTCCAGTATCACGAAGGTGCGAGGTCAGATTGTCGCGGGGAGACGTTGCGCCCGGGCTGGGCTGCATCCGCAGATTGGCCGTCGGCGGAGAAACCTCACCTTAAGGCTGTCGTGCGACAATGACGCCATGAGCACGATCTTCGCGAGCCTCGCGGCGTTTGCCGTGGTTGTCTTCACCGTCTTCGCGGCCTGGAGGCGCTACCGCGCGCTCGCGGTAAGAATTGAGTCGCTCGAAACGCAGGCCGGCTGGTACCACGACGCGCTGAGGATCGCCGGCGCTGGCGTCTGGAACTGGCACATCCAGGACGATCAGTGGAATTGGGTCGAGGACACACGCCGGCCCCGCGGTTCCACCCTCAGCTACCCGGTCGCGATGAGCGATGATTTCCACACCTTCCTTCATCCCGACGACAGGGAGCGCTACCTGGCCATCGAAGACGCTTGCCGGATGGGCCAGGAATCATACGTTGTCGACTACAGGTACATGCTTGCTGAAGGCGAAACGCGTTGGCTGCGCGATATCGCGCACCGCAGCGCCGACAATGGCAGCGGCTCACCGGTCATGGTCGGCATAACGCTCGACATTACGGAGGAAAAGCTGCGCGCCCTCGACAGCGAACGCCAGTCCGGAGAAGACGAACTGACCGGATTGCCGAACCGCCGCAGCCTTCTGGATCATCTGGCCCAACGGGTCGGCGCCGGCTTGCCGCTGGCTCTCGCATTCATCGACCTCAACGGCTTCAAGACACTCAACGACCGGCACGGCCACGCGTCGGGTGACATGTGCCTGGGGCTGCTTGGCAGGAACCTCACCGCGCGGCTTGCCAAAGGCGAATTCGCCGCGCGCCTGGGCGGCGACGAATTCGTCATCATCGTGCAAGGCGACGACGAGGACGCGGCCATCGCCCGCGTCGAAGATCTGGTCAGCGATGCGCTTTTGGTGGCAAATGCCGCGGTCAAGGCACGTGTCGGCGCGGCGATCGGCATGGCCTTCTTCCCCCGCCAGGCATCGACCAGCCAGGAACTGCTGTCCGCCGCGGACCAGGCGATGTATCTGGCCAAGGCGACCGGAAGGCCGATCGAAATCCGCACGCTTGACGGCGAGAGTCCCAACGGCCGGCGACGGAGCGCCTGACCTAGACCGCCCCGAGCCTCACCAGAACCTCGCGCGGTATCGCATAGTCTCGGATCGCGTCCTGCTGCCGGCGCAGGCCGCACAGCTCGCGCTGGATGAAATACGCATAGACGGCATCGGCTGCCGCCTTGAGAAGTGCCGGTCGCTCGGCAGCATCGGCGCTGCATTCGTTAAGTCTGGCCAGGGAGACTTCCACCCGTTCCCCTGCCCTGCCCAGCGCAGCCGCCTTCTCGCCTGCGATTTCGTGCTCGATTGGGTTCGGCCCGCTTTCACCCGTAGCGCCGGCAGCACCTGCGGAGGGTGAATATCGAGCCGGAGGGCGCAGTGTCATGGTCGCTATTCCGCCGCCAGGCTGGACGCGAGGAAGCCACCTGACTGCCGCTTCCAAAGCTGTGCATAGAGCCCGTCGCGCGCGATCAAATCCTCATGCGAGCCCTCCTCGACGATACGGCCCTCGTCGATCACCACGAGCCGGTCGAGCGCGGCGATTGTCGACAGCCGGTGCGCGACCGCCACCACCGTCTTGCCTTCCATCAGGCGATAGAGGTTCTCCTGGATCGCGGCCTCGATTTCGGAATCGAGCGCCGACGTCGCTTCGTCCAGAATCAGTATCGGGGCATTCTTGAGCATCATCCGGGCGATGGCGATGCGCTGGCGCTGGCCGCCCGAAAGCTTGACGCCGCGCTCGCCGACATGGGCATCATAGCCCTTGCGCCCCTTGGGATCGGTCACGCCGGCGATGAAGTCGTGCGCCGCGGCCCGCTTCGCCGCCTCGACAATCTCCTCGTCGGTGGCCCCAGGCTTGCCATAGGCGATGTTGTCGCGGATGGAGCGGTGCATCAGCAGCGGATCCTGCGCGACGACACCGAACTGCGCCCGCAGCGATGCCTGCGTCACGTCGCGGATATCCGTACCGTCGAGCAGGATGCGCCCGCCCTGGATATCGAAAAGGCGCAGTGCGAGATTGACCACCGTGGTCTTGCCTGCACCTGACGGCCCGACCAGCGCGACGCGCTCACCCGGCTTGATATGCAGGTTAAGGTGCTCGATGACGCCGCTGGTCTTGCCATAATGAAACGAGACGTCGTCGAATTTCAGGTCGCCCACGGCGCGCGGCATGATCTTGGCGTCCGGTGCATCGCGCAGTTCCGCCTGCACCGAGATCGTTCCGGTTGCATCCTGCACGGTGGCGAAGGAGCGGATCAGCCCGTTGATGTTGAACATCATGTAGCCGGACATCTGGTTGAGCCGGAAGACCAGGCCCATCGCGGCGGCAATCTCGCCCGTCGTGGCGGCGCCTGCCATCCAGCCACGCAAGGCCAGCCAGAACACCGCGGCCATCATGAACCCGTTGATGATCGCCACCGCGGAGCGCACGCTCGTGATCGAACGGGTCAGGTCCTTTACGGCGCCGAGATAGCGCTCCATGCCGTCGCGCACGAAATCATTCTCGCGGTGGCCGCTATCGAACAGCTTGACGGCCATGATGTTGGTGAAGGCGTCGACAAGCCGGCCATTAAGGATCGAGCGTTCGTCCGCGCTTCGGCGACCGGCGGCGCGCAGGGGCGGCAGCAACAACCGTGCGGCGACGAGATAGGCACCGATCCAGACGGCCAGGACCAGACCCATCAGCGGGTCGAGCATGACGAGGATCGTGCCGGCCAGCACGAGAAATGACAGGAAACCCCACATCGTCTGCAGGGTGGAGATGATGAAATCACCCGTGGCTTCGCCGCCCTGCAGGATCTTGGTGGCGATACGGCCCGCGAAATCGTTCTGATAGAACGAATAAGGCTGCTCGATCACTCGCTTGAACGACTGCCATCGCACGAGCTGGTAGAAGCTGGGCACGATGATTTGCTGCTCGACGAGCGAGTTGGCGATCATGATCGCCGCCCGGATGACCAGCACCAGGGCGAGGAACGCGACGATCTCCCACCAGTGATCGGTCAGCAACTGCGTCGGGGATGCGTTCTCGAGCAGATCGATCATCCACCCCAGAGACCAGTAAAGCGCGGCATCCACTGCGCCCGACAGGCCGCCGACGATGAGCAGCAGGATGAACGGCCCCTTCGCCTGCCGGGCGAAGAACAGGATGAACTGCCACGCGTCGCGTGGCAGCACTTCTCGCTCCGTATCGGCGAAAGGTTCAATGACGCCCTCCGCCTTGCGCCAGATGCGCTCGGCGAAGCCGTCATCCTTGCGTTCTTCCTCGATGGTGCTCATTCGGCCGCGATTTCCTTCTCCGGCTCGGCAGCGTCGTCGTGAAGGAGGAATCCGCCCGACTGCCTCTGCCATAACTGGGCATAGAGCCCACCGCTGGCAAGAAGTTCGTCATGGGTTCCCTCCTCGATCACCCGGCCCTTGTCCATGATGACAAGCCGGTCCATGGCCGCGATGGTCGACAGCCGGTGGGCGATCGCGATCACCGTCTTGCCTTCCATCAGCCGGTAGAGGTTCTGCTGGATCGCCTCCTCCACCTCCGAGTCGAGCGCCGATGTCGCTTCGTCGAGGATCAGGATCGGTGCATCCTTGAGCATCACCCGCGCGATGGCGACCCGCTGGCGCTGGCCTCCCGAAAGCTTCACGCCGCGCTCGCCGACATGGGCGTCGAAGCCCCTGCGGCCCTTCGGATCGGAAAGCCCGCCGATGAACTCCAGCGCTTCGGCCCGCCGCGCAGCCTCGGTGACCATCTCGTCGGTCGCATCGGGGCGGCCATAGCGGATGTTGTCGCTCACCGAACGGTGCAGCAAGGACGTGTCCTGGGTCACGACGCCGATATGTGCCCGCAGCGAATCCTGCGTGACGGCCGATATGTCCTGCCCGTCGATCGTTACCCTGCCGCCTTCGATGTCGTAGAAGCGCAGCAGGATGTTGACGAGCGTCGACTTTCCGGCCCCGGAGCGCCCGACGATGCCGACCTTCTCGCCGGGCCTGATGGTCAGCGTCAGGTCCTCGATCACGCTCTTCGTCTTGCCGTAGTGGAACCGGACATGGTCGAAACTGATCTCGCCCTTGTCGACGACGATCTCGTTGGCGCTCGGCTTGTCCTCGACCAGGCGCGGCATCGAAATTGAGCGTATGCCGTCCTGGACCGTCCCGATATTCTCGAACAGGCCCGAGACCTCCCACATGATCCACTGTGACATGCCCCATAGCCGCAGGACGAGGCCAAGCGCGACGGCGACCGCGCCGATGCTGATCGCACTGCCCAGCCAGAGCCAGATCGAAAGTGCGGCGATCGCCGCCAGGAGCAGGGAATTGAGGAAGTACAGTGTGCCGTAGAGCCCCGTCACCAGGCGCATCATGCGATGCACGGTGTCGAGAAAATCCGACATGCCTTCTTTGGCGAACGAGGCTTCCCGCTGCGCATGGCTGAAGAGCTTTACCGTTTGGATGTTGGCATAGCTGTCGACGACGCGGCCAGTCATGATGGCGCGTGCGTCGGCCTGCTCCTCCGACACCTTGCCGAGGCGGGGAATGTAGTAATAGAGCAGCCCCATATAGGCGAGCAGCCAGACACCCAGAGGCAATGCCAGCCGCCAGTCGGCCGACCCGACGAGAAGCAGCACGCCGACGAAGTAGACGACCACGTAGTTCAGCACGTCGATGAGCTTGATGACGCATTCGCGCACGGCTAGCGCCGTTTGCATCAGCTTGGTGGCGATGCGGCCCGCGAACTCGTCCTGATAGAACGTCATCGACTGCTTGAGCAGGTAGCGATGGACCTGCCAGCGGATGCGCATCGGGAAATTGCCGAACAGCGACTGGTGGTTGAGCCATGAGTTGAACAGCACGATCGCCGGCAGCAGCACGAGCACCACGAATGCCATTCCGGCAAGCGTCCAGCCTTCCGTCTGCAGGAATGTCTCGCGGTCCTGTTCGGACAGCCAGTCGACGATATTGCCGAGGAAGCCGAACATCCACACTTCGGTCAACGCGATGATCGCGGTGAAGATGGCCGATACGATGATCAGCCGCCACGAGCCTTTGGTGTAATGCATGCAGAACGCGACGAGCGTCCGCGGCGGCTCAACCGGCTCTTCGGGCGGAAACGGGGGCAGCAGGGATTCAAACCAGCGGTACATGATGAAATTCTCTTTGCGTCTTGGTCACTTGTGCCCGCTGCGCGGGCCGATATGGATTGCTGCCGAACAACCCGCGTGAAGGCGGCCTGGCATTGCGGCCTTGGCCTGCCTCACCACCTTCTGCCCCGATTGTGTGACGGGAAGCGGAAGATGCGCCTGGGCGGGCCTCGCGCCAAGCGTGTTCCTGAAGGCTGCTGACAGGCTGTCGTCAGGATGTGGTTCGACGGCGTCCGGAATGATGGCTGAGGGGCGGACGAAGCGCCCAGATTTGATACCGGATGGCATGGTGCGATTCCTCGAATGCTCGGAACGGAAACTCCGGCGGAATCGGGACCATGCTTATGAAGTCAGGAGAAAGGTCGAACCGAAACCGCCGTCAGGGCAGAAGCCTGATGCGCATGCGCAACGAGGCGTAGCAAAGTACAAAATCCATTACTGCCTCCTGCGATCCGGGTTGACGAGGCGTGGTCTATACGCCGGCCCGGGAGAAAAATCCATCCTTGATCGCATCACGGTTTTCCGATGGATGTTTCATGTGACTTGGCAGCAACGGAAATCGGAGCATCGCACCTCCTTTACATGGAATTTGCGCGGACCCTAAAAATTCAAGTGCACTTGAAGTCAAGCGCTCGATGTGGCTTGATTTGCGGATGAATACGATGCTGACGATCAACCACGTGTCGCGCCGAAGCGGCGTTGCGGCTTCAGCGCTTCGCTACTACGAGGAGCGCGGGCTGATCGCCTCGCAACGCGCAGCGTCGGGCCATCGCCGTTATCATCGCGCCGCGCTGCGGCGCATCGCCTTCATCGTCTTCGCCCAGAGGGTCGGCTTGAGCCTGGAGGAGATCGGCCGCGAACTGGCCAAACTCCCCGAAGATCGCGTGCCGTCGCGCCAGGATTGGTCGAAACTGTCGGCCGGCTGGATGGAGCGGATAGACCGGCGCATCGCCGAACTGGAGAGGCTGAAGGACGGTCTTACGGGTTGCATCGGCTGCGGCTGTCTTTCGCTCAATCGCTGCAAGCTGGTGAATCCGCACGACAGCGCCGCAAACGCCGGACCCGGCCCGCGATACTGGCTCGGAGACGAGAAGGCGCCATGACGGCATCGCTTCGCGTTGCGCTCTACCAGCCCGACATCCCTGGCAATACGGGCTCGATCCTGCGCATGGCCGCATGCCTCGGCGTGGCGGTCGACATCATCGAACCGGCGGGCTTCGACATGTCAGACCGGGCGCTCAAACGGGCGGGCATGGATTATCTTGAAATGGCGGCGCTTACCCGCCACGTTTCGTGGCAGGCCTTCGACGACTGGCGGACGCATGAACAGCGACGCCTCGTGCTTTTCAGCACCAGGGCCACCCTGCCCTACACGCGGTTCGAATTTGCCGACGGCGACGTGCTGCTGTTCGGCCGCGAGTCGGCCGGCGTGCCCGACGACGTCCATGCCCGCGCTGATTCGCGCCTGCTGGTTCCGATGCGTCCAGGTGCCCGCAGCCTCAATCTGGCACTAACCGCGGCAATGGCGGTCGGCGAGGCGATCCGGCAGGTCAGTCCGCCGTCGGAAGGCGTCGGATTGTGAATTCGATGACGTCGTCGGGGCGCTCGCACCAGCTTTCGATCTCGGTCCAGTAAGCCTGCTTAGGCCAGCGGTCGAACCACTCGCGCGCCTTCGCCCGCGCGTCGGCGCGAGGCAGCATGAAGGTCTCGCGGACGAAGCCGTCGCGACTCTTTCGGCTCGGCTCGTTGCGCTGCCTGTCGAGGCTGCGCTTGAGGCTGTCGAGCGGTGGTCTTGCCGGAACGCGCATCGCAACTCCCCCGGAAAGTCCTTGACCCTCCGAAACAACAGATTAGGGATCGGCGCGAGAATTGACGAGTCCTTTTGCCATCGCCCAGCGGGCTGATACGGCTACACGGAGAATTCGATGCAGCGTCCAGACCTTCCCGCCGGCCTGCCGGAAGGGATCGAGGAGAAGAAGGAAGCGGCTAGGGCCTGGTTCGAGGACTTGCGCGACCGCATCTGCGACACGTTCGAGAAGATCGAGGACGAACTGACCGGCCCGCAGGTTGGGTGGGCGCCTGGACGGTTTGAGCGCACCCCATGGGAGCGCGACGGCGGCAAGGGTGGCGGCGGTGTCATGTCGATGATGTCGGGGCGCGTGTTCGAGAAGGTCGGCGTGCACGTTTCCACGGTACATGGTGAGTTTTCGCCGGAATTCCGCAGCCAGATCCCCGGCGCCGAGGAAGACCCGCGCTTCTGGGCGTCCGGCATATCGCTGATCGCGCACCCGCAAAATCCGAACGTGCCGGCCGTGCACATGAACACCCGCATGGTGGTCACGACGCGCCAGTGGTTTGGCGGCGGCGCAGACCTGACGCCCGTACTGGAACGCCGACGCACCCAGGACGACCCCGATACGATGGCCTTCCACAAGGCGATGAAGTTCGTCTGCGACCGTCATTCGGACGTCGCCGACTACGACAGGCTGAAGAAATGGTGCGACGACTATTTCTTCCTGCCGCACCGCAACGAACCGCGAGGCGTCGGCGGCATCTTCTACGACTGGCTCAAGTCACCGCAGGAGCGAGGCGGCTGGGACGCCGACTTCCGTTTCACGCAGGAGGTCGGTCGCACGTTCCAGATCGTCTACAACCACATCGTTCGGCGCAATTTCAACGAGAACTGGACCGAGGCGGACCGCGAGGAACAGCTTATCCGGCGCGGCCGCTATGTGGAGTTCAACCTCCTCTACGATCGCGGCACGATCTTCGGGCTGAAGACCGGCGGCAACGTCAACTCGATCCTGTCGAGCATGCCGCCCGAAGTGAAGTGGCCCTGATCAGCGACTGCAGTCTTCCTGGTGGCGCGGCAGCATCTCATGGATGATCGGCAAGTCGGCGAGCTGGTTTGGAGTCATTGTCCTCAGAACCGGATGCGACAGCGGATCGCGGCGCCAGCAGCCGGGATCGACGGGTGCGCCTAACCGCTTGCCTGACCGCACGATAGTCAAGATAATCTGAAGCATTTCGCAACCCTCAATGTGTCGGCTCGGCAAGAACCATCTCATGTGAGGGCAGTGTCTTCTATGGAGTTTGCCTGCGCTTCGCTGTAGAAAAACTGCATGAAAGACCTGAACCGCGTTCATCTCAACGGGCTGCGCGCGCTGGAAGCCACCGGGCGGCTGGGCTCCCTGCAGAAGGCCGCCGACGAGCTCGGCGTATCGGTCGGAGCCGTCAGCCAGCATGTGCTCAAGGCCGAGGATCGGCTTGGCCGTCCTGTCTTTGACCGCACGGGGCGCAGCCTGACACCGACCGAGTTCGGCATCACTTTCCTGTCGCGATTGACCGGCGGCTTCCAGATGCTCGATGACGCCGTGGCGTCATCGCGTCGGCATGGCGAGACCATTCTGACGATCTCGGTCGCCCCGGTCTTCGCGTCAAAATGGCTCGTCCCGCGGCTTTCCGGATGGTCACGGCTTCATCCTGGCATCATCGTTCGGCTCGACGCATCGGTGGCGCTCATCAACCCCGACACGTCGGACGTGGATGTGGCGATCAGGGTCGGCGACGGGAGGTGGCCAGGCGTGAAATCAGAGTATCTGCTGCCGCAGGAGGTCTTTCCGGTCTGCGCGCCCGCGCTGGCGGAAAAACTCAGGCACCCGCACGACCTGACGACAATGCCGATCGTCCGCGACATCAACTCGACGCTCGGCTGGAACCTGTGGCTCGACCGGTTCGGCATCGACGAGGGTGAACTTGGCGACGGCCATTCCTTCACGGATGCCGCACTGGCGCTCGACGCGGCTATCGCCGGACAGGGCGTGATGCTGGCGTGGCAGACGCTGGCGCACTACGCATTGTCGGTCGGCCACCTCGTGGCGCCTTTTCCCGAACGTGCGACCACCGGCCTTGGCTATTACCTCGTGACGTCGCAGAGTCGCCGCGAACCGAGAAAGGTCGCCGACTTCAAGCGCTGGATTAGCTCTGAGATCGCCCGCGATTTCGCCTGAAATCCGATACGGCGAAGCAATATTCCCGCCATGATGCAACGGCGCAACAGCACCATGGCAAGCTGCTGAAACGATTGAATTTTGCTTTCCGGTCAGCTGGCCCCGTCAAGCATTTTTGGTGCGCCGCACAATCTCGTGATCACCGACGCCGGCTCCAACCCAGTGACACCGTAAGAGCGCGAGACTATAGGGATTTCCGGCGTTGGGGGAGAGGCGTTCCTATTGAGGGGGACCGCCCATCGGGGTGCCAACGTCACGAGCCGGCAGCGGCCGGTAAGGTTTCGGTAAAACTTAAAAGATCAGGATCGCGTCATGGCGTCCATACCCTCACTCGCACTTATTTCGCTGCTGGCCTTGGCCGGCGCCACCCAGATGGCAAAAGCCTCGGACACCGCGGTCACCACCGCGATGCTCCAGCAGGCGGCGCTTGCGGTCGACACCGTGACAAGGGAGACCGGCTTCGTCCACCGCCTCTTCAAGCCGGAGAAGCCAAGCGGCCGAACCATCATCATGCTGCACGGTTCGGGAGGCGACGAGACGACGCTCGCATCCCTCGCCGCCAGCATCGCGCCTGACGCCACGCTGATCGGCATTCGTGGTCGCATCGTCCAGGACGGCGTCAAGCGCTGGTACAAGCGCATTACCGCCACCGAGTTCGACCAGCAGGACGTGCGCGCGGAGGCTGACGCCTTCGTGGAATTCCTGAACGGGATCGCCACCGAGCAGGGAATCGACCTGGCATCGGCGACCTTCCTCGGATATTCCAACGGCGCCAACCTGATCGCCGCGTTGACGCAGCTTCATCCGGGGCTCGTGCGCAAGGCGGTGCTGCTGCGGCCGATGCCGGTCCTGAGCGACATGGACAAGGTCGACCTCTCACAGACGAAATTCCTCACCATCGCCGGTGAAAACGACAAGCTTTATTTCGAATATGCGCCGAAACTCGCGGAACGCCTGCGCAATTGCGGCGCCAATGTCGATGCCCGCGTGATCCATTCCGACCACGGGATCGGCGACGAGGACATCCGCATTGCTGCCGAATGGCTGGGCAGTCCAGAGAAATAGCCGAACATTTCCGCAACCGATGACGGGCGTTTCGTGTTACTCTTCAGTCCTCCAACAGACGGACATGAAGGAGAAGAACGATGAAGGAATTTCATTGCGGCTCGCTCGTCCCCGGCTGTGACTGGCATACGAGACATACCGAAGAAGCCGAAGTGATGAGGCGCGCGATCGAGCATATGCGCGAGACCCATGGTGAGACCGTGATCCGCGAATCAATGGTCGAGGCCATTCGTTCGCGCATCGAGACCAAGCGCGACGCCGCCTAGAATTCAGCGACCACCAATCAAACCCGCGGCGCGTTCCAAGAGCGCGTCGCGTTCGAGTTTGAACCCCCCTTCGATCCACTCCTGCTCGAGTTGGGCCAGCATCTGGCCGAGACTCCTGCCAGGCTTCGCTCCCAGTGCCACAAGATCGTTTCCGCTGATGGGGAATGCGGGCTTTTCCCACGCTGCAAGGAAGCG
This sequence comes from Mesorhizobium sp. CAU 1741, assembly GCF_039839275.1. NCBI lineage: Bacteria > Pseudomonadati > Pseudomonadota > Alphaproteobacteria > Hyphomicrobiales > Phyllobacteriaceae > Mesorhizobium > Mesorhizobium sp. CAU 1741. The sequence continues at coordinate 528,626 of NZ_JBDOQP010000001.1, read as the reverse complement.
CAGCAAGCGCGCATATCCGCCCGCCTCCAGCAGCGCGGCGTCTTCCTGCGCAGCTTTGACGCGCGCGGCGGCAAGTGCCAGGCGCAATCGATCCTCAAGACCCTGGCGATCGCTTTCATAGGCCAGCTTGGCGAAGGCAGTCTCGCTCATCGTGTGGGCGACAGGCGGCGTGGAAGACCATGCCGTCAGGCGAAGCGTTTCCGTGTTTGACAGCCGAAGGCGTTTTGCCGCGCCCTCGATTCGCTCCTTATCCGGCGGAACGATGCCCTCGAGCCTCAGCAGCGCATCGGGCTCCCACCCGAGATCCCGTTCGGCCGCGACGATGCCATGTATGGCGTCGATTCCCCACTTCTCGCTTTCCGGCAGCACGGCGGTGAGCACACCGGTCTGGCGCATCCAGAGCAGTGAGCGCGAGGGATCTGGCGCGGCCAGGAGCTTCTTCAGTTCGGCCCAGACGCGCTCGGCCGATAGCCGCTCCAACCCGTCCTTGAGTCGCGCACACGCCCGCAGGCCGTCGGCATCCGGCCGCCCCTTGCCGTACCAGGCAAAGAAGCGGAAGAAGCGCAGGATCCGCAGATAATCCTCGCGAATGCGCTGCTCGGCTTCACCGATGAAGCGCAGGTTGCGGTTCTCGATGTCGGAAAGCCCTCCTACGAGATCGATCACCTCGCCACTGGCGGACGCATAAAGCGCATTGATGGTGAAGTCGCGCCGTTCAGCGTCGCGTTGCCAGTCTCGCCCGAAGACGACGCGCGCATGGCGGCCATCGGTCTCGACATCCGCGCGAAGCGTCGTCACCTCAAAGGGTCGCCCTTCCGCGATGACAGTGATCGTGCCGTGTTCCTTGCCCGTCGGCACGGTGCGGAATCCGGCCGCCTGGGCGCGCCTTTCGGTCTCGTCCGGCAACGTGGTGGTCGCGATGTCGATATCGGTGACCGGCTGGTCCAGCAACACGTTGCGCACGGCACCGCCGGCAATGCGCGCTTCTTCGCCGTCGGCGGACAGGGCGGCGAGCAGAGCCTGCAGCGCCTCGCCGTTCAGCCACTCGGCCCGGCCGGCGATCGATATGCTGCTCACGTATAAAGCCTTTCGTAGAGGGTCCGGATGATCCCGGCGGTCACGCCCCAGATGTAGCGGTCGCCAAACGGCATCGTATAGAAGAACCGTTCGCGGTCCTGCCAGATGCGACTCTCGCGGTTGTGGTTCTGCGGATCCATGAGGAACGACAGCGGGACTTCGAACGCGTCGTCCACCTCGTCCTCGTTGATCGTCAGCATGAAGCCGGGTGTCACCACCGCCAGCACCGGCGCAATGCGGAAACCCGAGCCGGATACGTAGTCGGGCATGCGCCCCACCACCTCGATGAATTCCGCCGAAAGGCCGATCTCCTCTTCCGCCTCGCGCATCGCTGCGAACTCGGGTGTCGGGTCGGTCGGATCGATCCGCCCGCCGGGGAAAGCGATCTGCCCTGAATGGGAACGCAGCTTCTCGGTGCGCTTGGTCAGGATGACGCTTGCCTCCGCGCCGTGATCGACGACGGGTATCAGCACCGCGGCATCGCGCAGCGTATGCTGCAGGATGAGGTCGCGCAGGTCGGGGTTGAGACTGTGGTCGCCATAGTCGGTGTCAGCGTGCGGAGCCTGCTCGTGGCGCGCACGCAGACGGAAATCGTTGGCCGAGAAATGGCGCACGTCTGGCATTTCCAAGGTCATGCGCTCAACCGCCTCAGCCTGTCCATCGGCATGATCGGGAATGTCGTCCCCTTCGAGCGGATGGCGAACATTGCTGTGCCATCGACGTCGATCTCTTCTCCGAGCTCGGCCAGCTCGTACATAACCGGCCGCGCCACAAGCGCCTCGAGCCGCCCGCGGACCAGCAGGTACGGCTTAAGCCCGTCAGTGTCGTCCTCGTCGACAAAGCGGATCGGATTCTCGGAACCAGCCTCCACTACGTCTCCCACATTGGTGCGAAACGTCAGCACCTGATCGGGGCCGCTTCCCGAGGCGTTCACCTCGACGGCGATGAAGGGCGCATCCTCGACCCTGATCCCGACCTTCTCGACGGGCGTGACCAGATAGGTGTTTCCGTCTTCATCCTTGCGAAGGACGCTGGAAAAAAGCTGCACCAGCGGCATGCGGCCGATGGGGGTACCGAGGTAGAACCACGTGCCGTCGCGCTTGATCTCCATGTCGAGATCGCCGCAGAAGGGCGGGTTCCAGCGTTCGACCGGCGGCGGCCCCTTGCCCGCCCTGGCGGCGCGCGAGACCAGCGCTTCCAGTCCGGCCGTGTCCGTGGCCTTGCTCAGGCCTTGTTCGTCATTTCCTGTGTGCATCGTCATCGTCACGAAATAGTCACTGTTGCTCCGCTTGTCAGCCTTGTTGAGTGTTTTAAGTTGAATGAACACGTACCCGAAAGGTGACGAATCGTGGCGCGGAAGCAAGGCGTAGACCTCCTGGATCGACGCTGGCCTCAGAGAAACTCGAAGGACCTGGATGCTCGCATGAATGCTACGACCGGTGTCACACTCAAGGAACACGCCCTTAGCGAAAGCCAGATGATCGCCGAAGCCGAAAAGGCGCTCGCCGACATCGGCAGGGTGCGCGAAGCGGTCGGCAAGGTCATTTTCGGGCAGGAAAGCGTCGTCGAGCGCACGCTCGTCGCGCTGCTGGCAGGCGGTCATGCCTTGCTGGTCGGCGTTCCCGGACTGGCCAAGACCAAGCTGGTCGAAACGCTCGGCGTGGTGCTTGGCCTTGATGGCCGGCGCATCCAATTCACACCCGACCTGATGCCCTCCGACATTCTCGGTTCCGAGGTGATGGAACAGGACGAGTCGGGACGGCGCTCGTTCAGGTTCATCCGGGGCCCGATCTTTGCGCAGTTGCTGATGGCCGACGAAATCAACCGCGCGAGCCCGCGCACACAGTCGGCGCTGTTGCAGTCGATGCAGGAATATCACGTCACGGTCGCCGGCCAACGTCACGACCTGCCTTCGCCGTTCCATGTTCTGGCGACACAGAACCCGCTGGAACAGGAAGGCACCTATCCGCTGCCGGAAGCACAGCTCGACCGTTTCCTGATGCAGGTAGACATCCTGTACCCCGAACTCGACGCCGAACGCCGCATTCTGCTGGAAACGACCGGCCTTTCAGACGCGAAGCCGCAGGAGGTCCTGTCCGCCGAGCGCCTGAAAGAAATCCAGATGCTGATCCGCCGCATGCCGGTACCGGAGAGCGTCGTCGAATCAATCCTGGCGCTGGTGCGGTCAGCCCGTCCTGGGCAGGGCAATGCGGAGACCGACAAGCACGTTTCCTGGGGGCCCGGCCCTCGCGCCAGCCAGGCGCTCACCTTGTGCGCCCGCGCCCGCGCGCTTTACGATGGCAGGCTCGCACCTTCCGTTGATGACGTGCGCGCGCTGGCCGAGCCGGTCCTTCAGCACCGCATGGCGCTGACTTTCGCGGCGCGCGCCGAGGGCATGAGCGTTCGCGACGTGATCGCCCAACTGGTGAAAGCAGCCGGCTGATGGCCCGTATCGGCGAGGCGGCCGGCCCCGTCGTCCCCCGTGATGCGCTTGCCCGTGCGCGCCAGCGAGCGTCGCTGGTGCCGGACCTGCTGGTCGAGGCACGTCGCGTCGTCAATACGGTCATTGCCGGCTGGCACGGTCGCCGCAGGCGCGGCATCGGCGAGAATTTCTGGCAGTTCCGCCCCTATGTCGAGGGCGAGAGCATGGCGAGCATCGACTGGCGGCGCTCCGCCCGCGACGACCATATTTACGTGCGCGACAAGGAATGGGAAGCCGCCCACACCGTTTGGCTGTGGGCGGACCCTTCGCCTTCCATGCTCTTCAAGTCGCAGGGCGCGACCGTGTCCAAGGAATCGCGCGCACTCGTGCTGATCCTCGCGCTGGCCGAGTTGCTGTCGCGCGGCGGCGAACGTATTGCCTGGCCAGGCCTCACGGACCCGTTCGCCGCGCGCAACGGCGCCGAAAGGCTCGCCGCACGTCTCCTCCATGCCGCCGACCTGCCCGCCCGGCCCGATCTGCTGCCTCTCAGGCGCTTCAGCGACATTATCCTCGCCGGCGATTTTCTCGATCCCGTGGAGGAGACCCAGCAATGGCTCGATCCGCTGGCGCAGCGCGGCGTTCGTGCGCACTTGATAGAAATTGCCGACCCCGCCGAAGAAACGTTTCCCTATAGCGGCCGCACGGAATTCCGCGATCCCGAAACCGGGCAAAAACTGACGGCCGGCCGTGCCGAAAGCCTCACCGAGGATTATCGTCTGCTCTATGATGCCCGGCGAGCCGAGCTTGCCGCGTGGTGCCGAAAGCTCGGCTGGAGCTACACGGTGAACCACACGGACAGGCTCGCCTCCGACGCACTGGTGCGTGTTCATACCGCCCTGAGCGCGGAAGTCGGACAGGGAGCGCGTTGATGGGTTGGCTTCCCCTCTCCTTCGGCGTGCCGGCGGTCCTGATGGGCCTGCTCGCGCTGCCGCTGATCTGGTGGCTGCTGCGGCTTACGCCGCCGCGTCCCCAGGAAGAAGTGTTCCCGCCACTGCGCATCCTTGCCCGCGTGCTCAAGAAGGAAGAAACGCCGCATCAGAGTCCATGGTGGCTGACCTTGCTGCGCCTGCTGATGGCGGCCCTGATCATCTTCGCGCTGGCCGAACCCGTGCTCAACCAGCGCGAGGCGACGCCGGCAAGCGGCAATGCGGTGGCCATCGTCGTCGACAATGGCTGGGCGACGGCCCCTGACTGGGACCTGCGGGTGGCGACCGCCGAGCGGCTGATCGAGGATGCAGGCAGCGCCGGACAGCCGGTGGTTCTCGCCTTCACGGCCGAGCCGCCAAATGCCGAGATCGGCCCGTTCGACGGTGCGGCTGCCCGTGAACGCTTGGCAGCGGCAGAGCCGCGTCCCGTGCCGAGCGACCGGCCGACAATCTTCGCCCGTGTCGCGGACGCGCTTCAGGTCGTGCCCGGCGCCAGCGTTGCCGTCTTGACGGACGGCCTCGCAGCGGATGGCGACGAGGCGGCTTTTGCACAGCTCCTGTCCGACGATCTCTCCGGGCTCGTCTGGATAGAGCCGCAGCAAATGTCGCTGATCGGCATCCGCGACACGGAAAACCGCGCCGACGCATTCTCATTTTCTGCTGTTCGATCATCTTCAGATGCGCTGCCCCGCCAGGCGACTGCGGCAGCATTCGACGATCGCGGCCGGCGCATCGGTGAGACCACGCTTTCCTTCGGCGCCGGCGAGACCGAAGCCGAGGGTGCGTTCCAGGTGCCGTTCGAACTGCGCAATGACTTCGTCTCCATCGTCATCGACGGCCAAAACCAGGCTGCTGCGATGCGGGTTCTCGACGAGAATTCGAGGCGGCGCAGGGTCGGGCTGATTTCCCAGGCAGAGGCCGACCAGGCGCAGCCGCTGCTGTCGCCACTGTATTATATCCGGAGAGCGCTCGAGCCATTCTCCGATATCGTGGAGGCGTCGAGCCCCGACCTCGCAGAGGCGATCCCGCAGATGCTGGAGCAGAATCCGGCGATGATCGTCATGGCCGATGTCGGTGCGCTGCCAGATACAGCCCGCGAAGACCTGATCGAGTGGATGAATGCCGGCGGCACGCTGGTTCGGTTCGCCGGCTCGCGGCTCGCGGCTGCCGGAAATGACGAGGAGTTGCTTCCGGTTCGCCTGCGCATCGGAGAGCGCGCGCTTGGAGGCACCTTGTCATGGACGGAGCCGCAACCCGTCGCGGAGTTTCCGCCGAACGGCCCGTTCGCGGACCTTGCCGCACCCACCGAAGTGACCGTCTCGCGCCAGGTTCTCGCCGAGCCGACGTCCGACATCATGGAACGCACCTGGGCCAGCCTTGCCGACGGCACGCCACTGGTCACGGGCGCTCCGCGCGGCGACGGCACGCTCGTGCTTTTCCATGTCACGCCGGAAGCGACGTGGTCGAGCCTGCCGATCTCCGGCTCGTTCGTCGAAATGCTGCGGCGCATCGTCCAGCTTTCGCGCAACCAGGGTGCGGCCGAGCCCGGCAGCGAGGGGGCTGCCGCAGGTTCGCTAGCGCCGTTCCAGATGATTTCCGCCGATGGTCGGCTGGTCCCGCCCGGTCCCGACGCGCGGCCATTGACCATCGCGGGCGGCGAACCGGCCGTGACGATCGAGAACCCTCCAGGCTTCTACGGTACGGAGGAAGGTGTCGTGGCGCACAATCTCCTGCCGCGCGACGCAACGCTGGCGCCAATCGTACAGCCCGAGACAACCGTGCCGGTCAGCCGCGCCAGCTATGCGTTCGACGAGGCCATCGACCTCAAGGGACCGCTGATCGCAGCGGCACTGGCATTGATGGTGCTCGATACACTCGTCGTCTTCTGGATGGGCGGTCTGTTTGCCCGCCGCGGCGGGGCAAGACGCTCGACGGCCGCCGGCGCGCTGGGTGCAATCGCCGTTGCAGCGGCGCTGGTCCTGCCCACGCAGGCCGATGCGCAGGATATTCAAACCGATGACGCCGCCGCCATTGCCGCGATCTCCGAGACCCGCATCGCCTATGTCCTGACGGGCAACAGCTCGATCGATGCCGTCAGCCGGGCTGGGCTGCAGGGCCTCTCGCGCTACCTGATCGACAAGACGGCTTTGGAGCCGGGCGATCCGGCCGGCGTCGACATCGAGGCGGACGAACTGGCTTTTTATCCGCTGATCTACTGGCCGATTGATGATACCGCACCGATGCCGTCGGAAGCGGCTCTCGCACGTATCGACGCCTACATGCAGCAGGGTGGCACCGTGCTGTTCGACACGCGGGACCAGTATTCGACGGGGTTCGATGCCAACTCCGCCAGTCCCGCTACCCGCCGGCTGCGCGAAATCCTGTCTACGATGAACGTGCCGCCGCTCGAACCGGTGCCGCAGGATCACGTTCTGACGAAGACATTCTTCATCATGCCGGATTTCCCGGGGCGCTATTCGGGAAGCCCGTTGTGGGTCGAGGCTTCGCTGAATGCCGCCAACCCCGACAACCGCCCCGTGCGCAGCGGCGACGGCGTCTCGCCGATCATGATCACGGCCAACGACATGGCCGGCGCCTGGGCCCTGGACGGGTCGGGCGCGCCGATGTTTCCAACCGTGCCGGCGGACCCGATGCAGCGCATTTACGCCTATCGCGCCGGCGTCAACATCATGATGTACATGCTGACCGGCAATTACAAATCGGACCAGGTGCACGTGCCTGCGCTCCTCGAACGGCTGGGACAGTAGATGAACTGGTCGCTCTCCATCGAACCGCTGCTGTCCTGGGTTTGGATCGGCGTGATCCTCGTGCCGGTCGGCCTGCTTGTGCTTGCCGGTCTGTTTCTCGGCCAGCGCGGCAGCCTGTTGCGGATCGGCGCGTTCGCGGCACTGGCTATTGCCCTGCTGAACCCGGTGCTGCTCGACGAACAGCGTGAGCCACTGCAATCGGTCGTCGCGCTTGTGGTGGACCGCAGTCAGAGCCAGGATATCGGCGACCGGACCGACACGACGGACCGCGCTGTCGCCGAGCTCCAGGCCCGTCTTGGACGCTTCTCCCAGTTCGACGTCCGCGTCGTGGAGGCAGGTCGCGCCGACGCCGCCGACGACCGCACGGAAACACGGCTCTTCGGCGCGCTGGACGGCGCGTTGCGGGATGTTCCACCGTCGCGCGTGGCGGGAGCGATCATGGTCACCGACGGGCAGGTACACGACGCACCGGCGCAGGCGGACGCGCTCGGAGCGCCCTTGCACGTGCTGGTCACCGGCGACGAGGACGAGTTCGACCGCCGCATCCGTTTTGAGCGCGCACCGCGCTTCGGCATCGTAGGTCGCCCGATCGACCTGACCTATCGCGTGATCGCGACAAATGACGCCACCGGGCCTGTCTCTGTACGCGTGCTGGTCAATGGCGAGCAGGTCTCCGTCGAGCAGGCGGTCGTCGGCGAGGAGACGCCGCTCGAACTGGTGATTCCCAACGCCGGCAAGAATATCGTCGAGCTCGCCATAGACACCGCCGAGGGCGAACTGACCGAAACCAACAATCGCACCATCGCGATGATCGACGGCATCCGCGAAAACCTGCGCGTGCTGCTTGTCTCCGGCGAGCCGCATGCTGGCGAACGGACCTGGCGCAACCTGCTCAAGTCGGACGCCTCGGTGGACCTGATCCACTTCACCATCCTGCGTCCGCCGGAGAAGCAGGATGGCACCCCAATCAACGAGTTGTCGCTCATCGCCTTCCCGACGCGCGAGCTGTTCGTCGAGCGGATCAACGATTTCGACATGATCATCTTCGATCGCTACCAGCACCGCGACGTGCTGCCGGTGCTGTATTACGACTACATCGCCGAATATGTGGAAAATGGCGGTGCGCTGCTGATCGCCGCCGGCCCTGAATATGCAGGCCCGCAGTCGATCGCGCGAACGCCGCTCATGTCCGCCCTTCCGGCGATGCCGACGGGCGAAGTCGTCGAGGAAGGCTTCCATCCACGCCTGACGGAAACCGGCGAGCGCCATCCTGTCACCCGGGGCCTGGAGGGCTCTGCAGCCGAGCCGCCGCAGTGGAGCCGCTGGTTCCGCCTCATCAACATACAGAACCCGGAGGGCGAAGTGGTGATGAATGGCGCCGGCGACAGGCCGCTGCTGGTTCTCAACCGCCGGGGTGAAGGCCGTGTCGGCATGCTCTTGTCCGACCAGGGCTGGCTGTGGGCGCGTGGCTTCGAAGGCGGTGGGCCACATGTGTCGCTTTATCGGCGCATGGCGCACTGGCTGATGAAGGAGCCGGAGCTGGAAGAAGAGCGCCTGACGGCGTCCGGGCGCGGAATGACGCTTGAGATCACGCGTCAGACGATGAGCGACGATCCGGGCCCGGCCACCGTCATCTCGCCGTCCGGCCAATCGTTGGACGTGACGCTGACATCCGATTCGCCGGGACTGTTCACCGGTAGCGTCGAGACCGACGAAATCGGCCTCTACCAGATCGGCAATGGCGATTTGACGGCATTGGCCCATGTCGGGCCGTTGAACGCGCCCGAGTTCCAGGACACCGTCTCAACGACGGACGTCCTCGCTCCTCTCGCCGAGGCCAGCGACGGCAGCATCCGCCGGATCGAGGAAACGATGACGGGCGGGCTCAGCCTGCCAAACATCGTACCAGTGCGCGCATCGGGCGAAGCGTCAGGCCGTGATTGGGTGGGCTTGAGGACGACCGGCGACAGCGTATTGCGCTCGGTAAGCCGCCTGCCGCTGTTCGCAGGCTTCTTTGGGCTCGCCCTGCTCCTGATGGCGCTCGGCTCGATGTGGTATCGCGAAGGCCGCTGAGGCGCGGCTCCGCGCGCCCTATTCCGCCGCCTTCAGCAACGCCGCTTCCGCCGAAGGTTCCCTGGCGAGGTCCGCGTGGACGACGGCGCCGGCGAACCCTTGCAATGATCCAGGCACGAGCTCGCAGGCGAGCAGCCTGCTGGCATCGACGGGACGCGGCATCGCGAGCTGGCCATAGGGCACCACCTTCGAAAATCCGAGCGGCGCGTAATACGGCGCATCGCCGACGAGGATCGCGAGAACGCAACCATCGCCGCGCGCCGCGTCGAGGGCGATTGCGACGAGCTTCTTGCCAATGCCGAGATTCTTGTAGGCAGGACGTACGGCGAGCGGACCAAGCAGCAGCGCCCTGCCCTTGCCGGCGGCAATGGGCGTCATGCGCACCGACGCGATGACCTCGCCACCGATTATGGCGACAAAAGACAGGTCGCGCCGGTGCGGCCCACCTTCACGGATGTGATAGGCCGCGCGCGCGAAGCGGCCAGGACCGAAGGCCTCGGCATTGATGTCTTCGATGATCGTATCGTGTGCGGCAAGCTCGGGCGCAAATGTGACGTCGGCGGGGGTCATGATCGAAAGTCCGTTTCAAGAATCGCAGGAATGGTCCAGGCAGCGCTAGCCACCGGCGCCGTCAGGCGCATCAGCTCATTCGTCGTCGCTCGAAACGGATCGTGGTCAATCGGAGTTCCTCCGCCCGCAGCCTGCGAGCAAAATCTCCGCTATCATCAAATTCCAGCCTCCGCAATTGGAGATTGCGCGGCCGGTGACGAACTGTTCAGCCCGGTACGCGTTCCCTTAACGATGAAGTCTTCCTAGATAGTGGCAAAGAAGATTGGAGAAGCAGAGATGGGCCAGCTTATCGATGGTGTCTGGAAAGACCAGTGGTACGATACGGGCAAGGACGGCAAGTTCAAGCGCTCCGAGTCGCAGTTTCGGGACTGGATCACCAAAGACGGCGCACCGGCAGAGGGACGAGAGCGCGGCTTCAAGGCCGAACCGGGCCGCTATCACCTCTACGTATCCTACGCCTGCCCATGGGCGCACCGCACGCTGATCTTCCGCAAGCTCAAGAAGCTTGAGGATGTCATCTCCGTCGATGTCGTCCATCATTTCATGGGAGAGAACGGCTGGACCTTCAAGAAAGAGGACGGCGCCACCGGCGACAGCCTCTACGGGTCGGACTTTCTGCATCAGATCTACACCAAGGCAGATCCGAACTATTCCGGAAGGGTGACGGTCCCGGTGCTCTGGGACAAGAAGAACGAGACGATCGTCTCCAACGAGTCGGCCGACATCATCCGCATGCTGAACTCCGCCTTCGACGCGTGGGGCGATGCCTCGATCGACCTCTGGCCAGCCGCGATGCGCAGCGAGATCGAAGCCGTCAATGACCGCGTCTATCCCTCGATCAATAATGGCGTCTACCGCGCCGGCTTCGCCACCAAGCAGGGTGCGTACGAAGAGGCGTTCGACGAGTTGTTCGACGCGCTCGATGAGATGGAAGCGCGGCTCGCTCAAAGCCGGTATCTGGCCGGCGATCGAATGACGGAAGCGGACTGGCGGCTATTTACGACGCTGGTGCGCTTCGATGCCGTATATCACGGCCATTTCAAGTGTAATCTCCGGCGCATTGACGACTATCCGAACCTGTCGAACTACCTCCGCGACCTCTATCAGGTTGCCGGCGTGGCCGAGACGGTCGATATGCTGCACATCAAGTCGCACTATTATGGCAGCCACGAAACGGTGAACCCGACACGCATCGTCCCGAAGGGGCCGGAACTCGACTTCACCGCTCCGCACGACCGCGGCCGCTTCAGGCAGGCCGCGTAGCCCGGCCTACCATTCCGGCGAGGGTGCGAGCCCACCGAAGACTTCGGCGAGCCTGCGACGGGTCGCCGACGTCGTTCCCTCGGGTAGAGCGGTGATGGGAAAGAACCCCGATTCCGCCACTTCCATGTCCGGCTCTTTCGGCGCCGTCTGCCGGTAGTCGGCGACCAGATAGACGGCCACGTGATCCCGCCTGCTCGCATCGCGGTTGAAATGAAACGAACGCAGCGCCGGCACCCCGACAATCTCGATGTTGCCCTCCTCGGACAGCTCGCGCTCCAGCGCTCTCCAGGCTGTCTCACCTGCCTCGACGCCGCCTCCGGGAAGATGCCATCCGCTGACGTAAGTATGGCGGACGAGAAAGACGGTATTGGCCGTGGCGTCATGCACGACCCCACGCACGCCGAGGGTCATCGGCCGCAACACCAGGAACAATGCGTGAAATGCGCGGCCGCGCAGCCGCGACCAAACGCCCTCATTCCACCGTCTGGCGTTCATGCGGCCCGCCACGGGTGGAAACCCACGCCGCGCTGCCCTAAAGAAGTTGTATGCTCAGGCTTGCCCATCTCTCCGACATCCATCTTGGTCCGCTGCCCGATCTAGCCTACCGCGACCTCGTCTCCAAGCGGATAACGGGTTACATCAACTGGCGGCGCAACCGGCGCTCCAACCTGCACGAGGACGTCATCGACGCGCTCGTCGATCATGTCCAGGCGTCGGCGCCCGACCATATCGCCGTGACCGGCGACCTGATGAACCTTGCGCTTGACGGTGAGGTCGAGCTGTCGCGCCTGTGGCTCGAGATGCTTGGCCCGCCCGACGATGTCTCCGTCGTCCCCGGCAATCACGATGCCTATGTCCCCGGTGCGCTGGACAAGGCGTGCAAGGCGTGGGGGCCGTGGATGCACGGCGACGGCAAGGCGGAGCCAGCGCGCAGGGGGACGTTCCCCTTCATGCGGGTGCGTGGGGACGTCGCCCTGATCGGTGTCTCGTCGGCGCGCGCCACGGCGCCCTTTCTGGCAAGCGGCTTCTTCGGGGATGGGCAGTCAGACCGTCTCGAACCGCTGCTCGAGGAAGCGCGTCAGCGTGGATTGTGCCGCGTCGTGCTGATCCACCACCCGCCCGTGCGCGGTGCGGCGTCAGCCCACAAACGGCTGCTCGGCATCGGCCGCTTCCAGAAGCTGATGCGCAAGTGCGGTGCCGACCTCGTGCTGCACGGCCACACACACTTGCCCACCACTTACCGCATCGACGGACGCGACGGCCCCATTCCCGTCATCGGCGTGGCAGCCGCCGGCCAGGCTCCCGGCGGCTCCAAGCCGGCCGGGCAGTACAATTTGTTCGAGATCGACGGCGAGCAAGGTAACTGGCGGATCGGGCTGACGCGGCGTGGCATCACCGAGGGCAATCCGCAGATACACGACATCGCAGACGAGAAACTGGCCGGCTGAAGGCAAACGGTCACATCAGCGCGTCAGAGGCTGAAGCCCGTCCCCAGCGCAGAAGCGAGAAGGAGGATGAGGCCGGCGCCCACGAGACCACCGAGCAGCACCATGCCGACCCCGCGCAGAAAGCCCCCGGTCCGGCCGCCAGTCTCCCCGTCCTCGACGATGTCGTCTTCGTCGGCGTCCGTGCGCACGAGGTCGACATCGCCTTCGAGCATACGTTGGCGCTCGATCATGCGACCGGCTATGTAGCGCGTCACCTGCTCGGCGACGCGGCTGAGATCCGTCGATTCGCAAAGCACCACCCGGCCAAGGCGCGTATCACGCAGAAACCGGTAGGTGCGCCGATCGCGCCCCATCGTCACATGGGCGACCGAGTCGATCCACAACCGCGGCTGCGAGCCTGAAGAAATCGCCAGGTCGAAGCGCTCGTCGTCATTGGGGATGTCGGCGAAGACCTGCTTGAGATCGTCGGCCAGCAACTCCAGCCGGGTTAGCTGTGCTTCGCGGATGTCGACGACCACGTCGTCCCTATCCGCGAACGCGTTCTTCACGTCGCGGATTGCATCGGCGAGGCGGCTTGTCGCAGCCGTGTTGTCCCGATTGTCAACTGGTTCATTCATGAACGCGACTCCGATGCTTGGTTAACCGATGATTAACACAGGCTTTCGTCAAAATCACGATGGCACCTGGGGTGTCGAGGTTGCGGTACGTCATCGTCGAAGGCCGGCCGTGCGCCGGATGATCGCCGCGCATTCGGCTGGCGCCTCCTGCGGCAGCATGTGGCCGAGGTCTGGAAAGATGTGCACGCCGAATGGCCATGGCAGGCCACGCGCGTGGCGGACGGGCAGGACATTGTCGAGCTGGCCCCAGACGACGGCCACCGGCATGGCTAGCCCCTCCAGACGGTCGCGCGGCAACTGCCCTTGCCTGCCGTCTCGCACCAGTCCCTGCGCGATCCTGACGAGGGTCTCCACTCGTCCCGGGGACGCACGCGCGGCAAGCGATTCGCGCACCACCTTTTCCGAAACCGGCGACATCCAGCCATACATCGCCTCCAGGCAGGTCAGAATCGAGGCTTCGTCCTGCGCTGCAGCATAGCGGGTAAGGAGGCGATGATTGATCTCCGGCCCGAATCCGCCGGGCGAAAGCAGGGTCAGCGACGCCACCCTCGCGCCCTCGATGATACCCATCAGCGCAGCGACGGCCCCACCCATCGAATGTCCGGCAAGATGGGCACGAGCGATGCCGCGCTCAGCCAGATCGGCCAGGATCGCCTGCGCGGCAAGCTTGGCAGGCCCCGCATCGGGAAAATCGTGTGATTCGCCATGGCCAGGAAGATCATAGACGAGCAAAGGCACGTCCGGGGAAAGCGCATCGACGACCATATCCCAGGCCGCATGCGTGCCGCCGAAACCGTGAAGCAGTACGACGGGCTCAGCCCCCTCCCCAATCGCGCGCGCAAACAGTGGCATCGGCTCCTCCTGGCCAGAAAATCCGGTTGCGCGGACGTTTTCACGGCCCAACGGCGGGGTAAAGGCGTGTTCTGGTTTTCCCTCAACCTTCTCAGCTTGCGCCGACGAGGCCCGCCCGGCGCAGCGCATTCACAAGGCGCTCGGCCATAGCCGGGGGGTAGGTACCACGCCGATAGAACGCGTCGAGATCGGCAACAAAGTCTGGATGCTCCGTCGTGATGCGATCTCGCAACGCCGCGACGTCGTCGGTCCGGTCCATCGCGTCGGCAGTCACCAACCGAAGCGCCAGGTAATGGGCACGGTCGCTCGACGCCAGCGCTGCGGCCGCGTTGCTTGCCGCCTGCATGTCGTCCTGCATGAAGCGGCCCAATGCCAGCCCATAGTCCCACCATGTCGGATGGGAACTCGCGGCCGTCACCGCGCGCTTGAGGATTGGCACGCCCGCATCATAGTCGCCCGCAAACACCTGCGCGTAGCCGTATGAAGCGGCCATTCCCATGTCGAAGGTATTGAGTTCATAGGCCTTGCGCGTCCAACGCAATGCCTCCTCGGCGTCTCCCATCCGCGACAGCACATATCCCATGGCGCGATGCGCGGAGGGGCTGTTCGGACCAAGTTGAACCGCCATCCGGGCAAAGCCGAGCGCCTGTGCTTCCGTTGGGCCGGGCGGATAATCGTAGCCGGACACCATGGCCTGCATGTGAAGGCCGGCCAATTCGGCATACACCAGCGAGAACCTGAGTTCGTTCTTCGTCAGATCTTCGAGGCATTCATAGGCCGCGCGATGACCTTCGGCGTTCTGGTCGCGATAAAAGTGGTCATTGAGGATCAGGCACTGCGTCACCACCGTTTCGGCACCTTCCTCGGCGAGCGCGGCATAGATCACGCCGCCAACCGGCGCGACAGTGGTCAGCAAGTCTGCGACGGCGTCCTCCAAAATATCCCCGCCCGCTGAGGCCTCGGGCAAAGTCTCAGACAGAAGCACCTTTCCCGTCGCCAGGTTCTGAAGTTCGATCTGCGCTTCCTCCTCATCGCCGCTCTCGACGACGATGAGATGGTCCGTCCGCGCATGGGTGTTGCGCCCGTCCTCGCCCGGCGCCCGGGCAAGGAAGCTGATCGTGTCGAAGCCCGAGAGACCACGCCGCAGCATGCTGGCAAGACGCTCGCCATCTTCTCCGTCGGCGGCGCCGTCATCGAGATAGACGGAAGGCAGAAAGGCGCGGGGACTGGAGCCCGTGACGCCTGCGAGATCGATCTGCGTGATCGCCGGATCGGTGGCGCGCCCTTCGCCGTCGTCCGTTATCCCTGCCCCCTGTTGAACCATCCAACCCGCGCCGGCCAGCAGGGCGAGCAATCCCGCCGCGACGCCCATGCGCGCAGGGGACCAGCGGCTATGGCGCGTTTCGATCTGTGGGGTCGGGGGCGGACGCGCCTCCGGATGCTGGTCGCTCGACTGCCCTTCGACGCTGGCCGTCTCGGTGCTGGGAGGTGCGATCACATAGCGAGGAACGTAGCTGCCGCGCGGTACGGTGATGCGCAACGCGGCGTGCGCTCCCTCAAGGGCGTAATACTGATCCAGCAGGTCACGCAGGCGCCCGGCCTGGACACGCACGACGGTATCGGTCGAGGGATCGAATTTTTCATCCCGCCCGAAGACGTCGACGGCGATCGAAAACCCCTTCAGGCGATCCGCATGTCCAGCGAGATCCTGAGTAACGAGATAGCGCAGCAGATCGCGCGCCCGTTCGGAACGTGCGAAAGTTTCGCTCGTCAGAACGTGGTCCAAAGCATCGCGAACCTCTGCGGCGGGGGGCATTGAACGCCGCAAGTTTCGGCCCCTTCCCTAGTGAAAAGGTTAGGAAACGCGATGATACAGGCGATGGGGGGCCACGCAAGCCGGCTATCCGGTCACAGGACGCCTGCACCCGGCAAGCCCTTGTAGCGGCGGCACTAATTTTTTGTGTACGGATTCCGACGAGAACCAGCGCGATTCCCTTCTTTAGGAAGAGAAGGGAATCGCCCGGAATGCTAGCCGACGATGCGGTTGACTGCGGACACGACGGCTTCAAGCGACGCCGCCACGATGTTGGTGTTGATGCCGACACCGAAGATGCGGCCGCCGGGGTGCTCGACTTCCATGTAGCTGATGGCGGAAGCATCCGAGCCACGCTGCATTGAATGCTCGGAATAGTCGAGCACCGAAAGTGCAATTCCCAGATGCCGCGACAACGCGTCCACGAAGCCGTCGATCGGCCCCGTGCCGCTACCCGAGATCGTCATCTCCTTGCCGCCGTCCATGATGGATGCCTCGACGATCCGCCGCCCCTTGTGCCCGGTTTCGGGGAATGTGTGATGATCGAGGAATTTCAGGCGTCCGGTCGGCTGGTCTACATAGACCTCGACGAACTGGTCGTAGATGCGCCTGGCCGGCACCTCCTTGCCTTCCGCATCGCTGATCTGCTGGATGAGTTGGCTGAACTCGACCTGCAGGTTGCGCGGCAGGTTCAAGCCATAGTCGGCCTGCAGAACATAAGCGATGCCACCCTTGCCCGACTGCGAATTGATGCGGATGATCGCTTCGTACGAGCGACCGACATCCTGCGGGTCAATCGGCAGATAAGGCACTTCCCACAATGGCTTGTTGGCAACCTTGATTGCCTTCATGCCCTTGTTGATCGCATCCTGGTGGGAACCGGAGAACGCTGTGTAGACCAGTTCTCCGACGTAAGGGTGGCGCTCCGGAATCTTCATCTGGTTGGAATATTCGAATACGTCCTTCATCCGGTTGATGTCGGTGCAGTCGAGCTCGGGGTCGAGGCCCTGCGTGTACATGTTCAACGCCAGCGTCACGATATCGACATTGCCGGTGCGCTCTCCGTTGCCGAACAGCGTACCCTCGACGCGATCGGCACCTGCCATCAATCCGAGTTCGGTGGCGGCGATGCCGGTGCCCCGGTCATTGTGAGGGTGCAGCGAGATGATCAGGTTCTCGCGGTTGTCGAGCTGGCGGCACATCCATTCGATCTGGTCTGCATGGATGTTGGGCGTCGACATCTCCACCGTGGCGGGCAAGTTGATGATCAGCTTGTTTTCGGCAGTCGGCTTCACGATCTCGGTGACCGCGTTGCAGATTTCCAGCGCCACGTCGAGTTCGGTGCCGGTGAAGCTTTCAGGCGAATACTGGAATCGATATCCGCCGCCGGCCTTGGACGCCATGTCGGTGATCATCTTCGCTGCGTCTGTGGCGATCTGCTTGATGCCGGCGACGTCCTTGGCGAAGACCACCCGACGCTGGAGCTCGCTGGTGGAGTTGTAGAAATGGATGATCGGCGTCTTTGCGCCTTCCAGTGACTCGAAGGTGCGGGTGATCAGTTCGGGGCGGCACTGCACCAGCACCTGCAGGTCGACATCGTCCGGCACGTCTGCCTCCTCCACGCACCAGCGCGCGAAGTCGAAGTCGGTCTGCGAGGCGGAGGGAAATCCGATCTCGATTTCCTTGAAGCCCATGTCGACCAGCAGGGCGAACATGCGCGCCTTGCGGTCGTGGCCCATCGGGTCGATGAGAGCCTGGTTGCCGTCGCGCAGATCGACGGAACACCAGATCGGTGCCTTTTCGATGCGCTTGGCCGGCCAGGTCCGGTCCTTGAGGTCGATCTGCGGATAGGGCTGATACTTGGAGGCGGCGTCGGCCATGCCCTGCCGCTTGGCACGCTGCTGAATGCGGGTCTGTTCGTTCATCGTCTTTCTCCGGCGCTGGCCGGCCCCGGGGGCCATGGCACGTGGCGCGCTTTCGTCAGTTTTCGGACTGGGTCGGGCAAGGAGCAGAGCGCCGTCGGCGGCACGATCGACCGCCGGGTGCTCCTTCAGCGAGCCCGGCGATCGCCGCTAAGGCCGAGAAGGAGAAGCGTGGAGAAAAGCGCGCGCATGGTCTCGCCCGCGAATGCGGACGGACGGGAAATCACTGCTGTGCGCTGCGTGTTCATGGGCTGCTCAATAGCCGATGCCGCCAGAGCTGGCAAGCCACCGCGTGCCGACACGATCACAGCGCGGCCTGTCCCCTGACGCAGGCCTCGATATTGTTGCCGTCCGGATCGAGCACGAATGCGCCATAATACTGCCCTGCCCCCTCGCGAGGACCGGGCTTGCCGTTGTCGCGTCCGCCGGCCGACAGTGCAGCCCGATGGAACTCGTCTACTGCCTGCTTGCTCGGCGCGATGAACGCCACATGCATCTGGTTCAGGCCGGCCCGGGAGCCATCGACCCAGTAGCTAGGCCGCGTGATGCCGACCCA
Source organism: Mesorhizobium sp. CAU 1741 (assembly GCF_039839275.1). Taxonomy (NCBI): domain Bacteria; kingdom Pseudomonadati; phylum Pseudomonadota; class Alphaproteobacteria; order Hyphomicrobiales; family Phyllobacteriaceae; genus Mesorhizobium; species Mesorhizobium sp. CAU 1741. Next base: position 510,259 of record NZ_JBDOQP010000001.1, on the reverse strand, counting down.
CAGATAGGGGATAGGTTCCTCCGCGCTCTTGCCGAACACGAAGGATTCCTCGCCATTGTCTGCGGTGGCGAGACCCAACGGCTTGGCGATGGCGTCGTAGAAGCGGCGCGCCTTGCCAAGGTCTGAAACGACGATTCCGGTATGGTCGATCATGGAGCACGAACGCACGCGAACGGGCGAGAGTTCCGGCTGGAGGCATGGCCCCAGCCGAATAGGTACCCTACTTGTCGACGCCGCCCCAGATCGTTTCCGCCGTCTTCACGACCAGGTCGAGCTTGCGCCTCTGGTCGTCGGCGGTGATCTTGTTGCCTTCCTCGGTGGAAGCAAATCCGCACTGCGGCGCGATGCCGAGCTGGTCGATGTCGGCATATTTGGATGCCGCGTCGAACTGGCGCTTGAGGTCTTCGATGTCTTCGAGATCACCAACCTTGGTGGTGATGAAGCCGGGCATGACACGCTGCTTGCCCTTCGACAGCAGCCGCAGCGGCTCCAGCCCGCCAGCGCGGTCGGTGTCGTACTCCATGAAGAAGATGTCGACGCCGGTCTTGTTGAAGATCGCGTCCGCCGCCGGGTCGTAGGCCCCTTCGGCGGCATAGGTCGACACGAAGTTGCCGCGGCACATATGCATGCCGATGACCATGTCCGACGGGCGGTCCTTGATTGCTTCGTGCATCATCCAGGCATAGCGGTCGATGAGCCAGTCCGGATCCTGCCCCTCGGCTGCCTTGGCGGCACGGTGCTTCGGGTCGCAGAGATAAGCAAAGAAGATATCGTCCATCTGGAGATAGCGGCAACCGGCATCGTAGAATGCCTGGACAGCCTTGGCATAGGTCTTTGCCAGATCGGCAAATAGCGCTTCCGGATCTTCGTAATCCTTGACGTGGATGTCGCTCTTCGCGGTGCGAAAATGACAGCAGCTCGGACCCGGGATGGAAATCTTCGGCATCACCTTGGTGACGTCGGCGACGAACCGGTAGTGGTCGAGCATCGGATGGTCGTCGGGAAAGTCGAGCTTTTCGTTGATCGTCGGGAAGATCGGACGAAGCTTGACGCCGTGGAACTGGACGCCTTCGTCGCGCTCCTCCAGGTCGAGCCCGATCAGCCCGCCCATGAAGTCATAATGCCAGAAGGAACGCCGGATCTCGCCGTCGGTGACGACGGGGAGCCCCGCATTCTCCTGCATCCGCACCACGTCCCTGATCGCCTCGTCCTCGACGGCCGCGAGTTCTTCCGCCCCGATCGACTTGTCCTCGTAGAAGCGCTTGCGCGCGTCCTTGACCGATTGCGGCCGCAGCAGGCTGCCGACATGGTCGGCGCGGTAAGGCGGGCGGGCGATGGCTTCAGCGGGCATGGTATCCTCCTGGCGATAGCTGTTCCGAATGGGAGTTTGCCGCTGGCTATCATGTGTTGCCGCCAAAAGCCATCCACTTGACTTCCGACTGTATACATTATGTATTTCCTGATTGAGGCGGGGACGGCCATGCTTTGGCGCACGCCCTGCAACACCGAGAGGGGTTTGCGAAATGGGCGACAATGCGCGCCAGGAAAAAGGCTCGTCGCAGACGCTGAAGGCGGTTCTGGGTGTGCGCGACCTCGTCTTCTCGGGTGCGATTCCGGCCGGCGAACGCCTGTCCGAAATCAGTGTCAGCGAACATCTCGGCCTCTCCCGCACGCCGGTGCGCGCCGCCCTGGCGCGGCTCGAACAGGAGGGCATCCTGGAGGCCATTCCCTCGGGCGGCTATTCGGTGCGGCTGTTTTCGGCGGCCGACGTCGCCGACGCCATCGAACTGCGCGGCGTGCTGGAGGGTACGGCGGCCAGGCTAGCGGCCGAGCGCGGCATCACGCCTGCCCGCCTCGCCGCGTTGCGCGCACTGATCCAGAACCTCGACACGGTCGTCCTGCCCGGCCCCGACAAGATGGACCTCGACGCATACATGGTCCTCAACGCGCAGTTTCATGAGATGGTGGCAGAGCTTTCCGGTAGCCGGATCGTCCAGCGGGAACTTGAACGCGTGATGCAGTTGCCGTTCGCCGGACCGAGCGCATTCCTCAATGCCCAGATAAGCGTGCCGGCCTTCCGTGCATCACTAACCTTCGGCCAGACCCAGCACCGCGCCATCGCCCACGCGATCGAGATGCGCGAGGGATCGCGCGCCGAGGCGGTAACCCGCGAACATGCGCGGCTTGCCCGGATCAATCTCGACTTCGTTCTGAAGGATCCGGCGCTGATCGAGCGCGTCCCCGGCCTTGTCCTCGTCTCGAACTGAGCGCGGCACCGTTGTTGCCCCCGGCATCGTAAACCATACCGAAATCCGCTATCGTCCAGCGCTGTAACGGGCTTTCCGAAGAGAAAGTTCTGCTCTATAACAATTTAGCTTTATATCCAGGGAGGAATACTCGCATGACCAAATTGAAATCGTTGCTACTGGCCACCGCAGCCCTCGGCGCAATGACCGTTGCTTCCCATGCGCAGGAAGTGACGCTGCGTCTTCACCAGATGTTGCCGCCGCAGGCGACGATTCCCGCCAAGGCACTGGTGCCGTGGGCGGAGAAGGTGATGGCTGAATCCGACGGCCGCATCAAGGTCGAGAAGTACGACACGATGGCGCTCGGCGGCACCCCGCCGCAGCTCGTCGACCAGGTCAGCGACGGCGTCGTCGACCTGATCTGGACGGTGATCGGCTACACGCCCGGACGCTTTCCGTCGACCGAGGCATTCGAACTTCCGTTCTTCATGACCACCGGCGAAGCGACCTCCAAGGCGTTTCACGAATATTGTGAAAAGCACTGCACCGAAGAGTTCGCCGGCATGAAGGTCATCGCCTGGCATGCCCACGGCCCGGGGCTGATCCACTCCAAGAACCCGGTCAACACGCTGGAAGACATGCAGGGCCTCAAGATCCGTGGCGGGTCGCGCGTCATCAACCAGATGCTCGAGGCGCTTGGCGCGACGCCGGTCGGCATGCCCGTGCCTGCGGTCTCCGAGGCACTGTCCAAGGGCGTGATCGATGCGACCACGATCCCGTGGGAGGTGACCCCGTCGCTGCGCGTTTCCGAACTGGTGACCAACCATACCGGCTTCTCCGGCGCCAACGGGCTCTACACGCAGACCTTCGTATTCGCGATGAACCAGGCGTCCTATGACGCCCTTCCCGACGACCTGAAAGCCGTGATCGACGCCAATTCCGGCATCGAGGCCGCTGCCATGTTCGGCAAGGTGATGGATGACGGCGACGCTGCCGGCCTGAAGATCGCGCAGGACCGCAACAACAACATCGTCGAGCTCGATGAGGCCGAGACCCAGCGCTGGAAGGATGCGGCGACGCCGATCATCGATGCCTGGATCGAGGAGATGAACGGCAAGGGCCTCGACGCCGAGGCGCTCGTAGCCGAGGCACAGGAACTGATCGCCAAGCACACGCCGGATATGTGATCCGTCGCCATCAAAAGTCAGCGGCCACCTTCGGGTGGCCGCTTTCTTGTCCGGTTTCCTTCACGAGAGGCTCGAAGTTTTCGCAGCCCTCGTTGACGGCGTCAGGCAAGCAGCTATAAACGCGGTCGCGACGCTCGACGGCGTGCCATGACAGCCAGATGTCGCCACTGGCGCTGATCGGCACCGGCGCAAGCAGCATCCTTCGGAGGGATGGCCGAGCGGTTTAAGGCACCGGTCTTGAAAACCGGCGAGGCAGCAATGTCTCCGTGGGTTCGAATCCCACTCCCTCCGCCAAGAAATCCTGCTAACGTGATGGAAACAAAGGGAATTTGGCATTCAGCCTCCCGTCATCCCCACAACGTTCCCCTCAAGGCACGATCAGTAGATGAGCGAGCCAGCCGGCCAGGATAGTGCCGGCGAACATGACGTCGAGCGTGGTCATTGCGGCACCTTGAAGTAGCCGGCGCCCTCCCGTTCGAAGATGATGACGGCCGGCCGATCGGGCATGTTGGCGTCATACCCGGTCCACGATCCCTTGATGCTGGGATCGATCACCCTGACGGCCGTGTTGAAGCTATCGAACAGCCGCGCGAGCTGCTGCTCAACCGTACCGCCCCCGGATCGCACCTCCTCGACGATCTCGCGGACGTGCGATATTTCCCGAACCGCCGTCATCAGAACCACCCGTAGCCGGGAGAAACCCTGACACGGTCGTGGCCGGCTTTGCGAAGCATCTCGTTTGCCTGGTGATAGCCGTCGCCGTCGAAAGCCAGGAGGCCTATGGGGTAAGAGTCCGACGCATCATCGACCGGATCGCCGAGCGCAAGGCTTGGATCGTCACGGCCCTGACTGCACTGCTCCGACCAGCCAAGGAACGGCTCGCGGTCGCCCTGGTCGGCCTCGTCGTGCGGCTCGTCCAGAATGTCGCCGCCGTGCTCGTTCTCATCCTCGATCTCGTCCAGGCCGCCATACATGCCCGCGCTGAGGTAGGCCTGATTGTAGGGCATCGACCCGGCTTCCCAACCGAACGCCGGCTCATCGTCTCCGCTTTCAGACGGATCGCATCGCTCGTCATCGACGGCCGTGTCGTCATCCGAATCGGGTTCAATATCCGGGTCTTCCTCCATATCGTCCAGCATGTTGATGAGGCGTTCGATCGTGTAGGCGATGCTCGCCCGATCGCGGGACAGCGTCAGGAAGAACACGCCGCTGGCCTCGACCAGCGCGACGTATTTCTCCCCCTTCTTGGTCAGTTCGACGCCAGATTGCCCGTCAGCGAGCGCTGGCGTGGCTTTCGGCGTTGGGGAGCCGGGAACGGCCAAAGCCTCTCCACGGTCAAATGCGGGCGATTGTGGGTGGGTGTATGTGAACATGATGGTTCTCGCGGTTCGAACCGGCTTGCTACGGCCGGCGAACATTCCGCAAATTTGCGGAAAGTTCTGTCATCGGTGGCGGACCGATAGCCGGGGGTTAGCAACCTGCCGCGAGACAGGCCGAACGATTTTAAGGTTGCCCTCTGGACATAGCGTTCGCCCCCGGCCATAAAAGCCGAGTTGGAACGCCCGCCAAGGCGTTACCTATGCGCATTCGAGACCCGCCAAGGTCTCTTAGCGCGTCAGCAGCGCACATGACGCCAATCATGTCCTGCTTATCGCGGTCCGGGTTGCTAAGCCCGCGATGATGATGCCCCTATTCGGTTAACGATGCAAGAACGCCCCTCGGGGCGGCGCTTGCGTGCGCCCTGCCATCCAGTTGAGTATGGCTGCCCGTACCTATCTCGCATCTCGGAATTGGCGGGCTTCGTGAATGTCTTTTCGCGTCAGCCCAATATCTTCCGGCGAGAGCTTGTTCTGGTCTGGAACATGCTGATTGTCCGCCCGCGTCCTTACCTCGCCACGCGCTTGCGCTGCGTCATACTCGTCGGCCAGCCGGAAACTGGTGCCGCCGCCGATACCCATTCTAAACAGGCAAATTTGCCTACTTATGCACCGCTCGCGACCTGCCATTCCTGCCAGGCGCGTTCAGCGGCTTCCCTGTAGCCCGCTGGCATGGGCTCCCAGTTGGCCGGCGGCTTCTTCATGGTCCACTTGTGCTCCCGGTATCCCCAATGCTCGATACCGACCAGATCGGACCCGTCGAACCACACCGTCACGTTGAGTTTCGGGAAGTGCAGTTCCTTGGCCTGCCACCACACGCGGGTGATCTCTGTAACCGGTCCATCGCGCCATGGCGTCCAGCCCTTGGACGGGCGCTGGGTCAACTCCGAATCGTTCATGGCAAGGCTGATCTCCTGATAAGGCAAGGCCGCCACAGCGGGACAACCGTGGCGGCCACCAAGGAAGACGATCGGGATCGGATCCTACTCGTCTTCTTGTTCGTCCCATTTGTGGCGCAGTTCCTTCATGCGAGCATCGAAGCCGGCCAAACCGTTCTTCACGAAGGCCTTTCTGATCACCTGCTTGTGACTGTGGCTGCAACTGGCCGCCGTCAGAACACGCTCACATTCGCCCCTGCCGGCTGCGCACATCTCTTCGAACGTGTCGTAGTTGTGCCGCAGGGCAAAGGTCTTGTTTGCCCCCTCGCGGCCCGCGTTGCGCACTGTGAGAAGATGGGAGGCATAGCTCATCGCGCGTGCGCCTTCTTCTTCGCTGCTATCCCCAGGCGCCTCCGCTCTGCACGATTGAGGGTTCGCTCGAGAGGCGCTGATCCGTGGAAAGGTTCAGGTTCGATCGGCTCGCCCGGCTCATCGTCCCAGCGATGGATGACGCGCTGTGAGACGCCGTCTCGCGTGACCTCCGAAAGGAGAACATGCCCGCCCACGATCGACATCGGTTCGCATATATCGCTGACCTGGATCTTCATTCGTCGCTGCGCCTCCATATACGGAATGCCGTGTTCGACGGGATCGAAGATCGCGACAGGCACGTCACGCTGCGGCCGACAACCGATGCTGAGCAGGTTGTAATTTTCCTCGTCGCTCGGCACTGGACCGGCGACATAGCCGTCAATCATCTCGAAAGTCTCGGTCGTGCTGTCGAAGCAGAAGCCAAGCGGGGCATTTGCCTCGTCAGACCACCCTACGACAACGATGTTGATGTCTTGACCACCCGCCGCCGATAACTCCATCAGGTGCTTTTGGTGATAGTCCGGCAGGATGTACTCGGCGCGCTCCAAGAGAGCGTCGAACGACTGCATGAGCGAAAGCTCCATAGCCAGGATAGCGGTCGTCTTCTGGACGCCACGACTTGCTATCACTGCCCGCAGATTCGGGATTGCGACGGCCTTTTGCCCGAACGCCATGACTGTACCGTAAGCGGTGTACATTGACGCATCGGTGAGCATGAATGCCCGATCTCGTCCTATAAACGCATTGACTGCGGTCATGCGGCTCTCCTGTCTTCTTCGCGTTTACCCATCTTGCCTGCACACGCCCCGACGATGGCGCCGCCGGCCAAGCCGAGAGCGCCAGCGGCGCCCATGCCGATGTTGAGTGCGCCGGCAAGCTGCGGAGCCGCGCCGAGACCCGCCAGAGCACCGCTAAGGCCGCCTGACAGTGGATCGCCGCTCTGCATGCCGCCTGCGAATGCGCCAAAGGCAGCGCCGCCGATGCCGAGCATGTTTTCGAGGTTTGTCGCCTTGAAGCCGCCCGGACCGTTGCCCGCCATCTCCGGCCGATATTGCGCGCTGCGTGAGAAGTCGGTCATGCCGCCCGAGACCGCGTCACGCATGATCGAAGGATCGAAGCGGAAGCCTGCGACCTGGTCGAGCCCGAATGACTTGGTGTTCGCGCCGCCGGGCTGGCCCTGATTGCCGCCGAACACCTGCACCGTACCGTCTCCGAACCCGGCAACGAAACCGACATGGCCGGACGTGCCGCGGGCTTGCGGCCGCAAGACAACGATGTCGCCGATCTGCGGCGCATTCGTGCCCTGCCCCCATCCGAGGAAGGACGAAGCCATGTTTGAGCCCGTACCCTGTCCACCTGCCTTGACGATCGCCGCATTGGCGAAGCTCGCACACCATGCGAAGTCCTGCGAGGACATGCCGCTCCACGTGCCGGACGCCTGCAGGAAGCTATCCAAAACCGCGCTGTCGGCGCGCTCATTGAGGCCTGCGAACTGCTTGGCGACGTCGATCGCACTTGTGCTGACGCCTTTCAGGTTATCGTTGACCGCCTGAAGCTGCTTTGCCTGTGCCACCGATGGCGCTCCGGCAAAGGAACGGGCCGGTGCTGGCACGTTGCCGGCGCCCTCGATGCCAAGGGCCTGCAGGATGGTGTCGAGCCCCTTCGATGCGAACTGCTTGCCGATGTTGGCGCCGATGCTGATCAGCTTCTCCATCGCGTCGCCCGACGAATAGAGAATGTCGAGGATGCCCTCGAACAGGTCGCGCACCGGGTTGAAGGCTTCCGCCATCTCGGCGCCGGCCTTCTTCGTGTGGTCCGCCAGGTCGCGCGTCGTGCTCTTGGTCGCCTTGAGCGCTTCCTCGTTCTCTGCCAGTCGCTCTGTTGCGTTTTCGATGGCCTGCTGCTGGATCGCGCCGAACAGTCTCCCCATGAAGTCCGCTTCGTCGATCTCGCCGAGCGTGTCGCGCAATGTGCTCCAGCGCTCGTTCAGGTCTTCCAGTGCCTGCTGCCCGCCTAGGTCCAGCGGCGCTATCACCGGCGCCTCGATCGTGCCTATGTCGAGATTGAAGCCCAGCTTCTCCGCGATCGTGTCACCGCCCATGAACTCGATCATGTCGTTCATTGCGCCGATGATGGTGTTGACGCCGGCCACCGCCTTTTCCGTCATCCAGTTCATGGCGGTGATGAAACCGTTCGCGGCCGCCTCACCAGCGACGAGGAAGGCGGGAACGATCGATTGCACCGTCGTCTTCAATATCTCGTACTGGGCGGCAAACTCTCGGACGATGAAGTTGCCGACGTCGCGCGTGCTCTCTTTGATCAGCGTCCAGGCTTCCGCGAACCACGGTGCAAGGGCGGCGATGGCAGGCTGCGCGAACTCGTATATCGCCTCGCCGATCAACTGAGGAACCGCCCAGGCGACATCGCCGAAGCTCACCATCACATCGGACGTAGCGTTGATCTCGGATTGAATGCCGGCGATGGCGAGACCGGCCGCGCCTGCAGCGATGCCGATCGGGCCAAACCGCCGTGCAATGCCGCCGAGGATGTTGCCGGTGTCCTTCAGCGCCTGATTGACGCCACCTTCGCCTGCGTACATCTGGGCGATCTGCGGACCCTGCTGCATCGCGATCATGGCCGGGCTCATCCCGAGCGCGGCCGTCTGTCCGATATCGAAGAGCTGGTAGCCAAGGTTTCGCCTCCGAAACGATGCCGCATTGTCGTTCGCCGCTGCCGTCTGCATTCGGAGCGCGGCGGTCTCTGCGTCGATCGCTGCTGTTGCCCTGGTGGCGTGCCGCTGGAGTTCTTCCTGCTGCTTGATCATGCTCATGATCGATCGGCGGGTCGCCCCGTCGAGCTCGGTCTGTCCATCGATCAGACTGCGCAGGCCGCTTTGGTCCACGTCCACCGCGATCCGCGGCGATATCGTCTTTTGCAGGCGCTGCTGTAGCTCGACCATCTGCCTGGAGAAGTCCTGGGCGGATATCTTGCCAGCATTCAGGCCCCGTTCCAGCGTCGCCGCGCCTTTCTCGAATGCCGCGAAGGCCCTTGGGGCGCCCGCCAGCGTCTTGTCGAGGCTGTCGAGTTGCCGATCCAGATCACCGATGCGCTGGCCACCCTGATGCGCGTCCTGCCCGACCTTGCGCAGCTTCGTTGCGACCTGGTCGAGCCCTTCCTCGCGGCCCTTGATTGTGACTGTGCGGACTACGTTTTCGCGCGCCATGTACTGATCCTATTCCTCGTCAGCGATGAATGCGGTTTGAGCCATTTTGGCCGTTTTCAGCATCTGAAATTCCGGCCACCCGAAAAAAGTGCGCAAATGAGAGAGGGGCGGGTCTAGCCTTGGACGTCGCCTGGAAACCGCACATACCCCCCCCTGAATGGGCGATGAGCCACGCCTGACCCATCGCCCGTTGCACGAAGGAGGCCGGGTGCAACATCAGTGGAGCCGCCAATGCAGGTTGCGCACCTCGCGCCAATCGGCTGCGAGGAATTGATCTGGATGGATAGGCACCGGAAGCGTGACGGAGGCGATGAACGTCTCGTCGTCGTGTTGGGTATGACCAATGAAGAGGACGGTTCGGCCATCCTCGCAAAGCTCGACGTCCACTTGATCGATCAGATCAGGCATCGCGAGAACTCCCTGCCGCTACACGGACGCGAGGCTTGATGCCCTTCTCTGCCTCCAGGGCTTCAATGCGCTCGGCGTAGTGATCAAGCGAGCGGTCGACATATGCCTTCATGGCGTCGAAGCCCTGGTCAAACGCCTCCTGCAAAGGGTTTGCCTTCACCTTGGCGATCTCGGTGTCGACGTAGCCCTTGACCGCTTTCACGATCTCTTTGCCGAATGCCTTGCCGTCGAACGTCGTCATGTCACTCTCCGCTTGCGGGCAGGCCCCACTCGACGCCGGACATGGTCGCGATGGCTTCGTCTCGGAAGCGATGCACGCCGAACCATGCGGTGCTCATCATGGCGACGCTGTTCGTCTGGAACATCGACACCATCTGGGCGGCCGTTGGGGTTGTTGCGTCGCCGATAGGATCGTCGAGCATTTCGATCGTGGTTTCGTTGCTCGCGTCGACCGTGATGAGCTCGGCATCGCCGGCAAGGCCGCTTGCGTCGATCAACATGATCGTACCTTCCGGCAATGCGTCTATGGCCATGGCCGGCGTCTGCAACATCTCGCCACCGCTCGGCCCCATATCGGGGAACAGGAACCCGCCAGCCGCCGTCGTGACCGTCGATGCCATGATCGCAACATCAGGAGACATCGCCCAGACCAGCCTGCTTTCGATGGTGGGCTCTACTGCTGCCAGGAGGGCGGCAAGATCCTGTGCCGGATTGCCTGTGGAGTCGAGCGGGGCTGTCGAGCTGTCGACCACCGCATCAAGGAATGCCTCGTCTACCGTGTTCGCGAGGGCGCGCCGCAACTCCCGACTGATCAGGGTCTCGCCGCGGACGCCCATGTTGCGGACCATGTCTTCGGTGAGGACAAGGAGGCCGTTCACCTTCTGGCGTTCTATCCCTGTGCCGTCGACAGCCACCCGAGACACAGGCACCGCGGCGCCTTCGCGTGCGACGTATGCAGTCGCCGTCGCCGTGGTCCATCCGATGCGCTGCTCAAGCGGGACACGGATCATGCCGCCTTGTTCGATGAGGTAATAGAACACCGATGCGCGGGCGAGGAACGGCACGAATTGCGCGGAGACGTAGTTGGCGTCTCGAAGGCCGGCCAAATCGCTGTCGGTGATCCGGTGCGCGGGAACTGCAGCTTTCAAGGCGCCGACGACGCGGTCACTGCATCGCGCATCCTCTGCGATTGAGGCGGCTTGCGAGGGTCGGCCATTGGCAAGGGCCAGGTGGCGGACGTAGCTTGCCATCAATCCCGGCTCGCCTCGGGTTGCTGTTGCGATTGCTGCGCGCATTCCGGTTCTCCAAATCACATCGTTGGAGCGAGAATGGCAGTTTTCGCGACGGCATGACGTTACGCGTCACTGGATATCGACCAGCGTCATCATGCCGATCAGCCGGGACAAGCCGCGCGCCAGCTCGCGCCGATCGTCAGCAAGGTTCGGGTCGATCAGGTCGAGTTCGATGAGGATATCGGCAAGGCCGGCCTCGTCGCATGTGGCCGGGAGGACAATCATCCCCTTAGCCGCGCGCCTGCGATGCCGACGCATGCGTTCAGCCGCGCTGGTCATGAATCACCGGCCTTGAACGCGAAACTAATTCTGTTCGTTTGCCCCAAGCCGGTCCGCAGGCCCCATCACCGGGATATCTGCCGACGCCCCCCATATCAGCCATCTTCTCGGCCCTCTGGCCATCGGCGCCAGAACTCACGCTCGAGCACACTGGCGACAAGATCGATCGTCGGGCTCCTAGTCTCGGCATGCACGGCCGTGTGCTGGTCGATGAAGTCACCTGCCGGCATCGCCTCGACGCGCTCGGCGAGCTCCGCCAGGGCGTGGTCGATCAGCCGGCAGGTGAAGGCGTACGGGATCAAGCGGCATCTCCAGGCGTCTGGCATTGTTCCAGATATGCACGGCGCTCAAGCTCTCGCTGCACGGCGCGCGCAAATCGATCAACGATCGCCCGGCTGTCGGCGTCCGGAATGCCGCAGGCGGTATATCGCGCGTAGAGGCGCCGGCATTCCGTCTGCCACCACTTCGCCGCCGATCTGGCTTCCCGTCGCTCCATACTGATCGCTGCCCGCTCGATCGCTGCGACCTCGGCCTCTATTGGAAAGGGGATCACATTCATGCTGCGTTCCTCCGCTGTTCCACACTGACATCGGGCAGCGCGCCGCTCCCATGAGGCTCCGCCCCTTGGAGCCCCGCTGGGGGATGATCCCCCAGACCCTCACCACGCGCTACGCGCGCGGCTGAACTGCTCGGGACAGGCATGGAATGCGGCGCCTCGACGGTCCCCGTTGCCGGTGGCACAGGTGCCTCGCATTTCCCTATTACTTCTACTCGCGAGGGACTTGTGCCAACTTCGGGCTTGCCCTTCCGGTACCAAGTGCGGCGGGACATATTCAGCGCCTCCCATGGCTTTGCTGCCGAGATGGATTGAGCCACGAACGACGCGCGGTCCTTGGCACCGGCTGCCCTTCGCTTCTGCTCGTCGCGCTTCCGGTCCATCTCCCGCTTCCTGTTCTTCATGAACTTCGTACGGGCCGCCTTTTTCATATCGACCGCGCCAATGGTCTTCAGCTTCAATGCCAGCCGCTCGGTCATGGTGAGGTGGAGCAGACCCGCGGCGCCATCCGCCCGCATCATGCGACGACGCTTTGAAGCCTCTACGGTGATCGGCAGAAGATCAGCTTCAGTTACCCAGGGCGCGAACACACGGCACCACATGGCCATGTCCTGCCCAGGCACAAGCGAGAGCGCAGCGACGCGCACGAAGTCGAGACAAGTTTCGCGGTCGTCGGTGCCTTCCGGATCAGGCACAGGCCCGTTGAATCGGTGCCTGATGATGTCCTCGATTTCACGCAGACGCTGCATTTCGAGCGAGTGGCGCCATCCCTTCCGCTGGTGCTTTTTATGCTGGGGCTTTTTCTCCCAGCGCAGATCGCGCAGGATCACCTTGCCCAGCATGAGGTGGCCGGTTCCATCACCGTTCTTTTTCAGGTACGCCGCGCTCATATCGCCCGCGCCCTCCGCAGATTGGCCTCTCGCACCGCCTCGCATGCCTCCAGTGGCGTCAATCCAAAGCGCTGGCGCAAGGCGGGAATGACAGGCTTGCCGATGGCCTGTGGCGGCGTCTGGGAAAGCCAGGCAGCGGCCTCGTCAACCGCCGCGCTGTGCTCATGATCGCAACCGGTGCTGCCGCCGATAGGGATCGTCATGGAAGCCTCCCTTCCGGCAATGCCTCCAGCCATGCGGAAGCATCGCGCGCGGGAATGAGCGTCCTACGGCCAGCCTTCTTGGTGCGCAGCCTTCCGGCCGCGATCTCCTCGAATACCAGCGACTTCCCCACCCCGAAGGCGGCGCAGAACTCGTTGATCCTGTAGGCTACCTTTCCGCCTACAACTTCTTCCTCGACCACCTCGTTCATCGTTGCTCCTTTCTGAACTCGAGGCATAAAAAAAGACCGCGCCGAACTCCCCCGCGAATGGGGAAATCCGGCAACGGTCTCGGATGTGGGTACCCGCCAAGCCATCCATCCAAACGTGTGCGATGCACACACATCGCCCCGTTGCGAGCGATGCTGGATGGCCTTGCGGCTATCTCCGGACAGACATGTCGGGCGGGCTCAAGATATGAACTTTGCGCGCCCTAGTGCGGTCCTACAATCAATCATTAATGTAGCTCAAAAGAAGAACAACGCAAGCCAGTGCGGACTACTGCGGAGACTTTTTTCCTACGTTTTTTCTGGTGCAGAAGGCAGCCCAGGCGCCCATCATCTTACGACGGCGCGCAAGAGCATCGGACCGGCGATAGGCTCGCTCGGTCTCATCGCCGACCTTGTGCGCAAGAGCGGCTTCCGCGATCTCTCGGGGAAAGCTTGTGGCATCGCCAGCCCAATCGCGGAAAGACGATCGGAACCCGTGCGGGGTGAAGTGGCCGGCATCCATCCGCCGCATCAGCATCGTGAGAGCCATGGGTGAGAGCGGACGATCCTTCTTCTCGCCAGGGAATACAAATTCGTTGAGCCTCGTATCGTGCAGCGCAGTCAATATCGCGATCGCCCGCTCAGGAAGAGGAACGCGGTGCTCCACACCGGCTTTCATTCGCTCCTTGGGCACGATCCACACGCCTTCTTTCAGCTTTATCTCGGACCATCGAGCGTTGATCACCTCCCCCGATCGCGCTGCTGTAAGGATGAGGAACTCCAGCGCACGGGCTGCCATTGCATCTGCAGACGTCAGACGACCGACGAACTGGGGCACGTCCGAATATGGCATAGCTGCATGATGACCTCGCTGAAGTTTCTTACGAGGTGGCAAGGCGCCACGAAGGTGGCCGCGCCAGAGGGCCGGATTGTCGCCCGTCCGCCAGCCTTTGACCTTGGCATATTCGAGCACGCGCTCAATCCTCCCCCGCACCCGTGACGCGGTCTCTACCTTCGTGGTCCAGATCGGCGACAGAACGGCCAGGACATCATCGGTGCTCACCTCTGAAACTGGTCTATTTTGGATGTCTTTGCAGTATGTCGGTCCAAGCGTCATGCGCCACTGTGCGACATGCTTATCGTTTCGCCAGCCCTTCTCCATTGAGCCGATGAACGCCTCCGCGGCCTCTGCGAAAGTCTTCGGCGCCTCTTGTCTGCGCAGGGCGAACGGATCTTCGCCGGCTGCCACCACGGCTCGAGCCGACTCGGCCTTCTCTCTCGCTGCAGCAAGGGAGACCGCCGGGTAAGCGCCAAGCCCCATCTCCCTGCGAACTCTGTTCTTCATGAACAGATAGACCCAGGACTTCGTACCGGATGCCGATACGTTGAGATATAGCCCCCCGCCATCCGCATGACGGCCCGGGCGGACAATCGCTTTGACTTCCGTGGCTGAAAGCTTCTTTGATCCGCGCGCCAACCTCTTCCCCACAATCTTCCCCACAATGTCGCGAGGATGATAGCGGACGGGGGCGGATACCAGCAAACAAAAAGGCCGCAGAATTCCGGTATTTCAACCACTTCTGCGACCTAGTGCGGACACTGGCGGAGAGGTGTGTAAATCCCACTCCCTCCGCCATGTCATTGGTACAAAATGTCACCTATGTCCCGCATCGCTCCGGCGATGGCTGCTTCCGACACCATTCTCGGACATTCGACCCTGATCTGGGATTTCTCACAAGCGGCCATTGCGCCAGGTATCGGCCTCAACCAACGACTTCTGATCCTTGCTTGTACCGGGCACGACCTGAGGTAGCTGAAGAGTGAAAGGGTAGGAAAGCAGGGAGGCTAAGGCCCTTGATGAACGCAGCCGTTATGGCCTGACGCGTCGGACGGCTGCATGTCTTCTTGGTCGTGCGTGGTTTTCCCCTTTGTGAAGTCGTCAGGCGCGCGTTCCAGCCACCGCGTCAGCCGCCATATCTTTCGGTCCGCACCGTTTCGGCCGGGATGCCAGCAGCAAGGACGCTGTCAGCCGCCGCATTGACGAAGCGGTTCGAGCCGCAGATGAAAGTGCAGTCCGGCGGTTGGCCGAGGCGGCCGAGGACTACCCGGATCATATCCTCGTCCAGGCGTCGGTCGAAGTCTGCAGCGCGCACCGGAGGCTCCCGCGTAAAGGTGGCCGTGAACGAGAAGCCCGGGGTTCCGGCATCCATCTCGACAAGTTCGTCGAAGAATGGAGCGTCGTCCTTACTGCGTGCGGAGAGCAGCAGCCCCATGGGCTCACCTGCCGACCCTGTCCGGCGCTGGCGGGCCATCGATATCAGCGGAACGACGCCGGATCCGCCGCCGATCAAAAGCGATGTCCCCGGCTTTTCGGCAGACCAGATGAAATGGCCTCCCAAGGGACCGCGCAGTTCGATGGCATCTCCGACTTCGACAACATCGTGGAAGAAGTGCGACACCTCCCCATCTGCAAGTCTCTCGATAGCCAGTTCGATAATACCATCGCCGGCGGGCGCCGAGGCGATGGAGTAGCTCCGCATCACACTGTAGCCGTCCGGATCCGTAAGCCTGACGACCATGTGCTGCCCGGCAATATGCCGGAAGTGCGTTCCCACGTCGAAGAAGAAACTCTTGATGGACGGCGTTCGGTCAAGGATCGAGGACACGCGCGCCTCCATCCACACACCAGCCTTCGAAAGGCTCGCAGCTTCAATCACTGGTATACCGTTGTTCCAACCAGGGGTCGCCATAGATGTGATAACCGCGTAGTTCCCAGAACCCTGGCTCATCCTTTTGCGTAAACTGCAAGCCGTTCACCCATTTCGCGGACTTCCAGAAATAGAGATGCGGCACCAGCAGACGTGCCGGACCACCATGATCGGTCGCAAGCGGCTGCCCACCGAATTTCAACGCGACCATAGCCTTGCCGCCAACCATGTCTGCTACCGGCACATTCGTGGAATAGCCATCGAACGAATGCGCCAACACGAAGTCTGTCGGCGGTTCTATCCCTGCATCGGCCAGGATGTCGTCGACCATCACCCCTTCCCACTGAGTGTCCAGCTTTGACCACGTCGTCACGCAATGGATGTCGCGCACCACCTTGGTCATCGGCAGGGCGTTGAACTCCTGCCAAGTCCACTTCTTTACGGGTTGCGGGCCGACCTTGAGGGTGAACGCCCAGTCCACCGTCGCGATCCGGGGCGTAGGGCCGGCCGTCAGCACCGGGAAGTCATTCACCAAGTGCTGCCCGGGCGGAATGCGTTCGGTCGGGTCCTTGGGTCCGCCCCCGGGCTTCTTCCCTACAAATCCACGGGTCACCATAGTGTCCATCCTTTGCTAGATCGCATAGCACCACGAATACCGGGGTTCGGGTACACCAGAGACATGTCATGCCTTGTCGCTCGGTGAGGCACCGGAGGTTGAGCCCGTCTCGCGCAGAATCACATCAAGGTAGTATTTGTCCTTCGCCTGGATATCATTTGCGGCTTGCAACGCTTCCAACAGCGATACCGCTGGTACGATAACCGCTCCTGCCCCATCTGCGAATACGTAGTCCCCAGGCACTACGCTAGCGCCGGCAAGATTCACAGGTTCGTTGACTGCCACGGGCATCAAGTCGCCCGTACCTGCACGAATGGTCGTTCCACTGCAGTAGAAAACCGGGTCGTAGCCGGCGAGTTCATCGAAGTCGCGCAGGCGTCCATCCGTAATCATGCCTGCAAGACCCATATTGGCAAGGCGCGACAGTTTCGTGCCCCCACCTACCGAAACAGCAGTGTGACCGCTGCTGTCGACAACCAGCACCTTGCCGGCTGGCTCACTTCCGACTGCGAGGTAGAACTGGCGAGCAAAGCCGTGGACGCCGCTGTCGTAGAGGTCCTGACGCCACGGCAGCATTCGCATGGTGACTGCAGGCCCGAACAAGACCTTTCCGGGGGTGGGCGACACCATGTCGATAACATGGCTCCGATGGGTATGCATGCGCCCGAGCGCATCGCAGAGCGAGGCCGAGGTAACGTTCGCCGCCAATTGCCGTATCGCTTCCATGTTCATTTTCCTCGCTGTCGTTCAAGTCCAGGCACGGGTTCGCGTGCCGAACACTGCAATGAGAGCTGCAAGCACCGCAACCAGCAGGCCGTATGCGAGGAAAGCCTGCCAGGCGGCCCCGGGTAAGCCGACAAGGAGGAGAGTATCGTTCCCGCCAAGGATAAATACGGATTGATGTTAAGCGGCGAGCTTGCCAGGTTGCAAGCGGCGGAATTCGATTGCCACATCTACCGGAAGTAATCCTCTGCGCGCATGGGCCGAAGCTAATGGTTTGGCATTGGATGAAGGTCCTCTTCCGCAACCCGGTCGGCGAAGAGCTGCCCTTCGCCCACCCTCCCCTTGTCTCCGTTCGCCCAGCGCGCCTCAATGCCCGGTACGGCCAGACAGACCGTCGATGATGGGACAGTCGGGGCGTGCGTCGCCGTGGCAGTTCGAGACGAGGTGGCCAAGCATGTCGCGCAGGCCTGTCAGTTCGGCGATCTTGCGGTCGATCTCGCCCAGCTTGTCGATCGCGATCGCCTTCACGTCGGCGCTGGCACGGTCCCGGTCGGAGTAGAGTGACAGCAACTGCCGGCATTCCTCGACGGAAAAGCCGAGGCTGCGGGCGCGCTGTACGAAACGCAGGCGATGCACGTCCTCACCGGAATAGTCGCGATAGCCGTTCGACGCCCTGTCTGCGGTGATCAGCCCGATCTCCTCGTAGTAGCGAATGGTCTTGGGCGGCAAGCCCGACTTGCGGGCAGCATTTCCGATGTTCATGGCAAGGTCTCCATCCTGCAGGCTGGCCACTATGTGGCTTCCAGCGACTGGAAGCTCAAGCCCACGCACATGCCAGGTTCATTCTCGGTGGCGGCTTGACCTTCCAGCCGGTGGAAGGCCGATACGGCTCCTCGTCGCGCGGATCAATCGCGGCGGCAAGGTGTTTGGCTATCATGAAAAAAGGAGGCGGCACGATGGACGCGAATACAAAGCCTGAAACCAGAACCGCGGACCTCTATCGCATGGTCATGCCCGAGCATGTCTGCCCCTATGGCATAAAGTCGAAATGGCTGCTCGAGACCAACGGCTTCGCGGTCAATGACCACCACCTGACGGACCGGGCGCAGACGGAGGCCTTCATGCGCGAGCACGAGGTGGAGACGACGCCGCAGACCTTCATCGATGGCAGGCGCATTGGCGGGCATGACGATCTGCGCGCCTATTTTGGCAAGCCCGTGGAGCGTGAAGGGGACACCAGTTACCGGCCCGTGATCGCCATCTTCGCCGTCGCAGCGCTGATGGGTCTGGCGATTTCGTGGGCGGCCTTCGGCACCGTCGAGCCGATCCGCACGGCGGAATGGGTCATCGCCAGCGCCATGATCCTGCTGGGCTTGCAGAAACTGCGCGACGTCGAGGGTTTCTCCACCATGTTTCTCAACTACGACCTGCTGGCCCGGCGCTGGGTCCCCTATGCCTACATCTACCCCTTCGCGGAAACAGGGGCCGGCTTGCTGATGCTGGCCGGGGCGTTGTCGTGGCTGTCCGTGCCTGTGGCGTTCGTGATCGGGACCGTCGGCGCGGTCTCCGTCTTCAAGGCCGTCTATGTCGAGCGGCGGGAGCTTAAATGCGCCTGCGTCGGCGGCGGGTCGAACGTGCCGCTCGGTTTCGTCTCGCTGACCGAGAACCTGATGATGATCGCCATGGCTGTCTGGATGGCCATAAGGCATGTCATCTGACGCCGACCGCCGCGATGTGGCAGTGTATCAGTTTCTCGGCGGGGTCGGCGTGTCGGCGACCACCGCGCCGCGGCTGCCCATCGGCCGCGATGGACCGGTGGTGGAATCGACGGATGTCTGGAGTTCCATCTCGGCGTTGAATTCCGCGCCGAGCAACAGGATGATCACGGAAATCCAGGTCCACATCAGAAACCCGATGATCGCGCCGAGCGACCCGTAGGTTGCCTCGTAGTCGGCGAAGCGCTCCAGATAGAACGAGAAGGCCGCGGAGGCCATCACCCACACCACGGTGGCGCCGGCGCTGCCCCAGGTCAGCCACCGCCATTTCGCCGGTTCGCGACTGGGCCCGTAGCGGTAGATCAGAGTGATTCCGGCCCCTATCAGGACGAGCAGTACCGGCCAGCGCAGCGAACTGAGCAGAAGCTCCGACCAGCTTCCGAGATGCAGTACCGCCAGGACGACAGGGACGATCCCAATGGCGGCGATCAGCAGCGACGCGGCGACCATCGCACCGAGCGTGAAGCACATGGCGATCAGGTTGAGCCTGACGAAGGATCGCGTCTCCCTCTCGCGATAAGCGATGTTGAGGCCCTCGAAAAGCGCCTTGATGCCGTTGTTGGCGCTCCACAGGGCAATCAGAATGCCGAGGATCATGCCCAGGCCCAGAGCGCTCTGGTCTTGCGTCACCAGGCTCTCCAGCCGCTCGGAGACGACGCCGAGCACATCGGATGGCACCAGACTTCCCAATGCGTCGACATGCCCGGTCGCGGCGGCCGGATCGGCGAAGAAGCCGTAGGCGGAGACGAAAGCCGTCAACGCAGGAAACAGCGCAAGCAGCAGGTAGAAAGTGGCGCCGCCTGCGACAAGAAAAATCCGATCCTCGCCGATCGCCCGCCACAAGCGGTTCGAGATGTCGAACCAGCCCCTGGCCGGTATGTGGGACGGCGCGGTCGCCTCTTGGCCCCGATGATCCTGAACCACTGTTTCTGTATGCCTCTCAACCAGCGCGTATCCCTCCGACGACAGCCTGAAGGTCAAATCGCTCGGGGACAGCAAGGTTCCGAATATGGCCGTTTTTGGAATGGCGCACCCGACAGGATGAAACTGAGAAGTCGTATGTCATTGTCTCTGCAATGTGATCTCGGCAACACCCTCCGCTTGCCCAGGCCGCCCTCCGTGCAGGATGTCCGTCAGCTCGGCTACCAAAAAATCCGCAACGCGGCGAATGCGCGCGTTGGTTCGCACCTCCTCGCTCATCACCAGCCAGACCGGCAAGGCCCCGAGCTTGAGCCCCGCGTCGACCTGTTCGAGTTCCGGATGACGGCGCGCCAGCACGACCTGCCCGATGCCGATGCCGGCGCCGGCCAGCAGCAGGTTCCAGGTCAGCATGCCGTCATCGGTGCGCAGCGCGAATTCCTCGCGTGTCAGCTGGATGTCGTGGCCGGCAAAGCCGCGGATCAGGAAATCGTTGCGATCGAGCCCGATGAGGTCGTGGTGCCGAAGGTCGCCCTTCGAGGTGACACGGCCGCGCCTGTCGAAATAGGACCGCGTCGCGAACAGGCCGATCGGCGTGTCCCCGAGCTTTCGCGCGATCAGTGCATTCTGCGTTGGGTCGGTCATGCGGATGGCGATGTCGGCGTCCCGGCGCAGCAGGTTCTGGTTGGTATCCGACGCGACGATCTCGATCTGGATGGTTGGCTCCGCCTGGCGCAGCGCCGCGAGGATCGGCGGCAGCATGAGATTGGCGACGATGACGGACGCGGTGATCCGCACCGTCCCGAAGAGCTGCTGCGAGCGCCCCTGCGCCTTCAGTGCCAGCGCCTCGGCGGCCGCGCCCATGGCGCGCGCGTCGTCGACCAGCGTCAGCGCTGCCTTGGTCGGGTCGAGGCCCTGCGCCGAGCGGGTGAAGAGGATCACGCCCAGCGCAGTCTCCAGCTCGCGAATGTGGCGGCTGAGCGTCGGCTGCGTCGCGCCGATGCCCTTCGCCGCCGCCGACAGCGAGCCGCCCTCGACGACCGCGAGGAAGGAGCGCAGCAGGGTCCAGTCGAGGCTATGCATTTCTGGAATGACCCTATCCTGATCTACTCAATTACCATTCGAAAATAGGCCAGCTAGCTTAAGGGCGTCAACAACACGGGATCGCGGCAAAGCCGGCGACCTGAAGCCAGAGAGATCAAGATCATGAACACTACCCAGACCCAGTTCCTTTCCACGGAAGGCGGCCGTGTCGCCTTCGAGGACACCGGCGGCAACGGCCCCGTCGTCCTCGCCATTCCCGGCATGGGCAGTCTGCGCTCTGAATACCGCTTCCTCCGCCCGGCCCTGGTGCAGGCGGGCTACCGTGTGATCACGATGGACGCGCGCGGCTTCGGCGAGACGTCCGCCAAGTGGAGCGACTTTTCGGCGCGTGCCGTCGGCCGCGACGCCGTCGCGGTGCTGAAGCATCTCGGCGCCGGCCCGGCCACCATCCTCGGCAATTCGTTTGCCGCCGGCTCCGCGCTCTGGGCCGGCAAGGATGCCCCCGATCAGGTCACCGGGGCGGTGCTGCTCGGCCCGATCGTGCGCGATCTGGAACCATCCTTCGTCCAGAAGCTCTCTCTGAAGATCGGCTTTGCTGGCCCCTGGAGCGTCGGTTTCTGGATGATGTATTGGAACACGCTCTTCCCGACCAAAAAGCCGGCCGACCATGCCGCGGTCAAAGCGGCGATCACGAAGAACCTGCGCGAGCCGGGTCGCATCGACGCGCTCAAGGCGATGCTCGGCCTCTCCAAGGCCGACACGGCGGCCATTCTGGACAAGAGCACGGTTCCGGCCCTGGTCGTGATGGGCACCAGGGATCCCGACTTCAAGGACGCGGTGGAGGAGGCGCGCATGCTCGCCGGCAAGCTCGATGCGGAGACGATGATCGTCGACGGTGCCGGCCACTACCCGCACACCGAGATGCCGGAGCTTGTTTCACCGCGGATCGTTGCCTTCCTCGACGGGCTGCACGCAGCAAAGGCCCCGCGCGCCTGACACCGCACCACGGCGCGCGCCACAGGCGCGCCGCAGGCCCTCACGGAGACAAAGTCATGAGCATCGTCATCGCCACCGAGATCGACATCGACGCCACCCCGGGCGCGGTCTGGGAGGTTCTCGCCGACTTCCTCTCGTATGGAGACTGGAGCAACTTTTCGAAGGTCGACGGCGAACCCCGGCTCGGCGCGCGGCTCAGGATGCGGATGCCGGGCATGTCGTTCGGCTCCACCGTCACGGCCGCCACACCCGGGCAGAAGCTGGAATGGGCCGCCAGGATCGTCAGCGCCAGCATCTTCGAGGGACGGCATACTTTCGTGCTCACGCCCAACGCCGATGGCACGACGCATCTCGCCAATGTCGAGACGTTCTCAGGCGCGCTCGTCTGGCCACTGCAGCCGTTCTTCAGGCAGGGCGCGAAACCCCGCGCCAATGGCTATGACGGGTTCAACCAGGCCCTGAAAAGGCGGGTCGAGCGTCAGCGCGAGGCGGCCTATTGAAGCCGCCTAGTGCCACGGAAGGGATTGGAGATGTCGTCGGTTCACAGACGTGTCCGACCATACCCTATCCGCGATCGACCACGGCGGCGCCCCCAAACACAAGGTTCTGGCGCGCGACCTGGGTAAAGAGTCCATAGATCATCGCCCTTTCCGGACTGCTGGCCTCGTCGAGAACCGCAATCTGCTCTGCCGGCAGGCGAAGCTCGGTCGCTGCGACATTGTCATGGACTTGCGAGACACGGCTTACGCCCATGAGGGCCGTGTCGACGCCAGGCTTAGAGAGAACCCAGGCCAGCGCCACGCGGGCCGGCGTCTCGCCGATCACGTCGGCGACACCACGTAGCGCATCGACGATCCGCCAGTTGCGATCCGTGAAGAGCGTGTCGCCGAAAGGATTGCTTCCGTCGAGCCGCTTGTCGCCCTCCGGTCGGGCGACGCCTGTCCCGGCGTCGCTGGGAAGGCCGCCAGCGCGCGGCGCGCCCGCTTCGACGGTGGCGCGATCGTATTTGCCCGTGAGCAGGCCGTAGGCGAGCGGGCTCCAGGGCATCATTCCGAGGCCCATGTCGCGCGCCATAGGCAGGTGCTCAGCTTCCACCTCGCGACTGACGAGCGAATAGAAATATTGAAGGGCGATCGGGCCCGGCATCGCGTGGGCAGAGGCAAGCGTCGCGATCTTCGCCACATACCAGGCAGGTGCGTTGGAGAGCCCCCAATAGCGGATCTTCCCTGCCCTCACGAGGCCCGCCATCGTCTCAAGCAGTTCCTCGGCGGGGGTCACCGAGTCCCACACATGGACCCAGTAGAGGTCGATGTAGTCGGTGCCGAGTCGGCGCAGCGATCCCTCCAGCGCGGGATGCAGATGCTTGGCGCCGTTGCCGCCAGCATGAGGACCTCTCCCGGCGGAGAAGCCGGACTTGGTTGCGACGACGAGGCTGTCGCGGAGCCCGCGATCGGCGATCATGGCCCCCAGCATTTCCTCGCTTCGGCCCGCCGCATAGACGTCGGCCGTGTCGACGAGATTGCCGCCGGCTTCTACATATGCATCGAAGACAGCCTCCGCATCGGGCCTTTCCATGCCCCATCGACCGACGCCGAAGGTCATCGTCCCGAGAGACAGCGGGCTGACGACGAGGCCGGATCGGCCGAGCGTGCGATAGGTGTTCATGGACATGAGATCGTTTCCTAGTGATCGTTATAAAAGCCTCTATCTCGCTTGATAGACCGGGTCAAGCGTTCTATAGTGATCGATATGGATTCCTTGTCTGCTCCGTTCGTGCGACGCACAGGACGGCCGCTCTCCTTCGACCGGGACGCGGCCCTCGTCAGCGCCATGCATCTCTTCTGGCGCCATGGCTACGAGGCGACCTCGGTTGCCGACCTGACGCGGGCGATGGGCATCACGCCGCCCAGTCTCTATGCTGCCTTTGGAGACAAGCGACGCCTGTTCCTGGAGGCGGTCGATCGCTATCTCGGGGGCATTGAGGACGTCGAACAGCGGATCGTCTGCGCTGCGAGCGCGCGGGAGGCCGCTCGCGACTTGCTCGTGGCCGCCGCGCTCGGTGATACGGGCGACGACACGCCGCCCGGCTGCCTTCTGGCCAGTTCGCTCGTCACGAGTTCCAAGGAAGCCGAAGCGGTGCGGGAGACGCTGGCCGACATCCGACGGGGTATCGAAGCTGCGTTGCGCGCCCGGATCGAGCGAGACATCCGCAAGGGCGTGCTGCCCTCCGGATCGGACGCCGAGATGCTGGCTGGCCATGTCTTCGCGGTGGTCCAGGGCATGTCGACGCTTGCGAAGGACGGTGCAGGAAGGGGCAAACTGATGGCCATCGCGGATTCCGCGATGGCATGTTGGCCGCAGGTTTCCTGACGCACCCGACGCATTCGCCTCCCGGATGTCTCCACGGGCCGTTCGGCAGTATGCGCGCTGGCATTGGATCAGGAGCGCGTAGCCGCCAGCGTCAGGAGACGAAGGAGCCATTCGCGACTTGACGACCGTGCGCTTGCTGGCCACGCCCGACATGATGCGGACTGACCGCGTTCCGCTCCGAATTGCATCTGGCCCATAGGTGCCGAGTTTCATTCCGGAGCGGTAGAAAAGTGGCGCACCCGACAGGATTCGAACCTGTGACCTCTGCCTTCGGAGGGCAGCACTCTATCCAGCTGAGCTACGGGTGCATGCGAGATACGCACCCTCTTAGACGATCCGCCGCGATGCATCAAGAATGATCGCACCGATCGCCGCGCGCATGGCTGGGGATGATGCCGCATCACCTCCCGGGTTCGCCTCCGCTTCTGCGGGCCGGCGACGTACCGGCGCGACGATAGTAGATTTTGGGCTTGAAGCTCTAGTGGCTAGAGGTTTTAGACAGGGGAAAGCAGTCACACCCGGAGTTCGCATGCCGCCCGACCACACCGATACCGGACACAGCCATTCTCATGCGGGACACGCGCATTCCCACGGCCATGACCACGCGCAGGCCGTCACCGCCTCCAACGAAGCACGCATCCGGTTCGTCTTCGTCCTTACCGCCGGATATGCGCTGGTGCAGGCCGTGGGCGGCTGGCTGGCAGGCTCGCTGGCTCTGGTCGCCGATGCCGGCCACATGGTTTCCGATGCCGCCGCACTGCTTCTGGCGCTGATCGCCTACCGGATCGCGCGACGCGCGGCCGACGCGAAGCGCAGCTATGGCTTCCATCGCGTGCGCGTTCTCGCTGCGCTCGCCAATGGCGCGACCCTGTTGCTGCTGGTGGCGTGGATCGCATGGGAAGCGCTCAAGCGTCTCAACCAGCCGGTCGAGGTGCTGGCCGGCCCCATGCTGGCGGTGGCCGTCGTGGGGCTGCTGGTCAACCTCGCCGGGGCCTATGCGCTGTGGTCGGGCAATCGGCAGGATGGCAACCTGCGCGGCGCCTTTCTGCACGTTCTGGGTGACCTGCTCGGCTCGGTCGGCGCCATTGCAGCAGCCGTCGGCATCATGCTGACCGGCTGGACGATTCTCGACCCGCTCCTGTCCGTGGTGGTCGCGGCGTTGATCGTGCGATCGGCATGGGTGCTCGTCGCCGATTCGGTCCGGGTGCTCCTGCAGGCCATGCCGCACGGCGTCGATGGCAGGCAAGCCGCCGAAGGCATCGCAGAAATCCATGGCATCGCCGAGGCGCGCCACTTCCACGCCTGGACCCTGGCCGAAGAATCGCGCGTCGCCACGGTTCATGTCGTGCCGGCGTCGGGCACCGACCCGATGACCCTGCCACCCCTCGTGGCGGCATGGTTGGAGCAGCGTTTTGCCATCGACCACGTCACCGTGCAGGTCGACCCGCCGGGCCGCGACAGCGATTGTGTCGCCGCGGCCGGGCCGTCCGCCGATCGGTGATTGCAAGGCCCACAGGCGCCGTCGGCAGAGCGTCGTCAGCCCGTGACCACGACGCCGCCATCAACGACCAGCGCCTGCCCAGTCATCACGCTGGAGGCGGCAGAAGCGAGGAACAGCGTCGGCTCGACCATGGCCTGTGGCGGGATCTCAAGCTTCAGGCATTGCCGGTCGACATGGGCGCGAAGCGAGGTCTCGTTGGCCCACAATTCGCGCTGACGCGTCGTCAGCACCCAGCCCGGCATCAGCGCGTTGACGCGGATGTTGTCGGGGCCGAGTTCGCGCGCCAAGCCGCGCGTCAGGCCGGTTATGCCCGCCTTGGCAGTGACATAGGCAGGGAACTCGTCGCCTCCCATCATGTAGGCGATCGACGAGTAGTTGACGATCGTTCCACCGCCGGCACGGCGCATGCCGGGCGCCACCGCCTGAATGGCGAAGACATGATGCCTGAGGTTCACACTTTGCATGTAATCCCACTGTTCGACGGTGAGGTCATCAAGCGAGTGGCGATTGTCCCAGGCGGCGTTGTTGATCAGCACGCCGACGTCGCCATGCGCCTCTGAGGCCTGCGCAATTGCGGCTTGCAGCGCGGGAATGTCGGTGACGTCGCATGGGATGTACAGCGGACGCGCGCCATGGTCGCGCTCGATCCTGTCGCAGAGCGTGGTGGCATCGCTGCGCTGGACGAAAGCCACCCGGGCGCCCTGCGCGACGAACCCTTCAGTCAGATATTCACCGATGCCGGAACCGCCGCCGGAAATGAACACCGACTTGCCCCGGAGATCATGAAACGTCGCGGCGAATTTCATCGGTCCATCCTATGCACGCGCTCCCTCAGGCGAACGGCACCGCCGGAGTACCCGGTGGCAGCTTCGCCTCGTCCTCCGGCTCAACGTGGATGACCACGCGAACCGAAGGAATCTCCGCGGTCAGCGCATCTTCGATACGATCGCAGATCGCGTGACTTTCGCCGACCGTCATGTCGGCGTCCACCACCATGTGAAATTCGATGAAGGTCGCCCGCCCGGCGAAACGGGTTTTCAAGTCGTGGACTTCGAGCGCGCCCTTGGAATTGGAGGATATGATGTCCCGGATGCGTACGTGCTCGTCGAATGGCACGGCGCGGTCCATCAAGCCGTCCAGCGACGAGGTGATGACCTTCCACCCTTGCCACAGGATGTTCAATGCCACGACAAGCGCCAGCAGCGGGTCGAGAAAGTGCCAGCCGGAATAGACGGCGGCGACGAGGCCAAAGATGACGCCAACAGAAGTCACCACGTCCGTCATGACGTGGTGGCCGTCAGCCTCGAGCGCGGGCGATTTCTCCCGGCCGCCGACGCGGATCAGCAGCAGGGCCCAGAGGCAGTTGATCGCGGCAGCAACTCCGTTGACCGCAAGCCCCTGCCACGGCTGTTCGAGCGAGGTCGGATTTTGCCAGCTGCGCCAGACTTCCGCGATGATCAGCAGCGCGGCGACAACGATCAACACGCCTTCCAGAACAGCCGAGAAATACTCGGCTTTGTGGTGGCCATACTGGTGGTCACGGTCGGCAGGCTTGTGGCTGACGGAGATCGCCCACAGCGCCGCAAAGGCGGCGATGACGTTGACGATCGATTCCAGCGCGTCGGAGTAGAGCGCGACCGAACCGGTCATCCGCCACGCGACGAATTTCAGCCCCATCACGCCGAACGCCACGACGATCGACCACGCCGCCAGGCGCCGGATCTTTTGCTTGGAAGTCACCGTCTCAGGCCGCCTTGACCTTCGCCCTGCGTGCCAGATGCGCCACCACATTCTCGATCATGCGCATGCCGGCGTTCTGGCCGAGGGTCATGATCGATTCGGGATGGAACTGAACGGCCGCAACCGGCTGGCTGCGATGCTCAATGCCCATGACGACGCCGTCTTCGGTCTCGGCGGTGACAAGAAACTCCTCCGGCAGCCGCACCGGATCGGCGAAGATCGAGTGGTAGCGGCCCACCGTGACTTCCTTCGGCAGGCCGGAGAATACGGTGCCGGCCTTGTTGACCCGGATACGCGACGGTTTGCCATGCATGGGAACGGAAAGCTGGCGCAGTTCGCCGCCATAGGCCTCCGCCAGCGCCTGCAGGCCGAGGCACACACCGAAGATCGGCAGGTCGCGCTTGCGCGCTTTGTCGATCGTCGCCTTGGTGTCGAAATCCTTCGGGCTGCCCGGCCCCGGAGACAGCACGACAAGGTCGGGGTTGACGCGGTCGAACACCTCTTCCGAGACTGGCGAGCGCACGGTGGCGACAGAGGCGCCTGTCTGGCGGAAATAATTGGCGAGCGTATGGACGAAACTGTCTTCATGGTCGACCAGCAGGATCGAGACGCCCTCGCCAACCCGCGCGCCTTCGCGCTCGGCGGTTGACGCGTTACCGGCCGAAGCCTCGCGGATTGCGGTCAGCATCGCCGACGCCTTCAGTTCCGTCTCGGCTTCTTCTTCTGCAGGGTCGGAATCGTAGAGCAGCGTGGCGCCTGCGCGCACCTCGGCGATACCGTCCTTGACCCGGATAGTGCGCAGCGTCAGGCCGGTGTTCATGTCGCCGTTGAAATGGACCATGCCGATCGCCCCGCCATACCAGGCGCGCGGGCTCTTTTCATGGTTCTCGATAAAGCGCATCGCCCAGAGCTTGGGTGCACCCGTCACCGTGACGGCCCATGCATGCGAAAGGAACGCGTCAA
Source organism: Mesorhizobium sp. CAU 1741 (assembly GCF_039839275.1). Taxonomy (NCBI): domain Bacteria; kingdom Pseudomonadati; phylum Pseudomonadota; class Alphaproteobacteria; order Hyphomicrobiales; family Phyllobacteriaceae; genus Mesorhizobium; species Mesorhizobium sp. CAU 1741. The sequence goes on along the minus strand of NZ_JBDOQP010000001.1, from coordinate 481,789 downwards.
AGGCGTCCATGCCCTCGCGCAGTCGCCCCTCGATGTGGTCGACGGTGTGAATGAGCCGCGAGTACATCTCGATCTGCCGCCGGCCGATCACCCGCACCGATCCCGGTTCGCAAACCCGGCTCTTGTCGTTGCGATCGACGTCCGAGCACATCGTCAGCTCGCTCTCGTCCTTCTTCGAGTTGAGCAGCTTGAGGATCTGTTCGGAGTCCGAGATCGCATCGTCGCCGCGCTTGATCGTACCGGAGATCGGGCAGGTCTCGACCCGGCGGCCGTTGACGCGCACGAACATCTCTGGCGAGGCGCCGATCAGATACTCCCCCTCGCCCAGGTTGATGAAGAATGAATAGGGCGAGGGATTTATCTTCTTCAGCCGCCGCGTGATTTCCGACGGCTTCGATTCGCAGCGTTCGAAGAACATCTGCCCCGGCACCACCTCAAACAGGTCGCCACGGCGGAAGCTCTCCTTTGCCTTGTCGACGAGCCTGGCATATTCGCCCGGCTCGTGGTCGGCACGCGGCGGGATGCGATCGGACTGGCGGAATGGCTCGGTCGGCGTTTCGCGCGGCAGCCCTTCGGTGGAGAACCCATCGCCGGCATAGTCGTAACGGTCGTGCCAAGCCTTGGCCTGGTGATGATCCACGACGAGGATTTCATCCGGCAGGTAGAGAACCAGGTCGCGCTGGCTCTGCGCGCGCTCAAGCTTCTGCTCGACATGGTCGAACTGAAACGCCAGGTCGTAGCCGAACGCGCCATAGAGGCCGAGATTGCTGTCTTCAGGCGACCGGAAGAGGTCCACCAGCGCGCGCAGGACGGTGAAGACGGTGGGCACGCGGCTGCGTTCTTCCTCTGCGAAGACCCTGCCCGCCTGCGCAACCTGCAGGTTCAGAAGCCGGTTCGAGGCTTCTTCGATCGTCACCTCGCCCAGGGTCTTCACGGCCTTCTCGATGGTCGGCAGCAACACCTCACCGCGCTTGTTCAGCGCCTCGATCCGCATCGCGCGGCCGCGCGCGCTGACCACCAGCGGCGGATCGATCATCGCCGTGTCCCAGCGTGTATAGCGTCCTGGATATTCGTAGTTGGACGAGAAGACACAGCCGCGCCGCGAATCCAGCGCGTCGATGTAGGTCTCGATCGCTGCCTCGTACGGTGTGTCGTGGCGTTGCCTGGTAATCGCGATGCCACCGGCGGTAACGAAACGTTCCGCACCGTTTTCAAGCAATTCCACTGTCATTCTGGTGTCTCCATCCGTTTCCGCCGCAGGCGTTCCGGATCAGCTTGAAAACAAAATGGCCGCCCGGAAATCCGTTGCGGCCATCCCTTTTCCACGCGCATGCGCTCAGTTGGCCGCTGTCAGCAGGCCCACCACCACAGGTTCGAGGTCGAATGCGTGTTCATGGCAAAATCCATAGCGGCGAACGACGGCGGCGGCAAGCGCATTTCTGTGGGCTCGTATGCCCCGCCTGGCGTCACGGCGGTGTCACGCGGATCATCTAGGCGGACGGCGACGCCGGACTGAAAGGAGCCAGCCTTGGCCTACGCCACCAATGACGATTTTGCCCTGCATTTCACGTCCACCCGCAAGGAGAAACCGCCGCGCTACCTGGGCACGCGGTACGACCGCGAAGGCAATTTTCTCTACGAACCCGGCAATACCTTCGTCTCGCATGTGACGGATGGCTCTGCAACGCAGGCAGCGATCGTCGCCGTTCGGGAGAGGCTGATGGCGATGCCGCATGCGGACCATTTCACCTTTACCCCGGTGGCCAGCCTCCACAAAACGCTGTTCCAGGGTGTCACCGACAACCGGCGCAGCCGGCCGTTCTGGCCAAGCGGCCTCTCATGCGAGGCAAGACTTGAAACCGCAACCTCGTGGATGGATGCCAGAATCGCTTCCTTCAGCGTCGCCGCACCGTTCCGTATCAAGGCCGATATGGTGACCCCCTTGGGGATCGTCGTCTCCGGCCTGACGGAGGACGATGAAAGGGTGATGCGCGACGCGCGTGATGCGCTCGCCGACCTGCTTGGCTACCGCCATCCCGACCACGAAGACTACACATTCCACATCACGCTGGCCTACCAGCTCGAATGGCTGCCCCCGCAATGCCAAGACACCTATCTGGCAGCACTCGACGACATCAAGGCGGAACTCGAAACGTTTCCGCAGGGGCTCGAACTCGACTTGCCGGCCTTCTGCGCCTTCGACGACATGAAAGAGTTCAAGCCGCTTCGCTTCATCGGCTAGCGCTTCAACGCAGGATGTCCTCGGCGTTGATGCGGCGCCAGGCAGCTTCGATGAACGAATAGAGCGCGAAGGCCACCAGCCCGACGCCCATCAGGGAAAGCAGGATGCCGCCGAACGGCAGCCCGGTAATGTAGTTGAGGGCGTCACTCAGACCCGGAGTTTCGCCGCTGCCGTCACCGCCGGCAGTCAGGCCACGCGTCGCGAACAGGATGCCAATGATGAGAAACGTCAGGCCCCGCGCGATGAGCCCCGTGCGGGCGATTGGATCGAGCGCCTTTTCGAACTGCTGCGGAGCAGCGATATGCTTGCGATAGCCCTTGCGGACCGCCTTCATGATGTGCGCACCGGCCACGATCACGAACACCAGCGCAAGCAGCCACGCTGCCGGTCGCGCGCCGACGAAGCCTGACAGATATTCCGCGAAGGCGCCGCCACCGCCGCCCTCGTCGGAAGCGAGGCCGCGCCACAGGGACACCGTGTAGACCGTCAGGACAGCATAGACGACGCCGGAGACCAGCAGGCCGCCACGAATCGCCAAACCCTTGAGCGACCAGCCATGGTCGTCGGTATCGGCGAACGATTGCACGAAACGCCATGCGCTATGGCTGGCGAGTCCGACGATCAGCACTGCCCCGACAATGCCCCCGGCTGTGCCGGTGACGAGTGTCTCCAGTGCCCCACGCGAATCTTCGGTATGCCCGCTGCCGATCGCCGTCAGCGCGGCGAATGCCCCGATGACGAGATAGACAAGCCCGCGTGCGGCGTAGCCGAGCCTGGCCAGTGGCTTCATCCATCCGGGATGTGGCTTCGGCAATGCGCCCGTGTTGCTGTTCATGATCCGGCCATCTCCCTGTTTCGGTAGGCACGCAGCCCGGACACGGCGAGCCAGGAGAGGCTCGCCCACGCCGCGCCGAGCGTCCAGCCGGCGGCGACGTCGCTGGGCCAGTGCACGCCGAGATAGATCCGGCTCAGGCCGACGAGCAGTGCCACGAATATCGCGACCGACATGACGTAGACGCGGATACGGGCGTCATCCACCAGGCGAATTATCAGCGCCGCCAGCGTGAGATAGACGACGGTCGACATGGTTGCATGGCCGCTCGGAAAGCTCGCCGTATGAATGCCGACGAGGTGGTCGACAATGTCCGGACGCGGGCGATCGTAGAGCATTTTCAGCCCCTGGCTCACCACGGTTCCCAGAATCACTGAAGCCAGGACGTAGAGCGCCGGGCCGTATTTCCGGGCGACGATGAGAAATCCGGTCACCGAACCGACGAGCAGGATCAGGACGGGATAGCCACCCAGTGTGGTAATTTCGGCCACCGCTTCCTCGAGCCAGGGCGGGCCGAGCGGGTCGTTGGCATCCGTTCGGCTGCGAAACAGCAGCAGGAGGAACTGATCCATTTCCTCGATTTCGTTTTCTCCCACCTCGTCGGCGATCTGGAGAAAGGCGTAGATGCTGCTGGCGAAGATCGCCACCATGACGACGGGAACCGTCGCAAAACGGTAGTCGCGCATGCCGCGCACGAGGTCAGTGAAGTTGATCATTCTATGTCTGGTTCGCAAGGATGGATGGTTGGAAGGCTACACGTAACATCTCGATCATTCCCTCGATAGCTGGGCTCGAACGGCGCGGGTTTCGCCGCAGCACGACGCGGGAAGAATCAACCTGATGAAAGCCGTCGGCTTGATTAAGTTCCCTGCATCCGGCGGGAATGTTGCTGCGCGCCAGTGCTGTTATGGCGAGCCCCGAAGAGACGGCGATCTTGAGGCCGCCACTGTGATCGCTCGTGTAGGCGATCCTGTAGCGATGCCCATGCTGGTCGAGAGAACGCAGCGCGAAGTCGGTGCACCAGCTCGAATCGCCATAAATCGCGACGGGGATCGGGTCCTGCTCGTGCAGGCTGTGGGCCAGCGACGTCACCCACACGGTCGGATCGATGCACAGCACCTCGCCGATCGTTTCCCTGCTCCAGTCGAACACGATGGCGAGATCGACCTCGTCGCGTTCGAGCGCGGCCATCTGCTGGCGTGAATAGCCGCACTTGACGGTCACTTCGACGGCAGGGTGCCGCTCGGCGAATGCTGCCAGCACACGCGGCAGGACGTTCTGGCCGTACTCCTCCGGCAGCCCGATGCGCACCGGCCCGTCGAGCGGCTTGAGCCGCATCACCGTGCTGGTCTCGTCCACCAGACCGACGATCCGCCGCGCATAGGGCACCAGTTGCTCGCCTCTGGAGGAGAGCACCACACCCCTTGCCCCGCGTTGAAACAACGGTTCGCCGACGATTTCTTCCAGTCGCTTGACCTGCATGCTGACGGCCGATTGCGTGCGGCCGACATCCTCGGCCGCACGCGTGAAATTCTGCCGCAAGACCACGGCCAGGAACGTGCGAAGCAGATCGCTTTCAAGTGGCAGGTACATCAGGTCACCATCAGAAGATCGAATGCCTGCCATTCTCACTATTCGTTTGTCGAATGTCAAAACCGATCCCAGATTGGACCCATCAGACTGTTCGAGCCACGTCAAACCGTTCGAGGATGCCATGAGCAATCGGCTTCAAACCACTGGCAGGATTCTGCTGTTCGGATTGCGCGAGGCGTGGCGGCGCTGGAGACGCGGCGCTGCCCGCCGTGCCGCTCTGGCGAGCCTACTCGCCAAGCCGCACGATCACTTGCTGCTCGACGCCGGCCTCACACGGGACGAGGCTGAAAGGCTCCGCAGCGAGCATCACCTGTTTCGCATCGCCTCGTGGGCGGGCAATTCGCCAGTTTCAGGTACTGCTGCCGGGCAGGTCATTTCTGGCCCGTTGTCCGCCCCACGAACTTGGCCGCATCTACGACACGTTGGACATCGTGCGAACTGGTCATCGCTGCGCGCACACGCTCGATAGCCGCCTTCGAATGACGCTTCGCGACAGCTTCGTAGCGGGCGTCGCCGATCCTGGCCAGCGCCGAGTAGGCCTTTTGCAGCCGGATCTGAACTTCGACGCTTCCTGCCGCGTCGCGAGCCAGCGGTGTCAGGACATCGTCGAACAGATCGGCGATATCGATAGAGGGGACGAAGATGCTGTTGAACTGCACCTCCGCCTCCGCATCGGGTTCGGCCCAGATCGAGAGCACCCTCACGGCACGGCCTATGACGTCGATGGCGGTACCGGGATCGTTGACTGCCGGCGACATCGCCCGTTGCGCAATCTCCGCCATCACGCACAGGCCGAAGCGCGGATCCTGGTCGAAGGATCGATCTTCACCGATCGTGAACGCCGCGATGATCGTTGCGGCATCCGGCGTCTCATTGAGGCCCGAGCACCAGGCCAGCGGGCGTTTCGGATCGATGAACGTGCCGGGCAATGCTGCAAGGTAAATCCGACCCTTCGCCTCAACCGCATAATCGTTGAGGGCGTCGACATCGATATGTTGGACGTAGCCGATCGTATCGGTGAAGATCGGGCTGGCGTTCCTGGGGATGCCGCTTTCGGCCTGCTCGATCGGGACGCCGCCGAGGTTCGGCGTCTTCTTGCGGATGCGCATCGCCTCGGTGGTAGCCTTCTCGACTTGCTGCGTCGTTTCCCCAACCCGACCCAGCCGCAACAGATAGTCGATCCAGCGCAGCAGCGTCATGACGATGAGGATGATGACCACGATCGTCACCGCGAAAAGCACGACCCTTCCGCGTTCCCCGTAGGCCCCCATTGAGAGCGTGATGATCGCCACCAGGCTGTAGAGGAACGAACCGACGAACGTCGCCAGCACATTCTGCGTCGTCGTGTCCTCGATCAGCAGTCTCGTCGCACGAGGCGTGACATTGCTCGTCGCCGCCGCGTAGGCCGCGACCATCGTGCTCAGCGAGAACGTGGTCACCGTCAGCATGCTCGTGGCGATGATGTTGAGGATGTTGTCGACGGCGTCCGCGCCGATCTGGGCCGACAGGCCCGGCGGCAGAAGCGGCGATACCACAAGCGAACCCAGCGCCGCCGCGACCGCAAGAAGCGAGATGAGCGCCGCGCGCAGCCAGAGCTTTCGCGTCAGACGCTTTAGATGCCATGCCCACTTGGAGATCATCGACTTTCCCGCTTCGACCGTGACCGTCTGGTATGGCGGTTGGAAGCGGTCACGGCAAGCCGTAGACGGCTGGGAAAGTATCGCGGATGGGCGCGGCGAGGCTGTGTCCCGGCCGGTGCATCACCGGCCGGGACGAGCATATCAGAACAGGCCTTCGATCTGGCCCTGATCGTTGAGGAAGATGCGTTCGGAAGACGGCGACTTCGGCAGTCCGGGCATCGTCATGATCTCGCCGCAGATGGCAACGACGAAACCGGCGCCGGCCGAAAGCCGCACCTCGCGCACCGGCACCACGTGGCCGGTCGGCGCGCCGCGAAGGTTCGGATCAGTCGAGAAGGAATATTGCGTCTTCGCCATGCACACCGGCAGATGCCCATAGCCCTGCTCCTCCCACTGGTGCAATTGGTCGCGCACGCTCTTGTCGGCAATCGCTTCCGATCCGCGATAGATGCGTTTGACCACAGTGTCGATCTTGTCGAACAGCTTCATGTCGTCGGGATAGAGCGGTGCGAACTGCGAGGCGCCGCTTTCCGCCAGCGAAACCACCTTGTTGGCGAGTTCCTCGATCCCGGCCGAGCCCTGCGCCCAGTGCTTGCAAAGGATCGCCTCCTCGCCCATCGAGGCAACGAAGTCCTTGACCGCCTGGATCTCGGCGTCGGTATCGGAATGGAAGTGGTTGATGGCGACGACCGCCGGAACGCCGAACTGCTTGACGTTCTCGATGTGGCGCCCAAGATTGGCACATCCCTTCTTGACCGCCGCGACGTTCTCCGCGCCCAGCTCGTCCTTCTTGACGCCGCCATTCATCTTCAGCGCCCGCACTGTGGCGACGATCACCGCCGCCGCGGGCTTGAGACCGGCCTTGCGGCACTTGATGTCGAAGAACTTCTCCGCGCCGAGGTCCGCGCCAAAACCTGCCTCGGTGACCACGTAGTCGGCGATCTTCAAGGCAGTCGTCGTGGCAACGACCGAATTGCAGCCATGCGCGATGTTGGCGAAGGGACCGCCATGGACGAAGGCGGGGTTGTTCTCCAGCGTCTGCACGAGGTTCGGCTGAACGGCGTCCTTCAGCAGCACCGCCATCGCACCGTCGGCCTTGAGGTCGCGGGCGAAGACCGGGCTCTTGTCGCGGCGGTAGGCGACGATGATGTCGCCGAGCCGGCGCTCGAGGTCTTTCAGGTCGGTCGAAAGGCACAGGATCGCCATGACTTCAGAGGCGACGGTGATGTCGAAGCCTGTCTCGCGCGGAAAGCCGTTCGCCACACCGCCGAGCGACGAGACGATGCCGCGCAGCGCGCGGTCGTTCATGTCCATGACGCGCCGCCACGCGACGCGGCGGATGTCGATGCCGAGCTCGTTGCCCCAGTAGATGTGATTGTCGATCAGGGCGGACAGCAGGTTGTGTGCGGTGGTGATGGCGTGGAAGTCGCCGGTGAAATGGAGGTTCATGTCCTCCATCGGCACTACCTGGGCATAGCCGCCGCCGGCTGCGCCACCCTTGATGCCAAAATTCGGTCCGAGGGATGCTTCGCGGATGCAAACGACGGCCTTCTTGCCGATGCGGTTGAGGCCGTCGCCGAGCCCCACAGTGGTCGTCGTCTTGCCCTCGCCCGCCGGCGTCGGATTGATCGCCGTGACGAGGATGAGCCTGCCATCCGCGTTGCCCTGAACCTGCTTGATGTATTCAGCAGAGACCTTTGCCTTGTCGTGTCCGTAAGGCAGCAAGTGCTCCGACGGTATACCGAGCTTCTCGCCGATCTCCATGATCGGTTTCTTCGTTGCGGCGCGCGCAATCTCGATATCTGTCTTGAAATCGGCCATCAATAGCTCCCCCCGGGGTCTGGATCGTTGATCGACGCGTTGCCCGCGCCGAAGTTGGGCGCATCAAAGACCGTTCCATCCCTTCCGCGCCATCCCAAAAATGCCGCGCAATAGGCAGAATGCGACACGGTCCTCCACGCGTCATGTCGACAGACTGTATACAATCCGAGATGTCGTGCCAAGTGTTGGGGAGTGGGGCGTGGGGCGTGGGGGGGATCGGACCGTCAAGCTAAGCGACTTACGACAGCGCTGCCAAGCGATCGCTTCGTCAGTCTGCCACCCAATTCCCTTCCACGATTACCGATCGAGAATCTGCCTCAGTTCGACGAGGTTCGAACGCACCTGCAGGAGATTGAAGCCCATCGTGCCCAGGTGTGACGGGAAAAAGGCGCTGGACTCATTGCCATTGGAGATGATCCAAGGCTGGACTTCGAGCGCCCTCCGCAACTGCGCCTCCATGCGTGTCCACAATGTCGTCAGATTGCGTTCCGCGACCACTGAGGCAAAGTCCGAGCGCGCGGCTGCAACGATGCCATGGTACGCGTAAAGCTGGCCGTAGGCGAACCAGAAGCGGTCGTCGGCCCGCAGGTCAAACCACCCTGCATCGGACGCCTCGATCCGCTGCCCGAGAATGTCCGAGGTGGAACCGATATCGCCTGCAATCCGGTCGAGGAACAACAGCAGGTTGTCCGCGCGCGCATCGAATGTCGCCTGGCAATTCTGCAGGCTCGCATTGAACGCGAGCAGCTTTTCCCGGCCTTCGCGGAAGACGCTCGGCGACGGGCGCGTCGGCCCGCGCCAGCCGATATACCAGGCGGTCTCGCTCCACGCCATCGCGGTGCGCGCGTCCTGCAGGTTCTGGTCGATCTGTGAGGTTCCCCGCACGCGACCAAGCGTGTCCACCATTTCCGTCGTCGTGCGTCGCAGCACCTGGTGGATACCGAGTTGGAAAGCGGCCTTGTTGTCGAAGAACGGCGTGCTGCGCCAGTCGATACCGAAGAGCCCCATCTTCGACGCCAGCATGGAGGATATCCACGCGTTCTGGTTCACGTTGAAGTCGATGAGGGCGGCCGAAACGGCAACGATGGCGGATGGCTTGCAGGTCTGGCTTGCGGCGGTCTGCCCGGACGCGGCTCCCGAGACCTCCTCGCCGGCGGCTACCGGCTCGCTCGTATCGACGATCGCCGATGGATAGTCCGGGTCGAAATTGGTCCAGAACTGCGTGACATAGAAGAAATAGCCGTAAAGCACGACAATACCGAGCAGGACGAGGCCGATCGCGCCGCGCAGGATCCAACCGCGCTGCGTGTACCAGCGGCCAGCCCACAGAAACGGCCACAGCAGAAGCCCGACCAAAACGCCGATGCCGCGGCCAAGCGCCTGAAACACGCGGGTGAAGAAATTGACGATCGGATCAAGCATGTCTCACCCTCAGTCGTGCAGGCCATAAAGCCGCGCGCGCAGCCCGGCCTTGTCTTTTAGATACGCATCCTTGAGCGTCTCCACAACGTGATGCCGCCAGACCTCGTTGAAACCCTCGTAGTCGCGATAGAATCCCTGCTTGTTGAACACGTAGCGCGAAATGAAGTCGAACGGAACGAAGTCCGAGATAAGCCGGTTCGTCAGCCACGCGTCAGGGTGGCCCGGCTTGGCCCGCACCAGCAGGAAGCGGCGGTCTGGACGCACGTCCTCCATCTTGATCTGGCCAAGCTGCGCGAGCTCTCGCTTGGCACCGTTGAGGAAGGGGAACGTGCCGTCGCGATTGATCATGTCGGCATGGCTGTGAATCCATGTCTGGAGCCAGACCTTGTCCAGTTCACCGAGTTTCCGCGTTGGCTCGGCCTGGTGGATAAGCATGCGCACCGCCATTTCCGCACGGTGCTCGAGATAGCCGGAATTGTCGATCCACGAGGCGCGCGGCAATTCGATGCGACCGGTCTCCATCAGGAAGTCGAACACCCGCTCGACGTCGTGCAGGGACAGGTAGCTCACCTGCCATGGCCGCGACCGCCGGAATCCCGGCGCTGAAGGATCGCTGATGACGGTGGTCATTCCAGGATCGACGAAGACGTAGAGCCCGCCGAAAAGGCTGGTCCAGTAGGCGTTGTGCCTGAAGATCACCTGGTCCGGCACGAGCGCGTTCTGGCGGATGTCGCCGGTGACCTTGGCGAGATCGACCATGTGTTCCAGCGCGCTGGTGTCTCGCCAGAAATCGGGTTCCTGTTTCAGCCGGTCGACAAGCGTCGCGAGTTCGGTCGCCTTGCCCGTGACGTCCTCCGCGGACAGCACCTTGAACTCGACCTGGTTGATCGACAGCAGGTCCTCGATGTCTTCAACCTTATTGACCGTGTCCTCGATCTCTCCATAGATCACGTCCTTGATCGTCAGCGCGTTGATGACGCGCGCATTGGCCGTCATGAACTCGTAGAGCAGTTGCGAGGTGTTGGAGAACGCTGTGTGCACCACCGGCAGGTCGATCTGCTGCGGCGTCAGGATGATGAATCGGCGGTTGATCTGATTGGGATCGAGGTAGTGCGGGTCGTCGAGGTCTTCGGCCACCTGCGGCGAAAACCCGGTACGGTCGATCTCGATGCGCTCCCGCGTCGTGGGCTTCAGCCCGAACGCCTGCAGCGCCTTGTTGTAGCGCTCGATAAGGTGTGGCTCTTCGATGGCAAGAAGCCTGCCGTAAATGAGCTCGCTGTCGCGCAGGAGATTCACAGTCCCTTCTCCCCGTTCACGGGGAGCACGGGAAGAAGGAAAGGCTCAGCCATTCCACAAGCCCTTCGCCTTCAGCGCCTCGATTTCGGCGATCGTCCGCTCCCGCAGCTTCGCATCGCGGATCATCTTCTCGACCGCGACATCGTCTGACTTGTCGGAGTAGCGGAATTCGGAGTCGGCGTAGCGGTTGATCTCCTGCATGACCATGTCCATCGTGAACGGTCGGCGCAGTTCGGAAATCATCGCTTTCTTCTCGTCGTAGCCCTTGCCCATGAACGCCTCGGGCGTTTCGAACCATGCATCCGGCAGTTCGATGTCCATCGCCCGCATCTTGATGGCATCGGTGACGTTCTTGATGGCGCGGCCGGTGAAGCGCGGCTCGGCTTCCTTAATGCGATGGAGATAGTTACCGACGTCTGCCAGCGTCTTCGGCTCGCCGCGCTCGTCCATGAAGCGGTCGTAGACGCGCTTCAACCCCTCTTCCTGGGGCCTTGAATGCTCGTCGTAGGCGTTCTGGATGGCGCGCTTGATCTCCTGCGCGGCATAGAGCGTATGGTCGCCGAGCGGAATCTCGTGGTTCTTGCCCGCAAGCAGCACGAAGATGTCCACATAGTCGTCGCGTGTCTGCGGTCCGTCGACGAGCCAGCGTGCGCCGGCGCGCTGCCGCAGCGCATCGTCGACGTTTTCGGGATAGTTGGAGAACATCCCGAACGAACAGTTCCCGCGGACGACGGTGCCCGCCCCTGCGAAGGCATCCATCAGAACGCCGGTGATTTCCTGCTGGCCTGCCGACGCGCGGTCGTCGGAACGCTTGGCGGCCACCTGGTCGATGTCGTCGACAGTGCCGAAGCCGATGGCCCGCGGGTTGAGCACATTGTTGATGAATTGCCGGCAGTTCTGCCCCGACTTGCCCTGATAGGACGAAATCTGGTCGACGCCGAAATTCTCGTAGTGGAACGGCACGCCCGCGACCTGCGCATACTCGTTGACGATGCCGGCGATCATCTGGATCAGCGTCGTCTTGCCCGTGCCCGGCGCACCATCTCCGATGAAGGTGAACAGGAAGCCGCCGAGTTCCACGAACGGATTGAGCTGCCGGTCGAAATCGTAGGCCATCAGCATCTTGGCCAGCTTCAGTGACTGGTACTTGGCGATATGGTTTCCGACCACCTCGTCCGGCTTCTTGAACGTCATCACGAGTGGTTTCGACTTGCGCCCCGGCGCGACGTCGAAGCCGTCGATCGTGAAATCGTCCTTCTCGATACGGATATGCGCGTCCTCGAACGCACCCAGCGCGTCGAAGCGCCCCTTGCGCGATAGCAGTCCCTCGATCGCGGCCGTCGCAAAAGCGCGGGTGCGAGACGGCAGGTCGAGCTCGTCCTTGGCTCCCTGCAAGCTGGCGTCGAGCCCGGCGACCAGCGCCTTCAGCGCATCCTGCTGGGTGTCGAAAACGCAATCCGGCTCCGCCACGTCACCGGGCGCGTCCGCGTCGCTGTCGATGGTCTGCAGCAGGTAGGATGCGAAGGTGAAAGCCACGACGTAGCTTGCTGCGGAAAGCAACCGCTTGTAGGCGGCGACATCGTCTCCCTCCAGCGGCGCCCGCGCATTCTTCGCTTGCAAATCTTCCAGCGCGGTCGATTTGGCGAACACGTCGCCAACGGCCATCGCGACTGCCAGTCCACGCCGAGCGCGATAGAGCAGCGTATGCTGCGGGATCGACAGGAGCTGGTCGTCGGGGCGGACCGCCTGCACGGTCTTCGCCAGTTCCACCTCGCGCGTTTTGCGCACCGATCCCGTCGAAACCGTGGAGACGAAACGCCGTCCGGTGCCGGCCAGCCCGGTCTGCGACCGGCCTGACGAATCCTCGAGCACCACCACCCGCGTGATGAAGCTTTGTGCCATGGCACGATGCTTTTCGATATCCGTTTCCGAGATTGCCGTCAGGCCGGTGTCCATGCGCGTCCCTCCTCACACATCGCTGATCACTTGCCCATTGGAGATTATGTGCACCTGGTAGCCGGAAAAGATCTTCTGCGCCTCGCCCGCCGCGTAGAGCACCTGGTAGGCCTCGTGCGGGATGAGGGCATGCTTTTCGTAATGCGACACGCCCGTGCGGGCCGCTTCGAGATCGTCGGTGTTGATGTGGAACTCCTCGCGCGCCGGCTGGCTCGAGAAGAGGCCGCGTTTGGCGGGCTGCTCCGCCTTCGAATAGACCTCCTGCACGGTCCAGGTCAGCAGCCAGGCATTCTCCGCTCTTCGCACCCGTGAGAGCACGTCCGCGACCGTCGAATTGTGCTCGGTTATTCCGGTCGAATAGAACGGCCCGAGCACGATGCGCCGGAGTTGCTTGGGATGCAGCGTGTCGAAATCCTTGTCGAGATTGCCGGCGATCGTGGCAGGCGAAAGCGAATAGACGGAATTCTTTTCAGCGAAATCGTCGAACCGATGCGCGAGGTCAGGATTGAGCAAGCCCTCCACCGGCAGCGGTATATCCACGGTGGCGTCGAGCTTGCCGTCCTTCGTGACCAGTGCATTGACCATGCTGTCGGAGGAATCCTCCACCGTCGCCATGTAGACGATCGGCAGGTTGGCCGATCCGTCGAAGGCGCCCCAGTGCACGACGTAGAGAGGCCTCTTCGTCTTGGGATTGACCGCGACCCGTATCGTCTTGGGAAGCACGAACGGAGCGAAAACCAGCCCGGCGGCCACCTCCTCCAGATAGAGGCGCTCCGCCATCGACTTGCGAAGCGCATCCGGCATGGCCCGCTGGCGCAGGATGAAGTCTGCCATCTCGGCGCGAAGGTCCGCAGGCTCCGGGATAGCGGAAAGCCGCTTGTCGGCGTGGCGCTTATCGTTCTCCAGCTCGAGCACGTTCTGGAAAACCGGAAACCCGCTCTCCGCCCGCGAAATGCGGAAGCTGTCCATGAAACCGAGGCGGTTCCGCCAGCAGGCAAAGGAGTTTTCCAGCCTCACCACATATTCCGACAGGACTTTCGCCACCAGGTCATGCCGGTAGAGCGGCGATCGCTCGTCGCGCATGAAGATGTCGAGGCCATTCAAGGCGGAGGTGATCGCATCGAAATAGCGGGCCGCGGGATCGGCGGTACTGGTCATCGGCGAGCGGGCCTAAGCCTACTGCTTCACGTAGTCGGCCGCGTTGTGCTTGCGCAGCACCTCCTCGAAGCGGCGCGCAAAGGCGTCGTCGGCCAGCTTCTTGCGGCGCTGTATGTCGGCCGTCGCGACCATGTTCTTCTCGTGCAGTTCGAGCAGGTCGCCGATGTGCTTCTGCGCGGCTGCGCCGATTCCAGCCATCGTGGTCTCCGCCGTCGTATCGACCTGGCTGCCGAGCGTGTTGATCTTGTGGGCAACGTCCTGCTGGGCGGCCGTCTTCAGCGAGTCTTCCAGCGCCTTGTAGAGGACGATGCGCTGCTCGGTATCGATGGTCAGCTTGTTGATCAGCGTGTTCTGCGCCGCGATCTGGTTGTTGAGCGAATCCACGAAGGTCTGGAACATCGACGTGTATCGCTCCAGCGTCTGGCTCTCTGCCAGAAGCTCCTGCTCCTTGGCCTGCCGCTCATTGTATTCGGTGGCCAGCTTGGAGCGCTCGCCCTCCAGTTCAGTGCGCTGCGTCTGGTCGGTAGAGGCCGCGATGCGGTTCTCGATGTCGAGCAGCATCGGGTTGAGTTCCTCGATACGCTTCTGCGTTGCCGTCAGGTTCTCGATCGTGCCCTTGCGGCGCTCGATTACCTGCGCCAGGCTCGCCTCCGACGTCGCGTAACGCTGGTCGAGGATGTTCTTCTGCTCCTTGAGGATGCCCACGATGGTGTCGGACTTGGACAGCAGCTCCTGCAGATTGCCGGCCAGCGACATGTTGCGCACACGTTCGGTGCGCATACGCTGCTTGCGTTGTGCGGAGAAGATGCCGACGAAGCTTTCCCAGCCCGTGTAGTTCTTCATGCTTTCGAACTCGGTGCCGAACACGTTGGTCGCGTCCTCGAGTCCGATGATCAGGTCGGCGATATTGCCTTCCATGACTTTCTGCTGGTTGAGCACGTCCTGGATACGCGCGTTCTCGATATCGAAATCCGCCGCCCCGATCTGCTGGTCCGCATCGGCGAACGTGTCCAGCACCACACCGGACTGCTCGATCTTCGATCGCATGTCCTCCACGACCTTCTTGGTCTTGGCAATTTCGGCATCGAAATTCTGCAATGTGGCCATGCGATCTGCTCCAACCCCTCAAAATGACTTTAGGGAATATATGTGGCGCGCACGTCGATTGAAAGACAGGCAGCCAACAACGTCAGCGACTGTGCTTCGCCTGACCTTGGACGCGGCCCGCAGCGGACTTCACGTCCCGACGCGGGCTTCACGGAAGGAGACCAGCCGGCGCCGGTCCTCGTCCCACAACGCCAGCTTCACGCAGTCGAGGCTTTGCGCGATGGTGATGCGTCCGATCTCCTTGAGTTCGGGAAAATCGCGCAGCACTTCCGGAAGCCGATAGCACGGCACCTTGCTCGATAGATGGTGGACATGATGGATGCCGATATTGCCGGTAAGCCAGTTCAGCATCGCCGGCAGGTCGTAATAGGACGAGCCGTGCAGGGCCGCTTCCCTGAAGTCCCAATCGGGACCGTTCGACCAATGCGTCTCCTCGAACTGGTGCTGGACGTAGAAGAGCCAGATACCGGCACTGCCGGCAAGGATGACGATCGGCAGGTGCACAAGCAGGAACGGCACCAGTCCCACGATGTAGATCAGCGCCGTGACCATCGCCGCGATCGCGACGTTCGTGGTCATGGTCGACACCCACGGGCCCAGGCCGACGCGCATCAAGCCCAGCGGCAACCGCTGTGTCAGTCCGAAGACCCAGATCGGTCCGAGGCCGAAAAGCACCAGTGGATGGCGGTAGAGCCGGTAGCGGAGCCGCCCCCAGAAGGAAAGCGCCCGGTATTCGGACACGGTGAGCGTGGTGATGTCGCCAATGCCGCGTTCGTCGAGGTTTCCGGCCGTTGCATGGTGAGTAGCGTGCGCTCGGCGCCAGTAGCCATACGGCGTAAGCGTCAGGACGCCGATGATGCGACCGGTCCAGTCGTCGCTCGGGCGATTGGCGAAGAACGAGCCATGGCCGCAATCGTGCTGGATCATGAACAGCCGCAGCAGGAAGGCGGCGGCGGGAATGGTCAGCAGCAGCCCGGGCCAGAAACCGTATTCAACCGACAGCCAGGCCAGAACCCACAACGCGCAGAACGGCAGGATCGTGACCGCCAGCTCAAACGCGCTGCGACCGCGATGCGGCGTCTTGTACTGGGCGAGCAGCTTCGTCCAGCGTCGGGTGTCGGTAAGGGGTGGGGCGTGCACGAGAGGAATGTTCATCGCGCTTATTGGCATTGCAGCCGGGTTCGCTCAAGGGCACCGAGGCCCATAATCGGCGTTCTTGCCGAGAATGTTACAGCTTCGGCTCAGCCGCCGGTGAAGCCGATCATGTCTTCAGGCGGCAGCCGCCCCATTTCCTCCTCCCAATGCCGGCGGCAAAGCGAGACGTATACGTCCTTGCCAATCGCTACCTGCGCGCCCTGGCGCGCCACCTTGCCATCGTCGCCAAGCCGCACCACCATCGTCGCCTTGCGCCCGCAACGGCAGATCGTGCGCACCTCGCGCAACTCGTCGGCGATCGCGAGCAATGCGCGCGAACCGGGGAACAGATTACCCTGGAAGTCGGTGCGCAGGCCGTAGCACATCACCGGGATGTTCAGGCGATCGGCAACGCGCGCCAGTTGCCACACCTGCTCGTCTTCGAGGAACTGCGCCTCGTCGACGAAAACGCAATGCGTGGTCGTATGCTCGTGGTGTTCACCAATGCGCGCAAACAGATCATCGCCATCGCGGAACATCTCCGCATCCGATTCCAGCCCGATCCGTGACGAGATATATCCCGCCTGATCGTCGCGGCGATAGTGGCCGGCGACGAAGAGCATCGTCGTCATGCCGCGCTCGCGATAGTTGTACGACGCCTGCAGCAGCATCGTCGTCTTGCCGGCGTTCATCGTGGCGTAGTGGAAATAGAGCTTGGCCATGCTGCTTTTAAGCGCATGAGGCGTCGCTAGGGGAGGCCTCTCGTGTCTCCGTCCACCAAAAAGCCCTCCCCTGCAGCATCCAGACCAGATCACGCCGTGACGCGATGTTTCACGCGGGTTGAATCCGGCGCGAAATGATGTTTGGCTCAAGACAATCAACATGATCGATGGCGACCCCGCCACCGAGCCACAGAAAAATGGGAGACGTTTCATGTCGCATGGCAAGACCCTGCTGATTTCACTCGCTATTTCGACGGCCCTTGGATCCGGCGCTGCCTACGCGGCCGATCCGGAAAGCTGCAGCAGCGTGACTTTCTCGGATGTCGGCTGGACGGATATCACCGCGACGACCGCGACCGCCTCGGTGCTGCTCGAGGCGCTGGGTTATGAGCCCGACGTGCAGGTGCTGTCGGTGCCGGTCACCTACGCATCGCTCAAGAACGGTGACGTCGACGTGTTCCTGGGCAACTGGATGCCCACGATGGAGGCAGACATCGCGCCCTACCGCGAGGATGGCTCCGTCGAGACGCTCGTCACCAACCTCGAAGGCGCCAAATACACGCTGGCGGTTCCGAAATACACGTTCGATGCCGGTCTGCAATCGTTCGAGGACATCGCCGAGTTCCGCGACCAGCTCGATGGCCAGATCCATGGCATCGAGCCGGGCAATGACGGCAACCGGCTCATCCTCGACATGATCGAGGCCGACCAGTTCGGCCTTTCCGGCTTCGAGCTCGTTGAAAGCTCGGAAGCAGGCATGCTGTCGGCCGTGATGCGCGGATCACGGTCCGACCAGCACATGGTCTTCCTGGGGTGGGAACCGCATCCGATGAACGCCAACATCGAGATGGAATATCTTGCCGGCGGCGACGACGTCTTCGGGCCGAACTATGGCGGCGCGACGGTGCACACCAACGTGCGCGCCGGCCTCACCGAGGAGTGCCCGAACCTCGGCAAGTTCCTCAACAACCTCGTTTTCTCGCTCGAAATGGAAAACGAGATCATGGGCGCCATCCTCGATGACGGCGAAGAGCCGAACGCGGCCGCCACGGCATGGATCAAGGCCAACCCGGATGCCCTCGGCCCTTGGCTGGAAGGCGTGACGACGCTTGACGGATCGGACGGTGTCGCAGCGGTGAAGAGCGCACTCGGCCTCTGAGACGACATTGGTCGGCTGTCGCTGCGCTAACCAGCCCACGCGACGGCCGACATTCCCGCTGCCCCGTTGCCTGAGGACCCCGCCCCATGGACCCGATCTCTGAATGGATTGCCGGCTGGAAGATTCCGGTCGGCCGCTGGGGGCGGGACTTTTTCGATTTCCTCACGACCAACTTTGCGTGGTTCTTCGATTCGGTGGCCGAAGGGCTGTCGACTGTCCTCAACGGGCTCGTCGACGCGCTCCTTTGGCTGCCGGCTGTCGTCGTGGTGCTTGCCATCGCGGCGCTCGCCTACGCGCTCAAGCGCTCCTGGAAACTCGCGCTGGGTGTCGTCGTCGGCCTGTGCTTCATCATCAACCAGGGACTCTGGGCCGAGACGGTTGAGACACTCGTACTGGTCGTCTCGGCCGCGAGCGCATCGATGGCCATCGGCGTGCCGATTGGAATTTGGGCCGCGCACAACGAACGCGTCTATCGGGTGCTGCAGCCGATCCTTGACCTGATGCAGACGTTGCCGACCTTCGTCTACCTGATCCCCGTGTTGATCCTGTTCGGCCTGGGGCTGGCGCCCGGCCTGATCGTCACCGTCATATTCGCCATGCCGGCGCCCATCCGGTTGACCTATCTCGGCATTACCTCGGTGCCCAAGCCAATGCTGGAGGCGGGCGAAGCGTTCGGGGCAACCAAGGGCCAACTCCTGTGGAAGGTTGAACTGCCTTCGGCCCTGCCGACAATCATGGCGGGCCTGACGCAATGCATCATGCTGTCCTTGTCCATGGTGGTGATCGCCGCGCTGATCGGCGCGTCCGGCCTCGGCACGCCCGTCGTGCGTGCCCTCAATACCCTCAACATCCCGCTCGGCCTCGAAGCAGGACTGGCCATCGTCGTCCTCGCCATCATCCTCGACCGGATGGCGCGCATCGGCGGGGAAGAACGCAAATGAGCGCGGCGATCGAATTCCGCAACGTCGACATCGTCTTCGGCAAGGAGCAGGCCGAAGCCATCCGCATGATCGACGCGGGTGCAGACCGCGCCGAGATACTGGAAAAGACCGGCGCCGTGCTCGGCTGCGCCGATGCCAGCATGACCGTCGAACAGGGCGAGATTTCCGTGCTGATGGGCTTGTCGGGTTCCGGCAAGTCCACTCTGCTTCGCGCCGTCAACGGCCTCAACGAGGTCACGCGTGGCGAAGTGATAGTCCATGACGGCGACTGGGCCGCCGATGTCGTCTCGGGCACCCCGGCCGAACTGCGCAAGATTCGACGCGAATGCGTCGCGATGGTGTTCCAGCAATTCGCCCTGCTGCCATGGCGCACGGTCGAGGAAAATGTCGGTTTCGGGCTGGAGCTTTCCGGCGTGCCTGCCGCCGAGCGCCGCCAGCGTGTGGCCAAGCAACTCGAGCTGGTCGGCCTGACGCAATGGGCGAAGAAATACGCCCATGAACTGTCCGGCGGCATGCAGCAGCGCGTCGGTCTTGCTCGCGCCTTTGCCACCGAAGCACCCATCCTGCTGATGGACGAGCCGTTTTCCGCCCTCGATCCGTTGATCCGCACCAAGCTGCAGGACGAGCTTCTGGAACTGCAGGAGCGCCTGCACAAGACCATCCTCTTCGTCAGCCACGACCTCGAGGAAGCGCTGAAGATCGGCAACCGCATCACCATCATGGAGGGTGGGCGGATCATCCAGAGCGGCGCGCCGGAAGACATCGTGCTCAACCCGGCGAATGACTACGTCCGCGACTTCATCGCCAACGTGAATCCCCTGTCCGTCCTGACTGCCTGGAACGTGATGCGCGACCGGCGCGACCTGCAGGACGCCGGCGACGACTGGGTCTGGCTCGATCGTCGGTGCACGACGCGCTTTCAGCTCGACGACAACGGGCTCGTCATCGGTGCCGAACGCAACGGCCAACCGGCGATCTGGACGTCGTGCGACCCCTTTGATCCCCTGCCCGCCGACGCCCACCAGGTCTACTGGGCGCGTTCCGGCACCTCGCTCAAGGCGGTCATGCAGGCCATGCATCAGTCGCAGACGGCTCCCGTCGCGGTCTTCGACGAAGCCTCCCGTTTCGTCGGGGCAATCGGCGTGCGCGACGTGCTGAAGTCGGTGGTGCGACGCTAGAAGCGACGTATTGCGCCCTCGCATGACGGCACATTATGATGATGCGAGATTGTTCTATTCCATAACAATGTTTGCGGAGGAAGTTTCATGAACCCATCAGGTCAGGTCGCCGTGGTCACCGGTGGCGGTTCCGGGCTCGGCGAGGCGACGGCGCGCGCGCTGGCTGCCAAGGGTGCCAAGGTCGCGCTGTTCGACATCAATGTCGATCGTGCCGAGACCGTGGCCGGGGAACTCGGCGGCATTGCCGTCAAGTGCGACGTTTCGAACGCCGACAGCGCCGAGGCAGCCTTTGCCGAGGTGGCCGACAAGCTTGGAGACGCCCGCATCCTCGTCAATTGCGCCGGCATCGCCGTTGCGATGAAGACCACGGGCAAGGACGGCGCCCACCCGCTCGACGTCTTCCGCAAGGTGCTGGAGGTCAACCTGATGGGCACCTTCAATATGATCAGGCTGTTTGCGGCACGTGCCGAGAAGCTCGACCCGTTGGAGGGCGGCGAACGCGGCGTCATCGTCAGCACCGCATCGGTTGCCGCCTATGACGGCCAGATCGGCCAGGCCGCCTATTCGGCGTCAAAGGGCGGCGTCGTCGGCATGACCCTGCCGATCGCACGCGACCTCGCCCGCTCGGGCATCCGTGTGATGACTATTGCACCGGGCATCTTCAGGACGCCGATGCTGGCCGGACTGCCCGAGGACGCGCAGAAGTCGCTCGGCCAGCAGGTGCCCTTTCCGTCCCGTCTTGGCGATCCCGCCGAATACGGCGCGCTGGCGGCGCACATCGTCGAGAACCAGATGCTCAACGGAGAAGTCATCCGCCTCGACGGCGCGATCCGCATGGCGCCAAAGTAAGAGCGCCTTCGTGAGCACGGTGGCGGAGGCGCGCAACCATGGCCCCTTGGCCGGCCTGACCATCATCGAGATGGCCGGGCTCGGCCCGGTACCGCATGCGGGGCTGATGCTGGCGGAGATGGGCGCGCGAGTCGTGCGGATCGAAAGGCTGGCCAAGGATCAGGCATTCCTGAACCTGCCGCCGCAATTCGATCTCGACCGGCACGGCCGCGAAATCCTCAGGATCGACCTGAAGAAGCCGGAAGGCGTCTCCCTCGTGCTGCGACTACTGGGGAAGGCGGACGCACTGATCGAAGGTTTTCGGCCGGGCGTCATGGAACGCTTGGGACTGGGCCCCGATGACGCATTCAAGCTCAATCCGGGCCTCGTCTATGGCCGCATGACCGGCTTTGGCCAGGATGGACCGCTTGCCAGCCGCGCCGGCCACGACCTGACATATCTGGCATTGTCCGGCGTGCTGCATGCTATCGGCCCGAAGGACGCCAGGCCGGTACCGCCGCTCAACCTTGCCGCCGACTATGGCGGCGGCACGATGTTCCTCATCATGGGCGTTCTGGCGGCGTTGTTAGAAAAGACGCGTTCCGGCAAAGGCCAGGTCATCGATGCCGCCATGGTTGAAGGCGCATCCAAGTTGGCGGCTCCGTTTTTCGGCTTCCTGGCATCCGGCATCTGGCGCGAGGCACGCGGCTCCAACCTGCTCGACTCCGGAACGCCGTTCTACGACACCTACGAATGCGCCGATGGACGCCATGTTGCAGTCGCCTGTCTGGAGCCGCAATTCTTCGCCGAGTTCTGTCGGCTGTTGCCGCTGGAGGAGCGCTTCGCCCACGCGCAATACGACGAGACACTGTGGCCGCAGATGCGCGAGGCCATCGCCACCCGGATTCTGCAGTTTAGCCGCGACGATTGGGCAGCCACCTTTGAAGCCACCGACGCGTGCGTGGCGCCGGTGCTGTCGCTGAGTGAAGCGCCTACCCACCCGCACAATGTGGCGCGTGGCAGCCATGTCAGTCGCAACGGTTTTACGCGGCCCGCAACCGCGCCACGCTTCTCGCGCACGCCAGGCGAAACCGCGGATGCCGCCGAACGCGACGCGGTCGCAACGCTTCGCGCATTCGGCCTAGCGGACGATGAAACCGAGAGACTTGCAAGCGAGGGCATCGTCGGCCGATAATAGGACAAGCACAGTCAAGTTATGAGGCCGAGGCGTGGACGAGAAGAAGAAGGATGTACTTCGAGCGACCGATGACGACGCCGTGCGCCTGGCCCGGACGCTGTTGCGCTCGTCCCGACATGGCGCGATCGCCGTGCTCGATCCGGTGTCCGGCGCCCCCCTGGCGAGCCGGGTCGCTGTCGCCAGCGACCACGATGGCACGCCGCTTGTTCTCGTCTCCGCTCTGGCGGCCCATACTGGCAGCATCATTGCCGATCCCCGCTGCTCGCTTCTGCTCGGCGAGCCCGGCAAGGGCGATCCTCTGGCGCATGCGCGCATGACGATTGCCTGCATGGCTGAACGCATTTCAAAGGACGATCCACGCCACGCCCGCATCCAGTGGCGGTTCCTGTCGCACAATCCCAAGGCCAAGCTCTACGCCAATCTGGGAGATTTCTCATACTTCCGGCTCGAGCCGGTCTCAGCCAGCCTCAACGGCGGTTTCGGCAAGGCCTATGCGCTGACTGCGCAGGACCTGTTGACGACGTCGCCCAATATCGACGCCATCGCAGCGGCCGAACCCGGCGCGGTCTCGCACATGAATGACGATCATCTCGATGCCATCGCCAATTACGCCGTCCATTTCGGCAGGCAGAGCGAGGATGCCGGCTGGGTCATGACGGGTATCGACGCCGACGGCTTCGACATCTGCTTGAATGACAGGGTGCTGCGGATTTTCTTCGATGAACCGCTCGCCGACGCGTCGGACATGCACAAGCGCCTCGTCGGCATGGCCATCGAAGCGCGCCAGAGTCTGGCGGCAAAGGCGTAGTTGCAGGACCCCGTCGCTCATTTGTGAAAGTTCTTCATAATCACTTGTGATCCAAGCGGTTTGCGCTACGTTAGGTTGCGCGCCGACGATGAGGAAGCCGGCCGCGATTCTGTATTTCTGCCAGACGCCAATCCCCTCCTGACGTCGGTGGACCATGCGGCGACGGGGGACCAATGGTTTCGGAACAACTGGTAGACAATGCCGACATGGTCGCGGAGTTTCTCTCGGCAATCGGCAACGGAAAACGCTTTGCAATCATGTGCCATCTCCTGGGCGGAGAGCTTTCCGTTGGAGAAATCGCGGAAAAGGTCAGCCTGAGCCAGTCGGCATTGTCTCAGCATCTGGCCAAGCTGCGCAGCATGGGCCTCGTCGAGACGCGGCGCGAGCGCCAGATGATCTTCTATTCGTGCAACTCCTCCAGGGTGCGCGAGGTTCTGTTGACCCTCGACGGCCTTTTCGGCGCAAAGGCAGCGGCCGAATAAACACGTTCGCCCTTGACCTTCCAGCCACTGGAAACACTATCTCCACCCCGATCACGGGATTGGAGAAGACGTCGTGGACATATCTCTGAAAGTTGAAGGCATGACGTGCGGTGGCTGCAAGGCGGCCGTGGAACGTGTGCTGCGCGCGCAGCCTGGCGTTTCAGCGGTGACGGTCGATCTGGAAGCGGGAAGCGCCAAGGTATCCAGCGAGGGCTCCGCCGATCCCGCCGGGCTGGTCGCGGCAGTCGAGAATGCCGGCTACGACGCCCGCATCGACGGGTGACACGACCTTGAACAAGCTCTCGCTCGACATTTCCGGCATGACGTGCGCCGCCTGCGCCGCGCGTGTGGAGAAGGTTCTGTCCCGCGTCGAGGGCGTGGACAAGGCGAACGTAAACCTCGCGCTGGAGCGGGCCGCCATTGAGGCAAGCCGGCCGATCTCGCCGGCGCTCCTGACCCAGGCCGTCGAGAAGGCCGGATATGGCGCAACGGTTCGAGAGACCGATGACGCCCGCAGGCGCCAGGCGGACGAGGCGCGCGAGGCCAGGAAACGTGCCGAAGAACGGCAGACCCTCCTGCGCTTCGGCATTTCCGCGGCGCTGTCCATCGTGCTCGTCGGCGGCACCTTGCCGATGATGCTGGGCGCCGGGGCGCCGTGGATCGGGCCGTGGGGACAGGCACTGCTCGCAACGGGCGTGATGCTCGCTTCGGGAACCCGGTTCCTGCGCGAGGCATGGGCAGCGCTGCGCGGGGGCTCGGCCAACATGGCCGTGCTGGTCTCGCTCGGCACCTCGGTGGCCTATGTCTATTCTCTGGTGATGGTGGCATTGGGCGATGGCGGCACCCACCTCTATTTCGAGGCCGCGGCGGTCGTGCTCACGCTGGTCATGCTCGGCAAGTATCTGGAAGCGCGCGCCAAACAGGGCGCGTCCGCCGCACTGGCAGCGCTGCATCGGCTGCAGCCGCGGCAAGCCGAGCTGATCATCCAGGGCGGTTCACGCACGGTTCCGGTTGAGACGCTGAAGCGCGCCGACATCGTGCTGGTGCGTCCGGGAGGCCGCATTCCCTGCGACGGCCGCGTATTGCGCGGAAGTTCGAGCATCGACGAAGCCCTGGTCACCGGCGAGAGCCTGCCGGTGGAGAAGAACCCCGGCGACGCGGTCATCACCGGCACCGTCAATGGCGAGTCGGCGATCGAGATCGAGGTGGAAGCGGTGGGCGAGGACACGCGGCTGGCGCGCATGGCGCGCCTGGTCGAGGACGCGCAGACCGGCCAGGCGCCGATCCAGAAGCTGGTTGATCGCATCTCTGCCATCTTCGTTCCGACGATCCTCGTCATCGCGGCAGCGACATTTCTGGTCTGGTGGCTGGTGGCCGATGACCCGACCGGGGCGATGGTGGCAGCCGTCGCCGTGCTTGTCATCGCCTGCCCCTGTGCGCTTGGCCTTGCAACACCAACGGCACTCGTTGCCGGCACGGGCGCGGCTGCAAAGTCCGGCATCCTGATCCGCGACATCGAGACCCTCGAAAGGGCGGGCGACATCGCAGCGATCGCGTTCGACAAGACCGGTACGCTGACACTTGGCAAGCCACAGGTGGCGGCCGTCGACGCCAGCGACGAGGTACTGGCACTGGCTGCGGCGGTCGAGGCGAACAGCGAACACCCGCTTGCCAAGGCGCTGGTGGAAAAAGTGCGGGCGAACGGCTTTGCGATTCCGACCGCGGCCGATGTACGGGCAACCGCCGGCAAGGGCCTGTCCGGCAACGCCGCCGGTCACCGCGTCGAGGTAGGCAACCGCAAGTTCGCAGGCGAGGCAGGCATCGGCGACGGCGAACTCGACACGTTCGAAGGCAGACTTGGCGACGCTGGCACCACCGCGTTCATCATCGTCGACGGCGCGCTTGCGGGCGCGGTGCGATTTGCCGACCGTCCGCGCGAGGAAGCAGGCGAGGTGATCGCCGCGCTGAAACGCAGGGGTCTCGTACCGGTGATGCTGACCGGGGATACCGCGCAGGCAGCGACGGCCATTGGCAAGGAGCTCGGCATCGACGACATCCGCGCCGGCCTGCTTCCGGAGGATAAGATCGCCGCCATCCGCAGCCTTTCGGAACAGTACGGCAAGGGCATCGCCTTCGTCGGCGATGGCCTCAACGACGGGCCCGCGCTTGTCGAAGCGCGGTTGGGGATCGCCATGTCATCGGGCATCGACGTCGCGCGCGAGGCTGCGGCCATCACACTCATGCGGCCGGACCTCCGGCTGGTGCCTGCAGCGCTCGATATCGCGCTGGCGACGAAGCGCACCATCCGGCAAAATCTCGTCTGGGCCTTCGTCTACAATGTCATCGGCATACCACTGGCGGCACTAGGGATCCTGTCGCCGATGTTCGCGGGTGCCGCCATGGCGTTCTCGTCCGTCTCCGTGGTGACGAACTCGGCGCTGCTTGCCCGCTGGCGCCCGCGTGGCGAAGACTGATATGGAAATCATCCGCATCGAGGACGCGAACGACCCGCGCATCGCCAGCTACCACGCCGTCCGCGAGCGCGACCTCGTCGGGCGCGAGGGCCGCTTCATCGCCGAAGGCAAGGTCGTGCTCAACGTCCTGTTCTCCGCGCGGCAGTTCGAAGCCGAATCGGCATTGGTGCTCGACAAGCGGCTGCCGGGGATGCAGTCGACGCTCGGACTGGCCGCGCCCGAAATGCCCGTCTACGTGGCATCCCAGGCGGTGATGGACGCGATTGCCGGCTTCCACATCCACCGGGGCATACTGGCCATGGGCCGGACGCGCACGCTTGACGCGGAGGCGCTGCTGGAAAGCCTGGGAGACAATGCGCTCGTCGTCGTACTTGTCGGCATCGCCAACCACGACAATGTCGGTGCGATCTTTCGCAACGCTGCGGCATTCGAGGCCGATGCGGTACTGCTGGACGCATCGTGCTGCGACCCCCTCTACCGCAAGGCGATCCGGGTATCGGTCGGCGCGGCGCTCAAGGTGCCGTTTGCGAAGCTGGACAATGATACGCAGCTCTTCGAGGCACTGGAGCGTCATCGGTTCCAGCAGGTGGCGCTATCCCCTTCCGGGCGGGACGATGTCACCACACTCAGCCGTCAAGGCCGCACCGCGCTATATCTTGGCACCGAGGGCGAGGGTTTGCCGGCACCGCTCATGGCCCGCATGCGTACGGTGCGGATACCGATGTCGGACGCCTTCGACAGCCTCAACGTCGCGGCAGCCTCCGCGATCGCATTGCACCGCCTGTGGCAATAGCTCAGCCTTGCGGCCGGCCGGCGGCGGCATCGCGCAAGGCACGTATGCGTTCGGCCAGGCTCGCGGCGGGCTGGGCGCCGCCATTCGCCTGCGGTCTCGCCGGCAATTCCCCAAGCGCCTTCCACACAGGTGAATCCGGGCCATCAAGCACGGCCGTGAGGTTGACCACTTCGGCTGCCAACTGAGCGATCCGCTCGCGAAGGGCGGCATTCTCGCGGTCCTTCTCCTTGTCCTTGTCCTTGTCACCTGAGCCCTTGCCGGTCTCGTCAAGCGCGGCACGCAGCTTGCGATTTTCCTGCGTCATCCTCGTCAGCCGATCCTCCATGCGTCGCCGCTCTTCCGCTGCGAGCCCGCCTGCTTCCACGACGCCTGCCTCTGTTTCGCGCTCCTCGCGCAGACGCTTCATTTCCTGTGCGCGACGTTCGAGCTTGTCCTCCCTGTCGGCCAACGTCCCTTTCAGCTCGTCCACAGTCCGCTCGAGCAAAGCCTTTTCCTTCAACTCCTCGCGCAGGCGGCGCAGTTCCTGAAGCCTGCGTTCGAGTTTGTCGTCGCTGTCGGCAAGCGAAGACGTCATGGCCGCGAGCTTCTTTTCCAGGCCCTCGCTCTTCTTGCGCTCGTCGCGTAGCGCCATGCTGGACGCCTTTGCCTCGGCCTTGGCTTCCCGCAACTGCGCATCTGCCTCCTTGCGCGCCGCGCGCAAGGCGGAAACATCCTCGGAAAGTTTCTCCAGCTTGGATTCCTGCGCCACGATCTCGATCTGCCGGCTCGATGCGCTGAAACTCGCATCGTCATACATCCGGCCAAGACGCTCGTTCTCTTCCTTCTGCTGCGTGAGACGGCTTTCAAGGCCTTTGACTTCTTCGGTGAGCGTCGCGATCCGCTCGGCACCGAGCCTGCTTTCCTCGCGTAGCGTCTCGATTTGGCTGCGCGCTTCCGCTGCCGCCTGATCTTTTCGTTCGATCACGCCGCCGAGCCGCAACAGCTCTTCGTGGTTGCGGCCGAGTTCCACCTGCTGCGTGGCCGACTTCTCCCTCAGCGTCTTGATCTTCATTTCGAGTTGCCGCACCGCGATGGCGTTCTCGGCCCTGACGCGATCCTTGTCCGCCTGAATTTCCGCCATCGACAGCGGCAGCGTCGACTCCAGGCGCCTGCGCGTCAACGCGACGGCACGCCGCCAGATCGACGGCGCGACCAGAAGCGCCAGGAAACCCGCGCTCAGGAAGCCGAGAATGAAGAAAAGCGCCGTCTGGATCACAATCGTCCATCCACTCAACACGCCCGGCATCACAACCGGGCGGAACACCCTGCCCTATCTGCCACGACGAGGCGGATGGAATCCAGTGCCGTGAGGCAGGCAGATGCGGCGTTCAGGACAGCGTTGCTGACGGAGCGCCGCCTAGAACGGGTTCCAGGTCGGCTGCGGGGTCAGCTTGAGGTAGCCGATGTTGACGCCAAGGCGCGCGCCGACGCCGGTGCGTACTGGCACCAGAAGCAGCGGGCCGTTCTTCAGCACCGTGAAGCCGAGCCCGGCAACGACATAGGCCGACCCTGCCACGCCCGCATATCGCCGGTAGAGCGATGGGACGCTGTCGAGGTTGTAGACCAGGATCATCGTACGCGATCCCTGGCCGCCAAAGTCCCACCCGACCGACGGGCCTTGCCAGAACACCGGGTGGTCGCCGACATTCTTGGTGTAGAGGGTGCCTTCGCCAAAAGTCAGGCCGCCGATCAGCGCGCCTGACCCTTCCTCGCCCAGAACATAGCCGTTTGGCATGCCGTAGGACGAGAATATCTGCTCGACGAGGCTTGCGAGCCCCCCGGAGGTCGACCCGAAGAAGTGATGCCCTGAATCGAGGATTTCCTGCGCGGTGAAAGCCTGGCCCGCATTGGCGTGAGCGCTCTGCGGGTTGGAAGCCGCCAGCGTCACCGCCACCAGCACCGCGCTTGCGATGTGGAACAATCTGCTGGGAATCAGCCTGTTGAACATGCCTCAATCTCCGTAAACGGGCCGCGTTGCCATGCAGGCGGCATCGGCGGCTTTCCAGCCCCTTGCATGTGCCATTTCCGATCAAATTAGGCCCGAAACCTTATCCAATCATTAACCATTGGCGATCGAACGCGCACGAAAGCGCCAAGTGCGTGATACGCGCAATTTATCAGGCGGCAGGTCGATCGCCGCGCTCCCATCCCGGGCAGGCTTCCTTTCTTGTGGAGCCGCCTTCGCTGTGTAATTTCTAGTTCGTCAATAAAGGGATGATTCGCCAGCTTCGCGCGGCGCGAGGCTGGCGTATTGATTTCATCGCTACGCATCACGGGGACGTAATTTTCATGGCCGACATTCTGACCCTCACCGCGCCCGAGCTTGCTGCGCTGCTGTGCAGCCGTGTGTGCCACGACATCATCTCGCCGGTCGGGGCCATCAACAACGGGCTCGAGCTGCTGGAGGAAGGCGGCGCCGACGAAGATGCCATGCGCCTGATCAAGACCAGTGCCCGCAATGCCTCCGCCCGGCTCCAGTTTGCCCGCATCGCGTTCGGAGCGGCGGGTTCGGCCGGCATGCAGATCGATACCGGCGATGCCGAGTCCGTTGCTACGGCCTTTCTTGCCAACGAGAAGCCGGAGCTCGAATGGCGCGGCGGCCGGGCACTGCTGCCCAAGAACAAGGTCAAGCTGCTGCTCAACCTGCTTCTCGTCGCCAATGCCGCCATTCCCCGCGGTGGCAAATTGACCGTCGAACTGCACGATGTCGACACCGCGCCCAGGTTCACACTGACAGCCCACGGGCCGATGGTGCGTGTGCCGGCCCGCTTCCTCGAACTGCACTCCGGGGTGAAGCCGGAAGAGCCGATCGACGCCCACGCCGTCCAGCCATATTACACGCTGCTTCTCGCTCGCGAAGCGGGCATGACGATCGAGATCCGCGCCAGCGCGGAAGAAATCGTGCTGACTGCTCTATAGGCGTGGCTCTCAGGCGCGTTTACGAAACTTTTAGCCTGCCTCTTACCGTCGGATTTACCCTCGGGCGCTAAGCTCCCCCTCACGTTGCCGGACGATGTCGTTCTGCACAGGGCAAGAGGGGTGGGCCATGAAACGCTGCATGATTGTCGATGATTCGAGCGTCATCAGGAAAGTCGCAAAGCGGATACTGAACGGACCGGAGATGCTGGTGGTTGAGGCTTCTTCCGCCGGCGATGCGTTGTCGATGTGCCACGCCGACATGCCGGAGATCATCGTCGTGGATGCAAGCCTGCCCGACATGCTTGCCGTCGATTTCATCCGCCAGGTCACCGCGATCAGCAACCCGATCAAGCCGCATATCGTCCTGTGCATGACGGAATTCGACGTCGGCGCGTTCATGCGCGCCAAGCGCGCGGGCGCAAAGGGCTACATCCTCAAGCCGTTCGACCGGTCGCAGCTCCTCGAGCGCTTCCGCGAAATGCAGATTGCAGCATAGCACAACAGCGAATGGGGCCACTGACAATGTCACTGGCCCCGAAACGTGAGTGAGACTGCTGCTCAGGCGCTTTCGCGGATTTCTTCCGGCTCGCGCAGCACGTAGCCACGTCCCCACACCGTCTCGATGTAGTTCTGGCCGCCCGACGCCGCGTCAAGCTTCTTGCGCAGCTTGCAGATGAAGACGTCGATGATCTTCAATTCGGGTTCGTCCATGCCACCATAAAGGTGGTTGAGGAACATTTCCTTGGTCAGGGTTGTACCCTTGCGGAGCGAAAGCAGCTCCAGCATCTGGTACTCCTTGCCCGTCAGGTGGACCCGCTGTCCGCCGACCTCGACCGTCTTTGCGTCGAGGTTGACCACCAGGTCGCCGGTATTGATCACCGACTGGGCGTGGCCCTTCGAACGGCGCACGATCGCATGGATGCGGGCGACGAGTTCGTCCTTGTGGAACGGCTTGGTCATGTAGTCGTCGGCGCCGAAGCCGAGACCACGGACCTTGTCCTCGATGCCGGCCATACCCGACAGGATCAGGATCGGCGTCTTTACCTTCGACAACCTCAGTGTCCGCAGAACCTCGTAGCCCGACATGTCGGGAAGGTTGAGATCGAGCAGAATGATGTCGTAATCATAAAGCTTGCCAAGATCGACACCTTCCTCGCCGAGGTCGGTAGTGTAGACATTGAAGCTCTCTGACTTGAGCATCAGCTCGATGCTCTGCGCCGTGGCGCTATCGTCTTCAATGAGCAGAACGCGCATTTAGGTCCCCTTTCCCCGCCGCCGAATCGGGTTCAGCGAGCTTCCGGCACTCGGAGCAGTGATTGCCTGAATCGGAGGCTGCCATGCAATGGTTAACAAAATATGATTCCCGATTGCAAGCGATATTACTCCAACTCAGCGAATAGCTGCATCCCACTGAATCTAAACAAATTTCACATTAACGGGATGTTAATGTGACGGTTTAAGAAAAACTGGCAAGAGACTCATAATGAGTCGCTTTGCCGGTTCTGGCTGCAAGGAGGCATCTTTACCCGCCCTTAAGCCCTCTCAGCTATGATTAACAATGCGCGTAAACGAATGGTTACCGAGCGCGCCAAAGTTTAGGAATTTGTTTGCGACCTTGCGAAGATAATCGGTGCTGTCGCAAAAAAGACAGACCAGCGCCCCTTGGCGGTGCAGCGTATGCGTTTCGGGAGTAGCGAGTGATGAAGTCACGTGAAAACCTCGTGCGGCTGAAGCAGTTTCAGGTCAACGAGAAGCGCAAGCAGCTCTTGCAGCTCGACATGATGATTGCCGAGTTCGACCGCATGGCCAACGAGCTCGACCTGCAGATTGGCGCCGAGGAGAAGAAGGCCGGCATCACCGACATCAACCACTTTGCCTATCCGACCTTCGCAAAGGCGGCCCGGCTGCGCCGCGACAATCTCAAGAACTCCCAGGCCGACCTTCTGCAGCAGCGCGAAGCCGCTGAAGCGGCGCTGAAGGAAGCGGAGGCGGAACTCGAGAAGGCCGAACGGCTGGAGTCACGCGACCCCAAGGCCAAGGACTCCGACACTAGCACGCGCTCGGCAATGATCGGCTAAGGCCGCGCTTCATCGCATTTTGATCCGGACCTGCCGCACCGCTTCTCCCACTCGGAGAAGCGGCATTTTGGCTTTGGGCCCGCTCAACCGGTTCGCAGCTTCAATGCGTGTCGAGCGACCTGGAACCGGAGATGGAATCCGGAAGGCCGGCTGCGCATGGAGCGTAGCCGGCATCCCTTATGAGGAGAAGCTTCAGGATCGGTTCGAAAATCAGTGTCTGTATTGCTGGATGCGTGTCGTGCGCAGCCCTGCCAAGCCATATTCGTCAATCGACGCCTGCCAGGAGAGGAATTCCTCGACTGTCAGTTTGTAACGCTGACACGCTTCTTCGAGGCTGAGCAAACCGCCGCGCACAGCCGCAACGACTTCCGCCTTGCGCCTGATGACCCAGCGCCTCGTGTTTGTCGGCGGTAAATCGGCAACAGTAAGCGGGCTGCCGTCCGGCCCAATGACATATTTGACGCGTGGTCTAACCAGATCGGTCATCGTACTCTCTACAAAAACTCAAGCACCAATCGAAGGGACACTAGCGCGCTGGCTTTAAAATTTGCCTAAGCGCCCGCTAATGCATAAGTAAGGAATGTGAATCCCGCGTTAGGGTTTTGGCGGGCATTTGATTAGAATGCCGCGCTCACGGCATTCCGGCCCCGGCTGGCGGTCTCGCGACGCTTGACCTATAATGCGGTCAGGTTCATTGAGACGCCGCGCGCGCCAGCCCGAAGACACAGCAGAGCCAGACGGAACCACGCATCATGAACAGCCTCGACCTGCCCGGACGCCCGGAAGCGACACGAGTCGTCGTCGCCATGTCGGGTGGCGTCGATTCGTCAGTCGTCGCCGGCCTCCTGAAGCAGGAGGGCTACGATGTGGTGGGCGTGACGCTGCAGCTCTACGATCACGGGGCATCCGTGCATCGCGCCGGCTCATGCTGTGCCGGCCAGGATATCGACGACGCCCGCCGGGTTTCCGAGACACTCGGCATTCCCCATTACGTGCTCGACTATGAAGAGCGCTTCAGGAAGGCGGTGATCGACCCGTTCGCCGCAAGCTACGTCGCCGGCGAAACCCCGATCCCCTGCGTGTCGTGCAACCAGACCGTCAAGTTCGCCGACCTTCTCGCCACAGCGCGCGAACTCGGCGCCGACGCGCTTGCCACGGGTCACTATATCCGCAGCAAGGCAAACGGCGCTCACCGCGCGCTCTACCGGCCGGTCGACGCGGATCGCGACCAGAGCTATTTCCTCTTTGCCACCACCCAGGCGCAGATCGATTTCCTGCGCTTCCCGCTGGGCGGCCTTTCCAAGCCGCAGGTGCGCGAGGCCGCCGAGGCGATGGGCCTCACCGTCGCCACCAAGCAGGACAGCCAGGATATCTGCTTCGTGCCGCAGGGCAAATATACCGACATCATCGCCAAGCTGAGGCCGACGGCCGCGACTCCCGGCGATATCGTCCACATCGACGGCCGCGTGCTCGGCCGCCATGACGGCATTCTGCGATACACGATCGGCCAGCGCCGCGGTATCGGTGTCGCGTCTGGCGAACCGCTCTACGTTGTGCATCTGGACCCCGATCGCGCGCGCGTCATCGTCGGACCCCGCGAAGCGCTGGAGACTCACAAGATTTTCCTGCGCGACTTGAACTGGCTCGGCGACGACGATCTGGCCGCCCTGCCAAAGACCGGTCTGGAACTTTTCGCCAAGGTTCGCTCGACCCGCCCTCCCCGCCCGGCGGTGCTGCACGGCAAGGATGGCGTCGCGTGGGTCGAACTCGTTGACGGCGAGAGCGGCATCGCCCCCGGCCAGGCCTGTGTTCTCTATTCCGACGATGGCAATGAGGCGCGTGTGCTCGGCGGCGGCTTCATCGAACGCTCCGAGCGCGGTGCCGAGGCTGAGGCGATGCTGTCCCGGCTCGCGGCCGAACCCGTGGAAAAGCAGAGCGCCTGACGCCACTGGCGCAACGGCTCCATCAACCCACCGTCCTCATCCTGAACCGTGATCGAGCCTCGCATGACGCACGATGTCCCGCGCTATCCCCGCGATCAGTCGTGCCCGACGGTTCCAGCGGTCAGGATGCGCAACACGCCAATCGCTTCTTCGCCGCTGGTGCGCGGCTCGGCGCGCGTGCCGATGCACTCGATGAAATGCTCAAGCTCACGCGTAAGCGGCATGCCTGACGTCACCGGCACATAGGACGGCTCGTTGGTGGTGAAGGCCCAGTGGCCGCTGTCCTGCCACACCGCATGGCGGTAGACGGCTAGCTTCCGGTCCCAGGGCTCGACATCGTCGAACACTGCCATCGCCTTCGTTCCAACAACGGTCAGCCGCCGCTCGCGATACGGGTTGAGCCGCGAGGCGAAGAGATGGCTGCGCAACCCGCCGGGAAACCGCATGTGCAGATGCGCGAAGTCGCTCAGATGGTCGAGGATCGCCGCGCCTTCGCCCCTGATCTCGGTGGGCGCTGCGCCGGTGATGGCAAGGATCATCGACAGATCGTGCGGTGCCAGATCCCACAGCGCGTCGTTCTCGGTGTGGAATTTTCCAAGGCCGAGCCGGTGCGAGTGGATGTACTTGACGGTTCCGAGCTCACCCTCGTCGATCAGCTGCTTCAGCTTCTCGAAAGCGGGATGGAAACGCAGCACGTGGCCGACCATGAACACGCGTTCATGCGCCTTGGCCGCGGCGACCGCGCGCTCGGCATCCGGCACGCTGAGCGCGATCGGCTTTTCGACCAGCACGTCCTTGCCGTGCTCGACCGCGCGGATGGCCGCGTCTGCGTGGTATTGTGGCGGCAGGGCCATGACGATCGCATCTACGTCATCACGCTCGAACAGCAGGTCCGGCTCGATGACCAGGCACTCCTGCTCGCTGGCGAAGCCTTCGGCGCGAGCGCCATTGGCATCGGACACGGCGTGGAGTGCGCCGAGCGATTTGAGTGTGCGGATGTGATTGGAGCCCCAATAGCCGCATCCGAGGACGGCAATACGCGGTTTCATGAACCCTGTGACCGGAAAACTTCGACGTGGAGACATAGTCGGGCGCTGGCGCGAACTCAACCCCGCCGCAGCGGAAAAGCGGCACCGAGGCCATCTTTTGCCGGCTGCGGCACTCCGCGCGCCGCCCGCCACGCTTCAAGCCGCCGTGCAGGCCCCGACCGCGCCTGCCCCGAACCCGTCTGTCGAACAGCACCAAAATGCCCGGGGACGCGTCTCCAATTTGCCCGGATGCGCGCTTGACAGTCCCGCCACTGCCCCCTTATATCCGCGCGACCTTGACGACGGCCCCCGCTTCGCGCGGCACTGCAACAAGCGGCGATGAGCCGGTCGAGACGGGGCGGAGTAGCTCAGTAGGTTAGAGCAGAGGAATCATAATCCTTGTGTCGGGGGTTCGAATCCCTCCTCCGCTACCATTGGTCAAAGTATCAGGAAAACCAAACGGTTAAGTCCGGACGGGATTCGGATGACTGTGAGACATCCCGCACAGATGTATGCGGAGATGTAATAGCCCTGCCATCCTATCTTTCCCGACGCGAGGGACGCTACTACCTGCAGGTGCGCCTTGCGCGCCGGTGGCAGTGCTCCCGAATGGGGTCGGAGCGACATGCAGGTGATCGCCGGCCTTGGCGCGATCCCATCCTGCTTTCAGACAGGTTCATACGTCGGTTCGGCACGTGAGTTCGATCCACCGCCAGTCTCAAGCCAAGGCCAAATTGCCGGGCACGTGACCTCTCCCCAATATGAACCGCGCGAGCAGCCTGGGCTCCGCCCCTATTCGAGCAAAGTTGCTCGCCAGAAGCTGCCTGTTGCGGATCGCCACCTCACAGTCGATCAAGAGCAGTCGTCGATCTATGAATTGGCGTCACCCGCGTCACTGAGAAATGCTCCTTATGCTGCCTTGAGCAGCGGCTGGCTGACAAGCTGATCCTCTTCCAGCGCCATGCGCGCCGGAATGCGTCCTTTTGCGAGCCGGTCGTGATAGAGCGACACGCCGTCGGCCGGTGTCAAATCGCCATCGGCAACGCGGCGAAGAATTTCGATCAGGTCGAGCGGCGATTCCGCTTGATTGATCTTGCGGCCGAACAGCGCAAGACGTGCTCCATGCCGTTTCGACTGCGCGAGCAGTTCGAGCGTGTCGCGGGTGGTGCCGCCCGCACCGCCGAGGACGCCCACGATCATCTCCTCGTCATAGGCCACCAGTTCCTCCATCTGGCGCGGCCCGTTGTAGGCGACCTTGAGGAATATGGGCGCCGCATCGCGATCGATGCCTGCAAGGCAGCGTACGATGCAGTCGTTGACGAATTGGCCGATCTCCTCGCCTGCAAGCGTGCCGACATTCGGGTTGAAGACTTCGAGGAAGTGCCTGAAGCCGAGCGCGTTGCACTCCGCGCGGAACGCACTGTATGCGGTCAATGTGCGATGATCGGCATCGACATCGTTAGTAAAGGTCAGGCTGTAGAGGCCGAGATCGGCGCCGGCGACGCCCTTCGACAGCGGCGCACGGCCGCCATGCATGACCCGCGCCAGATCGGCCGTCCGAAATGGCTGCGACGGGGAGGCGCGATATGCGCCATGGCGCGGCAGCCAGATTTCGCTCGTGTCGTTGACGCGCGCGCCCCGCGCCATCTTGCAGTTTGCGAAGAGGTTTTCCTCGATCGCCAGCTTGTGCAGATTGTACGCGGAAAGCAGCATCAGATCGACGATGTCCTGCTTTACCACCGCGCGGACGATGTCGAGAAATTCTTGGCGATTGCCCGGCCTTTCCTTGCCATTCTCATCGCGGACGGTCCCCAGTGCAGCGATGCCGCGCGCCATGTCGGGATCCTTGGCGTCGCAGATGAGAAATTCCTTCGACCCGGCGGGGTCGCGCCTGATCGCGGCCAGCTTCTCGTCGAGCCTGGTGTTTCGTTCCATGGGCGTCGGAGTGAAACCTTCAGTCATCTTACAGCAATCCAATCAAGGTCCAGTGTGGGGTCGAAACGCAGCAGCGCCTGTGGCGTGGGCAGACCGGCGCGCCCGCCCGGAACTGTGCATTTTAGAGCGGCAACGCTGTTGGCGAAGCGGATCGCTTCTTCCAGCGATCTGCCATGAGACATCGCGAGAGCAAAGGCGCCGTGAAAGGCGTCGCCGGCGCCGACCGTGTCGACCACGTCGACATGAGGCGCGCGGGCATTGCGCAGCACGTCCCCATCGAGCCAATAGAGGCCGTCGGAACCATCGGTGACGCCGACGATCTTGTGGCCGGGGCGGCGGGCGCGACGCAAACCCTCTTCGATCGAGTCCGCGCCCGTGAACTGGGCGAGGCCCGGTCGGGAGAACACGACATGGTCGCAACCGGCGATGATGGGTTCAACCAGCTCGCGCGGGTGACGGGTGATCTCGGCGTCCAGGACCGATGGAATGCCTTCGCGTTTCGCCTGTTCCAAGCAAGCAAGCGAGCCGTGCGGCCATGACAGATCGCAAAGCAGCGCTCCGCCCAGCGTTTCCGGGCGCAGCCAGTCGGCGTCGGTCGGCGTGTCGGGATCGACATAGGCGACGATGAGCCGCTCCCCGTGCCTGTCCACCAGGATGACGGCGCCAGGTGACCGGTTGTCGTCGAATACGCGCAACCAGGTGGTGTCGATGCCCTCTGCGCTCAGCTCATCGCTGATCGCGTTTCCCGTGGCATCGGCGCCAATCCGCGCCGCGATTGTCGCGCGCCCACCAAGTCGCGCGATCGCGACGGCCGCCGTGGCAGCCGGTCCGCCTCCGACGTCGCGACGCTCCCGTGCGTAGACTTTCACCGGCTCGCGGGGGATATCGTCGACCGAGAAAATCGTGTCCTGGATGGCAAGGCCAACGCAGAAGACCTTTCCGCGGCGTTGCTCAGACAAGGCGCGCACCGGTATCTGGATGGAAGAGATGAACGGCCTCGCCACCGACGCGGAAGCGCATGCTCTTGTCGCCGGTTTCGGCGGCACCGGGGCGAATGCGTGCCATCACCTCGCGCTGGCCGAGCTTGACCACGGCGATCGAGTCGGCACCGTGTTCTTCCACCAGCACGATTTCGGAATCGAATTCGTCCGGGCCGTGCGGACCTTCGGCGATGGACAGGTGCTCAGCGCGCATGCCGACATCGACGCGTTCGACGCCGGCCCGCTCGATGCTTTCGTTGCGCGATGCAGGCAACCGGATCGTCTGGTCCTTACCGAAATCGAGGAGGAAGGCATCGCCGTCCCGCCGCAGCGTCGCGGGTACGAGGCTCATCGGCGGCGAGCCGATGA
This sequence comes from Mesorhizobium sp. CAU 1741, assembly GCF_039839275.1. Lineage (NCBI taxonomy): Bacteria > Pseudomonadati > Pseudomonadota > Alphaproteobacteria > Hyphomicrobiales > Phyllobacteriaceae > Mesorhizobium > Mesorhizobium sp. CAU 1741. Next base: position 443,714 of record NZ_JBDOQP010000001.1, on the reverse strand, counting down.
AGGTGCCGACAAAACTGTTGACAGGCCGCTGGTAGATGTCGCCCGGCGTGCCGATCTGCTGCACCTCGCCGAGCTTCAGCACGACGATCCGGTCGGCCATGGTCATGGCCTCGATCTGGTCGTGCGTCACGTAAATGCTCGTCGTGCCTAGCGCGTTCTGGAGCTTGCGTATCTCCATGCGCATTCCGACCCGCAGCTTAGCATCGAGATTGGAAAGCGGTTCGTCGAAAAGGAACACCTTGGGGTCGCGGATCAGGGCACGCCCCAGCGCGACGCGTTGACGCTGCCCGCCGGACAATGCGCGCGGCTTGCGTTCGAGCAAGGTGTCGAGTTCCAGCATCTTCGCGACTTCGGAGACTTTTGCGTCGATCTGCTCGGGAGCGAGCGCCCGCATCTTGAGGGCAAATCCTAGATTTTCGGCGACCGTCATATGCGGATAGAGCGCGTAATCTTGAAACACCATGGCCATGTCACGGTCGCGCGGCGCCACCTGGTTCAGGCTGTGTCCGTCAAGCTTGATTTCGCCCGATGTGATCTCCTCCAGACCGGCGATCATGCGCAGCAGCGTGCTCTTGCCGCAGCCGGATGGCCCTACCAGCACGATGAACTCGCCATGGGTGACATCGAGGTCCACGGCCCTGACCGCCTCCACGCCACCAAACCGCTTTTGCACCCCCCGCAGTGTCAACTCTGCCACTTTGTTCTCGCTCCCTGTTGACAAGTCGCTTCCATAAAGCAGAATAATTACACAGTGTAAACATGACCGAGAGCCGATGTCCGGACGATTTGTGCCCCGTAGCAGAAGGCAGACGAGAGCAACCGTTCTCGAGAGTCTTCTGCGCACAAAAGGCGCATTTCGCACTGATTTGGCTCGAGAAACCAGCCTTACCGAGGCGAGTGTTTCGCGCATCGTCGCAGATTTGCGCAGTGAAAAACTGGTTGAAGAGAGGAAGGAATCCGCACCTCATGCAGGTGGTCCGACTGCCCTCGTTACATTGAGTAATAATATCAATGTGCTCGGTATCGAGCTGTCCAACAGCCGCCTTTCCTTCGGTGTCGGCAATCTCGGCGGAACGCTGGACTACGTCGAGCGAATGCCGGCATCGCCGAACCTCGACCAGGACGAGTTCGAAAGGCTGTTTGCGGCAAGCACCGTCGCGTTACGCGAGTGGACGGATGCCCGTGGCGTCGATCTGCGTCAGGCTGCGATGTCCATCCCAGGCTACGGGCGGGAGGCTGGCAACCCGATCTTTCCGTGGGACATGGCGCGCCTCAAAAGGTTCCTGGGCAAGGTGCTGCCGAGGCTGCCGCTCACTCTGACGAACTCGGTCGTCGCGCAGGCTGCGTTCAATCGCTATGCGATGCCCTCCACCTACGGTGTCGAAGGCGATCACCTGTTCCTGTTTGTCGGCCATGGCGTAGCAGGCGTCATCGTCAACGAGGCCGAGCCGATCGACGCCTTCTCCCCGTTCGAGATGGGGCACATGGTCATCGAGCGCGACGGTCTCCTCTGCCGTTGCGGTCATCGCGGTTGCCTTGAGGCGTACACCTCGTTGCGCGCCGTTTCGACGATCATCGGCGTGCCGGGCAACGAGATTCTCGCTCGCGGCGATCGGTTCCTCGATGCCCTTGAGGTCGATGATGTGGCGCGCGACATGCTGCGCGAGCGTCAGTTCCTGATCGGTCTCGCGCTCGGAAACGCGCTCAACCTGCATCCCGTCCCGGCAGTCGTGATCAGTGGCTGGCCCTCGCTTACGCCCGGGTCGGACCGGAGCGCGATTTTTGACGGACTGAACCAGAGCCTGCTGGGTGGTTATGACGAAGGGCGCCTTTCGCTCTCCTTCATCGCGCCATCGATCGGGAACGACCCGAAGGCCGCTCTCAGCTATGCGGCCTATTGTTTTGTAAGCGGCGGCGGGCTCGAGGCAGCTCGCGATGCGCCCGCGATGGAGGAGACTACCTGAAATGCTGACCAGAACCGACCCGGTCCAGGCCGACGGGAATCGTATCGGTGTGCTCTTCGTGGCTTCGCCGCTCTTTTCGGAGGCGGCAGCAGCAGAGCTGGTTACGCGTACCGACCAGCTGATGGGTGGCGGTGGGCTAAAAGGCCGGTTCGCGCTTGCGGGCAAGCTGGCGCGCGATCGCGATACCTGTCGTGAAGCGATTGCGTCCCTCGATTTCGACGCGCTCGACGGGCTGGTCGTCCAGCTTTCCACCTTCTGTACGGCCGAGCTCCTGCACGACGTGCTCGACGCCGTCGGCGACCGGCCGATCCCCATTGCGATTTGGGCGCTGGAGGAGGCCGACGAGATAGTCACCAATTCGCTGTGCGGTGCGCAGCTCTGGGCCTCCACCCTCATCCGCTTCGGCCACGGTTTCACATTGCTGCTCGGCAATCCGGAGGATCCGCCCCTGGCGGGAGAGCTCGCCGCATTCGCCGCGGCATCGCGTGCGCATAGTCGCTTGCGTGGCGCGCGGATCGCGTTGATCGGCTCGCATGCCGACTGGTTCACAAATCTCGCCGTTGACCCCTGGATGTTACGCCAGCGTCTCGGCATCACCATCCAGCAGACGACGCTGGTGCGCTTTCTCGAAGCCTGCAATGCCGACGACGAGGCCGTGCAGCTCGGTGCAAGCCGCTGGGCGGAGGCTTCCTTCGACGGTGGCGATGACGAGGCCGGCCGCCTCGCGCTGGGCCGCACCTATGCGCAGCTTGCGGCGGGACTTGACCGGATCGAAGCCGACGCCGTCGCGATCCGCGACTGGCCGGAGATTCTCTACGCCGAGGATTTCAAGGGAACCTGGGGCGCGCTGGGCGAGCTTTCCGACCGCACAGTGCCAATCGCGCCGGAAGGCGATGTGATGGGTGCCGCGACCGCTCTGGTGGCACGCGCGTTCGATCCCGCTTCGCTGCCGTTCCTCACCGACATTTCCGGGCTCGACCGTGCAAGCGATCGGCTCGTCCTATGGCACTACGGCGTCAGCCCGCGTCTTGCAGACGGCCCGCGCTCGCTCGATCCGGCGCTCAAGCAGGAAACCTTCCCGCTGAAGGCCGGCCCGATCACGCTGATACGGCTGTCGCTGCGCGACGACGGCACCCTGCGCATCTTCGTCAGCGAGGGCGAGATCGAGGCAGAAAAGCCCCGCGCCAACCGCGCGGCGGGCTATTTCCGTCCTGCCGAGGCCGGCGCGGAAGAGCTGGTTCGCCATTTCATCGACGAGGGCTACGAGCACCATGTGACCGCCGTCTATGGACGCTGGGCCGATGCGGTGCTCCATCTCGGACGGCAGCTCGGCGTGAAGGTCGATCATGTCTGAAACGCCGACGGTCTTCGCCCTCGGTGGCGACGCGCCATGGCGCCCGGTATCCATAGGCTGGAGAGCCGACGGCGGCTCGTGGACGCATCTGCAGCCTGATCGCGCCAATGGCATCGACGTGACAACAACCGCCGATGCCGGCGGCAAGAGCTTCCGACTGACGATCGAAAAGGCCGATGCGGCGGCCCTCGACATCGCGTTCGCCGTGCCTCGCAAGTTTCAGGCCTTCGGCGGCGGCGAGCGTTTCGAGACGCTGGACCTGCGCGGCCAGTCGGTTCGCTACTATCTGGAGAATTTCGGCCTCGGGAACGGCACGTACCTTCCGTCGCCGTGGATCGCGACGACGCTTGGCTACGGCCTTTACCTGCCAGACGAGGCGCCGGCGGTTTTCCACATCGCGGCACCCTTCGATCCCAACATGCTGCGCATCCAGGTGGAAGGAAGCCGCCTCAAACTCGAAATCCATCTCGGCGACCTTGGCGAACTCTACGCAGCGCTGATCGGGCGTATTGGGCCTCCGCTGATGCCGGAGGAGAGCTTCTTCGACCTCTGGAAGGCCGGCGACTGGCGCATCGAAAACGCGGGGACCGTGCAGGCCGACCTTGACGGTCACTCCGCACTAGGCCTGCCGATGGGCGTCAAGCTGATCGACGCCTACTGGGCGAGTGAAGTGCACTCCTTCGCCTTCGATACGCAAAAATACCCCGATGCCGACGCCATGGTCCGACGCATGGCGCAAGACGGGACCGAGATCTATCTCTGGCTTTGCCCCTGGGTGGTCGTCGGCACCAAATCCTTCGAGTTCGCACGGGCGAACGGCTACACGATCGTCGACGCTAAGGGCGAACTGATCACGCGCAGGCCGGGCGCGAACCCCAACATCGTGGCGGCGCTGATCGACTACTCGAAACCGGAAGCCGCCGCATGGTGGGCGGACAGTCTGCGTAGCCTGCTTCGGAAAGGCATCAAGGGCTTCAAGGCCGACTTCGGCGAGCAGTTGCCCGAGCATGCCGTGCTTCACTCGGGCGAGACCGGCGGCAAGGCGCACAATGCCTTCGTGCGCTACTATCTGGAGGCGACGATTGCGGCCTTTGACGGAAAGGTGCCGGCCATCATCAGCCGTTCTGGTTCGCCGCGCGTGCGCACGCCCATCTGGACCGGGGACCAGACATCGGATTTCTGCCCCAAAACGGGGCTGCCATCCTCCGTCCGCGCGGTACAGAGCGCAGCGTTCTGCGGCTGGTCCTTCGTTGGCAGTGACCTTGGCGGCTATTTCGGCACGCCAACGCCGCAGGTTTTTGCGCGCTGGACGCAGTTCTCCTGCTTCACGCCGCTGATGATGCTGCACGGCCTCGGCTGTCGCGAGCCATGGGACATGGATGAGCAGTCCGCCGCCGTCTATCACACCTACGGCAAGCTTCATCTGGCGCTCAGGCCGATCTTCGAGCGCTACGGGCGGGAGGCTGCGCAAGGCGGCACACCAATGATGCGGATGATGCCGCTCGCCTTCCCCGAGATCGACTGGTCGGCCGTCAACGACTGGGACCAGCAATACATGCTCGGCGACGACATCCTGGTCGCCCCCGTCGCGTTCTATGGCAACACGCGCGCCGTCTTTCTTCCGCAAGGCGACTGGTTCGACGTGTTGACGGGCGCGTTCGTGTCCGGTCTGGCGTGGCGCATCCACGACGTGCCACTCGACCGAATGCCGATCTTCATCCGCAAGGGTGCGCGGCTGACGCTGGCCAGCGACATCGCCGCTCGCCGGGCGGTCCAGCTCGTCTTCGACGATGCCGAACAGGCGGCTCAGGCGGTGCCGCAGGAAGGCTGGTCGATAGAGGCAGTCGGTGTCGTCAGCGCATCGACCGCAACCGCTTCGACCCCGCCCATGACCAAGACCTTGGAGGAATGGTTCGGAACCGGGTTCGCCTGGGACCGTCCGAAAGATCCGGAAGGAAACGTGACCGGACAACCCTGATAACAGCAGCAGCGCCACAAGGCGCACAGTGGAGGAGAAGACTATGCGACATTTCTGGAAGACCAGCACAATTGCGGCCGCACTCGTTGCCGCGCTCGGCGCGACGCCGGCATTTGCCGACAACATCGTGTTGTGGGTGAATGGACCGCTCGCCTCGGCACCCGATGCGCCAATCTATGCCGAGTTGAAGGCATTCGAGGCCGAAACCGGTCATACGGTGGAACTGCAGGCCGTTCCGCATATGGAGATGGAGCGCAACCTATTCGTCGCGCTGTCCGGCGGTGCCGGACCAGACGTCATGGCGCTGGACATCGCGTGGGTGGCGGGTCTGGCCGATGCCGGGCTGCTTGCCGACGTGACCGAACAGAGCGACCCGATCGCCGATGAATATCAGCCCGGCCCGCTGTCGGCCGGCCGCTTCAAGCAGCGTCAGTATGCGATGCCGCTCTACACCAACAACGTCGCGCTCTACGTCAATAACAAGATGCTGGCGGAAGCCGGCATCGACGCGCCGCCGAAGACCTGGGATGAGTTCGAGGCTGCAGCAATCGCCATGACCGACAAGAACGCCGGCACCTTCGGCCTCACATTCGGAGGGAGCCGTGTCGGCGCCTTCCAGCTCTATCCGTTCATCTGGCAGAGCGGGGCTGAGATCATCGCAGACGACGGAGCGGTTGGCGTCGGTTCGCCCGAAGCAATCGAGGCGGTGAAGTTCGTTTCCGATCTCTACACCGAACATCAAGCCATGCCGGCTTCCGTACTGACCGCCAATTCCTGGGACGAGGTCAACGCGCCCTTCATTCAGGAACGCGCGGGCATGCTGATCAGCGGCGACTGGGCCATCGGCGCGCTGAACAACGGCAATCCTGATCTCGACTATTCGATCGTCCCGCTGCCCGAGGGAGCGCAGGCTGCAACAGTGATCGGCGGCTACAATCTTGCGATCAATGCCAATAGCGACGTGTCGGAAGCGAGCTGGGAACTGGTGGAGTGGCTGACAGGCCCGCGCAGCATCGAACTGATGGCGCAATACCAGCGTCTTTCCGCTCAGGCCGCAGCCGCAACCGACGAGGCGATTGCAAAGCTGCCTGAGGATCTGCAGCCCTTCATGACGCAGGCAAGCGCCGGTCGCGCGCGTCCGGTGGTCGCGCAGTGGAGCCAGATCCATTCCGACGTCTTCGGCTCCGTGTGGGATTCGGCCCTGCGGGGCCAGCCCATCGACGAGGTGATGGCGCAAGCTGCAACGCAGATCGAACAGATACTGGGCCAGTAAAGCAATGACAGCGCGCGCTCCTACAAACCAGAAGCTGCGGCGAACCTGGTCGTCCGTCTTCGAGACGGGTGCGGGCGCGCGCATCTATCCCTATCTCATGGTGCTTCCAGCGGTCATCATCGTGGTCGGCGTGGTGGTTTATCCCCTGGTGTCCGGCATCACGTCGGCCTTCCATGACGTCACCTTGCGCACGCTCAACAGCGGCGACATGCCCTTCGTTGGCCTGCGCAACTTCGAGCGTGTCTTTGCCGATCCGAGTTTCGGCATCGCGTCGTTCAACACGCTCGTCTGGGTGGTGCTCAACGTGGTCGCCCAGCTTTCGCTCGGCCTCGGCCTGGCGTTGCTGCTTCATCGCGCAATGCCGGGCATCGGGTTCTTCCGCTCGGGCATCCTGGTTCCGTGGGTGGTTCCAAGCGTGGTCGCGGTGCTCACCTGGCGCTGGATGTACGACCCCAGCGTCGGCATCGTGAACGAACTTCTCGTCCGGTGGGGCGTCATCAACGACTACCATCCCTGGCTGGGCGATACCGCAACCTCGCTCTACGCGGTCACCGTGGAGAGCATCTGGAAAGGCACCCCGTTTGTCATGCTGCTGCTGCTCGCCGCGCTGCAGCTCGTTCCGCGCTCAATCATGGAAGCGGCATCGATGGATGGCGCATCGGGCTGGCGCAAACTGTGGCATGTGATCCTGCCGCAAATCCGGGTCTCGTTCGCGATCGCGGCGGTGCTGACATTCATCCTGACGGTCAACAACTTCAACGCCATCTGGCTGATGACGGAAGGCGGACCGCTGAATTCGTCTGAAATCCTCTTCACACTCGCCTACAAATACGGTTTCCAGCGCTATGATCTCGGCATGGCATCGGCTGTGGCCACCATGCTCTTTGTCGGTCTGGTGATAGCCACCACGCTCTATCTCAAGCTTATCCAGGCAAAGGAGGGCGAGTGACCATGAGCGGCAACACCATCACCACCCCTCCTTCCGACACTGCTGTGACGGTGCCGCCGTTGCGCCGCAGCTGGACTCCGAAATGGCTCCGCATCGGCTTCCTTTACCTCGGCCTTTGGGTAGCGTTCATCTGGTGCGTCTTTCCGTTCTACTGGATGATCGCCACGTCACTGCGTGCCAAGGACGAGCTTTTCGCACGGCCGCCCAGCCTCGTGCCGCATTCGTTCACGTTCCAGAGTTATGTGGACCTGCTGGTCGGCGCCGAATTCTGGCGGTACGCCCTCAACAGCCTGATCCTGACGGCCAGCGTCACGGTCATCAGCGTCGCGATCTCGGTGACAGCCGGCTACGCCATGGCGCGCCACCGGTTCAAGGGATCGGTAGCCCTGCCGCTGTTCATGCTCTACGGGCAGATGTTCCCGCCGGTTCTGCTGCTCATCCCGTTCTATATCCAGCTTCGCTGGTTGGGTTGGCTCGACAGCCTCTACGGTCTGATCCCCGTCTATCTCAGTTACATGCTGCCGCTCTGCGTATGGCTCATGCGCGGATTCTTCTCGCAGGTTCCGCATTCGCTGGAGGATGCGGCCAGGCTCGACGGCTGCACGCGCTGGCAGGCGTTCTGGCGCGTGATACTGCCGATGGCCCGACCGGGCATCGTCGCGGTGGCCACCTGGGTGATGATCCACACCTGGAATGAATTCCTGTACGCTAGCACGTTCATCCTCTCCGACAAGAACCGTACGCTGCCGCTCGGCCTGTCGGGCCTGATCGGCCAGTACACCACCGACTGGGGCATGCTGATGGCCGGCGGCGTTCTTACCTCGGCGCCGATCCTTCTGGTCTTCTTCTTCCTCCAGAAGCATCTGGTCTCTGGTGTCGGCGGCGGCGCGGTGAAGGGATAATCCACATGACCAAGATCAAGCGTATCCAGGCCTTTGCATTGTCCTGCCCGACACCGGGTGGTGCGGTTTTCGCGGTCGGCCGTTCCGCCAAGCGCGACATGGTGCTGGTGCGGATCGAGACCGAATGCGGCATCGTCGGTTATGGCGAGGCGCACCACGCGCAGACGCCGAGCACGATTGCCGCGTTCATCAACGACGCGCTTGGCCCCTCGCTCATCGGCATGGATGCACACGAGACCGAGGCGATCTGGGACAAGTCTTACAGGCACTACATAGCGACCCATGGACCGGGCGCTGCTGCAGTGATCGGGCTGAGTGGCGTCGACTTGGCGCTGTGGGACATAAAGGGCAAGGACCTGAGCCAGCCGGTCTATCGTCTGCTCGGCGGCAAAAGGCGGCCGATTCGCGCCTATGCGGGCGGCATCAGCCTCGGCTTTCAGCCGGTGGACGACCTCAAGCGCGAGATCGAGGGCTTCATCGCGCGCGGCTACGACTTCATGAAGCTGCGCGTCGGCGACACGCTGGAGAAAGACCTGGAACGCGTGAGCGCGATCAGGGCGGCATTCGGGGCCGAGATCACGCTTGCGGCCGATGCCGGCACCCGCTACCGGACCGCCGACGTCGCCCGCATCGCCGAAATCTGCGAGGCGGGTCGCCTTGCCTGGCTGGAGGAGCCGTTCACGCCGGACAACCTGCCTGGCTACAGGCGTCTGCGCGACCTGACGGCAACGCCGCTGGCGGCCGGCGAGAACCACTTCACGCGGCATGAACTAAGGACGCTCATCAGCGAGGAGGTCATCCAGTTCGTGCAGGCGGATTGCTGCAAGACGGGCGGCGTCACAGAGATCTTGAAGATCGCCGCTCTGGCAGGCGCATGGCACCTTCAGTTCGCGCCGCATACGAGCGCATCGGTGCTGAGCACTGCGGCGTCCACCCATGTGCTTTCGGTGGCGCCGAACGCCTTCATCTACGAGGCGGATGTCTCCGCCATCAATGCGTTCCGCGATGAGCTCGGCACCCCTTTCGAAATCGTCGATGGAACCATACTTGCGCCGGAAGCGCCGGGCCTCGGAGTCGAGATCGACGAGAAGGTGATCGAGAAATATCCGTTCATCCCCGGAGCGTCATACCAGTAGCGGCGTCAGGGCTTGCGCGCCGCGACCACCTCGACCTCGACCACGAATTCGGGGCGCGAGAATCCGGACACGATCACCAGCGTGGATGCAGGATAAGGCTCGGCAAAGAGCCGGTTGCGAACCTCCATATAGGGAGCCATATGCTCGCGCGCCGTCACATAGGCATTGATGCGCACGACGTCGGAGAGACCCATGCCGGCGGAGCGCAGGATCGATTCGGCGTTGGCGAAGCACTGCTCCGCCTGCGCGGCGCAGCCTTGCGGAACGCTGCCGTCAGACGCGTTGCCGAGTTGGCCGGAACAAAACAGCAAGTCGCTGCCAGCCGACACCAGCATGCCGTGGCTGTAGTTGGAGAAGGGGGCCGCTATGTCGCCTGCGTTGACGGATTTGGGCAATGTCGAATCTCCCTGTCGGGTCCGTTGATGCTGCGCCAAGCCATAGGACAGAAGCGGTTGTTGCGGAACCGCTTCGCGGGAGGCGGTCTGCGGCGTGGGGCGCTTGACAGTGTCACAGCCTTCGATGACATTGCGATACCCCATGGCACAGGGCTTTTACGGAACGAGCCGCAATTCGACCGGTCGCAGGGCGATCAGCGGAAAAGCGAGATGTTCGGAAAAAGCCTCATGGATATCCCCCACTATAGAATGGACCGGCGCGTCTCGCGCCTCAGCCACACGCTGCAACCATCCGACAGGAGCCTCCCCTCATGACGCGCCATCTCACCCGATGGGCCGACCTGTCGCGCGTGCAGTTCGAAACCACCGATCGAAGCCGCACAATCGCAGTGCTGCCAGTTGGCGCCATCGAGCAACATGGCCCGCATCTGCCGGTGTCTGTCGATCGCGACCTGGCGGAAGCCGTTCTGGAGCGCTCGCTTGAGCATCTGCCGGCGGACCTGCCGGTGTTGGCGATGCCCGGCTTTGCCTACGGCAAGAGCAATGAGCATGGCGCGATCCCCGGAACCATCAGCCTCTCCGCCGAAACGATGCTCCGGCTTCTCGCCGACATTGCCGGGAGCCTCGCTCGGACCGGCTTTCGCCGCATGGTGCTGTTCAACGCCCATGGCGGCAACGCACCGGTGCTCGACATCGCCGCACGCGACCTCAAGATTGAGTTCGGCCTGCATGTCGCGACCTGCAATTGGTACAATTTCAACGAAGCCGACCGACATGGCGATGCGCGCGAGCGTTCGTTCGGCATCCATGCCGGCCTGGTCGAGACCAGTGCGATGCTGGCGCTGAAGCCGGACCTCGTCGCCATGGCCGTGGCAGCCGAGTTCCGCAACGCGGCCGAAGGCTGGCAGGAGGAATTCCGCCATATCGGGCTAACCTCCGGCCGCGCGCGACCTGCATGGACCATCGAGGATCTCAGCCAGGCGGGCGCCTGCGGCAACGCCGCTGCGGCAACCGCCAAACTGGGGAAGGAACTGCTCGCAACAGCGGCGCGCAACTTTGCTTCATTCCTGTCCGAATTCTGCCGGTTCTGTGATCTGCAAGACCAGCACAACCGCGCCCGCTGAAGAAGAACCCCGGAGGAACCGCATGTCCATTTCGGGCAAGAACGACATCGACTGGAGCGCCTTTGCACTGGCGCTGGGCGATGTGGAGACGTTCGATACGCCATCCATCGTGAAAAAGCGCTCGCGTGACTTCTTCTGGTACAGCCCGGTTCTCAACCGGGAACTGGCCTCCTGCTTCGGTGATTTGGTCGCCGCGCCGAAATCGGTCGATGAGCTCAAACGCTGCATCGCGGCAGCCGTCGAATGGAATGCGCCGATGGTCGTCCGCGGCGGCGGCACCGGCAATTACGGGCAGGCCGTACCGATGGAAGGCGGCCTTATCATCGACATGACCGGCATCGGGCAAGTTCTCGATATCGATCCGGTCACCGTGCATGTCGAGGCGGGCGCGAAGATCGGTGCGATCAACGAAGCGCTCTCTGCTCACGGCCGCGAACTGCCGCTTTTTCCGTCGACCGAGGCGATCGCCACCATTGGCGGCTTCATCGCCGGCGGCTCCGGCGGCATCGGCTCAATACGCCACGGCATGCTGCGCGATGGCGGCAATGTTGAAAGAATAGGCGTTCTGTCGATCGAAAAGGAACCGCAGCGGCACGTCTTCTCGGGCAAGAACATCTCCGCGATCCATCACGCTTGGGGGCTGAACGGCATCATCACCGACCTGGTTCTGCGCACCGTGCCGTCGCCGCGCTGGATCAACGTGATCGCGTCGTTCGACACCTACAAGCAGGCTTTCGAAGCCGGGATCGCCTTGGGTTCAGCGCACGAGCTGAACCTGAAACTTCTGACCACCGTCGATGGGCGCATCGCATCCTCCATCAGACCGCTCGGCGACATCGCCGGCCGTAGCCGCGACCTGCTTCTGGTGAAGATCGCCGAAGAACACGTTGCGGAGGCTATGCGCCAGATCAACGAGAAAGGTGGCACGACGGAACTCGAGCTGGACGACGCGGCGATGGAGGACTCCGGCCTGCCGGCCTTGTCCGAGTTCTCCTATAACCACACCACGCTGCAGGTGTTGAAGCAGGATCGTTCGGTTACCAACCTGCAGGTGACGTTCCGCGCGCCGCTCGACAGCGCGAAGATCGATCCGCTCCGGCGCATTTTCGGCGACGAGGTGCTGATGCACCACGAGTTCGCGCTGCTCAACGACGAGCTTGTCGCCTTCGACCTCCCAATCGTGCGCTATACGAGCGACGAGCGACTGTTCGAACTCGCACGCGCCTATGACGAGCATGGCTGCCCAACATCCAACCCGCATGTGCCCTTTGTCGAGGGTGGGTCGATGAAACCCGACTTCCGCCATCTCGCCTGGAAAAAGCGGCTCGACCCACATGGGCTGCTCAATTCGCCCAAATCGCGTTTCTGGAACGAGGTGAAGCACCTCTCGGCCGACGAGATCGAGGCGCTGCCGCCTCACCAGCCCGTGCGGAACGCTTCGTAATGGAGGGCATCGTCGTTGCTGGAGACGGGCATGGCAGGTCGTCGGCCTGTCCATGGACGCGGACGATCATCTTGCCACCGGCAACCCCGTGCAGAATGAGCTTGCTGTGCATCACTTCCGGCAGGGCACGCTTGTCGCGATCGACATCGTCAACCGTCCCGCCGATCACATACTGGATCGCAGGATGATCGCTGCAGGATACACGCCGGTGAAGGCATTCATCTACGAATACCGGGTGAACGAGGCATTCAAACGCTGGATGGCAAGCGTCTCGCCGCAGGCGGACGGCACGCGGAGCGTGGAATGAGGATGATTGCGGCCACACCCGGCGACCTCGACGTTATCCTCGGCAACGTCAGGGTGCCGGCCTCCCTCGTCGCCGACGCGGCCGCATTTGGCGGACGACGAGACGGCGACTGCCTCGCCGGCAATCTCGTCATCCGCGGCGGAAAGATCGCCGGCCTGACCGACGCGCCAGCCGATGTCGACACCGGCGGAAGGCTGGTGACGATGCCATTCGTCGAGCCGCATTGCCATCTCGACAAGTGTTTCACCGGCAACAGGCTGGATTCCCCTGCGCGCACGCTTGCCGAGGCGATCGCGGCGCAATCAAAGGACAAACGTCACTGGACCCGCGACGACCTTCGTACCCGCGCGCAGCGTGGTCTGGAGGAACTCCATGCCGCCGGCGCGCAAATCGTCCGCACCCATGTGGATTGGGATGTTGAGCCGAGCGATCCCGAGCGACTTCCCACGGCCTGGCGGGTACTTGAGGAGCTTCGAGAGGAATGGCGCGGCCGCATTGCCATCCAGCGCTCTGCCTTGCTGCCGATCGAGGTGATGGCGGATGAAACCTATACGAACATTGTCGCACGGCTCATTGCAGCCAGCGGCTGCGTCATGGGCGCCTTCGTCCACGGGCAACCCGACCGGCGGGCTGGCATCCGCAACATGGTCAACGCCGCGGCAAGACATGGCATCGCTCTGGACTTTCATGTTGACGAAGGTCTGTGTGACAGCCTTGATGGACTGGAGATCATCGCCGAAGAAGTGGCTGCAGCCGGTCACGCGGGACCGGTCCTGTGCGGCCATGCCTGCAACCTTGCCTCGCTGACATCGGATGCCCGCAGGAACCGGATCGAGTTAGTCGCCCGCGCCGGCCTTTCCGTCGTCTCGCTGCCTACCAGCAACCTTTATCTTCAGGATCGCGGCGGCGACATGCCGCGCCTGCGCGGGCTGACCTCCGTCAGGGAACTGATGGAGGCAGGCGTCAACACGGTCTTCGGCACCGACAACGTGCAGGACGCGTTCTGTCCGCTAGGCGTGCACAGTCCGGCGGCGGCGCTGTCGCTGGCGGTGCTTGCCGCGCAACTGCCGCCGCCGGTCTCTTACTGGCTGCCGACGGTCATGACCGATGCGGCAAGAGCGCTGGGTTGCGACATGGCTCCCGTCGACCGCAGCGATGCCAGCGGTCTGCTGCTTTGGCAAACCTCCGATCCCGCTGCTCTGCTGAGCGACGGACGGGGGCGCTGGCAAAGTATTGCCGGGTTTGTTTCCGCAGCAACGAGCTGACAATGACGCCGTCACCCGTCCAGGCGGCGATCAAAAGAAGCGGCAACGGTGTTCGCTGCAACCTCTCCAGCCAAGGGTCGGATCGCTAGCTGGAGATCGCAGCGTGGATGCGCTCTGATCCCCGTCAGCCCTTGCGGCGGAAGGCTTCGACGGCAAGGCGATATTCAGGATGTTCACCGGCCTGGCGCTGCAGTTCGGCTTCCAAGGTGAGTTGTGCGTCCAGATCGTTGCCCGACGAACCGAGCAATGCCCGCTTGGCAAGCGCCGTAGCGCTGCCGGGAAGCGCGGCAAGTCGCCGGCAGGTGGCAACGGCCTCGTCGTGCAGAAGCGCGTCGTCGACGACCTTCCATATCATGCCCCACTGCACGGCCAGCTCTGCGCTCACGGGTTCTGCCAGCATGATCATTGCGCGCGCTCGCGCATCGCCCGCGATCCTCGGCAAGGTCCAGGTGCCACCGGCGTCAGGGATCAGGCCGATCTTTGCGAACGCCTGCATGAATTTCGCCGTATGCGCCGCAATGACGATGTCGCAGGCAAAAGCGAGGCTTGCGCCCGCGCCGGCTGCCACACCGTTAACGGCGGCGACAACAGGAACGCGTGCATGTCGAATGAACGAGATAAGTGGATTGTATCGTTCGACAAGATTCTCGGAGAGGTCCGGCACCTCTCCGTCCACAAACACCCGCTCGGTCAGATCCTGCCCCGCGCAGAAGCCGCGGCCGGCCCCCGTCAGGAGAACGGCTTTGCAGCCCTCGTCGCCGTCCGCTGCTTTCAATGCCGCCAGGAGCTCAGCGTGAAGCTGTTTCGTGAAGGCGTTCAGTCGATCCGGACGGTTGAGCACGATTTCGACGAAACCGTCATGCTGGTGGACGAGGACCGTTGGGATATCCGACATGCGAAGCCCTTTCGGCATCAGGAAGAATTTGCACTATTCGACGCCGCAAAGCGTCTCGCCCTGAAGCTGGAGAATGCCGTCCAGGCCAAAAGTGCGAAGATGCAGGCCAGGAAAATCGCGCTCAGCGGCCGGGTGACGAAGCTGCTGAAATCTCCCCCCGCAATCACCATGGCGCGGCGGAAATTCTCCTCCATCATCGGCCCCAGGACAAGGCCAAGCAGCAGTGGCGCGGCCTGGAAGCGCATGAGCTTCAGGGCATAGCCCAGCAGGCCGAACAGCATCAGCACGACGAGGTCAAGCACCTGATAGTTGACGGCATAGATGCCGATGCACACGACGGCCACGATGATGGGAAAGAGGATCCTGTAGGGGATGTGCAGGATACGCACCCACAAGCTGATCAGTGGAATGTTCAGGACCACGAGCATGATGTTGCCGACCAGGAAGCTCGCGACGAGACCCCAGAACAATTCCGGCTGGCCGGCGATGAAGTTTGGCCCGGGAAGGATGTTGTGCACCATCATCACACCGAGCATGAGCGCCATGACGGGATCGCCGGGAATGCCCAGGCTGAGCGTCGGAATGAACGCCGTCTGGACAGCGGAATTGTTTGCCGCTTCCGGCGCGGCGACACCTTCAATGGCGCCCTTGCCGAACTTCGACGGGTCTTTTGCGACGCGTTTCTCCACCGCGTAGGACATGAACGAAGCGGTGACGCCGCCAGTACCCGGCAAAGCCCCGAAGAAGGACCCTATGGCCGAGCCTCGCAGAATCGGCGCCGCCGCCTGCTTCCAGTCCTGGCGTGTCGGAACCAGCGATCGCAGCGTAATCTTTTCCGGTGCCGGGCGATGCTCGTCGGCGACCCCCGCATTGGCCATGACTTCGGGGAGACCGAACAGGCCGATGGCGATCGCCACCAGTGACAGGCCGTCATAGAGGGCGGGAACGCCGAAAGTAAATCGCGCGGTCCCGCTATTGAGGTCGATGCCGACGAGCCCGAGCGCGAGGCCAAATGCCACCATTGCAAGCGAGCGGAACGGCGTATCGCCCGCGAGCAAGGCTGCGGCAACGAGACCGAGCAGCATCAGCGAAAAATACTCCTGCGCACTGAACTGGAGCGCGGCCGCGGCGAGACTTTCGGAGAAGGTCGCGAGCAGCACGATACCAATGATGCCGCCGACGAACGACGCAATCGCGGTAATGAACAGCGCCACGCCTGCACGACCATTGCGCGCCATGGGATAGCCGTCGAGCAGAGTAACCGCACTGGAGGCTTCACCGGCCAGGTTCAGGAGAATCGACGTGATGCGACCACCATATGCCGCCCCATAGTAGATGCCTGCCAGCATGATCAGCGCGTAGGTTGGGTCTACATGATATGTCAGTGGAAGAAGCATCGCGATCGACGCCATCGGCCCCAATCCGGGAAGCACGCCCACGAACGTGCCAAGGGTCACGCCGACGAAGCAGTAGGCGATCCCGTGCAGGGAAAGGGCAACGGACAGGCCAAGCGCCATGTTTGTGAAGAAATCCATTTCACCACCTCACGGCGTCGACCTGGACGCCCAGGCCGACCATGAACAGCAGGACGGACACGATCGACACGATGGCTGCCAGCATGAGCGAAAACGGCAAGGTTGAAGACCTGTCCGCGAAGGATGAGAGCATCACCGCGACGAAGGTCGCTGGGGCGAGCCCGAAGCGCTCCACCATCAATGCGAACGCGGTTATGCTGCCAATGATCAGCAGGATCGATCGAAGGCTGGTGAATTCCGGCGCCTGTTCTGAAGGGTTGCGGCCTTCAATTACGATGATGGCAGGGCCGAAGAGCACCAGCGCAAATCCGACGATCGTCGGGAAATACCCCGGCCCCATATCGCGCGCTGTTCCCATCGCGTAGCCCGACGAACTGGCGAGCACGAATATCCCCAGCGCTGACATCGTCAGCCCGGCCATCACATCTGTCAGGCGTCGTCCCATGATCATCATTGGCTTCACTCCCTGGTGTTCGCATCCCGACTGCCTGCAGCAGATGCTCAATCCGCGCCCGGCAGCCACTGTCCGACACGGGCTCTCCCCGTCTTCACCGGCCTCGAGTCTAGCGTGTGACTGACCGGTCGGTCAACGCTCGTTCTTGCCTCTGTCCGGTTTGATAACCGCGAATTCAAGCACGGCCTGATATATCCACAATGCTACCCGCCACGAACGAGGCCCGATGCGACACAAGGAAAGCGAGCAGTCCTGCCGAACCTGCATTCCCACCAGCAATTACCGCGTTGGCGCGCACGCCAAACGGTGCCCACTCGCATGCCATCGTCTTGACCAGCATCGCGATGGTCTCGCAACCCACGTCGCCGTCGACCGGGTCAAAAGATGCGGCTCGCCTGGCCAGAGCAGCATATGCACCCCAGCCCTGCTGGCAGAGCACCCTTCCGACCGCGGTGGCCGACAGGAATTGACGCGTCAGTTGCTGCCCGATTGCAAGGCCGGAGGGGAGGTCCGACGCGTCGATGAAACCGCTCACACAACCATAGCGGGAAGCTAACGCTGCAAGGCGCTCGGTCAGCAACCCCGGGTCGTCCGCTAGGCCGGAAGGCACATGACAGGTGGAATGACCGTCGGCACGAATTAGGTCGATGCAGGCTTGTGCCGTCTCGTCGCCGAGAACCGCGATCACGCCACTCTCAGAGGCGGCGCGGGGGATTCTCGCTGCAGGGGCCAACCTGCTGGCTCCAAACGCGCTGGACGCGCCATCGACCGAAAGCACTGCACCACGCACGTCAGTGGCGGCCGGGCTCGCAAGGTAGCAAATGGCGGCCGCTATCTCCGCGGGCTCACCGACGCGACCAAGCGGGATCTTCGCGGCTGCTTCCGCAAGATCGAGCCGCCCCTCAGCGACCAGACCATCAACGAGTTCGGTGCGCACAAACCCGGGCGCGACGGCATTGACACGCACGTTCACCGGCAGCCTCTGCGCTGCGAACGACTTGGTGAACCCGACGACTCCTGCCTTCGAGGCGCTATAGCTTCCCCGCATCGGGATGGCGCGAAACGCCGCTCCGGACGCGACGTTGACGATCGCGCCACCTCGCTCGCGCATGAGTTCCGCCGCGATGCGCGTCGCCTGCATGGTGCCTTCGAGATTGACGGACATCACCGCCTCGAATGACGATGCGTCGTGCTCGTTGAGCGGCAGGCCGCGGCTGTCTGTACGGCCGGCATTGTTTACGAGGACATCGAGGCGGCCGAAATGCATCACGCATGCATCAAGCATTGCCGCCACATCGGTCTTCGATGAGACGTCGGCGGCCACTGCCGAATGGCCAGTGCCGAGTTCGGCGGCGCGTTGCCGGGCGCGGTCCCCGTCCCGGTCCGCGATCATGACCCGCGCGCCGTGGTCGCACAACATCTGAGCGGTCGCCCAGCCGATGCCCGACGCGCCTCCAGTCACGAGAGCGACCTTGCCGTCGAAGTTGATCCTCGTCATCGCGGCTGGGCCGTTCAGAGATTGGTGAACGTTATGCCGCCATCGACGACGAGTGTCTGCGACGTGACAAACCCGCTTTCGTCTGAAGCCAGGAAAACCACCGTCCGGGCGATATCATCCACGGTGCCAAGCCTGCCGAGTGGCGTTGCGGCGATGCGTCTTGCATCGCGCTCTTCCGAGCGATGCTTGGCCGTGCCCTCGGTCGGCACGGCTGACGGCGCCACCGCGTTGACGCGGATGCGGCGCGCGCCCAGTTCCGCTGCGGCCGCGCGGGTAATGCCGATCACGGCGGACTTTATGCCGCTATACACCACCGAGTTGGCGGCCGAGCGATAACCCGCCGTCGAAGCGATGTTCACTATTGCGCCGCCACGCTCCGGATCCATCGCTTCCGCGGCGGCCTGAATACCCCAGATGACCGACTTGAAGCCGATATCGAGCATTCGGTCGACGGTTTCCGGCGCGATATCGGGAACGGCCTGATAGCGAACCCAGGCCGCATTGTTGACGAGTATGTCGAACCGGCCTCCCGCCTCGCTGGCCCTGGCAACCGCTTCGCGCATGCCTTCGCGCGTCGCGACATTCACGGCGACCGGGATCGCTGTGCCACCCTGCTCCTCGATCTCGGCAACAGCCTCTTCGACGAATTCCGGCTTTAGGTCGTTGATCGCAACGACTGCGCCTTTTGACGACATCAGCCGGGCCGTCGCGCGGCCGATGCCGTGACCGGCGCCGGTGATCAATGCGACGCGCCCTTCAAGGGGTCTGTCCATGCTTTCCTCCCCAAACATTCAAGCTGCGACGCTGGTGCCGCTCAGCGCCTCGATGTAGCTGGCTCCGAGACGATCGAGATTGGTGGTCGCCTGGCACTGGGTCTCGATACTTCTGACGTGGCGCAAGTGGAAATGCAGCGGCACCTCCCAGGTGAAGCCCATGCCACCATGAACCTGAATGGCGCCTTCCGCGATTTGAATGCCGGCGTTCACGGCAATCGCATAGGCGCTTCTGGCGGCGTTTAGCGAAGCACCCGGCATCACTGCGCGATCGAGCACCACCTTGGCGCTTTCGAATGCGAGCTTGTGACGTGCCAGATGATGGCGGATCGCCTGGTTTGCGATCAGCGGCTTGCCGAACTGCTTGCGCGTCGTCGCATGCTCGGTTGCCGCTTCGATGCAGTATTGCGCCGAACCGACGATCGACGCGGCCTTCAAGATCAAGGCGACGCGGTCGATCATCTCCATCACGTCGACGGGTATGACCGCGCTGGCAGGAACGGCCGCCCCATCGAACCCGAGGATACTCTCGGGATGGACCAGATCAAGACTGCCCGCTGCCGGAGAGACCGACACACCCTTTCCGGTCGTCGATGCAAGAACGCCACGTCCGTCATCGATGCGCGCGAGCACGTGGTCGACGTCTTTGCCGAACGGCGTCCCACCCACGACGCCGGTCGCCACGAAACCGCCAGCCACCGTTTCCAGTCTCAATTCACCCTTCCAGGCCACGGTTGCCACATCTTCGCCGGCAGCAATCTTTTCCGCGATATCCGATGTTCCCGGCTCCAACGCCGCTGTGAGTGTCAGCACTTCGGCCAGCGGGAAGCGCTGCATCGCCCTGCTGCTTTCCACTGCCAGAGGCAATGCAAAAGCCAGCGGCAAGCCAAGCCCTCCGACCGACTCACTCGCGCAGATGCCTAGGAGGCCGTCTGCCGCCATCAGCCCCGCCTGCTCTGCCAAGGATTTATCCGCGCAGGCAGCGATCGCCTTCTCGGCGGTGCCGGCAAGATCCGATGGCACCATTCCGTTGAACTCGACTGTCATCTCACTTCACCCGTGGCAGTTCGAGGATCCTGTCGGCGATGATGCCGAGCTGGATTTCCGTAGTTCCGGCGTAGATCGTTTCCGACCGGCCGAGGAGATAGACGTCATTGAAGCGTGCAATGGCATTGGCCACCTCGGGTCCGGCATCGACCGGCGCCTTGGAAAGCATCTCGAGCGCGAGCACGGAGAAGCGCTGATGCGCCTCGCTCCAGAAAAGCTTGTAGAGCGACCCGCGCGCGCCTATCGCCTCGCCGATGGAAATGGCCTCGACGACACCTTCCACATAGGCCTTCAGCACCTCGATATCGGCGAGCGTCGCAGCAATCCGGCGACGGTAATCGCTTTCCTTGAGCAGCGGAGCCAATACCGGCGCATCCCGGCACGTCCTCAAGAGATGCTGCAACTCGTTTTCGAACCGCCAGGTGCGATGCATGCGATTGGTCGCGCGCTCGATGGAGAGCACGCGCACCGCCGCCAGCCAGCCTTCGTCAGGTTCACCCAGCGCATCGCATTGCTGAACGCGGACATTGTCGAAAAAGACCTCGCAGAAGCTCTCCTTCCCGTCGATCGACTTGATCTGCCGCACGTTGATGCCAGGCAGGCTCATGTCGACGGCAAACAGCGCGAGACCGCGATGGCGATCCTCAACGGTCCCAGTGCGTGCCAGAAGCAGGCAGCGTTGGGACCGATAAGCACCGCTTGTCCAGATTTTCTGTCCGTTGATCACCCACTCGTCGCCCTCGCGCACCGCTTTCGTCCGAAGCCCGGCCAGGTCCGAACCCGCGCCCGGCTCTGAGAAGCCCTGGCACCAGATCGTCTCCATGCGCAGAATCGATGGCAGGAACCGCTGCTTCTGGTCTTCCGAGCCCACAACCTGGATAATCGGGCCGGCTAGCTCCTTGCCGATCGAGTTGACACTCTCCGGCATCGCGAGACGGCCGATCTCCTGGCTGATGACCAAATGTTCCCGCAAGCTGAGGCCGTGGCCGCCATAGGCCTTCGGCCACGCTACGCCGACCAGTCCCGCCTTGTGCATCGCCGCTTCGAACTGTTTCTGCTCGTCGAGTACCGGCGCGCGGTAAGCACTGGAATCACGCCTGAAATGCGCAGGCAGGTTCTCGGCTAGCCAGTTGCGGATCGACCGGCGGTAGTCGTCATTTTCCGCCGCGCGTTGATCCTTGTGAGCGACACTGGTGAGCGCGTTCATGCGTTGTGCTCCTCGTTCTGCTGGGGTGCCCCGACGATGAGTGCATCGAGCGCGATTGCGCCTTCTCCTTCTGCGAGCACCACCAGCGGATTGATGTCGCTCTCGACGATCCTGTCGGCGTGATGGGCCGCGAATTGCGACAGGGCAGAGATCGCGCGCGCCGCTGCGGCGATGTCGGCGCGCGGTCGTCCGCGAGCGCCATCGAGTATCTTGAAGGCTTTGAGCGAACGCAGCATCGCTTCGGCTTCCGTCTCGTCGACGGGAGCCACGCGCAAGGCCACGTCCCTGACAATCTCGGCGAAGATGCCGCCGAGACCCGCCATCACCACCGGGCCGAAGATCGGGTCGCATTTGGTGCCGAGGATGAGTTCGACACCCGACTTTGCCATCTGCGCAACGAGCACGCCGTCGATTCGCGCATGCGGCGCCTTGTTCGTCACGCCTGAAAGCATCACATCATACGCCTCGCGAAGGGCGCGCTCGTTGGCAATCCCGAGGATGACGCCGCCAACTTCCGTCTTGTGAGGCAGATCGGCAGAGACGATCTTGATGACAACCGGATAACCCATCGCATCGGCTGCAGACACCGCCTCATCGGCAGTGTTGACGAGGCGCTCGGCAAGCACCGGCACGCCCGCCGCGGCAAGCGCGGCCTTGGCGCCGTGCTCGTTGAGCAGTGCGTCGGCGGGAAGTTCCGGCAACCCCAACAGTGGGGTCGAGCGGCCTCCCTGAACGCGCGGTGATCGCCCCATTGCCGCCAGCGAGGCAATGGTGGACGCGGCCGCGTCGATGCTGTCGGCGGTCGGGTATCCCATGGCATTCAGTTCTGCCACGGCGTCAGCGGGCCCCTTGACGATCAGCATCAGCAGCCGGTCCGGATGGGCTTCCTTCAACCTGCTCAGCGCTTCCATATAGACCGTGCGCAGGCGCGGCAGGTAAAGCGACGAGGACAACAGGAGCAGCGTGGCGTCGCACGCATCGTCGCTGACGACGGCCGAAAGCACTTCCTCGAGCAATTCCGGACGGCTCGAAACCTGCGCCGTCGTATCGACGGGATTGCGTGGCGACGCGTACGGAACGACGCCCAGGATCCTGTCTTGCGCGGCTTGCGAGAGAGGCGGCACGTCGAGCCCCACGCCACTGACGGCGTCAGCCATCATCACGCCGAAACCACCTGATGCCGTCACCAGCGCCACATGGGGACCTTGCGGCAGGCGATCGGGCAGGAGCATCGAAGCGGCATGGCCGACATTCATCAACTGTTCGACGCTGTGCACCCTGATCGCGCCGGATCGCTGGAACACCGCGTCGAACACCATGTCGGAACCCGCTAGCGCGCCGGTATGCGAAGCCGCAGCCGCCTGGCCGGCATCGGACGAGCCGATCTTGAGGACGACCACCTGCTTGCCGGCTGCCTGCGCCTCGTCGAGAGCCTGCATCAGTTTGGGACCGTTGCGGCAGGTTTCCATCGCGCACAGGATCACCCGGGTCTGAGCGTCCCTGGCGAGCCACGAAATGCCGTCGGCAATATCGAGGTCACATTCGTTGCCAGTGGTCATGAACCGGCTGACGCCGATGCCGCGTTCCATCGCCAGCCGCATGGTGAAGCTGCCGAGGTTGCCGCTCTGCGAGACGATGGCGAGCGCGCCAGGTTTCGGCATGGCACTTTCGAGCACGATCGAAAATGTCGCGATCGCCTTGTGCGCCACGCCGACCGTGCCGAGACAGTTCGGGCCGACGATCCTCAGACCTGTCCCTCGCGCGACTTCGCTAAGTTCAGCTTGGAGCCTCATGCCCTCCTCGCCCAGTTCCGAGAAGCCGGACGACAGAATGACGGCGGCGCGCACACCCTTGTTTGCGCATTCACGCACCGCACCTGGGGCAGCCTGCGCGGGAACGGCAATGAGCGCGAGGTCGGCAGCTTCTGGAACATCGGCGACCGACGCGAAGGCGGGCAGTCCCTGCACCGTTTCAGCGCGTGGATTGACCGGAAAGATGCCTCCGGCATAGCCGTATTTTACCAGCAGTTCGACTGGCCTGCCGCCGATCTTCGTAGCGTCCTGTGACGCGCCGACGATCATGATCGACCGCGGCTCGAAGATGGCGTCGAGTCCCTCTCCCACCTGCATCTCAGCGTCCCTTGAACACCGGCTTGCGCTTCTCGATGAAGGCGGCACGCGCTTCGCGCGCATCTTCAGTCTTCGATAGCGCCATGGTGAAATTCTGTTCGAACCGATAGGCGTCGCGCTGCGGCATCAGGTCTACCATGTTCGCCGCCTGCTTTGCATAGGCGATGGCGATCGGGCTCTTGGACGCGATCTCATGAGCGATCTCCATCGCCATCGGCATCAACTCATCCGGCGACGTGCAAGCCTCGATGATGTTGCGGTCGAGAAGGTCCTGCGCGGTCAGCCTCATGCCGGTGAAGAACATCCGGCGTGTCGTGGAACGCCCGAAAAGCGTGCGCAGCATCGAGATGCCGCCGGCGAGCCCGACATTGATCTCCGGCATGCCGAAGGTGGCGTTCTCCGAAGCGATGAAGATGTCGCATGCCGCCATCAGACCGAACCCGGCACCGAGCGCGGGTCCATTGATCGCTGCGATGACCGGCTTCGAACATTCCTTGATGGAGTTGCCCGTCTCGCGCGTGATGCGATTGTGGCTGAGGAAATCGCCCTTCCTTTCGGCATCGGGACGGTCCTTCAGGTCGGCACCGGCGCAGAACGTCCTGCCCTCACCCGTCAGAATCGCCACACGCACATCCTCACGCTCGGAGATCTCGTCGAAAGCGGACACTAGAGCTTCGCGCGCCTCCCGATTGAGCGCGTTGACCGGCGGACGGTCGATGGTGACGACCGCAATAAAATCTGAAACTTCCAGCCGAACTGGCGCCGCACTCATGACCAACTCCTCCCTTTCAATCCGCAGGCTGACCGGTCGGTCAGTGCCGTTGATTACCATGCACTACTGATCCTATCAAGCCACTAGGTTTCATAACCTTGTTGACCGATCGGTCAGTCACCTCTAATGTTGCAGTCCTTCAACCCAGCTCTCGTGGAGGAGAATATGCTCAGGATGAACAGAAGACGCGCGATCTCGGCCATCGCCGGAACGGCGCTTGCAGCACTTGCGGCGCCCACCTTCTCATATGCCCAGTCAGACGAACCGATTACCATCGTCGTGCCCTATGGCGGCGGCGGCTCGGTCGACGGCGTCGTACGTCTGGTTGCCGAATTCATGACCCAGGATCTCGGTCGTCCCGTTCTCGTCGAGAACAAGCCCGGCGGGAACGGCATTGTCGGCGCCCAGTATGTCGCGCGCGCAAATCCAGATGGCCTGACCCTGCTTTCGGGCGGCACGGGTCCGGTGTCACTCAATGTGATGCTGCGCGAAGACCTGCCCTATTCCCTCGATGATTTCGAGTCGGTAGCGATGCTCTTCGACGGGCCGCTCTCGCTGACCATCAACTCCAGCCTGCCTGTGAACAACGTGGAAGAGTTCGTGGCATGGGCGAAGGAACAGGACCGTCCGATGCGCTACGGCACGCTCGGACCTGGCAGCGTGACGCATCTGTTCGGCCTCATACTCGGCAAGGAATTCGATATCCCCGTCGTTGACGTGGCGTATCGGAACAACCCGGCATCGCTTGTCGACCTCCTCGCCAACCAGGCCGAACTCAGCTTCGCGACGCCAATCGCACTCGTCGAGCACGTCAAGGCGGGCAAGTTGAAGATCCTGGCCCTGACCACGGAGGAGCGCCTTGAACAGTTCCCGGATACGCCGACACTCGCCGAGCAGGGCTACCCGAAGCTGACCGCGTCGTTCTGGACCGCGCTTCATGCGCCGAAGGGAACGCCTCAGGAGATGATCGAGATGATCAACAAATCGGCGAACAAGGCACTGGCCGACGAGGCGATCGCCGGCCGTCTTGCTGCCGAAGGACTGCGCGTGCGCTCCGGTCCGCCATCGCTTCTGGATGAGCAGCTCGACGCCGACAAAGCGTTGTGGGGCGAGATCATCGAAGCCGAGAACCTGTCGCTGAACTAGCGAATTTTCGCGCCGGCCAGACGATCGGCCGGCGCGTTGCCCGCTTCGTCGCGCGGGTCGGCGACGCTCACATCGAAGCGTCAGCCCTTGTTTTCCAATCCCTTGAAAATCAGGTCGAAGAACGTATCGGCGATCTCGTGCGGGGTGGCCGACTTCGATGGGTCGTACCAGCGGTGCATCCAGTTCAGCGCGGACAGGATCAGGCGGCCTGCCATGGCCTCGTCGACGTTGCGAATCTGTCCGGCCTCCACGGCGTCGCGGATCAGTTCGCGCAGATGAGTCTCGTAGCGCTTGCGGCGCATCATCCGTTCCTTCTGACGCCGCCGCTTCGGATCGCTCCAGAACGCATTCGTGGAAGCTATCCACGCCCAACGGTAGCGATGGAAATATTCGGCGGTGGCGAGCATGAAGGCGCGAATCCGCTGCGTCGGATCGGTCTCCGCTGCGACACGGCCTTCAACGAACGAATAGAGTTCCTTGGTCGCCGTCTCGGCCACGCGGGTGTAGAGTTCGTCCTTGTTGGTGAAATGGTGGTAGAGCAGCGACTTCGATATGCCACAGGACTCCGAGATGTCCCGCATCGATGTGCCTTCATATCCCTTGCTCGCGAATATCCGTGCCGAGGCATCGAGGATCTGCGCGACGCGCTCCGACGATTCGACTTCCGCAACACCCGATCTGACGCTCACCGAATCCTCGATTCAATTTTCATGCAATTGACCCGAAGGTAAGAGGAGCTGACCGACCGGTCAAGGCGCGCGAAATCCTCTCAACTGGCGCTCGTCTGGGCCATTGCAGCATTGCGGCGCGCGAGAAGCGGGCGCAACGCGCCGACGAGGAAATCGAGAAACGTCCGGATCTTCTCAGGTACGTGCGCGGCCTCGATATAGGTCGCATACATGCCCTCCTCGAAGGTGGTGTTCGTCACCTGATAGTCCCGCAGCACCCGAACGAGCGCCCCCTGCTCCAGCGCATCCGTCACGGTGTAGTCGTCGAGTAGCGCCACACCTCTTCCGGCCACCGCCAGGTCCCGCAGGATGATGCCGTTATTGACGGAGATCCCTGCCGGAATCGCCATTTCCTGGAGCCGGCCCTCGCGCAGAAACCGCCACACCATCTCGTCATGGCCGATCCAGTAGGTCAGGCATCGATGTCGCTCGAGGTCTTCGGGGGCCGCGATCGGCGGATTGAGCCGGACATAGTCGGGTGCTGCGATCAGGATGCGCTCGCTAGAAAACAGCTTGCGCTGCATCAGGCCCGTATCGCGCGGCGGCGCGATACGGAAATCAATGTCGCAATCCTCCTCGCGCAACTGGATCGGCCTTTCCGAAAGGCGCAGTTCGATGCGTATGTCGGGGTAGCGGTCCTGGAAGACCGGCAACAACGGCCCCAGGACCTGCACGCCGAACAGCGTCCGGGAGTGGATGCGCAACGTGCCGCGTGGCGTCTTCTGAAGCGCGATTGCCGCGTTTTCCGCCTCGGCAACCCCTTCGAGTACCTTGTCGATATGCTGGAGATACGCCCGCCCGGCCTCGGTCAGCGCCACCTGCCGCGTCGTGCGGTTGAGCAGTTGCACGCCCAGACGTTGCTCGAGTTCGGAGATCTTCCGCGACACGGAAGCAGGATTGAGCCCGACATGGCGGGCGGCTTTTGACAGGCTTCCAAGCCGGACACTGTCGGCGAAAAGTTGCATCACCTGAAATCGATCCATGTCGCGACCTTTGCGCTCAATGCACAAGTGTTATCCGAGCTGGCCGGATTGATGTCAAATCTGCAATTGCTACACTTCCCCCTGAGTGTCAACAAAGGGAGGATTGCTCCATGGAATTCGGCGTCTTCATCCTCGCCCAGCAGCGCGGCTATCATCAATCCTCGCGCGACGTCATCAAGAACTCGGTCGAGCAGACCGTGATGGCCGAGCAGGCGGGCTTCGACAATGCCTGGTATGCCGAGCATCACTTCAACAATTATTCTCTGTCCCCGTCTCCGCTGATGATGGTGGCGCATTGTGCAGGCAAGACCAGCCGTATCAGGCTGGGCACCGCGGTCTGCATCCTGCCGCTCTACCAACCGCTGCGCCTGCTGGCCGAGATCGGCTTCGCCGACACCGTGTCGGACGGCCGCCTCGATTTCGGCGTCGGCTCCGGCTACCAGGATTTCGAGTTCCAGCGCTTCGGCACGAAGCTGGAAGATGCCCACGGCCTGTTCGCCGAAATGTTCGAGGTCATCAAGAAGGGCCTCACCGAGCGCATGTTCTCCTATGACGGCAAGTTCCTCACCATTCCGCCGACGTCGATCGCGGTTCGCACGGTGCAGCAGCCGCTGCCGCCGATCTGGGTGACCTCCGGAAATCCCGAAACGCTCGGCAAGGCGGTCGCCGAGGGCGACAACCTGTTTGTCACCGCCCTGCTCAACGGGCTGGATGGCATCAAGGGCTTGCGTGAAAAGCTCGAAGGCATCGCCGCAAAGCAGAACCGCGTCATCGAGGACACCAAGTTCGGCTTCCTTCGCTGTGCCTTCGCCAGCGACAACAAGGCCGAGGTGGATTCCTATCTCGACAACGCGCGTTTCCAGCGTCGCCTCTCCGAGAGCCTCAAGTTCCGCCGCGCCCAGAGCGAGGACGGCTACCTCATCAAAGAAGAGCCAAGCCCGACCGACCTTTCCTTCGAACAGTTGCGCGCCAACCTGCCGGTCGGCGAAGTCAACTACGTGATCGACAGGATGCTGGAGGAAATCTCCATTCTCAAGCCGAACCACATCGCCATCCAGACCCAGCTCGGTGACTTCGACCAGAAGACCATGCTGCGCCAGATGGAGGTGTGGGGCGACAGGATCATCCCTGCAATCCGCAAGGAACTTGGCGACAAGACCGGCACGTCGCGTCGCGACGCCGCCTGAAAGGAGTTGGCCATGGATATGACGTTCGCAAGCAACTGGCAGGGGGAACGCACACCGGTTTCCGACGGCCTGCTTTCCAGCCATGCCCCTTCCATGTCGCCACCGGCAGTCGACAGCGACGAATTCAAGCAGGCTATGCGAACACTGGCAGGGGGCGTGGCGATCGTGACCTCGGGCCACGGCCGCAATCGTCGGGGTATGACCGTTTCAGCGGTCACCTCGGTGTCGGCTGAACCACCCTGCCTGCTGATCGGCGTCAACACGTCGGCCGAGGCCCATGGCACAATCCTTGAGACAGGCGCTTTCACGGTCAATCTGCTCGGCATCGAGCAAAAGGAGCTTGCTATGCGATTTGCCGGCCAAGGCGGATTGCGTGGCCTTGAGCGCTTCGCCACCGGTTCGTGGATCGACGATGGCCCCCTCGGCCTGCCGCTTCTCGAAGACGCGCTGTGCGCCATGGAATGCGAGATCATGCAATCGCATCTGGTCGGCACACACCGGTTGATCGTCGGCCGCATCGTGCATTCGCATACCCGATCCGGTCGCCCGCTCATCAACTATCAAGGCATGCTGCAGACGCTTGAAGCCGCCTGAGCGCATTGGGAGGACGCGCGATGGATTTCCAGCCTGGCGCGGATGACGCGCAGTCACACGGTGCATTGCATGGCATTCGCGTCATCGACGTGAGCCGCGTGCTCGGTGGGCCCTACTGCGGCCAGATCCTTGCCGATCATGGCGCCGACGTGGTCAAGGTCGAACCTCCGGAGGGCGACGAAACACGCGGCTGGGGACCGCCCTTCCAAGGCGATGCCGCTAGCTATTTCCTCGGTCTCAACCGCAACAAGCGCGGCATCGCCATCGACCTCGGCGCGCCGGCGGGGCGCGAACTGCTGCTTCATCTTCTTGGTGACGCCGACGTCCTGATCGAGAATTTCAAGGCGGGCACGCTAGAACGATGGGGCATGGGTGCCGACCACTTCGCCCAGCGATTCCCCCGCCTCATCCATTGCCGCGTGACCGGCTTCGGAGAAGACGGCCCCTATGGAGGGCGCCCGGGCTATGATGCCGCCCTCCAGGCACTGTGTGGCCTGATGAGCGTCAATGGCGAACGCGGTGGGAAGCCGCTGCGCGTCGGCCTTCCGGTCGTCGACATGGTCACCGGATTGAACGCCGCGCTTGGGGTGCTTCTCGCCCTGCAGGCACGAGCCGCCACTGGGCGCGGCCAACGGGTCGAATCCGCACTCTACGATAACGGCATCTCGCTTCTTCACCCGCACATTCCGAACTACCTTCTCAGCGGTGTCGTGCCCGGCCGCAGCGGCAACGCGCATCCCAACATCACGCCCTATGATAGCTATCCCACCGCCACCGCCGATCTGTTTCTCGCGGTAGGCAACAACCGTCAGTTCTCCATCCTTTGCGAAGTCCTCGAACTGCCAGACCTGGCGCAAGACGAGCGTTTCGGTAGCACGGCGACCCGCAACGTCAATCGCGACGCGCTACGCGTCATCCTTGAAGCCTCCCTTCTCCATCACAAGGCTGAGGTGATCGGCGAACGGCTCATCAATGCTGGTGTGCCCTGCGCGCCGGTGCGCTCGATCGATGCGGTGATCGACGATCCTCACACACATGCTCGCGCAATGATCGTCGAGACCGATGGCGCGCGCGGCACGGCAAGCCCGGTGAAGCTTTCATCCACGCCCGCAACCTACCGCAGACGGCCGCCGTCCTTTGCCGAACACCGCGACGAAATCCTTTCGGAGCACGCCATCTCGTCAGAAGCAGCGATTGCCGCCGCGCCACGAACAATTCGCAAACCGCAACGATAGAACGGAAAACGCATGATCCGCGACCGGGAGGAACTGGAGCGACTGCTGAGTGGCGTACGAGACTGGGTACGCGAGGTGGCTATTCCCAACGAGGAGCGCGTCGCAGAACTGGACGACGTGCCGGACGACCTCGTTGCCGACATGCGCGCACGCGGCTTCTTCGG
Source organism: Mesorhizobium sp. CAU 1741 (assembly GCF_039839275.1). NCBI lineage: Bacteria > Pseudomonadati > Pseudomonadota > Alphaproteobacteria > Hyphomicrobiales > Phyllobacteriaceae > Mesorhizobium > Mesorhizobium sp. CAU 1741. The sequence continues at coordinate 413,276 of NZ_JBDOQP010000001.1, read as the reverse complement.
CTGGAGCATCCCCGAAGCCTATGGCGGCCGCGGCCTGACTGCGGAAGAGCTTGTTCTCGGCGCACTCGAACTGTCGCAATGCTCGGTCGCCTTCCGGGCACGCGTCGGCACCAATACGGGCATCGGCTCCGAGGCGCTGGTCGCAGACGGAACGGAAGACCAGAAGAACCGCTACCTGCCGGAACTGGCAAGCGGCGCGATGACCGGCTGCTTCGCACTGACCGAGCGTGACGCCGGCTCGGATGCTGTGTCGCTCACCACCAGCGCGCGCAGGGATGGCGACGACTACGTTCTCAGCGGCTCGAAGGCGTTCATCACCAATGCGCCGATCGCCGACCTGTTCACGGTGATGGCGCGTACCGATCCGTCCGATCCCAGCGCGCGCGGTATCAGCGCCTTCCTGGTCGAGCGCGGCACACCCGGCCTTGAGACAGGTCCGGCCTATCGCAAGATGGGACAGGCAGGTTCTCCGGTGGGCGAAGTGCATTTCGATGATTGCCGGGTGCCGGCAAACAATCTCATCGGTGGGGTGGAAGGCATGGGCTTCCGCACCACGATGAAGGTGCTCAACAAGCAGCGCCTGCATCTTGCGGCACTTTGCATCGGCCCGGCCATCCGCATGCTTGACGAGGCGGTCAGGCACACCAAGTCGCGCAGGCAGTTCGGCAAAAGCCTGAGCGATTTCCAGCTCGTCCAGGCCATGATCGCCGACTGTCAGACCGAAATTCACGCTGCCCGCGCGCTCGTGCTCGACACGGCGCGCAAGCGCGACGACGGGATCGACACGACGCTGGAGGCCTCGATGTGCAAATATTTCGCATCCGAGATGTGCGGCCGCGTCGCCGACCGGGCGGTGCAGATGTTCGGCGGCTCGGGCTATGTCGGCGATTACAGCGCGATCGAGCGCTTCTATCGAGATGTCCGGCTGTTCCGGCTCTACGAGGGCACCAGCCAGATTCACCAGCTCACGATTGCAAAGCTCACACTGCGAGGCACCGATGCTTGAGAACACCGCGAGCGCGTTCGATGCTCTGTTCTCGCCACGTGCGATTGCAGTGGTCGGCGCAAGTTCCAACCCGTTGGCGATTGGCGGCCAGCCGATCAGCTATTTGCAGAAGAAGGGCTATGCCGGCGCAATCTATCCGGTGAACCCGCGCCATGCCGAAATCGCGGGGCTGAAAGCCTATCCGGACCTTGCCGCATTGCCAGGCGTTCCAGACCTTGTCGTCGTGGCGGTTGCCGCCCCGATGGTAACAGCCGTCATCCGCCAGGCGGGCGAGATGGGCGTTGCGTTCGCCATTGTCTTTTCGTCAGGCTTCGCCGAGACAGGTGCTGACGGACAAGCACTGCAACGCGACCTCGAGGAAGCAACGAAGACCGGCATTCGTGTGATCGGGCCGAATTGCCAGGGCCTGATGAACATTGCCGGCGACGTGCGCGTCGGCTTCGGCGTGCCGTACGGCCTCGACTATTATGTCGGCGGAACCAGCCTGACGTCTCAATCGGGCGCGTTCGGCAATTCGATCGTGATGGGCGTCAATGCCGAGGGTGTCGGGCTGCGGCGCTACGTTTCCACCGGCAACGAAGCGACGACGACGACCCTGGACCTGATCGACGCCTATCTCGATGATCCCGGCACCAGTTCCATCGGCGCCTATGTAGAGGGACTGCGTGACGGGACGCGGTTGCGTGGCGTTGCCGAAAAAGCCCTGCGCTTGCGCAAGCCGATCGTGATGTGGAAGGTCGGCAACACCGAGAGTGGCGCGAAGGCGGCGGCGTCTCATACCGCCAATCTCGCCGGCGACGCCGCGCTCTATTTCAGCGCGTTTCGGCAGTTCGGCATCATCGAGGCGGACGACATCGCCGACATGGCCGACAGCCTGAAGGCGTTCTCGACACCCGCCCTGCCAGCCGGTCCACGCACGTTGATGATCACCGTTTCCGGAGGCGCGGGCATCGTCATGGCCGACAGGGCCTCGCGCTACGGACTCGAAGCCTCGGGTCTCTCGGAACCACTTGCCGCCGAGCTTCGTGAAACGCTGCCGGCCTTTGCCAGCATTGCCAACCCGCTAGACGTCACCGCCGAGGCGATCACCGGTGGCGAGGCCTTTGCCAATGCTCTCCGCAAGGCCGGCGAAAGCGGCGAGTTCGACATGATCGCCATCGGCTTCGCGGCCATCGGCGGACCGGCGGCTGGCCGTGCGGCAACGGCGATGATCGACCTTCTCCAGCGTACGGCGAAGCCCATCGCCGTTTCCTGGACACCGATCGACGATGCAGCACGCGCCGCGGTCGACTTGCTTCAAGAGGAAGGCATTCCGGTCTATCCGACACCGGGACGCTGCATGCGCGGTGTTGGCGCGCTCTGGCGCTTCGCGGAAGCCGCGAAAAGGTTGGACACCGGCGATATGGCGACCGGCACGGCTGCACCGTTGGCGCAGATTGGCGAACCCGTCACCATGGACGAGGCAGCATCCAAGGACCTGCTGCGCGACGCCGGAATTGCCATCCCGGACGAGGCGCTGGTGGCGAGCGCCGATGAAGCGGTGGCGGCTGCCGGGAAGATCGGCTATCCGGTGGTGCTCAAGATCGTCTCCGCCGACCTGCCGCACAAATCGGATGTCGGCGGCGTGCGTGTCAATCTCGTCGATGCCGCCGCCGTCCGCGCGGCCTTTGAGGACATGCAGAATATTCCCGCGCGGATCGGTCGAAGAATCAAGATCGCGGGTGCGCTTGTAGCGCCAATGATCAAGGGCGGAGTGGAAACCATCATCGGCGCGATGCGCGATCCCGCGCTCGGTCCCGCCGTCATGTTCGGTGCCGGCGGGATCTATGCCGAAGCGTTTGGCGACGTTGCCTTCCGGCTCGCACCGCTGACGCGCGCGGACGCCATGGCCATGATCGAGGAAACAAAGGTCTCGACACTCCTGAAGGGCGCGCGCGGTCAGCAGCGCGCGGATATCGACGCCTTGGTGGACTTGCTGGTACGTGTCGGCAACCTGGTTGCCAACCCGGAAAAGGGCGTGGTCGAACTCGACATCAATCCCGCTTTTGTGCGTCCTGAAGGTCAAGGCGTGGTCATCGCGGATGCGCTCGTGAAGAGGATGAAGGCCTGACACCATGCCCGTCACCATACGCTGCGTATCTGAGCGGGCGGATCTGCTCGGCGAGAGCCCGGTCTGGGACCCCGACAACGGCGTCATCTACTGGGTCGACGGCGTGTCGCGCCTGTTGCGTTGCCACGACCCCCGGGAGGGCACGTTCCGGCAATGGGCGATGCCGTCGATGATCGGCTCGGTTGCGCTTGGCGACGCGGACACGCTGGTGGTCGGCCTTCAAGACGGACTCTATCGCTTCCATTTCTCCGACGAGCGGCTGGAACCGCTATTCACGCCGGAGCCGGCCGATCAACGCATACGCTTCAATGACGGCAAGACCGACCGCGAAGGCCGCTTTCTGTGCGGAAGCATGGGCGTACATGCCGATCCGCTCGGAACGCTCTGGCGGATCGATGCGGCGGGAAGACACGACGCGCTCGTGGCCGGCATACGCATCTCCAATTCGCTTTGTTTCAGCCCGGATGGTCGTACGCTGTATTTCGCCGACAGCGTGGAGCGAGCAATCAGGGCCTACGACTATCCCGCGGACGACGGCGCCCCCGGAGCGTGTCGAACGCTCGTCGATACAAGGGCGTGGAACACCGGACCGGACGGCGCGACGGTCGATGCGGCGGGATACCTGTGGGTGGCACTGATCTTCGCGGCGAAGATCGGCCGTTTTGCACCCGACGGCACGCTCGACCGGCTCATCGACGCGCCGACCGATCTGCCTTCCAGCGTGGCCTTCGGAGCAGACGATCTTGGCACCCTATTCGTCACCTCGATTAAGGATTCCGGCTCCGGCCGGGCGATCTCGAAGGACGAACGAGGCGGCTGCCTGTTCGCGATCGAAGGGCTTGGCGTGCGCGGCCTGCCGGAGCGCCGCTTTCCGCTTGAAGCGACGTAGCAGCGGGCCGGCAAAAACCACCAACGGAGGCTATCAATGATTGTCGACTACTCACCCGCTGACGGACTCCGCCTCGTCGAGCCGGACGACTTCAAAGGCTTCAAGCTGCGATTGCGGGAGACCACACGGAAGAGACCCGAAATCGAGAACGTGTTCTACGTCGACGACGACAACGTGCTGGTCGCCGTCGACGCGGTGCCGGCACTTCCCGGTGCGCCGCCTACCGCCGAATGGCTCGCGGACTACCGCAAGATGATCGACTACGCGGCGGGCAAGGGCTGGATCGATGCCGACAGCAACGCAATCCGCGCCCATGTCGAGCGCAGCCCCTGACCCAAAGCGGCGGATGCCGGTGGCGCCCCAGGCAGATGCCCGTGGCGCTCTCAGGGCTTTAGCGTCGGAGGTCCATTCAGCAATGCGTAGATCGGGTCGTTCGGATAAGCAGTGCCAATGGGCTGACGCACCTTGAAACGCTCCGTCTCGCTCGACGTCGGCGGTGTCTGCTCGTCGACCCAGTCATAAACGACTGTCCGATGCGCGACCCGCCATTCGCCGTCTCGCTTTTCGAAGCGATCGCAATAGCGGCCGGACAGAAGCACCTGGCGCGTGACGCCCTCGCGGTCGGGTCCACGCTGAAGTGCGAGGAAATAGCTTTCGACGGCAGCCACGCCCGGCTCCAGGAATTCGATCAGGATGTTCGATACCTGGTGGACGTTGCGCGGTTCTTTCTTGAAGACCTCCAGGACACGCGCGATGAAGCCTTCGGCCGGGCCATTGTAGGCGCCATGGCTGTCATGCGCATCCGGCCAGTAAGCGCTTCGGAGCGCTTCTTCATCTGCTCGGTCAATCCCCCGGCAATAGCGGTAGATGCAATCGCGGATCGCTTCACGATCAAGAAGTTGCTCAAGTTGGGTGTGCTCCAAGTGTCTCTCTCCCCTCGACGCTCGCGAACGTCCTGGAAGGAACCTATCGGGACTCGGCCGGTTTGGAAGGGTGCGCCGCCGCAACACTGCGTTGCGGCCACGACACTGCCATTGGATGCCATCATGACCAAGATCACCGCGATTGCCCTCAACGGGACCCTCAAGGCCAGTTCGGCCGGCGAGCCATCTTCGACAGACCGGATGCTGCAGCTGGTACTTGACGACCTTAAGACCCACGGCATCGACGGCGAGATCGTGAGACTTGCCGATCACGATATCAAGCAGGGCGTCACCTGTGACGAAGGCCCGGGAGACGCATGGCCGGCACTGCGCAAGCGCATTCTTGCCGCCGACATCCTGATCATAGGGACGCCGATCTGGATGGGGCAGCCATCGAGCGTATGCAAGCGGGCACTCGAACGCATGGACGCCTTTCTTTCGGAAACGGACGACCAGGGACGCATGGTCTCGTATGGCCGGGTCGCGGCGGTGGCCGTGGTCGGGAACGAGGACGGCGCGCATCACGTCTCGGCGGAGCTGTACCAGGCGCTGAACGATGTCGGCTTCAGCATCGCCCCCAACGCGGTTGCCTACTGGGTCGGCGAGGCGATGGGTTCGGTCGACTTCAAGGACCTCGATCCCGTGCCCGACAAGGTGACGGAGGCGGTGGCGATGCTCGGGCGAAACACCGCTCATCTGGCGAGACTCTTGAAGACCGAACCCTATCCGGGCGACGGCTGAGCCGCGTCTTCAAGGCTTGAAAGCCAGCGCAACACCGTGGATTCGCTCGCGTCGAGGCCGTTGAGAGGGCGCGGCAAACGCCTGCGAAGCGCACCAATCTCATCGCCGAGCCGCCCGTCCTGCCATGCCTCTACGACGGCGGGGTGGATATAGCAGCTTCGGCATACGGCGCGGGTGTTCCGCAGCTTGCCGGCGACCCCATCGATGACCCCGTTCAGGGTGATGGCGGTGGCCCGCTTCGTTGCCGGCAATTCCTCGTCGGCAAGCGCCAGCGCGGCCGCAGCCGTCGCACCCCATGTCCGAAAATGCTTTGAGGTGAAATCCGCCCCGCTGGTTTCACGAATATACTCGTTTACGTCCTGCGAGCGGATGTGGTGGCGGCCGCCATCTTCATCGAGATACTGGAACAGCCTTTGCCCCGGCAGTTCCGCGATGGAGCGAACGACGTTGGTAATTCGCCTGTCGTTCAGCGTCAGCCGCCATTCCTGACCCGACTTGCCCATGAAGGAGAATCGCAAGCTCGATCCTGCCACCTTGAGATGGCGCGAGCGCAGAGTGGTCAGGCCGAAGCTCTTGTTTTCCTGCGCGTAGCTGTCGTTGCCGACGCGGATCAATGTGGCATCGAGCAGCCGCACGACGCTCGCCACCACGCGTTCGCGCGGCAACCCGTGCCGACGCAGATCCCTGTCCACCCGAGCGCGAAGCTTGGGCAGGGAGCGCGCGAAACTGGTGAGGCTGGAAAACTTCGCCTCGTCGCGACAGATCGTCCACGCCGCGTGGTAGCGATATTGCTTGCGTCCCCTTTCGTCTCGACCGGTCGCCTGGACGTGCCCCTCAGGATCGGAGCAAATCCACACGTCGGTCCAGGCGGGCGGTATCGCGAGGGCCTTGATCCGGGCGACGATCGCCTGGTCATCGAGACGGGCACCTCTGGAATCGAGATAGTAGAAGCCGTTTCCGGCACGCCTGCGTCGGTATCCAGGATCGGTATCGCTCACATAGGAGAGCGCCGCGTGCTCGGCGGCGCGCGCCGGTTCGATCAAGTCCAGCATCACCAAGATCATCCTTCGGGCGCACGACAGCGCACCTGCCGTAACTGCACAAGACGACGCCTGTTCCCTCGCCCGCAACACGAAGGCGTTAGCGACCAGGGGCGAATCTCAGGACAGGCCCGCAGAGAAAGCCGGCAGCATGGAACAATGCGCGCAGGCTCCCGTTCGACCTTCATCCCACAAGGAGGAAGCCATGAAGAAGACCATTGCCCTCGCCACTGCCACGTTTCTGATGGCGGGCAGCGCATTCGCACAGGAAAGCCGCACGGCGGCGGCCGACTTCGTCGATGCGAACGGTGAATCAAACGGTTCGGCCGATCTCGTCCAGACCTTGACGGGCGTCCTGATCACTGTGGAGGTGAGCGGATTGCCCTCGTCTCAATGGGTAGCATTCCACGTCCACGAGACCGGTTCGTGCGATCACACCACGAACCATGAATCGGCAGGGGGGCACTTCAACCCCACATCCCAGGAGCATGGCTATCTCGCTGCGGAAGGTCCGCATGCGGGCGACATGCCCAACCAGTATGTCGGCGAGGACGGCACCTTGCGCGCGCAAGTCTTCAACCCCTTCATCAAGCTCGGGGACGGAGACAATGACGTCGTCGGTCGCGCACTGATGATTCATGCCGGGGCGGACGACTATGAAAGCCAGCCTTCCGGCGACGCGGGAGACCGCCTGGCCTGCGCCGTGATCGAATAGACCGCCGGCGCGGGGCGGCGCCCGTCAGATGGCGGGCGTCTCCCGCGCGAGAGGAAACAGGGCGCGGAGCCGTGGACTGCGCAGCCACAACCCGCCCCACATGAACAGTCCCAGATACAGGCTGAAGAACACGTGGCTGAAGAGCGGGCTCTCCGCCCTGACCTGCGTGGCCAAGGCCCCGCCGAGCAGTCCCATCATCAGAACGGCGCCCAACAGGCTCGTGCGTGGCACGAGGTAGAGGATCAGGCAGCCGAGTTCGATAAAGCCGATCATCATCGCATAGCCCGCTGGCCATCCGAGCTCGGCCATGATCTCTTCGGCCACCGGCATCTGCAGCAGCTTCGGCGCGATGGATGCCCCGAGCATGAAGAGCGCAAAAAGACCTGTCAGGGCGCGACCTGTCCAGAGCATTACTTTCGGATTCATGGGCAAGCCTTTCGCAGTGCCGGCACTCGACAAGGAGCGATCATTCGATTTATCTTCTCATAAAGACATTTACGTTGATGTCAACATAAAATACGGGGTGCGCATTGATGGAAATGGATGACGTCGACAGGTTCAGGCAAAGCTGGGCACGGGAATTGCCGGACGTCGACACGCGCGGCATGGCGATCCTGGGGCGAGCTCTACGGATCGTAGGTCGCGCCCGCCCGGAAATTCTGAGCATCATGGAAAAGCATGGGCTGGACGGGGGCACGTTCGACGTGCTTGCCACGCTGCGCCGTGCCGGACCACCTTATACGATGCGCCCGACCGAAATGTACCGCTCGCTGATGGTCACGTCCGGAGGACTGACCGCCCGGCTGAACCGGCTCGAGGCTGTCGGGCTCATCGAACGTCCCCCTGCCCCAGACGACGGCCGCAGCCTGCTGGTGCAATTGACGCCACGCGGCCGGGACCTGGTGGAGACGGTGTTCGGGCAGGACATGGAGATCGAGGCGCGGATGCTCGCTGGCCTGTCCGAGGACGAGCAGGAGGCGCTCGCCGCGCTGCTCAGAAAGCTCGGCGCGACCATGTTCGAAACGATACCGGCAGCGCCGTCACGCTGACCGCGTCACGTCTTTCCGCCGAAGCCGGAACCGACCGCCGAAGGCGCGAGGCGTATCAGCCGCGAGTCAAGCACCGCTGCCTGGCGGTGCTTCACCGCCTCGCGATAGACGGGATCGGCAAGCATTTCGGTAAAGGCTCGAACCGACGGATATTCGGCGATGAAGCAGGCGTCCCAGGCTTCGTCCTGCGGCCCGATGAGCATCAGCTCGAAACGTCCCCGCCAGACGATGCGGCCGCCCAGCCTTTCGAAGACGGGACCGCTATCGCGTCCATATGCAGCGTATGCATCCGCACCGGTCGCTTCGCGCCCATCCGGGTAGGCCGCCTTGTCGCGAAACCTCACCAGGTTCAGCATGTGAATGGGCCCGTCGCGATCTGCCTCGCGAAACGCCTTGTAGACTTCCTTGGTGGGATCGACATGGCCTGCCATCGTGGCGTCTCCATAATTGCGCGGTTCGATTCCTAGGACGCATGCGCTTCCAGGTCCAGCAGCGGAACGCCATGCAGACGCCGTGTGTTATCGAACGCAAATACGAGAATTGTCGATACTGGAGGAATTTGAGATGGGTGATATGTCGGTCGATGTCGCGATCGTGGGTGCGGGAACGGCGGGGCTGGCAGCCCTGCGTGAAGTACGACGTCGAACCGACAATTTCGTCATCATCAACGAGGAGCCTTACGGCACCACCTGCGCGCGTGTCGGCTGCATGCCTTCAAAGGCGCTGATCGCCGCGGCCAACGCGCTTCATGCGACGCATAGGCTGCCGGAATTCGGTATCACCGGCGCCGCCGACGCCCGGGCGGACATCCCCCAGATACTCAGGCGCGTACGCACGCTCAGGGATCATTTCGTCGAAGGCGTCCTCAAGTCGACGGCCGATCTGGGCGAGCGCAACATTGCCGGCCGGGCCGTTCTGGACGGACAAGGCCACGTAACGGTCGGCGGTCGCCGGATTGCGGCCAAGCGCATCATTCTGGCGCCAGGTTCAAGCCCGGTGGTTCCGAAACCCTGGCAGGCGCTGGGCAAGCGCATTCTGACCTCCGACACCTTGTTCGAACAGGAGGACCTGCCCGCGCGCATGGGCGTCATCGGCCTTGGCGCGATCGGCGTCGAGATTGCGCAGGCGTTGTCCCGGCTCGGCGTGGAAGTGCACGCCTTCGACGCCGGAGCGTCCGTCGCCGGCGTCAAGGACAAGGACGTGGCCGAGGCATTGCAGGCAAGGCTGCGAAAGGAATTCACGATCCACCTCGGGGCTGAAGTGGAACTGTCGGAGACCGACAAAGGTATTCAGCTTTCTTGGGACAGGCGTTCCACGATTGTGGACGCGATTGTCGTCGCGATCGGCCGCAAACCCAATGTCGCGGGCCTGGGCCTCGAAACGCTTGGCGTGGTCCTCGACGACCATGGCATGCCTCCGGTCGATGCCAACACGATGCGGATCGGCGACACCAACGTCTACCTCGCCGGAGACGGCAATGGCGACCGGCCACTGCTGCACGAGGCGGCCGACGAAGGCCACATTGCGGGCATCAATGCGACGAGTGACGAGCCCGTCAGCCTCGAGCGCCGCACGCCCATGGGCGTTGTCTTCTGCAATCCCGAGGTCGCGACCATTGGAAAGGCGCTCGAGGAGCTCGATCCGGAAAGCACGCTCGTCGGCTCCGTCAGCTATGAGAGACAGGGACGCGCCCGGATCATGCAGGAAAACTACGGCATGCTGCGGGTCTATGCAGACAAGCAGGACGGCCGCATTCTCGGTGCCGCGATGGCTGCGCCCGCCGCCGAACACCTCGCCCACCTACTTGCGCTCGCTATCGGGCAAAAGCTCACTGTCAACGATCTGTTGCGCATGCCGTTTTATCACCCCACGCTCGAAGAGGGCTTCCGCTCGGCGTTGCGCGACATCGCGCGCGAACTCCCACCCTGCGGTATTTCTGATCTCGCCGGTTGCGGAGATTTCCAAGCGGAGGCGCTCCAGTAGCGCCCTGGTTCGCCGTCAGGCCTTCTCACGCTCGAGATAGTCTTCGATGTAGACCATGCGCACCAGTGTCATCGCGGCCGCTGCGATCGGCGTCGCGAGGGCAAGGCCAAGCAGCCCGAACAGGACACCAAAGAGAAGCTGCACCGCGATCACCAGCGCTGGCGGCAAGGATACCCTCTCCTGCTGGATCAGCGGGGTGATCACATAGCTTTCCAGCGCCTGGACGCCAAGATACACCGCCAGCACCACCAGTATCGTCGTCTGGCCTTCCGGGATCGCAAGCAGCAGTGCTGGGGCGATGGCCAGCACCGGGCCGATATTGGGCACGAATGCAAGTACGCCCGCGATGAAACCCAGTGCGAATGCCAGTGGCACTCCCGCCAGCCATAGTCCGAACGAGGTGAGCACGCCGACCACGGTCATCGCGATCAGTTGCGCTGCAAGCCATTGCTTCAACGTGTTGCCGACTGCCGACAGCACCACCTCCCCGCGGCCTCGGATCGACGGCGCGAGGAGCAGTCTTGCGCCAGTGCTATAGAGACGTGGATCGAGTGCGCCATAGAGGCCGATGAAGAATATGATGACGAAATTCCCGAGGACGCCGAATGTGCCCGTCAGCGCCGACATGGCGGCCTGCGGGCCGTCCCCGGAGGTCAGTGATTCAGGGGTCAAGTTACGAAGCAGGCGGTCTCCCCACGCATACTGCTCGATGCGATCTCGAAAGTCCTCGAACGCTTCGGGAATCCTGCGTGTGAGCTCGTCAATCTGGTTCGATACCTCTGGAGCTAGGATCGCAGCGAAGGCCACCAGCACGACGACGACCGCAAGGATGAAGATCGCGATGCCCCAATGGTCAGCGATATGCAGCCGCCTCGCGATCGCATGTCCACCGCCACTGAGAAACACGGCCAGCAAGATGCCGGCCACCAGGATCATGAACACTTCCGGTGCCAGCACCAGAAGAAAGACGGCGGCGGCCGCCATCACGAGGATGGAAATCGTTTGGCGAGACATGCGTGCCCTCAACTGAACTTCGCTAACGCCTGACCTTGTATCCGGTTTCGCCGAAACCCTTGATCGGGACCAACCAAGCGACCACGGGAACTTTCCCCATTGCACGCTGTTTTCACGCAGACAGGAGTGTGCCGTGGCAACGAGAGCGATCTGGAAGGGCCATCTCAGCGTTGGCGAGTTGTCGTGTGGTGTCGCGCTGTATTCGGCTGCGACCACGTCGGAGCGCATTTCCTTCCACATCGTCAACCGCAAGACCGGCAATCGCGTGCGCCGCGAATACGTCGATGAGCAGACTGGAAAGCCCGTTGATCGCGACGATCAGGTCAAAGGATACGAGACTTCCAAGAACCGCTACATCATTCTTGAACCCGACGAGATCGCCGCAGCGGTCCCCGAGGGCGACAAGACGCTGTCGGTGGAGAATTTCATTCCCTGCGACGAGATCGACACCGTCTATTTCGACAAACCCTATTTCCTCACGCCAGCCGACGAAGCCGACGAGGCAGCCTTTGCCTTGATCCGCGAGGGCATGCGCAAGAAGAAGGTCGCTGCGCTCGCACGCGCCGTCCTGTTCCGGCGCGTGCGCAGCGTGCTGATAAGGCCGCGCGGCTGCGGCCTTTTGTGCAACACCCTCAATTTCGACTACGAAGTCCGCTCGGCAACGGACGCGTTTTCCGACGTGCCGCAAATGAAGCTGAAGGGCGAGATGCTCGATCTCGCCAAGCACATCATCGACACCAAGCGCGGCGAATTCGATCCGTCCGAATTCGACGACCGCTACGACGCAGCGCTTGCCGAACTGGTCAAGGCCAAGGCCGAGGGCCGCGCCATCGAGAAGCCGAAGAAGAAGCTCGAGGGCAAGGTGATCGACCTGATGCAGGCGCTGCGCGACAGCGCCGCTGCCGCTGGAAAGGCCAAGGGGAAGACGAGGAAGGCCAAGGCGGCCCCTGCCCCGAAGCGCAAGGCGAGCTGACGGATGGCTCTCGACACCTACAACAAGAAGCGCGACTTCACCCGCACGACTGAACCCAAGGGCGCGCCGGCAAAGCAGCGTGGCAACAGCTTCGTCATCCAGAAGCATGACGCCCGTCGCCTGCATTACGATTTCCGCATCGAGATGGACGGGGTCCTGAAGAGCTGGGCCGTCACGCGCGGTCCGAGCCTCGTCCCCTCCGAGAAGCGCTTGGCAGTCCATGTCGAAGACCATCCACTCGACTATGGTGATTTCGAAGGCACCATTCCTCAAGGAGAGTATGGCGGCGGCACCGTCATCGTGTGGGATCGCGGGACGTGGACCCCCATCGGCGACGCCGACAAGGGTCTGAATAAGGGCCATCTCGAATTCGAGCTGAAGGGCGAAAAGCTCGGCGGCAGATGGCATCTCGTCCGCATGGCCAGACGACCGCGTGAAAAACGCGACAACTGGCTCATGGTGAAAGGTGACGATGACGCCGCAAGGACCGAAAGCGATCCGGACATCCTCGAGGAACGTCCCGAATCCGTGAAGACGGGACGCGTCATCGCGGATGTCGAAGGCGAGGATCCCGGCTGGTCGTCGAAAACCGGAAAGATCAAGAAGACGCCCAACGCCCCCGTGCCAAAGGGATCGAAGAAGGCCGCGATGCCGGATTTCATCCCGCCACAGCTTGCAACGCTCAAGCCGCAGGCGCCGATCGGAAAAGGCTGGGTGCACGAGATCAAGTTCGACGGCTACCGGCTGCAGGCACGAATCGAAGAAGGCAAGGTTGTGCTGCTCACCCGCTCCGGGCTCGACTGGACACACAAGTTCGGCGAGGCCGTGCCAAAGGCGCTTGCGTCTCTGCCGGCCAGGCAGGCGATCATCGATGGCGAACTCGTGGTCGAGGCATCGGGCGGCGCGTCGGACTTTTCGGCATTGCAGGCCGACCTGAGCGAAGGCCGCAACGACCGGTTCGTCTACTACGCATTCGACCTGCTCCACCTCGATGGCCGCGATCTACAGGCGGCCACGCTGGTCGACCGCAAGCGCGCCTTGGCGGACTTGCTGAACAATGCGCCCGAAGCCCTGCGCTACAGCGAGCACTTCGAGGAAGATGGCGACATGGTGCTGCGCCACGCCTGCCGGTTGAGCCTTGAGGGCGTCGTCTCCAAGCGCGCCACCGGCAAGTACAATCCGGGCCGGGGGCGCGACTGGATCAAGTCCAAGTGCGGCGACCGGCAGGAGATGGTGATCGGCGGCTTCGTGCCGTCGTCGACTTACAAGGATGCCATCGGCTCGCTCGTGCTTGGTGTCTTCGAAGATGGGAAGCTTCGCCATGCAGGGCGGGTCGGCACCGGCTTCAGCCGCGCCGTTGCCGAAGACCTTTTCGCGCGTCTCGCCAAGCTTGAACGCACGAAGTCTCCATTCTCCGGCAAACTCGATGCGAGTGCTCGCCGCGATGTGCGATTCGTTGATCCGAAGCTCGTCGCAGAGGTCGAGTTCCGCGACTGGACGGCCGACGGACGGCTGCGTCATGCGTCCTTCCGCGGCCTGCGCGAAGACAAGGCCGCCAAGGAGGTTGTGCGCGAAGGCGTGGCTTCCCCCAAGGCAAGGAGCAAATCAAGGGAAGCCACACCGTCGAAAGTGACACTCACGCATCCGGACCGCATCTACTGGAAAGATGCCGGCGTGACCAAGGAAGGGCTCGCCAGCTACTATGCCCAGGTCTGGCGGTTCATGGCCCCGCACCTGGTCTCGCGTCCGCTTGCGCTGTTGCGCTGTCCGCGTGGCATCACTGAAAAATGCTTCTTCCAGAAACATGCCTGGCAGGGCATGAGCAAGGAAATCCTGACCGTCGTCGATCCCAAGGACGATGACGAAAACGAACTCATCGCCATCGACTCGCTCGACGGGTTGATCGGCCTCGTGCAGGGCGCGGTGCTCGAAATTCACACATGGCAGGCAGCGCTCGACGACCTCGAAAAGCCCGATCAGATCGTCATGGATCTCGATCCGGCCGAAGACGTGCCATGGGAGCGTGTGCAGGACGCGGCGCGTCAGGTGCGCGAGCGGCTGCAAGGCGCCGGGCTCCCGGCCTTCGTCAAGACGACCGGTGGCAAGGGCTTGCATGTCGTCGCCTCCCTCAAGCCGAAAGCCGACTGGAAAGCGGTGAAGGATTTCGCCCACGCCATTGCCGACGAGATGGAGGCCGACGACCCCGACCAGTTCATTGCCAGGGCGAGCAAGGCGGATCGAAGGGGCAGGATATTCGTCGACTACCTGCGCAACGGACGCGGCGCGACGGCGATTGCGCCCTATGCGACGCGGGCACGCGCCGGTGCCACCGTCTCGATGCCGCTCGACTGGGACGAACTGGTACCATCGATCGGCGCCGACCATTTCACGGTCGTCAACGCCATGACACGTCTGGACAATCTGCGGTCTGATCCATGGGCGGACTTCCGCAAGGCAGCCGTGCCACTCGACGTAAAGAAGGCGAAAGGCAGACGCTAAGCGTCAGCGCGACTTACCGCCCTTCTTCTCCGCCTCGACGCTCTTGCGCAGCGCATCCATGATCGAGACGACATTGTCGCACGTGTCGGCTTCTTCAGCGGGCTTCTTTGTCTTCTTCGCTTCGGGCTTCTGCTTGCGCTTCTTCGCCGCGATGATCGATTTGAGCTTCTTCTGCACCGGGTCTTCGACCATCGCCGGATCCCAATCCTTGGTGCGCTCGTCGATCAGCGTCGAGATCAGCTTCATCGCCTTCGAATCCGGCTTGCCGTCGTCTATGCCGGAGAAATAATCCTCGGCATCGCGAACCTCGTCGCCGTAGCGCAACGTCCACACGACTATGCCCTTGTCGCGCGGCTCCAGCATCACCGCGCGCTCTCGCCGGTACAGCACCAGACGCGCGATCCCGACCATGCCTGTTGATGCCATTGCATCGCGGATCACCGTGAAGGCTTCCTCGGCGATCTTGTCGTCCGGCGTCAGGTAGTGCGGCTTGTCGAGCCATATCCAGGCAATGTCGTCGCGAGCGACGAACATGTCGATGTCGATGGTTCGCGTGCTTTCGAGCCCAACCGCGTCGAGTTCGTCGTCTTCGAGCAGCACCAGCTTGTCTTCGGCCACCGGGTAACCCTTGACCTCGTCGCTCTCGCGGACCGGCTTGCCGGTAACGTCGTCGACATAGCGGCTTTCGATGCGGTTGCCGCTGGCGCGGTTGATGGTGTGGAAACGCACCTTGTTCCGTGTCGATGTCGCTGGCATCATCGCGACCCGGCAGGTGACAAGCGACAGCCTGAGATAGCCCTTCCAGAAACTGCGCGGCGCCATCAGAAAAATTCCGTTTAAAGACGGTGAACGCCGCCGCCTGGCCGTTCGTTCCGGGGCCCGTGCGCGCTTATCGCAGTGTGCGGCATTCTGCGTATTCTCGTCGGCGCGATTTGTTGCTACGAGAAGCACACGAGAGGGAATTGCATTGGGTTACTTCCGCCAGAAGTCATGGAGCCTGGGGTTCGCGCTGGTCGCGGCATATATGCTCGTGCTTCAGGCCATGCTGGGCGCCTTCGCGATGGGCGCCGCCAGCGCCTCGCCGATGCTCGACGTGTTCGGCAATCCGCTGTGCATCACCAGCCAGGACACGGCCGCCCAATCCGACGGCGATCGCGACCATGGCGCCCTGCCCGATTGCTGCGGCAGTGCATGCAGCATGTTTGCGCCGCTGACCGTCGAGGACCGCACGCCGCATTCACTGCCCAATCCGCTGCCGTTTGCACTGCACGTCGAGTTCAGCTCCGACGCAACCGTCGTCCTATCCGCTCCCGATCACGATCCGGGCAATCCCCGCGCTCCTCCCGTCACGCTCTGAGAGCGCCGCTCTACGCGGCATGTCCGGACGTCACTTGTGTGCCCGCAAACCAGCGACGGCACCAAAAGGAGCTATCACATGTCATTTTCCACAGGTGGCGCACTGCGCGCCATAGCATCACCCCTGTCGCGCTTTCGCTCTGTCGAAGAGCGCATCGGAATCCTCGGCTTCACGCTCGCCCTCGTCTTCGCCATGTCCCAGTCGCTCTGGGCACACGAATTCAAGGTCGCCGATATCGAGATTGTCCATCCTTGGTCGCGCGAGACACCCGCGGGCGCCAAGGTTGCCGCCGGCTATCTGTTGGTCAGGAACAACGGCACCGAAGACGATCGACTCGTCTCGGTGAGCGGCGAAATCGCCAACAGAACCGAAATCCACGAGATGGCCGTCGACGACAAGGGCGTCATGACCATGCGCCCGCTTGGCGAAGGCATCGAAATCCCCGCCGGCGGCGAAGTCGAACTCAAGCCGCGTTCCTACCACGTCATGTTCATGGACCTTCGACAAGCGCCCAAGCAGGGCGAGAGCTTCGCCGGAACGCTGACCTTCGAGAAGGCCGGCACCGTCGACATCGAATTCTCGGTCGACGCGATGGGCGGCGCAAGCACGCACATGGACCATGACGACCATGGCGGATGACAAGGCGCTGCGTCGGCTTCGCAGGTCAATCGCCGCGCTCGGCCTCACCGCGGTCCTTCTCATCGGTGCCACCGCCTGGCTGGTTTTCAAGCCCGGCGGCCCTCTGGTTGCCGACGCGACCGACACGGTCGAGATCGGCGGCCCGTTCAGCCTGACCACCCATCACGGTGAGACGCTGGCGGACGTAGACCTCGAGGGTGCGCCATTTGCGGTGTTCTTCGGCTTCACGCATTGCCCGGAAGTCTGCCCAACGACGCTGTGGGAAATGTCGGAGACACTCGGCCAACTGGATGAGGAGGCCGACGGCTTTCGCATGCTGTTCGTCAGCGTCGATCCGGTACGCGACACGCCGGAGTTGATGGCGAGCTATCTTCAGTCCTTCGATGACCACATCGTCGGACTGACGGGCAACGAGACGGAAGTCGCGGCGCTGGCGAAGGCCTATCGGGCCTATTGGCGCAAGGTGCCGCTGGAAAACGGCGACTACACGATGGACCACACCGCCTCCGTCTACCTGATGGATGCGGAAGGCCGGTTCGTTGGCACCATTGCCTATGAGGAGGACCAGGAAACACGCCTGGCCAAGCTCAGAAACCTGCTGCGCGGCTGACCGGTCGCGCATCATCCAAATCCACACAGTCAGAAATGCCGGCCCCGCGCCGGCACGCTAAGGAGACATGATCAATGTTGAAGCAATTCGTCACGACCGCGGCCCTGCTCGCGGTCAGTGCCACCGCGGCCCTCGCGCACGTCACCCTTGAAACAAGGGAGGCTCCCATGGGCTCCACCTACAAGGCGGTGCTGCGGGTGCCGCATGGCTGCGAGGGCCAGCCGACCAACGTGGTACGGGTCCGCATTCCCGAAGGCTTCTTTGCCGTCAAGCCGATGCCGAAGGCCGGCTGGACGCTCGAGAAGATCGTCGGCGCCTACGAAAACACCTACGTCAACCACGGCACCGAGGTGAGTGAAGGCGTGAAGGAAGTCGTCTGGAGCGGCGGCAACCTTCTCGACGACGAATATGACGAGTTCGTCGTACGCGGCTCGCTTGCCGACAGTCTCACGGCTGGCTCGACGCTTTATTTCGCGGTCGTGCAGGAATGCCCGGAAGGTCTGGCCGAACGCTGGATCGAGACACCCGCCGAAGGCCAGTCCACAGGTGATCTAGAAATGCCTGCGCCGAGCCTGAAACTGCTGGAGAAGACCGGCGGTCACTGACGCCATGAAGGTGGCCGGCAGCCCCTGCCGGCCACCCCGTTCATCTGAATTGAGGGATCAGCGACGATGCGTCTTGTGAAATGCCTTCTGCTGGCCCTGTTGTTCTGGCCGGCCACCATCGGTGCCGCCGCCGCGCATGCGTCGCTGACGTCCAGTAAGCCGGCCGATGGCGTGGTGATGAAAGACGCACCCTCGGGCTTCAGCCTTTCTTTCAGCGAGCCGGTGTCGCCCCTTGCGTTGTCGTTGATACGCCCCGACGGCACGACGATCCCGCTCGAACAGCCGGGCGCGCGCGGCAATTTGCTGGAAATGGACGCTCCCGCTGCACTGACAGAAGGCACCCACGTCCTCACATGGCGGGTCGTTTCCCTCGACGGCCATCCGGTCGCGGGATCGGTCGTCTTCTCCATCGGCGAACCCAGCGCTGCGCCGCCGGCAGTCTCGGAGCCCTATGACACCCACGTGCGCCTAGGCCTCTGGCTGAGCCGGATCGCACTTTACATCGGCGTCTTCGTTGGCCTCGGCGGTGCAGTGGCCGTCACATGGCTTCATGCCTCGTCACGCTCGGGACAACATGTCGTCGCATCTGCTTTGGCAATCGGCTTCGTCGGCACGGCGCTGTCTCCCGGATTCCAGGGGCTCGATGCGCTTGGCGCCACCCTTGCGCGCTACACCGACCCGACAATCTGGTCGACTGGTCTCCAGACGAGTTATGGCTGGACGGTGATCGTCGTGCTCGTGGCACTTTTTGCCTCGGGTCTTTCGCTTGCAACCAGGTCGATCGTCCTGTCGCGTCTGCTTTCAGCCGGTGGTCTTGCGCTGGGCGCGACGGCTTTGGCACTTTCCGGCCACGCGAGTGCCGCCGAGCCGCAATGGCTGACGCGCCCGGCGGTCTTCTTGCATACCGCCACCATTGGGCTCTGGATCGGCGCTCTCGCCCCACTGGGTGTGGCACTCTGGCGCGGCACGGAAGATGCCGCCAGCGCCTTGCGCGCCTTTTCGCGTTTCATTCCCGTCGCGGTCGCAATTCTGATCGCCGCCGGTCTCGCCCTCACGATTATCCAGGTGCAGCAGCCGTCGGCACTCTGGCGCACCGACTATGGCCGTCTCCTGCTTGCCAAGCTGGCGCTTGTGATCGCGCTGTTCGCGCTCGCCTGCATCAACCGCTGGCGGTTGACGCTGCCTGCTGAAGCAGGCGAGGCAACGGCGCGTCGCCGTCTGGCGCGGATGATCGCTGCTGAGACCGCCATCGCATTGCTCATATTCGGCATCGCCGCCGGCTGGCGCTTTACCCCGCCTCCTCGCGCGCTGGCCATCGCCGCTGCCCAGCCGGAATCGATTCACATCCACACAGAAGATGCCATGGCGGACGTAACCGTGACGCCGGGCCGCGCGGGGCCTGTGAGCGTCTCGGCCGTAATCATGACCGGCGAGTTCGGCCCTCTCGACGCCAAGGAACTCACCTTCGTGTTCTCCAACCCGGCTGCCGGCATCGAGCCATTTCGACGCGAGGCACAGAAACCCGGCGATGGAAGCTGGCGTACCGACGACGTCGTCCTGCCGGTAGCCGGTGTCTGGACCCTGCGCCTGGACATACTCGTCACGGATTTCGACCTTGTCCGCATAGAAGGTGACGTCTCGATCCGCCCGTAAACCCCGCCGCAAGCGCGTCGAAACCTGCATCAATCTTTCCTGCATTTTTGTTATTGCATTTTTTTGCAATCAATAATATGTATCGATTCATACCGCACAGCGGCAATGAATGGCGAAAGAGGACCTATCGATGCACCGCAAACCCGACGTGACCGGCTTCTTCGACAAGCGCACTTTCTCTATCCAGTATGTCGTCGCCGATCCCGAGACCAGGAAGTGCGCCATCATCGATCCGGTGCTCGACTACGACGAGAAGTCCGGCACCACGGCGACGATCAATGCCGACGCGATCCTGGCGTTCGTTGCCGGCAAGGGCTATGAGATCGAGTGGATTCTCGACACGCATCCACATGCCGATCACTTCTCCGCAGCCAGCTACCTGAAGCAGAAGACCGGCGCTCCGACAGCGATCGGCGACAGGGTCGTCGACGTGCAGAAGCTGTGGAAGGGCTTTTATAACTGGCCGGACTTCCCCGCTGACGGGTCGCAATGGGACAAGCTTTTCGCCCACGGCGAGACTTTCAGTGTCGGCAACATACCGGCGAAAGTGATGTTCTCCCCCGGCCACACACTTGCATCGATCACCTACGTGATCGGCGACGCGGCCTTCGTGCACGATACGCTCTTCATGCCAGATGGCGGCACGGCCCGCGCCGATTTTCCCGGCGGCAGCGCAAAGGCTCTGTGGGCGTCGATCCAGGATATTTTTTCATTGCCGGACGACACGCGCGTTTTCACCGGTCATGACTACCAGCCCGGCGGGCGCGAGCCCCGCTGGGAATCCACCGTCGCGGAGCAGAAGGCCACCAACACGCATATGTCGGTCTACAAGACCGAGGCTGAGTTCGTCGCTGCGCGCGAGGCGCGCGACAAGACGTTGCCGATGCCCAAGCTCATTCTCCATGCCCTGCAGGTCAACACCAACGCTGGAAGATTGCCCGAACCCGAGGCGAACGGCCGCCGCTACCTCAAGATACCGCTCGATCTTCTTGAAGCGGCCTGGGACTGATCATGGACCCAAACGCCCTCTCACCGGAAACCAGGCACATGAAGGAAAGGGTCGACGAAGCGTCGACCTTCCTCAAGAAGCTGTCCAATCCCGATCGCCTGCTCGTTGCCTGCGCCTTGGTCGACGGGGAGCGCTCGGTGCGCGAATTGGAAGACGGGCTCGGCATTCGCCAACCCGGCCTTTCCCAGCAGATCGCCGAACTGCGCGAGGCCGGCCTCATCGCCGGCCGCAAGGAGGGCAAGCAGGTCTTCTATCGGCTCGCCGATCCCCGCGTCGAAGCGTTCATCACCACCATGCACCGCCTGTTCTGTGAATAGGCGCGAAACCTCGAGGAAACACGCATGACCGAGTTCACCCCCTGGATGTCGCTGCTCGGAGGAGCGCTGATCGGCCTGGCCGCCGTGCTGCTGATGGCGCTCCACGGCCGCATCGCCGGCATGACCGGCATTCTCACCGGCATCATACCGCCCCTCGCCTCCGATTGGGGCTGGCGCGCCGCATTCCTCGCCGGCGCGGTCGTGGCCCCAGCGATCATCGCTGCAACTACCGGTCTGGAGATACCGTTCTCCAGCCCCACTCCCGCACCGTGGCTGATCGTCGGCGGCTTGATCGTCGGCGCTGGCGTCTATTTCGGCTCGGGCTGCACGTCCGGCCACGGTGTCTGCGGCATCGCACGGCTGTCGCCGCGTTCGATCGTCGCGACGCTGACCTTCATGGCGGCGACCGCCATCACCGTCTTCATCATTCGTCACGTCGCAGGAGGCCTCTGATGTCCCGCATTCTCTCAGCACTCGTCATCGGCCTTGTGTTCGGCGCGGGGATTGCTGTTTCCGGCATGATCAATCCCGCCAAGGTCCTGAACTTCTTCGACCTCGCCGGCACCTGGGATCCCTCGCTTGCCTTCGTCATGGGCGGCGCCCTCATCGTCACCGCGATCGGCTATCGTTTTGTCCTGAAGAACCCGGCGCCGATTTTCGATAGGCGGTTCCATCTGCCGACATCCCGCGCGATTGACCTACCGCTGCTCGCGGGCTCCGCGACCTTCGGCATAGGCTGGGGCATCACCGGCTTCTGCCCCGGCGGCTCCATTCCCGCCCTCGGCCTCGGCCACGGCGAAGCATGGCTGTTCGTCGCATCCATGGTCGCCGGCATCGCCCTCGCGCGGCTTTCGCGGCAGATCATCTCCGCCCGCACGACGCGCCCCGCCTGAACGGAACGCTACGGCTCTGACATTGCAAGGAAGACAATCATCATGAAACGGATCGACGAGCATTTTTCCGTCGACGGCCAGATCCAACCGGACCAGGTCGCCAAACTGGCCGCGCAGGGCTTTACCGCCATCGTCTGCGCCCGGCCGGACAATGAGGATCCGGGCCAACCCTCCTTCGCCGAGATCGAGCGCGAAGCCCGCAAGCATGGCATGAAGGCAGCACATGTGCCGGTCGCCACCATGCCTCCCACGCCGGAGCAGATCGAACAGTTCCGCACTGCGATGTCCTCGTTCGACGGTCCCGTCTTCGGCTATTGCCGCTCTGGCGCGCGCGCGACCGCGCTCTACTCGGCGCGGTAGCCTCCGCCTCCTGTGCAGCATCCACTCCGCCGCGCGTCTCGCACGCGGCGGACGACCAGCCTCGCCCCCTCCCCTGACCCGGTCCCATGTCCAGCCTGACCCGATATCTGCCCGTCCTTCAATGGAGCCGCACCTATGACGGCACCGTACTTGCCAGCGACCTTCTGGCGGCGGTGATCGTCACCATCATGCTGATCCCGCAGTCACTCGCCTATGCGATGCTCGCCGGTCTGCCGCCCGAGGTCGGGCTCTACGCGTCGATCCTGCCGCTGGTCGCCTATGCCATTTTCGGCACCAGCCGGACGCTCGCGGTTGGACCGGTCGCGGTCGTCTCGTTGATGACCGCATCCGCGATCGGCGAGGTTGCGGCGCAATCCAGCGTCGGATACCTGGCGGCGGCGGCCTTGCTGGCGCTGCTGTCCGGCGCCATGCTGGTGCTGATGGGTGTGTTCAGGCTCGGCTTCCTCGCGAATTTCCTGTCACACCCGGTCATCTCCGGCTTCATCACCGCATCCGGCATCCTCATCGCGGCCGGCCAGATCCGGCACATAGTCGGCGTTCAAGGCAGCGGCGACACGCTGCCGGAGATCGCCCACGGGCTCGCCGGCCAGTCCAACGCTCCCAACCTTGTTGCGCTTGCCATTGGCGCGGGCGTGCTTGCCTTCCTCGTTTTCGCGCGCACGCACCTCAAGCGATTGCTGAGGATCGTGGGGCTCCCCGCGCGGGTGGCCGACATGACCGCCAAGGCAGCGCCGATCCTCTCGGTTGCGGTCACCATCTTCATCGCTCAGGCCTTCGACCTCGGCGCGGAGGGCCTGGCGCTGGTCGGCGCGATTCCGCAGGGTCTGCCTGCGCTCGGCCTGCCGGCATTCTCGCTCGACCTTGTCGGCACGCTCGCGCTGCCCGCCTTCCTCATTTCGGTGGTTGGCTTCGTCGAGTCGGTGTCCGTTGGACAGACACTCGCCGCAAGGCGCCGCCAGCGCATCGAGCCCGATCAGGAACTGATCGGCTTGGGCGTTGCGAACATCGCGTCCGGCATGTCGTCCGGCTATCCCGTCACTGGCGGCTTTGCCCGCTCGGTCGTCAATTTCGATGCCGGAGCCCAGACGCCCGCGGCCGGCGTTTTCACCGCCATCGGTATTGCCGTCGCCGCGCTGTTCCTGACGCCGCTCCTGGCCAGTCTTCCACAGGCAACCCTGGCGGCAACCATCATCGTCGCGGTGCTCTCACTTGTCGATCTCGGCGCGATCCGCCGTGTCTTCGCCTACTCGAAATCCGATTTTGCCGCGATGGCCGCGACGATCATCGTCACGCTCGGCTGGGGCGTCGAGCTCGGCATCGTCGCCGGCGTGCTGCTCTCCCTGCTGCTGCATCTGTACCGCACCAGCAGGCCGCACATGGCGATCGTCGGACAGGTGCCCGGCACCGAGCACTACCGCAACATTGATCGCCACGACGTCATTACCTGCCCCGAAATCCTGTCCGTGCGCGTCGACGAGAGTCTCTATTTCGCCAATTCGCGCTTTCTCGAAGACCGCATTGCAGCGCAGGTTGCCGAGCGGCCGGCGCTCAGCCACGTCGTGCTGATGTGTTCCGCCGTCAATGCCATCGACGCATCGGCGCTCGAAAGCCTGGAGGAAATCAACCACCGGCTCGGCGAGGCAGGCATCGGGTTCCATCTGTCGGAGGTGAAGGGGCCCGTGATGGACCGCCTGCGCAACACGCAGTTTCTCCAACACCTCCACGGGCGGGTCTTCCTCAGCCAACACGAAGCCGTGTGTGCACTGCGTACGGAAAGCTAGCCCGCATCTGGCCTCTCGCAAGACGAAAGGGTATGCGTGGCGCGACTTCTGCGGCATTGGCCCGCGCGCATTCGCATTCTCGGGAAGCTCATGAACGCTCTGCATGGATGGTACCGGAGGCATCGTGGCCATCGACTGGTGCGCGCGGCCTTGTTCATCCTGGTCACGGCGCAATTCGGCTTTGCGTTGGCACAGGTCATGTCCGTCATGCTGGCGCACACCGTCTGGCTGGCCGATCTCGCCAACTTCATTCGTCTCCATCTGCTCATCATCGGGGTCGGGCTGCTGGTCATCGGGTTCTTGTTGCCGGTCCGCTGGGCACGCATCGGCGGTGTTCTTGCGCTGGCTTCCGCGCTGCTGCCCTACACACTCCTGCCCTCCCCGGCGCCATGGCTGGGCGGCACGCCGTTTAGCGTTGTCTCCGCCAACCTTCTGGTCGGCAATCCCAACATCGAAGGTTTCATGTCCATCCCGGAGGTCACCAGCGGTGACATCCTGGTCCTCCAGGAGGTGACACCCGACTGGCAGGACGCGCTGTCGCAGAGCGGCCTCTGGCCGTTCGAGAGTGATCGCAATCTGCGCGCCCATAGCGACATGAAGGTTTTCAGCCGTTTCGAGATCACCAGCGAAGAAACCGTGTCTCCCGACAGCGGCGATACCGGCGGCCGACATCCGCGTAGGCTCGAACTGATCGTCGACGGACGGCCGCTCGTTCTGTATGCGGTTCACACGCAGACCCCGCGCAGCCTTTCGATGTGGCGCGAACGCAATGCCTATTTGCGTGACCTGGAGCTCAGCCTCCATGGCGAGCCCCCGGGGGCGCAGGTGATCGTCGCCGGAGACTGGAACACGCCGAGCTGGTCGCCGTTTCTAACCGATCTCCTCCGCTCGACGGGATACCGCACCACGGAATCGCGCTGGTGGCCGCTGCCGACCCGTTTCAGCGTTCGCTTCGCTGCTCTGACCCAACTGGGAAGCCCGATCGATCGCATCGTGGTTTCGCCCGACGTGGGGCTGGAGAGCGTAACGACCGGACCGAATTACGGCTCCAACCACCTGCCGGTCTTCGCGCGACTGACTTTGCCGTGAGACACCTCAATGCTCGTGGCGGCACAGGGCGTGGTCGGCAAGCGACCGGATGATATAGCAGTCGCGCACATGGTCGCCATGCGGGCGCGTCGTCATCCGCCGCAATTCGTCCTCCAGAACCGTCAACCGGGCGATCTTGTCCTGCACGCTTTGGAGCTGACGGCCGGCAATCTCGTCGGCCTGTGCGCACGGGCATTCCGGATTGGCGCTGAGATCGAGCAATTCGCGGATCGCGTCGATCGTAAACCCGAGGTCACGCGCATGTTTGATGAAGGCCAGTCGATCGCGATCCGACGGTTCGTAGCGCCGCTGGTTACCCTCGGAGCGCCCGGCGGCCGAGATCAGCCCCATCTGCTCGTAATAGCGGATCGTCGGCACCTTTACGCCGGTCGATCGTGACAATTCACCAATGGCAAGCATCGAATTCTCTCCAAGCTCCCTTGTTATTGTGACTTACAGGAGCATTTTCAAGCGTGAAGCCTTGCCGGCTTCGGATCTCTCATCGACTCGCATCGGCGATTTCGCGTGTGACGACAACGGCATAGCCTCTTGAGTTTCGGCGCATTGCCGTGGAAGATTGGTCCATGGGCCTTGGAATGGCCCGCGCGGAAGAGGGAGCGCGCTATGTTGGAAGGCAAGGCGATGGGTGTCGATGGGTCGGAGGCGGTCAAGCTGGATCGTTCCAACTTCTCGCAGGCCACCCGCACGCTTCCAGCCCGGGCCCGCATGGTCATGGCTGTCGGGATGGAAATCCCGCGAGGCACGCTGACGGTGCGCACGCCCGAAGGCCTGCTGTTCAAGCTCGGCGGCAATGGGCCTGGCCCGGATGCCGAGGTAATCCTGAAGAACTGGAACCTGCCTGGCCGCGCGTTCTCCGGCGCCACGATCGGTGTGGCGGAATCCTATATGGACGGCGACTGGGAGAGCCCCGACGTCACGTCGTTCCTCGAACTCTTCGTCGTCAACGAAGATGCGGGCGAGCGCGTGGCAGGTGGTGCAAGCTGGCTGGTCGGCACGATCCAGCGCATCCGCCACTGGCTCAACGAGAACACCCGCACCGGTTCGCGGAAGAACATCTCGGCGCATTACGACCTCGGCAACGCCTTTTACGGAAAGTGGCTCGATCCTTCGATGACCTATTCGTCGGCGCTGTACGACGGCGGCGCCAACGACCTCGAAAGCGCGCAGGCGGCCAAGTATCGGGCGCTGGCGCAGGATACCGGGATCGGGCCCAACGACCACGTCCTGGAGATCGGCTGCGGTTGGGGCGGCTTCGCCGAGTTCGCCGCGCGCGAGATCGGCTGCAGGGTCACCGGCCTGACCATCAGCCGCGAACAGCACGACTTTGCCAGTGCACGGATCGCCAAGGCCGGCCTGTCCGACAAGGTCGACATCAAGTTCCAGGATTACCGCGACGAGACCGGCACCTATGACCGCATCGCCTCGATCGAGATGTTCGAGGCGGTCGGCGAAAAATACTGGCCCGTCTTCTTCGGCAAGGTGAAAGACAGCCTCAGGGCTGGCGGCAGCGCCGGCATGCAGATCATCACCATCAAGGAACACGCGTTCGAGCGCTACCGTGCCCGGCCCGACTTCATCCAGCGCTATGTCTTTCCAGGCGGCATGCTGCCCACGCCGTCCATCCTCAAGCGGCTTGGCACGGAGCACGGGCTGACCTTCGCCCGCGAGAGGATTTTCCCACAGGACTACGCACGCACCCTCGCCGAATGGCGGTCGCGCTTCTGGGGCTCCTGGGAAAAGATCGTGCCGCTCGGCTTCGACGAGCGCTTCAAAAAGCTGTGGGAGTTCTACCTGCACTACTGCGAAGCAGGCTTCCGCGCCGAATACATCGACGTGCGCCAAGTGGTCTACAAGGCCTGACGCGACCGACGGTGGCGGAACGAGAAGCGAACGTCAGGGTCCCGGATCAGATCCGGGACCCTCAATACGCCTACAACGTGATGCGGTATTTCGCGAACCCATCGGCGCCTTCGCCCGCTGCTTCGATGGTCACACCCTTGACGTCCGCAATGAAGGCTTCGGCCTTTGGCCCGGTCTCGAAGATCACGGTGGTGCCTTCCATCGGCGCGAACGTCCAGTTGGCATCGGCCGACGGGTTGATGGTGCCTTGCTCGACGATGTAGCGCACGATCACGTCGCGATTGGTGTCGGGTGCTTCGAACACCACCTTGTCGGCGCCGATATCCGGGAAGCTGCCGCCGCCACCCGCGCGGTAGTTGTTGGTCGCCACCACGAAACGGGCTTCCGGATCGATCGGCGCCCCATCGAATTGGAGGTCGACGATACGGTGCACGTCGGCATTGGCGATCTCTCCCTTGGGTGAGTATCGGGCCGGCTGCGATAGGTCGACCTTGTAGGTAACGCCGTCGATGACGTCGAAATTGTAGGACGGAAACTCGGGATTGATCAGCGGCTGGTCGCTTCCGCCCGCCTCGACCTGATTGAAGATGCCGACCGACATCTCCAGCCACTCCTTCACCTGGGCGCCGGTGATCACCACCGCCTGTACGGTGTTGGGATAGAGGTAGAGGTCGGCCACGTTCTTGATCGCCACGGTGCCGGCCGGCACGTCGGTATAGTATTCCGGACCGCCTCGCCCGCCTGCCTTGAATGGAGCGGCCGCCGACAGCACCGGCAGGTCCTTGTATTCCGTATCCTTCAGCATGTCGGTGATGTACCAGATCTGCGCCTGGCTCACGATCTGGACCGACGGGTCGTCGGCGACGAGCGCGAAGTAGGAATGCAGCGGTGCCGACGTTTCCCCGACGGCTGCGCGCACATAGGCAAGCGTCGCCTCGTGCTCTTCCTGAGCCGCGGCCTCTACCTCAGGCTTGCTGTCGACGAGCGCCTCGGTCTTGCCGTCGACGCGCTGCGAGATCGGCCGCGCCTCCGAGGTTGAACCGACCACGCGCCATGCGTTGCCGTCACGCTCGAGCATCAGGTCGATGAGGCCGAGATGCGAGCCCCAGAAGCCACCCATCACCGCAGGCTTGCCGTTGATCGTCCCCGCTCCGTTGTCGAGCCCTTCGACGCCGTCGAATTTCGGCCCGGGGAAGTCGAGATGGCTGTGGCCGGTGACCACGGCGTCGATGCCGTCCACCCCGGCGACGAGGATCGAGGCGTTCTCGAGATTTTCCTCATATTGCGGCGTGCCCATGCCGGAGTGGGACAGGGCAATGATGATTTCCGCGCCCTCTTCCTTCATCTGCGGCACCCACGCTTCCGCCGCCTTGACGATGTCCCGCGTCATCGCCTTGCCGGCCAGGTGCTTGGAATCCCAGTTCATGATCTGTGGCGGCACGAACCCGATCAGGCCGATGCGGATCGGGTGCTCGTTGCCGGCGCCGTCGGTGACGGTCCTGTCGATGATGACATAAGGCTTGAGGAACAGGTCGTCGTCACGGCCATTGGCTGCAAGGCTGCCCTTGGTGACGTTGGCGCACACGACCGGGAAGTCGGCGCCGGCGATCGTGTTCATCATGAAGTCGAGCCCGTAGTTGAACTCGTGGTTGCCCAGCGTCGAGGCCTCGTATCCCAGCACGTTCATCGCCTTGATGACCGGGTGGACGTCGCCTTCCTTCATGCCGCGCTCATAAGCGATGTAGTCGCCCATCGGGTTGCCCTGGAGGAAGTCGCCATTGTCGACGAGGATCGAGTTCGTCGCCTCGGCGCGGATCGTGTCGATGATCGTCGCGGTGCGTGCGAGACCCATCGTGTCGTTGGGCCGGTCGCCATAATAGTCGTAGGGAAAGACATGGACGTGCAGATCGGTGGTTTCCATGATGCGCAAATGCGCCTGGTTGGCCTGTGCGCGCGCGGAGAAGGGATGCAGCATCACGAACGCCCCGGTGGCGGCCGAGCCTGCCAGGAATGAACGCCTGGAGATGGAGGGAAGCATCGCGGGCATTGTCGGTCTCCGTCGGATCGGTTGTCAAAGGCTGAAGCGCATGAATGTCGCGCTGTCGATCGCGCGAGTCCAGCAGCATTCGATGACGGGTTGATGAAATTTCACCGGCTATTGAAGGGCCGGAATGCGGCAATCGCCTGATCGCTCAGGCGGCGTTTCCACTCTGCCGCGATTGCGGAGCCGCTTCTGCGTCCGGTTGCAGCATGCGCTTTGCCTCGCTGGCGAAAAAGATCGGCAGTTCCTCGGGCGGCATCGGGCGCGCGAAGAGATAGCCCTGGAGGCTGTTGCAGCCGAGCCCCTTGAGAAAGGCCGCCTGCTCGGCGGTCTCCACCCCTTCGGCCGTGACATGCAGGTCGAGTGCACTGCCGATGGCCAGGATGGACTTGAGAATGCTCACCGCCCGCCGCTCGCTCCTGTCGCGCGCCACCAGCGACTGGTCGATCTTGAGCTTGTCGAAAGGCACGTCCTGCAGCGAGGAAAGGCTCGAATAGCCGGTGCCGAAATCGTCCATCGCCACGGTCACCCCGAACGCCTGCAGCCGTTTGACGGTCCTGCGCACTCGATCGACGCCGCTGAGGAAGGCACTCTCGGTGATCTCGAGTTCGAGGCGTTCGGGTTTAAGCCCGGATGCCCGCAATGCCTGCAGAACATTGGCGCCAAGATCGTCGCGGTCGAGTTGCCTTGGCGAGATGTTGACCGCAACGCCGATAGCCTCCGGCCAAGCAGTCGCCTGCCGGCATGCTTCCTGAAGCGCCCATTGCCCGATCTGTTGGATGCTTCCCGTCTGCTCCGCGATCGGGATGAACTCGCCCGGCGACACGAACCCGAAGCGGGGATGACGCCAGCGCAACAGCGCCTCCATGACCAGTGCCCGGCCGGTGACCGCATCCACTATCGGCTGGAAGTAGAGGGTGAACTCACGGCGATCAACGGCATTGCGCAAGTCGCGTTCGAGAATCTTTCTATAGGAATAGGCGACGCCGTCTTCCGCGCTTGCGAGATGCACGCGGTTCACGTCGTCGGCCTTGGCGTTGTAGAGCGCGATGTCGGCAAGCTGCATGACGGCGTGCGCGTTCTGCCCGTCGTCCGGCATCAACGCGATTCCGGCGCTGGCGCCGATGCGAAAAAGTCCCGCCGTGGCCTCGATCGGGCGCGAGACCGCCGAGACCATCGATTGTGCCAGTTGCCGCACCTCCGCGCGCTGCGTGCCCGCCGCAATCTCCAGTATGGCGCCGAATTCGTCACCGCCCATGCGCGCGAGGAAAGCGCCCGCCGGCATCTCCGCGACCATCCGCTCGTAGGCCGCGCACAGCACCTCGTCGCCCGCCGCATGGCCTGCGGTATCGTTGACTGCCTTGAAGTCGTCGAGATCGAACTGGATCAGTGCGAACCTCCGCCCCTCGCGGACCACCGCCTTGCCCACGCGTTCCAGTTCGCGGTTGAAAGAGGCGCGGTTGGCACCGCCCGTCAACGCGTCATGATGAGCCAAGAAGGTCAGTTCGCGCTCGGCGCGCCGCTTCTCGGTAATGTCGCGCGCAATGCCGCGATAGCCGGTGAAACTACCGTCGCGGGCAAGGCTCGGCGAGCCGGAGACCAGCCAGCAGCGCTCTTCACCCTTCTGGACCAGCGATACCGCCACGTCCCGGAACGGCACCCGCGCCCGCATGCGGCGCACCACATCCAGCGCGCCGGCGTCGATCTGTCCGTCAATGGAAAAGGCACGCGTCAACACCTCGTCGATGTCGATATTGATCATCGGGTCGGACGGCAGTGTCGGCTTGCTGCGGAACCGGGCGGAAACAGGCTGGAATCGCAGGTCGGCATCGGTGTGCCATAGGCGGTCGCGCGCGTTTGCCTTGAAGTCGTCGAGCATCACGCCGATCAGATGCTGGTGATCCTCCACTTCCACCATCGCACGGGTGCGTTCGGAAAAGGCGCGCCAGTAGTGGCCCAGCGTCAGCGGAAACGCGATCAGGTAGAGCACCGTCATTTCCAGGAGGAACGCGTGCTCCGCGATGCCGTTTGCCGCAAGCGTCACGATCACCTGCAAGACCACCGGCAGCACGAAAGCGACGACGGCGGAGGGCACCGCGGCAAGCACCAGCGGCGCGGAACTGACAAAGGCGATCAGGAATATGGTGATGACGTGGCGCGCACTTGCATCGGCAGAACCGTAGAACAGCGTCGCGAGCGCGCCCCACTGGACGCCATAGAGAAAGCAGATCGCCATGGCGCGGCGGTGTGCGTAGTCGACCTGTCTCGGGGTCGGGAGTTGAGGCAGGTTTCGCCGCGTCAGCAGGTCCACTGCAACGAGTGCGATTGCAGCCACCAGCCACGCGGTGACACCCGGATTGCCTAGATTGCCGAGTTCCCACCAGATCAGCAGGCTGCCCGCCGGGCTGCAGATCATCGGTATCGTATGCAGGGCCTGTAGGGCCTGGAGACGGTCTATACGCAGCGCCGCATCGAAAGCTGACGTCTCAGCGTTTCGACGAAAGTCTCTTCGTAGTTCCTCGAAGAATGACATTCGACGTCCGTTCGCGCACCACGGGCCATGATGACCCGTACCCCCAAGGGGGCATTCGCGCACAGAACCATTAAAGCGATCCTAACTCCGCTCAAAACGTCACGAAATGAGCGTCATGCGAGTTCGGGCTTCATTCCGAAGCTGGTGCGGTCCACCACCTCGCGCAGGGCAAACGACGAGTTTATCTTGGTCACGTGGGGCATGGCGGTCAGCCATTCCTTGTGAATGCGCTCATAGTCCTGCAGGTCACGCGCGGCGATGCGGAGGATATAGTCGTATTCTCCCGACATCAGATGGCATGACAGCACGTTCGGGCAGCGCTTCACCGCGGCCTCGAAATCCGCCAGCGTCTTTTCGAACTGTCCTGACAGCGATATGTGCACGATCGCCGTCATGCGGTGCCCGAGCGCGGCGTTGGAAAGGCGCGCGTGGTAGCCTCGGATGACGCCGTCCTTCTCCAGATTGTCGAGCCGCCGCGAACAAGCCGACTGAGACAGCCCTACCGTCTCGGCCAAGGCAGCGTTGGACATCCTTCCATCCTTCTGAAGCGCTTCCAGAATCGCGATATCAATCCTGTCGAGTGCCATTTGTCGCGTTTCCTTTCGTAGTGGTGCCTTCTCACGCAATAATGCACGAATTTCAGGGAACCGGCCAGCGCCATTCGCAAACACGTTCGGCGTTGCCCGTGGTAGAAATTGCCGCAGAGTAACCCCAATCAGATACGGGAAACCGCCATGCGCGTCGGATGTCCGAAAGAGATCAAGAACCACGAGTACCGCGTCGGGCTGACACCCGGTTCGGTGCGCGAATACATCGCGCACGGTCACGACGTGCTGGTGCAAACCGGTGCAGGTTCCGGGATCAGCGCCGACGACGCAGCCTACATGGCTGCGGGCGCCAAGATCGCCCGCACTGCCGAGGAGGTCTTTGCGAAGTCCGACATGATCGTCAAGGTCAAGGAGCCGCAGCCCGGCGAATGGGCGCAGCTTCGCGAGGGCCAGATACTCTACACCTACCTGCATCTGGCTCCAGATCCGGAACAGACCAAGGGCCTTGTTGCCTCCGGCGTCACCGCCGTGGCGTACGAGACGGTAACCGATGATCGTGGCGGGCTGCCGCTGCTTGCGCCGATGTCCGAGGTCGCCGGTCGTCTCGCCATCCAGGCAGGCGCGACCGCGCTGCAGAAGGCGAATGGCGGCAACGGCGTCCTGCTGGGCGGCGTACCCGGCGTACTGCCGGGCAAGGTCACCGTCATCGGCGGTGGCGTTGTGGGCCTCAATGCCGCGAAGATGGCGGTCGGCCTCGGCGCCGACGTCACCATCCTCGACCGGTCGATCCCACGCCTGCGCCAGCTCGACGACATCTTCAACGGCCGCGTCCACACGCGCTATTCAACCGTCGAGGCGCTGGAAGACGAATGCTTTTCCGCCGACGTCGTGGTCGGCGCCGTGCTGATACCAGGGGCCGCCGCCCCGAAGCTCGTCAGCCGCGAGATGCTGTCGGGCATGAAGAAGGGTGCCGTGCTCGTCGATGTCGCCATCGACCAGGGTGGCTGCTTCGAGACCTCGCACGCGACCACCCACGCCGAGCCGACCTACGAAGTCGACGGCATCATCCATTATTGTGTCGCCAACATGCCGGGCGCCGTGCCGGTCACCTCGGCCCACGCGCTCAACAACGCGACCCTTCACTTCGGCCTGCAGCTTGCCGACAAGGGACTGAAGGCGCTGGTGGACGATCCGCATCTGCGCAACGGCCTCAACGTGCATCGTGGCCGCATCACCAACGTCGCGGTCGCCGAGGCTCTCGGCTACGAAATGGCAGAGCCGAAGGCCGTTCTCGCGGCCTGACCGTCAAAGTCTCCGCGCACTCCTCCTCCCGCGCGGAAACCATGGCCCGCCGGTCTGCACCACCGGCGGGCCTTTTTTCATGCCGGTCGATACATTAACCGGTAGCAATTGGTGCGTGTCGACTGGACCGCGATCCGGTGCATTGTCGCGTCGGCAACGCGGCGCGGTCGTCAGCGCAGGAACTGGTCCACCCGGCGCAGCGTCACCCGCCGGTTCTGCCATTCCTCGTATTGTGTCTGCACCAGCAGGTAGTCCTCGCCGTAACCCACCGTTTCAAGCGCGCGAGACGGTACGCCGAATTCGCGCACCAGCAGGCGCTTCAGCGATTCCGCCCGCTGCTGCGAGAGGATCTGGTTGGAATATCCCGAACCGACCGCGTCGGTGTGGCCTTCCACGAGAATGCGCGCCCGCGGGTTGCGGCTGAGCACGCGCTCCAGCGCGGTCGCGATCTGCTCTACCTTGCGGACCTGCGAATACGGGATGTCGGCCGAGCCGAAGGCGAAATTGATCGACTGGATCTCGATCGAAGGCGCGGCGCGCCGCAGGTCGGGACGGCGCTTGAATTCCTGTACCGTTACCCGCCGGTTCGGCGCGACCTGCATGCGCGGCTGCGCTTCGAGCTGGCGCATGATGCGCTCGGCTGACGGCATTGAGGGCGGCGAGGCGATCTGAGCCGTTGCGACGCCCGGCAGGGCAATGGAAGCGAGGGCAAGGGCGATGAGTGCGCGACGGTTCATTGTTCGTCTCCTTCAAGAGCGCGGCGGGCGCGATGATGTTGGAGAGACAATGACGCAACCGGACTGAAACGAAGCTGAACGGGTCGTTGCCTGCCGTTCATCTTCATCCATCAGTCGGTCCAGGGGTCGACCACCTCCTGATCGTAGGCATAGGGTGAGAACCCGGCCCGCTGGTAGAGCTGCAGGGCGCGTGGGTTGTCCAACGTATTGGTATGGATCACGAGACGGCTAGGCTGATGCGCCCAGGCTGCGAATATCGCTTCCGACAGGAAGAAGCGCGCAAGCCCCCTGCCCTGGAAATCCGGCAGGATGCCGAAATAGACGATTTCCGCCTCCTCTGGCAATCGCCGAAGATCAAGCTCGAAGAAACCGGCGGGCGAGCCTTCCGCATAAAGGACCTGGATCTCCGTCTTCTCGGAATGAATGATCGCAGAGAGTTCCTGATCGGGCGTGTTCCGCCGGAATAGCCAGTGATGCGGCTTGCCGACCTCACGATAAATAAACCGGTAGAAGGACAGCGGCATCTCGCGCGTGCGCATCACGGCAAGCCTGAGCCCCAGCGGCATCGTCACCCGCTGCGCGGGAGGCGCGACCATTTCCAGATGCGTGATACGGGCCATGAGCGGCGTCGCCGCGTCGTCGTTTGCCGCCATGGTCAGTCGTTCCCGGTGACGACGGGCGTATCGCTACGACCGCCCCATTCGGTCCAGGAGCCGTCATAGAGCCTGTTGTCCTGATGACCGACAGAGGCCAGGGCCAGCGAGATGACTGCGGCGGTGACGCCGGAACCGCAGGAGGTGACGACGGGTTTCGACAGGTCGAGACCCGCCCCTTCGAGAACAGCTTTCAACTCATCGACCGGCAACAGCCGACCGTCGCGCGAGAGCGAGGTGGCCGGAACGTTCTTCGCGCCCGGCATATGGCCGGAGCGCATGCCTGCGCGTGGTTCCGGGTCAGCCCCGCTGAACCGCCCCGCCGGCCTCGCGTCCGCGATCTGGTACGCGCCCGTCTCCACGATCTTGCGCATGTCGTCGAGGCTCGCCACACGATCGCGCGCGCAATTCTCATCGAAGAAGCCCGGTGCCACCTTGGTCGGCTCGTCGGTCACCGGCCTGCCCTGTGCCTTCCACTGGTCGAATCCGCCGTCCAAAAGCAGGACGTTGCTGGCGCCCATCAGCCGGAACATCCACCACACGCGCGGCGCGGAGAAGAACCCTGGGCCGTCATAGACGACGATCGTGTCCTTCTCGTCCACGCCCATCGAGCTGGCGAATTGGGCAAACAATCCCGGATGCGGCAGCGTGTGCGGAAGGGCGGCCTCGGGCTCCACCACCTTGTCCTGGTCGAAGAACACCGCGCCGGGAATGTGAGCGGCGTCATATTCAGCGCGTGCGTCGCGCTTTTGTGCCGGCAGATACCAGGAGCCGTCGACGATGGAGAGCCCCGGCTCGCCGAGCTTGCCCTCGAGCCAGTCGGCCGACACCACGAATGGACTGGTCTCGCTCATCGTCGCTCCTGTCAGTTGGCGGGCAGCGGCCCGAAGCGGATGCGGAACCGGCGGTTCTCGCGCCCCTTCTTCTCGATCTTGCCGATATGGATGCCGCCTACTTCCAAGGTGGATGCAACATGCGTACCGCCACAAGGTTGCGAATCCACCTTGCCACCCTCGCCGATGCCGACCAGACGGATCCGTCCGGTCCCGACTGGCGGCCGCACGTTCTTCGACTTCACCAGCGCGGGGTTCGCGGCAAGTTCGTCATCGGTGATCCAGGTCGTGAAGACCGGATGATCGGCGTGCACCAGTTCCATCAGCCGCGCGGTGACGTCTTCCTTGGTGAACGCCGCGTCGGGTATGTCGAAATCGACTCGACTGTCGTCTTCACTCACAGACGCCCCGGTGATCGGATAGGGGCACACCACGGTAAGCAGATGGCAGGCCGTATGCATGCGCATCAGCTTGAGCCGGCGCTCGCGGTCGATAACTGCCGTCAGCGTTTCGCCGGTGTCCGGCAAGGCTTCGCCGGTGGCCGGAACATGGATGATCTCGTCCTTCGTCTCGCCGGTCACGGTTGCAGCGATAGCGATCCTGGAACCGTCTGCGCGCTCGAAATAGCCGGTGTCTCCCGGCTGGCCGCCCGACGTCGCATAGAAAACCGTCCGGTCCAGAATGATGCCGCCACGATCGTTGATCGCGACGACCGCAGCCGGCGTCGAGTCGAGATAAGCATCGTCGCGAAACAGCGCCTGCGTGACGAGGGCCATCAGGCCACGTCCTCGAACGGCACGTCGATCCTGGCCTCGCTCTCCATCCAGCCCGGCACCGGCAAGTCCTTGCCACGCAGGAACTGCGGGTTGAACAGCTTGGACTGGTAGCGCGTGCCGTAGTCGCACAGGATCGTCACGATGGTGTGGCCAGGCCCCAACTCCCTGGCGAGGCGGATGGCGCCGGCAATGTTGATGCCGCTGGAACCGCCCAGGCACAGGCCCTCTTCCTGCACGAGGTCGAAGATGATCGGCAGCGCCTCGGCGTCCGGAACCTGATAGGAAAAGTCGGGCTTGAAGCCTTCGAGGTTGGCGGTGATCCGCCCTTGGCCGATTCCTTCGGTAATCGACGAGCCTTCCGACTTCAGCTCGCCCGTTGTGTAATAGCTGAAGAGCGCAGCCCCCAGTGGATCCGCGAGCGCGACCTGCACGGCATTGCTTTTCTGGCGAAGCCCTTCCGCGACACCGGCCAGCGTCCCGCCGGTCCCCACGGCCGAGACGAAACCGTCCACCTTGCCGTCGGTCTGCTGCCAGATCTCCTGCGCAGTCGTTTCTGCATGGCCGTCGCGGTTGGCGACATTGTCGAACTGGTTGGCCCAGATCGCGCCGTTGGGCTCGGTCCTGGCGAGCTGTTCGGCCAGCCTGCCCGAAACCTTCACGTAGTTGTTCGGGTTCTTGTAGGGTACGGCCGGAACTTCGATCAGCTCGGCGCCCAGGATGCGAAGGGCATCCTTCTTTTCCTGGCTCTGCGTCTCGGGAATGACGATGACAGTTCGGTAACCGAGCGCCTTGGCAACAACCGTCAGGCCGATGCCGGTATTGCCTGCCGTGCCTTCGACGATCACGCCCCCCGGCCGCAAGAGACCCTTCTTCTCCGCATCCCGGATGATGAACAGACCGGCGCGATCCTTCACCGACTGGCCCGGATTCATGAATTCCGCCTTGCCCAGAATCTCGCAGCCTGTCTCTTCGGAGGCGCGCCTGAGCTTGATCAGCGGTGTATTGCCGATGACGTCGAGCACCGAACTGGTCATGGGAACGTCCTTATTCTGCCTATGAAGCGAAACTAGAAACGCCGGCCCGGCCTTTCAAGCACGCTTTTTCCGCTGTTGCGCATTATCGCGCAATGCCGTTCAAGCTTCCGTCGCGCTGGCATCGCTGCGTTCCGGCCTCGCGTCGCGCGCCGCCAGGTAGATGACGAGGGAAATCGACAGCATCAGCGCATAAAACCAGAACAGCGCCTCGTACGAAGCGGCGGGACGGGTGGAATCGGCATAGGAGGTGACGACCCCTCCCGTAGCGAATTGCATGACGCCGACCCCGCCTATCGAGAAGAAGTTCAGCATCGTCACGCCGCGCCCTGTCAGATGCGTCGGCAGGAAGGCGCGACCATGGGCCATCAACAGCCCGTAGCTGCCGCCAGTGAGCCCGATGACGACGAAGATGACGGTGGTCATGAACAGGTCGGATGCCGGGTTCATCGCCAGGAAGACAATCGCCACCAGTCCCAGCGCATTGCCCACCATGGCCACCCATTTGCGCGTCCCGAAGAACATGTCGAGCGGGCCGTAGATCAGGCTGCCGGCAACCATCGACAGCGCCATGAACAAGGTAACCTGGCCGATCGCAATGGCGTCCGCACCGTAGACGTCGGCGAGATAGGGTCCCGCCCAAAGCCCCCTAATGCCGGCGGCAGCCGCATAGTTGATCGCGACCAGCGGCAGGATCGGCCACAGCACCCTGATCTTGAACAGTTCGAGATAGCCTGCGAATCCGTCACCGCTACCGTCGCCCTGGCGCTCTGGGTCGCGGACGAAGAGCATCACCGCGCCTGCAGTTGCGATCGTCAACACCCCCAGAGCCAGCATGACGGGCCGCCAGCCGAAGGCTTCGGCAGCCGATGCCAGCGGCGACGCGCCGATGACGTTGCCGAACGAGCCGAGGCCGACCATTGACGACACCAGTATCGCGAGCCGCGCCGGCGAATGCGTACGGGCAAAGATGAAGACGGAAGCCATCAGCACCGGCGCGCAGCCTATGCCGATCAGCGTCATCGCCGCGGTGACCATCCATGGCTGCGTGGCCGTGGCGAAAAGCAGTGCGCCACCGCCGCCGCATACGGCGAGCAGGACCGCTGCCGTCCGCTTGGGACCGTACCGGTCGAGGGACACGCCAACGATAAACTGCGCAAAGGCGAAGGCGATGAACCACGCCCCCGATGCGACCGAGAGTTCCGCCTTGGTGGCGCCCAGTTCGCTGATCAGCGAAGGGGTGAGCACCGCCAGGAACGAACGGTAGAATTGCGAAAGCACATAGGCGATCGCGAGTGCCGCCATACCGGCCATGAGCGTTTCCCGACGTCGTTTTTCATTGAGCGGTCTTCACGCCGCCGGGAATTGGCTTAGTCGATCACGGGCACCCGTGCAATTGGGCCAGTCAGGCTGACCCTTATGCCGCCTGGCGACCGCCCTGCGGCTTGCGGCGACCACGGAACGGCTTGTTGCCGCCCGGCTTGCCAGCAGCAGCAAAGCTGCGGTTGCCGGAAGGCTTGCCGCCGAAACGCTTCGGCTTGCCCTGGTTGCGGCGCTCATTCCCGTCACTCGTGTTGCGGTCGTCATTGGCCGCGGACGAACGCGGTGCCGACGGATCGCGCTTGACCGGCGCGGGATCGGGCTGGTCGAG
Organism: Mesorhizobium sp. CAU 1741; assembly: GCF_039839275.1. NCBI lineage: Bacteria > Pseudomonadati > Pseudomonadota > Alphaproteobacteria > Hyphomicrobiales > Phyllobacteriaceae > Mesorhizobium > Mesorhizobium sp. CAU 1741. The sequence goes on along the minus strand of NZ_JBDOQP010000001.1, from coordinate 374,014 downwards.
ATGGGATGCAGCGATGGTCAGCTTGGAGCGGATGATGCGCTCGACCTGCCGCAGCTTGGAGTTCTCGGACGGATCGCACAGCGTGATGGCAATGCCGTCCGCCCCGTTGCGGCCCGTGCGCCCGATGCGGTGAACGTAGCTCTCCGCCTCGTCCGGCAGGTCGAAGTTGACGACATGCGAGATGCCGGGAACGTCGATGCCACGCGCGGCGATGTCGGTGGCGACCAGAATGCGCACCTTGCCATCACGGAAATCGGTCAGCGCCTTCTGGCGTGCGTTCTGCGACTTGTTGCCGTGGATCACCGCTGCCTGGAAGCCGTCGCGGTCGAGGTCCTTGGTCACCCGGTCGGCGCCATGCTTGGTGCGCGAGAAGATGATGACCGACTTCATTGCCTCGTCGGCGAGCATCTCGGACAGGATCTTGCGCTTCTGCTTGGTGCGGGCCATCACCACGCTTTGCGTGATTTCGCCTGCGGCGGTGCCCTGAGGGGCGACTTCAACGCGCAGCGGCTCCTTCAGAAGGGTCGCGGCGAGCTGGGCGATCTCGTTCGGCATGGTTGCCGAGAAGAGCGCCGTCTGGCGATCGCGATGCGTCGCCTTTGCAATGCGGCGCACGTCGTTGATGAAGCCCATGTCGAGCATCCGGTCCGCTTCGTCCAGAACCAGCCAACGCGTCTCAGTCAAGCTTATATCGCCTTCGCGCACCAGGTCGGTGAGCCGGCCGGGCGTAGCGATAAGGATATCGACGCCCGGGCCCATCTTCTTGACCTGCGAGAAGCGGGAGACGCCGCCCAGCACGAGCGCCGTGGAGATGTGCAGGCCCTTGGCCAGCGTGCGGATCGTCTCTTCGATCTGCACGGCGAGTTCGCGCGTCGGCGCGAGGATCAGCGCACGGCAGGTCTTCGGCACGCGCTTGCTGCCGATGGCCATGACATGCGACAGGATCGGCAGGCTGAAGGCGGCGGTCTTGCCGGAACCGGTCTGTGCGATGCCGAAGATGTCGCGTCCGGTAAGCTGTGCCGGGATCGCCTGAAGCTGGATCGGCTTCGGCTCGGTAAATCCGGCGGTATGAGTTGCCTTGAGCAGCGGTCCGGTGATTCCGAGTGCTTCGAAGCCATCGAGAGCGGCGGTATCGACTGCCTTGGCGGTGTTTTCGTTTGTCAAAATAATCTTCTCTTCCGCGATCCAAGGACATTGCCTGATCGCAAACGGGGTCTGCGGCAAGGCGCAACCTGCCGCTTTGAATTCATGTATGGACGACAAGGCGGCGGACCTCAGGTCCGCTCGGCTGCGCTGTCGTGCCCGCGCACACGTGCAGCGGGACCACTTCTCCGTCCACCATCGCTCTTGGCTTGGTAAAGGAGAAGCCAGACGCAACCAGTCCGTTTCAATGGAAAGCCGGCAGACCCGGCCCATGCGCCTCGTTGCTCGCATATGGGGCAGTTCGCACCGGAAAGCAACCGAATTCTTGTGCAGCGCAACAGGTGCCCTAACCGTCAACCGCCTTCGCGAGTTCCGCGAGTTTCAGCACGGTGTTCCAGTTGCGCGCGGTGTTGGGCACGCCGATGCCCGTGTCGAATTTCTCGGCGAGCTTGGAGCGCCCGAAGCCGTTGGGTGTATGCAGATAGGCGGCGTTGCCGACCACGGCGACGCGCTCGCCTCCCTTTGCGAACGTGCGTAGCGTTTCCACCGCGCCGGGTTTCGGTTCCTCGGCAAGCCACGCCGCATGCAACAGGTTGCCCAGCTCCACGGCGTCAGGGAACGGATTGTTCGCGATGACGTCCATCCACTCCGCCCGGGACACCGCATATATCGGCTTTTCGAAGCCGAATTCCTTGGCGCAGAGATCCGCCACACGGTCGACGACCTGCTCACGGCCAAGCGATGTCCGCACGATGGCATTGCCGCTGTTGATGTAGGTCGCGACCTTGTCGAACCCGGCTTCGCCCAGTTTTTCGCGCAGCGGCTTCGTCGGAAGCTGCGTCTTTCCGCCGACGCCTCGAAACAGCAGGATGAAGACGGTGTCGCTCATATGATCAGCCCTGCGAGCACCTCGTTCTCGGTGATGTCCTGATAGGCCCAGCCGCCTTCCGCGAACCGCTTGCGCAGGATGTCGAAGTTCTTGGCGTCACGGGTCTCGATGCCGATCAGCACCGAGCCGAAATTGCGTGCCGACTTCTTGAGATATTCGAACCGCGCGATGTCGTCGTCAGGGCCGAGCAGGTCGAGGAAGTCGCGCAGTGCGCCGGGACGCTGGGGAAAGCGGAAGATGAAATACTTCTTCAGGCCTTCGTATCGAAGCGCCCGCTCCTTGACGTCCGGCAGGCGCTCGAAGTCGAAATTGCCGCCGGAGACCACGAGCACGACCCTCTTTCCCTTAATCTCCTTGCGCGGGAAATCCTTGAGCGCGTCGATCGCCAGCGCGCCGGCCGGCTCCAGCACGATACCCTCGACGTTGAGCATCTCGACCATCGTGGCGCACAGCCTGTTTTCCGGCACGAGCCGCACTTGGCTTTCCTCGAAATGCTTCAGCAGCCGGAAATTCTCCTTGCCGATCTCGGCGACAGCGGCGCCGTCGACGAAATTGTCGACCCTCTCGAGCCTGAGCCTGCGTCCGGCAATCAGGCTCTGTTTCAGGCTCGGCGCACCCGCCGGCTCGACGAAGACGAAGCGCGTCGGCGCCTGCACATCCTGAAAGTACCGGGTCACGCCCGCCGACAGGCCACCGCCACCGACCGGAAGGATCATCAAGTCCGGGACGATCCCGTCAGGCATCTGCTCCATGATCTCGTGGCCGACGCTCGCCTGCCCCTCGATGATGTCCTTGTGGTCAAAGGGCGGCACCATCTGGCCGCCGCTGGCTTCGGCAAAGTCCTGCGCAGCACGGTAGCAGTCATCGAAGAAATCGCCGACGAGGCGTATCTCGACGGCATCTCCGCCGAACATGCGCGTCTTGTCGATCTTCTGCTGCGGTGTGGTCACCGGCATGAAGATCACGCCCTTGCGCCCGAGATGCCGGCACACGAAAGCAAAGCCCTGCGCGTGGTTTCCCGCCGATGCGCAGACGAACACCTCCGCCCGCTCCCCGCGCGCCAGTGCCTTGGTGAAGAAGTTCAGCGCACCGCGAATCTTGTAGGAACGCACCGGCGAAAGGTCTTCGCGCTTGAGGAAAATCCGCGCGCCGGTCTTGCGCGAGAGATAGTCGTTCTCCTGCAGCGGCGTCTCGGGAAACAGCACCCGCATCGACTGTGCCGCGTGGGCAACGGCCCGTGCAAATCCTGCCATCACAAGGCTCCATCCGTTTTACGCGCTATTGCACAATCATGCCGCCAAGGCCACTGTCGAGCCCGACCATTCGATCCTGCCGCTGCCAGGGCATGGCGTGCACGGGAGTAGTATTTTGGTTTCGTCGGGCAACAGGATCGTTGCGCTTTTTCTGATCGCGCTGTTCACGGCCGCATGCGCTGGCGGCAGGTCACACGACCTTCTGGACGTCTCCGTCGCCGAGCCCGCGGCCATCGCAGCAACGCATCGCATCCTCGTGGCAACCACCCGCGAGAAGGCCGACGTGCCTGGCGAGGTCTTCAGCGGCAGGCGAGGCGACGGGCTCTCGTTTGCCCGCGTCGACGTCACCATCCCGCGCGTTCACGTGCCAGGCATGCTTGAGCAACCGCGCCGTGGCACGCGGCGGGACGCTGCAAAGCATTTCGCGGCCGGCGAGATCGCTGTCTTCCCGGATGAAGGTGATTTCGAGACCGCTCTGCGTGAACGCCTCGCCAGCACCAATGGCCGCGCGCTCATCTTTGTCCATGGCTACCGCACACCGTTCGACGGCTCCGTCTATCGCGCCGCGCAGATGGTTCACGACTCCGGCTACAAGGGCACCCCGGTCCTGTTTTCCTGGGCATCAACCGGCCGGACCGTCGACTACATCTACGACAACAACTCCGCCACCATCGCCCGCGATGGCCTCGAACGGACGCTACGCGTGCTCCGCCAGAACGGTGCCACGCGCATCGACATCGTCGCCCATTCGATGGGTAACTGGCTGACGATGGAAGCGCTGCGCCAGGTCGCCATCGCCCAGGAGCAAGACGTCGCGTCGCTGCTCGGCGACGTTGTGCTGGCGTCTCCCGACATCGACGTCGACGTGTTCAAGAGTCAGTTGCAGCGCATCGGCCGGCCGGAGCGACCCTTCTTCGTGCTGCTTTCGCGCGATGACCGGGCGCTGTTGGTGTCTTCGATCATTGCCGGAAACCGCCCACGTGTCGGCGACTACGATCGCGACGACGACCTCGCGAGCCTTGGCGTGATCGTGGTCGACGTCTCGGGCCTGACAAGCGGCGACAGGCTCAACCATGCCCGCTTCGCCGACAATCCGGTTCTCGTGCAGTTGCTTGGCGACCGGTTGAACGAGGGCGACACGTTCGGCGAGAGCGGCGACGACATCACGCGCAGGGTCGAGCAGTTGACGCGCGGAATCGGCCAGACCCTCGGCAGCGCCGCCGAAATCATTATAACCACGCCAATCGAGGTGATCAGCATCGCTGTCGGGCGCTAGATACCTGCACTCAACGTTCATCGCCCGTACGGCCTGCAGCCTTTGCGACACTGGCACCTCATAAAAACGACATTTCGTCGTTTTCTATGTCTTTTTTTAATGGCGTGCATGGTTGGATTCAGCCATGGAAGCCTTTTAGGTTTTTTCGCGAGCACCAATGCCAATTACCCAGACGAGTTTCATGCGGACCAGTGCGATCTTGCTGATCGTCGGCCTCGTGGCACTGATCGCGATCGTCGGTACGACGCTCTGGCTCGTCGAACGCACACAGGTCTATTTCGATGAAGTCGTCGAGGCCCGCGAAGCAAGAGCAGCCGTAGTGGATTTGCGCTACGTCATGCAGGACGCGGAAATAGGGCAGCGCGGCTATCTGCTGACCCTCGACGAGCCATATCTGGACCCCTTCAACGAATCCGCCGCGCGCATAATCCCGTCCTACGAGCGGCTTGCCAGGATTCTCGAACCCTATCCGCAGGCAACCGAGCCTATGCGCCAATTGCGCGAGGGTATCGACCTCAAACTATCTGAAATGAAGGAGACGATACGCCTCGCGCGCGAAGGTCGGCGCGACGAGGCGATCGCCATCGTCAGCACCGATCGCGGCAAGGAGATCATGGATCAGGCCAGGCTGCTCTTCGACGGCGTTATCAATGCCGCTGACCGCCGACTGAACGAAGGCGTGGAAGACCAGCGCGCCAGCGCCGTCTTGCTCCGCTGGACCGCGATCCTGGGCGGTCTCGTCATCATTTCTGTCGTCGGCGGCTCCGTATGGACGGCTGTGACCTATACCCGCGAAATCCTCAGCGCGCGAAGCGAAGTAGAGGCGCTAAACGCCGGGCTGGAGGCCCGCGTCAGCGAGCGCACCCAGGATCTTATGCGCGCCAACGAGGAAGTGCAGCGCTTTGCGTACATTGTCACCCACGACCTGCGCGCGCCCTTGGTGAACATCATGGGCTTCACCAGCGAACTCGACGAGACGATGAAATCGATACAGGCCTATGTCCTGAGCGATGGCGATCCGTTGAGTCCGCAGGAAATCCAGGAGGCGCGCGTCGCCGCCTCGGAAGACCTGCCTGAGGCGATCGGTTTCATACGCTCCTCGACACGCAAGATGGACGGCCTGATCAACGCTATCCTGAAGATTTCACGGGACGGAAAGCGGCCAGTCAAGCCGGAAACCATCGATCTGAAATCCTTGCTCGAGACCAATCTCGCCTCCGTGCAGCATCAGGTCACCGACGCCGATGGCGAGACGTCACTGTCGATCGACGTGCCCACCATCGTTTCCGACCGGTTTTCGCTCGAGCAGATCGTCGGCAACCTGCTCGACAACGCGGTCAAATACCGCGCGACGGACCGGCCGCTGGAAATCGCCATCTCGGTGAAGAAGGCCGCGGGCCGGCAACTGCGCATCGACATTACCGACAACGGCCGCGGCATCGCGGCGGAAGACCATCAGCGCGTCTTCGACCTGTTTCGCCGCGCCGGCCAGCAGGATCAGCCCGGAGAAGGCATCGGCCTCGCACATGTACGCACGCTCGCCCGCAGTCTTGGCGGCGACATCACAATGAACTCGATCCTCGGCGAGGGCACGACCTTCTCCGTCATCCTGCCGCTCGACGTCAGGACCGTTACCAGGAGTACCATCACATGAACTCAGCAAAACCCGTGACGATCATCATGATCGAGGATGATGAGGGGCATGCCCGCCTCATCGAGAAGAACATTCGACGCGCCGGCGTGAGCAACGAGATCATGCCGTTCACCAATGGAACCGACGCCTTGGCCTATCTGCTGGGCAAGGATGGTTCCGGTGAGGAAAGCGCGCGTCGCCAGCTTCTCGTCCTGCTGGACCTCAACCTTCCGGACATGACCGGCGTCGCGATCCTCGAGAAGGTCAAGAACAATCCCCATACCCGCCGTTCGCCGGTCGTGGTCCTGACCACGACGGACGACGAGCGCGAGATCCAGCGCTGCTACGACCTCGGCGCAAACGTCTACATCACCAAGCCTGTCGACTATGAGAGCTTCGCCAACGCGATACGCCAGCTCGGGCTGTTCTTCTCGGTAATGCAGGTTCCGGAGACCGATTGAGTGCCGAACCGGGTCTACACAGTCCTGCAGATAGACGACGACGCCGCGCTGGCGCGCCTCGTCGAGAAAGCCTTGACGCGGCGCGGCTATGTCTACGAGCATGCCGGCGACGCTCAGGCTGGCCTCGACCGGATCGCAGCGGGCGGCATCGACGTCGTGGTGCTCGACCATTTTCTCGATTCCGGTACGGGACTGGGCGTGCTCGCGACCCTCTACGAGCAGTCGCCAGCCCCGCCCGTGGTGTATGTTACCGGCTCCCAGGAGCCCACCGTTGCGGTTGAAGCCCTCAAGGCTGGCGCCGCCGATTACGTGCTCAAGACGGTCGGCGAAGAATTCATCGTCCTTCTCGTCAGCGCCATCGAACAGGCGATCGAAAAGGCGCGGCTCCAGCGCCTGAAGGACGTTGCGGAGCAGGAAGTACGGGCAGCGCGAGATCGCGCCGAAATCTTGCTGGCCGAGGTTAACCACCGCGTTGCAAACAGCCTCGCCCTGGTCGCTGCGCTGGTTCGCATGCAGTCCTCCGCAATCTCCGATCCGGCTGCAAAGGATGCCCTGACCGAAACGCAGGCGCGTATATCCGCCATCGCCGGCCTCCATCGCCGCCTCTACACGTCCGACGACGTGCGCTCGGTGTCGCTCGATTCCTACCTCGCAACGCTGGTTGAGGAACTGGATACCTCGATGCGCGCATCGGGCCATCCGTCGCGCGTGAGGCTGGAGCTGGACCCAGTGATCGTCCCGACCGACAAGGCGGTGTCCGTCGGCATGATCGTCACCGAATTGCTGACCAACGCCTACAAATACGCCTACCCGCCGGACGTGTCCGGCGAAGTGCGCGTCGTGATGCGCAGGGCAGGCAATGGCGTTGCTACGCTGATCGTAGAGGACGACGGCGTCGGCTGGGACGGCACAGGCGTTGCCAAGGGCACCGGGCTCGGCACCCGCATTGTATCCGCCATGGCGACGCAATTGGGCACCAGCATCGCCTATGGCGATGGCAGGAGCGGTACGCGTACCATGCTGGAACTCCCCATGGCCGAAGAACCCCGGAGCCAGCCTACTCCTTGACGAACAGGTCGACCTTCTCGAATCGCGTCACGTCGATGATGCCGACGTCCGAGATGCGCAATTCGGGGATCACCACCAGCGCCAGCAGCGAGTGCTGCATGTAGGCGTTGTTGAGCGAGCAGCCCATGTCGCGCATGGCAGCCGTCAGTTTCGCGGCCTTTTCGGCGACGACCTCCGCGCGCTCGTCCGACATCAGGCCGGCGATCGGCATCTCCACCAGCGCAATTTCCTTGCCCTGCGAGAACAGCACCACACCACCGCCGACTTCGCCGAGACGATTGGCGGCAAGCGCCATGTCGCGCTTGTTGGTGCCGACGACGATCATGTGATGCGAATCATGCGCCACCGTCGAGGCGAGCGCGCAGTCCTTCACATAGCCGAAACCCGACACGAACCCGTTGGTCACCCCACCGGTGCCACGGTGGCGCTCCACCAGCGCGATCTGGCAAACGTCGTTTTCGCGGTCCATCACGACCAGCCCGTCCTCGACACCGAGATCGGCTTCCAGCGCGCGCGTCGGCGCCTGGTTCTCGATCACGCCGATCACCCTGACCCTGGCCTCGTTGGCGCCTTCCGGCGCGCCGATGTCGAAGTCTTCCGCGGAAATCGTCTTGCCGAGCTTGACCGTTTTCTTGACCGCCGCCGGATAGTCGTATGGCGGCACGTCGGCTTCCAGCCGCCCTGCCTTGGCCAACCTGACACCACGTCCGTAAACCTCGTCGATCGTCAGTGCAGCGAGATCGGAAACGACAAGAAAATCCGCGAGCCGGCCCGGCGCGATCGACCCGAGCTCGCGTTCGAGACGGAAATGCTGCGCGGTGTTGATCGTCGCCATCTGGATCGCGATGATCGGCGAAAGGCCCTGCGCGATCGCATGGCGCACGACGCGATCCATGTGCCCCTCCTGCACCAGCGTGCCGGAGTGGCTGTCATCGGTGCACAGGATAAAGTTGCGCGGGTCGAGCCCTTGCTCAGTGACCGCCTTGATCTGGCTGGCGACATCGTACCAGGCGGAGCCGAGCCGAAGCATCGCCTTCATGCCCTGGCGCACGCGTGCGATCGCGTCCTCCATGGCCGTGCCTTCGTGATCGTCCTCCGGCCCGCCCGCGACATAGCCGTGAAACGCAAGCCCCAGGTCGCGCGAGGCATAGTGCCCGCCGACCGTCTTGCCGGCCTTCACCGTTGCGGCGATCTCGGCGACCATCAGCGGATCGTTGGCGGTGACGCCCGGAAAGTTCATCACCTCGCCAAGGCCGACGATGTTTTCCCAAGTCATCGCCTCGGCCACGTCGTCGGCCGTCAGCACGGCGCCGGCATTTTCCAGCCCGGGCGCGGACGGCACGCAGGACGGCATCTGCACATGCACGTTGATCGGCATCGCCAGCGCCTCGTCATGCATCAGCCTCACGCCTTCCAGGCCGAGAACGTTGGCGATCTCGTGCGGATCGATGAACATCGACGTGGTGCCGTGCGGAACGACTGCGCGGACGAATTCGGTGACGGTCACCATGCCGCTCTCGACATGCATGTGTCCGTCGCACAGGCCCGGTACCAGATAGCGGCCGCCCGCATCGACGACCTTCGTCCCCGCACCGATCGCGTGCGAGGCATCTGGCCCGCAAAAGGCGAAGCGTCCTTCGGCGATGGCGATGTCAGTGCCGGGAATGATCTCGCCCGAATGCACGTTGACCCAACGGCCGTTGCGTACCACGAGGTCGGCCGGCTTGCGCCCCGTCGCCACATCGACCAGGTGCGGTGCGACCGCCGTCCACGGCTTGGGTCGGGAAAACACAGACTTGACGGTGGTCGGCATGTCGGCAGGACTCCTTTTGCCCGAATGTGCCACCGTGCATCGGCGCGAGGCAATGCCTCATTGCACTGCGAAAGCGGCAAAGAAGCGCCGCAACGCGAAAACCTTCGTTGACGGCGTCAGCGAGAAATTCGAAAAGCGATGTCCGTGCGGGCGTGGCGGAATTGGTAGACGCAAGGGACTTAAAATCCCTCGGCCTCGGTCATGCGGGTTCGATCCCCGCCGCCCGCACCAGTAGACCCGTCAGGCGAGGGTAAAGGCCCGCTCGGCGATACGCCGGATGAATGCGACGACGCGGTCGGTCACAGCGAATTGCGGCATGTGGCCTACGCCGTCGACGATCTCCAGGTCGAGCCCGGCGATCCGCTCGGTCATGGCGACGCCCTGGCGCTGATAATCGAGCACCCGGTCCTCCGTGCCGAACAGGATGCCGACCGGCATCGACAATTCGGCATAGCGCGCCTCGTACTGCGCAAGGTCGCGCCTGCTGCCCACAAGGTCGGTCGAGGTCGCATAAAAATGCTGCGGCCGCAGGCTCACCATCGCGCCGCCCGCAACGGCATAATCCTCCGGCGGCTGTTGCGGCCCGAACACGCGGTCGAGCACCATCGGTGCGTTCTTCACCGACATAGGAACCGCGATGGTGTGGGCGACAAGCCGCCGTCGCAGTGGCGATTCGATCGCCAGAGGCTTGAATTCTGCCGGCAGTTGAGGTTCGAACCGCGTCAGCGGCGATATCAGCGCCAGGCCCGATATCTTGTCTGGATGGTCGAGCGCGGTCGCCAGCGCAACCGCGCCGCCGAGTGAATGACCGACAAGCAGCGGCTTCTCGAGTCCCAGAGCCGCGATGACGCCCGCGACCTGCCGCGCCTGCTCGGCGAGCGTGCCGCCGAAACCCGGAGCCGCCATGGAATAGCCGGAGCCGGCGCGGTCGATCGCGATCAATCTGTATCCGTCGCCGAACGATTCCATCAGCGGACGCCTCAGGTGATGCAGCGTTCCGCCCAGCCCGTGGATCATCAGGATGGGCCGCCCCTCGCCCCGTTCCACGTAGTGAATGCGGTTGCCGTTGATATCCACGAATTTTCCCATCGCTGGCACGGCCTTCTCGGCGCGCCTGGCGATCCGCCGCGTCACATGCGCCAGATAGGCGGCGACGAGCAGCGCCGCAGCGACGAGGGCAACGGCAACACCGAAAATGACGTAGAGCATGGGGGTCCTTGTGAAAGGCGAGGCGTATGCGCCACTGTAACCCTGCATCCGGCAATGGCAACCGGGATTGCCGCATGCTTCGCGCGGCGCTATGCGTCGGTTCCCGCATCCGGAGTTGCTTCCATGGCCGACATCATCACCGCTTCCATGATCGTCATCGGCGACGAGATCCTGTCGGGGCGCACCAAGGACAAGAATATCGGCCATCTGGCCGACGTGATGACTGCGATCGGCATCGACCTCAAGGAGGTCCGCATCGTGCCCGACGACGAGGACGAGATCGTCGCGGCCGTCAACGCCCTGCGGGCGCACACCACCTATCTCTTCACCACCGGCGGCATTGGCCCTACCCACGACGACATCACCGCCGATTCGGTCTCGAAGGCGTTCGGCGTGCCGTGCGACTATGACGAACGCGCCTATGCGATGCTCGAAGCGCACTACGCCGCGCGCGGCATCGAGTTCACAGAGGCCCGCAAGCGCATGGCGCGCATGCCGCGTGGTGCCACCCACATCGACAATCCGGTATCGCTGGCGCCCGGATTCAACATCGGAAACGTCTACGTCATGGCGGGCGTGCCCGCCATCTTCCAGGCCATGCTCGACAATGTCGTGCCCGGCTTGAAGACGGGACAGAAGCTGCTTTCCGCGACCGTGCACTGCCCGTTCGGAGAGGGAACCATCGGCGGTCCGCTGGGCGAGATCCAGAAGGCGTTCCCCGACACGATCATCGGGTCATATCCCAAATATCTCGACGGCGCGTTCTGGACCGAACTGGTGGTCCGCGCCCGCTCGCAGGAGGTGCTCGACGAGGCGGCAGCCGCCGTCCAGGCGATGGTCGACGGTCTGGGACCCAAACCCGACTGATCGGAAGGCGACGGCTTGCGCCGGCCGTTCGCGTGCCCCATTTTTCCTTTGGGGCGTTTTGTGATCCAAACCTGGCGGCATCGAACCGGAACCGGCCAGCCCCACTGCAAGTTAATTCAGCGCGGTGGAACGCCGCGATCACGCATCGGAGGCTATCATGAGTTACAAGACGCTGCTCGCCGTCCTCCAGGGAAAACACGAAGCCGAGCGCGTGCTCGACTGCGCTTTGCCGCTGGCGACGCGCTTCGACGCACATCTCATCGGCGTCCATGCCGAGGCGATCCCGCTGCCCTATGTCACGCCGATGGGCTTCCCCGACACCGATTTCATCGCCACGAGTTCCGAGATCAACGAAAAGCGCAGTGGCGAAATCCAGGCCCTGTTCGAAGCGCGCGCGGCCCGGGAGGGCGTGTCGCACGAATGGCAGGCGATGCAGAACGTGTCGGGTGACAGCGCCGTGAGCGCACTGACTGCGGCGCGCACCAGCGACCTCGTTATCGCCCAGCAGACCGACCCGGATGGCGAAGCCGGTTCTTCTGCCAACTTGGAAGCGTTGCTGTTCGAAAGCGGTCGTCCGGTGCTTTTCGTGCCCTATGCGATGCCGGTCAGCAGCGGCTTCAAGAAGGTGCTGGTTGCATGGAACGGCACCCAGCAGGCAGCCCGCGCCACGTTCGATGCCCTGCCCTTCATTGTTGCCGCCGAGCAGACCGAGATCCTTTCGATCGACGCGCCCGACAACAGCATGCAGGACGCCGCGGTTGCCGGCGCCGACATCGCCACCGCCCTGTCCCGCCATGGCGCAAACGTCACCGTGGCGAGCCAGGCTTCGGGCGGCATCGGCGCGGCGGAGGCGATCGAAAACCGCATCTCCGAGACCGGAGCCGACCTGCTGGTGATGGGCGCCTACAGCCAGTCATGGCTCAAGGAGTTCTTCTTTGGCGGCGCCACCCGTTCACTGCTCCAGTCCATGCCGGTGGCGACGCTTATGGCGCGCTGATCACGCGGGCTGCCCACGCGCTTGATGCACATGGACGGTGCCGGCATGCAGAAAGCAGAACATGTCGAACAGCGACACGTCGAATGCATTCGGCATGCGCAGGTCATCGACATCCGGCACCGATTTGGCACCGGGATCGTAGCGCCTGTCGATCTGCGAGATGAACACCAGTACATGGCCGGTCAACTTTGCATGGGACTTCAGGCGACCGAGCTGCTCGGCCACCGGCGGCTTGTCTCGTCGCTGATCGAGCAGTTGCAGATAATCGATCACGACGAGCGTGCCCCGCGGCTCCGTCGACAGTTTCTCGATCATGTAGTCGCCGCTGATGTCGTCGGAGCGGTCGAATGTAAAGCTGTCGGCGTGGCGCACCGGATCGACGCCGAGAGCCTCGAAGCGCGACAGAATGTCGACTTCGGTATATTCGAGCGAGAAGAACGCGCTGCGCCTGCCTGACCGGATCGCCTCGATAGCCAGCCCCAGGCTCAGCAAGGTCTTGCCTTGCCCCGGGCGGGCAGCAACCAGCAGCAGATCGCCCGGACTGAGCCGCTCGAACAGGGATTTTTCCGGCCCGGCCTCGGATGATTTCGCCGCAAGCAGGCTCCAACTCGAGAACCCCTCGCCAGCGGCGACGCGGTCGAGCGCATGGTGAAGCGGTATGCGTTCGTGGCGTGCGAGCAGCCTCGCCTGGCGCTTCAGCCGATAGATCGGCGCGGACAGATGCATGATTGTACCTCCTGATGCGGGCGGATCATGCAACCCCTCCTTATGCGTGGTGCCCGAACAGTCGGCTGATCGAAGTAACCCGGCACGAGGAGTGCTTTCCCGGCGGAGGGAGGGCGGCGCGGGCGGCACCGAAATCACATCATAGACCAACAGGCTCGGGATTGAACAGACGGGCACCGCAGGCGATCGTTGCCCACACGATCCATCGCCACTTGCCAATCAGGCCGGATTCCGGCTAATTCCGGCTGCATTCCCCCCGAGCAGCCGGAGTGCGCCCGATGTCCCTTCCCGAAAAGGCATTTCCCGTTTCCTGGGACCAGTTCCATCGCGACGCCCGCGCGCTCGCCTGGCGTCTGGCTGGCGTCAACGGCGAGTGGAAGGCCATCGTCTGCATCACGCGCGGCGGTCTCGTGCCGGCGGCGATCATTTCGCGCGAACTCGGCATCCGGCTGATCGAGACGGTCTGTGTCGCCTCCTATCACGATTATACCGAGCAGGGAGAGTTGAAGGTCCTCAAGGAAATCACGCCCTCGCTGCTGGAAAACGACGGCGCCGACGTCCTGATCGTCGACGACCTGACCGATACCGGAAAGACTGCGGCCATCGTGCGGGCGATGATGCCGAAGGCGCATTTCGCCGCGGTGTATGCGAAGCCCAAGGGCCGGCCGATGATCGACACCTTCATCACCGAGGTGTCGCAGGATACCTGGATCTATTTCCCCTGGGATCTCGGCTTCACCTACCAGAAGCCGATCGCCGAAGATCATCGCGGCTGAGAGAATCAGCGGCTGAAGCTTGCGCAGGACTTGCGAAGGCGTCTCCCGTTGACGCCTTTTTTGCATTTTGCAGGTAAATTTCCTATCTAAGCCCTTTATTTCCGGTCACCGTGCGCGAATATTGGTGAGACGGCAAACGAATTACAGGCAGGTTTCGAATCATGTTCATCACCCATCGCAGGCGCAAACAGTTGACGGAGCGCATCCGGCGCTTCTTCGGCGGTCTGCCATGCCGGGTGCAGGTTGCCGCGTTGCCATGGCGGCGCGCTGAGAACGGTGAATTCGAGGTGCTGCTGGTCACCAGCCGCGGCACGGGACGCTGGGTCGTGCCCAAGGGCTGGCCCGAAAAGCGCGAACGGCCCTATGAAGCCGCGGCACGCGAAGCGGCGGAGGAAGCAGGCGTTTCCGGCGCCATATCGAGCTCGGGGCTTGGCTGCTTCTACTACAGCAAGGTACTGCCCTCCGGCATGGAGTGGCGCTGCGAAGTCCATGTTTATCCCATGGAAGTCGACACCGTCGCCGAAAAGTGGCCCGAGAGAAAGAAGCGCACGCGGCGCTGGTTCGCGCCGCAGGATGCCGCGGAACTCGTCGCCGAACCTGATCTGGCAGAGCTGATCGCCGGATTCGGCGTTAATCCACGGAAATATGCCGCCTAGGCACGCGGAAGCGCGGAGCCGGGTTGTTAACACGCACCAGCTTTCCTAAGCGGTTCCCTGAAGTCGTGTCCCGTCCGGACACGGTGCCCATTCAGGAATGACGATGACGGAATTCGCCCCCGACACACGCAAGGACACGCTCGACAAGGACCTCGACAAGCTGGTCGTCGTCGAGGAAGCAACGAGCTTCGTCGCGCGTGGACTGGTGGCGCCGGGTCTCGCCCTGCTGTTTCTTGCGCTATCTGCGGTCATCGCAGCCTTGTTCGCGCTAGGTGAACCACGCGCCGTCATCATCATCGCAGCCGCCGCGATCGGCGGTTACATGGCGTTGAACATCGGCGCCAACGACGTCGCCAACAATGTCGGCCCCGCCGTCGGCGCAAAGGCGCTCACCATGGGTGGCGCGCTGGCGATCGCAGCCATCTTCGAGAGCGCTGGCGCCCTGATTGCCGGCGGCGAGGTGATGAACACCGTTGCCCGCGGTATCGTCGATCCCGCCGCGATGAGCAACTCATCGGACTTCATCCGGCTGATGATGGCGGCGCTGATTTCATCCGCCCTGTGGGTCAACCTCGCCACGTGGATCGGCGCCCCGGTGTCCACCACGCACGCTGTCGTCGGCGGCGTGGTCGGCGCCGGCGCCACTGCCGCCGGTATTTCCGTGGTCAACTGGGGTATGCTCAGCGGCATCGCGGCGAGCTGGGTGATATCTCCCCTCCTCGGCGGCGTGATCGCGGCGCTGTTCCTCGCCTTCGTCAAGTCGGCCATCATCTATCAGGACGACAAGATCTCTGCAGCGCGGCGCTGGGTGCCGCTGCTGGTGGCGATCATGGCGGGCGCGTTTGCCGCATACCTGGCCACCAAAGGGCTGAGGCGCGTGGTCCACTTGTCCGGGTTTCAGATCGCACTGCTTGGGATTGGGAGCTTCGCGCTGGCCTGGGGCTGGAGCCACATCCGAGTCCGGCGTCTGTCGCATGGCATGGAGAACCGCAACCAGTCGCTGCGCAAGCTGTTCAACCTGCCGCTCATCTGCTCGGCGGCCCTGCTTTCCTTCGCCCATGGGGCCAACGATGTCGCCAACGCGGTCGGCCCGCTCGCCGCGATCGTTCAGGCCGCAAGCGGCGGCGGCTTCGGCGGCGCGGTAGGTGTGCCTCTTTGGGTCATGGCGATCGGAGCCGTCGGCATTTCGCTGGGACTTGTCCTCTTCGGCCCCAAGCTGATTCGCATGGTCGGCGAGCAGATCACCAAGCTGAATCCGATGCGCGCATTCTGCGTCGCGCTTTCCGCCGCGATCACCGTAATCGTCGCCTCCTGGTTCGGCCTCCCGGTCAGTTCCACCCATATCGCGGTTGGCGCCGTCTTCGGCGTCGGCTTCTTTCGCGAGTGGTACACGGCGAATTCGTCACGCCGCCGGGCCTACATGGAACGCAAGGCAAGCCGTGCGCGCGCCGCGCGTGAGACCTCGCCCGAGAAACCTGTCCAGAGCGACGACCTCGAAAGCGATGGCCCGCCGATCTCGCGTGAAGAGATCGCGCGCCGCAAGCTGGTGCGCCGAGCCCACGTCACGACGATCGCTGCCGCGTGGGTCACGACCGTGCCGGCCTCCGCGCTGCTGGCCGCAATGACCTATCTTCTGCTCGACGCCTTGGCCTGACGCAACGGCATGTGGACAAGCCGCCGCTGGCTGCTCCGGCCCGCAATTTGGGGCGATCGCGCAGATTTTCCGGCCGTTTCTTCTCCCCGCTATCCACATTCATGCACACAAGATATTGGGGTCATAAAACATAAATAAACGAGTTCTTGACCATGTCGGACGAGTCGCCTTTTATGGGCCATGCGTCCTTCGGGGACGTGGTCGACGAACTCCGTATCGTGGCCGTTTTTCCAGTTTTGTATGTGTTCGAGGGGGCTGGCCGCAGGTCATGGCGGTCCGCTGACGCGCTTTTGGCGCCACCTGTTGCCATGACGCAGACGCGATGCTCGATGTGGCGTAAATCATCTGTTAAGACTATATTTAGTGTTTGCAGCCACCATCAGCACCAGATAATGTGAAGCCTCGGCAGCGTTGATTTGCCGACTGAATTCACAATCAGGCGTCAGGAAGAGTATGGGCCGCGGTGTTTGGCGGGCCGAATGAACCGTGACCGGTTTGTTTCGGACCATTGAGGCACCGGGGCCGATAGCGTCGCTGCGAGAGGGCGTGGCGGCATGCGGCGGACTGTGTCAGGAGACTGTGGAGAACGCGATGCGTTTCCAGTCCGAAGACACTATATTTAGGGACTAAAGGGAAAAGAGATGCGCATCGAACGTCGTTTCACCAAGGCAGGCCAGACGGCATATGCCGAGATCGATTTCCGCAAGGCGACGAGCGAAATCAAGAACCCCGACGGATCGGTCGTGTTCCGCCTGGCCGATATCGACGTGCCGGCGCAGTTCAGCCAGGTCGCCGCCGACATTCTGGCCCAGAAATATTTCCGCAAGGCGGGCGTCCCGGCGCGTCTCAAGAAGGTCGAGGAGAACGACGTTCCCTCCTTCCTGTGGCGTTCGGTGGCCGACGAGGCCGCGCTTGCCGAGTTGCCCGAAGACGAACGTTACGGCTCAGAGACCGACGCGCGTCAGGTTTTCGATCGTCTTGCAGGCACCTGGACCTATTGGGGCTGGAAGGGCGGCTACTTCAAGGCCGAGGAAGACGCCCTCGCCTTCCGCGACGAGCTTGCCTACATGCTCGCCACCCAGCGCGTGGCGCCGAACTCGCCGCAATGGTTCAACACCGGCCTGCACTGGGCGTACGGCATCGACGGCCCCGGCCAGGGCCACTATTACGTCGACCCCTTCACCGGCAAGCTCACCCGCTCGTCGTCGGCCTACGAACATCCACAGCCGCATGCCTGCTTCATCCAGTCCGTCGGCGACGACCTCGTCAACGAGGGCGGCATCATGGACCTTTGGGTACGTGAGGCGCGGCTGTTCAAGTACGGCTCCGGCACCGGTTCGAACTTCTCGATGCTGCGCGGCGAAGGCGAGAAGCTTTCGGGCGGCGGCAAGTCGTCAGGTCTGATGTCGTTCCTCAAGATCGGTGATCGCGCCGCAGGCGCCATCAAGTCGGGCGGCACCACGCGCCGCGCCGCCAAGATGGTCGTTGTCGACGCAGACCATCCCGACATCGAGGCTTACATCGACTGGAAGGTCAACGAGGAGCAGAAGGTCGCTGCCCTGGTCACCGGCTCCAAGATCGTCAAGCAGCACCTCGCCGCCATCATGAAGGCCTGCGTCAACTGCGAGGCCGACAATGGCGACTGCTTCGACCCGGCCAAGAACCCGGCGCTGAAGCGCGAAATCCGTGCCGCCAAGAAAAACTCCGTGCCGGAGAACTACGTCAAGCGCGTCATCCAGTTCGCCAGGCAGGGCTACACCCAGCTCGAATTCAAGACCTACGACACTGACTGGGATTCCGAGGCCTACCTGACCGTCTCCGGCCAGAACTCCAACAATTCCGTCTCACTCAAGGACGACTTCCTGCGCGCCGTCGAGGACGACAGCGACTGGAACCTCATCCGCCGTATCGACGGCAAGGTGCACAAGACCCTCAAGGCACGCGACCTGTGGGAGAAGATCGGCTACGCCGCCTGGGCCTCTGCCGATCCGGGCCTGCACTTCAACACCACGATGAACGACTGGCACACCTGCCCGGCCGCCGGCCCGATCCGCGCGTCCAACCCGTGCTCGGAATACATGTTCCTCGACGACACGGCGTGCAACCTCGCCTCGATCAACCTTCTGACCTACCGCAACACCGACGGCACGATCGACATCGAGGCCTACGAGCATACCGTGCGCCTTTGGACGATGGTGCTCGAGATTTCGGTGATGATGGCGCAGTTCCCGTCGTGGAAGATCGCCAAGCTGTCCTACGAGTACCGCACGCTCGGCCTCGGCTTCGCCAATATCGGCGGCCTGCTGATGACCTCCGGCATCCCCTATGATTCCGACGAGGGCCGCGGCATCTGCGCGTCGCTCACCGCGATCATGACCGGTGTCGCCTACGCGACGTCGGCCGAGATGGCGAGCGAACTCGGCGCTTTCCCCGAATATCCCGCCAACGCGCCTCACATGCTGCGCGTCATGCGCAACCATCGCCGCGCGGCCTATGGCGAAACCGAAGGCTACGAGAAGCTGGCGGTCTCTCCGGTGCCGATCAATGCCGACCATGTCAGCCAGACGGCACTCGTCGAGCACGCCCGTGCCGCCTGGGACAAGGCGATCGACCTCGGCGCCGAATATGGCTACCGCAACGCCCAGGCCACCGTCATCGCGCCGACCGGCACGATCGGCCTCGTCATGGATTGCGACACCACCGGCATCGAGCCCGACTTCGCGCTGGTGAAGTTCAAGAAGCTCGCTGGTGGCGGCTACTTCAAGATCATCAACCGCGCCGTGCCGGAAGCCCTGCGTTCGCTCGGCTACACCGAGGCGCAGCTTGCCGAGATCGAGGCCTACGCCGTCGGCCACGGCAATTTGAACCAGGCGCCCGGCGTCAACCCCGGCTCGCTCAAGGCCAAGGGCTTCACCGACGAGAAGATCGAGGCGCTCAACGCAGCTACCGCTTCCGCCTTCGACATCAAGTTCATCTTCAACCAGTGGACGCTCGGCGCCGACTGGCTGAAGGAGACCTTCGGCTTCACCGACGAGCAGTTGAACGACTTCTCCTTCGAGATTCTGCCTGCGCTGGGCTTCACCAAGAAGGAGATCGAGGCGGCCAACATCCATGTCTGCGGTGCGATGACACTCGAAGGGGCACCTTACCTGAAGGACGAGCACCTGCCGGTGTTCGACTGCGCCAATCCCTGCGGCAAGATCGGCAAGCGTTACCTCTCGGTCGAAAGCCACATCCGCATGATGGCGGCCGCCCAGCCCTTCATCTCGGGCGCCATCTCCAAGACCATCAACATGGCCAACGACGCCACGGTCGAGAACTGCAAGGACGCCTATCTCCTGTCGTGGAAGCTGGCGCTCAAGGCCAACGCGCTCTACCGCGACGGTTCCAAGCTGTCGCAGCCGCTCAACGCCTCGCTCATCGCCGATGACGAGGACGATGCGGAAGACATGCTGGAGGAACTGGCGGCAGCACCGGCGGCAGCCAAGGCCGTCACCGTGTCCGAAAAGATCATCGAGCGCATCATCGAGAAGGTCGTGCGCGACCGCGAGAAACTGCCGAACCGCCGCAAGGGCTACACCCAGAAGGCCGTCATCGGCGGTCACAAGGTCTACCTGCGCACCGGCGAGTTCGACGATGGCCGCCTCGGCGAGATCTTCATCGACATGCACAAGGAAGGTGCCGCCTTCCGCGCGATGATGAACAACTTCGCCATCGCCATCTCGCTCGGCCTGCAATACGGCGTGCCGCTGGAGGAGTTCGTGGAGGCCTTCACCTTCACCAAGTTCGAGCCGGCCGGCATGGTGCAGGGCAATGACGCGATCAAGAACGCCACGTCGATCCTCGACTACGTGTTCCGCGAACTGGCGGTGTCCTACCTCGCCCGCGGCGACCTCGCCCATGTCGACACGTCCGACTTCTCCAACACGGCGCTCGGCAAGGGCATCAATGAAGGCAAGGCTCTGCCTTTCTCGCGCGGCCTGACCCGCGGTGCGTCTCCTCTCAAGGTCGTCTCCGGCACGACCTCGACCGGCACCGAGCCAAAGGGCGCGTCCACCTCCAACGTGCGTGCGATCTCGGGCACCGCCACGGTCACGGCGCTTAAGCCGCTCTCCTCGGAGGTCCAGCAGCCGGCGACCGCCTTCAAGCGCGACTATGAGGAGCGCGCCAAGGAGTTCGTCGAGGAAGTCGCAGTGGAGGAGGAGAGCCCGGCCGAAGCGCTGTTCACCGACGCCGCCGCCCGCGAAGCCGCCGACGCCAAGGCACTCGCTGCTGAACGCCGCCAGCAATCCATGATGCAGGGCTACACCGGCAATTCCTGCTCGGAGTGCCAGAACTTCACGATGGTCCGCAACGGCACCTGCGAAAAGTGCGACACGTGCGGAAGTACAAGTGGCTGCTCCTGATATGCCAACTGATAGATTGGCATACTTTTGAGCGGAGTTAATCCGGAAGCTGGCGGGGACGACGCGCTAACCAAATAGCTGGTCGTCGTCCCCGCCAGCGATTTCAGCTTGGCACCCGCCGGATCAAGTTGCCTCGATGCGTCGATGCCAAGCTCCCTGGACCTGCCGAAGGCGGGCTTTGAGAGCCGCACGACAGACGCTTACCTTCATCCCTCTCGACCGTTGCCGATTAGCCGGTGACGCCAACGCTTCCGCCGGCTAGGGATGCGGGCCGGCAACGGCACAGGGTCGTTGTTTTCAAACGAGACGACGATGACGACCAGTGCAAGGCGGGCGGCCTTCCCCCGCATGATCGAACAGTTCCTGCGCCAGCGCGGCGCTTCCGTACTTCCTCCTCGCGACCTTGAGCGCCTGAGCAACTACCTTCGAACCCTTATCAACGAGACGACCCTGCCTCCTCGCACAGGAGGCCATCCCGATTGGGAGGCGATCGCGGCTGCATGCGGCGTGGGTGCGGATGCGCTGGCAGCGGCCGGTAGGGTGCTCGAACCGGGTATCGACGCCATCACGCGGTTCTTGGGGACACGAGCGAAGGCTCGCGAGCCTGCAGCGGAGGCTGCCTCGCGAAAGGGCGACGTCGATAAGACCGTGGCCGAGAGACGGCCCACCGATACGCCGCGCAAGCGAGGACGGCCACGAAAGACCGCTTCGGTTCCCTCGGCGACAGACGATGGCGCGGCTGATCAGCGTTCTGCATCTCCTCCTCGGCGCAGGCGTGGAACCGCGCCAAGGCCGATCATCGAGTTTCCCGAACCGCTCTGGACGGAATGGGAAGAACCGGAGACGTTCTCGGAAGCTTTCAAGCTTCACATGGACCGCCACGGCGACAGCGCTTGGCAACTGCGCCGCGCCGTCGTGCGGGGCACCGAGGGGTTCGACCACAAGACCTTCGTCACGTGGATCCAGGGAACCAGAGCGCCTCGGTCTGTGTCGAGCTTCGAGATCCTCAGCCGCATCGAGCGTCGGTATCGACTTCCCGTAGACTACTTCAAGGCAAAGCTTGCCCATCCCGCGCGGGCCACTTCCGGGCATCGGCCGACCGACATCACGCCCTCGCAACTGCGTCGCATCGCCTGGCATCTGCCGGACGATTTCGACCGACGGCCGCACCAGGAGCGCGAAGAGATCCTCCAGTGGGTACAGGACAACATCATTTCTGGTGGGACGGACTATCGTCGCTTCCAGGCGCTCGCTCTGCGCAATCGCTACGGCGTGCGCTTCCCGGGCGTTCTGGAAGGCGGGTCAGCTCCGGTCGACGCGCTCACGCGCGATCGGCAGGGCCTCGACCTCGATCCGGACGATGACGACCTCGAAGGCGCCACCAACGTCGCCGTCGACGCACCATACCGCCTCTGGACCGAGATGTCGGAACTGCTGCAGTTCAAGACAGCCACCCTCACGACGTTCGGCTTCCAGCGGATCGGCGTGTGGGGTGAAGAGACGGCTGCCCAGAAGGTTGAGCATTTCGGCCTGCTGTTCGGTGCACTCGCCGCGCCGAAGCGCAGTGCCGTTCGTGGTCTGGGCATTCCGCTTGAGGCGCTCACCTTCGCGATGCTGGTCTTTCCTTCGGTGTGGGACTGGTATCTGACCTGGCGCGAGAAGCGCCGCGGCTTCTACACGGCTTGGGAAGTCGACATGCTGCGCATCGCACTTGCCCTGACACGCGCAGAGACGGGCTGGCTTCGCCAGCGTCCCGACCTTGCCGCCCATCTCCAGCACATCCCCGGCATGGTCTCCGAGGCACAGGTTGCGGCAGCACGGGCCGACTGGAACGCTGCATGCGAAACCTGCCAGAAACACTGTGCCGGGCGCGTCAAGGAAATCCAACGCGTCGCGAAGGTCCACCGAAATCCGTTCGAGGCGATCATGCCTATCCTGGAGGCAGACAGCCCCGTCGGCGAGTACAGGAAGATCGCCGACGAGATCGTGAGGATCATGCCCGACGAGCGACGCTACCCGGTCGCTGCCGCGGAAGCGACACGATCCTTCCTGATCATCCGCTTTGGGCTGCACACGGGCCTTCGCCAGAAGAACCTGCGCCAGCTGCTGCTGTGCCCCAGGGGGCGGACGCCGACCTCCGAGCGACAGCTCGAGGACATGAAGGTGGGCGAACTGCGCTGGAGCGAACGGGACCAGGGATGGGAGGTGTTTATCCCGTCTGTCGCCTTCAAGAACGCCAATTCATCATACTTCGGCGACAAGCCGTTTCGTCTGGTTCTGCCGGACATCGGGGGTCTCTACCGTCACATCGATGCCTATGTCAGCCACCACCGCGGGCGCCTCCTGAAGGGAGCGGACGATCCGGGTACCTTCTTCGTCAAGACGATGAAGGAGAACAGTGTGACCGCAGCCTATGACCAGAACACCTTCTTCGAGGCCTGGAGGCTGATCATCCAGCGCTACGGCATCCACAATCCCTATACGGGGCGCGGCGTGATCAAAGGGCTGCTGCCGCACGGTCCGCACAACGTCCGCGACGTGCTGGCAACGCACATCCTGAAGAAGACAGGTTCTTACGAGCAGGCCAGCTACGCGATCCAGGACACGCCGGACATGGTGGCCAAGCACTACGGGCGCTTCCTGCCGCAGGACAAGGCGGCACTGGCCGCGCGCATCCTCAACCAAGTCTGGGACGCGGCCTGATTCCAGGATCCAGTTCGCGATCCGAGGGACGACCCGGTCCTCGGTTCAATCCTCGGATCGTGGTCTTCCCACCTTCGGCTTGGGCTTGCCAGGCTCATGTCGACGAATCGCAGGCGGGGCGAGATCGTCCGGCACGCGTATTCCCGGGCCGCTTCCGTCCTGCGGCTCCAGGAACTGCACACCTCGCGCCTCCAGCGCGGCCTGGACCGCACCTCGGGATTCCTCGGAGACGTTGCGAAGGGTCTCGATGCGAACCAGCGTGCGCTTGCTGACCCCTGCTTCCCTGGCAAGCATGACATGCTCGATGCCGAGGGCCGCTCTTGCCGCGCGCAGGAGTTGGTAGGGAGCTTTCATGCCACCTGTCTAGCCAGCCGGCCTCATCCGTTCCAGTCCTTTGCGCCGGTGGAGCACAACCGCGCCCCAGGATCCGCATAAAAATATCAGTGGGCGCCTCGACGCCCACGGTGCGGACGCCGTATGTCTTCGCCTGGTCGACAGGCGAATCGCAAGGATTCGTAGACGGGCTCGGCGGGACAGGCGGAAGGCATGACGATGGTGACGTTCAACCTGCGCAAGCAACAACATGGCGACCTGTTCGAAGCCGAGCTGGCGCGTCTGTCGGCGCTGGTGGCCGACATGGAGGCGATCAAGGAAGGTGTCCCTCCGGAGAGCCTGGGCGACGGTCCGGCACCCGTCCTCGACCGATGGATCATTGCCCAGCGTGCGATCCCCTGTCTTGCCGGATTGTCTTCGGGGCATCCGAAGCTTCCAGGTGAGCAACGAATGATCGCCACCTCCGATCTCTGGCTGCTGTCGGACGACAGGAGCTGGGCCCGCACCCTGTCACGCTGGTATCGGCTGGGTCGCCCGGCCGGGCATCCGGCAGATCATTCGTGAGGCCGCGGTGACGGACGAGCTCACTCACGAACAGCGGCTGTTCATGCGGCGGGAACGAATTACCAAGGCCGGGCAGAGGCTGCCGACCGAGGAGGAACTCCTGCGCGGCATGTCGTTCTTCCGCGAGGATCTCGCCGAGGACGTGAGGGAGTTCGGCGAACGGCTGGCGCGCCGCCTTCGCAAGCGCCAGCGTACGGATCTTGCGCTGCTCGTCTCGCACTTCGAGGAACTGACGGTCGAGCGCAGCTGCGACAGCGTGGCCGCCCTTCAGGCCGCGCTCGACGAGGTCCCTGACGTTCCCGGCTTCTCGGCGGAATCAACCCGCATCAGGTGCCTCGTCTACCGGGCAGGCTTCGGCGATCCGGAGGCGGCTGCCGCCGTCGCGGCAGAGATGGCGTTGGTGGCGCTGAAGGATCTGAAGGATTCGGGCGAGAAGAGAATGTTGTGGTGTGCGTTGAGCTGGGCCGCGTTTTCGCGGGACCTCGCGGAGTGGCGCAGGTCCGGCGTCGATCGCAGTCCCGCCAACAGTCTGGGGAGTGAGTACGACCTTCGCTCCTATATCTACCACTTCAGGAAGGCCATCCGCCCGCCGAAGCCGGTGGTGGAAGTGACGGCGGACGATCCCCAGGGCGACGCGCCTGTCGAGGTTGCGGGCAAGGAGCGATCCGCACCTGCCGAGGAACCGGCGCCTGGAACGGTGATCGTCGTGCGCGAGGTCGGCAATGTATCGATCTCGCAGGGCAAGCAGGTCGGCAGGGAATTCGAGTCGATTGTCGGGCGTGCGCTGCCCGTGCCGGCCACGCCCGACCTCGCCGCTGTCCGCACCAGACTGCTCGAGGAATTCCCGCATGCCGGCTCGATCGTTGAACAGGTACTCAGGGGGCTTCAGGGTCGGCAGCATCTGCGCATCCGGCCGACCATCCTTCTGGGGACGCCCGGCTGCGGCAAGTCGCGCTTTGCCCGCAGGCTCGCCGAGGAACTGGGCACACCTTACGAACTCATTCCCTGCGGGGGCATGAGTGACAGCTATCTTGGCGGCACGCCGCGTCGGTGGAGTTCCGGAGAACCCAGCTTGCCAATCCTGTCGGTGCGCCGGCACGAATGCGCCGGACCCGTCATCATCCTCGACGAGATCGAGAAGGTCGGCACCAGCCGGCACAATGGCAATCCGCACGATGTGCTCGTTGGCCTGTTCGAGGCGGAGACCTCGAGCCGCTGGCATGATCCCTACATCCAGGCGAACTGCGACCTGTCGCATCTGTCCTGGCTGATGACGGCGAACGACATAGGTCCCGTTCCCACGGTGCTGCGGGATCGGTGCCGCATCCTGAGATTCCCCGCGCCGGGCGTGGAGCATCTGCCGATCCTGGCCCTGCGCATCATGGAGCGGCTCTATGTCGAGCTCGGGCACGACCCCCGTTGGGCGACGCCGCTCGAAGGATTCGAACTGGAAGCAGTCGCCGCCACCTGGGGTGGCGGTTCGATCCGCAGACTGGAACGCATCATCGAGCAGCTGGTCGAAGTCCGCGAATGGGAGCGGCCACCGCAGTGATCGCTCGGGCACCATCCACCTTAGCGAATCCTTGGACCCAAGCCTTCGGCAATCCGGGACCCGACCCCTTGGCCACCATCCACTCGATCAGCTCAACCCACCATCGGAGGAAGGGACTCTCATGCCTGCGATATCACCTGCACCGGACCGTCCGGCCCGGAACGTCGTCCGGGAATACCTCTACAGCAAGATGACCAGGACCGAGCCTATCGAGAAGGCTCGCAGCGAAGTGGACGTTCCCGAGGAAAAGAAGCGAGACGCCGCCTCGCACGGCCCCAGGCGGACGGAGCACCTGCTGTTCCGGCTCGCAGTTCACGAAGCAAGCCATGCCGTCATCCGGCTCTACCTCGGTCTGGGCACCATCACCAGGATCACCATTGACGCGCCCGAGGGCGGCTACATCGCGTGGAGGACCGACGAGTTGCATGAGCAGACCGAGGAGTTCTTCACGGCAGTCCTGGCCGCAACCCTGGCCGGGCGTGCCGGAGAGGCGGTGATCATCGGCTCGGTCGGAGCGAGCGGCGGAGACGACCGGCAAGCCAGCGATCATGCCGTCGCGACCAGGATCGCCTTCGACATGGAGACCGCGATGGGTTTTGGCCAGAAATGGCCGTTGCTGCATCGGGGCTCTTCCGATCCGCAGTTCCTTCTCGCCATCGATCCCGAACTCGCCCATCACGTCAACGCGCGCCTCGATGCCGCATACGTAGCGGCCCGCAAGATGGTGGCCAAGCAGCGCGCCGCGATCGGCCACCTCGTCGAAGCCTTGCTCGTCCATGGCACGCTGGAAGGATCCGAGCTCGAGCAGGTGCTCGACCGGACCAGAAAGCTGATCCGGGAATGAAGATCTGGATCCTCTCCGACCTCCATCTCGAATATGCCGACCTGCCGGAACCACTCGTGATTCCAGACGCCGACATCTGCGTCGTCGCCGGTGACCTTTGCCGGGCACCCGCCAACGGCGTTCACTGGCTGGCCAAGCATGTCGCGCATGCCATGCCCTGCGTCTACGTCGCCGGCAACCACGAGTTCTACAAAGGCTCGATCCGGGAGGGGCTGGAAGACGGCCACGCTACCGCGGCAGGATTCCCGAACATCCACTTCCTGGAGAACGAGGCCCTCACGATCGACGGCGTCAGCTTCGTCGGCGCCACGCTATGGACGGACTACCGGATCGAGGGTCACCATCGCCTTGCGATGTCGCATGCGCGCGAACGCATGAACGACTATCGCCAGATCGCCCTTCAGCGAAATCCCTGGCAGCGCTTCGTGCCCGAAGCGGCGGCGCGGATGCACCACGTCTCTCGGCAGTTCATCGAGGAATCCTTGCTGGCGACAAGGATTCCGACCATCGTGCTCACCCATCACCTGCCGCATCCCCAATCGATCCCGAAGCGTGTCGCCGGAGACCTCCTCAACGCCGCCTATGCGTCCGACCTGTCGCAGACCATCGAGCAAGGACGACCCGCACTATGGGTTCACGGCCACACCCATGACAGCTCCGACTACTGCGTCGGCAATACTCGCATCGTTTGCAATCCTCGTGGATATGACGACGAGAACGGCAGCTTCGATCGGCAGATGGTGGTGGAGGTTTCCACGGGTGCGCTGGGGCTCCAATGAGTCATCAGCGAGCCATGGCGCCGAGTTTGGGGACGGCAGGAATGCGCCCTCCCCCACTCCGGTCGCTACAACGTATTTATCAAGCTCCAAAGAGCGGACACGCCTACTCGGATTGTTGCAAAGGAGCACACCTGCCCCCTCGTGCCGTCAGGCTTTAACTGCTTCTTCGGCGGCTGGGTAGAACACCTCCGGAATTCTCGGCATGCCCGGACGTTGGAGGTAGGATGCGTAGCGCTGCTGGACACGCGTGACGAAAGGCGGAAGCAGGCGCCCGACGCGAGTCATGTCCTTCATCTTCCGGAGCTCCCTGATGTCCATGTCCTTGAACTTCACGGTGTAGGTCTTGCCGTCCATCATCGCGAAGACGACGGCTTCCGTGTCCTTTTCGTTCGATATCAGACCAAATTGAGGGCTGATTTCCGGATTTTCCACCAGCTTCACCCGCAGCAAGTACAACTCCATGCTGTCGCTGCCGCGCAGACAATCACATTCGGCCCGGATGTTCATCCAGTATGTCCGCTTGTCCTCGTTCACGACGCGCTCGAAGATATCGCCGGGGGCGTATATGCCATCCCTGAGCTTGCTTGCACGCAGGAACCTCTCTCCTTCCAGAACACCATTCATGGATTCGATATAGTCCGTGTGGTTCTTGGCCCGCTCTTGATCCACCGTTTCCAGGAATGGCTTCAGCTCCAGGGCGAGCAAGTCCATGCGAGACTCGACGAGTCGGTTCAGCAGCTTGTTCATTTCCACTTCCGGGGGGATGTCGTCGGCACCGAAAGTCTGCCAGAGCAGGACAGGCCAGTAGGGCGTCCGGTTATGCAGGTCGATGAACAGGTCGTTTGCCGCCCTGATGTAGTTCCGTTCCCACGTCTTGAGCGTCAGCACCGATGGCGTCGCATTGCCCCAGTCCTCGAGGATCTCGTAGACCTTATCCGCTACGTCCACCTTCCGTTTGACGAGGATGTGGGACTCCTGCACGCTCTTGTGCAGTTCGCCGTCGGCAGACAGCTCGTCGATGACTGTATCGGGGTCCTCGTTCGAGAAGATGACCACAGGCGCATGTCGGCTCCTCCTCAAACGCTTCAAGAAATCGATATTGTCGGCGACCATCTGCTTGTCGAGCATCTCGGGAAGCCTGACTTTCGCTTCCAGAGGTATCCCGTTCTCGTCGTTGGCGAGGTTCCAGTCCATGATGAAAAACGAAACGCGGGCGAAATGCTCCAGGTCGTACTCCGGGGGGGGAAGCTTCCCGAGTTCAATCGCGTGGCCACCGCTAGCGCGGATGCTCGCCAGAATCGTGTCGATAGCCTCACCGGTGCCGATACCGTTGTCGATCACCACGGCCACTCCCTTGAAGAGGTGGGGGACGGTCATGGCTGCTCCTTGACGAACGAAATCACCAGATTGGCTCCCTTGAGTAAGGCTTGTTCCTTGGACGCCACCTCGATCGAGTATTCGTGGCGGTCGAGAAGTTGGCGAGCGATGTAGAGGCCGAGGCCCCGGCCCTCTTCGCCCTTGCCGGAAAAAAACGGCTCAAAAATATATGGCAGGTCGTCTTCCCTGAACCCCGGCCCGTTGTCGGCGAACACCATCTGGTTGGCGTCTCCGTCTAAGAGAATTTCGATCTCGCGGGGTTCGGGCGCGCCCTGCAGCCAATACGCGGCATTGTCGAACAGGTTGAGCAGCAACTGGAGCAGGACGGCATCGGTCGTCTTCGCCACCAGCGGCGCACCCATGGTTTCGATCCTCACCGAGATGGAATTTCGCTCCAGCAAGCTCTTGAATATCTTGGCGACCTTTTCGACCAGGTCGAGGACACGCACGTCCTTACGCCGTTGTTTCGTCGACCTGAACAGCGTCTGCATGTCGCTCATCTGCGACTGGACGAAGCTCAGCAAGCCCCTGATCGACATGAGTTCGGCCCGCAAGGCTTCCTTGTCGATCTCGGCATCGCCATCGCAGTAGCTCGCCAGCTTATCGACCGCGGACATCGACCGCTGCATGGCCAGCATGAGGTCGTGCGACGCGGCTTCGACAGACAGGCCTACGCCGGCAAGGTGCTCGGTGTTCTCGGCCCTCTGGACTAGGTAACGCCGCTCGACCTTGTATTGCCGGCTCACCTCCGCGATCTTCTCGCGGACCGTCGGCGGGACATCCGCCGCCGCCGAGGCAGAAACGACATCGTCCATCAAAGTCGGCACCCTACCGGACTTAAAGACCTCGACGTCCTTGGTCTGCTTCTGGCCGATCTTGTAGGCTTGGTAAGGAGCCTTCCGCACCCATGCCAGGAAAACTTGCAGCAGGGCCCGGAAATCCTGAACGGCCCTTCCCGTGTCGACCAAGCCCTCGCGGCTGGTCTTGTCCCGGAGGTTGGGATTATCTTTCTGGGAAATGGCTACATAGCCGACGACCTGGTCGTTGCTTAGGAACTCACTGGCGCGGACCGTACCGCGCCTGACGTCGATCAGCAGCCAGTCGTCGTCGGGATCGCCGTACGGGTAGACGCGGATCCCGTCGCGATAAAGGTAGATCCTGTGCTTTTTGATGAGTTCCTTGTCGTCCTTGTCCAGCAGACGCTTACCGGTGGCCTCGTTGCTGAAGTCGAAGACATAGAAGGAGAACTGAAACGGCCCGCACTCCGGCTGGAAACGCTCAACGTCGGCGACCGGGACGGCAAGCTGCTTGAGGTAGTCCCGGAATACCGCGAGCCCCGATATTTCCGCATCGGTTATGGGTAGTGTCCGCTCGCGACCGTCTATCGCGAAAGTGAAACAACGCTCGACATCGTCATAGCCGCCCTCGATCTTGAAGACCGTTTTGTCTTCGAGGAGCGTGTTCAGTTGGTCGCGCTTCTCGGCAAGCAACGGTTCGAACTCCCCGTCACGGTAGAAGTACACCGCAAATTCGGGATCGGTTTCCGCCTCGTCCGGCGCATCCGCCTGTGCGGTTGACGTTGACGACTGGTCCGGGAAGAGGTCCGGCTGATCCACTGGCGCGGTAAAGATCGACTGCAGTCGGGCCAGATCCTCGTAGACCTTTTCGACCTTGCCTCGGGACCAGTTTCCATTGGGTGGCGATATCTCGATCCGCGTTCCGTGCGGACGGCGCTTTCGGGTCTTGCCCCCGAGATCGATGTCGTCGGCCAAGATCGCGGTGGCCGGGGCGTTCACCGAGAATTGGAGCTCCAGCTCTTCCAAGAACATCGCCTGGTCGTCCTTGATGAAGTTCTCGTCGTATTGGTCGAGCTTCAGTTCGAGGACATTCTCGTCCGAAGAGCCGACCGGACGGGTAATCATGGTCATGTCGCGGCCGAGCTTCAGCAGTGCGAAACGGCCGATGCCCTTCTCGCCCTGGATGATGCGACCGCCGACGGTCGTCCTCTTGGCCTGCTTCCCCATCAGCTTCATCGGCGTTGCTGGGTTGACCCAATGGTTCTCGATGATCTCCTTGGTCATCCCGTGGCCGTCGTCCTCGACGACGATCTTGGCACCGGTCTTGGGTCGATAGGAAGCATCGAACCCGAGGAAAGAAACCTTCACCCAGCTAGCGTCCGCGTCATAGGCGTTCTTGATCAGCTCGGCCAATGCGACCTGCTCGTTCCGGATAAGCTGGTCCCCGAGCATGGTCAGTAGCCTAGCGTAAGGCT
Organism: Mesorhizobium sp. CAU 1741; assembly: GCF_039839275.1. NCBI lineage: Bacteria > Pseudomonadati > Pseudomonadota > Alphaproteobacteria > Hyphomicrobiales > Phyllobacteriaceae > Mesorhizobium > Mesorhizobium sp. CAU 1741. The sequence continues at coordinate 342,763 of NZ_JBDOQP010000001.1, read as the reverse complement.
TGAACTTGAGGGGGGTGGACGTCATCCGCGTTGGGCCATGACGATATATTCCTCCGCGTAAATCTGTATGTCGGTCCGAATGGAGGAAAGCCGGCCATTCGGAAGTCTATATGGCGTGTTCGGCTTGTTGGACAGTTGCCGCTTTACGACGCTTACGTCGACGAAGCCCGAATCGACTAGACTTTCCACCAAGTGGTTCGCGTTGTCTATTCTCACCCCGCTGAGCTGGGTGTTTCCTACGACAAATACAGAAATCCCGCCGGGCCTCAAGAATTCGTGGCAGCGCTGCGCCACCTTCTGCATGTCGAGGAAATATGTCGCGGTGGCTTCTGCCGCCGGCCGGTCCCTGTCGAACAGGCTAAATACGACCTGCTCTCCGATCGAATTGAGGTTACGGAGTGCCGTACCGATGCTCGAGCGACGGCTGCTGGTCCCGATGAAGCTAGGCCGCAGGTCGCGATGGTCGTCCACGAACCCCAACCAGAGCGCCGAAAGCTGGTGGAGATCCGCATACTCATAGGACGTGGCGTATGGCGGGCTGGTCACGATCAGGTCGACGGGTTCGGCGGGCCGCGGCACGTCGATGACGCTGCCGCGCACGATTTCAGCCGGGGCGGCTGGAGATAATCCAACCTCCGCCCACGCCTCCTGCATCATCCTGCACTGGCGTACGAATGTATCGATGACCGCCGGGGCCGACCTCAACGAATCGAGCGACGGCTTTCTCGACCTGCTGCGCCAACGCGATACCGGTTTGAGGATGGCGGAGAACGCACAGTCGAAAGCTGCGGCGAACTCCCGATGATCGCCGACCACGTCCAGGACGGCATTGCGCAAGCGCACCAGGTCGTTGAACTGCGTGTCTTCGAACCAGGGCCGCAAACGGTCCGAGGCTTTGTCCGAGATCTGTGGGACAAGCGACGCGCTGGCGAACCGGTCAACGATCCTCGCAGTGGTAACCCCGAACGCGTCGGCGTCCAGCCGGTAGCTCTTTACCTTGGCGATCAGCGTGGCAACCGGATTGATATCGCAACCCCAGAAACCGATGTTCCGCCGCGATGCCTCAAATAGGACCGTCCCGCTGCCACAGAAGATGTCCGCGATCCTGTTGACTTCCACTCCCTGTCTCCGGGCGTGTTCCAACGCCCTTTGGACGATGAAAGCCGGAAATCTTGCAGGATAGGAGTGGATACGGTGTATCCTTGACTCGACTTCGGTAGATTCGGTCCAGTCATTCGAGTAGGGGGCCATCCTCAGGCGATTGTACTTCCAAGGGGCGATCTGCTCCTGGCGGGTGAGTTCTATGGTAAGCATTTCGGACCGATCGGGTGAATTCAGTGGAATGTAGTTAGTCTTCGGTTATCAGTCCGTTACGCCGGGTCGGCCGGCGTGCATCATCGTGTCGCTGCTATCCGCGCGCCGCGGTCGCAACCAGCCCGCAGACCTGCGCCATGAGCACCGGAGCCCCGAATGAAGGTCAGATCCATACATCCCTTCCCGGCCAGGATGGCGCCCGACCTGGCACTGGTCTCAATGGAGGATCTTCCCACGGGCAGTGTGGTGCTCGACCCGATGGTCGGTTCGGGGACCGTGGCCCGGCACGCGACAGAGTTGGGTCATGAAGCCTTGGGCTTCGACATGGACCCCCTGGCCGTCTTGATGAGCCGGGCATGGACAACGTCGGTGTCCGACGCGGCGATCGATACGGAACTGAAAATTGTACTTGAGCAGGTCGAAGGACTGGGAAGTACGGTGCCGACCCTGCCCTGGCAGCAGGATTCGGATACCCTAAAGTTCGTGGACTACTGGTTCCACAAGAACCAGCGTGGCGACCTCGCGAGACTTGCTTTGGTGCTGGACCGTCGCAAGGCGACCGTGCAAGAACTGACTGGTGACGCCGCCCTCACGGTACTGCTTGTCGCTTTCAGTCGGATCATCATCACCAAGGAACAAGGCGCTTCCCTCGCGCGCGACACATCGCACAGCCGTCCGCACAGGGTCGCGACTGAATCCGAGTACCAGGTCATCCCGAACTTTGTGCGGTCTGTCGCCCAGCTCCGCAAGCGGTTGCTCGAGCACCCGCCGACCGGCTCCGCGAATATCCATCACGGCGACGCCAGGTCGCTCCGGATTGCGGACGGAACGGTGGACGCCGTGGTGACGTCCCCTCCTTACCTGAATGCCATCGACTACATGCGCGGACACCGCATGTCGCTGGTATGGCTGGGCCACTCCATACCCGAGCTGAGGACGGTCCGTTCGACGTCCATCGGCGCCGAACGCGCGTCCGGGGCGACTGTTTCGCAAGACGTTGTGTCAGTGATGGCATCGATGCGCGGCACGGAACTACTGACCGGCCGCCTCGAAGGGATCGTAACCCGCTATGCGGTCGATCTGCTCGCGATGACGAGTGAAACCGCACGGGTACTCAAGTCAGGCGGCCGCGCGACGTTCGTCGTCGGGAATAGCTGTATCAAGGGCAGATTTATCGACAATGCCGCAGGTGTCGCAAAGGCCGTGTTAGCGGCCGGACTGATGGTCGAGCAGAGCCGCGAGCGCGACCTTCCTGCAGCAAATCGATATTTGCCGGTTTCAGGCGATGCCCTGTCAAAGCGGATGCGGACCGAAACCGTGCTGATTTGCCGTAAGCCGGATGTGTCCACCTGAGATCGCCGCGCTGAACTATAGCTGGCCCTGGTACGCGAATGTAGCTAGGGTCCGTCGAAAACCCATTCGACCGTCCTAGGCGGCCGCCCCAACGCGGATAAGTCCGCAATCGCAGCAGCCGCTAGATTCACACCTGTCAGCCGCAATAGGTCATCAATCTGCCTGACTGGACCGCGTCGTAGCGGCAACTGTTCCCCCTCTAGGTCTTGAAGGCTGCCGGTCCGCACCCGACCACAAAATTGCTATGCTCGCCCGCCTTCGTGATCTTCCCGCAGTACATAATGATCTTACCAATTCACTGCATAACAGGTCACGCTTCCACCAACGAGGCTCTCTTCGGTTGATCCAGGAGGAATAGGCGTCCATTCTCCGAAGGATTCGTGCCTTGGGGGGATGATGACGAAGCCGTTCTATTCGGAACCTATTCTAAATTCGCCATATCTGCCGCCGACCCGTCACCACGCGCTTGATGACGAGGGGCAGCCCTTGGACTCGCCGCCGATCGACGGTCGACGGACATCGAAGTACCTGGTCCCGGTACCTCGCGGTAAGCGCTCCAAATCTGCTGCGGCGCAACGGGCGCTCGATCTGGATGAGGCCGGTCGCGAAGCAGGGAAATATTCGCCGAATGCACTCGTCAACGAACTGCGACGCCATCTCGAATCCTGGCGCGCGCTTCCCAACCCTTTGGACTGGGGCGTGACGCCGACAACACAGCGTCTGCTCCAGCACTGGCGCCATCATGAATTCTCGAACCAGCGCCCCTTCTTCTGCCAGGTGGAAGCTGCCGAGACCATCATCTGGTTGAGCGAAGTCGCGCGCGGGCGAAAGCAGTATGCGCACATCTTTAGGTCTCTCGAAGCGGCAAACAGGGATTCCAATCCGGAGCTGTTCCGGCTGGCCCTGAAACTCGCGACCGGCGCTGGCAAAACCACCGTCATGGCGATGCTGATCGCCTGGCAGTCCATCAACGCCGCCCGCCAGCCGAATTCGAGCCTGTTCTCCCGCGGGTTTCTACTTGTCGCGCCCGGCATCACCATTCGCGATCGACTTCGCGTACTCCTTCCGTCGGACCCCGACAATTACTACGTCACCCGTGAACTCGTCCCGCCGGACATGATGGTCGATCTCGGCAAGGCCAAGATTGTCATCACGAACTATCACGCCTTCCAGCGCCGGAAGGCGCACGACCTCAACCCCGTGGGCGAGCGCCTGATGCAGGGTCGGACCGGTGCGCCTATCGAAAAGCAGGAAACCGAAGGCGAGATGCTGCAGCGCGCCTGCGGCGAACTCCTTCCGCTCAAGAACATCGTCGTCATCAACGACGAGGCGCATCACTGCTACCGCGAGCGCCCGGGGACCGACGAGGAAGCCGAGGCCAAGGGCGAGGACAAGGAGGAAGCCAAGAAGAACAACGAGGCGGCGCGCCTCTGGATCTCGGGCATCGAGGCGCTCAAGCGCAAGGTCGGCTTACGTGGCGTCTACGACCTGTCGGCCACGCCGTTTTTCCTGCGCGGCTCGGGCTACGACGAAGGCACGCTGTTTCCCTGGGTCGTGTCCGACTTCAGCCTCGTCGACGCGATCGAATGTGGCATCGTCAAGCTGCCCCGCGTTCCCGTCGCCGACAATGCGGTCAACGCACCTTCACCGATCTACCGCAATCTCTGGGACCACATCGGCAAGAAAATGCCGAAGAAGGGCGCCGGAAAGACAGGCGACCTTGATCCCCTGGAACTCCCCAACGAGCTGCAGACGGCGCTGCATTCGCTCTACAGCCACTACGAAGCCGAATTCGAGGAATGGCGGAAGGTGCCGATCGACGTGCCGCCTGTCTTCATCGTGGTTTGCAACAACACGTCGAGCTCCAAGCTCGTCTTCGAATGGATCTCCGGCTGGAGGCGAGAGCGTGAGGAGGAGGCCGACTACTTCCATCGCGGCCACCTCAAGCTGTTCAGCAATTTCGACGAGTACGGCAATCCCCTGCCCCGCATGAACACGCTGCTGATCGATTCCGAACAGCTCGAATCCGGCGAGGCGCTCGACCCCAAATTCCGCAAGCTCGCCGAAGCAGAGATCGACCTGTTCCGGCGGGAGAAGCAGGAGCGCGAAGGCGCGGCCGCCGGCAATATCTCCGACTCCGACCTGCTGCGCGAGGTCATGAACACGGTCGGCCAGAAGGGCCGCCTCGGCGAGCAGATTCGCTGCGTCGTCTCGGTCTCGATGTTGACGGAAGGCTGGGACGCCAACACCGTCACCCACATCCTGGGCGTCCGCGCCTTCGGCACGCAGCTGCTCTGCGAACAGGTCATTGGGCGCGGCCTACGTCGCCAATCCTATGAGCTCAACGATCGCGGCCTGTTCAACACCGAATATGCCGACATCATGGGGATTCCCTTCGACTTCGCGACAGAGCCGCAGAAGGTCGTTCGCACCCCGCCGAAGAAGACCACCCGCGTCCAGGCCATGAAGGAGCGCGAGCGGCTGGCGATTCGCTTCCCGCGGGTTGCGGGATACCGCACAGAGCTGCCGCCGGACCGCATCTCGGCGAGCTTCACGCAGGATTCGACACTGACGCTGACGCCCGAAATGGTCGGGCCGACCAACGTCCGGCTCGAAGGTCTCGTCGGCGAAGGAATTGACATGTCGCCCGCAGCGCTCGACGAGATGGCGCCCAACACGGTAAGCATGCATCTGACCAAGCGCCTGATCGAGCTCTACTTTCGCGATGGCGACCAGGACCCGCCCTACCATTTGTTCAGCCAGATCCAGCCCGTGACGCGCCGCTGGCTGCGCGAGCACGTCAAATGCGTCGGCGGCACGAGGGTCGGCATGCTCACCTATGCCGAACTGGCGGAGAAGGCGGCGAACCTGATCTACAGTGCGATCGTGCGCGAAGCGGGAGCTGAGGGTGCCCGCGTGGTGAAAGCCATGCTCGACCCCTACAACCCCGCCGGCACGACCAGTTTCGTCGCCTTCAACACAACCAAGTCCAACCTCTGGAAGACCGCGCCGGACAAGTCGCACATCAATCACGTCGTCTGCGACTCCGACTGGGAGGCCGAATTTGCTCGGGTCGTCGAATCCCATCCCAGCACGCTCGCCTATGTCAAGAACCAGGCACTGGGCTTCGAGGTGCCCTACCGCCTCGGCTCGACCACGCGCCGCTACCTGCCGGATTTCATCGTACGTGTCGACGATGGGCGCGGCGCAGACGATCCGCTTCACCTGATCGTCGAGGTGAAAGGATTCCGAGGGGTCGACGCCCAGATCAAGGCGGAGACGATGGAGGCGCTCTGGGTACCGGGGGTCAACAACCGCGGCACCTTCGGCCGCTGGGGTTTCGCGGAATTCCGGGACGCCTTCGCGATCGAGGAAGAGTGGAGGAAGCTCGTCGAAGCACTGAGAGCACATACTTCAAAGACGGCAGAAGGCGCACTGTTGCAGGCGAATTGAGGGGCAAATCGTGGGATACGAATCGGTAAAGGTCAAAGACATTGTTAAGCGCTCTGTCGGCCATGAATGGAGCATCCCCGAGTTTCAGCGGGGCTTTGTCTGGAAAACAACCCAGGTTCGCGATCTGGCGGAATCCTTGTGGCTGAACTATCCGGTCGGCACGCTGCTCATATGGGATAGCAGTGCCGGGGCTGAGACCAAGGGCGCAACGGACTCCCAGAGTCCGACAAGCTGGGTGGTCGACGGCCAGCAGCGAACGACGGCGTTGTGCATTTTAAGCGGTAGGAAGCCATATTGGTGGCAGACCGGAAAACCTTGGGATGACCTGCTGCGCAAATACGACATCAGGTTCGACATCCACACTACGAAGCCACCCTTTTTCGTGGTCGCGAATGCTGCTACCCGGAAGGTCGCGACGAAACGATATATCCCCGTCCGCGACTTGCTGAACCTCGACACGGATGTCGAGAAGGATCAGAAGGCGCTCCTCGACCTCGCCAGGCAGGTGAAGCTCGACGGGCTTTGTGACGGGCTGGACGTTACAGAGGTCTATACCCGACTGGATCGCCTGAGAAAGATACGCGACAAGGATGTCGTCCTGATCACGGTGGACAACGATCTCGAGGACGTCGTCGAAATCTTCGCTCGACTGAACAGCCGCGGCACTCGCGTCACCGAAGCTGACATCTATCTCGGCGTCGTAGCTGCCAGAACCCCCGGTTGGGTCAGGCAGCACTATCTCCCATACATCGAGAGCCTGGGTGAGTCCGGGTTCGACGTGACGCCGAACCTTGTCTTCCGCACGCTAACTGGCATCGGCAAGAAGCGTGTGCGGTACCGCGATATCGACTCGGACTTTTGGAATGAAACTTACATCCTTCCGACTTGGGAGCGGACGAAGAAGGCGTGGTCGCTTACGGTAAAGCACCTGCGCGACCGCGGCATTTCCGGAAATGCCCTGCTTCCCTCGGACAATGCGTTGGTCCCCCTGACAGCCTTACTAGACCGCTTTCCAGAGGCGACCTTCGACCAGGTATTCTATTGGCTGCTCCAGGCGTCTCGTTTCGGACGTTACTCGACGTCTTCAACCAGCTCGATGGAGGAGGATCTCAAGGAAATCGCGGACGCGTCTGACATCAAGGACGCACTTGAGCGGCTGCTCGCAAGGATTCGCTATCTTCCGGCGCTGACGGCGGATGATTTCCTCCGCGACTATTCCGACGCCCGCTTCGGCCGCCTTCTTCTCTACGTGCTGATCTACAACGCCGGAGCGATTGACTGGGACAAGCCACACATGAAAATCGGCTTCGACTCAGGCGATCTCGTTGCCGGCCTTACCCCACAGTTCCATCACGTCTTCCCTAAGGCATTCATCGGCGACAGCCATCCGGAATCTCTGGTCAACGCGCTAGCAAACATCGCCCTGATAGGGCCCAAGGCCAACATCCGAATCTCAAAGAACAACCCGATGGACTACGTGGGCAAGTACAACATCGGCGACTCGCAACTTTCGCAACAATTCATCGAGCCAACCCTTTCGTCCACCAGCGTTGCTGAGTTCCCGAAATGGGTTCAGACAAGGGCGGAACGGCTGGCCAAGGCCGGAAACGAGCTTCTTGCAGCTCTGCGCGGGGACCTGAAGATTCCTGAACCGCTGGCCTCCGAAGCCTCATCCGAACACGCATTCAGTGCCGAGTAAGCCAATGGCCAAGACCCCTATCCAGAAGGCCATCGCGTCGTTGTCGCATGACGACACGCGTATCAACGTCCCAACGGCCGAGATGGCGTCGCTGTTCGAGCAGCAGGCGGAGCTGACGGGCGATGTCGAGCGCGAGATGACGATGCCGCGCCCTCGCCCGCTGGCCCATGGCGAGACGCGGGCGCGCGATGGCGATCTCGACCCGCAGATCGTCTGGAACGGCGCGAAGATCCGCATCACCAAGGAGCAGATGCGCCAGCTGGCCGAGACGGGCGAGCTTGAGCTCGGCGACGCGCAGCTCGTCTGGCGCGGCAAGGATTCGCAGGACTGGTCCGACCTCGTGGTAAACGCGCCGCCGATCTACCGCCAGGAGGCCATCCACCCGAAGCACCTGATCGACGACCTCAGGCGCATGTCGGAACGCGCCCGCGAGGGCGGCGCCGAGCAGCCGAACCTCTTTGCCGATTTCAATGGCATCACCGATCCGGAGGCGCGGGCCGAGTTCTACAGCCATGCCCAGCACTGGACGAACCGCTTCATCCTCGGCGACAGCCTGCAGGTGATGGCGAGCCTCGCCGAGCGCGAGGCGATGCGCGGCAAGGTGCAGTGCATCTATTTCGACCCGCCCTACGGCATCAAGTTCAACTCGAACTGGCAGGTGTCCACCCTCTCCCGCGACGTCAAGGACGGCAAGAAGGAGGACGTCTCACGCGAGCCGGAACAGGTGAAGGCGTTCCGCGACACCTGGAAGGACGGCATCCACTCCTACCTCACCTATCTCCGGGACCGCCTGATGGTCGCCCGCGAACTACTCACCGAGAGCGGCTCGATCTTCGTCCAGATCGGCGACGAGAACGTGCACCGCGTCAGAGCGGTGATGGACGAGGTCTTTGGGGAAAAGAATGTATTATCCGAGATTTGTCTCCGTAAGACTGGCGGCCAAGAGACGTCCTTTCTACCGAACGTCTCTGACTACATATTGTGGTATGCGAAAAATCGCGGCTCGGCGAAGTACCGTCAGCTATACTTCCGAAAAGAGGTAGGCGTGGGCGAAGGAAGTGGGGCGCGCTACGACAAGCTTCGATTGCCCGATCTCTCATCAAGACCAATGAACAAGACTGAGAAAGCGGGGGCTCCGCTTCCTAGCGCAGCTCGCCCGTATCAATTGACTAGCCTCATTTCCAGCGGCGTTCGTACGAACACAACTGCTGGATGGTATTTTGAAGGTCGGCGCTTCCATTCCGGAGAGAGCTCCAACTGGAAGACTTCACTAAATGGCCTCGCGACGCTCGCCAAAGCTGCCCGTATCGAAAAAAGAAAAGAAACCGTCGCCTACGTAAGGTTCATTGACGACTTTGCAGCCTACCCTGTCTCTAACGTGTGGACTGACGTCGCAGGAGCTGCCGGCATTGTGTACGTGGTGCAAACCAGCACGTCGATCGTTCAGCGCTGCATTCTCATGGCCACAGACCCGGGCGATCTTGTGCTTGACCCCACATGCGGTTCCGGCACGACGGCGGCCGTCGCCGAGCAGTGGGGACGGCGCTGGATTACCACCGATACCTCGCGCGTTGCACTGGCGCTCGCCCGCACACGTCTCATGGCCGCACGCTACCCCTACTACCTGCTTGCCGACAGCCCGGACGGCCGCGCGCAGGAGCAGAAGGTCTCCGGAAAGCTCCAGCCGCAGGCGCCGACAGCCGGCGACCTCCGCCAGGGATTCGTCTACGAGCGCGCGCCGCACATCACGCTGAAATCCATCGCCAACAATGCCGAAATCGATGTCATCTGGGAGAAGTGGCAGGCGGTGCTGGAGCCGCTGCGCGCCGAGCTGAACGAAAGGCTTCAGGCCGGCTTCGAGGAATGGGAGATCCCGCGCGACCTCGACCAGTGGCTGGAGACGAAGAACGGTGCCGGGAAAGCCGGGCTCGTCAGCGCCCGGGTGCGCGCGCTGCACAAGGACTGGTGGGAAGGTCGGATCGCGCGGCAGAAGGAGATCGACGATTCCATCGCCCGCGCCGCCGACGTCGAGATGCTCTACGACCGTCCCTACGAGGACAAGACCAAGGTGCGCGTCGCCGGTCCGTTCACGGTCGAGAGCCTGTCGCCGCACCGCGTCGTCACCTCTCGCGACGACACGCTGGCAAACGAGTTGGCAGCCGCCGAAGGCACCATGCAGCCAGCGCCGAAGAACGTGCCAGACCAGGATTTCGGCCGCATGGTGCTCGACCATCTGCGCTCCGCCGGCGTCCACAGCCAGGAGCGGCGCGACACGATCCACTTCCATTCAGTCGAGCCCTGGCCGGGCAACTGGCTTGCCGCCGAAGGCCGCTACACCGACGGGGACGGGCGCGAGAAGCGCGCGGGATTCCTGATCGGCCCGGAATTCGGTACCCTCACCCGCTCCAACATCACCGCCGCGGCGCGCGAGGCCTCCGACGCCCGCTTCGACGCGCTGATCGCCTGCGCCTTCAACTTCGAGGCCCAGGCGAGCGACCTCAACAGGCTCGGACCGCTGCCGATCCTGAAAGCCCGCATCAACCCCGACCTGCACATGGCCGAGGACCTGAAGAACACGGGCAAGGGCAACCTCTTCGTCGTCTTCGGCGAGCCGGACATCGACCTGATCGAGACGCCGGCCGGCGAGATCCAGGTGAAGGTCAACGGGGTCGACGTGTTCGATCCCTCCACGGGCGACATCCGAGCCACCGACACCAAGGGCATCGCCGCCTGGTTCATCGACACCGACTACAACGAGGAAAGCTTCTTCGTCCGCCACGCCTACTTCCTCGGCGCGAACGACCCGTACAAGTCCCTGAAGACCGCGCTGAAGGCCGAGATCGACGAGGACGCGTGGGGGACGCTCTATTCGGACACGTCACGCCCGTTCCCGCGGCCATCGACGGGAAGGATCGCGGTGAAGGTGATTAACCACTTCGGGGACGAGGTGTTGAAGGTTTTTGGGGTGTGAGACAGCCTGAACCTGGACGGAGGTAAGGACGTGACGAAACCCAAGGGGTTGAATGCCGCTGATTTCGGCGCGGAAGTAGGCGAGCTAGAGAACGCAGCTGGGAACCCACTTTTCAAAGCCGTTCAATTGGATTGGTCACAGCCTATCGACTGGGAAAAGGGGAAGAAGACCCCTACCGATCGCAAGGATCCTTGCGTCTACATCATCATGCACGATGATGGACGCTATCGGCACAAAAAGCGCATTGTCTACGTCGGCCTGACCAAAGACCCCTCAAAGCGATTCCTCAATCACCCGACAGCTCATGACATCGTAAATCGTCAAGGAAAAGCAAGCATCAGCTTTTCGTTTTTTGATTTCATACAGGGCAGGAATAAGATTGAACGGATAAAGGAGGCGTCCGAAGAGATCGAACACATCCTTATTTGGACGCTCTGGCCATACCTTGTAAATGATAGGAAGATGTACACCCTCCCTGGCATGGGCAGCAACGGAGGGAGTGCTTGGCATATACTCAACAAGGGTTACCGCTTCCATGGACAGATGCCTCAGCAAATTGTCTATCCGTGGATGCTGGTTAAGCCCGGCCGCAACAGGTCTGCAAAGGCCTAATACACGCTACCACGGTCGAAACTCGATCGCTACGCTACAGCCGCTCTGCGGCAGAGACGAAGAGGATCGAAATGAGATTGATATTGACTTTGGCCGTTGGTTTCGAGGGGATATAGGGCGTGAGTAGCGCGACTGGGCGGGTAGACCCGGCCGTATCGAGACTTGCGTTCCGGTACCGATCAAAAAATGCTCAAGCATCAGGACGCCTATTGCCAGACGGCAGTTTCGTCGTTCTGGCAGACTCTACTGCTGTGCGTGAAAGCTCAGCAGGCGATAAGCGAGATCGAGACGAACGCGACCGCCTCATTCGGCAAGGGGTCTTGGTTGAGACGGAAGAAGACAACCTGCTTCGCTTCGCCGAGGATCACGTGTTCACGAGCCCGAGCCGCGCCGCAGGTGTGATCCGGGACGGCAATGTCAGCGGTCCCCAGAACTGGGTCGAACCCACAACCGGAATGTCGCTAAAGGATTTTCTGGAGGGTGATCCTCCGTTCGCGCCGCTGCGAGTGGATATCCCGGATTATGTGAAGCCCGACGGCTCGGCAGCGTCGGGTCCCTTCTCGAAGTCTTCGCACGGCCTGTTCAAGCCGGAGTCGCTCGGGAGCGATGGTGCAGGGGATGGTTCGCGGACCGATTATTTCAAGGATCATCTGGTTCGCATCTTCAAGGAGATAGGGGAAGTCCCAGTCCCCTACAGGTTCCTTGTCAGCAACGGTGCGCAACGCTCGATGGATGGTGGCTGCCTGAAATTCGTCGGTCCGGATGGCCAGAACGTTGCTGACTTCATCTGCAACAGACAGGGCTTCATAGTTGCAGTCCAACCGAAGCGTTCCCTGGTCGATTCACTTAGCCCCGAAGTGCAATCGATCGCTTCTGACCTCGCAGTTGTCGGGGCGGATACATCCATTTCGGCAACCCAGCGAGAACAGCTGGTACTCGCCCGAGTCGGTCAGGGCAGATTTCGCGCAAGTGTCTTGGCCCTTTGGGATGGACGGTGTGCTGTCACGGGATGTTCGCTCGGCGCCGTCATTCGAGCCTCTCATCTGTTGCCGTGGCGAACCGCAACCAATGAGGAGCGTCTCGATCCCGAAAACGGATTGCCGCTCATCGCAACGCTCGACGCACTTTTCGATGGTGGGCTTATCTCATTTGATCCGGATGGCGTGCTTCTGGCTACTCGCGCAATGGCGTCGCACAGCGGCCTTCTGGAAGAAGGCATGCGATTATCGCGGAAACCGACTGCTCGAATGCAAGCCTTTCTCGCGAAGCACAGGGCCGCCAACGGATTTCCGCAATGAGCGCAAGAGGCTTCAATTGGGTGACCGACTAGGGGGAGCTGAGAATGACAATCGATGAAGCGGCGCGAGAGCTGGCCCGTATGTATCACCAAGGCATTGCCGCTCGCGAACAGGCGCTGTCCGTACATCTGTTCGGGATCAAATTCGCGGCGGAACTCGACGGCTTGCCTTTGAAGGACCTTGCCGCGCGCGCCGAGATACCCGTCACCTACGCCACCGAGATCCGGAAGGGCATGAACTTGGCTCGGTATGTCGAGATCAGGAAGACCTGATGCCCACCATCCTCGCCGACAGCTTCACTGCCTCCCTCCCCAAGCTCGCCAATGACGAGCAGAAGCAGGCTCAGCTGGCGGCCTTTACGCTGATGACGGAGCCGGATCGTCCGGGGCTGCAGTTCCACCGCATCGACAAGTCCAAGGATCCGAACTTTTGGTCGGTGCGGGTCAGCCGGGACATCCGCATCATCGTTCACAAGACGGGCGGCAGCCTGATGCTCGCCTATGTCGACCACCACGATGCCGCCTACGCTTGGGCGGAGCGCCGCCGCATCGAGGCGCATCCGACGACAGGCGCGATCCAGATCGTCGAGGTACGCGAGAGGGTCGAGGAGATCGCGCGACCTGCCGCGCCTTTGCAGATCGAGCTAGCCTTCGACGCGCCGGCGCCCGCCACGCTCCCGCCGATCTTCGCCAGCCTGGATGCGGCACAGCTCCTGTCCGTCGGCGTACCGGAAGACTGGCTCGCCGACGTCGGCAAGGCGACCGAGGAGACCTTCTTCGCACTCGCCGCCCACCTGCCCCAGGAAGCGGCCGAGGCACTGCTTGAATACGCCGCGACGGGCATCCTTCCTGTCCCGGCTCCTGCGACAGCCGATCCGCTGGTCCATCCGGACACGATGCGCCGGTTCCGAATCCTCGACGGAATTGAGGAGCTTCAGGCAGCCCTCGACGCCCCCTTCGAGAAATGGGCCGTGTTCCTCCACCCGCTCCAGCGGCAGGTGGTGGACCGCGACTATTCCGGCCCGGTGCGTGTGGCCGGCTCGGCGGGAACGGGCAAGACCGTGGTGGCGCTACACCGCGTCATGCGTATCCTGCACAGCGATCCCGACGCCCGCGTCCTTCTAACCACCTTTTCCGACCCGCTTGCCGATGCTCTCCAGCGAAAGCTGGCGATCCTGGCGGGCGGCCGACGCGAACTGATGGACCGTGTCACCGTCGCATCGTTCCGGCGCATCGGCGAGGAGCTCTATGCGCTTACCACGGGCAGAAAGGCGCATTTGGCCGACCGCGACGGCATCCGCAAGCTGGTGGAACAGGCCGCGTCGGAGTCGCGTGTCACCGGCTTCTCGCCGCGCTTCCTGCTCTCGGAGTGGGAGAACATTATCGACGCCTGGCACATCGGCAGCGCCGACGCCTACGCGGACGTGCCGCGCATGGGCCGAAAGAACCGTCTTGGCGCGAAGCAGCGCGAGACGCTGTGGCAGGTCTTCGCCCGGATTCGGGAGGCATTGCGGCAGCGCGCCCTCTTCACGCCAGCGGCCCTCTTCCAGCACCTCACCGCGACCTACGCCGCGCGGGATGAAAAACCGTTCTCGCATATCGTAGTCGACGAGGCGCAGGATCTCGGCGTCTCCGAGCTCCGCTTCCTCGCCGCAATTGCGCCGGACATGCCCGACGCGCTGTTCTTCGCGGGAGACATCGGCCAGCGCATCTTCCAGCAGCCATTCTCCTGGCTCGGTCTCGGCATCGATGTCCGCGGTCGCTCGGTCACGCTGAAGGTGAACTACCGAACGTCGCAGCAGATCCGGCAGATGGCCGATAGCCTCCTTCCCCGGACCGTCCGCGACGTCGACGGGCTCGAGGAGGACCGTCGCGGAACAGTATCGGTGTTCGAGGGCATCGAGCCGGAGGTCATGATCGCCGAGGACGAGGCTGCCGAGCGGGACGCCGCCGCTGCCTTCATCCGGCGCGCGTTGGACGTGCACATCGCGCCGCGCGAGATCGCCATCTTCGTGCGGTCGGCTGAGCAGCTACCGCGTGCGCGCAGTATCGCCGAGGCGGCAGGGCTGCCGTTCCGGACAGCGACCACGAGCCGACAGGATGAGGAAAAGGCCCTGGTCGGCATAATGCACCTCGCGAAGGGCCTCGAGTTCCGCGCCGTTGCCGTCGTCGCCTGTGACGAGAACGTCCTCCCGCTTGCAGCGCGTGTCGCCGATGTTGCCGACGCCTTCGAGCTGGACGAGGTCATCGCGACCGAGCGACAGCTCCTCTACGTTGCCGCGACGCGGGCACGAGACAGGCTGCTGGTGTCCGGAATCAGTCCTGGCTCGGAGTTCATAGAGCCGCTTTGATAAGTTGGGCTGCCAGGAGCAGCCCGCGAACCAGAAGTCACCGTCTATCGACATGTCGATAGCCTACTTCTCGATGCCCACCAAACCCGTCGGCAAATACCACAAACCGACCCCATTGTGGAAAAGTGCCTCTACCTGTGGACAGCGCTTCCACCAGTAGTTGTGCACTGGAACGCCAACTGTGGCAGTTGGGCCGCCATCCGGGTCTGTAGCGCCAGCTTTCCCCGCCACGAGCTCCACAACGCCTGAAGAACTCCGCTCTCGGACGATTCCTTGGCCACCTGCCCAGCCTTGATACGCCGGAGAATGATCCGCACCAAATATACCATACGAATCATGCGGTTAGTATCCGTCCAAGGATTCGCTGCCGGGGCAAGATTTCGCACGCCAATCCAGAACAGATTCGCAGAGAAAAGCCACCGTATACCGATAGTTGCGGACAGCGAAGTCAATAGCAAAACGGCGAAATCATTCACATATTTCCTTCTTATCGATCATCGTTTAGAACATTATTTGCATGACTGATGTTTAATTCAAACTACTCTAAACTACATACGAATGTCGAACTGCAAATCGAAACATCCATAATGCGTCGTGATCAGAAGTTCGCAGGCGCGTCACTCCCTATATTTTGGAATGGCGAATGGCAAAATTGTTCTACCCAGATGAGAACCGCCTCCAGTCACTACGCTTTAATGATGTTTCCACCGTACCAATTCTCTTTGATAAGACAGGACGGTACTGTCGCGAATTAAACCGATATCTCCGTGCGCGTGCCCTATAGGAGGTATTTGGCGATCCTGATGACCTTCACGCAGTTGAATATCCTTCCGAAAAGACACTCGAAAACATCGGACGACAGCTCTCGATATTTTCTGACTGGTGTGTCGACCTTCAGATCGACTGGAAAACGCTGAACTACAATGGTGTTCTGCGGTTCCAGAATGATATGGCGTTGGGAAGATGGTCTCCAAGCAGCAGACCGCTGCAAGCCGACACAGCCAACCAACGCGCTGATGAGGTAACGCGCTTCCTCACCTGGGCTGGGAAGGTGGGACTGCGGCCCGCACTGGACGTAAGGTACAAGGTCCGCAGGCGAGGTGCTCTACACCCAAGGCTACCTGATGATGTCATGCTGTTGCGCATTGGGCGACGCAAAGCATCGTACAGCCGCGATATCACCGCCATCACATTTCTTCCGCAACCCAAGCCTGTTGCGGAGTGGTTGAAGCAAGTCCGGCTGAAAAAGGGATACAGCAAATACCTCGCCTGCCGGTTCGTATTGGAGTGCGGGACCCGGCTGGCAGAGACGGTCGCGATCACGGAAGACCAGATCCCGTCTCTGCAAGCTTTGGACGCCTTCGCCGGGGCTGGGCAGCTGACGGCACCCGTGAACCTAACCAAGACGAAAGGGGCCAGGCCCCGTACAATCCAGGCATCGATCCCCTTTCTCTTAGAGATACGCCGTTGGATCGATGGCCCGCGTATGCGCCTCCGCTACCTTTATCACGCCCGGACACAGAAGACGCCTTCCGACAGGCTGTTTCTTTCGACCGCGAGAGATCACGAAGGCATGCCGGTCTCGGAAGCCCGCCTGTACGACTGCTTTCATACGGTAGAGCCGCGTCCCGAGCACTGGACCACCCACCACGGCCGGCACACCTACGCCTGCTTCTTCATTCTCTACGCAACAGAACGCGACGCAAAGATGGTCGGCCGAGCGTTGTCGGACATGGGTGCAGATTGGATCAACTCGCGCGGGGCATGGCACCTGAAAACGCTGAGGAAGCAGTTGGGGCACGCGGACGACAGCACCACGGAGCTCTATCTGCGTTGGCTCGTGACCGCATCGGGAGCGGCCTCAGCCGCCACCGGATGGCACGATTTCCTCGCCGCTGAAATGGAAGGTAACCACGGATGATCTCTTCGCAGCTCGACGACCTCTTCGATTTGGCTGATCTGAGATTTTGGGTCCATCCGCCAGACGATATTCGGTATGAGGTAGACCTAACTGAGTTCTATCTGGGCGGCCGGGAGGATAACCTAAGATCGCAGTCAAAAAGATCTTGGGCCGGAGATTTCCAGGGACGGAGGCCGATTGCCCTGGAACTCGCGGACACATTCCGGACCACCACGCCCAGTTCGGCACTCCAGTCAACGATGCGCGCTTCCTGCCGAGGCCTAATGCGGTTCTTGGATACCATCGATCCAGACTGTGCCGTGAAATCATTTGGGGAACTGAAGGATGCCATGGGGCGGGCGCTCGCGCTCTGGGTCGGTGAGCAGGGATGGAGTCAGGGCACTTACAAGCAAATCAAGAGCCTCGTTGACCTAGCAAGGATGATCGCTGGTTATACGCCGTTGTTCTGGCCGACGCCCGCTCGTCGCGGCCCAAGACACAATGAAGATGTCGATCTTCAAGCGTTCAAGAAGCTGTATTCCGCATTGAAGAAGGAAGCGATGTCGATCAAGGGCATGTTC
Organism: Mesorhizobium sp. CAU 1741; assembly: GCF_039839275.1. Lineage (NCBI taxonomy): Bacteria > Pseudomonadati > Pseudomonadota > Alphaproteobacteria > Hyphomicrobiales > Phyllobacteriaceae > Mesorhizobium > Mesorhizobium sp. CAU 1741. The sequence goes on along the minus strand of NZ_JBDOQP010000001.1, from coordinate 325,232 downwards.
CGTGAGGGCGAGCGCATGGCACTCCTTGGCCGCGACCCGCGCGGCGTCGTTGGCACGCCTGGTAGCGCTGAATGGAACCTTCCCGAGAACCATGCCTGGCTCGTACGACATCTAACACAGGATCATATCCCCTCAAAATCTGGATTCTATCTTCTCAAGGCCCAGGGACTAAACAAGGCGAACGATACTCGCACTCAAAAGCATGATGGACCCGCTTACTTGGCCCCGAAAATGACTGCGCGCGGTCAACAAGGAATTGTTGGGAAACTAAGGTGGTTTCACCCAAGCTATCACGATACGGCCGTCTTCCTTTGGCTATTTCTCATAGGCACAGGCTGGAATCTCGCAACTGTCGTCTCGATAGACATCAGTACGCGCGAAGCGTGGGTTGAAGATCATCCGCATAGAACCGATTTCTGCGTAGTTCACGCCTTCAAACATCGATCCGAACGACACGTTTTTATTCCGTGCCTCAGGAAGCCCGAGTGGCATCCCTACCGCATTTTGGAATACATGATCGAGCGCACAGCATCTCTACGGCGAACTGTCGCCAAAGATCTTGAGGCTGCGCGCGCGACACATCTACGCGACGGCAGCGACCAAAGTGCAGCTGAAGTCGAGCGCTTGGCGGCGTTGGTGAAGAGTCCATGGCTTTACCATGTCGTGAACAAGATCGGCGCAGTTGGTGCTTTCGATGGGGAAGATTCATTTCATTTGAATGATATCGCCCGCTCGGTCTGCGAGAGACACTCTCTTGGAGATCACCATCCAATACTCACCCAGCTGACGACAAGCGACGCTCGCGACGCATGGATAGGCCATGCATACATAACTAGCGGCAATAACGCCCTAATCGCACAGCTTGCGGCCCAACACTCCGACTACAGAACATTGGTTCATTACCTGCGCCGACGCCGCTACCGCGCTCAGAGTGAAAAGGCAGTTCGCGCCCTTCAGAAGGCCGTGTTTGGTGAGATCGAGGGCGGGCGCGTTCTCGACGCCACGCGACTTCGCCTATTGGTGGACCGAGGACACATTGATGAGAAGATGGAAGCCAGGCTGCTGGATCATCGCAAGCGCTCGCGGCTTGGCATGGGCTGCCTCGATCCAACTAATCCACCTCCGGAAATCGCACCTGGTCATTCCTCGGGCGCGCTGTGCGCGGTGCAGCGGTGTACGGGATGCAACAACGGAGTCGTTTTCGAGGACAGCTTTGATCCGCTGACCAGAGCACGCGCGGAACTCTTTATGATTCAGCGCTCGATACCCCTGACGGCCTGGATGGGGTCTTCATTTGAAATGGAGGCTGCATCACTCGATCAGACGTTGGAGTACTTCCCTCCAGAGCGGGTCAGTACTGCCATTAATGAATGGCTCACCCGCTTTCTTCGTGGCGAGATTGACGTTCATGACACCTACCCCGCGTACTGAAGGAAACAGCGGTAGGCGTGGCTTTAATTGGGCTGAAGGAATCTGGTCACAGCTCGGGAACTATGAAGTGCTTGGTTCCAGACCGTGGTCAGATTTGGCCCACCTCGAGATATTTCCTGGAACCCCTCTCAGCGCTCACACTTGGATTATGCCCGGCTCCTACCTTCCGGCGGGAGCATCCCAGCGTGAAAGCTTCAGAAGCTTGACGCCGAGGACACGGGAGCACTCTGAGATCAATGAATTGCATCCCCAAGACGAAAGCCTGTGTCGAGCCCTGTTGGCACTGTCCCTGCCGCGCCGGACGCTGACCGGAATTCGAACCATTGGTCCATCGACCTGGCTGGCGCGAGCTCGGCAGTCGATAAAGCTAGGCCGATGCATTGTCGAGCACTTCCCCGACAGGGAGGAGGGACTTTGGTCACATCTCGATAGAGACGAGTGGAGCGCCATCATCGGGATGACCGCTTCTGCGGAGTATCGAAGACAAACTCTCTCCCTGATCATAGATTTGGCGGCGTATGGAGAACGGGGACTGCTATCGGATTTTCCAAACATCCGGAGAGCCCCTCACCAACATCGTCGGCCTACGCAGACGAGCGAGCCGTCACGTCGTGGAGAAAGAAAAAAGGAAGCGACGCAAAAGAAGCCAAAGTCGCAGACTGAGCCATTCTCCGATGAATTCGTGACGGCGGTTCTGGGCCGGGCAATCTGGCTTCAAGACAACCTCGCGGCGCAGGTCATTGATTGCTGGGCTGAGCTGAGAGAACACGCGGCCGTTGCCGCACGATCGGGTCGCACCACGTCCAATCCTCGAACTATCGAAGAACGCCGTTTCATAATCGCGAGCTTCCCTTGGAAGGATGCTGACGGACGCCCGCTCACTGAGCTTCCTTGGGAAGTCAAGGTCGGCCGGAAGAGGGAGATAACGGCCGTCTGGCCGCCTCGCGATGCCACAAGCATCAACGTCATGGTCGGCATCATCCAAGCGCTGAATTTCTGCACGCTTTCGTTCTGCGATGGAGCGCGGTCTAGCGAAAACCTGGACGTCGATGACAATTCCGTATCTCCTGAAGATCCGGAGCGGCCTAACGCGCGCACGTTCAAGTACGAACCCTTGCCGGGTGGAACCTATCGGGACTGGCCACTACATCCGCGCGCCATCAAGGCCTTGGAGATCCAACAGAAGATTGCCAAGGTCATCCGCCCTGAAGAAGGCACGCATCTGTGGATGCTGTTGGTGGATGGGGCCGAGCCCGCAGGCTCGCCGCTGCGAAACGCAACCGAACCCATAGTCGAGGCAATCAAGAAGCTGGGGCTGACTGCCCTTTCAGGGCCAAAAAGACCCCATGCTCACCGTTGGCGACACACGATCGCTCGTCTGATCGCCTTGTGTGTCGCGGCGGCTCCACAAGTGCTGATGGACCTTTTTGGGCACAGGGATCTCGAGATCACGCTCCACTACATCCTCTCGAATCCCTCCATCGCCGAAGAGGTCCAGCGAATAGCCGAGGAAATTGCGTATGCGCTCGCTGAAGAGGCCATCGTGGATGTTGAAGCCGGCAGGGCCGGGGGGCAGGCGGCGGAACCGCTCCGAAGTGGCCTGAATGGCTTGAAGATGCGCCGAGGGCAGGAAGAGCTGGGGGCTGAAACAATGGCTGAGGCGATCGCCATCCTCACCTTCAACGGAAGACTGTGGGCTTCGGTGCGCGAGGGCGTGTTGTGCACGAAGGGGCTCGGTCAATTTGGTCCGTGCACCCGTGGCAGCGGTGCACCCGATCCCGGCAACTGCGATACCGGCTGCGATCACCGGCTAGAGCTTGCCCGAGCCAAGGCCGACTGCCTCCGCGCTCTGCGGGGACTGCTACGTGACCGCGACCAAGCTTCCACTGCTGGGGCGGATCTCCAGGTTGCTTACTTCGACGGGCAAATCCTCGCCCAGTTGAAGCGCTGGCCGGACGTCCGAAACCAAATCATGGCCGAAAGTCCCGTCGCACGTGCCATATGGGATGGGCGCCGGTCCAGCCACGATTTGTAGCGGCGGTTCAGACATGTCAGCTAATCGAGACAAACCGACTACTATTGCAGAGCACGGCCGCCAAGCGGCCAATAAGAAGCGCGAGGCTACGGTCTCAAGGATCGAACGTGCCAAGAAGATCATCGCAAAGGAAATTGCGCGCAATTCTGGAGTTTATCCGAACGCTGGCGGGCGTTTGTCTATCGAAGAGGTGTTAAGAAGGGCGGGCTTGGATCGAGCGTTGCTCGCAAAGCCCCGCCACGCAGCGTTGCGAGCCGAGCTGCGGGAATGGGTGACGCAGACGCTTGAAGGCACCATCACCGGTCACACCAACATTCGAAGGCATGTCACCCAGCGGGCAGACGAAGCCAACACCGAGCTCGACAAGATTAGACAGCGATGGGCAGAAGCCGAACTGGAGTTCGCCGAACAGTCCGGAGAGCTGTCAGAGCTCCGACTGAAATGTGAGCGCTTGGAGGCTGACATCAGAGATCTGCACCGGGCGCTGGCTGATCGAGAGCGACCGCGGCAGCAATAGGCACTCCTCGAGCTGACCAGAGGCGAGGTTTGATCCTACTCCGGTCTGAGCCAACCTTTGGTTCTGGCGCTGGAGTTCGGCTGAAGCTGACTTGCCACCAGAGATCTCAACGACACGTCGCGGGCGGCTTCAGCGCGTGCCGCACACCGCCAATCATACAGCACAGCACCGCCAGTGGGGATGAGGACATCACGGAGTCACTCCTAGTCCTTCCGATCACCCATGGTCCCGGCATACGAGGAGCGTGTATGCCAAGTGCTAACCCGCTATTCTTTATAGCCTTTTTTCCTCACCCCTTCATATTATTGCGGAAGCACTTCGGGCTGCTCCTGATAGTTATGTGAAATCAACGGTCTAATGCCTCAGGCCCGATCGCAGGATCGGGCCTGAAATGCATTTGGGCACGCGCCCTGCCAGCAGCCATGTCGCCAGGAAGCGGGAGAGACATGGTGCCGGCGCTGGGCAGAAAACGAATCTCTGGCTTTTCGTAGCTGGATCCATGCCTCACACAGCGCTGGTCAGGGGGCCTTGCGGCTCACCTTGTACCTGAAGAGGTAGATGAACTGCGCGGCTAGACCGAGTACCAGCATCGCCGCGAGGCCTGCGAGAGCTCCCTTCAGGATCGGTGAGTTCGGATCCGTCACGATCGGGTGTCCATCGGGAACACGGCGCAGTGTTTCGGAGACTGTCGGAACCATCAGCAGGAACACCGTGAGGGTCAGGAAAAAAGTTTCCAGATACCAGCGGACGCGGCCTAGGGCCGTGACCCTGCCTATGATGTACCCGGCAAGGAGAATCACGAGGGTGGCCGCTCCGATGATCGGGCTTTCCGGCGCATTGGCTACGAGGAAGACAGTGAGCGCGCCGATTACCATGCATACGAAGTATATTCGGCCGGCGATGGAGCGCGGGACGATCCGACCATGGCGGACAAGCATATAGGCGGCGGCGGGGATGGCAGGCAGGCTACCCAGCGTATGCAGCCAGCCGAGAGGCGTAATTCCGAACATATGTCTTCCTTTCCGCAAACCCGGCAAGGCTCCCGGGTGCAGGTGGAGCTGCTTGATCAGAGCTCAGACGAGCGTCAATGCGACATCGAGGTTGTTTCGGGTCGCGTTCGAATAGGGGCACGTCTGATGTGCGGCTTCGACCAGCCGCTCCGCGTCGTCGCGGGAAAGGCCCGGCAGGCTGATCGCCAGCGCGGCGGTGATGCCAAAACCGCCCTCGCTGCGCGGCCCGATACCGACGGTTGCGGTGACCGCGGCATCTTGGGGAACCCTGAGCTTCATTTGAGGTGCAACGGCCTTGAGGGCGCCGAGGAAGCAGGCAGAATAGCCGGCAGCGAAAAGCTGTTCAGGATTTGCGCCGTCTCCCCCGCCACCGCCCAACTCCTTCGGGGTGGACAGCGGAATCTCTCGTCCGCCATCTATGCAAGACTTGCCGTCACGTCCTCCGGTGGACATTGCGTTGGTGCTGTACAGAACATTGACTGGCACATCGGCCTCCTTGGATTGCGGTCGCGATACTCATTATCGCGATAATCATCTTCGTAACGCGAAGTGACCTGCCTGTCCAGTTTTTATTTGCCGCGATAAACAATTGCGTGATACGCAGAACCATGACCCAAGCAATCTCGCTCGAGGACCAGCTGTGCTTCTCGCTCTATTCGACATCACTGGCTGTCAGCCGGCTCTACAAGCCGCTGCTCGATGGGCTCGGGATCACCTACCCTCAATATCTGGTGCTGAACGTCCTGTGGGAGAAGGATGGACTGAGCATCGGTACGATTGCGGCTCGGCTCGACCTCGAGCCAAGCACCATCACTCCGCTGGTCAAGCGCCTGGAAGCAGCCTCACTCGTCCGCCGTACGCGCAGCGTGGAGGACGAACGCAGCGTACGGGTTGATTTGACTGAGCAGGGAAAAGCGCTGAGTGAGCGCAGCCGCTGCCTTGGCGAGGCGCTATTCGCCAAAGCCGGGATGACGGCCAAAAAGATGATCTCGCTCAATCAGGAAATCCGGCGCCTGCGTGCAGCCCTGACGGTCGACACCTAATCTGTCTGCGTCTTCTTCGCGCCCTTGCCGTTGGCGCTTTTCGCGCGCTCCTCGAAGCGGGCGGCGCCCTTCTTCAGGTCGCTGCCCTTCTCGCCTTCCACCTTCCGCTCTTCCTTGGCAGCCGCGGCATGCAGGCTGCGGCCAGCTTCGGTGCCCTTCTTGGACAGGGTCTTGGACGTGGTTGTTTTGGCCATGCTGAATTCCTCCCGCGCATCATCGCGCCAGCAATCAACGCCCAGCCAGGCCATCCGGTTTCACCGTAGAAAACTGCGACTTGAACTATTCGCACTGCTGCCTGGGGCCGCCGCCATAGGGCTGGTAGCTGTTGTCCTCGACGCGATACGAGCGATAGCGGTCGAAACATGAACGGACATGCTCCGGCGTCATGCCAAACCGGCTATCGCCCTGCTGGCCGCCAAAGCTGGCGGTCTGTACGGAAGCGTCTTCCACCTGGCTGTAGGCGCTGTCGACAGGGGTGGCATATTCAGGCGCGTCCCAAGCCGCCATCTCTTCCGAGTAAGGCGACTCGCAGGCGCGGAAGCCGCCGCTATAGGGCCGGTAGCTGTCGCTGTCGGGATCATATGAGCGGTAATGGCTGGAACACCATTCGACATGGGCGGTGTGCAGTTCGATCAGAGCTTCGTCGACGGCCATCTGCGCTTCTTCGGCGGGCTGGTAGGCAGCCGTGGTCATCGTGTCGACTCCGGGATCAGCCGATGCCATGAGGGCCTCATTGGAGCTCCCGTCATCGGCCGGAGCGCCGTCGACTTCTTCTGCCATAGTGACCACCGGCGGGCCGACACGCTCGAACGCCTGGGCGTCAACGTCGACAGGACGCGGCTTACCTGTCCAGACCTGGGCGACATCGTTGGCTGCGCGTGCCTGCGGCGCATCGTCGACCATGATCACTCCGGTGGCCACGGCAACGCCTCCGCCAAACAGCACCATGGCGACGGCAAATCCGGATACGGTAGCTAGCAGGGCTTTCACGATATCGCTCCTCTGTGTGATTGTTGGAGAATGCTCTCTCTTGTTGGGGGGAGAATGCAGCCCGGCGCGACCGGTTCCCGAAAAAAGCCATCGAATCACCTCGCGAGCGCCATCTGGAGAATTGCGGCCAACGGCGCTTGCCAACGGCTACGCAATCGAGCTATCGATACCGTTATATTCGAATGAATATATTGAGGTTCGAGATGCGGCGCCTCCTGATGGCACTATCGATCGGCCTGTCACTCGCCGCGGGCGCGCGAGCGGATGAAGTGAATGTTGCAGTTGCGGCGAATTTCACTGATGCCGCGAACGACATCGCGGCGGCGTTTGCCAAGGCTACCGGGCACGAGGCGATATTGTCTTTCGGGGCGACCGGTCAGCTCTATACGCAGATCGCGCAGGGCGCCCCATTCCAGGTGTTCCTCGCTGCCGACGACCAGCGCCCGTCGCTCGCGGTGAAAGACGGCCACGGCACGGATGGCAGTGTCTTCACCTACGCGATCGGCCAACTGGTGCTCTACTCCATCGACGAAGGCAAGGTCAGTGGGGCGGCGACCCTCGAGGCTGGAGAATTCACCCGCATCGCCATCGCCAATCCGGAAACCGCGCCCTACGGCAAGGCCGCCGTCGAGACGATGCGGTCGCTGGGCGTGTACGATGCGCTGCAGCCGAAGATCGTCCAGGGCCAGAACATCGGCCAGGCGTTCCAGTTCGTCGAGACAGGCAATGCGGAAGTGGGGTTCGTCGCCCTAGGCCTGGTGTCGCAGGCTCAATCCGGCTCGCGCTGGGTCGTTCCGCAGGAGCATTACCAGCCGATCCGCCAGGATGCGGTATTGCTGAAGTCCGGCGAGGACAATCTGGCCGCCATCGCCTTTCTGGATTTCCTGAAGGGCGGCGAGGCCGGCACCATCATCGAAAAATATGGCTACGCGCTCGACCGCTGATCGGCTAGTTTCCGCCGACTGAAGAAGGGGAGCCAACGCTGTCTCAGGAGCTCTGGTCGCCGATACTGCTCACCGTCGAGCTCGCCGCCGTCACCACCATCCTGCTGATGCTGGTTGGCACGCCGATCGCCTGGTGGCTTGCCTGGACGACGTCGCGCTGGAAGGAAGTGGTAGCAACCATCGTCGCGCTGCCGCTCGTCCTGCCACCCACGGTGCTGGGTTTCTATCTTCTCCTTCTACTCGGCCCACAGGGCCTCGGTGGCTGGGTTGGCCCGTGGGTGGGCATGCGCACTTTCGCCTTCACCTTTGAGGGGCTGCTGGTCGGCTCGGTAATCTCCTCGCTGCCATTCATGGTTCAGCCCGTGCGCAATGCCTTCGAAGCGATGGGCGCGCGCCCGCTCGAAGTTGCCGCAACCCTTCGTGCCTCGCCATGGGACCGCTTCTTCAGCGTGGCGCTGCCGCTTGCCGTGCCGGGCCTGGTGACCGGCGCCGTGCTCGGCTTCGCGCACACCGTCGGCGAGTTCGGCGTCATCCTCATGATCGGCGGCAACATCCCCGGAGAGACCAAGGTCCTGTCGATCGCAATATACGATTTCGTCGAAACACTGCGCTGGCGCGAAGCCAACATCCTGTCGCTCGGCATGCTGGTATTCTCCTTCGCCGTCATACTTGCCGTGTCCTTGCTGGCGCGCCGGTCCGGCCGGAAGGTCTTTTGATGAGCGACAGCATAGAGATCTCGCTGGACGGCCAACTGGGTGCCTTCCGCCTTGCCGTGGATCTGACGCTGCCCATGCATGGCATCTCGGCCCTGTTCGGCCCGTCCGGCTGCGGCAAGACGTCGATCCTGCGCTCGGTTGCCGGCCTCAACCGCATTCCCGGCCGCATCGCCGTCGGAGATCAGGTCTGGCAGGACGAGACCGAATTCGTGCCAACGCACAAGCGCGCGCTAGGCTACGTGCTTCAGGAGGCGAGCCTGTTTTCGCATCTTTCCGTGCGGCAAAACCTCACCTATGGCGAGAAACGCGCCAGGATCGCCGAGAGACACATCCGGTTCGACGACATCGTGTCCCTGCTCGGCATCGGCCACCTCATCGACCGCGCACCACACAATCTTTCGGGCGGCGAGCGTCAGCGTGTCTCCATCGGACGCGCGCTGCTATCGCAGCCGCAACTGCTTCTTATGGACGAGCCACTTTCGGCGCTCGATCGCATCGCAAAGGATGAGCTCCTGCCCTATTTCGAGGCGTTGCACGCGAACCTGCAGATCCCGATTTTGCTCGTCACCCACGATATCACCGAGGTCGAAAGACTTGCGGACCACCTCGTGCTGTTGCGCGAAGGCCGCGTGCTCGCATCCGGGCCGCTCAACGACGTTCTGGCCGCGCCGCATTCGCCTTTGGCGGCAAGACGGGATTTTGCCGCTGTGCTGCCCGCAACCGTGCTTCGAAACGATGCCGACGGCATTTCCGTGCTCGACGTGGCGGGCAGCGAATTCCTGCTTCTGGCGGAGGGCCTGCAACCCGGCGACGCGGTGCGCATCCGCATAGCGGCCAGCGACGTCTCCATTGCCCGCAACCGGCACGACCAGAGCAGCATCCTCAATGCGGTGTCTGCGAGAGTTGTCACCATCGAGCCGCTCGGCGACGCCGAAGCCAGCATCCGTCTCGACATCGGAGCGACGGCACCGGCACCGATACGCGCGCGCATCACCCGCCGGTCGCTGGAGGCGCTGGGCCTGAGCGAGGGCGAAACGGTCATCGCCCAGATCAAGGGCGTCTCACTGGCCGCCAACAGATAGAGGCGAGCCATCCAGCGATCAGCCGAAGCGGCAGCTCACGATGCCGTAAGCCCCGAAATCCGCGACGATCTCACTACCGGGCGGTGCCTCAATCGGGCGAATGAATGAACCTGACAGAACGATCTCGCCTGCCTTGAGCCCTTTGCCATAGAGCGCCAGCCGGTTGACCAGCCACGCGACGCCGGCAGCGGGATCATTGAGCACGCCAGCGCCGAGCCCTGTCTCCTCGACCTCGCCATCGCGGCTGACGATCGCGCCTACCCAGCGCATGTCGACCGCGTCTTGCGAGAAGCGCCCCTCGCCCAGCACGAGCCCTGCATTCGCGGCATTGTCAGCGATCGTGTCGCAGATGTTTCTTGCCCGCCGGGTCTCTGGATCGACTCGCAGGATCCGCGTGTCGAGAATTTCGAGCGACGGGACAATGGCGTCGGTTGCGGCGAGCACCTCCGTTACGCCGATGTCGTCGCCCACTAGATCGGTCTTCATCACGAAGGCGATCTCGGCCTCGACGCGCGGCTGGATGAAACGGCCCGCCGGTACAGTCGCGCCGTTGCCAAACAGCATGTCATCGAAGAGCACGCCGGAATCGGGAATGTTGATATTCAGCGCCTGCTGCATTGCTTTCGACGTGAGGCCGATCTTGTGGCCGATGACCCGGCGGCCGGCAGCAAGCTTTCCTCGAACCCACTCGGCCTGGACGGCGTAGGCGTCGTCCATCGACATACCCGGATGGGCAAGCGACAGAAGCCCTATCTGTCTGCCGCTCCGTTCGGCGTCGTCGAGCGCAGCGGCCGCCGCTTCGATCTCGGCCGGCGTCATTGCGGCTCCTCGTCGACGACACCATTGCGGAGCATGCCGATTCCCTCGGCCTCGACTTCGATCACATCGCCCGGCTTCAACCACAATGGCGGGTCATGGCGCGCGCCGGCTCCCGTCGGTGTTCCCGTCAGGATGATGTCGCCAGGGACAAGCGTGGTGAAGGTCGAAACGTAGGCGATGATCCTTCGGAACGAGAAGATCATCCGGCTGGTGCGGTCGTCCTGCCTTATCTCGCCGTTCACCGCCGTGGTCAGCCGGATGTCGGCGATCTGCGCCTCGTCTTCGAATGGCACCAGCCAGGGCCCGATCGAGCCGGAACGGTCGAAGTTCTTGCCTTGCGTGACGTTGAACTTGGCGTGGCGTACCCAGTCGCGGATGGTGCCTTCATTGGCAAGCGATATGGCGGCGACATGGTCAAACGCGTCCGCCTCGGCGATGTGGCGCCCCGGCTTGCCGATGACGATGACGACCTCGCCTTCATAGTCGAGCTGGTCGGAGACGCGTGGGCGCACCAGCGGCGATCCATGACCGACAAACGAGCCCGGAAACCGCACGAACAGCGAGGGATTCGGCGGCGCCTCCTGCCCATCCTTGTATTCGGCGTTGCGGTCCGGATAGTTCACTCCGACACAGATGATCTTCTGTGGCGCGGGAACAGGTATCTGGTAGGCGATATCCGCCTCGGCGAAATCGGCGGCAAGCGCCGCGCCCTCATCAGAAAGTCGCCGCAACCCGCCGGCCTCGATCACCTCGCGCAGGGTCGGCCATTCCGGGTGAAGCGCGGAGAGGTCGACCACGCCGTCCTCGCGGACCAGGCCGTAGCGCTGTTTTCCGGCAGCGGTGAAGGTAACGAAGCGAGCTGCGGACATGTTCAGCATTCCCATTCGGTCACGGCGCCACGATCGGTTGGGCTTTGAGGATCGGGTCGGAAACGGTGACGCCTTCGAAGGCCGTGCCTTGCTCGAACCAGCTTTTCGGCGCCGGTGCGCCCCATAATGTCTGCCTCTGCGGGTCCTTGAGATCCCACTTTATCGGCTCCAGGTCGGGATCCACCGTCTGATAGTCAGAACAGTAAATCTCCACTCGATGCCCGTCAGGATCGAGGACATACAGGAAGAATGCATTGGAGATTCCGTGGCGTCCAGGCCCGCGCTCGATGTTCCCGAGATAGCCGGTGGTGGACATCAGGTCGAGCAGGTCGATGATGTTGAGCGGCGTCGGCACCCAGAATGCGATATGGTGCAGGCGCGGCCCGCGCCCGTTGGTGAAGGCGATGTCATGGACGCCACCCTTGCGGTGAAGCCACGCGGCCCAAAGCCGGCCTGTCTCCGCATCCTGCGTATACTCGGTGACGCGGAAGCCGATTGCGTTCCAGAATGCGACCGACCCGTCGACATCGGTCGAAAAACAATTGACGTGGTCGATGCGCAGCGGCTTCACGCCGCGATAAAGCGCATATTTCTGGTGTATCGGCGGCAGCCGGTCCATGCGGTGGTAGAATTCCATTGGCACGCCGAACGGATCGGCGGTGCGCAGTGTACGACCCTGATGTGGCCGCTCGATCCACGCGACCGGAAGCGCCTTCTCCTTGAAGAAGTGTGCGGCGCGGTCGACGTCCTCTTCCGAATAGACCTTGAAACCGAGCACGTTGGCGACCGGGTCGGCGCCCTTCTTCAACACGATGCAATGGTGGCCACGCTCCTCCATGGCGCGAAGACAGAGTGTCTGGCTGTCCTCGTGGGTGACCTGCAGACCAAGCGTGTCGGCGTAGAACGCCTTGCTGGCGGCAAGGTCGCGCACGACATACTCGACATGGCTCAACCGCACGACATTGAAGGGGGGATAGTGATTTGCTGCTGGAACCGGCATCGCCCTACCCGCCAAGCCTGGTGATCGCGTGCGCCGTGGTTGCGAAAGCGATGTTCTTCGTTTCCATGTAGAAATCGAACGACCAGTCGCCGCCGTCACGCCCGATTCCGGAGGACTTCACGCCGCCGAACGGGCTTGGCAGATGGCGCACATTCTCCGAATTGACCCAGATCATGCCGGCTTCCATCGCCTCCGAAAAGCGGAACGCGCGCGTCACGTCCGATGTCCAGAGATAACCGGCAAGGCCGTATGACACGTCGTTGGCGAGCGCCAACGCCTCCGGCTCGTCGGCAAAGGGGATCGCGGTCAGGACTGGCCCGAAGATTTCCTCCTGCGCGATGCGCATGTCGTTGCGCGCACCCGTGAACAGCGTGGGCTCCACATAGCAGCCCTCACGGTCCGCCTTGACACCGCCGGTGGCGATCGTGGCGCCTTCGTCCCGAGCAAGGTCGAAATAGGAAAGCACCTTGCGCTCATGATCCGGATGGATGAGCGGTCCGATCACCGTCGTGGGATCGAGCGGATGACCGATTTTAATCCGCTTGGCCTTCTCGGCGACCCTGGCGGTGAACTCCTCGTAGATCGATGCCTCGACCAGCAGACGCGAAGATGAGGTGCAGCGCTCGCCATTCAGCGAGTAGATCATGAAGACCGCGGCGTCGACTGCGCGGTCGAGATCGGCATCGGCAAAGACCACCACTGGATTCTTGCCGCCGAGCTCGAAATGGACGCGCTTCAGGGTGTCGGCACCCTGTCTCATGATCGCCGAACCTGTGCGGCTTTCGCCGACAAACCCGATCGCCTTGATATCAGGATGCTCCGTGAGTGCCTTGCCAGCCTCGTCTCCGAAACCGTTGACCAGGTTCCAGACGCCGGCAGGAAGCCCTGCACCCTCTGCGATCTCGACGAGCAGCCGCGCCGTCAGCGGCGAGAGCTCGGCGGGCTTGTGAACGACCGTGCAGCCGGCAGCCAGCGCCGGCGCGATCTTCCATGTCGACAGCATGAACGGTGTGTTCCACGGCGTGATGATGCCGACGGGACCGATCGGCACGCGCGTCGTGATGTTGACCTGGCCCGGCCCATGCAGCGCCTTGCCGTCTCGTGCCTCGGGTGCGCGGTCGGCGAAGAAGCGGAAATTCTCGGCGCCGCGCAAGGCGGCCTTGGACATGAACTTCAACGCCTGACCGGTGTCCATGCACTCAACAAATGCAATCTCCTCGGCCCGTTCGACGATCGCATCGGCAATGCGGTGCAGGAGTTTCTTGCGCTTGTCTCCATCCATGCGCGCCCAGTCGGGGAATGCCGCCCTGGCTGCCTTGGCGGCGCGGTCGATATCCTCTGCCCTTCCGTGCGCGACCTTCGCGAGCGGCTTGAGGTCGACCGGTGAGATCGTTTCGAAGGTGGAGCCATCCGCGGCATCCACCGCGCTGCCGGCGATCTGGTTCTTCACGCCCTCGTCGCGGAAGCGCGCCAGATAGCTTGCTGCCTTGTCAAGATTGACTTCAAGATCCGCCATGGTCGCTCCTCAGGAACCGCGCAAGCGCGCATGCATCGCATTGCGCTTCCAGCTCAGCGCGGCATTGATCTCGCGCAACTCGACCGACATGGCGAAGTGCGGCGCTTCGAGAAGATGCGCACAGTAGCCTGCAACCGCCGCGAACACCGCCTCCCCGGCCTGCTTGCACGCTTCGGGCGAGCGCCCGGCACCGACCCGGATCGACAGGTCGAGAAAAGCATTTTGCGCAAGACGATCGGCAATGGCATAATGGTCACACCGTATCGCACGGACACGCACGGCGCCGACTTCGAAAAGGCCGGTCGCGAGCGCGGCTTCAAGCGTCGCATCGCACAGGCCCTGTACGTCGATCTGATCGTCAAGATTTGCCGAGTATTCGAAAGTGAAGTGCGGCACTTATGCCTCCCTGTCGTATTTCTTTAACTTGTTAAATAAAATTGAACCCGACGTCAACGGGTAGTCCTCGCGGCAGCGGCATCCTATCTGTAGGCGAAGGACAGGATGAAGCTACCATGCACACGCTACGCATCGAAAACACATATGCGGACTTGCCCGAGCGGTTCTACGCCTTCACCGCCCCGTCGCCGGTCGCGGCCCCAATGCTCATCAAGCTCAATGTGTCGCTTGCGCATGAGCTGGGGCTCGATCCGGACGACCTCGCGAGCGAAGAAGGCGTCGCGATGCTGGCTGGCAATCGCTTCCCCCAGGGTATTCGCCCGCTCGCGCAGGCCTATGCGGGACATCAGTTCGGCAATTTCGTGCCGCAACTCGGGGATGGACGCGCGCTTCTGATCGGCGAAGTCGTAGACCGTGAGGGTCACCGACGCGATATCCAGCTCAAGGGCTCGGGACCGACCCGCTTTTCGCGCAACGGCGACGGGCGCGCGGCCCTCGGTCCGATCCTGCGCGAATATATCGTCAGCGAAGCGATGCATGCGCTGGGCATCCCTACGACGCGCACGCTGGCGGCCGTCACCACGGGCGAAGCGGTCTATCGCGAAACGCGGCTACCCGGCGCCATAATGGCGCGCGTGGCAGCCAGCCACCTCCGTGTCGGCACCTTCCAGTATCTCGCTGTACGCGGCGATGTCGAAGGACTGAGGACACTGGCGGACTATGCCATCGACCGTCACTATCCACATCTCGCCGACAAGGAAGCGCGATATCTCGGCCTGCTCGACGCGGTGGTCGCGGCCCAGGCGGAACTGATCGCACGCTGGATGCTCGTCGGCTTCATCCACGGGGTGATGAATACCGACAACATGACCATTTCGGGCGAGACGATCGACTATGGTCCCTGCGCCTTCATGGACAGCTACCACCCGTCCACCGTGTTCAGTTCCATCGACCACGCGGGACGCTACGCCTATGTCAACCAGCCACGCATCGCGGTCTGGAACCTTGCGCGCCTCGCCGAGGCGCTGCTTCCGATCATCGGCGAAGGCGATGCGGCGCTGGAAGAAGCGCAGGCAGTGCTGGGGACGTTCCAGCAGCGATACGAGACGGCGTTTCACGCCGGCATACGCCGCAAGCTGGGACTTCTCACCGAGCAGGGAGAAGATATGGCGCTGGCCGCGGACCTGCTCGAACGAATGGCGCAGAACGGCGCGGACTTCACGCTCACCTTCCGGGACCTCGCCAACGAGCTCGACGCACCGGAAGGAAAGGCGCGCGCGCGCGACCACTTCATAGACCCCACTTCATTCGACGACTGGGCCGCGCGCTGGCGCGATCGCCTGGCGCGGGAACCGGAGCATCAAACCGAACGCGCTGCGATCATGCGTGCGACGAACCCGCGATACATCGCCCGCAACCATCGTGTCGAGGAAGTCATCAAGGCAGCCACCGAAAGCGGCGACTTCGCGCCTTTCGAACAGCTTGTGGCCGTGCTTGCCAACCCGTTCGACGAGCAGCCGGGGAACGAGCGCTATGCCCAGCCGCCGCGCGACGAGGAGCGCGTGCTGGCGACCTTCTGCGGCACCTGATCGAACCGCAGGGCTCACCCCTGCTGGTGGAGGTCGATCATTCCCTTCGGCTGGCCGTCCGAAGCATGCCGGTTTGTCGGACGTTCGATCATCCGCCACACGCGCGGCGGTTCCGAACCCGAATGAAGCTGGCGAATGCTGTCGCCGACGATCGCATCGGCATGCGTCATGCGCTGGTTGTGGCGCACATATTCGAGCCAGGTGGGGAGGTGGTAGCTCTCCACCCAATGTTCCGGATGCTCCATGTCGCGCATCAGGCTCCAGCGCCGCGCGCCGTCGCGCTTGCGGATGCGTCGGCGCTCGGCCATGATTTCCATGAATTCCGGCACGCGTTCTTCACGGATCACATACTCGATCATGATCTTGACCGGCCCGCTGCGAGGCTTGATGTCGAGCTCGACGCGCGGTTCCTTCCAGCGGTTGAGCGGGTCGAGATTGAGCGACGCGAGCGCCGGCAGGGCCAGCCGCGGCACCATGCCGAGCGCGGCTCCGACGATCATCACGGTGGCCGCGATCCACAGGGCGATGGCGGGACCATAGGACTCCGCCGCCAGGCCCCAGATCCAGCCACCGAGAGCCATCCCGCCGAAGACGGCCGTCTGGTAAAGCGATAGCGCACGTCCCACCACCCAGCGTGGCGTCGACATTTGGACCGTGATGTTGAACAGCGAAAGGGCGATCACCCAGCAGCCGCCGCCGACGAGCAGAGCCAGGAAAGTCAACCAGGCGACGGGGCTCGCCGCAACGGTCAGCGCGCAAATCGCGAAACCGCAGAAAGAAAGCCGAACGATCCATTCCGTTGAAAACTTTTCACGGATGGAGCCGGTCGCCAACGCGCCGACCACGGCACCGATGCCGAAGGCCCCGAATAGCACACCATAGAGCAGCGCGCCCCCGTCGAGCAGATCGCGCGCCACGAGCGGCAGCAAGGCAACGACGGATATCACCGAGAAGCCGAAGACACAGCCGCGCAGCAAGACCTTCTCGAGATTCGGGGACATCACGATGTAGCGAAGCCCGGCAACGATCGCCAGACCCAGCGTTTCGCGTGGCAGGGTGTTGGTGCTCGCCGGCGGCTTCCAGCGAACCAGCACGGCGATGATGGCGAGGTAGCTCATCGCGTTTATGGCGAAGGCGGCCGCGGCGCCGAAGGCAGCCACGATCGCACCACCAATCGCCGGCCCGACGCTTCGGGTCAGGTTGAAGCTCATGCTGTTCAGCGCGACCGCCGCCGGCAGGTCAGACCGCGGAACCATGTCGCCGACCGAGGCCTGCCACGACGGATTGTTTAGCGCCGTACCGCTGCCGATCAGGAAGGTGAAGACGAGCAACAGCCACGGCGTCATCAGGTCCAGATACGCCGTCGCAGCAAGGAGCACCGATACGACCAGCATGAAGCATTGGGCGATGAGCATCACGTGCCGGCGGTTGAAATTGTCCGCGATCGCACCCGAGATCAGCGAGAACAGCATGATCGGCAGCGCTGTGGAAGCCTGAACCAGCGCAACCATGTCCGCTGAACTGGAGATCAGCGTCATCATCCATGCCGCGCCGACGGTCTGGATCAACGAGCCGAAATTGGAGGCCAGGCTGGCGAACCAGATCGAGCGGAAGACCGCGTGGCGGAACGGGGCGAGCGGCGGCAGGTTGGCGGCGGCGGTCACGATTGTCGGGTGCCCGCTATCTCGATCGGCACAAAGGGCGGGCGGGCGGCACGCCTCACGGTACGTCGTCGAGTGCGGCGCGGCCGCCCTCTCCCTCAAGGGTCGACAATCGCTTCGTCTCGGAAGCGTTGAACTTCAATCGGACACCGACTCCGCCGCCATTTTCCGGAATGAAGACGATACCGGCTTCTTCGAGGCCGCTGGCAATTCCGGCAATGACGGTATCATCGGGCACGGCCAGTTGTCGTTCGAAGCGTTCAATAATGGTCTCCTCGACACCGCAGAGTTTCGCTAGAACCTCGCGCGAAAGCTCCGCGAGCGCACGCCCTGCCCGGCATTGGGCACCCGTGATCATCATTTGCCGTTCCCTCCCCCTCGTCAGGCGACTGCATCGAGGTCCTGTCTGACGCGATCGGCCTCGGCCAATCTGATGCCTGCCTTGATCGGCAGGTGATCGGAGGCGATCCGCGCGAGCGGCGTGTCGTGCAGTTCCACACTTGAGATCAGATTGTGCGGCTTCGCCAGCACGCGATCAAGCGGCAGCAGAGGAAAGCGTGAAGGAAAGCTGGGTATCGTCGCGTGGAGCGGGCCGAATGTCGGCTCAAGCCCCTTGAGCGCCGAGCGCGAGCCCAGGCGCCATTCGTTCAGGTCACCCATCAACAGTGTCGGACGCCCATCCGCTGGTTCGGCCAGCCGGACCAGCGTTTCGACCTGCTGTTCGCGGCATCGCCGCAAGAGGCCGAGATGCGCGGCGATGATGCGCAGGGGTCCGGATTTGAGGGTCAGGTCGATCATCATGGCGCCGCGTGGTTCGACCCCGGGCAGGTCGAGACGATGTGCGTCGGTCACCTCGCCATTGCGAAACAGGATCAGGTTGCCGTGCCAGCCGTGTTTTTGTCCTTCTTCCTCCAGCGGCACCGGTACGAGGCCGCATTCGCGTTCGAGATTGCCGAGGTCGAGCAGGCAGGCCCGTGCGCCAAAGCGCTGGTTGGCTTCCTGGATCGCGATCACGTCGGCATCGATCTCGCGGATGACCGATATGATCCGGCTTGGATCGAAGCGCCGGTCGAGACCCACGGCCTTATGGATGTTGTAGGAGGCGATGACCGCATCGACGTTGTCACCGTCATGTCCGTGAGCCCGGTAACTTCGGTTTTCGCGACGCAAGGTCGAAACCGCATAAGGGCTCACTGCTTGGACGAACTTCATCGCCTGACGCTTGGTCCGCAACATCGCGTACTGATTCTCCTGGACACCCTGCTACGCACCACCGTGAACCGGACGTCAGGAATCAGACGGGCTTGAGGGCTTTTGGGACGACCATACGTCTCAATAAGCGTTAGTTCCAGAAATGGTTTCACTTTTACGCCCGCCACACCGATCCGCTGTCCCGGTTCCGCAACTTTTTTCGCCGCGTCGAAACAAGATGCTGTCGAACAATCCCTGCGTTCGCATCATCGATCACGAAACAAACAATCGGCGGCAAGGCTAATGCCGAAATCTTCGCAAATACGGCGATGCGTCGCGAAGCGGACCTTGATGCCTGATACAGGTGAGCCAGGTTGGGTACTGTAGACAAGCCTGAATTCTTGGCCTTAGCTGGCGGTCGAACCGGGGCGTGCGATGCGAGGAGGAAAAGATGGCCGACGGGCAAGGGCTCAGCCTTCATGTACCGGAGCCGGAGGTGCGACCGGGGGACACGCCCGACTTTTCGAAGGTCGTCATTCCGAAAGCCGGCTCGGTCGAGCGACCGCCGATCGACGTCGATCCGCGCGACATGCGCGACCTCGCTTATTCCATCATCCGCGTGCTCAATCGCGACGGCGAAGCCGTTGGCCCGTGGGCCGGCAGCCTCAACGACGAGGAACTGATGGAAGGCCTGCGCCACATGATGACGTTGCGCGCTTTCGACGCGCGCATGCTGATGGCCCAGCGACAGGGAAAGACGTCGTTCTACATGCAGCATATGGGCGAAGAAGCCGTGAGCTGCGCGTTTCGCAAGGCGCTTGAGCCGGGCGACATGAATTTTCCGACCTATCGCCAGGCCGGGCTGCTGATCGCCGGCGGCTATCCGATGGTCGAGATGATGAACCAGATTTACTCCAACGAGGCGGATCCCCTGAAGGGTCGGCAACTGCCGATCATGTATTCGTCGAAGGAGCACGGCTTCTTTTCGATTTCGGGCAATCTGGGCACGCAGTTTATCCAGGCCGTCGGCTGGGCGATGGCCTCGGCCATCAAGAACGACACCAAGATCGCCGCTGGCTGGATCGGCGACGGCTCGACCGCCGAGAGCGACTTCCACGCCGCACTCGTCTTCGCCTCGACCTACCGGGCACCGGTGGTCCTCAACATCGTCAACAACCAATGGGCGATCTCTACCTTCCAGGGCATCGCGCGAGGCGGATCCGGCACCTTCGCAGCGCGCGGCCACGGCTTCGGCATCCCGGCCCTGCGCGTCGACGGCAACGACTATCTGGCCGTGCATGCGGTGGCGAAATGGGCCGCGGAACGGGCCCGCCGCAACCTCGGGCCAACGCTCGTCGAATACGTCACCTACCGCGTCGGCGCGCACTCCACATCCGACGATCCATCCGCATACCGGCCCAAGACCGAATCCGATTCCTGGCCTCTTGGCGACCCCGTCATCCGGCTGAAGAACCACCTCATCCGGCGCGGTGCGTGGACCGACGACCGCCACAAGCAGATGGAGGCGGAAATCCTCGACACGGTGATCGCCGCCCAGAAGGAAGCCGAACAGCACGGGACCCTGCATTCCGGAGGCAAACCTTCGACACGCGACATGTTCGAAGGCGTCTACGAGACGATGCCGCCGCACTTGCGCCGGCAGCGCCAGAAGGCGGGGGTGTAGACATGCCGCGCATGACGATGATCGAGGCGATCCGTTCGGCGATGGACGTGACCATGGAGCGCGACGACAATGTCGTCGTCTTCGGCGAGGATGTCGGCTATTTCGGCGGCGTCTTTCGCTGCACTGCCGGCCTCCAGCAGAAATACGGCAGAACACGTTGTTTCGATGCACCGATCAGCGAACTTGGCATCGTCGGCGCGGCGATCGGCATGGCGTCGTACGGTCTGCGCCCGTGCGTGGAAGTGCAATTCGCCGACTATGTCTATCCAGCCTACGACCAGATCGTTTCGGAGGCCGCGCGCCTGCGCTACCGTTCCAACGGACAGTTCACGTGCCCGATCGTCATCCGGATGCCGACCGGCGGCGGCATTTTCGGCGGCCAGACGCACAGCCAGAGCCCGGAGGCGCTGTTCACGCACGTCTCGGGCCTGAAGGTTGTGGTGCCGTCAAATCCGTATGATGCCAAGGGCCTTCTGGTTGCTGCAATCGAGGACCCCGACCCTGTCATCTTCCTCGAACCCAAGAGGCTCTACAACGGGCCATTCGACGGCCATCACGACCGCCCGGTGACCGCCTGGTCGAAACACCCCTTGGGAGAGGCGCCGGACGGCCACTACACGGTCCCTCTCGCCAAGGCGGAAGTCCGGCGCGAAGGCAGCGCCGTGACCGTGCTCGCTTACGGCACGATGGTGCATGTCGCTCAGGCTGCGGCAGACGACACCGGCATCGACGCCGAGGTGATCGACCTGCGAACGCTGCTGCCGCTCGACCTGGACACCATTGTCGCTTCGGTGAAGAAAACCCGACGTTGTGTAGTGGTCCATGAGGCGACGCTGACAAGCGGCTTCGGCGCCGAACTGACCGCATTGGTGCAGGAGCATTGCTTCTTCCATCTCGAGGCACCGATTGCGCGTGTCGCCGGCTGGGACACCCCCTACCCACACGCGCAGGAATGGGATTACTTCCCTGGTCCTAAACGCGTCGGCGAGGCACTCGTCGAAGTGATGGAGGCGTAGATGGCCGAGCACGTCATCAAGATGCCGGATGTCGGCGAAGGCGTGGCCGAGGCCGAACTTGTCGAATGGCACGTGAAACCGGGCGACCCCGTGCGCGAGGACATGGTCCTTGCCGCCGTGATGACAGACAAGGCGACGGTCGAAATCCCGTCTCCCGTGGAAGGCACGGTTTCGTGGCTCGGCGCCGAGATCGGCGAAACGGTCGCGGTCGGATCGCCGATCGTGAAGATCGACATTGCCGGAGATGCGCCGGCTCCGATGGACGATGGTGAAGGCGAGGCGCCGGTCGCCGAAGGCCTCGCGCCGCAAGGCGAGACCGTGCCGCCTCCACCCGCAGCGGCGGGCGAGAAGAAACCGGACAAGGAAAGCGAGACACCCAAGGCGAACAAGCCGAAGGTCGCGGCGAAATCGGCTCCGCCAATCTCGAAGGCAGGAGCCCCCCGTGCAGAAGGCGAGCGGCCGCTCGCCTCGCCGGCGGTACGGCTGCGTGCCAAGGATGCCGGCATCGACCTGCGACAGGTGCCGGGCAGCGGCCCGGCCGGGCGGATCACCCATGACGATCTCGACCAGTTCATCGCACGCGGCAGTCAGCCCGTCGCTACCGGCCTTCGCCGTGACACCTCCGTGGATGAGGTCAAGGTTGTCGGCCTGCGGCGCAGGATCGCCGAGAAGATGGCGCTGGCCAAGTCGCGCATTCCCCACATCACCTATGTCGAGGAGGTGAACGTGTCGGCGCTGGAAGACCTGCGCGCAAGGCTGAACGCCGAAAAACGCCCCGACCGGCCGAAACTCACCATCCTGCCTTTCCTGATGCGCGCCATGGTCAAGGCGATCGCGGACCAGCCGCAGCTCAACGCGCTGTATGACGACGACGCCGGCGTCATCCACCGTCACGGCGGCGTGCATGTTGGCATCGCGGCGCAGACCCCGTCGGGCCTCGTCGTTCCTGTCGTCCGTCATGCCGAGGCGCGGGACCTCTGGGACTGCGCGACGGAAGCAGCCCGCCTTGCGGAAGCGGCACGGGCGGGAACGGCCACGCGCGAGGAGCTCACCGGCTCGACAATCACTATCACGTCGCTTGGCGCCATGGGTGGCGTAGCCACCACGCCAGTGATCAATTACCCCGAAGTCGCGATCATCGGCGTCAACAAGATCATGGTGCGCCCGCTATGGGACGGCACGCAGTTTGTGCCGGCAAAGATGATGAACCTGTCCTCTTCCTTCGACCACCGCGTTATCGACGGCTGGGATGCCGCCGTCTTCGTCCAGCGCATCAAGACGCTGCTGGAGACGCCGGCGATGATATTCGTGGATTGACCAGATGAAGGAAATCACCTGCAAGCTTCTCGTCATCGGCTCCGGACCGGGCGGCTATGTCTGCGCCATCCGGGCGGGGCAGCTCGGTATCGATACGGTCATCGTGGAAGCGGGAAAGCCGGGCGGCACCTGCCTTAACGTTGGCTGCATTCCGTCGAAGGCGATGATCCACGCGGCTGACGAGTACCTCAAGGTCTCGCAGATGGCGCAAGGCGGCGATCCGCTCGGCATCTCGCTCTCCGAGCCGGCCATCGACCTGAAGAAGACCGTCGCCTGGAAGGACGGCATCGTCGGCCGCCTCAACACCGGCGTCGCCGGCCTGCTCAAGAAGGCGAAGGTCAAGTCCGTCCAGGGCTGGGCGAGATTCCGTGACGGTAAGACCGTAGAGGTCGAGACGGAAACCGGAATACAGGTGATCCGCGCCGAGACCATCGTCATCGCCACTGGCTCGCTGCCGGTGGAACTGCCTTTCATGCCCTTCGGCGGCAAGGTCATCTCGTCGACCGAGGCGCTGGCGCTGAAAAAAGTGCCGGAAACACTGGCGGTCGTCGGCGGCGGCTATATCGGCCTCGAACTGGGCACGGCGTTCGCCAAGATGGGGGCGAGCGTCACGATCGTGGAGGCGCAGGATCGCATCCTGCCACTCTATGACGCCGAGCTGACCAGGCCGGTATCGAAGCGTCTCGACGAGTTGGGCGTTGCGGTGCTGATAGGCGCAAAGGCCAAGGGACTTTCCTCGAAGGGCGACGCGCTGCTGGTGGAAACCGCCGACGGTACCGAACGCGATATCCCGGCGGACCACGTGCTGGTGACCGTCGGCCGCAAGCCCGCGACGCAGGGCTGGGGAGTCGAGGAAATCGACCTCGACCTGACAGGCCCGTTCATCCGCATCGACGACCAGTGCCGGACGTCCATGCGTGGCATCTACGCCATCGGCGACGTCACCGGCGAACCGATGCTCGCGCATCGCGCGATGGCGCAGGGCGAGATGGTAGCGGAGATCGTCGCCGGCAACCGCCGGAGCTGGGACAAGCGCGCGATGCCTGCGGTCTGCTTCACCGATCCGGAGGTGGTCAGCGTCGGCCTGTCACCGGACGAGGCGCGCGCGGGCGCGGCGGAGATCAAGATCGGACAGTTTCCCTTCGCAGCCAATGGTCGCGCCATGACGCTGCAGGGAGAAAGCGGTTTCGTGCGCGTGGTGGCACGGGCCGACAACCACCTGGTGCTTGGCATCCAGGCGGTCGGTTCCGGTGTCTCGGAATTATCGGCCGCCTTCTCGCTTGCCATCGAGATGGGCGCCCGGCTGGAGGACATCGCCGGCACGATCCATGCTCATCCGACCCAGAGCGAAGGCTTTCAGGAAGCCGCGCTCAAGGCATTGGGGCATGCGCTGCACATCTGACGCGGCCTAGGTCATCATCCGCAATCTTCCGCCGACGTCGCCGATCTGCTCGGCGCCGACATTGGCGAAGGCCACGCGCAGATGGCGGTCGAGCCCCGCGCCGAAATAGCTGCCGGGGATGGTGACGACGCCATAGTCGCGCGCGAGCTTCTCTGCCACTTTCGAAGACGTCAGGCCGTCGAACGGATGGCGCACGAAGGCGAAATAGGCGCCGATCGCCTGCAATTCCCAGCCTGTGACGTGCTGGAATGCAGCGCGCATCGCATTCGCCCGATGCTCGATCTCGATCCGGTTGGCCTCGCGCCAGCCACCCAGCGCAGGCAATCCCCTGGCGACCGCGTATTGGGGCACGCGGGGCGCGCAAATCTGGAGATTGTCCATGACCTTCGCGACTTGTCCGATCACCTCGGGTCCGGCGGTGATCGCGCCAAGACGGTGGCCGGGAATGCAGAACGATTTCGAGAAACTATAGAGCTGGATCAGGTTGTCCTGCCAGTCCGGCCTTGCAAACAGGTCGTGGGGCTTGCCTGAGAGAGATGCAATGAAGTCCCGATAGGTCTCGTCGAGGATGAGCCAAACGCCACGCTCACGGCAGATCGCGAAGATGTCCGCCAACAGGGCAGGCGGGTAGATTGCGCCGGTGGGGTTATTGGGCGATACCAGAGCCAGGGCCTTCACGCCATCAAGCGCGTCGGCAATGTCCTCGATGCGGGGCACGAAGCCATTGTCAGCAGTGCAGTCGAAATAGCGCGCTTCGACGCCCATCATCTGCAAGGTCGTCTCGTGATTGAAGTAGCACGGGTTGGTCATCAGGATCGCGTCGCCCGGTCCCGCGACCGCCATGGCCGCCACGGTGAAGGCCTGGTTGCATCCGGCGGTCAGATGGACGTTCTCAGGCCGGATGATCGCCCCGTAAAGCTCTGACACATGCGCGGCATAGGCGGCACGGGTCGCCGCGTCACCCTCGATCGCGCCGTAGCCGGCGAGCGCGGCCGATCCCGCGGCCTCCGCCAGCCATGCGAGCATGTCGGGATGCGGCGGATAGCCTGGCACAGCCTGCGACAGGTCGATGAGCTGGCCATGCGCGCCATCATAGGCTTTTGCCCAGGCCTGGACGGCGGGAATGGGTGGCTGTGAGAGCTCGGCGACCAGCGGGTTGAAACCAGGCTTTGGCATCTGTTGCTTATCCATGTTCATGCAATGCGGGGCGCCTTCGGCGCCGATTTCCTCTTGGCACGCGCGTCGTCACTCGCGCGCCGGATGGCGCGGTGAGCCGAGGTCTGGGGCTCGGCCCGCGCATCGTCCTCCTCGAGCTGCGCAAACAGCCAGTCTATGAATACGCCGACGATCGGCGCTGCCCGAAGATCGCTGCGGCATGCGACGTAGAAAGCGTCGGCCGCCGGGACGGCAAGGTTGAACGGCGCCACGAGTTGCCCCTTCGCCAGCAGCGCGGCCGCCGTCATCGTATCGCCAAGCGCGATGCCATGGCCATGCACAGCGGCCTCGATCGCCAGCCTCGCATCGGAGAAATGGTGCTGCGAGCCTCGCGACAGGTCGAGCGCGTCGGCGGCTGCCAGCCATTGCTGCCACTCGCGGCCATCGTCGGCGTGAAGCATCGCATGGGTTCCGAGGTCGCGAATCGTGCGCACGGGCCTGCTGTTCATCAAGGTGGGGCTCATCACCGGAAACAGGTCCAGATGTGACCAGCGCTTCAGCCAGCAGTCCGACCAGTTTCCGTCACCGTAAAGCACGCACACATCGACATCCGGATCGCGAAGCGCCTGCGCGTCGTTCGATGCGTCGAGCGTCAGCCGGATACCGGGAAACTGCGCGGTGAAGCTTCCCAGGCGCGGCATCAGCCAGAACGACAGCAGCGCCGGCACGCAGGCGACCGACAACGTGCCGGAACTCGTCGGGCGCGTCATCCGTGCAGTGGCGGCGGCGATGTTGTCAAAAGCCGTGGAAACCGTTGGCAGCAGCTCCGCGCCATGGCCGGTGAGACGCAGCCGCTGCCCGACGCGCTCGAAAAGCGCCACGCCGAGCGAGGCTTCCAGCGCCTTGACCTGATGGCTGATTGCGCCGTGCGTGACATTGAGCTCGCCCGCCGCCCGCGTCAGCGAACCATGCCGTGCTGCCGCCTCGAAGGCGCGCAATGGATTGAGCGGCGGCAGGCGCTTCGCCATGCAGTGGACCCGTATGAAAATTTCTCACAAACATTGGTATATCAATCTCAATTGAGTTTCCACGCATTCTGCCGCACGATCCCCCGACTTGCGCCATTCGATCGGGAGGTTGCCGGGAATGAGCTGGAACGACGAAAGCCTCGCCGAGCTGCGGGCAAAGTACGCCCAGGGCCATGGCGGCGACATTTTCGAGCCGCGCTTCAAACGGGTCGCGGATCGGATTTTCTCCTCGGGCGGCACCCGTACCGCGCCCTACGCCGGCATGCCGACCTTCCTCGACGCGCCCTTTATGCAGATCGACCCGGCCAATCCGGAATTTGGCGATCTGCAGGTTGCGATGGTGGGCATGCCGATGGATCTCGGGGTGACCAACCGCCCTGGCTCCCGGTTCGGCCCGCGCGCGCTGCGCGCCATCGAGCGCATCGGTCCTTACAATCACGTGCTCGACTGTGCTCCCACGCACGAATTGAAGGTCGCCGACATCGGCGACGTTCCATTCCGCAGCCGCTACATGCTCGAGCAGAGCCACGAAGACATTGAACGTCATATCGGCAAGATCGTCGCCGCAGGCGTCGTTCCGCTATCGGTCGGCGGCGATCATTCGGTCAGCCACCCGATCCTTCGTGCCGTCGGCAAGGACAGGCCGGTCGGGATGATCCATATCGACGCGCATTGCGACACGTCGGGCTCTTTCGACGGCACCAAGTTTCACCATGGCGGACCGTTTCGCAATGCAGTGCTCGACGGCGTTCTCGACCCGACGCGGACGATCCAGATCGGCATTCGCGGATCGTCGGAATATCTGTGGGAATTCTCCTATGAGTCCGGCATGACCGTCATCCACGCCGAAGAGATGCCTGCGATGGGCATACCCGCCATCATCGAAAAGGCGCGCCAGGTGGTCGGCGACGGCCCGACCTACCTGTCATTCGACATCGACAGCCTCGATCCCGCCTTTGCGCCCGGAACCGGCACGCCGGAGATCGGCGGCCCGTCCACCCGCGAAGTGCTCGAACTTCTTCGCGGTCTCAAGGGCGTGAATCTCGTCGGCGGCGATGTCGTTGAGGTGGCCCCGCAATACGATTCCACCACCAACACCGCCCATGCAGGCGCCCAGGTGCTGTTTGAAATCCTCAGCCTGATGGCGTTCAGCCCCACGCTGACTGGAAACACCGCTTGATCGGACTAAGATAATCCTGACCAAAAGAAGCCAAGGGGCAACGACCCCGCCACAGAGGAGAACAGTTTCATGAAAAGACTTCTGAACACGTCCATCAGCCGCCGCGCGGCGCTCGGTGCCGGCGTTGCGGCAGCCGGCGCCCTTGCCATGCCGGCGATCCTGCGCGCGCAGGATCGCTCTATCAAGGTTGGCGTCTATGGCGGCTATTTCAAGGATTCCTTCGACAAGCACGTCTTCCCGACATTCACCGAGGCAACCGGCATCGCCGTCGAATCCGTCGCGGAGCCCACCGGCGAGGCGTGGCTGGTTCAACTGGAACAGGCAGCCCGCGCCGGCCAGGCACCCGCAGACATCTCGATGATGTCCCAGGTGGCCATGCTGAAAGGTCAGGCCACGGATTTGTGGACGCCGATCGACACCGCGAAGCTGGAAAACGAGGGCAATCTGCTCGACCAGTTCGTCAACAAATATCCCGATGGCCGCGTTGCCGGCATCGGCGCGGTGGCCTGGTACATCACGCTCGTCACCAATACCGACGCCTACCCCCAGGCGCCCGAAAGCTGGGCCGCTTTGTGGGACGAGGCCAACCGCGACAAGCTCGGTCTCCTCGCGCTCGTCTCCAACTCATTCCTGCTCGAGGTGACGGCGAAGACGTTCATGGGCGGCACCAATGCGCTCGACACCGAGGAAGGCCAGTTGCAGGCCTTCGAGAAACTCGCCGAGGTGAAGCCCAACGTGCGGCTCTGGTACCGCGATGAGGCGCAGTTCGAGCAGGCCCTGAAATCCGGCGAAATCCCGATGGGCCAGTATTATCACGACGTCACCGGCCTCGCGGCCGCCGACGGCCACCCGGTGCGCTCCACCTTCCCGAAGGAAGGCGGCATTCTCGATTCCGGCTGCTGGGCACTGTCGCGCGCGTCGGAGAAGGTCGAGGAAGCGCACATCTTCATCGACTATATGAGCCAGCCTGAAATCCAGGCGCTGATGTCGCGTCAGGTCGGCACCGCACCGACCGTCTCGCGCGACCTTCTTGACCTTACGGAAGAGGAGTTCGCCGCTGTGTCGTCGGATATCGATCCGATCATCCCGCGCTACGACCTCTATACATCGAAGGCCGACTGGCTGAACCAGACGTGGACTGAAACGATCGCGGGCTGACGCTCGGCGCCCCTTGCCCTCTCCCCGCATCGGGGAGAGGGTGTCTGCGCCCCACGCGGCCTGGTCGCAAGGATAGGAACATCCATGTCCGCTCTGCAGCTTCGGAACGTCTCAAAGCGCTTTGGTGATTTCACGGCAGTCGACGACGTGACCCTGGAAATCCCGAACGGGACATTCGTCTGCATGCTTGGACCTTCGGGCTGCGGCAAGACGACCTTGCTGCGCATGATCGCCGGCCTGGAAGAGCCGTCGGGCGGCACCATCCTGCTTGGCGGCGAAGACGTCACGCCCATCCCGACCCACAAGCGCGATTTCGGCATGGTGTTCCAGTCGCTCGCGCTCTTTCCCCATCTCAACGTCGGCGACAATATCGGCTACCCTCTGCGCATTCGCGGCATCGACAAGGCCACCCGACGGAAGCGGGTCGACGAACTGCTCTCCCTCATCGATTTGAGCGGCTATGCAGATCGGCCGGTGTCCAAGCTTTCCGGCGGCCAGCGCCAGCGCGTCGCGATCGCCCGCGCGCTCGCCTTGTCGCCCAAGTTGTTCCTGCTGGATGAGCCGTTGTCGGCGCTGGACGCCAAGCTCCGCGAGGCGATGCAGGTCGAACTGCGCCAGCTCCAGCAACAGCTCGGCATCACCACCATAGTCGTGACCCATGACCAGCGCGAGGCCATGACGATGGCCGACCTCGTGGTCGTCATGGGCCAGGGCCGTATCCGGCAGGCAGCGTCCCCCGTCCAGGTGTATCGCAAGCCGACCGACGCCTTCGTTGCCGACTTCATCGGCTCGACGAACCTGCTTCCGCTGAAGGGCGATGGCGATCTCCTCGGCAGCAGCTTCCCGAGCCTCGGCATGAGCGTCGGAGCCGGTGGCGGCCATCTGTCGATCCGCCCGGAGGATGTGCGGCTGGTTTCCCCGGACGAGGGTACGCTGCGAGGCACCGTCACCTTCGTTCGCGACCTCGGCGGAACCGTCGAGACCTTCGTCGACGTTGGCGGCCACACGATCACCGCTGTCACGACACCGCGCCAGCGAACCGCCTTCGTGACAGGCGACGCCGTCGGCGTGACGTTGCCGTTCGAAAGCTGCGTGGTGCTGAAGGCATGAAACGCGAGCCGCCCCGCGCGCTTGGCGACTACGCTCCGCTGGTGTTTCCGGCGATCATGCTGGTGGTGTTCTTCGTCATCCCGTTCTCGACGATGATCACCGTCTCCTTTTTCCGCCGCGACCCGGCAGGGTTTTATTCGCCCGACTTCACCATTGCGAATTACGAGCGCTTCATCTCGGCCTTCTTCGGAGGCGTGCTCGGCTTTTCGATCATGCTGGCGGTCATGGTCGCGATCGTCTGCGTCGTCGTTGCGTTTCCGTTCACCTACCTGCTGACGCAGGCCAAGCGACGTGTGCAGGTTGTGTGGCTCGTCGCGATCCTGTCGGTGCTGTCGCTGTCGGAAGTCATCATCGGCTTCGCCTGGTCGACGCTGTTTTCCAGAACGGCGGGCATCACGAACCTGCTCGTGCTGGTTGGCCTGATGAGCGAACCGCAGGCGCTGACGCCCGGATTCGGCGCCGTGCTCACCGCCATGGTCTACCAGGCCCTGCCCTACACGATCCTCGTTCTGTACCCGGCCATCGTCCGGCTAGACCCGACCTTGCTCGAGGCGGCGCGCACGCTCGGCGCCTCGCCCCTGCGCGCCTTCTTCAATGTGCTGGTGCCGGCGCTTCGCAACACCATCATCGCCACGCTGATCATGGTCTTCGTCTTCGCGCTGGGCGCATACCTGCTGCCGCAGATTCTCGGCCGTCCCCAACACTGGACGCTGTCGGTGCTAATCACCGATCAGGCGATCTACCAGTCCAACATGCCTTTTGCCGCGGCCATGGCGGTCTTCCTGGTGCTGATGTCGCTGGCGCTGGTCGGCCTCACCCTTCTCATCGGCGGTCGCCGGGAGACGTCGACATGAGCGCCACGACGCTGCGGCGGATCCTCTTCACGCTCGTCGCCCTGTTTCTCGTCGGCCCGCTGATCGTCGTTGCCGGCGTCTCGGTCAACGAGCAGCAATCCCTTACCTTCCCGCCCCAAGGGTTTTCCCTTTCGTGGTACGGGCAGATCTTCACCGACCCGGGCTGGCGCTCTGCGTTGGTAAACTCGCTGCTGCTGGCCGCAGGCGCCGCCACGCTTGCGGTACTCATAGCGTTGCCGCTCGCCTGGTTCCTGTGGCGGCGCATCGCGCCATGGGCCAACGTCTTCCAGCTTCTGGGCGTCGCACCTTTCATCCTTCCGCCGGTCATCACCGCGCTCGGCTTCCTCACGTTCTGGGCCACTGTCGGCGCTTACGGCCAGCCCTGGACGGCGGCGATCAGCCACGCGATCTTCTTTGTAACGCTGCCGCTCGTTACCCTGTCGCTCGGCTTCAACTCCATCGATCGCAGCCTCGTCGAGGCCGCCGCGACCATGGGCGCGGACGACCGCACCGTGCTGCGTACCATCGTTCTGCCGCTGATCCTGCCTTACCTGATTTCCGGCTTCGCCTTTGCCTTCGTCCTGTCGCTGAACGAGTACATCGTCGCCTACATGACCGTCGGCTTCACGATGGAAACGCTGCCAATCAAGATCTTCAACGCGCTTCGATACGGTTACACGCCCACCATGGCCGCGGTAGCCGTGTTTTTCGTGGTCGTCGCTGCGGTGGTCTTCGGACTGATCGCACGGTTCGGCGATCTCCCGAAACTGCTGGGTGCGCTATCGGGGGACGATAAATGAAGATCGCCGCGCTCCAGATGCAGGCAACACCTGGAAATGTCGCCGCAAATCTCGAGCGCATCGAGAAGGCAGCCCGCGAGGCGGCAAGAGATGGCGCCGATCTGCTTGTTGCCCCAGAACTGGCAACCACCGGCTACGGCATCGGCGAGGCTATCCGCGATCTTACCGAGCCGGCCAATGGCCCGACGATCGGGCGTTTGGGTGCGATCGCCGCCGATGCAGGGGTTGCGATCGTTGCGGGATTTGCCGAGGCGGACGGCGGTTCAGTCTGGAACAGCGCGGCGTTCGTCACGCCCCAAGGCCAGACCACCGTCTACCGGAAGTCGCATCTCTATGGCGACTATGAGCGAAACCTGTTCCAGCCGGGATCACCGCGCGCCGTCACCTTCGACCATGGCGGCCGGAAACTCGGAATGCTCATCTGCTACGACGTCGAGTTTCCGGAAAACGTCCGAAAGCTGGCGCAAGCCGGCTGCTCGCTGGTCCTCGTGCCGACCGCTTTGCCTGCCGGCGACCATGCGGAATTCATTGCCCGGCGGATGATCCCGGTTCGCGCCTTCGAGAACCAGGTCTTCGTGGCCTATGTGAACCACTGCGGCGCCGACGACCGCTTCGCCTATGCCGGCCTCTCCACGATCGCCGCGCCCGACGGCTCGGTCCTCGCCGCCGCCGAAGCCGAAGGCGAAGCGCTGCTGCTCGCAACCATCCAGCCGGAGGACTTCACGCAGAGCGCGGCGCAAAACACGTATCTGCGCGATCTCAGAATATAGCGCTGGCGCAAAATCCCCAGGAGGTTGGGCCAGCGCTATTCCGTTTCGGCTGGAGCTTCCATGAAAGGGTTGGACCGCGAAGGAAGCGCAGGCACGTCGAAATGATCCGGCGCAGCACCGGCTTTCGCCCGCTCGGCCATCCGTTCGTAGGCCATCTCGAGATGGCGACAGAACCGCTCGGAGTCAAATAGTGGCTGCACGAAGCGTGCCTCGTCGATCCGCTGCTTGTACTCTGCGATGCGTTCCCGATTAGCGTAGAGTTCGAGCGCTCTCTCGACATAGTCTTGCGCATCGGCGGCGATCAGATCAGGGAGATTGATTGCATTGAGCAAGCTCTCGCTGACGCGCGAGGCAAAGTTTGTCCCTTTGCGAGTCAAAACCGGCAACCCGCCCCAAAGAGAATCCGAGGTGGTCGTATGGCCGTTGCAAGGGTAGGTATCCAATGCCAGGTCGGCGCACGCCTGGCGATTGATATGCTTCGAGTACTCGATCTTGTCGGCGAAGACGATTCGATCCGGTCCTATCCCGTGCGAACCGAATTCCTTGAGGAGATTGATCCTGGTCCTGTCGCCGCCGATTGTCATCAGCCAAAGAACGCTCTTCGGCGCTCGTGAGAGAATTTCTGCCCACTGCGACACAATCTCTGCCGAGACCTTGTGTGGCAGGTTGAACGAAGCAAATACGAATGCGTCCGCAGGCAGGCCCCATTGACGACGCGCCGTCGGCTTCGGCAGAGGCCTGTTGGTCGGGTCGTTCGGCTGATAGCTGTCCGGAAGGCGGCAGAATTTCTCATGATAAAATGGCTTGGAACTGTCAGGCAGCACGTGAGGATCGCCAATGACGTAGTCGAGATCGGCTGAAACTGTCATCCCCGGAAAACCCAGCCAGGCGACTTGAACGGGAGCGGCGGCCTGATTGAGGATATTCGCGCGCCCGTCCCGGGTATGACCCTTGAGATCGACCAGTATGTCGATGTTGCGTTCGCGGATAGCAGCCGCAGCGTCGTCGTCGCTCATATCCCGTACCAGGATCACATTCCCCCACTCGCTGCGGTCGACGTCGTTCATGTCGAGATATTTTTGCGGCGTGTAGCAAAAGAGATCGACGTCGAAGCGATTCCGATCGTGACGCCGCAGAATGTCGGCGATCAGTTTCATCGTGGCGTGGCGACCCCAATAGTCTGCGGACAGGTAGCCGATGCGAAGCTTCTTTTCGTCCCACCGGTGTACCATGTTCCGACGCTTGAGCGTGATCGCTGATGAGTATTTCGGGGTCTCGCGCGTGGCCAGCGCGTTGCGCCGTTCGTCTCCACACCAGATGACGCTGCTCCAGGGGCGCTCGCGCGAAAGCACCTCCACCTCGTCCTTCCGGATATGAGTATCCAACGCGGCATGATGGGCGCGAATCTGGTCGAAGTCGCAGACCTTGCGCAGAAGATATGTGTGATAGAAGCGAAGATCGTGCCGCTTGGGAAACTTCTTCAGAGCCACCGCGATCGTTCGATGATTCTCCTCGTCATCCTCCTCAGCGGTGAGCAGGTAAGTCGCCAGCTTGACGTGACGGGGGTCCTTGCTTTCGATCAGCGGTTTGCGAAGCCCCTGTACCACGTCCAGATCCCCGCGCTTGCGGAATATCGATGCAAGGATGAATGCGATATCGGGATTTTGGTGCGCCTTGTGTGCCAGCTTCCTGGCCGCGAGCAACGCACTGTCGTCGTCACCGGCCTCGACATAGAGTTCCATCGCTCGCAGGGTGTATTCTTCTTCCCGGCGCCCACCCGCTTCCGCAGCCCTCTGGTAGGAGGCAGCCGCTTCAGCGGGCATGTTCAACTTGATCAGTGTTTTCGCAAGCAAGACGAAGGTCTTGGCGTCCCCGCTTACATCCAGCAACCGGTTGAGCAACTGCAGAGCGGGCACATACTGGCCCTTCTGATAGGCTTTCGATGCCGCAAAATAAGCTGCCTCAGCGTTCATTGCAGTCTCCCAAGTGCTACCTCTTCCGCTCACGAGATCCAGTCACGACCCTCAATGGCGGCATAATCCGCCTATCAAGCCAATCTTGCCTCAAGCTGGCAGACGACAATGCCATCCAGGCATCCCGCCTATTGGGCTTCAGTGAACTTGCAGGTGAAACAGGCACATGCCATCGGGGTTCATCCAGCCCGGCACAAGGTTATCTCGCGATATTTGCATCCAATGCTGGCGTGGCCCGTCTGCGGTATAGCCTACAGGTCATCGCAGCACCGACGATCATTACGCGCGAAGGTTGCCATATTCGTGCGGGCTATGCGCGAGAGGTCTAGCAGATGTCGGCGTTCCGCGTTCGGGATCCGCTCGCCGCACTCCCAACCACTCATCGTGAATGAACAGAATTTCGATTGCCCAGATTTGTCTAGAGGAAAGAATCGTGAGCGACGTCAAGCTGAGTATCTGTATCCCAACGTTCAATCGCGCGACTTTCCTCGCGAAGGCCCTGAGCTATTTCACAGAAGTCTACAAAATCTCTCTCACCTATGAAATCGTAATTTCAGACAACGCTTCGTCCGACAATACGCGCGAAGTGGTCGAAAATTACATTGGTAGAGGCTTGCCAATCCGGTACTTCAGGCGAGAGGAAAATCTCGGGTATGAACCCAATCTGGCAAGTGCCTTTCGTCACGCTCGAGGCGAATATAACATCTATCTTGCAGACGATGACATCCTCGTCATGGATGGTTTCATCGAAGCGATCCGCTACATGGATCAGAATCCTGATGTCGTCGCGTGCTACGCACCTTGGTATCTGTATAATGAACGCTTGAATGTCGACAAAGGGACGTTCTACCAAGTCGACAAAAACGTCAAATTCAAGCATCGAGACTTCATGTCTGTCTTCAACTTCCTGATCAACAAGCACGCCTTTCCAGAAGTAGGCATATACAGGGCCACAGCACTCCGTTCTGCTTGGGTTCCCCGATACTTCGCCTATTGGGCTTTTTCTCACCTTGCGCATTATCTTGACATTGGCGCGGTGGCATTTCTGAAGAAGCCTTTCTATCGCGCGGTCGTCGTTTCCAAGATCGTCCGGGAGCATACCCAGGCAGGCAACGACGAGGTAATGACTGCGTGGGATCGCTACCGCGGGGGACTGGAGTATTTTCTTTACGTAGGAGCCAAACGCGGTGTCGTCGAGCAGACCGCACAGCGACGGGCGTTCTACGACGAGGCGATCAAACAATTCACAATGTCGCGAATGGGCGTAGCGGTACGATTTTGGGTAGCCAAAAAGGATTATGTTAGAGCATACGAGCTTTATACTCGCATGCTTTGGGGTGGTCAGCAAAAGCATCCTGACGTCACACGGATCAAGGAAACTCTAAAGGTAACGGCAGCCATTCAGACACTGGCATGGATTGTCAACTCGTCCGCTGAGATTGACCGACTGGTGCTTGACGGCGTTGCCGATCATGCCGCGCTCGAAGAGCTCCTGCGCAAGACCGGCCTGCGAGATGACGTCGTCGTGGTGCGCGATGAAGCCGATCAATCGGCGGAAGTGATCCAGCGATCCGCAGTATTCGTCAGTGACGCGGCGCATCGTGACGCGTTCTTGGCGCGTGGGTTTTCGCCCAACCTGGTGATTACTGATGCGGACATTTCCCGCACAATCCTGACCTGATCTTGCCTGTCATGCAGGCGCGCCTGCTCCCGCGTGGGCTCCAACGGACGGTTTGCTTTTATGAGGATACTGATCACGGGAAGCATCGCATTCCAGTTGCGGAAGTCGGCCGAAGCTGTCGCGCAGCTTTTGCCCGGCAGCAATGGGCCTTTAGTCGGATGGGCCATGGGTGAGGACTTGCGATGGCTTC
Organism: Mesorhizobium sp. CAU 1741; assembly: GCF_039839275.1. Taxonomy (NCBI): domain Bacteria; kingdom Pseudomonadati; phylum Pseudomonadota; class Alphaproteobacteria; order Hyphomicrobiales; family Phyllobacteriaceae; genus Mesorhizobium; species Mesorhizobium sp. CAU 1741. The sequence goes on along the minus strand of NZ_JBDOQP010000001.1, from coordinate 289,105 downwards.
AGACATAGAAAGGGTTCTCGTCACTGGTGGCACGGGATTCGTAGGCCGGCAAATATTGAGGGCCCTTTCGGATCGGGGCGCTGATGTGCGCGCCGTGGTCAGGAGCGGGCGCGAGGCGGATCTGGCCGGATACCCCGCAGTCAAGGAAATCGTTTCAAGCGCTTCTCTATTCCATGAGGACCAGCGATGGTGGAGAAAGACATCCGAAGATGTAGATCTGGTGATTCATGCTGCTTGGTACGCGGAGCCAAGAAAATACCTCACGTCCCCAATTAATATCGATTGCCTGGCGGGCACACTCACCATGGCCAAGGGCTGCGTCGACGCCGGCATCCGGCGTTTTGTCGGTATTGGCACCTGTTTCGAATATGACGTGTCGGATGGCAGGCTATCGGTAGAAACGCCGTTGAAGCCTGCCACGATTTATGGAGATGCCAAGGCGTCCACCTACCTCGCTCTATCGCATTGGTTGCCAAGCGTCGGTGTCGAGTTTGCCTGGTGTCGCCTCTTCTATCTGTTCGGCGAAGGGGAGGACGACAGACGGTTCGTGCCATACTTGCGCGCCAAGCTGGCTGCCGGAGAGCCGGTGGACCTGACCGCGGGAAATCAGATTCGCGATTACATGAATGTCCGAGACGCTGGGCGCATGACCGTGGACGCCGCTATCGGACCCCGCCAGGGAGCAATCAATATCTGTTCCGGCATACCGGTAACGATCCGGGAGTTGGCGGAACGGATATCGGACGAATACGGGGGCCGTTCGCTGCTCAATTTTGGCGCCCGCCCTGACAACGTGATTGATCCGCCATGTGTCGTGGGCACGCTGTGACGCCTTTGAGTGAGGTTACGCCAATGCAAAACTCTCCCCTTCGCGAACTGTATTCGCAAAGTCAGTTTCCGGTCTTTCAGAACAGGATGTATTCAAACGCCTCAGACGCCAGATGCTGCCCGCGAGGTGATATTCGACTGGTCGAAGATCAGCAGACTGGACTGATTTACAATGCCGCCTTTCGTCCGGATGTCATGGACTACGACGAGCATTATCAGAACGAACAGGCGAACAGCTCCCATTTTCGCGAGCATTTGGAGAAGGTGACGACGATCGTCGAGCGTCTGATCGGACTGGAAGATCTGGTCGAAATCGGATGCGGCAAAGGCTTCTTCATGGACATGTTGACTGCGCGCGGTGCCGACATCGTCGGTTTCGACCCGACCTACACGGGCAACGATCCGCGCGTACGGCGGGAGTACTTCGGTTCCGGGACCGGCGTCCGGGGAAGAGGCCTGGTCCTTCGCCATGTCCTGGAACACATTCCAGACCCCGTCGATTTCATCTTCCAGATCAAAGAGGCAAATGGTGGCCAGGGGAAAATTTACATCGAGGTCCCGTGTTTTGAATGGATCTGCGAGCGCCGTGCATGGTTCGATATCTTCTACGAGCATGTGAACTATTTTCGTATCGACGACTTCGATCGCATTTTCGGCGAAGTCATCGAAAGCGGGCATATTTTCGGCGGACAATATATCTACGTGATCGCAGAGCTTTCGTCTGCCCGTAAGCCACGCTTCGACTCTGAACGAAGCGTGAAGTTTCCATCTGACTTTTCCAATGCCCTGAACAATATCCGCAGCGAAATCAAAGAAGCTGCCATCGTATGGGGCGGCGCCTCGAAAGGCGTCATTTTCTCACTTATGTGTGAAAGGGCGGGGCTGCCGGTGGACAGTGTGATCGATATCAATCCAGCCAAGCAAGGGCGCTTCCTGGCGGCAACGGGGCTGGAGGTCAAGTCTCCGGGAGAGGTATTGCCTTCGCTAGCCGACAATACGCCGATCTATGTCATGAATTCCAACTATCTGGAGGAGATAAAGGAGCTTTCAGGAAACCGGCTGAACTATATCAGCCTGGATAGACATTGGTCGCAGCACGGCTGCGGATGATGGTGGACTGCGCATAAGGGGCAAGAAATGGAGATCGTGAATCTTGAGACTGGAAGGCTCGCGGCCTATTGCAAGGAACAGTTGCGACGGCTGGTGCCTTTTGGCGATGAGACAGATTTCGATCTGATAGACATCCATCTTTCCGAAGCGCTTGCTCGGCTGGATCATTGCATCTCGGCTGTTCGGATATGGAAGCCGGGCTCCTTTGACGTCCTGCACTCATCGCAATACTGTACGTTTCTATATTACCTGTCGAACACCATATGGCGCGCTGAGAGAGCGGTGACCTTGTGTACGAAGCTCTTCCTGCTTAACAAGCAGATAAACGCGATCGACATGTTTTATGAAATCGAAATGCCGGAAGTCTTTCTTATCGGCCATTCCGTTGGGATAGTGCTATCAAAAGCGACCTACGGAAATTACTTTATGATTCATCAAAACTGCACTGTCGGTAAGAATAACGGCATTGCTCCTGTGATTGAGAATGGAGTGATTCTGTTTCCAAATTCCGCCGTGATTGGGAAGTCACTCGTGCGGCAGCGCACCGTCGTCGCTCAAGGTGTCAGCGTCATCGATCGCGACACACAAGCCCACCTAATCGCGTTCCAAGGCCCAGAAAACTCATTGGTGTTCAAACGAGACAAGCGCGATATCCTATCGGATTTCTTCCGCAACTTTTGATGCGCTTTCCTTGCCTGCAGGATCGCGTTCGCAGACTTATTCGGAACGCTGATCGCCGACACCGGACGAGCCGTCAAGCCTCGCACAATTTCAAACGGATATTCGACGGGACGCATGTGTGGCCACCTGTCGGGAACGTCGATATGAAAGTTGTGATACTGGCCGGGGGTCTCGGCTCCAGGATGTCGGAGGAGACGATCGCGCGACCGAAGCCGTTGGTCGAGATCGGCGACAAGCCGATGCTTTGGCACATCATGAACATCTACTCCCATCACGGTCTGACGGATTTCATCATCTGCGCCGGCTACAAGAGCTACATGGTCAAGGAATACTTCGTAAACCTGATCCTCCATCACAGTGACGTCACGCTGGAGCTCGGCAGCAACAGGATCGAGTATCACACACGGGAGTGCCCGCCGTGGCGCGTTACCGTAGTGGATACCGGAATGCACTCGATGACCGGAGGCCGCCTGCTTCGTGTTCGCGACTATCTGGAGCCCGGCGAATCCTTCTGCATGACGTACGGCGACGGCGTGGGCGACATCGACATTGCGGCGGAGATCGCGTTCCACAAAAGTCATGGCCTCAAGGCGACGATGTGCGCCGTGAGCCCTCCGGGACGCTTTGGCGCCGTCGGGCTCGAAGGCGATATCATCACGGAATTCACCGAGAAGCCGCGCGGCGACAACCAGCGCATAAACGGCGGCTTCTTCGTTCTCGAGCCTTCCGTTCTCGACCTGATCGAAGACGACTCGACCATCTGGGAAACCGGACCGCTGGCCGAACTGGCCCGCAATCGGGAACTGGCGGCCTTCCGTCACGACGGATTCTGGCAGCCGATGGATACGTTGCGCGAGAAGATGATGCTGGAGAATCTGTGGGTCTCGGGGAAGGCGCCATGGAAGATATGGAACTGAGGCAATTCTGGAACGACAGGGAGGTTCTCGTCACCGGGCATACGGGCTTCAAGGGAAGCTGGCTGTCCCTGTGGCTGGAACAGCTTGGCGCGCGCGTCCACGGCATCGCGCTTGAACCTGACGCCGGGCCAAGCATGTATCGGCTGGCGCCGCTAAGCGCCGGGGACCGAAGTTACATCGTCGATATCCGTGACGGGGCTGCGCTGACGAAGGCGGTGGGGCGATGCCGACCTGAGTTCGTGTTTCATCTTGCCGCTCAGGCGCTGGTGCGCCGCTCCTATCGCGCGCCAGCCGAGACCTATGCTACCAACGTCGGCGGCACGGTCAATCTGCTCGACGCCGTTCTGGCGACCGAGTCGGTGAAGGTGGTTGTCGTCGCAACCACGGACAAGGTCTATGCCGAGACGACAGGCGGCGTGCCCTACCGGGAGGTTGACGCCCTGGGCGGCAACGACCCGTATAGCAGCTCGAAGGCATGCACTGAGCTCGTCTGCCGCAGTTATGCCCACAGCTTTGCTGCCGGGCGCGGCATTCGACTGGCAACCGCACGCGCCGGAAACGTCATCGGTGGCGGCGACTGGTCCGAAGACCGTTTGGTCCCCGATACGCTGCGCGCCTTCGAGGACGGCAGAGCGCTACAGTTGCGCTATCCCAAGGCCACAAGACCATGGCAGCACGTCCTGGAACCGCTCGGCGGATATCTGGCCTATGCGCAGGCCTTGTCCGAAGCCGGACCGGGACTGCCGGCTGCCGTGAACTTCGGACCCGATCCGGCGCAGGTCGCGACGGTTGCGCAACTGGCCGACGCGTTGGGAAAGGTTTGGGGCATCACCCGCGCCTGGGAACCGGCGCCGGGATCCCACCCGCCCGAAGCAGCCCAACTCCTTCTCGATTCCGGTCTGGCTGCATCGGCGATCGGCTGGCGGCCCCGCCTGAATCTTGTGCAGACGATTGATTGGACCTGCGCGTGGTATCGCGCCTGGAAATCCGGCGCGGACATGCGTGCGTTCACGCAGCGCCAGATCTCGGACTATGAAGGAATGGCCGCATGACCCCAAATTCGTGCCGGTTCTGCGACGCTCCGCTGAACCACCTCTTCGCTGATCTCGGCAAAACGCCGCTTGCCAATTCCTACATCAGTCCCGATGCCGCCGACCGGCCGGAACCAGTCTATCCCCTGCGAGTCTTCGTGTGCGAAGAATGCTGGCTCGTGCAGGCTGAAGCCTTCGCCTCTCCAGACGACATCTTCACCGACTACGCCTACTTTTCGTCCTTCAGCGATAGCTGGGTCGAGCATGCACGGCGGTTCACGATCTCAGCCATCGAGCGCTTCGGCCTGTCCTCCTCCTCGCAGGTGATCGAGGTTGCCAGCAATGACGGCTACCTTCTCCGCCACTTCGTGGAACGCAACATCCCCTCGCTCGGCATAGAACCCGCCCAGAACGTGGCAGAAGTAGCGCGTGCGGCGGGCGTTCCCACCGAGGCGCGCTTCTTCGGCGTGGACACTGCGATGGATCTGCAGCAACGCGATCTCGGTGCGGATCTGGTGGTCGGCAACAACGTGTTTGCCCATGTGCCCGACATCAATAACTTCGTCGGCGGGCTCGCCGCCGTTCTAAAGCCTGACGGCGTCGTCAGCCTGGAGTTCCCGCATCTGCTCCAACTGATCCGGAACGTGCAGTTCGACACGATCTATCACGAGCATTTCTACTACCTATCCCTGCTGGCGGTTGAGAAGGTTTTGCGAAGGCACGGCCTTAAAGTCTTCGACGTAGAGGAATTGCCGACCCACGGCGGGAGCATCCGGGTGATGGCGAGCCTCGCCAACGCACCGACGCATCGCGGGACAACGGAACGCGTCCTTAAAGTACAACGCGATGAGCTTGACGGCGGACTGGGCGAGGTCTCAACCTACATAGGGTTCCAGAACACTATCCTGCCTATCAAAGATGACTTGATTTCCTTCCTGAACACGGCACGGGCTCAGGGAATGAAGGTCGCCGCCTACGGCGCGGCAGCGAAAGGCAACACGCTGCTCAACTTTTGCGGCGTGGGACGCGATCTGATTGAGGTGGCGGTCGACCGAAGCCCCTACAAGCAAGGCCGGCTGCTACCCGGGAGCAGAATTCCAATCCGGCCCCCCGAAGTGCTTCCAACGGTCCGGCCGGATTTCGTGCTCATCCTGCCATGGAACATTCAGGAGGAGATTATCGCGAGTAACGACATCTCCGCATGGGGAGGAAAATATGTGGTAGCCGTGCCTCAACTGAAGGTTGTCACATGAGATTCACGAAATGCCGTGTCGCCGGCGCGTATGTTATCGACATCGAGCCTAGGGATGACGAGCGCGGCACATTCGCGCGCACGTTCTGTGCCAAATCCTTCCGCGATCTCGGTCTCGATTACGACATTTCCCAATGCAATGTTTCCTACAGCCCCACTCGAGGAACGTTGAGAGGCCTCCACTATCAAGCAGCGCCTGATGAGGAAACCAAGCTCGTACGTGTAACGCGCGGAAAAGCCTTCGACGTAGCCGTGGATCTGCGGCCGGACTCGCCGACCTATTTGGGTTGGGACGGCATCGAATTGGACAGCGACCGGCGCAATGCCTTTTATATACCCAGTGGATGCGCTCACGGCGTGCTCACGCTCGAGGATGCCACGGAAATTTTCTACCAGATGTCCGCGCCTTATGCTCCCGAATCGGCGAGCGTGGCACGGTGGGACGATCCGGCGTTCGGGATAGCTTGGCCGTTCAATCCCATTGTAATCAGCGACAGGGACGCCACCTGTCCATTCTACCGCTCGAAGGACCCGTAGCGGAATGAACGAATTCGCGCAGCCTTTGCATTACCACCTATAACAGGGGTTCGCTTTTGAGGGTGCAACACCGGGTAAACGCGAACTTTAGCCCCCAAGAGATCGCCGCTGAATCTGACATGCACCCAGTTCATGGTCAATCAAATGGCTGTCGCATTGTCGCAAGGACTATGCATAGACTGAACACTCGTGCGGCGTTCGCGTTGGACTGCGTTCCGCAAAGCAGGCATCATCGTCTGACATCGACGGCCTTGGGTTCAGCCCCCTAAGAATCCAGCCGCGTCCAAGCCCCGTTCTCGTTCGACGACCTGACGCAGGCTTCGATGAAGGCGACGCCTTCGACGCCGTCATGGACGGTGGGGAAGATCGCGTCGTCTGGCAGTGTCGTGCCCTCGCGCAGGGCGCGGATCGCCCGGGCCGCCTCGCAATAGATCGTCGCGAAGCCTTCCAGATAGCCTTCGGGGTGACCACCGGGGATGCGCGAAACCCGTGCCGCTGCGGCTCCGGCGCCGGCTCCGCCGCGTGTGATCAGGCGTTTGGGCTCGCCGAACGGTGTGTACCAGAGATGATTGGGCTGCTCCTGCTCCCATTCCAGGCCGCCCTTGGTGCCGTAGACCCTCAGCCGCAGCGCGTTCTCGTTGCCCGGCGCCACCTGGCTCGCCCACAGCATGCCTTTCGCGGCCGGCGCACCGCCCATGGCCTTGAAACGCAGCATCACGTGGGCGTTGTCATCGACCCGCCGGCCGTCGACGAAGGCGCTCAGGTCGGCAGCCAGCGTATCCAGTTCCAGCCCGCTGACGAAGCGGGCGAGATTGTAGGCGTGGGTGCCGATGTCGCCGGTCGCGCCGCCAGCACCCGATTTCGACGGATCGGTGCGCCAGCCGGCCTGCTTGGAACCGGTTTCCTCGACCTTCTCCGTCAGCCAGTCCTGCGGATATTCCGCCTGCACGACGCGAATGTCGCCGATTTCGCCGGCGCGGATCATCTCGCGTGCCTGCCGCACCATCGGATAGCCGGTATAGTTGTGGGTCAGCACGAACAGCCGACCGCTCTTTTCGACAAGCGCGGCAAGCTTCCTGGCATCGGCAAGGCTGGAGGTCAGCGGCTTGTCGCAGATGACGTGGATGCCTGCATTAAGGAAGGCTTCGGCGGCCGGCCAGTGCATGTGGTTCGGCGTGACGATCGAGACCGCCTCGATGCCGTCGCTTCGCGCCGCCTCCGCCCGGGCCATCTCCTCGAAAGATCCATAGCTGCGCGCTGGGTCCAGCCCCAGTTCGGCCGCCGACGCCCTAGCACGCTCGGGATCGGACGACAGCGCGCCGGCAACGAGCTGGAATTCGCCGTCGAGCCGCGCCGCAATCCGATGCACCCCGCCGATGAACGCCCCCTGGCCGCCACCCACCATGCCAAGCCGGATCGGCCCGGCGGTCCTGTCGTCTCTTGCTGCAATCGCCACGGCGGCCTCCTGTCGTTGGCGGCACTCAAGCCCAACTGCCAAGTTGATTCAAGCGTGCAATTCGACGGGAATTCCAGCCCGTTAACACTTTGAGAACCATGATCGCGGGCGCCAATCATCGTCACGCGCCCGGCGCGATCGTCTGGCCTGCCGCTTGCTTTGCCTTGGACAGGAAGGCCCCACCGGGCAAACGCTTGAGCGAGAGGATACAGAATTGTCCCTTAAAGACACACCGCACCAGGAGCGTCGCAGCGCGCCTAGCAAGCTGTATCAGGACCGCACGGCCGCCCCACGCGGACGTGAGCGGCGCAAGAAGCCCCGCGTCGTCCGCAACGAAAAAGTTCGCGCCGTGATACCGATGAGCCGGCTCGGCGGCATGGCGAATGCCTGCCTTAGCCGCGATGAGACGGTGAAGGTCATGGAGGACGCGATTGCGGGCCGGCTGGCCGGGCTTCAACAGCCGCTCTACATGTCGTCCACCAATGGGCAGGTGCTGTCGATGTTCGCACGCAACCGCCGCATCCGTACGCTCTTCGAACAGGTCGACGTACTGAGCGCCGACGGCCAGCCGATGGTGACGATATCCCGCTATCTTTCCTCGCGTCCCCTGCCCGAGCGCGTCGCCACGACCGATCTCTTCGACGATGCGAGCCGGCTGCTTCCTGAAGGGACGACCTACTTCATGCTCGGCTCGACACCCGACGAGATCGAACGCGCCGCCGCTGTGGTGCGCCGCAAATATCCCCGCATCAGGCTCGTCGGCTACGCGCACGGCTACATGGACGCCGATAGCGAGGAGGCCCTGCTGCGTCGCCTCGAAGAATTGCGTCCCGACATCCTCTGGATCGGCCTCGGCGTGCCGCGGGAGCAGGATTTCGTCTCGCGCAACATGGGGCGACTTGCATCGGTGAAGGTCATCAAGACCTCGGGCGGCCTGTTCAATTTCATTTCCGGCACAAACAGGCGTGCCCCTGCATGGATGCAGCGCCTCGGCTTGGAGTGGCTTTATCGGACCATTCTCGAGCCACGGCGACTGCTCTGGCGCTATCTCACCACCAACCCTCACAGCCTCTTCCTGCTGCTCACCCGGACCCGGTGACGCGTCGCAAAATTACCACACCTGACGACGGAGGCGCATTCGCGACTCCGATCAGCGTTCCGACCCGTTCGTGGAATCTTGACGCGAATCAATTGGATACATATCACTTTGGATGTAGGCGGATCTGAGTAGACGGGGCCCTTGCGACACACGCGCCGGTAGGCGTGGCTGTAGCTGGATTGTGATTCCCTTTCTCTGTCCCGTCCTTCCCGGCGCCGGAACATGGTTTCCCGGCCCTGTTTGAGCGTTTGTCCGTAATCGAGTTTGTCTTGGCTGCGTCGCGGTTGTCCGTGGCGTGCAGTCGGATTCGCGTGTCGCGTTTCAAGGTCGAGCCATGACGGATCGGCGACATCAATCGTTGGGCTGCCACAAGGCATCGACAGACCTCGGACACATGATCCATCTCGCATCCACGACCCAGCCAATCGAGGCGACCGCTCCGGTCGCCTCTCGCGCCGGGCTTGCGAGGCTGATGCGCCGTCTTTGCGCCGACATCGGCGCAGAGCGCTACATGATCGTCCAGCCGTCCTTCGACCGCGGCCCGAAATCGATGCGCATCATCACGTCGAACTGGATCTTCGATGCTCTCGAGGATTTCGGCTCCGACGGCATCGGCAAGATCATCGAGAGCGGCAATGCGTCGGGTCCCGGCGCTGTGCCGCGTCCGCTGCTGCCCGCAACCGCGCTTTTCCTGTCCGAGGAAGAGCGGTGCGCGATGCGCGAACATGGCCATGCGGAACTCTACTGCCAGAAGCTGAATGCCGACGGTGTCGCGATCTTCGCGCTTTTCTCGGCCGAGACTCCACGCCGCATCGATGCGGCAGCGCTGATGCGCGCGCACATGAAATGCAGCTACGCCATCGTCCAGTTCTTTCGCTCCTGCGGCGGACAGGAGGCATCGAACCCGCTTTCCGATCGCGAGCGTGAGTGTCTCTTGTGGGTGTCGGAGGGCAAGACCACCGACGAAGTGGCGCTGATTTTGGGCGTCTCCCCCAACACCGTCAGCAGCTACATTGCCCATGCAATCCAGAAATTCAGCGCCAACAACCGTGCAATGGCCATCGCCACTGCCATCCGAAGCGGAATCATCTGATCATGTTGCTCCAGTCAGGACAGGCCGACAGGGCCGATCTCTTTGACGATCCGGACCTGGCCGTATGGCCGGTGAAGGACGAATGGCCGAACCAGTCTGCAACGACCACCAGCGAGGCCGTCCGCCTCATGCGCAAGCTGGCCGAACGCATCAACGCGTCGGGCTTCAGCCTGTTCTTTTGCGGCGCACAGGGCGAGGCCAGGCGCCTGGCACCGGTGCTCGATGACAATTTCCCAGGCATCTCGCTTCTGTCGAAAGCGCTGTCACATCGCGGCGTCGAGAGCTTCGCGCGCCTTGCGGCGGAAAGCTCCGTGCCGCTGTGGTGGCAGCGTTGCGACAGCAGGCCCTTCCTGTCGGAAGCCGCCGCATGTTGGGCGCATGAAGTCGAGAGTCCTGCTCGCGAGACGCTCGGCATCGCTTTTCCCGTTGCACAGGAGCGCGGTCGCCATGGCCTGATCGTGTTCTCCGGTGAGGACATGATGCTAGACGAGAATCTGCTCTGCGACGTGCACGCGCGTTGCTTTTCGCTATTCGAAGACGTCTCGAGGCAGCGAGTAGCCGATTGCGCCAAGTCTCCGGTTGTCTCGCGGCGCGAGCTGGAGTGCCTGCGGCTCACCGCAGATGGCCTGACCAGTGACGACATCGCCGCCTCGCTTGGACTTTCTGTGCATACGGCCAACCAGTACCTGACCAATTCAACCCACAAGCTGAATGCGGTCAATCGTATCCATGCGGTGGCTAAGGCGCTGCGTTGCGGCCTGATCGACTGAGGCTATTTCGACTTTCAAGTGGCCGGCACGAGATCGATGCCGCGCCTACCGTTCGGCAGCGACTGGCTCGCTCTTGCGAATGCGCGCGTGCTCGATCGCATTTTCCAGGAACGTGTTGTTCTCGAGCGGATCGGACGAAGCGTTTTCGAACGCGACATAGTTGACTTCGACGGCTGCATGCCGCGCTGACATGGTGAGGGTGAAATACACCGTGGCGCCCACCGGCCGTAGTTCGAGGTCGAGCACGATGCGGGGAAGCTTGCTCCAGCCGACATGCGCTTCACCACCATGACCGAGACGCAACGTGCCGGGTATGAAGTACAGTTCCGCTGCCGAGTCGACGAGATCGGCGACGCTCGCGAAGCGCTCGAGCCGGATATAGGCGATGTAGTCGCCGACATCGACCATGCGTAATTCGCTCACGACTTCCTGGATCGCGTTGGCCACGATGATTTCTCGTGTGGACGAATGCGGCTGACGGTTCATGACGTCACCTTACCCGCAGCTGGCGCTGCCTTGTTAGTGTAGAGGACCCGAACGAGTTCGGCGACCGCCTGATAGAACTGAGGCGGAATCACACTATCCACTGAAACTTGATCGTACATGGAGCGGGCGAGCGCGACGTCTTCAAAAACCGGAATTTCGTGCGCTTCCGCAATCTCCCTGATCTTGAGCGCGATCAGATCCTGGCCCTTGGCGATGACGACAGGTGCAGGCGTCTCCTCGCGGACGTAGCGCAGCGCGATGGAGAAGTGGGTCGGGTTGGCGATCACCAGCGTCGCCTTCGGCACCTCGTCCATCATGCGCCGACGAGCACGGTCGCGCTGCAGCGAACGCAGCCGCGACTTCATGATCGGGTCGCCTTCCGCCTGCTTGATCTCGTCCTTGATCTCCTGCTTCGTCATGCGCAGGTCCTGCTTCCAGTGGAAGCGCGACCACAGAAGGTCGATCACCGCGATGAGCGCCATGATCGAGACGATTGCCACGATGATGTCGATGGCCAGGTCGCGGATCACAGCACCGAATGCTTCAGGCTGCGTTATCATCCCGGCGAGCAGCTCGGTCTCCACGCCGCGCATGGCGAACCACAGAACGAAGCCGGCCAGGATCAGTTTTCCGAGCGACTTTGCGAACTCGGCCAGGCCCTGTTGCCCGAAGAGCCGCCCCCAGCCCTGCTTGAGCGAAACCCGGGAGAGTTTCGGCTGGATCCGGTCCAAAACGAAGCTCGGCACGTTCTGCAGCACCGAAGCGGCAATGCCGGCTGCGATCAGCAAGGCCATCAGCCCGGCCAGCAGCTTGGCGATCTCCAGGAACACCTGGCGATAAAGCAGGACGGCATCGTGCTCGGTCGCCAGCGACCATTCGTCGGCACGCTCGATGAACATCGACAGGAAGCCGCCAAGTTCCACGGCGCCCGGCTGGGCGAGGAAAACCAGGAACACCATGATCGCCAGCAACGAGCCGAACACGGGAACTTCCTTGGCGAAGGGCAGCTGGCCCTTCTCCACCGCATCACGGATTTTCTTTTCCGTGGCGTCTTCTGTTTTACTTTCTTTGTCCTCGCCGTCGGCCATCAAGCCATCCGTTCAGGACGCCGCTATGCGGCGCTTTGCATTGAGGGCAGGTCGATCGTCCCACTGGATGCGAGGCCAAGGGCTGTGCCGGCGATACGCTTGCGTGCCTTGTCGACTTCCACAGCCGTGGCCGCATCCGAGTCCATCGAGAGTTCCGCTTCGATCATGCGGCGGGAGCGGGCGCCGATGGCCGACAGGATCGATTCGGTGAGATCCGCCGAGGCGCCGCGCAATGCCATCGTGACGACTTCGGTCGAAAGTCCGTCGAACAGTGTAACCCGCGCCCGCTGGTCCAGCTTGACGATGTCCTCGAAGGTGAACAGCCGCGCCTTGACCTCTTCGATGCCGCTGACGCCGCTCTCTTCCAGATCAGACACCAGTTCGTCCAGCACGTCCTTGTCGAGCTCGTTGAGCAGGCTGGCGACCCTGGTCTGGCTGGCGGAAACGTCCTTGCCATTCGAATCCGATGAAAGCCTGGCACGCAACTGGTTGTCGACAAGCTGCTTGGCGGCCGGCTGAACGGTCGTCATCGACAGCATGCGCTTGAGCACTTCGTTGCGCATGGGCTTGTCGAAGGTCAGAAGCGCGTTTGCCGCCGGTTGCGAATCGAGGTTCGAGAACACCATCGCGATCGTCTGGGGGTGTTCTCCACTCAACAGTGCGCCGAGCTTGTCGGGTTCGAGTTCCGACAATTCGGGCCAGATCGGCGGCGCCTCGTCGTTCATCAGGGACGGCTTGCCCCAGCCCATCAACTGGCTGATCTCTTCCGGAGAGAGGGACTCGTTGAGCAACGTGTCCATCTGATCGCCGGAATCCAGGAGGCCGGCACCTTCGGTGAATTCCGCCTCGAATTCGGCGACGATATTCTCGAGTTCACTCTGAGGAATGGTGCGCAGCATGCGCGCGGCTTCAATGAGCGCCTTCAGCTCTCGCTGCTTGAAGAAACGCAGAAGGCGCCCGGCGGATGGCTTACCCATCGCAACCAGAATAGCAGCAGCCTTCTGAGCCTTCGTCAGCTTGCCGTCCAGGCTCATTCCCAAATCCGTCCCCGATTCGCTACAAACAGACTATACAGACTAGCCGGTTTTGGCAGCATCAATGATCTTGGTTAGCTTGATGCCAAAGCGCGACGGATCACTTTCGAGCACGGTAATTTCGCCGGTGGCAATCTTGCGGCCGTTGACGACGACGTCCACGGGCTCGCCGATCCGGCGATTGAGGGCGACGGTGGAGCCCTTTTGAAGCGCCATCAGCTCGGAAACCGGCATTTCCGCGCTTCCAAGCACAATCTGAACGTCCACAGGAATGTTCATGATTATGTCGTTGTTGGCGACGCCGCTGGCCTTCACCGGCTTGGAATAGGCGCTTGCAAAGGAATCCGAGCCCGACGTTTCCACAGATTCTTCATCCTGCAGGACCCCGCGCAACTCCTCGATGGCCTTGTTCAAATCCTCTTCCTGGGGATCATCGCCAAGAGTGGGGGTGGCTTCGTCACCAAAACTACCGAGATCACCGAGTTTGTCGAAATCAGGAATGGATGAGCTCATCATGTTCTCCTTGAAGCTCGCAGCAATGGCCGTTCATGCACGGCTCAGCGCGGCATCAGCCCGTCAATGAATTCTTTGCCCGCATCATAGGGCTCGATTACTTGCACCGTGAAGTTCTGGCCGAGCTTGCCGAACTCGCAGGTGAAGAGCGTCTTGCGGCGCGCTGAAAGCCGCGCATTGGTCGGCGCACCTTCGGGCATCTCGATGACCTGGCCGACGAAAAGCTCCGAAAGTTCTCCCAGCGTCATCCGCGACAGCGGGATCGTCGCATCCAGCCGGACGCTGGAGCGCATGACCTCCTCGCTGAAGCGCGCATTCCACGTGGCCTGCTCCTCGCGCGAGGACTCCGCCGTGCTTTCGCCGCGATGCAAAAGCAGGACGCGCTGCGGCATCATCACCGTAAAGCGCCCTTCTCCCGTCGGCGCAATCAGCGAAAACGACACGCGAACCGCCGGCCCGTCCCGAATGACGAGCTTCTTCAAATCCTTGCCGGAGAGCGCGGATGGCATTGGGAACTTGATCGACAGCGCGCGCACGCCCGACCCGTTCAGCGCCTTCGCCGTCGCTTCGAACACGACTGACGCTAGCTCCAGCTCGATCGCAGTGAGATCGCGCGTGATGCGCGAGGCGGGCATGTCGGGATCGCCGCCGAACAGTGCACTGACCAGAAGCGAGATCGCATCGGAGTCGGCGATCAGCATCAAGGCGTCAGGCGACGTGGCGGATGCTGCAACCACGAGCGCATCGTTGTGGACGTCGGGACGGCGGGCTTCGGACATCCGCGCCAGCGTCACCGATTCCATCTCGATCTCGATTGGGTAGGAAACCTGTTCGTTCAGGCTGTCGCGGATCGCCGGCAGGGCGCGCATGCCGAGCGAGCGCGCGGCCTTGAGAATATGCTCTGGCTCACCCGTATCGCCGATGAGACGCTCGACGATGAAGTTCCGGCCCTGCGTCGCAGTATCGCCAGTCGAAACCTTGCTCTGCACAACTGTCTCCGCATCCATACTATCAGGCAGCTCGAGCCGCTTCGCTGCCATGCAACGTGCTGCGCTCGACCGCATCGATCGAAGGACGGTCGTAGGACGAGATCGTCTTGCGCCCGAACTCCAGCGCAACCTGCGGCAACGAACCGTTCATATACGCCAGCAGCGTCTGCTTCACGATGATGTATAGCCGATTCTTCTTGTCGCGCACGATCTTGATCTTCTGCGCCACCGGAGCGACCACCGCATAGTTCAGGAAGATGCCGAGGAACGTACCGACAAGCGCCGCGCCGACCAGGCCGCCAAGAATCTCGGGCGACTGGTCGATGGCACCCATCGCCTTGATCACGCCCAGAACGGCAGCGCAGATGCCGAGCGCGGGGAACGCGTCCGCCAGCACCACCAGGGCATGGTAGGACTTGAGCTTGTCGTGCTTGATGGTGTGGATTTCTTCGTCCATCAACGCCTCGATCTCGAACGGCCGGGCATTGCCGATGATGATGATCCGGCAATAATCACAGATGAAGTTGATAAGGTCTCGGTTCTTGAGCACCTTCGGATAGGCCAGGAAGATCGCGGATTCGTCCGGATTGTCGATGTGGGCCTCGACCTCGTTGCGCGACTTGGTGCGCAATTCGCGCATCAGGCTGTGCAGAACGCCGAGCGTCTCGAGATAGTCCTGCTCTTTCGGCACATCCTGCCTGAACGCCTCCATCATCGCCTTGCCGGCGTCCTTCACGGTGGACATCGGATTGGCGATCAGGAATGCGCCAACGCCGGCGCCGCCGATGATGACAAGCTCCCAGGGCTGCATAAGCACGTCGAGATGCCCGCCCATGGCCATGAAGCCGCCAAGCACGCAGCCGAAGATGACGACAAAACCTATCACAATGCTCACGGCACCACCTCTACCTGCCCCAATTGCACTTTTCCTAGCGCGCTGGGCTTGCGCGAGGCTTGAATGGGCAGACGCGCGCAAACTGTCCGAGCCTGTTCAGTTTCACGCAAGTATTCTGCCTTATTGATGTGTGGTGGAATCCGGCGAGCGGGGGCGCAAGTGATCAGTACGCATATGAATTACAAGCTAATCACCCGCGACATGGAACGCTCCATGGACCGCGTGGAGAACCAGCCGCTCGTCAAGCGCGACACCGAGTATTTCCTGGCCAATATCGGCAAGATCACTTCGGCCGAAGAACTCGTCAACGACTACCGACTTTTCAATTATGCCATGAAGGCCCACGGCTTGCAGGACATGGCGTATGCGAAAGCCTTCATGCTGAAGGCCCTGGAAGGGGGCGTGAGCGATCCCGACAGCTTCGCCAACAAACTGTCAGATAAGCGCTATGCCCAGTTCGTCGCCGACTTCAACTTCGTCGCCAATGGCGAAAAGACAACGACATACAACCTTGCCCGCGACGCGACGGTGGACAACTACATAAACCGCGCCACTGGCAGTGGCGTCCTTCCGCAGACGGAAACCGTCAAGAAGGAAACCGCCTACTACCAGGAAAACATCGGCGCCGTGGAATCCATCGAAGACCTGCTGGCCGACGAACGCCTGCTGGAATACGCGCTGCGCGCGTTCAGCATTGAAGACCTGGAGCTCACCAAAACCGAGCTCAGCAATATCCTTCTAGGCGGCGTTTCGGAGCCCGACAGTCTGGCCAACAAGCACAGCGATGCCAACGTCGCGAAGTTTGTCACCGCATTCAATTTTGCCGAGCTGGGCGAAGAGACCACCAGCTACGTGGCCTCCCAGAATAAGGTCACAGCACAATATTTGAGGCAGACGCTCGAGGAGGACGCTGGCCTCGAGAATGAAGGCGTGCGTCTTGCGCTCTATTTCGAGCGTAAGGCACCCGACATCAAGTCATTCTATGACGTTCTCGCTGATGCGGCGCTTGGCGAAGTCGTGCGAACAGCGCTGGGCCTGCCTGCCTCGTCCGCCCAGGCCGACCTCGACAAGCAGGTGCAGGCCTTCGAAAAGCGCCTTTCGTTGGAAGATTTTACCGACCCGGCGAAGCTGACCAAGTTTCTCGCCCGTTTCACCGTGATGTGGGACGTCACCAACGCGCCGGCAGCGAGTTCGTCGCCTGCCGTGTCGCTGATTTCCCAGCCGGCCCAACTCGGCATCTCGGTCGACACGATGATGGCGATCGCCCGCCTGAAGAGCTAGGAGCGCTACATTGCAATCTGGAATTTACGTCGCGATCTCGTCGCAGAGGGCGCTCGACAAGCGAATGAACACGATCGCGGACAATGTCGCCAATGTCGGCACGATCGGCTTTCGCGCCACCGAGGTGAAGTTCGAGGATCTCGTCAGCGGCCTTGGAGAGACATCGGTTTCGTTCGCATCGGCCGGAGACACCTACCTGTCGACCAAGCTCGGCCCGGTACGCCAGACCGGCAACCCGCTCGACTTCGCGGTTCAGGGCGATGCCTGGTTCGGCATCGAGACCCCGGCCGGGCCGGTCATGACGCGGGACGGCCGCTTCAAGATGCTGAACAATGGCGATCTGGTCACGCTGGAAGGCTATCCCGTCCTCGACGCCGGTGGTGCCCCGATCCAGCTCAATCCCAACGGTGGAGCGCCGGAAGCCGGCGCAGACGGCATGCTCCACCAGGACGGGCAGCCGATGGGCGCCATCGGCCTGTTCGATTTCCAGCCTGGCCCAAATTTCCAGCGATACGGCAACTCCGGTGTGGTGCCCTTCGGCGCGCCGGAGCCGATTGTGGATCGTATTGATGTCGGCGTCGCGCAGGGCTTCCTGGAGGATTCCAACGTCAATCCGGTGCTGGAGATTACCCGCCTCATCCAGGTGCAGCGCGCATTCGAACACGTGTCCGGGCTCATCCGCGACAGCGAGAGCGCACTCGACCAGGCTATCACTGCCCTCGGTCCGCGATAATTTTCAATGGACGCCCCTGCGGACACCGACATCATCGCGACGCCCCCGCCGGAAGCAGGTCTGCCGCCCCCGGCAGCAGCCGAGACGTCGCTGCATGCGCTGGAGCGCGTCCAGTCGCTCTTTGCGAGCGAACGGACGCTGCTGCGCAATGGCGGCCACATCGACGAGGTCTCGCCGAGCCATTACCGCGTACGCGGGGTTTCCGGTGCGGCACGTCTGGGTGACGTCGTGGAGCATCGCTCCTCGTCAGGCGTGCGGTCGGGCGAGATCGTCCGCATCGGACCGGACGACGTCCTCGTCTCGCCCTACGAGAACAACCCGGATGCCGGCATTGGCGACTCCGTCTTCATCCAGACGCAGCGTGGCGCGTCACCCCACGGCTCGTGGCGCGGCCGGGTGATCGACGCGCTTGGGCGCCCGGTCGACGCCAAGGGGCCCATGATCTCCGGCAAGGGTGAGAACCTGTCCGCCGCACCGCTGGCGATGACGCGTCAGCGCGTTGCCACCGGCTTCATGACCGGTGTCCGTGTCATCGACATATTCACCCCCATCTGCTTCGGCCAGCGCCTGGGCGTCTTCGCCGGCTCGGGCGTCGGAAAATCGACGTTGCTCGCGATGCTCGCCAGCGCCGAGGCATTCGACACCGTCGTCATTGCGCTGATCGGCGAGCGCGGTCGCGAAGTACGCGAGTTTCTCGAAGACACGATCGGTCCCAAGAATCTGGCCAAGACCGTGGCCGTGGTGGCGACGAGCGACGAGAGCGCCATGATGCGCAAGCGCGCGCCCGACATGGCAATGCGGGTCGCCGAGCATTTCCGTGAAAAGGGCGACAGGGTTCTCCTCGTGCTCGATTCGATCACGCGCCTTGCCCATGCATTGCGCGAAGTCGCGATCGGCGTCGGCGAGCCTCCCGTGGCGCGCGGCTATCCCGCCTCCGTGTTCACCGATCTGCCGCGGCTTCTCGAGCGCGCCGGTCCGGGGATGGACGGGACGGGTTCGATCACCGCGATCCTTTCGGTGCTCGTCGACGGCGACGACCACAACGATCCGGTCGCCGATTCCATTCGCGGCATTCTCGATGGCCACGTCGTGCTCGACCGCTCGATCGCCGAGCAGGGCCGCTATCCCCCGGTCGATCCGCTGGCATCGATCTCCCGCCTGGCGCCCAAGGCATGGACCAAGGAGCAGCAGGCCCTCGTCACTCGCCTGCGCAGCATGATCGCCCGGTTCGAGGATACAAGAGACATCCGGTTGCTCGGCGCATACCAGCCCGGCGCCGATGCCGAACTCGACCTGGCGGTGCGCCAGGTGCCCGTCATCTACGAAGCGTTGACGCAGTCGCCGCAGGACAAGCCTTCGCCCGATCCGTTCAGTGATCTGGCGCGCCATCTGAAGAGCAGGGAGAAGCCAGTCGATGAGCCTGCTGAATAGATCCGGTTCCGTGTGGGAAAAGCGCCCCGCCCTCGCTGGCGACACCCTAGCGCCGTCGGGCGGGCTCGAAGGCGGGACGGTCCCGGCCGGCCTCGAGGACTTGATCGCATCGGCTGACGAAGACCAGATCCTGATGCGGCTCTTCGGTGATGGAGCGGAGATGCCAACGCCGGCGCAAAAGCCTTCCGCAAAGCCGGCATCGACGCCCGCGCCGCGCAGAGCGAAATCGCCGCTGCTTCCTGCACCGCCGCCAACGCCCAAGCAGTCCTTCGAGCCTTTTTCCGTGCCCAAGAAGCGGTTCGATCGTGGCGACGTCACCATCGCGGCCCTGGGAATTACGCTGGGCTTAATCTGCGCGGCGTTTCCCTGGTACATCTTCTTTAATCAGGAGAAGTTCGGGGTGAAGGAATTCGTCTTCGACGGAGGCCGGGCAGGTGCTCCCCCTGCACATCTTGCATATCAACCGAAGCTCGTGGCGAAGCCTTTCGCCAACGACTCCCTACCGAGCATGAACCTCGACTTCTTCCCGACGGCGACTCTGCCGCAGGAAGGCGAAGAGGCGGATGCTATTCCGGTATCTGAACAGCCCTTCCCGCTCGATCTGGTCAGTTTCCGCCTTGTCCATGTCGCCAATGGCCGTGCCATGATTGAGGACGCCGACGGGCTTTGGGTCGTGCAGCCCGGCTCACGCCTTCCCGACGCAAGCGAAGTCGTCTCGATCGAGCAACGCGACGGTGGCTGGGTGCTGGTGACGAGCCGCGACACGGTCATCGAGCTGCAACGCTGATTGCAGCCGACGCCGGGCCTCGCGCAAGGTCCACGCAAGACTGACTCCCTACAGTATCGCTACGCTTTGCAAGGAGTAGCGATGCAACCCGTCAACCTGTTCCAGCTGGCATCACAACAGGCCCAATGGCTGTCTGTGCGCCACACGGCTGTTTCGAGCAATATCGCGAACGCCAACACACCTGGCTACGGCACGATGGAGGTCGAGCCTTTCGAGGCGGTCCTCGACAATACGCGCGTGGCGATGGAGGCGACCAACCCGCGCCACATCTCCGTCGGCGTCGGTTCCGACGCGCTGATGATCCGGCAGGACAGCGAGAGCGAACCGACATCGCCTTCGGGCAACACCGTGGTGCTGGAGAACGAGCTGATGAAGTCGGGCGAGGTTCGCCGGTCCTTCGAGCTCAACACCGCCGTGGTGAAAGCCTTCCACCGTATGCTGATGCTGACAACCCGAGCCTGATGCCATGGATCCTCTGATTTCGTCCCTCAAGGTGTCGTCTTCCGGACTCGGCGCCCAGTCGGAGCGCCTGCGTGTCGTCTCCGAGAACCTCGCCAACGCGCAATCGACCGGCAACTTTCCCGGCGCCGATCCCTATCAGCGCAAGACGATCACCTTCACCGCCGAACTCGACCGTGTGTCGGGCGCCCGCGTGGTGGAAGTGTCTGCAATATCCGGCGATAAGACCGCTTATCCAGTCGAGTTCATGCCGGGCCACGATGCCGCTGACGAAGCGGGCTACGTTAAGATGCCGAACGTCAACGTGCTGATCGAGATGGCCGACATGCGCGAGGCCAATCGCAGCTACGAGGCCAACCTGCAGAGCATCAAGCAGGCGCGTGACCTGATCTCTATGACCATCGAACTCATGAGGAACCAGTGATGATCCAGGCGCTCACAGCCATTCAGGGTCAAGGGTCGTCTCTGGCGACGCTTGACGGACTTTCCAACATGGCCGGTCCGTCGGCGATGCGCCCGAACGTCGGCGTGGAAAACACTTTCCAGGCAGCGCTCGCCACTGCCGCAGGCAATGCGGTCGACACTCTGCACGGCGCCGAGGGTGTCTCCCTCAAGGCACTCCAGGGCGAGGCCGATACGCGCGAAGTCGTCGACGCGGTGATGAGTGCCGAGCAAACCCTCCAGGCTGCAATCGCGATCCGTGACAAGATCATAAATTCGTACCTCGAAGTCAGCCGTATGCAGATCTAAGGAACAGGATCATGAAAGCACTCGCCATCGCCGCAACCGGCATGAACGCGCAGCAGACCAATCTCGAGGTCATCGCGAACAACATCGCGAACATCAACACCACTGGCTACAAGCGTGCACGCGCCGAATTCTCGGATCTTCTATACCAGGTCGATCGGGCCCAGGGCGTGCCCAACCGCGCCAACCAGAATATCGTTCCGGAAGGTTCGCACATCGGTCTCGGCGTGAAGACGAGCGCCATCCGCAACGTGCACATCCAGGGCGCGCTGACAAAGACCGGCAACAATCTCGACGTCGCGCTTTCCGGCAATGGCTGGTTCCAGGTCGAAGGCGCCAATGGCGAGATGCTCTATAGCCGCGCGGGCGCCTTCAACACCAACGCCGAGGGGCAGCTCGTCACGGTGGATGGCTATCTGTTGGCGGGCGGCATCGTCGTCCCGGAGAATGCAGAGATCATCATCAACAAGTCGGGTGAGTTCTTCGCAAGCACCGGTGAAGACGAACTCGTGCCGCTTGGCCAGCTCGCGATCGCGACCTTCGTCAACGAGGCCGGTCTCGACCCGCAGGGCGACAATCTGTTCCGCGAGACCGAGGCATCGGGCGGCGCCAATGTCGGCCTGCCGGGCGACATCGGTTTCGCAACCACCGAACAGGGCTATCTCGAAGCTTCCAACGTCGATCCGGTGAAGGAAATCACCGAGTTGATTTCGGCACAGCGCGCCTACGAGATGAATTCGAAGGTCATCAAGGCGGCCGACGAGATGGCCGCTACCATCACTCAGGGAATCCGATAGGGTCGATGATGTTCCGCCTCCTGCGCCCGCTAAAGCTGGCCGCCGTCATGTCATTCATGGCATGCGCGACCATACCCGCTCTTGCCCAGGAGACGGTCATCATCACCACCCGCGTCGTCTACCCAGGCGAGGTGGTGGACGCGAGCGCGCTTCAGGAAGTGCCGCTTCAACGGCAGTTGCGCGACATCACCCAGGTCGCGCTCGACTGGAGCCAGGTGGAAGGCAAGGTTGCGCGTCGCACCTTGCTTCCCGGACGGCTGATCGCGGTCTCCTCGCTCCGGGATGCCTGGCTGGTCGAGCCCGGAAAGCCGGTGCAGGTGCTGTTCGTCCACGGTGGTCTCGAGATCAGCATCTCTGGCGTGCCATTGCAGGTCGGCGCAGCCGGAGACATGGTTCGGGTGCGCAATGCCGATAGCGGTGCGGTGTTCTCCGGCATCGTGATGGCCGACGGAAGCATCAGGGTTTCGTCAACATGATCCGCGTCCTTCTCCTCGCATTCGCGTTTGCACTGTCGTCTGTCGGTTCCGCGTTTTCGGACCAGATGATGAGCAACCTGACGCCTGCACGCATCAAGGACGTCGCGACGCTGCAGAGCGCACGCGACAACCAGCTCGTCGGCTACGGTCTCGTCATCGGCCTTCAGGGCTCAGGCGACGGGCTGCGAAACTCGCCATTCACCGAGCAATCGATGCGCGCCATGCTTGAGAATCTTGGCATTTCCACGCAAGGTGGCGCCTCGCGCGCCAAGAACGTGGCAGCGGTCATCGTGACTGCGAACCTGCCGCCTTTCGTGCGCTCCGGCGCACGCATAGACGTAAACGTGGCTTCGATGGGCGACGCAACGTCGCTGGCCGGCGGCACTCTGGTCATGACGCCGCTGCGGGCCCCCGACGGCGAGATCTACGCCGTCGCGCAAGGACCCGTGATCGTGTCGGGCTTCTCTGCGCAAGGCCAGGCCGAGACCTTGACACAAGGCGTACCGACGAGCGGTCGCGTTCCCAATGGCGGCATCGTGGAACGCCAGGTGCCCGCATCGTTCAATAGTGACGCGACCTTGACGCTGCAGTTGCGCAACCCGGATTTCTCCACCGCGATCCGCGTGACCGATGCCATCAATGACTATTCGGCCAGTCGTTTCGGCAAGAAGGTCGCGATGGAACAGGACGCCCGGACGGTGATCATCCAGCGTCCCAACGACATATCCTCGGCCCGCTTCTTCGCCGAACTAGAGAACATCGTGGTCGAATCCGACGCGCCGGCTCGCGTCGTCGTCGACGAGCGGACGGGAACGATCGTCATCGGCCAGCAGGTACGCATATCACGCGTGGCCATCAGCCACGGCACACTCACGGTGCGCATCTCCGAGATGCCGCGCGTGGTGCAGCCGGAACCCTTTTCGCGCGGCGAAACCGCAGTGGAGCCGTTCACGGCGATCGAAGCCGACCAGCCCGACGCGAGCGTCGCGATGCTCGACGGTCCCAATCTCGAGACCCTGGTGTCCGGATTGAACCGGCTCGGGGTGAAGCCCGATGGCATCATCGCGATCCTGCAAGGCATCAAGTCGGCCGGCGCGCTCCAGGCCGAACTCGTACTGCAATAGGTAAGACGGCAATGAAAAGAATTCTGACGTTGGGTTCGAGGGGCCGCACCGCGCTGACGCTCGGTGCCGGCATCGTCCTGGGAGCCCTGGTCTTCGGCGGTTCACCGGCCGCCACGCAGAGCATCCCGGTCATCCCCGGTGCTCCGACCGAAGGCGACGCGCTGGACGACGATATTCGCCGTTTCTGTTCCAACATTGCCGACGCTGCGCGCGATCGCCGCTATGCCCTCCAGCAGGCGGAGTTGCAGACCCTGCAGAAGGATATCGATGCACGCATCGTGACCCTTGAGGAGAAGCGCCTCGAATACGAGGAGTGGCTGGCACGTCGGAACGATTTCCTCGCCAAGGCAGAGGACAATCTCGTCGAGATTTATTCGGTCATGCGCCCGGATGCGGCAGCCGAACGCCTCGCCGAAGTCGACATGGAACTGGCCGCGGGCATCCTCATGAAGCTCAAGGCTCGCCAGGCGGGCGTCATCCTCAATGAAATGGAAAGCGAGGCGGCCGCCACCCTGACCGGGATCATGGCGAGCGCCGCACGCAAGCAGGACCCATCATGATGCGCAGGTCGCTCCTACTTCTGGCGGCGCTCGCGCTCGCCGGCTGCACCACTCCGAAGGAAGAGATCGGCCGTCCGCCATTTCTCTCGCCGGTCGGCTATGGGGTCGGCCACGATCCGAAATCCGCCTACAGCTATCCTACGCCGCCTGCTCAGGCGACGAAGCGTTATTCGCTCTGGGACGACAGGCAGTCGAAGTTCTTCACCGATGCGCGCGCCCTGCGTGCCGGCGACATCCTGACCGTCGACATCCAGATCAACGACCGGGCGCGTTTCCGCAACGAATCCGAGCGCAGCCGCACGGGCAGCCGCGGGCTGGGCCTCGCCGCCGATCTGTCGTGGCTCGGCATAGGAACGGGCGGAGCGGCGAACGCGGACATCGACTCCGAGACCAGTTCCAAGGGCGCAGGCGCGACCGCCCGCTCTGAAGACATCCAGCTTTCCGTGGCGGCGGTCGTCACCGATCTATTGCCCAACGGAAACCTCGTCATCAGCGGTTCGCAGGAAGTTCTGGTCAACGCCGAACTGCGCGTCCTGACAATCACGGGCATCGTGCGGCCCTCCGACATCGGCGCGATGAACACCGTGTCGTACGAGCGCATTGCCGAAGCCCGCATTTCCTACGGCGGCCGCGGCAGGCTCACGGAAGTGCAGCAGCCTGCCTGGGGACACCAGATCGTCGACAACGTTCTTCCGTTCTGATCATCGGGAACTCGCCACGCCATGACCATCGTCGACGACACAGCCCCTCCGCCCAAGGCCGGTCCATCGCTACTCCTGCAGATCGCGCTTCTGCTCGGTCTCACGGTCGTTGCGATCGGCATTGGCTGGGGCTCGGGGATGTATCTCAGCAGCAGCCAGCCTGCACCCGAAGAGGCGGAAGCGGCCGAGTCCCACGCCGCGCCGGAGGTGGACCTTGCAAATGCCGAAGCCCGCGAGGGGCTGGGCGTCGTCTACCTGGAGCCGATCACCACCAACATGGCCGGCGCGGGCAGTAGCTGGATAAGGCTCGAACTGGCGCTGGTTTTCGATGGACCAACCGACCTTCAGCTTGCCCAGAACATCCATCAGGACATTCTCGCCTACCTGCGCACGGTGAAGATGCGCCAGGTGGACGGCGCAAGCGGCTTCCAGCATCTGCGTTCCGATATCCAGGAGCGCGCCGACATACGCAGCCAGGGACGGGTCAAGGAAGTTCTGATCAGGACATTGCTGTTCGAATGAGACGCAGCCTCCTCCCCGCCGTACTGCTGATCCTGGCTGCGGCTGGTCCCGCCGCAGCCCAGCAGCTCGATCTCGGCAACATCGCCGGCGACCTGGAAGGGCAGACGGTCGGCTCGATCATCCAGCTTTTCGGCCTGCTGACGGTTCTGTCGCTGGCGCCTGGCATCATGATCATGGTGACCAGCTTCACGCGCTTCATCATCGTGTTCTCGATCCTGCGGTCGGGGCTCGGCCTTCCCAGCACCCCCGCCAACCTGATCCTGATCAGCCTATCGCTGTTCATGACCTTCTATGTCATGACGCCGACATTCGACCGCGCCTGGAACGACGGTGTGCAACCGCTCGTCGCCAACGAGATCGACGAGGAGGAGGCGTTCGGCCTCATCTCGGAGCCGTTCCGCGAATTCATGGTCGCAAACGTGCGCGACCGGGACTTCGACCTCTTCGCCGACCTGGCGCGCGAACGCGGACAGGAAGACGTCTCGGTCCAGGATGCCGACTTCCGCATCCTCATCCCCGCCTTCATGATTTCGGAGATACGGCGCGGGTTCGAGATCGGCTTCCTGATCGTGCTGCCATTCCTGGTGATCGACCTGATCGTCGCGACCATCACCATGTCGATGGGCATGATGATGCTGCCACCCGTCGTGGTCTCGCTGCCGTTCAAGATCCTCTTCTTCGTGCTGATCGACGGCTGGAACCTGCTCGTGGGCAGCCTGGTGAGATCTTTCGCCTGATCCGGCACATTTCCCGCGATTTCCCCTTCGTTAACCACGCTGCTTAGCCCTTTCGTAGGACCGGGCGCCTATACCTGTCCGTGCATGGCGGGCAGGAACTCAGGACGAGTTATCCCAGAGGCATGATGCCGTCCCGTCAAACCGGATAAGCCCGGTATGTCCCAGTATTGAGTCTCAAGTGAGGGGCATTTTTCCCATGGCAAGCATCAACACCAATGCGTCGGCAATGACGGCGCTCCAGACCCTGCGTTCCACGAACAAGGGCCTGGACACTACGCAGAGCCGCATCGCCACCGGCTACGCCGTCAACACCGCTTCGGACAACGCCGCGTACTGGTCGATCGCCACGACGATGCGTTCGGACACCAAGGCCATGTCCACCGTCAATGACGCTCTCGGTCTCGGCGCCGCGCAGGTCGACATCGCCTACACCGCGATGGACACCGTCAAGGATACGCTGGACACGATGAAGGCGAAGATCGTCGCGGCTCAGACGCCCGACATCGACAAGTCCAAGATCCAGGAAGAAATCAAGCAGCTCCAGAACGACCTGAAGACCTACGCCAGCTCGGCGACCTTCTCGGGCGGCAACTGGCTTGATGTTGCAGAGAGCGACACGCAGAAGGTCGTTGCGTCCTTCCTGCGTGATTCGAGCGGCATTTCGCTCGGCACCATTGACGTGGACACTGCCAAGACGGCTCTGTTCAACGGCAAGTCCGACGAGTTCGGCCTGCTCGAGCAGGGTGAAGCCGTCGAAGGCGACGCTTTCGAAGCACTCGGTGCCGACGTCGAATTGACCGCCACCGACGGTTCGGACCTTTCCGTTGAGCTTTTCGCTCACGACTTTGACGGCACTGCAGATGGTCAAGGCGCTATCGATTTCGGTGAATCAGGCGCCGTCAGCTTCGACGTTGAAATCAACGGTGAGAAGTCGCGTCTGACGATCGATCGCGCCCTCCTCGACACGCTCACGCTGGCCGAAGAAGGCAAGATTTCCGATCAGGACGAACTGACTGCTGCAGTCAATGCCGCGCTGGAAGCTGAGGGCCTCGCCGAAACACTCGTGGCCGAAAATGGCACCGGTGCAAGCGATGGCATCGTAATCGGCTTCAACGATCCGGACACCCCAGGCGACATACTGGTCTTCGAGGAAGACGACCACGACGCCGCCGACTTCGAGCTGACCGTTTCCAACGTCCGCACGACGTCCAATGGCAACTTCTTCGACGCCACCAGCTTCGACATCTCGAGTGCCGAATCCGTTGACCTCGAGGAGTACATGAAGGGCATCGACTCGATGCTCGGGGCGGTGACGACCGCGGCTTCCGACCTCGGTGCAATCAAGACCCGCATCGGCTCGCAGCAGGACTTCGTCGGCAAGATCATGGATGCTGTCGATCGTGGTGTCGGCCAGCTCGTCGACGCCGACATGGAACAAGAGTCCACCAAGCTGCAGGCCCTGCAGGTCCAGCAGCAGCTCGGCATCCAGGCGCTGTCGATCGCAAACGGCAACTCGCAGATGATCCTGTCGCTCTTCCGTTAATCGGAAGCCTCCCCGCAGCGCGGGGAACACACAAGAACACAAGGGGCCGCGTCTCGTACGCGGCCCCTTCCTTTTTGGTGCAGGCCGCGGGGGCCTGGCGGTCGGCAGAATTTTTGCAAGAATTTGTTATGGTTAACCAATCGGTAAGCCCTTCCCGTTCATGGTTAACGGGTTGACGAGTTGTGCCGCCGGGGGCGGCCAAAGGCATGATGCCGCTTCGTCACGCCGGCCGATCCGGTATGTCCCAAAGTCATTTCATCAAGGGGCATTTTTCAATGTCGAGCATCAATACCAACGCCGCAGCAATGACGGCGCTCCAGACCCTGCGTTCCACGAACATGTCGCTGGACACGACACAGAACCGTATCTCCACCGGCTTCCGCGTCTCTGAAGCTGCGCACAACGCTGCCTACTGGTCGATCGCGACCACGATGCGCTCGGACAACAACGCCATGTCCACCGTGCGCGATGCGCTCGGCCTCGGTGCCGCTCAGGTCGACATCGCCTACACTACCATGGATGTCGTCAAGGACACACTTGACACGATGAAGGCGAAGATCGTCGCTGCGACGACGCCGGACATCGACAAGTCGAAGATCCAGGAAGAAATCAAGCAGCTTCAGAACGACCTGAAGACCTATGCCAGCTCTGCCACTTTCTCCGGCGGCAACTGGCTCGATGTGGAGCAGAGCGACCTTCAGAAAGTCGTTGCATCCTTCTTGCGTGATTCCACAGGCTCGATCAGCCTCGGCACGATCGAAGTCGACACCGCCAAGACGGCACTTTTCAACGGTGCTGCCGACGAATTCGGCCTCTTGGAGCAGGGCGAAGCAATCGAAGGCGCTGCATTCGAGGCACTCGGCGCTGACGTCGAACTGACTGCGACCGACGGCTCGGACTTGTCTGTCGACCTGTTCGCGCATGATTTCGACGGCACCGGTGCCGGCGAAGGCGTGATCGAGTTCGGAGAGGCAGGCGCTGTCAGCTTCGATGTCGAGATCAACGGCGAAAAGTCGCGGATCACGGTCGATCGTGCTCTTCTGGATACCCTCACTCTGACGACTGAGGGTACGATTTCGGATCAGACCGAACTGACGGCCGCAATTAACGCAGCCATCTCGGAAGCTGATCTGGGCGATGTGCTTGTCGCAGATGCTGGCGCCACAGCGAGCGATGGCATCGTGCTCGGCTTCAACGATCCGGCCAACCCGGGCGACATACTGGTCTTCGAGGAAGACGACCACGACGCCGCCGACTTCGAGCTGACCGTTTCCAATGTCCGCACTACGTCCAATGGCAACTTCTTCGACGCCACCAGCTTCGACATCGCCAACGCCGACGCCCTCGATCTGCAGGAGTACATGCAAGGCATCGACTCGATGCTGAGCACGGTAACCACTGCCGCTTCGGATCTCGGCGCGATCAAGACCCGGATTTCCTCGCAGCAGGACTTCGTGAGCAAGATCATGGATGCCGTCGATCGTGGTGTCGGCCAGCTCGTCGACGCTGACATGGAGCAGGAATCCACCAAGCTCCAGGCCCTGCAGGTCCAGCAGCAGCTCGGCATCCAGGCGCTGTCGATCGCCAATGGTAACTCGCAGATGATCCTGTCGCTCTTCCGCGGCTAACAGCCCTAGGGAAGCATCGAATTGACGGGCCGCCCCTCACCGGGCGGCCCGTTTTCGTTCTGCACGAGGAAATGTTTCTCCGCTGGCATCGCGCGTGAGGATTGTGTTAACGTCGGGCGTTCTCGTTAACCATTTAGTAACCTTACCAAATGATTAATGCGAACAACGCTGACGGGTCGAACCCCTCCCCGGGGTCAGAGGGCATGAAGCCGTCCCGTCATTCCGGTCCCGGTCCGGCATGTTTCCCGCATATCGCGACGAGAGGCATTCACTCCCATGTCGAGCATCATGACCAACGCCGCAGCAATGACGGCGCTGCAAACCCTGAAGAGCACCAACGCCAAGCTTGACCTGACGCAGGGCAGAATCTCGACGGGCTTCCGCGTCGCCGAGGCCGCCCACAACGCCGCCTATTGGTCGATCGCCACGACCATGCGCTCCGACAACAGCGCCATGTCGACGGTTCGCGACGCACTCGGTCTCGGCGCGGCCCAGGTCGACATCGCCTACACCGCAATGGACGTCGCGAGGCAGACCCTCGACACCATCAAGAGCAAGATCGTCGCGGCGTCCCAGCCGGATGTCGACAAGACGAAGATCCAGGAAGAGATTACCCAGCTCCAGAACGACCTCAAGACTTACGCCAAGTCGGCCACCTTCTCGGGCGGCAACTGGCTCGACGTGCCGGAAGCCGGCATCGAAAAGGTCGTCGCTTCGTTCATTCGCACCGCAAGCGGCTCGATAGCCCTCGGGACGATCGACATCGACACCTCCAAGGTGGCGCTGTTCAACGCCGATCCTGACAGCGAAGGCGGCATCCTCGGCGGGGTGAACTTCGAGGACGCGAACTTTTCGCTTGCAGGTCTTGCGGTCGGAGAGAGCACGCCGGCGGATTTCGCCGGCCCGACCTCAGCATCGCTCCAGCTCGGAACATGGGAGGGCGTCACGCTCAACGAGGGAAGCTCGATCTCCTTCGAAATGACGTATGCTGGGGCGACACACACCATTACGCTCGATGGGACGGACGGCGGTCTCGATCTGACCGCAGGGGGCGATCTGGTGACAGCGCTAGAAGCAGCCATCAACAACGTTGATACCTTCGGCGCGGCCGCCGGTTTCAACGTCACGGTGGATGGTGACGGGCTCGTATCCCTCGAAGGACCAGCGCCGGCATCTGCCGCCGACACCGGGCTCGAGCTTGGCGTTGCCAATCTGCGCGCCGAAGTCGACAATCTCGACATCCTTAGCATCGACATCAGAACCGCATCGGAGGACCAGCTCGCCGGACTGCTCAACGCCATCGACGGAACCGTCAGTGCGGTGACCACGGCGGCATCGGATCTCGGCGCGATCAAGACCCGCATCGCCTCGCAGCAGGACTTCGTCAGCAAGATCATGGATGCGGTCGACCGCGGCGTCGGCCAGCTCGTCGATGCGGACATGGAAGAGGAGTCCACCAAACTGCAGGCGCTCCAGGTGCAACAGCAGTTGGGTATCCAGGCACTGTCCATCGCCAACGGCAACGCACAGAACATCCTGGCCCTGTTCCAGAATTAAGCCAACAGAACGCCTGATCACATCGGGTCGCCTCGCGGCGGCCCGATACCATCTTCGCGCAAGCTTCAACGCCTATCCTGAGATCCTGCGTATTTCCGGAGCATGAAGCTTTGCCAGAACAGATCCAGTCCATAATCGACAATCTCCGCGGCCTGGGCGCCAAGCGCCTCGCGATGATGGGTGGCGCAGCCGCCATCATCATCGCGGTGATCCTGACGGGGTCTCTGTATTTGAACCGGCCAACCTACGAGACGCTCTACGTCGGTCTCGACCGCAATGATGTCGGCCAGATCGGCTCCGTCCTGTCTGAAGCCGGAATACGCTATGACGTTTCCAGCGACGGCACGTCTGTGATGGTTGCCGTCGGCAGCACCGGCCAGGCACGTATGCTGCTCGCCGAACGCGGCCTGCCCACGAGCAGCAACGCCGGCTACGAACTGTTCGACACGGTCGGCTCCTTCGGTCTCACATCCTTCATGCAGGAGGTGACGCGTGTTCGCGCTCTCGAAGGAGAGATCGCCCGCACCATCCAGTCGATCGCCGGGATCAAGTCCGCGCGGGTTCACATCGTCATGCCCGAACGGGCCTCCTTCCGTCGTGAAGAGCAGGCGCCCACCGCGTCCGTGGTCATCCGCGCGGACGCCGCCGACGGCCAGAAGGCCGCAACGGCGATCCGCCACATGGTCGCCGCAGCAGTGCCGCGCCTGTCGGCGGACAAGGTCACCATTCTCGACTCGGCCGGCGACCTGCTGGCTTCCGGTGATGATCCGTCAAACAACACCTTTACCCGCTCCGTGACCATCGAGCGGACGGTCGAAAGCCAGATCGTCGACAATATCAGGCAGGCACTGGCCCCCTATCTGGGGCCTGAAAACTTTCGTGCCAGCGTCAAGGCCGACGTCAACACCGACACCAGGCAGACCGAAGAGACGATCTTCGATCCGGAATCCCGCGTCGAGCGCTCCGTCCAGATCGTTCGTTCGAACGACCAGGCGACCGAGCGCCAGGCGGCTCCACCCACGACCGTGCAGCAGAATCTTCCCGAAGAAGATGTCGACGCCGGAGAAGGCGCGTCTTCCTCCGAGGAACGCGAACGTCGCGAGGAAACCACCAACTACGAACTCAATTCCAAGCGCATTGCCACGGTGAGCAATGGCTATTCCATCGAGCGCCTGTCGATCGCCGTCGTGGTCAACCAGGAGAGGCTCGCGGCCGTCATTGGCGAGAACGCGACTGCCGAACAGATCGCCGAGCGTATCGCCGAGATCAGAGCCGTCGTCGCATCCGCGACAGGTCTCGACGAACAGCGTGGCGACATCATCAACGTGTCCTCGGTCGAGTTCATCGAAGACATGGCCGGCGTCGAAGTCGCGGCGCCTACATGGCTCGAGTCCGCCGCCCGTCATACCGGCACCATGATCAACGCCCTCGCCTTCATCGTCGTCGTCTTCCTCGTGTCGTGGTTCGGCCTGCGCCCGATGGTCGCTGCCGTCACCGGCAAGAAGGACGCAGAGGCCGGAGACATGAACTTCGACGACATCCAGCTCTCGCTGCCCAACCCGCTCGACGCGATGCAACTGCCCGATCCACTGGGTGGCGACGGAATGGAGTTCCCCGACCACATGGCGGACGACATCCGGTTCAAGATCAAGCCGGCGCCGCAGGATCGCCTCGCGCAGATGGTCGATCTCAACGAGGAACGTTCGGCGCAGATCCTTCGCAAGTGGGCTAGCCAGGAGATGGCCGCCTGATGCCTCCGTTCGCCCTGGCCAATGCACTCAAGGATTTCGGCGCGCCGCCTTCCAGCGGCGCCGACTCCCTCGTTGAGCCCATGGGCTTTCCGGGGTTGCCGGACATGGAACTTCCGGAATTCGACGAGTTGATCGTGTCTGACGCGGTCGACACCGAAGCGCTGATCGCCGAGGCAGTCGCCGAGGCGGAGGCCGCGCTTACCGAACGGCTGACCCAGGAACACGCCGACGCGCTGCAGATGGAGCGCGATCGCCACACCGAAGAACTCACCGAACTTCAAGGTCAGTTCGCCGAGGAAGCAAGCGCGAAGATCGAAGCCGGCATGGAGGCGATGGAAAATCGCCTCATCGAACTCACAGGCGCGGTGACCGCCCGCATACTCGGTGTTGTGCTGACAGACGATATCCGCGAGCGCTCGATCGAGCGGCTGGCGGAGATCATTCGCAAGGCGCTTACCGACGACGAGGCGGTGCGCATCCACGTCACCGGCAGCCTGCCGTTGTTCGACGCCCTGAAGGTCAAGCTGCCCCGGTATGCGGAGCAGTTCGACTTCGTCGAGAGCGCCAATTTCGATCTTTCGGTGACGATTGACGACAGCGTCTTCGAGACACGGCTCGCCGAATGGTCCACCCTCCTCGCGGAGACGCTTTCATGAGTGCATTCGATTCTGACGAGAAGCGCCAGGAAATCATCATCGTCAGACGTGGCGGCGACGATCACGAGGAAGGCCACCATGGCGGCGTTTGGAAGATCGCATTCGCGGACTTCATGACCGCTCTGATGTGCTTTTTCCTCGTCATGTGGCTCGTCAACGCAGCGAACGAGGAATCGAAAGCCGCGATCGCGAGCTATTTCAACCCGATGACGCTGGCAGATTCAGCGCCGACGACGAAGGGGCTCGACGACCCCGAGGAAGAGTCAGCCGAGCAATCCTCCTCGGCGCCCCCGAGCGCCGACCAGGAATCGGACGCCAGTCACGCGCAGGCCGGGCCAGGCCAATTCGCGAACTCCACCGACCAGGCCGATACGGAAAAGACTTCCGACGAGCACCTTTTTGCAGATCCCTACGCCGTCCTTGCCGAAATCGCCGCCCAGACGGCAACCCTGCAGAACGTGTCTGCAAAGGGTGACGGCGGTGCTCAGACGTCTGGGCCCGCCACGGGCGCCGACGGCGGCGAGTCCTATCGCGACCCGTTCGCACCGGACTTCTGGTCCCAGGAAGTGGCACCGGCAGAGGACGATGCCGAACTCGACGTCTTCCGCGAGCCGCAACCAGAGCCGATCGCACCCGAAGCAGTCGAGGTATCCGAGGAACCGGAGCAGGAGATGGCCGCCCTGGAACCGCTGCCAACCCCTGAGATAGAGGTGCTCGAGGAAGATGCGCCGTCGGCGACTGAGGTCCTTGCGGAGCGTATCCGCGAGGACATAGCGCAGGCGTTCGGAGAAAACTCCGAGCTTAACCAGACGATCTCCGTCACACCACGCGCCGAAGGCGTGCTGATTTCGCTCACCGACGAACTCAATTACGGGATGTTCGAGGTCGGTTCGGCCGTTCCGCAGGGCGAACTCGTGCTTGCGATGGAAACGATCGGGCGCGCGCTTGACGAAGTATCGGGCAGGATCAGCATCAACGGCCATACCGACGGTCGCCCGTTTCGCGGCGAGAACTACGACAATTGGCGCCTTTCAACGGCGCGGGCCCACGCGGCTTACTACATGCTGGTGCGCGGCGGAGTCGAGGAGCAGCGGGTCCGCGAAGTCGCCGGGTTCGCCGATCGCGAACTCAAGGTCCCCGAAGACCCCCTCGCCGATGCCAATCGACGTATCGAGATATTCCTGGAGGCCGGGGAGTGATCCCAAAGCAACCACGGTTGTTGCATGCGCTCGCCATTGCCGGCTGGAGCATTGTTGCGACCGCCGCGCATGCGACCGAGGAGACGCTGCAGCCCTACCAGATGGTGCGCTCGCTGCAGCTCGTGCAGGATCGCATCGCCGACGGCGACCATGCTGCTTTGCCGATGCAGAGGAAACTGCTCGAAATGATCGACGGCCGTTTTCGCAGCGCCGAATCCACCATCTTCGAGGATGCGCGCAACGTTGATGCGCTGATGGTCTATGCAATGAGCGGCGGCAATCCCGCTACCATCGCCGATACGATCGCGCGCGTCGAGCTCGACGAAGACGACCGGCAGGCCACTGCCGGCATTCTGGGCTATCTTCTAGGAGACGTCGCGCAGGCCCGCAAAGCCATGGCCACGATCGAGCCCGGTCGATACCATGCGGAGGTCGCCGCCTTCCTGTCGCTCGTCAAGGGTTCGATCCTTGGCGTCGAGAATGCGAACGCCGGTATCGCCATCCTCGATCGGGCGC
Source organism: Mesorhizobium sp. CAU 1741 (assembly GCF_039839275.1). NCBI lineage: Bacteria > Pseudomonadati > Pseudomonadota > Alphaproteobacteria > Hyphomicrobiales > Phyllobacteriaceae > Mesorhizobium > Mesorhizobium sp. CAU 1741. The sequence continues at coordinate 254,121 of NZ_JBDOQP010000001.1, read as the reverse complement.
GGCTGGAAAGCCCCGGCACGCTGGTGGAAGAAGCCGCGTTGCGCCGCACGATAGCACTGTCGGTAACAGCCCAGGACACGCAGAAGTTTCTCTCCGCCTCCGAGCAGTATGCCCGCCGATTTCTGCGCTCGCCCTATGCCAGCCAATACGCCGAATCTTTCGTTTCGGGCGTCATCGCCTTGCGGCATCTCGACCTCGATCTTGCAGCGGTCGAAAGCACCATCGGGTGGATGACGAACGAACAGGCGAAAACCGTCTATCTTCGCCTCGCCCGCCGCGCTGCCATTGACGGAGACGCAGAACTGCTGGATTTCGCGTCGAGAAGGACCGATCCAGGCGACGATCTGCCGGACGACGAAGACCCTCGCGGCGCGCTCTACTCCAGCATCTCGTCCGTGACGTCCGAGACGGTGGACCAGGTTCTTGCAAAGTTGCGCGATCTCGATTCATCGAGGCTTTCGTCGAAAGATCGCGCGCTGCTCGAAGCGGCGAAGACGGTTGCCAACGAGGTGGTCGCCCCAGCGCCTCGCCCTGCCACGCTTGAACCGGCGTCGGAAGAGGTGGCGGTCGATGAACCGACCGCGGAGCCCGCCGAACCGACGGAAACAGAGGCCCTGGTCACAGCCGCGCGCTCGAAGCTCGAGGCGATCGACAAATTGCTTGAGGAGACGGAACAATGACCCTCAACGTGGCAGTAGCCGGTATCGGCCAGCCCGCCTACTCGAGGAGCGGTGACCGCTTCTCGCCGTCAGCCGACCCAGGCGACACTGGTTTCGAGGACGCGCTGGCGCCGAAGCCGGCGAAGCAAAGCGGAACCGGATCCAACGCCGCGCCGGACAGCGACGCGTGGAAGCCACAGAGCTACGGCTCGCCAATCGGCTACGGCGCGGGCCAGCTCGGAAAGCCACCCGCGACTGCGGCGGATGGCAAGACGGAGCAACCGCTTCTTGCCGAAGAACATGTGATCGACATCGGCGATGGCCTCGTGGTCGCGCCCGAACCTGTTCCTTCCGAGGAGCAACAGGAAACGATTGAGGCGGCCCTACCCGATGGCGCGCCATCGAACGACGCCGCACCACTGCCAACCACACCGATCGCATCTGCTGTTGTCGGCGCACCGGTGGAGAAGACAACTGCCACTGACCCCAAGGCGACGGGCGAGATGAGCGCGGAGGACGCGCTCGCCGCCGCCCAGAAACAACATGCTGCATCCCAGGTGCCAGCTCAGTCGACCGCCGACGCGAAGGCTGCCCCAGCCGTCGCGACGATGGCTGCGGCCGCACTGCCGAACCCTCCTTCACAGACCGGAGAGCGCCAGGGAGAGCAGCGCGGCAAACAGGTCCCATTGGCGGCACCGCAAGCATCCGCGACGCCGGCCGTGGAAGGCGAACAACCTGCACCACTTCAGGCAGAGGCGACGGAGCGTCAGATTGCCAAGATGGGCGACAGGGAAATCGCCCGTTTCATACCTGCCCGCGAACAACTGTCGCAGGGCAACAGCCAGGCCAACGCGCTGCCGCAGGCGAACTCGCTCGATGCGCTCAATGGACAGCTCAAGGTCGTTGGCTACAGCGCCGCTTTGGCCCCTTCGGCGACATCGAATCCGCTTCTGGGCAACACTTCGGCAAGCGTCGTGGCCGCGATCGAGGGCGATCACACATGGCGTGCAGCGGCTGCAGAATCGGGCGCTTTGTCGGGACAAAGAGCCCAATCGCTTTCCACAGGAGTCAATACCCTCAAGATTCAGCTCCAGCCCGTCGAGCTGGGCATGGTCACGGCGCGGCTGAGCGCCAGTGGAACACAACTCTCCGTTGAGATTCAAGTTGAGTCCAACGACGCTCGGCAAAAGCTTTCCAACGACAGCGACGCGATTGTAAAGGCGCTGCGCGGGCTCGGGTTCGAGATCGACAAGGTCACGATCCAACAGGCTCCGCAGACGTCGCCACAGACGACTTCGACCCCACAGCAAGCTAGCACGGGGCGCGAGCAATTCGCACCGCAGCAGCAGGGACATGGAGAAGCGAGTGGTAGGGGACAGGGCGGTGATCGGAGCTCAAATGCACGCGATGGTGAACGGGCTGGCCCCGGCTCTGGCGAAGTGGCTGCGGACCGCGCTGGCAGTAGCCTCTATATCTAGCCTGCTTGCCTTTCCGACCGCCGCCGCCGGAGCGAACGCATGCGAGGCGGAGATCCTTCGCGCGGCCGACCGATACGGGGTGCCAGCGGGCATCCTATATGCCGTAGGGCTTACAGAGACGGGGAACAAGGGCAGCCTGCACCCGAACGCGCTCAACATCGAGGGGCGGGCGGTGTTCGCACGCAGCACCGAAGACGCGGTGCGAGCGTTCGAGCAGGCGCAGCGCGCCGGCGTCAAACTCATCGACCTCGGCTGCATGCAGATCAATCACCACTATCACGCCGCCGAATTTGCGGGACTGCGGGACATGCTCAATCCTCGCAAGAACGTCGACTATGCGGCGCGATTCCTGACCCAACTAAAACGTCGGCACGGGACGTGGGCGATGGCTGTGGCCCGCTATCACGCCGGTCCCGACAACGACCCGGCGCAGAAGCGCTATGTCTGCCGGGTGATCACCAACATGGTCGCGACGGGCTTCGGTCGATGGACGCCCCAAGCGCGCACATTCTGCAATTCCTGATTGAGTAACGACTCAAGCGGCCCTGCTCCCGAGACTCCCAAGAAAGCAGCTACAAGAAATTGTGGTTGCCGGGGATTCACCCGTCCGGCTACCCCTTTATCCACAGCTTTGGGCAACTGATTCGGAGGGCGGCCGATGATCGTACTGGTAGATGAACGAGAACTGGTTAAGGAAGGGTATCACTCCCTCCTCAGCCGCGAAGGTGTCGCATGTGCCGGGTTCGGCTCGAGCGATTTCGGGGAATGGGTATCCAGCGTCGCGGAAGACGATCTGAAGGCGGTAAGCGCCTTTCTGATCGGCGAATGCTGCAGCAATCTGGTTTCACCGCGCAAGATCAGGGACCGCACCACGGCACCCGTGATCGCGTTGTCGGACCAGCATTCGCTGGAACACACGCTGCGAATGTTCGAATCGGGCGTCGACGATGTCGTGCGCAAGCCGGTTCATGTTCGCGAAATCCTGGCGCGCATCGCGGCGATCAGCCGGCGCAACCAGGAAGAAAAGCCCTACTCGGAATTCGGCGGACTTCGCATCTTCATGGACGGGCGCGACCCCGAGGTCGATGGCGAGCCTCTGCCCCTGCCACGTCGCGAGCGCCGCATCCTGGAGTTCCTGGCGAGCAATGCCGGTCGCCGTGTGACGAAGACCCAGGTCTTCAACGCGATCTATGGCATCTTCGACGACGAGGTCGAAGAGAACGTGGTCGAGAGCCACATCAGTAAGCTGCGCAAGAAGCTGCGCCAGCATCTGGGCCATGACCCGATCGATTCCAAGCGCTTCCTCGGGTACCGGCTCGTAAGCTGATCGATTCTTCCGGCGCCTTGCCAAAACTCAGGCGCCGATCCCATCGACTGCCCCACGTCTCATCATCAAGCCAGCCTCACGCAAGACAAGGCAGCTAACCTCCCGGCAAGCGGTCCGAAATCTTGAGGAGAAGTCGAAATGAGCTTGTATGGAATGATGCGCACCGGCGTTTCCGGCATGAACGCGCAGTCCACGCGCTTGGGTACAGTGGCTGACAACATCGCCAACTCCGGCACCAACGGCTACAAGAAGGCCAGCGTGGAGTTCTCCTCGCTCGTGGTCCCCAACACCGGCACCACCTACGTGTCCGGCGGCGTTTCCACCCAGGTCCGCTACGACATGGGCAAGGGCAACCTTCAATACACCACCTCCGTCACCGACCTTGCTGTAGACGGCAACGGCTTCTTCGTCGTCGAGGATGCAGCCGGCCAGCCATTCCTGACACGTGCAGGCTCCTTCATTCCGGACGGCAACGGCAATCTCGTCAACGCGGCCGGATTCTACCTGATGGGTCGCAGCTTCGAGCTCGGCGAGCCAGGCGCTTCGACCGCTTATGGAGATTTCGAACGCGTCAGCATTCCCACCAGCGGCCTCGAGCGCGTGCCGACAACCGGCGGCTCGTTCGCCTCGAACCTTCCTTACAATGCTCCAGTCTACGCGGACACCTTGCCCTCCACCAATCCTGCCGCGGGCGCGGGCGTGGATGAGATCGCGGCCGGCATGGAAGCGGGTTCGATCTACAAGACGTCCACTACGGCTATCGGCAATGCTGGACAGCCGATCAAGCTGGACATGTATTTCACCAAGACGGCACCGGACACCTGGGAAGTCTCCGTCTTTCCACAGCCTGGCGCTACCGCGGGGTCTGGTTTCCCCTACCTCCAGGATGATGGCGTGACGCCTGTCGTGCCTGTGGTGGAAACATTGGTGTTCGATCCCGCAACGGGCAATCTCGATGAGACGATCCCTTCAGCGACCGGCATCACCCTTGATCTGACTACGCTCAACGGCCTTGATGACGTTCAACTTGATTTCTCCAACATGCGCCAACTCGAAGGGCCCTATACGCCGCTCGAATCGGACATGAACGGTTCCGCCACTTCGGCGATCGACAGCATCATCATCAATGACGACGGCCTCGTCATCGCCCAGTACGCGAACGGTGCCAAGGAAGACCTGTATCGTCTCGATCTCGCCTTTGTGCAGAGCCCGGACCAGTTGAACGTCCTGCCGGGCAACGTGTTCAAGGAAGGTCTTGAGTCCGGCCAGGTCAATTTCGGCCGTCCCAACGAGATCGCCCTGGGCGCGATCAAGTCCGGCGCGCTTGAAGCCTCCAACGTCGACATCGCTGAAGAGCTCACCAACATGATCGAGTCCCAGCGCAACTACACCGCCAACTCCAAGGTCTTCCAGACCGGCTCAGACCTCATGGACGTGCTCGTGAACCTCGCGAGGTAATGTCTGGCGTAGGGTATGGGATAGGGGAAAAATGTCACTTTCTACAGCACTGAACACCGCTCAGAACTCGCTCCTGAATACCCAGCGCCAAACCAGCGTCTTGTCGCGCAATATGGCGAACGCGGACAACCCGGACTACAATCGCCGCACCGCGGTGCTGTCGAGTCTCCATCCGGGTGCCCGCGTCGTCGACATTCAGCGCTCCACTGACGCAGCTCTGTTCAAGCAGAACCTGACCGCATTGTCGGGATGGTCCGCCCAGAGCAAGATCGTCTACGAACTCGACCGGCTTAGCCTCGACGTCAACGGCGTCGATCACGCGACGTCGCCGGCAATGCTCATCGGCCAGTTCCAGGAAGCGTTGCAGCTCTATTCGTCAACGCCATCGAACCGCACGCTGGCGGAAAATTCGATCGAGATGGCGCGCGAGGTCGTGCGTTCCCTGAATGACGGCTCCGCCTCCATTCAGTCGTTTCGTTCACAGATGGATGGCGAGATCGCCCAGGGCGTCGAGGAACTGAACTCGCTCCTCGCCGACTTCAAGAAGGTCAATGACGAAATCATCAGGGCAAGCCGCTCCGGCCGCGATGCCCTCGATGCACACGACACGCGCGACGCGATCCTGAAAAGAGTCTCGGAATTCGTGCCGATCTCCACGATCTCCCGCGACGATAACGATCTGATGATCGTCACGGCCGATGGCACGACGCTCTTCGAGACCGACCCCCGCCCCGTCAGCTTCGAGCCGACCGTGGTCTACGGTTCGGCCACAGTCGGAAACCGCATCCTCGTCGACGGCGTGCCGTTAGCCAAGTCGACGGGCGCAAACACCACGGGCGGCGGATCGCTGGCGGCAATGGTGCAGCTACGCGATTCATTTGCCGTCGAGATGCAGAGCCAACTCGACGAGGTGGCGCGAGGCCTGATCCAGACATTCTCGGAGACGGACCCGAATCCGCCCAACGACGTCGTGGCCGGCCTGTTCACTTGGCCCGGTGCGCCAAATGTTCCGGCGGCCGGCACGGTAGAGACCGGGCTAGCAAGCGGCATATCGTTGAACGCCACCGTCGATCCTTCCAAGGGCGGTGACGTCGAGCGGCTTCGGGATGGCGTCGCCTTCGATTTCAATCCCGACGGCAATGCGAGTTTCAGCGAATATCTGATCGACAAGGTCAACAGCCTCGACGAGCCGATGACATTCGTCACGAATGGCGGAGTCACGGCGAGCCAGAGCCTGATGACGTTCTCGGCCGGGTCGATCAGTTGGCTGGAAGATGCGCGCAAGACGGCTTCCAGCGCCGCCGAGACCAAGAGCGCGACGATGTTCCGTACCTCGGAAGTGCTGTCCAACCTGACAAACGTGAACGTCGATGAAGAGATGGCGCTGATGCTGCAGTTGGAGCAGTCTTATGCGGCGTCCGCAAAGATGATGCAGATGATCGACGAGATGCTCCAGACGCTCCTGTCGGTGGTGAGGTAATTCGATGAAAGTCTCCTTCGTCTCCACCCAGGCGATCACGCAGGCGATGCGCTACCAGATGGCGCGCATGCAGACGGACCTGGTGTCGGCAAACAAGGAAGCGGTGACCTTCCGGGTCGCCGATCGCGGGCTGGCGCTTGGCGCACGAACGGGCATGTCGGTGTCTTTCCACCGTGACATCGACCGCCTGAAGGGGCTGACCGATTCGAACGAACTGGCAGCATCCCGTCTCGCGTCGACACAGGTCATCCTCAACCAGATGAAGGATGACGCCGACAGCCTGCTGTCCGCCTTCACGACGGCCCTGTCGAGCGCATCAGATCCCAATATCGCCAAGGACCAGGCCGAGGTCTTCATCGCCTCGATGACGAGCTCGCTGAACGCTCATCTCAACGGCGAACATCTCTTCGCCGGCATCAACACCGATGTGAAGCCGCTGGACGATTTCCTCGATCCGGCGTCGACCAGCGCCACGGAATTCAACGAGCTGTTCGAAGGCCATTTCGGTTTCTATCCCGACGACACCGATGTCAGCGACATCACCGCGGCGGAGATGGAAGACTTCCTCGATAACGTCGTCGAACCGTATTTCATGGGCACTGGCTGGACAGATCACTGGTCTTCGGCCACCGACCAGCAGATCGTTTCGCGCATCACCCTGACGGAAACTGCCGAGACGTCCGTATCCGCGAATATCGACCCGTTCCGCAAGCTGGCGATGGCGGCGGCGACCATTTCTGTCCTTGTCGGCCGAGACCTGCAAAGCACCACGAAGTCGGCCCTGCTCGAAAAGGCCATCTCCGATCTTGGCGCGGGAATATCCGGCATCGCCAACCAAACGGGTTACACCGGTATCACCGAGCAGCGCATCGACCGTGCCAATGAACGCATGTCCATGCAGGTCGACATCATCAGCAAGAGCCTGATCGATATCGAGGGTGTCGACGAGAGCGAGGCTGCGGTGAAGGTCAACGGCCTCATCGCGCAGATCGAGCTGTCTTATACCCTGACGTCCCGCATGCAGCAGATGAGCCTGCTGAAATTCCTCTAGTAGCCGCGTCCTGACGCCTATTCTGTCAAACACACGGAAAGCCGAATGTACCAATTTTCCTACGCCGAAGTTCAGACCGATTCCGTGGCCGACGCGAAGGATCGCGAAAGGCAGTTGCTCACGAGGTCCATCGACCTGCTGGCTGCCGCGCGGGACAAGGGTCCACGGTCGATAGAGGCGACCCAGGCAATCTATTTCATGAACCGCGTCTGGACCACGTTCGTGGAGGACCTCGGCAGTGAAGAGAACGAGCTGCCGCAGGAGCTTCGCGCCAATCTCATCTCCATCGGTCTATGGCTGCTTCGGGAGGCGGAAGAAATCCGCCAAGGGCGGTCGGAGAACTTCGAGGGACTCATCGAGGTGTCGCAGATCATCCGCGACGGCATACAATGAAGAACACACTGAAGATCACCCTGAAAGCCAACGAGAAGATTTACGTCAATGGCGCGGTCATCAAGACCGACAGGAAGGTCGCGCTTGAGTTTCTCAACGACGTGCAGTTCCTGCTGGAGGGCCATGTCCTGCAGCCCGAGGATGCCACAACGCCGCTTCGCCAGCTCTACTTCATCGTCCAGGTTATCCTGATGAACCCGGACGGAGCAGCCGACGCGCGCGAGATGCTGCGCCGGTCGCTGCCGTTGATGCTTTCCTGCTTCTCCGACGAGCAGATCCTGTCATCGCTGAAGCATATCGACAGGCTGGTCTCCGAAGGACACGTCTACGAGGCCCTGAAGGCGCTTCGCGGCCTCTACCCTCGCGAGGCCCGCATTCTGGCGGATGCAGACGACTCCACCTCCCCTCTCATCATGACCGCAGCGGAGTGAACCCATGGACGTATCCGGCGTCGGTAGCACGACGAACAACACCACAACGAACACCGCAAGCGCCGGCTCTCCGCAAGCGGTCGACTACGAGTCCTTCCTCAAGCTGCTCGTGGCTCAGATGAAGAACCAGGATCCGACGGCTCCGATGGAATCGACCGATTACGTCGCCCAGCTCGCGACCTTCTCGCAGGTCGAGCAGTCGGTGCAGATGAACAACAAACTCGAAGCGATGATCCAGGGCAACGCACTGGCGCAGGCGACGACCCTGATTGGCAAGCAGATCGAGACGCTTGACGGCAAGGCCGGCGGCATCGTCAAGGAAGTCGAACTCTATTCCGATGGCACGGTGCTCGTGCTCGATGACGGCACAAAGGTGCCGATGGGCAGCAGCTTCGTGGTGCGGGATGCGGATGCCACGCCGATCGTGGACGAGACGCCGGGCGACGAGACCGTCGATGACGGGTCGGGCACCGAAGACGAGCAGGCTGCGTGAACGAGGCCGACGCCCTCGATCTGGCGCAATTCGCCATCTGGACGGTTCTGACCGCCTCGGGACCGGCCGTCGCTGTTGCGATGTTCGTCGGCGTCGGCATCGCCTTTGTACAGGCGCTTACCCAAGTGCAGGAAATCACCCTCACCTTCGTTCCCAAGATCGTCGCGATCCTGCTGACGGTCGCAGTCTCAGCGCCGTTCATGGGCGCCCAGATCGCCGGCTTCACCACGGTGATGTTCCAGCGCATCGAGACCGGCTTCTGACGGTCGTTTCTCTCCCCCTGACCATTCAACCTCACCCTCGCGCAAGCTTGGCCGCCTAGTCTGCACTCTGGCGGCACGTGGCAGCGCGTCGCCCAACAAGGCAGATGGTTGATCAGGCATGGCACTCAGCGAAACCGCAGCACTCCCAGTCGTTAGAAGCTATGGTCGTGACGTGGCGCTCGCCGTTGGCGTTATCGTCATCCTGTCGATCCTGTTTCTGCCGCTGCCGCCGTTCCTGATCGACTTCGGCCTTGCACTGTCGATCGCCGTGTCCGTCCTGATCCTGATGGTGGCGCTTTGGATGCAGCGGCCGCTGGATTTCACGTCGTTTCCGACAATCCTGCTTATCGTGACGATGCTGCGGCTGTCGCTGTCGATCGCGACGACGCGCGCCATCCTCTCGCACGGCGACCAGGGAACCGACGCTGCCGGCTATGTCATCGGCGGCTTCTCCAGTCTTGTCATGGCCGGCGACTTTGTCATTGGCCTCATCGTCTTCCTCATCCTCGTCGTGGTCAATTTCATCGTCATCACCAAGGGTGCGACACGTATCGCGGAGGTGGGCGCCCGCTTCACCCTCGATGCGATCCCCGGCAAGCAGATGTCGATCGATGCCGACCTGTCCGCCGGTGTCATCGACGACAAGGAAGCGCAACGCCGCCGCCGCGAGCTCGAAGAGGAAAGCTCCTTCTTCGGTGCCATGGACGGTGCGTCGAAATTCGTTCGCGGCGACGCAATCGCCGGTCTGATGATCACCGCGATCAATATCATCGGCGGTATCGCGATCGGCTATTCGCGCCACGACATGGACATGGCGACCTCAGCCGACATCTTCGTAAAGCTGTCGGTCGGTGACGGCCTCGCGACCCAGATTCCGGCGCTGATCGTTTCGCTCTCGGCTGGCCTCGTCGTCTCCAAGGGCGGAACGCGGGGTTCCACCGACGAAGCCGTCTTCGGTCAGCTCGGTGCCTATCCTCGCGCGCTGTCGGTCTCCGCGTTGCTGCTCTTCGGTATCGGCCTGATGCCGGGCCTTCCGATGCTGCCATTCTTTTCTCTGGGTGCCGCGCTGGGCGTGATTGCCTATGTCATCCCGCGCCAGCGCAACAAGCAGAAGGCTGCCGAGCAGGAAGCCGTGCAGCAGGTCGAAGCGGCCAAGCAGGAGGAAGAGAAGCAGTCGATCAAGTCGTCGCTGAAGACGGCGGAGGTCGAACTCCTGATCGGCAAGCAGCTCTCGACGCGGCTGCTCACCGCCCATCAGGAACTCGCCTTCCGAATGGGTAAGATGCGCAAGAAGTTCGCCACCCAGTACGGCTTCGTCGTGCCCGAAGTGAAGCTCACAGACGATTTCTCGATCCCGCCGAAGAGCTACCAGATCAAGATCCACGGGACGGTCGTCGCCGAATACCAGATGCGGGTTGGCGAAGTCATGGTGCTTCTGGGCAACGGGCCGCTGCCCGTCGTGCCCGGCGAGGAAGTCCGTGAGCCTGCCTTCGGCATGCGCGCCTTCTCCGCGTCGGAAATGTTCTCCGAGGATCTGAAGCGCGAACGCTTCACCTTCGCCGACAACATGTCGGTGCTGCTGACGCACCTTTCGGAGGTGATCCGCAACAACCTGCCGCAGCTCCTGTCCTACAAGGACATGAAGTCGCTCATCGAGCGTCAGGACCAGGAATACCGCAAGCTGATCGACGAGGTCTGTACGTCACACATCTCCTACCCGGGCCTTCAGGCCGTTCTGAAGCTGCTGCTTGCCGAACGCATTTCAATCCGCAACCTGCACCTCATCATCGAGGCCATCGCAGAGATCGCGCCACACGTGCGCCGCACCGAGCAGATCGTCGAGCATGTGCGCATCCGCATGGCCCAGCAGATATGCGGCGACCTGTCGGAAGGCGGCATGCTCAAGGTGCTACGTCTCGGCAATCGCTGGGACCTCGCCTTCCACCAGGCGCTGAAGCGTGATGCCAAGGGCGACATTCGCGAATTCGATATCGACCCGCGGCTGCTCGAGGAGTTCGGCAACGAGGCGACGAAGGCGGTGCGCCAGCACCTCGACGCTGGCGAGCGTTTCGTGCTCGTCACGGCGCCGGACGCACGCCCCTATGTGCGCATGATCGTCGAGCGCCTGTTCGCCACGCTGCCGGTCCTGTCGCATGTCGAGATCGCGCGCGGCGTCGAGGTCCGCGTCCTCGGATCGATTTCCTAGGGAAGTCGCGCATGGTCCAGGCGCACCGAATACCGAACGCCACCGCATAGCCAGGAAAGGCTCCAGACCGGGATGCTGCCCGACGTGCCATTGGACTCGATCGCCCTCGCGGCGTTTCTCGCGTTCTGTCGCATCGGCGCGTGCTTCATGCTCATGCCGGGCCTTTCAAGCATGCGCGTACCGGCGCATATACGGCTGTTCGCGGCCCTCGCCGTCACCTGGGCCCTGCTGGCGCACCTTTGGGATTCGATCCTGCCTTTCGTCGACAGGACCCCCGACGCGATGCTCCTGATGATTGTCTCGGAAGTGCTGATCGGCGGCACGATAGGCCTGGTTACGCGGTTCTACACGCTGGCGCTGCAGTTCGCGGGCGCCGCCATTGCGATGGCCGGCGGATATGGCGGCATGGCCGGAACCGCCATCGAAGATGCCGATCCTCAGGCGCCGCTCGCCGCCATCATTACGATAAGCGCGCTGCTGCTGCTGTTCGTTTTCGACTTTCACCACGAAATCTTCAAGGCGCTGATCATCTCCTACGAGATCGCGCCGCTTAACCGGCTCTACAATTCGCAAGGCGCGCTGATCGATGTGGTCGATACGCTGTCGCAGGCCTTCTATGTCGTGCTGCGCTTGGCAAGCCCATTCCTTGCCTACGCCATCCTCGTCAATCTCGCGATCGGTTTCGTCAACAAGCTGGCGCCGCAGATTCCGGTCTATTTCATCTCCCTGCCGTTCGTGGTGCTGGGCACGTTGATCCTGATCTATTTTGGCATCAGCATCATGCTGTCCCTGTTCATTGACGGCTTCATTCCAACGACCATAGGCCGATGATGACCACGCGCGCGCAACGCCTCAAACGTCTCGTCCGCCTGCAAAGCCAGATCAAGGCATTGCACGAGACCAAGCATGCGACCTATCTCGCTCAGGCCGCCGCGGCGCGCAAGGATGCCACGGAGCTGCTCGACGCTCTGAATACGGCCTCACCATTGCCGGGACTGTTTCCGGATCTCTACAACAAGCGCATCACCGCTGCCGTCGACCGCGAGGAAAAGGAGACAAGGCGCGCGGATCAGGAAGCCACGCGCGTGGCCACGGCGACCGCGCGAACCACAATCGTCGAGAAAGCCTATCGCGACGCATTCCGGCTGGAGGAACGTGAGGCGGCAGAAAAAGACCAGCTTGAAAGTGTCGAGAGGCGCATTACTGAGCGCAAGTAAGCCTGCCACAAGCTTAGCCGGTCATATTCGTAGTCGCGAATACGAACACTTGGGAGGTCCCTCAATTGGCGATTTCACCCCCCGGCGACATCATCATGGATGTCGTGAAGGCGGCAGACCCGACGGCGGTCCAGACGGCGCGCACTCGACTTGCGACGATGGCCGGCCGTGCGGGCGAATCGCTCGGCTTCTCCGTGGCTGGCACACCCGCCGCCAAGGGCGGAGACGCCTCGGCGGAGACGCCCGAGGCCTTCGCCAAGTTCGAGGCGATGGTGCTCCAGACATTTCTGCAGAACATGCTGCCAAAGGAAACGAGTTCCGTCTACGGCGAGGGCCTTGCCGGAGAGATGTGGCAGTCGCTGCTTGCCGAGAAGCTGGGCGACGCCATGGCGGAGCGTGGCGGCATCGGCATCGCCGACCGCATCCTGCGCAGCTACTACATGGAGGGCGACGAGAAGGTGCCGCTCCAGGGCGTATCGAATGATCCGGACAAGGCCGAACGGGACAGCCAGGAAATGCTGTCCGTAGCGCTGGTCCAGGAATTGCAACGCAAGGTCACGCAATCGCTTCAAGAAGATCGCGCCGCAGCCTCGCAAGTAACCAGCCGCTAGAACCAGTCAGAGTGAAAATGAGAAAAACTCCATGGCAGAAGTCGCGAATTTCATGCAGCCACCAAGCCGCGACGGCAGCAACGACGGGACGGCACTCATGAATCTTTCCGCGATCATCGGACGCATCGAGGAGACGGTCGAGGCGGAGACGGCGTCCATACGCACCGACATCCGCTTCGACATCAAGGCCTCGAACGCGCGCAAAAGCCGCTATCTCTACGAACTCAACAAGGCGGTATCGAACCTTGGAGAGCAATCGCTGGGCCACGAGCACCGTGACAGCATCGTCAGGTTGCGCGAGAAGCTCGCCGCCAACGAGGCAGCCGTGCTGGCGCATCTCAATGCCGTCAGCGAAGTCGCCGCGTTGATGCAAGAGGCGATCCAGCGCGCAGAAGCCGACGGCACCTATACGGCGAACGAATTCGGCAGGACGGCCGCCCAGGCATGATCAAGTTGATGGTCGCAGCCCTTTGGATCAGCATCGCGACGACGGGCGCGATGCTGTTCTCGTTCCAATGGGCACAGGCGCCGGATGAATCGGCGAATGCCGAGGAGTCCCCCGCCTTCCACGGCCTCGACTATGTCAGCACCGACATCATCTCGGTGCCGGTGTTCAAGGATGGCCGCGTGCACGGCTACTTTCTTGCGCGGCTCGTCTTCACCGCCGAGGCCGCGCGCCTGGCACAATTGAAGCTTCCGCCCCAGGCTCTGTTGGCCGACCAGGTCTACAGCCACCTCTATGCGAACCCTCAGATCGACTTCACCAATCGGCAAAGCCTGGACGTCGACACATTTCGCGCAGGAATACGCGATGGCGTGAACGAGCGTCTGGGAGAGGACCTGATCCACGAGATCCTCATCGAGCAGGTTGACTATCTCCCCAAGGATCAGGTCGCTGCCGCGAGCCAATAGGCGGCCGCGCGGCGAAGATCAGGCAAAGCGCGGCTTGCGCTTCTCGAGAAATGCCTTCAATCCCTCGCGGGCATCCGCTCCCGTCTGAGACAGCGCAGCGCTGAGGCTCTCTGTATAGAGCCCGTCTGCGTGCGACATGTCATTGATGCGCGCAATGCTCTGGATGATGAGATAGTTGACGAGGGACGCGTTGCCGGCGACATCGCGGGCGAGTTCCTCGGCCATGGCAAGTCCTTCGCCGTCTCCAGCCAGATGATGCGCCAATCCCAGGCGGCAGCCTTCCTCGCCGGAATAGGATCGCCCGGTGAGCATCATCTCGGTCATCCGGTCGGGACCGAGGATGCGCCCGACCCGCACCGTCGCGCCGCCGCCGACGAAGATGCCGCGCTTGCCCTCCGGCAAACGGAATGTCGCCGATGACTCGGCCACCCGCACATGCGCGGTCGTGGCGATTTCGAGCCCGCCGCCCATGACGGCGCCGTTGAGCATCGCAACGACGGGCACACCCGAGAACTGGATCTGGTCCATGAGGCGGTGCCAGCCGCGGGAATGCCGCATGACCTGTTCGGGCTCACGCTCCACCTGCTCGGAAAGATCGAGGCCGGAAGAGAAGTGCCCGCCCGCGCCGTGGAGCAGGATGACCTTCACACCTTCCGGGATCGCCTCGAAGAATGAGGCCAGCCCCGCGAGCATCGCGTCATTGACGGCGTTGCGCTTGTGGGGTCTGTTCAGGACTACCCTGGCGATCGGCCCTTCCACCGTAACCAGCACCTCGGAATCAGGCGCCTGCATGGGCGCTGCCTCGCCACTCATCCTTGAACGTCTCCCGGTCGCTTGTGTTGTTGATTGTTCTGTAACATAACAATCAAGCAGCCGACAAGCGACAACGGTTTCATTGCGCCTGAGAAGGTGAAATGGCCGGGATCACGCACTAGAATGGCCGCAAGGTGGCTGCGATTCGAGGATCGCGCCGCCGTCGGGAGGAACAGGACGCCGAGGGCGCATGACCAAGAATATCGCAGAGACCGGGGTGGCAAGACCCGGACAGGACGCCGTCAGCGTCGTCGCCCAGGGCATACCGACGATGAACGAGATCATCGGCTACAAGCTGCGCCGCGCTCAACTCTTCGTCTTCCAGGACTTCATTGAGTCTTTCAGCAAGATGAAGCTTCGGCCGGCCGAGTTCTCGGTTCTGGCGCTGATTGCCCGAACGCCCGGTCAGAAGCAGACGGAAATCGCCGGCCAGCTCGGCATCAAGCGCGCGAACTTTGTCGCGCTCATGGACGGGCTCGAGCGGCGCGGTCTTGCGGAGCGTCGCAAGGCGGTCGGTGACAAGCGCTCTCACTCGCTGCACCTGACGCCCGAAGGCGTCCGCTTCGCCCAGAAGATGTCGGCCGTATGGGCCGCGCACGAGCAGCGGCTGGTCGATCGCCTCGGCGGACCGGAGGCGCGGGACACATTGTTGGCGTTGCTCGACAGGATCCTCGATCTCAAGGAGACGTGACCTCGTCCTCGATCCGCAGCACGATGTCACCTGCCCTGACCTGATCGCCTGCCCGCACACCGGCTTCGGCGATCCTGCCGTCCCTGCCCGCGCTGAGCTGGGTTTCCATCTTCATCGCCTCGATTACGGCGACGACCTGGCCTTGCTTTACCTGTTGTCCCACCGTGACGGACAGATTTCGGAGCAGGCCGGATACGGGTGTACGCACAACGCGATCGTCACCTTTGCCGATGCCGCGTGCCAGCGGGTCCGGTTCGCCAAATCGGAAGACGCGGCCATCCCTGTCAATCCAGAGAGCGTCGCCGTCGCGGGCGATCACAGCGTTGCCCAGGTCGTTGGGACCCAGCGGATGGAATACGCCTTCGACATCCACACCCACCAGTGCATTGCGCTCGAACAATACGGCGCATCGCACCGACGTGCCTTTGTCGAGCAACGTCAACGGACATCGCCTTAGACCGGCGGAAGAGAACCAGTCGCCTTTCGCCGCACCCACCATTGATGCCGCGGCGATCGCAACGTTCGTTCCGTCCGGCTCGTCGGCCTGGTACCCGCATTGGTCGACCAGTCCGGTGGTCATTCCGCCTGAACGAAATGTTTCTCCGCGCAGAAGATCGAGCAGAAAGGCACGATTGGTGACCACACCGAGCAACGGGGCAGAAACCAGCGCGCGTTCCAGTTTGGCCACTGCATCCGCGCGCGTTTCGCCATGGACAATGACCTTCGCGATCATCGGGTCGTAATACGGCGTCACCTCGTCGCCTTCGGCAAGGCCGTGGTCGACGCGGATGCCGTTGCCGCCTTTGGTGTCTGGCCGCCAGTGCAGCACCTTCCCGGTCTGCGGCATGAAGCCGTTGGCCGGATCTTCCGCGCACAGCCTCGCCTCGATCGCATGGCCGCTCAGCCGCACCTCTTCTTGCGAATACGGCAGTGCCTCACCGCGGGCGACCCGCAACTGCCATTCGACCAGGTCGAGGCCGGAGATCATCTCCGTCACAGGATGCTCCACCTGCAACCGCGTGTTCATCTCGAGGAAGAAGAAGCGGCGATCCTGACCGACGATGAATTCGACGGTACCTGCGCCGACATACCCGACCGCGCGCGCGGCCGCGACGGCGGCTTCGCCCATCGCCGTCCGCAGGCTCTCGTCGACGAAGGGCGACGGCGCCTCCTCAATGATCTTCTGATGCCGGCGCTGGGTGGAACAGTCTCGCTCGCCGAGGTGGATTATCGTGCCGTGGCGATCGCCAAACACCTGGATTTCGATGTGACGTGCATCCTCCACGAGCTTTTCGAGCAGCAGCTTGCCGTCGCCAAAGGCATTCTCGGCTTCGCGGCGAGCACTCTCGAGCGCGGCCAGGAGGTCGTCGACAGCGTCGACCCGCCGCATGCCTCGCCCGCCGCCACCGGCTGCCGCCTTGACCAGCAGGGGGAAGCCTATCCGTTCCGCCTCCTGCGCCAGGCGTTCAGGCGACTGGTCGCCGCCATCATAGCCAGGAACGACCGCGACGCCTGCCGCGCGCATCAACGCCTTGGCGTTTGCCTTGTCACCCATCGCCCGGATGGCATCGGCGGGCGGCCCGACGAAGATCAGCCCCGCTGCGCCACACGCTTCTACGAAGCCGGCGTTCTCCGAAAGGAACCCGTAGCCGGGGTGAATCGCATCGGCCTTCGCGGCGAGCGCCGCCTCGATGATCGCGTCGACATTCAGATAGGACTCGACGGCGGGCGGCGGCCCGAGCCGCACCGTCTCGTCGGCCATGCGTACATGCAGCGCCTGGGCGTCCGCGTCGCTGTAGACCGCCACCGTCGCAATCCCCATGCGACGGGCGGTGCGGATGATCCGGCAGGCGATCTCGCCGCGATTGGCGATGAGGAGCTTGCGGATCATCTTCGTTCCCTGTTGCTGGTCCCGGGCAGCGTCCCCTCCAGCTTTGCGATGATGCCGAGCATGATCTCGTCCGCGCCGGCGCCGATCGAAATCAGCCGCGTGTCGCGATAGGCGCGGCTCACCGGATTGTCGGCGGTATAGCCCATGCCGCCCCAATATTGCAGGCACGCATCTGTCAGCTCACGCGCCAGGCGGCCAGCCTTGAGCTTTGCCATTGAGGCGAGCTTCGTCACGTCGGCGCCGCCGACATATTGCTCGATGGCGCTCCAGGTCAGCGCACGCAACGCCTCGACCTCGGTGCGCAACTCCGCCAGCCGGAAATGCACCACCTGATTGTCGAGCACGGGCCGCCCGAACGTCTGGCGCTCGCGCGCATAGTCGATGGTCAGGTCGATCAGCCGATCGAAGCTCTTGAGCGAACTGGCAGACGCATAAAGCCGCTCTTCCTGGAACTGCAGCATCTGCATCATGAAGCCCGCGCCTTCCTGGCCGATGAGATTGACGCGGGGCACGCGCACCTCGTCGAAGAAGAGCTGCGCGGTGTCGGAGGAATTCATGCCGATCTTGTGGATCTTCTGCCGCGTGATCCCTGGGGCGTCCAGCGGCACGCAAATCAGCGACTTGTTCTTGTGGGGCGCTGCGTCCGAGGTATTGGCCAGCAGGCAGCACCAATCCGCCTTCATGCCGTTGGTGATCCACATCTTGGTGCCGGAGATGACATAGTCGCCACCGTCGACGCGCGCGCTGGTCATGACCGCGGCGACGTCAGAACCGCCGCCGGGTTCCGAGACGCCGATACAGCCGACGACGTCGCCTGCAACCGCAGGCGCGAGGAAATTGCGCTTCACATGCTCGGAGCCGAAGCGGTTGAGCGCCGGCGTGCACATGTCGGTCTGGACACCGATCGCCATCGGCACGCCACCGCAGTGGATAAGCCCCAGTTCCTCCGCCATCACCATCGAATAGGAGAAGTCGAGCCCGAGCCCACCATAGGCCGGGTCGTACTTGATCCCGAGAAGCCCGAGATCACCCATCTTCTTGAACAACTCGTGCGATGGAAATTCCTCAGCCGCCTCCCATGCATCGACGTGGGGATTGATCTCCACATCGACAAACTTCGCCACCGTGCGGCGCAGGGATTCATGTTCAGGCGTGAAGTGCATCTACGTCCCTCCCTCGACGATCGGAGGAAGCTGCGTTCCTTCGCGCCCCCCTGTCTTGCCGGCCATCTCCCCCACGAGGGGGGAGATTGGCAGTTCCACCGCGCCGCATGTCCTGCAACGTTCAAGATTGGCGAATGCTTTTCCCAAGTTTGATCTCCCCCCTCGTGGGGGAGATGGCCGGCAGGCCAGAGCGGGGGCAACGTAGAGCGCCAGCACCACAGCAAGACTACCCACGCGCCACCCCGTATGCATTTGGCCGCAAGTCCCGCCTGTCTCCCTCCGCCGCGATTGACAGGCACAGGCCGAGGACGCGGCGGGTGTCCCGTGGATCGATGATGCCGTCATCCCAAAGGCGCGCAGTGGAAAAAAGCGCCGACGATTGCGCCTCGACGCCGGCGCGGATCATCGCGCCCTGTTTGGCCAGCGCCTCTTCGTCGACGGAGCTGCCCTCCCGCGTTGCCTTGCCGCGTGCGACGATCTCCATCACCTTGGCTGCCTGCTCGCCGCCCATGACCGCCGTCCTCGCCGATGGCCACGCGAAAATGAAGCGCGGCGAGAACCCGCGCCCGCACATGCCGTAATTGCCGGCGCCGTAAGAGCCTCCGATGAGGATCGTGAATTTCGGTACACGAGCGTTGGCGACCGCCTGGATCATCTTCGACCCATGCTTGATCGCACCGTCGCGCTCGGCGGCGGTGCCGACCATGTAGCCGGTGGTGTTCTGCAGGAACAGGAGCGGCGTACCGGCCTGGTCGCAGAGCTGGATGAATTGCGCCGCCTTCAACGAGCCACTCGGCATGATCGGCCCGTTATTGGCGAGAATGCCGACCCGGTGCCCCTCAATCATCGCGTGACCGCACATCGTGTCCGGCGAATAGTCCGCCTTGAATTCGAGGAAGCGCGAGCCGTCGACCAAGCGTGCCACGATCTCCTTCATGTCGAAGGGTGTCTTCTCGTCCGCGGGCACGATACCCATCACGTCATCGGGGTCGAACAGTGGCGGCTCGGCGGGATGGATTTCCGGCACAGCATCCCAGGCGATGTTCTCCATGATCGCACGGCCATAGGCGATCGCCTGCTCATCGTCTTCCGCGATGTACTCTCCCAGCCCGGTGACGCGGGCGTGCATGTCGGCGCCGCCGAGTGCCTCGTCGTCGGCATCCTCGCCGATCGCCGCCTTCACCAGTGGCGGCCCGGCGAGAAAGATCTTCGAACGCTCCCTGACGAGTACGACATAATCCGAGAGCCCGGGCAGGTAGGCGCCCCCAGCCGTCGAGGAACCATGGACGATGGCTATCTGGGGGATGCCGGCCGCCGACAGTCGAGCCTGATTGGCGAAGGATCGCCCGCCCTCGACGAACATCTCCGCCTGGTAGAGCAGGTTGGCCCCACCGCTCTCGACAAGATAGACCAAGGGAAGCCGGTTCTCGAACGCGATTTCGTGCAGACGCAGCGACTTTTTCAGTCCGATCGGCGGGATTGTGCCACCCTTGATGCCGCTGTCGGACGCCGAGACTATCACCCGGCGGCCGGCAACGACGCCTATGCCTGCGATCGTGCCGCCGCCCATGATGTTCTTGCCGCCATCGTCATCGTGCATTTTATAGCCGGCGAGCGTCGACAATTCGA
The DNA here is from genome assembly GCF_039839275.1 of Mesorhizobium sp. CAU 1741. Classification (NCBI taxonomy): domain Bacteria; kingdom Pseudomonadati; phylum Pseudomonadota; class Alphaproteobacteria; order Hyphomicrobiales; family Phyllobacteriaceae; genus Mesorhizobium; species Mesorhizobium sp. CAU 1741. The sequence continues at coordinate 233,955 of NZ_JBDOQP010000001.1, read as the reverse complement.
GGAAGGGCTGGCCCCGGTCGAGAAGGCGTTCGACCCGATCTCGCGGCAGCAACTGCCCACGCTCGTCGAACCGCGCTTTTCTGGACGCGGAATTGTCGCGCACTGCCTGCTCGAGTTGGCGCACTTTCGCAAGCTTCTGGACCATGGCATCCGCGTTGGCACGAAACGCATCGGAATGCGTATTGATTGCACTTGCGAGCACCGGCATCAGCAAGCCGCCCCGCCAGTGGCAAAATGCCTATGGTCCGCAACGCAATTGTCGCGCAGAATGGTCCCTAAATTCACCTTGGCACTCCTCCCTTGCCATGGAAGCGACGCTAAATCACGTTGACGTAAACGTCAATTGCCTGCTATTTCCACGACCAGAATGCAACTGCCGCCACACCCTGGCGCGATGAGGAGAGCAGCCATGACCATCGACGATATTGCAGACAAGATTCGCGAACGTGTCGCCGGTAGCGGCTTCGACAAGTCGGTCAAGTTCGACCTGGGCTCAGATGGCATCATCGTCGTCGACGGCCAGACGGTGACGACACAGGATGCAGGTACGGACTGCACCATCACGATGTCGAAGGACGACTTCGAGTCGCTCGCAGCCGGCGAGTTGAACCCGACCATGGCGTTCATGTCCGGCAAGCTCAAGGTCGACGGTGACATGTCGGTCGCGATGCAGTTGAGCCAGATCCTCTGATCGGCGCGACCGGGCGCGGTGAAAAAGGCGGCTTTCGAGCCGCCTTTTTTTTGTTTCGATCAAATATTCCGCAGCGTAACTTTCATGCCCTATTGCAGGCATGTGCAAGGCGAGCATAAATCGCCGGCGCAACCCCTTGGAGCTTCCTGCAATGCGTTCCTTCAAACGCCTATCGCTTGCGATAGCGGTATCTTTCGTGTCTTCCGCCGCGGCTGCGGACGACCTCGTTTTCGAGTTTCACAACGACAGCAGCTATAATGTGGTCGAGCTCTATGCCTCGCCGAGCGACGTCGACAACTGGGAAGAAGACATTCTCGGCCTCGACATTCTCGCTTCCGGGGACATGGGTCGCGTGACGATCGCCGATGGCCGCCGCGCCTGCGAATACGACCTGCGGATCGTTTTCGAGGATGGTGACGTCATAGAGGACACCACCGATCTCTGCGACACCGACAGTTACACCGTTCACGACTGAACGGCGAAAGCGTCAAACCCGACTATGCAGCCCGCGCCACCCGCGCGGGCTTCGTCTTTCTGCCGGAGGGCTTCAGCGTTCCAGCCGCGCCATCGAGGGCACCCTCCACCAGTTCCAGCGCCAGGAAGCGCTCGCGCTCGTAGGGCCCGGGCATTGCGAGCTTTGCGGTCCGCGCCGCCGTGAAGCCGAAGCGTGCGTAGTAGGGGGCATCGCCCACCAGCAGGATCGCGGCGTGGCCGAGGCGTCGCGCTTCCTCGATTGCCAGCCGCATCAGCTTCGAGCCGATGCCAGCGCATTTGACGGCCGGATCGACCGCGAGGGGGCCAAGCAGAAGCGCCGTGCCGCCGGTCCCGAGCCGCACGTCCCACAGGCGCACCGTCCCGACCAGCGTTCCGTTGGCGTCTTTCGCTACGAAGGCCAGGCCCTCGGAAGGCCGGCGGCCGCGCCGCAGCTTCTCCGACGACTTGCGCTTTCGGCCCGGGCCCATGGCGCGGTCAAGCAGCGCCTCGCGCGCCGCCATGTCGGCGGGCTGCTCGGCCGTGATAGCGAGTGTGGTCTCCCTGGCGGGCTGGCCGGAGGAGGAGAAGACGTCGGAAAAGGAAGCGAGTGCGTTCATCGGTGCAGACCTTCACAGGCAGAGCATTGTCCACGAGCGAGCCCGGCGCCGGGCCAATGTCCCGGCGGCGGAATGTCGGACGAGCGGCGGGGCTCGTCAGATGACGTAGGCGCGAAGCGGTTCGAAGCCGTTGAACGCCACCGCCGAATAGGTGGTGGTGTAGGCCCCGGTGCCCTCGATCAGCACCTCGTCGCCGATGGTCAGCGACAGCGGCAGCGGATAGGGGTTCTTCTCATACATCACGTCGGCCGAATCGCAGGTCGGACCAGCAAGCACGCAAGGTGCCGTCACGTCGCCATCATGCGGCGTCGAGATCGGGTAGCGTATAGCTTCGTCCATCGTCTCGGCGAGGCCGCCGAACTTGCCGATGTCGAGGAACACCCAGCGGACGTTGTCGTTGTCGGCCTTCTTCGAGATGAGCACGACTTCCGACTTGATGACGCCGGCATTGCCCACCATGCCGCGGCCCGGCTCGATGATCGTCTCGGGCAGGCGGTTGCCGAAATGGCGCGAGAGTGCCGCGAAGATCGCCTCGCCATAGGCCTGTGCGGTCGGCACGTCCTTGAGGTAGCGGGTCGGGAAGCCGCCGCCCATGTTGACGAGCTTCAGCACGATGCCTTCCGCGGCAAGCGCCGAAAACACCGCCTTGGCATCGCCGAGCGCCTTGTCCCAGGCGGCAAGGTCGGTCTGCTGCGAGCCGACGTGGAACGACACGCCGTGGGCTTCGAGGCCAAGCTCATGCGCACGGCGCAGCACGTCGACGGCCATGGCCGGCACGCAGCCGAACTTGCGCGACAGCGGCCACTCGGCGCCTTCGCCATCGGTCAGCACGCGGCAGAACACGCGGGCGCCGGGAGCGGCACGCGCGACCTTCTCCACTTCCTCGACGCAATCCACCGCGTAGAGATTGATGCCGAGCTCGAAGGCACGCGCGATGTCACGCTCCTTCTTGATGGTGTTGCCGAACGAGATGCGGTCGGCGGATGCGCCGGCATCCAGCGCCATTTCGATCTCTGCGACCGACGCGGTGTCGAAGGACGACCCGAGCGACGCCAGCAGGCGCAGGATTTCCGGCGCGGGATTGGCCTTCACCGCGTAATAGATCTTCGATTCGGGCAGTGCGCGTTCGAAAGCCTTGAAATTGTCGCGGACCACATCAAGGTCGAGCACGAGGCACGGGCCGCTGGGACGTCGGGTGGCGAGGAAGTCGAGGATACGCTGGGTGGCCATCGGTAATCTCCGCATGTCTGAAGGTTGCGAGAGCCGGCACGCCGGCACAAACTCTCGTGGTGGACAAAGGGCATGAGTCGACGGTGCAAGGTTCGGGCGGTGGAGATACCGAAACCATGAACGCGCATCACGCGGCGGTGAACTCTCGCCTTGCGGCGGAAGTTCGCTTTGTCTGCCTCAGCTTTGGATGGGGAGAACCAACCGCACTGTCGGCAATGAAGGTGTGCCTCTTCAGTAACCCCGGTCTATGGACGACCGGCAGAACACCAGAAAGGCCCGCACCGTCGTTGCTTCAAGATGTCCTCGGTTCAGGCGGTTGGCCGTCTGACCGACTGGAGGGGTTAGTTCCAGGTACCTTACCGTGTCCCTCACCAAACGAGGGACCGGCGGACACCCACAGGCACGTGCGACTTTGGGCAAGCGCGGATATAAGGATAAGCTCTGTCACAATCAACGAAAATTTCGTGTCGGGTTGAAAAATCGCGTGCGCTGAACGAAGCTGCCGCCATCGTTTAATGAGCTTGAACAATGTTGCGCACCAGCGATCCTCTCAATGCCTTCCTCGACCATTCCGATGCCCCGGTAAAATCCGCCGGGACCGGCACGCTGTCCGGCAAGAAACTGGCGGTCAAGGACATCTTCGACGTCGCCGGCCACCGATCCGGCTGGGGAAATCCGCAGCGCCTTGCCGAAGCCGCTCCGGCATCCGTCACCTCCCTGGCGATTCAGGCCCTGATGGACGAAGGGGCGCAGATCACCGGCCGGACCCAGACGGAAGAGCTGGCATTCTCGCTCACCGGTCACAACGCGCACTATCCGCAGCCGGTGAACCCGGCCGCACCCGACCGCGTCACGGGCGGTTCGTCATCCGGCTCCGCAGCCGCCGTCGCCGGCGGCCTTGCCGACATCGCCATCGGCTCGGATACGGGAGGCTCGATCCGCGCGCCGGCAAGTTTCTGCGGGCTGATAGGGCTTCGTCCCACCCATGGGCGCATATCGCTCGAAGGCGCCATGCCGCTCGCACCCTCCCTCGACACGTTCGGCTGGTTTGCCCGCGACATTGACCTGTATGAGAAGGTCGCGACGGTGCTGTTGGGGACCGCCACGCCGACACTCGCACGTCCGATGCGCATCGAGGTTCTCGAAACGCTGCTCCTCGGCCCAAGGGAAGCCGAGGAATACAGCCGCATGGCGATGCGAGTGGCCGGCTGTCTCGGCGACCTCGGCGCCGCGCCTGCATTCTCGCACGCCATCGACGACCTCTACTGGTCGTTCCGCATCATCCAGGCTCATGAGGCCTGGGGAAGCCACGGCAAATGGCTGTCAGCGGCCGATCGCGGGCTCGGGCCCGGCGTCCGCGAGCGTTTCGACTTCGGCGCAAGCGTGACGAAGGACGATCTTGCAAAGGCTTCTGCCCGCCGCGACGCCTTCAGGGCGGAACTGGCTGAACTGCTCGCAGAGGATGGTTTCGTCGTCCTGCCGACGGTTCCCGGCGCGGCACCGATGCGCGATGCCGGCTTCGATGATCTGCAGGCCTATCGCGAACGCGCCCTTCGCCTGCTCTGCATCGCGGGGCTGGCGGGACTTCCGCAGATCACCATACCCATCGGCACCGTCGACGGCGCGCCGTTCGGCATTTCGCTGATGGGCCCGGCAGGGTCGGACATGGCATTGATCAGCCTCGCCCGCATGATCATCGAGACCAACGAAGGCCACTAACCACATGGACACCCTGACCCGCATGCGCGCCTTCATCGACGTGGTCGAAGCCGAAGGATTTTCGGCCGCTGCGCGCAAGATCGGCCGCTCGAAGGCGCTGCTGTCGAAATATGTGCGCGAGCTCGAAGACGAGCTTGGCGCGCTGCTGCTCAACCGCACCACGCGGCAGTTCTCGCTGACGGAAGCGGGGCACACCTATTTCAAGCGCGCCTCGGAGATCGTCCGCGAGATCGACAGTCTGTCGGATGCGGTTCGTGATTCGGCCGGAGACGTACGCGGCCGCATCAAACTCAGCGCGCCGCGCACATTTTCCGATGCGCCGATCGGTCATTCACTTATCGATTTCGTCAAGTCGCACCCGGACATTGTGCTCGACGTTCATCTCGACGATCGCTTCGTCGACCTCGTCGAAGAAGGTTTCGACCTCGCGATCCGCATCACGCGGCTGGAGGATTCGTCGATGATCGCCCGCCGGCTGGCGCCGTTCGCGCTCAACATCTGCGCCTCGCCAGATACGCTTGCAAGACTGGGCACGCCCAAGAAGCCGCAGGATCTGGCAAAATTGCCGTGCATCATCGACACCAATGGTCGATGGCTCTCCAACTGGCCATTCATGCGCGAGAACGGCGAAATGTTTTCCGTGGCGGTCACCGGGCCGCTGGAGGCCAACAGTCCGTTGACCGCACGGGCTGCGGCAGTAGCGGGGCTCGGCTTTGCCCCACTACCCGACTTCATCGCCCAGCCGGCGCTTGAAAGCGGCGAACTCGTCGCGGTGTTGCAGGAATGGGTGCCCCGTGGCGGCGGCATATTTGCCGTTTATCCCCACCGGCGCTATCTTCCCGCCAAGATCAGGGTCTTCGTCGATTTCCTTGCGCAGTGGTTCAAGCAACGCGAGGAAGCCGCCAGATAACAGGGGCGGTCCCATTTTCGCCGGCTTTCTGGCAATGCTCTGCAATCTCGATATCCGGGGGATGATGGACGTGAAGCGATTCGCGAGAAGCGCGTGTGTGATGGCCTTTGCCGGTGGTGCGGCAATGTTCGCAGGTGCCGTACCCGCCGCCTCGCATCCGCATATCTTCGCGGAAGCCAGCCTCGAAGTCGTGGTCACCGCCGAAGGTGCGGTCGATGCGCTGCGCCACGTCTGGCGCTTCGACGATCTCTTTTCCAGTACGGTGCTTCTCGAATTCGACAAGAACGCCGATCTCGAACTGGACCATGCCGAACTGGAAACCGTCGGCGGGGTGATCCACGAATCGCTCGCCGAGTTCGGCTATTTCCAGTTCGTGACGGCGCAGGGAAAGGACGTTTCCATGACCGCGCCGGACAAGATCGTTGCCATGTACCAGGACAGCCAGTTGGTCATCCTGTTCGAATCGAAACCGGCAGAACCGTTGGAGCTGGATGGTACGGTCGATTTCGGCGTCTATGACCCGACCTTCTACACAGCCATCGACTTCTACAACGACGACAGCGTAACGGTGACGAACCTGCCGGACGGATGCAACCGCGCGGTCGTGCGGCCCGATCCCGACGAAGCGCTGGCGATGAACCAGCAGTCGCTCACCGACGACTTCTTCAACGACCCCACCGGCAACGACGTATCGAAGCTGTTCGCCACCCGACTCGAAATCGACTGCACCGCCAGAGGATGATCCCCGTGAAGAAGACCTTGGTCCGCTTCGTCTTCGCGCTGTTCGCGCTCGTCTTTCTGCTGACGCATTTCATTCCGGCCGTCCATGCGCAGAGCTCCCTTGGGATCGGCGCCGCCGAGACGGCCCTGCCCTCCTCCGGCATGCTTGGGTTCTTGATGAACTGGGTCAACGCCCAGCAGCAGTCATTCTACCGGGCACTCACCGGCGCATTGCGCAGCATTCGCGACGGTGGCGACGGCATGTGGGTGATGATCGGCATTTCCTTTGCCTATGGCGTTTTCCACGCAGCCGGTCCAGGTCACGGCAAGGCGGTCATCTCGTCCTACATGCTGGCGAACGAGGTGGCGCTGCGTCGCGGCGTGATGCTTTCCTTCGTCTCCTCGATGCTGCAGGCCCTGACGGCGATCGCGATCATGACGGTCGTCTTCCTGTTGCTTCGCGGCACATCCGTGTCGATGACCGACGCCACACGGTTCCTTGAAATCGCCAGCTATGCGCTGGTGACCGGTTTCGGCGCGTTGCTTCTCTGGCGCAAGGCCGGGCCGATGATCCGTCGTCTGGCGGGAGATGCGCCGGCGCACAGTCTTTCGGCTGCCCATGCCCATCACGACCATGGTCATCACCATCACGCGCATGATCACGATCACGATCATCACCACGCTCCCGGCGAGGTTTGCTCGACCTGCGGCCATTCCCATGCGCCCGATCCGGCGCTGATATCGGGCGAGCGCTTCGACTGGCGTACGGCATGGGCGGCGATCGTCGCCGTCGGGCTGCGCCCATGCACGGGCGCGCTGATCGTGCTTTCCTTCGCCTTCCTCAACGGCTTGTGGTTCGTCGGCGTCGTCTCCGTGTTCGCGATGGCGCTGGGTACCGCGATCACGGTATCGGCGCTCGCCGTCATCGCGGTCACCGCAAAGAACTGGGCCGTTGCAATTTCCAGCGACGGCCGCACCGGCAACGTCGTTCACAACACGATTGAGATCGGCGGCGCCGCTTTCGTCTTCCTGCTTGGCCTCACGCTGTTGATCGCCAGCCTGTCGGCCTGACGATCTGCAGAAGATCAGTCCTTCTTCGCCTGGCTGCGCCCGCGCAGCCAGAAAATACCGAAGAATGCCAGCACGAAGACGATCGCAAGAAGGCCGCCCGCGAAGGGTGACATCGATCCCACCGCCAGCATCATCGTCGGCAGATAGAAGGCGAACAGGCCGAAGCCCACGAGGATCACGGCTGCCGCGATCGCGGCGCTGCGGGTGCTTTTATCCATCAGTCTCGCTTTCAGTGTCCCGGACGATCCCGGAGCTGGCCGTGGGAGCCTTGCGCGATCAAGCGTCAATTCGCAAGCGGCGCCACGCCGTCAGGGTGCAGCAGATCGTCCCACCTCAGCCTGCGCGGCGGATCATGCGGACTGGAATTCGTTCCTGAGTTCCACCAGACGCCGCTTCTGGACGCCCTGGCTGTCGAAATTCCGGGGATCGAGCCACGCCTCGAAGGCGGCGCGGATCGGCGGCCACTCCTTGTCGATCATCGAGAACCAGGCCGTGTCGCGATTGAGCCCCTTGACGATCAGGTGCTGGCGGAAAATGCCCTCGAATTCGAAGCCGAAACGGAGCGCGGCCTGGCGCGACGGCATGTTTTCGGCGTTGCATTTCCACTCGAACCGACGGTAGCCGAGATCATCGAATGCGTGGCGCGCAAACAGGAACAGGGCCTCGGTGGCCGCCGGTTTGCGGGCAACGGGATCGTTCCAGAGGATGTTTCCGATTTCCACCACCCCGTTGGCCTGGTCGATGCGCATGAACGTCTGGCGACCGGCGATCTTGCCGCTTTCCTGGTCGATGACGGTGAAAAACAGCGGATCTTCGCTGGCCGCCGACTTCTCGAGCCAGGGCTGGAACGCTTCCCGGCTGCTGGGAACCGGATCGTAGAGCCAACGGAACCGATCCTCCCGATCCTGGCTGGCTGACGCCGCGAACAGCCCGTCACCATGACGGGCGGTGTCGAGCGGCTCCAGCCGGACATAGCGACCTTCCATCGTGCTCTTTGAGGGCCGCTCACGCGGGATCCAGTTGCTAAGATCGTCCATGGGGTACCTGCAATTGACAAATTCGGACAGAAGCTCTCAAGAACGAAGCACCGGCACTAGAACCAGGGAGGACAGCCCGCATGCTCCAAACGATCGACGCTTTCGACCGGATCGGCGAGGAAAACGCATTCGCCGTGCTCGCCCGCGCGACTGCCTTGGCGCAGGGCGGCAAGGACATCATCAACCTCGGCATCGGCCAGCCCGACTTCCAGACGCCCGAGCACATCGTCGAGGCGGCAATCAAGGCGCTTCGCGATGGCCACCATGGCTACACGCCGGCAAACGGCCTTCTCGCCGCGCGTGAGGCTGTCGTGCGTCGGACGATGACGACCACCGGCGTAGAAGTGTCGCCCGAGAACGTGATGATCATGCCCGGCGGCAAGCCCACGCTGTTCGCGGCGATCCTAATGTTTGGCGCGCGTGGCGTCGAGATACTCTATCCCGATCCGGGCTTTCCGATCTACCGGTCGATGATCGAGTTCACCGGCGCAACGCCCGTGCCGGTTCCCATGCGCGAGGAGAACGGCTTCGCATTCTCGGCCGAGGAGACCCTTGGGCTGATCACACCGAATACACGTCTGCTGATCCTCAATTCGCCCGCCAACCCGACCGGCGGGGTGACGCCCCGGACCGAGATCGAAACGCTGGTACGCGGCCTTGAGGCCCACCCCCACGTCGCGATCCTTTCCGACGAGATTTACGACGTCATGACCTACGACGGCGAGGCACACACGTCGCTTCTGCAGTTTCCGGAAATCCGCGAACGGCTGATCGTGCTCAATGGCTGGTCAAAGACGTGGGCGATGACCGGCTGGCGCATGGGTTGGTCGATCTGGCCAAACGCGCCAGAGAGCGGACATCTCTACGACAAGGTGAGGAAGTTGGCTGTCAACTGCTGGTCGTGCGTCAACGCACCAAGCCAGTTCGCCGGCATCGCCGCGATAGACGGCCCGCAGGACGAAGTCGACCGGATGATGCGCGCCTTCGACCGCCGTCGAAAGATCGTCGTCGAAGGGCTCAACGGCATCGAGGGCTTCTCCTGCGTCACGCCGAAGGGCGCGTTCTATGCCTTCCCCAACATATCCGCGACCGGCTGGCCGGCGAAGAAGCTTGCATCGACGCTACTGGAACAAGCCGGCGTCGCGCTGATCGCAGGGCCCGATTTCGGCATCCTCGGCGAGGGCTATCTCCGCCTTTCCTATGCCAATTCGGAGGAGAACATCCTGCGCGCGCTCGAACGGATTTCCAGCTTCCTCTCGCGCTGACTACATGCCGTAATAAAAGTAGATCGCAACGCACGACGCGATCCCGACGACAAGGTTCATCGGGATACCGATCTTCATGAAATCGTTGAACTGGTAGTTGCCGGCACCATAGACGAGCGTGTTCGTCTGGTATCCGATCGGCGTCGCGAAGCTCGCGCTCGCGGCGAACATGACCGCGACGACCATCGGACGCGGATCGATGCCGAGCTGGGCCGCGAGGCCGATGACGACTGGCGTCATCACCACCGCGACGGCATTGTTGGTGATCATCTCGGTAAGCAAGGACGTTAGCGCATAGACAATGACGAGCGCCATGAACGGCGACAGCGTCGCAAGGTACGGCGCGACGGCCATGACCACCAGATCGATCGCGCCTGCCTGCTGCATCCCCGCGCCGATGATCAGCATCGAGAAGATAAGCACGAGGATCGCCCCGTCGATGGAGCCCCATGCCTCGTCGCTATCGATGCAGCGAAGGATAAGGATGCCGGCGACCGCAATCATCGAAAGGATGTCGATGCTGGCGACATTGAGCGCCGCGAGCAGCACGACGGCCATCATTGCGATCAGCGCGATCGGCGCCTTGGCGCGGCGGAAGGCACGACCGCTTGTCTGGGTGACCGACACGATGAAGCCTTGCTGTGTCATCCGATCGATGCCCTCTGGGGGCCCCTCGAGCAGGAGCTTGTCCGCCGGACGCAGCAGCACGCTGTCGAGGTCTTTGCCGGGCACGTGCTGATGGCGATGGGCGCCCAGGACGCGCACGGCAAAGCGGCTGCCCAGGCCCAGGTCGATGATTCTCTGACCCATGGCGGCACGATTGGGTGCCACGATCGCCTCGACGATCGCCGTTTCGGACGGTCTGCCGCCGAACCGCGCGCGGCCCACCCGCACCGACTTGTTCTCGTTGAGCGTCAGGATTTCCGAGGATGTAGCGGCAACGATGAGCCTCTCGCCCTTCTTGAGGACCTGCGCCTTGATGTCGTCACGCAGCACCTCGCTGCCGCGCTTCAGACCGAGGATGCGAAGCCCGGGAAGTTTTAACGCAGCAATGTCGCCGACCGGCCCAGCGGTAAAGTCGCCCTCCTCTAGCACCGCGATCTCGGTGAGGAATTCGGTGTCCGCCGCCCCGGTGGACGTTTCCTCGCGGTCCGGGAGCAACCAGCGGCCGAAGAACACCATGAGCACGATGCCGGTCGCCGCCGCTGCAAGGCCCACCGGCGTGATCTCGAAAATGGAGAACGGCTCGAGGCCCGCGCTGCGCGCCACACCATCCACCAGCAGGTTCGTCGAAGTGCCGATAAGCGTGCAGGTCCCGCCGAGGATCGCGGCGTAGGAGATCGGGATGAGCAGGCGCGTCGGCGCGATGTTCAGCCTGTGGGCAAGCTTGATGACCACGGGAATGAGGATCAGCACCACGGGCGTGTTGTTGACAAAGGCGGAAAATACGACCGCCGCGCACAATATCATCGCGATGGCGAAAGCCGGGCGGTCGGAGGACCAGGCGAGAATGGTTCCCGAGAAGCGTTCCAGGACGCCCGTTCGAACCAGGGCTCCGGTGAGCACGAACATCGCCGCGATCGTCAGCGGCGCGGAATTCGCGAAGACCGCCATCGCATCGGCCGGTTCCAGAAGTCCAGAAAGGACAAAGAGCGCAGCGCCGCCAGCGGCCGTGACGTCCGGAGGATACTTTTCGGTGAGGAAGGCGGCGAACGTGGCCAGCACGATCGCCAAGGCGATGTAGGGCTCGTAACCGGCGATCAGGCTATGCATCTCGGGTGCCCACGAAACTCTGACGAAACCTGTCTGCGTACTTGGCGGGCTTGAGGCTCGTTACCCGCGACCCACGAACGGCATCTTGGTCGCCATCACGGTCATGAACAGCACGTTGGTGTCAAGCGGAAGGCTGGCCATGTGCAGCACGGCGTCGGCCACCCTCTCCACATCCATCACCGCTTCCGGCTTGATGGTGCCATCAGCCTGCGGCACCCCCTTCATCATCGGCGTCGCCATGTCGGTCATCGCATTGCCGATGTCGATCTGCCCGCAGGCAATGTCGAAGGGCCGGCCGTCGAGGGCAAGCGTCTTGGTGAGGCCGGTGATCGCATGCTTGGTCGTCGTATAGGGAACCGAGCCCGGACGGGGCGCGTGCGCCGAGATCGATCCATTGTTGATGATCCGGCCGCCCATCGGCTGTTGCCGGCGCATCTGCCCGAAAGCCGCGCGGGCGCACAGAAACGAGCCCGTCAGGTTGACGTCCACCACGTCGTGCCAGACTTCGAGTGGAATCTCGTCGATCAGCGTCGACTTGTAGCCCATCCCGGCATTGTTGAAGAGCAGGTCGAGCCGGCCATATTCCGCCCGTATCGTGTCGAACAGCTTCTCCACCTGCTCGGCGCGCGAAACGTCGCAGGCGATGGCAAGCGCGCGGCCGCTTCCGGTCGACTGCGCGGCATGCGCGGCTTCCTCCAGCCGTCCGATCGTGCGGCCCGTGAACACGGTGGTCCAACCGGCCCGCACCAGGGCGGTGGCGACGCTTTTTCCGATTCCACTTCCCGCGCCGGTTACCAGCGCAAATCCTGCATCAGCCATTTCGACCCTCCACGATTTCGATGGAAGGCTTTGCAAATGGAGACGGGAATGGCAAGCGATAGCGGGGTGTCCGCCGAAAGAAAGGGCGGTCTTGGCGACCGCCCTTAATCTGAATCAGGCTTGGGAGGAGGAAAAGCCGATCCGACTTGTTTCAGAATGAACCTGATTCGTTAATGGATGGTTAACTCAGTTCTTCGCCCGCGTGCGGACTGGACAGTACGTCAGGATCTGATTTTTACACTGGAAAGATTGCGCTCTGCGCTGTGCTCGTGCAATTCGTGGGCAGGAGCTGTTTGGATGTCAAATACCTACCATCACGGCGACCTGCGCCGCGCCCTTCTGGTCGCCGCCGAGGCGGAACTTGCGGAAAAGGGAACGGAGCGCTTCACGCTGCGCGCCTGCGCCAAGCGCGCCGGCGTGTCGCATGCCGCCCCGGCCCATCATTTCGGCGATGTCGAGGGATTGCTTTCGGCGCTGGCGGCGGACGGCTTCCGGCGGTTCGCCGAGATGGCCTCCGAGCGGCTGCAGGCGTGCGCCGACGCCTCCCCGCCAAAGCGTCTCAACGTCTTGGGGGTCGGTTACGTCGACTTCGCGCGGGCCAACCCGGCCCTCTTCAAGTTGATGTTTGCATCCGACATACCGGACTTCGATGACAAGGAGCTCAGGAGCGCTGCCGAAGCATCGTTCAGTCAACTGGCCGCGGCCGTGGGCGACGCGACCGGCACCGATCCGCTTGCCTCCCACGACGGCCAGTTGCGCGTGGCGACGATGTGGTCGATGGTTCACGGCCTGTCGCACCTGATCCTGGCGCGCCGGATGCGCTTTCTGAACGAACGCGACGAAACGGAACTGCAGGCCGATATCGCAGCCATCATCTCCGCCGTCGCGCTGGTTCGCTGATGGTCAGGCCGGTGAGGCGTCCTCTGCCTTTGCCTGCGCGACGGTCGCCTCGATGTGGTCGACCAGCGCGTCAGGCAGCTTGAGCCTGCCGGCCAGCATGTCGAGGTAGCCGCGTTCCGCACGCGTCTGCGGCTCGATGGCCAGACGCGAGGCGGTGTAAAGCTCGACCTTCTGCGCATCGGTCTGGGCAGCACCGAGGATGGCGTCCAGATCGACGGGCTTTTCGAGTTCGCCCATAAGGAACGCCTCGGCGTCCTTGTCCAGGCCCGACAGCCGCAGCTTGTCGGCAATGCGCGCGCGCTCGGCCTCGTCGATATGTCCGTCGGCACGCGCGGCCGCGATCATCGCGCGGGCGATGACCGTTGCGAATTCAGCCTCTCCCTGAGGCGCCTGGGTCGGGTGGAACGGCGTGTCGGTTGGCGGCGGCAGGAGCTCCGGTTCCGCCTTTTGAGCGGTGTCGGGCTGCTTGCCGGACGAATAGCTCTGGTAGGCTTTGTAGGCGAGCCCGGCCACGGCAGCCATACCGCCGACCTTCAGTGCAGAGCCTGCAATGTTTCGGCCTGTCCCTGTCCCCAGAAGCACCGCGGCAAGCGCGCCCGTCGCGAGCGGATTGTCGCGCGCAAGCTGCGCGGCCTGTCCAGCCTTGTCGCGTACGGTGGATCCGCTTCCTGGCACTTTCGAGCCAAGCAGATCGTCCAGCAACTTCTTGGGATCGAACATCGGGCCATTACTCCTGTCCATTGAGGTCTGGGGCAGACTTAGGCAGCCGACGGCGGCATTACAATGACACGGCGATCAATCGTCGCTGGGATTGCCGATATGCTGGCCTCTGCCCCTGCGGGCCGCCAGCTCTACCTGCCTCTGCCGCTCGGCATAGCGTGCGCGATCCTCCTCGGTCCGGCTGTCATGGCAATGATGACACGAAATGCCCGGGACATAGTGTGGAGACTGCCTGTCCTCCAGCGACAGCGGATTGCGGCAGGCCCGGCATAACTCGGCCTCGCCTTCGCGGAGCCCATGGACCACGGAGACACGCTCGTCGAACACGAAGCATTCGCCTTCCCAGAGGCTCTCGGCCTCCGGCACCTGTTCGAGATATTTCAGAATGCCGCCCTTGAGGTGGAACACGTCCGCCACGCCAAGCGAACGCATGTAGGCCGTGGCCTTTTCGCAGCGAATCCCGCCGGTGCAGAACATCGCCACCTTGCGCCCCTGCAATTCGTCGCGACGGGCGGTGGCCCATTGCGGAAACTCGCGAAAGCTCTCCGTCTTCGGATCCACCGCGCGTTGGAACGTGCCAAGCGCGACCTCGTAGTCGTTGCGGGTGTCGATTATCACCGTTTCTGGGTCCGCGATCAGCGCATTCCACTGCACGGGTTCGACATAAGTCCCGGCATCGCGCAGCGGATCGAGGTCTTCGACGCCCATGGTGACGATCTCGCGCTTCAGCCGGACCTTCATGCGGTTGAACGGCATTGCGGCAGCGGTGCTGTACTTGACGTCCAACCCCCTGAATTCGGGGAACGTCTCGAGATGCGCGATCAGCGTCGTGATCGCGTCCGCGCTGCCCGCCACGGTGCCGTTGATACCCTCATGGGCAAGGAGCAGCGTTCCCTTGATGCCGTGCGACGCGCAGAACTCGGCAAGCGGCGCGCGCATCTCGCGCCAGCCGGGCAATGCTGCGAAGCGATAGAGCGCGGCAACGCGAAATGCATGCGCTCCGATGTCGTCGTCTCGACTGTCCATGAGCGGCTCGTAGCGCCAGCTTGCGCCAGATTCAAGGCACGCTTGTCCACCTCCCCTTCGGCAAGGCCGACAATCAGTGTCCTGCAACGGAGGCGACCGATGTTCGACAAGACCGTAATGAGGGAAATCAGCGTCGTGGCACGAGCAATGCGGGTGGAGCCGGCGGCATTGGCCGCCGTCGCCCATATCGAGAGCGGACTTCGCACCCATGCGGTGGTCAATGGTCGGCGAGAGCCGCTGATCCGGTTCGAGGGGCATTATTTCGACCGCCGCCTTTCCGGCGAGCGCCAGGAACGCGCCCGTCAGCAGGGTCTCGCTTGGCCCAATGCCGGAGCCGTTGCAAACCCCGCATCCCAAGCATCGCGCTGGGCAATGCTGCGCCGCGCGGAAGCGATCGATCGCAAGGCGGCGCGCGAGTCGGTGTCGTGGGGCATCGGCCAGGTCATGGGCGCTCACTGGGCGTGGCTGGGATATGCCGACGTCGATGCGCTGGTGTCGGAAGCGCGCGACGGCGTATCGGGGCAGCTTCGCCTGATGGCACGCTATATCGAGAGGGCTGGCCTTGTCGGCGCGCTACACGCCCGCGATTGGGCGGGCTTTGCGCGAGGATATAACGGTCCTGCATTTGCACGGAACAAGTATGACGCAAGGCTCGCGCGGGCCTATCAGCGCTACGCCGCGAGAATGGACGATGATGCTGGCCACTATGCGCTCCGCGCAGGCGATCGAGGTGAACGCGTGCTCGAACTGCAGGCTGCGCTTTCGCGCCACGGTCATGCCCTTGCAGAGGATGGGATATTCGGCCCTGCCACCCAGCAAGCCTTGCGTCACTTCCAGGTGGCGCAAGGCCTGGCTGCCGATGGCATTGCGGGTCCCGCAACACTGGACGCGCTGCGAACCGGCAAGCCTCGGCCGCTCCTGCTCGCATGGCTGCTTCGTCTCTTTACTAACCGTCGAGAGTAAGGCAGCCCGTGGACAGGTTTTCGGGCGTCTGCTAAAGCCGTCAACGCTAAATCGATTGAAAATCCTGATGTTGAAACGGAGCGTTGCCATGCCCGCGAGCGGACAAAAGACCGGCCCTCTGCTTGAGGTGATGCAGGGCCAACCCGTGATTCCCGTGCTGAAGATCGACCGTGCCGAAGATGCGGTTCCGCTGGCACGGGCGCTGGCGCGCGGCGGCCTTCCGGCGATCGAGATCACCTTGCGCACACCAGCCGCACTGGATGCCATTCGCGCCGCCAGCGCCGAGGTGCCGGAAGCGATCGTCGGCGCGGGCACGATCCTCAATGCAGCGCAGTTCGCGCAGGCTGAGGCTGCGGGCGCCCGGTTCATCGTCAGCCCCGGCATGACGGCGCAACTGGCCGCCGCCGCGGCATCCGGCGACGTTCCACTGCTGCCCGGTGCGGTGACCGCCAGCGAGATCATGGCTGCGGCCGAGTTCGGCTATTCGCTTCTGAAATTCTTCCCGGCGGAACAGGCGGGCGGCGCAGCCTATCTCAAGGCATTGTCGTCGCCGCTGGCCGAGATCCGCTTCTGCCCGACGGGTGGTGTCAGCGCCAAGAATGCCGCTGACTATCTCAGCCTGCCCAACGTCATCTGTGTTGGCGGCTCATGGGTTGCCCCGGATGATGCGGTCGCGAACGGCCGTTGGGACGAGATCGAGGAACTGGCACGCGCCGCGTCGCGACTGGGCAGGCGAAGCTAGCCTGCTCAGTTGGTGCCGAAGCGCGCCACCGACATGAAGGTCACGGCCTTGCCGGTGAACCGATGGGCGTCGGTCGCCTGCGAACCCTGCTTGAACCCTTCGGTGTAGACGGTCTGCGGGGCCGACCACACAGTATCGTAAGCCTTTTCACGTTCCTTGCTGCCGCCTGCGGTGGCAACGGTGACGTCACGCACGAAGGCCCAGCGGGTAAGGCCGCGCTCGATGGGAATGGCCACCGGCTTCGGTTCGGCACGCGCCATCCCGGCCTGTGGCTTGGAGGATTTTGCGGTGGTGCGAACCCCGGACTCCAAGGCAGATGCCGGATCGGACCCAGCCGCACGCTTGAGAACCGCGGTCCTCGGCGTGGCAGATAGAGCCGCTACGGTCTGCTGCTTGGCCGCAACGCTGTCGGTCAGGTCGCGGCGTGCCACCGCTTCGGCAAGCTGCTCGTCGTTCTGGGTCGCTCCCGTCTTCGGCAGCGATGCCAGTACGAAAATCTCGCCCGCATTGCTCTCCTCGCTCCTCAGAGCTGCGAGTTGCGGCATGTCGGCGGCCCCGGCAAGCTTCGGACGCAGGCTTGGCACTGGCGGATTGATGACGACGTCGGCGCGCGCTTCTGCAGCAGTTGTGGCCAGCATGTCGGAAATCGCGTCGCTTCCGCTGTCGGGACGCCGCGCGCCGGCAATCGCCGAAAGCGGAATGTCGTTGACGGCCGGGGAGGCTGTAGCGGAAGCAACTGCCACTGCAGGCTCTGTGGCGGGTTCTGGCGAATAGTCGGGGCGACGGGTAGGCAGCGGCACTTCGAGCGCAATTTCGACCGGGGTCATCTCGGGTGCGGGCGCGGGTGCCTCTTGTTCGGGCAGGCCGGCGATCAATGGCGCGGCCGCCGGTGCGCCGACATGGACCATGGGTCGTGGCGCGACGCCGGGAAGCGGTATGCTGCGTTCCGGCAAGGCGGCGATAATCGTCTCAGGTGTCTCGCGAACAGGCGCCACGGGCTGGGGCGCCGATGCCGCAGGAGCGGCGGCGGCACGTGTCGGTTGCGGCGCAGGTTCGTCGTTGCTGTTCCTGCTGCCGAAGAGTGCGGAGAGAAGACCGCCACCGGAGCCCGAATCGGACGACGCGCTTGCGATCTGTATCGACGCTGCACCTGAACGCTGGCGCGACTTGTAGGCTGCCATTGCCTGCTGGTAGCCGGGGAGTGGCTTGCCGTCCGCAGGCAGGTGGATCGTCTTGCCGTCCGGGAACAGAGAGCTGAGTTCACGACGGCTCATGCGCGGCCAGGACCGGACGTTGCCGACGTCCAGATGCACGAAGGGCGAACCGGATTTCGGATAATATCCGACGCCGCCGCCTTCGGCCTTGAAGCCGGCCGCGCGCAACTTGGAAAGAGGAACGCCGGGAATGTAGAAATCGATCGCCTTGCCGAGCGTATGCTGGCTGTTTTCCGCCACGCCCGAGCTGCGACTGCGCAACATCTTGTTGGTCGCCGGCGAGCGATAGGCAGAAACGACGTGGATGTAGTCGCGGGCGCCAACCGAATTATAGACCTGCCACAACAGGTCTACGACCTTGGGATCCATCTTGGCGGGCTCGTTGCGGCGCCAGTCGCGCAAGAAGCGATTGATCTCGTCAAGGCCGCGCTTGTCGAAGCGGCCATTGCGCATGTAGGTGATCTCGGCCCGCTCCTTCGTGTGAATGAAGTAGAGCTTCAGGCTGCGGGTCTGCGCACTCGCGGGAGCGGAGAAGCAGAACGAGACGGTGATGGCGACGAGGAATGCGCCCAGCCACTTCAGGCCGGAGGTCCCCTCGGATCGCCGCAACTTTTCAGTTCGGTTCATATTGCTCAAAACGCGTCGCCTTGTCGGCTGTTGATTGGTCCCCGAAACGAAATCCCGGGTTTGGTTAAGACCCGACTATCATTCCTAATGGTTAATCCCCGCTTATTGAAGCACGAATGCGCTAAGACCGTGGCAAGATCGTGACGCGGCCACGCGAACGCAAACAGGGTTAACGCAAGGTAACAACCTCTTTTGCCGTCAGGATGCAAGCCGTTCCGCGCGCCCATCATCTGGCTCGATGCCGATTTCCTTGAGTTTCCGGTAGAGCGTCGACCTGCCAATTCCAAGGCGGCGCGCGACCTCGCTCATCTGTCCCTTGTAGTGTTCGATCGCGAAGCGGATCATATCTGCCTCGAGGTCGGCGAGCGGACGCACTTCGCCGCGTTCGTCGAGCGCGCTGAGTCGTCCCGGCAGCGCTTCATCTTCGCTCACGACCGCATCGGCTTCCGCAAATGGTTCGACGGCATCAGCGTCGATCAACGGCGGGACCCGGGTCCGCGCCTCGACAACGATATGTGCCGGCTCGTCGTCGCGGATACCCTCGACCTGAGCCTTGATCTGGGGAAACTCGTCCGCCGTCAGCACCGGGCCCTCTGCCAGCACAACGGCGCGGAACACCGCGTTTTCGAGCTGGCGGATGTTGCCGGGCCAGTCATAGGCCTTGAGCATCGCCAGCGCGCTGGCCGCGATGCCGCTGATCCGCCCACGTGCTTCGGCGGGGCCTACACGTGACAGAAAATGCTGCACCAGCATCGGGATGTCCTCGCGCCGGTCGCGCAGAGGTGGAACATGGATCGGGAATACGTTGAGCCGGTAGAACAGGTCTTCGCGGAACCGGCCGTCGCTGACGTGCTGGAGAAGATCGCGATGGGTCGCCGAAATCAGCCTGATGTCGACTTTGACCGTGGAGCGCGCGCCAACGGGATCGACCTCCCCCTCCTGGACTGCCCGCAGGAGCTTGACCTGGGCTTCAGCCGGCAGATCGCCAATTTCATCAAGGAACAACGTTCCGCCATTGGCTTCGACGAATTTGCCGACATGCTTTTCGGTCGCGCCGGTGAACGAGCCTTTCTCGTGCCCGAACAGGATGCTCTCGACGAGGTTTTCCGGTATGGCACCGCAATTGACCGTGACGAACGGCTTGCCGCGCCTGTCGCTGGCTGAGCGGATCGCCCGCGCCACGAGTTCCTTGCCGACCCCTGATTCGCCTTCGATCAGGATCGGAATATTGGAGCCCGCCGCCTTACGGGCCAAGCCGATGACCCGCTCCATTGCCGCGCTGCCGGTGACGAGGTCCTTGAACGTAAGCGTTCCCGCCGCTCCCTTCTTGGCGCGCCGAGACTCGTCCTCGAAGGCCTCGACCTTCATCGCGTTGGCCACCGCCACTTCGAGCCGCTCCGGCGAGGCCGGCTTGACCACGAAGTCGAATGCGCCGGCCCGCATTGCCGAGACCGCCGTATCGATGCTTCCCTTTGCCGTCTGCACGATCACCGGGACGTGGATTTCCCGCTCGCGCATGCGGCGCAGAACCTCCAGACCATCCACACCCGGCATGACCAAGTCGAGGATCACCACGCCCAGCCCGGCCCGCGCCTCCATCGCCTCGAGCGCGGCTTCGCCGCCATCGACAGGCACGGCGTCGTAGCCGAATTTCGAGATCGCGGCCTCGACAATGCGGCGTTGAACGGGATCGTCATCGACAATGAGTACGGATCGGGCCATGGAACTTTCGCAGAATATCGCTAGGTTTGGGGGTAATTGGAAGTTGGATCAACATGGCACAACCGCCTAAACAGGGGCTCAAGAAATCCGGTCAACGTGCGGTTGCGGCCTTCCCTAAATTTTGAACGAATGATGCGAGCGGAGTCGAATGCCATCCCTTTCTGAGCAATTCATGCGCGTGCCGTCGCTCCACGGGTCGAGCGAGGGCGCGTCCCTGCTCGACAATCTTCCCGAGTGGAACCTGTCTGACCTGTATTCGGGCATCGATGCGCCCGAGCTTCAGCGTGACCTTGCACGCGCCGCCGAAGAGGCGACCGCCTTCGAGAGCCGCTGGAAAGGCACGCTCGCCGATGCGGCTGCAAGAACCGGCGACGCCGGGCTGGGCGCGGCGGTCAAGGAATATGAAGGACTGGACGACCTCATGGGCCGCATCGGCTCCTATGCCGGGCTGATCTATGCCGGCGACACGTCGGACCCCCGCCGTGCGAAGCTTTATGGCGATGTGCAGGAAAAACTCACAGATGCCAGCGCTCACCTGCTGTTCTTCGGGCTCGAACTGAACCTCATCGACGACAAGTTGATCGAGAAGGCGCTGGCGGCGGACCCCGTACTCGGCCATTACCGCCCATGGGTGCTGGACCTCAGGAAAGACAAGCCTTACCAGCTCGAAGACCGCATCGAGCAGCTCTTCCATGAGAAGTCGATCACCGGGCGCGGCGCCTGGAACCGCTTGTTCGACGAGACGATGACCAGCCTGCAGTTCGACGTCGACGGGGAGAAGCTCGGTCTCGAGCAGGCACTCAACCGGCTGCAGGATTCCGATGGCGAGGTCCGCCAGACCGCGGCCGAAGCGCTCGCCAGGACGTTCCGCGACAACTTGCGTACCTTCACGCTCGTCACCAATACGCTCGCCAAGGACAAGGAGATTTCCGATCGCTGGCGCGGCTTCAAGGACATCGCGGATTCGCGCCACCTGGCCAACCGCGTCGAGCGCGAGGTCGTCGACGCGCTGGCCGCCGCCGTCCGGGCCGCCTATCCGCGACTGTCGCACCGCTACTATGCGATGAAGGCCAGATGGCTTGGCATGGAGCAGATGAGCCACTGGGATCGCAACGCGCCTTTGCCCGATACGCCGAAGGCGACGATCGGCTGGGACGAGGCGCGCAATACCGTTCTGTCCGCATACCAGTCCTTCGATCCGCAGATGGCGGAGATCGCCCGCGACTTCTTCGACAAGGGCTGGATCGATGCTCCCGTGCGGCCCGGCAAGGCGCCCGGTGCATTCGCCCATCCGACAGTGCCGTCGGCCCACCCCTATGTGCTGCTGAACTACATGGGCAAGCCGCGCGACGTGATGACGTTGGCGCATGAGCTCGGTCACGGTGTCCACCAGGTGCTGGCTGGCGCACAGGGCCCCTTGATGGCGCCGACCCCGCTTACGCTCGCGGAGACCGCTTCCGTGTTCGGTGAGATGCTGACCTTCCGTTCGCTGCTCGAGCGCACCACGGACCGGCGCGAGCGCAAGGCCATGCTCGCCCAGAAGGTCGAGGACATGATCAACACGGTCGTGCGCCAGATCGCGTTCTACGAGTTCGAACGCAAGGTCCATGTCGAGCGCCGCAAGGGCGAACTGACCGCCGATCGCATCGGCGAATTGTGGCTGGAGGTTCAGGCCGAGAGTCTCGGTCCCGCGATCCGGCTGCGCGAGGGGTACGACACGTTCTGGACCTACATCCCCCACTTCATCCACTCGCCGTTCTACGTCTATGCCTACGCGTTCGGCGACTGTCTGGTGAATTCGCTCTACGCGGTCTATCAGAATGCCGAGAGCGGCTTTCAGGAGAAATATTTCGAGATGCTGAGGGCTGGCGGCACCAAGCACCACTCGGAATTGCTCGCGCCGTTCGGGCTCGACGCCTCCGACCCGGCGTTCTGGGACAAGGGATTGTCGGTCATCGAAGGGTTGATCGACGAACTCGAGGCCATGGACGGTTGAAGCGCCGCATCTGACACGCGCGGGACAGAATGCATCAAAGACGCCAGGTTGCGTGCTTCCGGAACGATCTGGAAGGGCAGGAGATGGTATTCTCCCGCCCTGCCAACTTCATAGTCGCCTGGGAACCTAACGAGTTCGAGGCTGCGCTCCACGCAGTCGAGGCTGCGCGCCGCGCCGGCAAGTGGCTGGCCGGATATATTTCCTACGAGGCTGGTTATCTGCTGGATCCGGCCCTGATCGGGGCGCTGCCTTCGGACCGCAGGGCGCCGCTTCTGTGTTTCGGCGTTTTCGACGGCCTCGACAACGAAAGCCTGCGCGCGGGGCGGTTGGATGACGAAAAAACCAACGCGTTTCTGGCGCATCCCCGCGCCACCTGGTCGCGAGAACGCTACGCATCCGCCTTCGAACGCGTCCATCGTCACCTGCGTGAGGGGGACTGCTATCAGGCCAATCTGACATTTCCGGTGGACGCCGATTGGGGCGGAGACCCACTATCGCTTTTCGCCGCGCTGAGCGAACGGCAACCGGTGCGCTACGGCGCTTTCATCGACCTTGATGGTCCTATCGTGCTGTCGCGCTCTCCCGAGCTCTTCTTCGGCGTCACGCGCGATCGCTGGATCGAGACATTGCCGATGAAGGGGACCGCACCGCGCGGCAGGACGCCGGAGGAAGACGAGGCGTTGCGGACCTTCCTGCGCAGCGATCCCAAGAATCAGGCGGAGAACCGCATGATCGTGGATCTCCTGCGCAACGACATTTCACGCATCAGCGAGGTCGGCACACTGCATGTGCCCGAATTGTTCAGGGTCGAGACCTATCCGACCGTCCATCAGATGGTCAGCCTGGTCCGCGCCCGCCTGCTGCAAGGCCTGACGTTCCGCGATATACTGGCGGCGCTGTTTCCCTGCGGCTCGATCACCGGGGCGCCGAAGATCAGCGCGATGAAAATCCTGCGCCAATTGGAGGAGACGCCGCGCGACGTCTATTGCGGGGCAATCGGCTGGATGGCGCCGGACGGCGCGATGCGCTTCAACGTCGCCATCCGGACGATCTCGCTTTTCCCCGACGGACAGGCCGTGTTCAATGTCGGCGGTGGCGTAGTCTTCGATTCCACCGCCGAAGGAGAATATGACGAATGCCTGCTCAAGGGGCGCTTCGCGACGGGCGAGAGACCGGCTTCCACCTGATCGAGACGATGCGGTGGGAACCGGGAGCCGGCATCAAGCGCGCCGACCTGCACATGGCGCGCCTCGCAGCATCTGCCGCCGCGTTTGAAATCAGTTTCGATCCGGCGGCGATCCGAAGCCATCTGGCGGCACTCGAAGCCGATGCGCCTTTGCGGGTGCGCATCGCCCTTGATCGCGATGGCGCCACAGTCGAGACCTGGCCGTTCCTGCCATTGGACAAAGGCGCTATCTGGAAGCTGAAAGTTGCGTCCCGGCGACTGGATTCCGCCGATCCGTTTCTGCGCCACAAGACGTCCCGTCGTGCGGCATACGAGGCAGCGCGGGCCGAGTTTCCCGCCACCGAAGCCGACGAGGTCCTGCTCCTGAACGAGAAGGACGAAGTTTGCGAAGGAACGATCACAACCCTTTTCGTCAAATGGGCGGAAGGTCCGTTCGTGACGCCTCCGCTCTCATGTGGCCTTCTCGCAGGCGTTCTGCGCGAACAGCTGCTCGCAGACGGCGATGCCGTCGAAGCCGTGGTTCGGCTTGAGGGCATCGAAGCCGCCAGCGGCATATTCGTCGGCAATTCACTGCGCGGCCTGATACCGGCAACGCTGGCGTGAGGAGAGCACATGACGCCGCCCCACACCCCCTTTGACGGCTCCTCCAAGCCCTTCACGATCGGGCTGAAGCCACTTGACCCGGCCGAGTGGATCGAAATCGATGCGCATCACGAAGCATACATTGCCGAGAAGCGCCGCCTCTATGCCGAGCGTTCCGGCGACGTCTTCGCGGCGGAAGCCGACACCGTGGACGCCCAGCATGAGGTCTTCACCTTACTGCGGGATCACCTCGCGACACGATTTCCCGAACTCTCGGTTGCATCTGCCGACCCCGAACTCCCGCCTCTCAAGGCGGCGGCGCTCATGGTGCAGGAAGATCTCGTCCTCATGCGTCGGAGCGCCAATGGCTGGCGCCTGGCGGCCGCATCGCTATGCTTCCCCTCGTCGTGGTCGCTTGCCGAAAAGTTCGGCCGGCCGCTCGCCGACATCCACGCGCCGGTGCCTCAGTTCGGCGCGGGAACACGCAATGCCGGCCTGATCGAGCGCATGTTCGACAATCTCCAGGGCCAGTTCGTGATGCGATGGAACTGGTCGCTGCAGACGAACCCCGATCTCTACCACCCGCTCTCAGGCTTCCAGCGCGACGAACGGGCGACATCAAAGCCGTCCCGCTTCGGAGAAGACCCTGGCGCCGCTGCGTTTATTCGCGTCGAGCGACAGACACTGCGCAAGCTGCCCCGCTCCGGCGACATTCTCTTCACCATCCGCATCCACCTTGATCCGATGCGGCGTCTGGCAAGCCACCCGGACCGTGCAACCGTCGCCGCCTCCTTCGCCGAGCAGCTCGGCGAACTCGATGCCGCCCAGCTCGACTACAAGGGGCTGACCGCCGACCGCGACCGGCTGGTCGCGTCGCTGCGCGCCATCGCTGCCGGTTGACCACCTTGCCTTTTGTTGATTGTGACGTGTTTCTATGGTTTAGCGCCTGATCCGCAATTGCCATGGAGCTCCCGCAATGGCCGACCCCGCCCCACCCGTCCATGGTGAGATCACCGGCCCGATCGTGATGATCGGTTTTGGCTCCATCGGGAGGGGCACGCTGCCGCTTATCGAGCGGCACTTCAGGTTCGACAAGTCGCGCATGGTGGTGATCGACCCTCTCGACGAGGACAAGGCGCTGCTCGACCAGCACGGCATCCATTTCGTGCAGGAGCATGTGACGCGGGACAATTACGAGGCGTTCCTCACCCCGCTTCTCACGGAGGGTTCGGGCCAGGGCTTCTGCGTCAACCTGTCGGTCGACACCGGGTCGCTCGACCTGATGAAGCTCTGCCGCAAGCTCGGTGTTCTTTACATCGATACCGTGGTCGAACCCTGGCTCGGCTTCTACTTCGACGAGGACGCCGACAACGCGTCCAGGACCAATTACGCACTTCGCGAACGGGTGAAGGCGGAGACACGCGCCAATCCAGGCGGAACGACGGCTGTCTCCTGCTGCGGAGCCAACCCGGGCATGGTGTCGTGGTTCGTAAAGCAGGCGCTGCTGGATCTGGCGACTGAGCTGGGTCTCGACTTCGTGGAACCGGCCACGGCCGACCGCGAAGGCTGGGCTGCGCTGATGCAGAAGGCGGGCGTCAAGGGCATCCATGTCGCCGAGCGCGACACCCAACGTGCCCGCGAGCCGAAACCGCTTAACGTTTTCTGGAACACATGGTCTGTCGAAGGCTTCATCGCCGAAGGCCTTCAGCCGGCGGAACTGGGCTGGGGAACCCATGAGCGCTGGATGCCCGCCAATGCGGTCCAGCACAAATCCGGCTGCAAGGCGGCGATCTACCTCGACCAGCCGGGCGCAAACACGCGTGTACGCTCCTGGTGCCCGACGCCGGGACCGCACTACGGATTTCTGGTAACCCATAACGAGGCGATTTCGGTCGCCGACTTCTTCACCGTACGCGACGGCGACGGCGCGGTCGTCTACCGCCCAACCTGTCACTACGCCTATCACCCCTGCAACGACGCCGTGCTTTCGCTGCACGAGATGTTCGGTGCAGCCGGCAAGGCCCAGCCGGTCCAGCATGTGCTTGATGAGAACGAACTGATCGACGGCGTCGACGAACTCGGTGTCCTGCTCTACGGCCACGGCAAGAACGCATATTGGTATGGCTCCCAGCTCTCGCTGGATGAGGCCCGTGAACTCGCGCCATACCAGAATGCGACGGGCCTTCAGGTGACGTCCGCAGTGCTCGCTGGCATGGTCTGGGCGCTTGAAAACCCCAATGCCGGCATCGTCGAAACCGACGAGATGGACTTTCGCCGCTGCCTTGAAATTCAGTCGCCCTATCTCGGCCCGGTCAAGGGATACTACACCGACTGGACGCCGCTCGACCTGAGGCCCGGACTGTTCCCGGAAGACATTGACGAGACCGATCCCTGGCAATTCCGCAACATTCTTGTTCGTTGAGCGTTAGGCGCGGGGTGATGGCGGTTGGCAATCTTGCTTTCGCCCGGAAAAACAGCGATTGAAAAGTCAGTCGTACCGACGAGAGGACTATCGGGATGATGAATGCGGGCAAGATTGGAACGGCGGCGGTGATGCTTGCCATGATTGGCTTGGCTGGCTGCCAGAATATGGCCGGACCACCGCCAATGCGCGGCGGACCGACGATGCCGGCACCTGTGCGGACGGGCTTCGAGGGTGACTGGGTGAGCACTGACGGGGTCGCGATCTCCCGGTTCACGAATGGATTCTTCGAGACGCTTGCAACCGACACCGGCAACAAGCTGGCCGAAGGCAACTATACGCAGGTCGATCCCTCGACGGTGTCCATCTCTGTGACGTCACTGATCCGCCAGACCACAACGCAGGTCAATTGTGCGCTGGTCTCGCCGACACAGCTCAACTGCACCAGTTCCGCTGGCCAGCAGTTCTCGCTCATGCGACGCGCGCAGGGTATCGGCTGACGCCATAACGATCGGCGGGCCTGCGGTTGAGGGAGGAACCATGGCAGCCAGTTTCGACGACCTCGAACGCCGTGCGCCAGACGCACGCGAAGCGGATTCGTTCGCACGGCTGCCCCGGTTTCTCGCCTCCGTCGTCGACGATGTCCCCGGACTGAGCGCCTGGCTGGGCGCGGTCGACTTCGCCTCGCTCGTATCGCGTGAAGCGCTTGCACGACTGCCCGTGCTTCACAAGTCCGATCTCATGGAGATGCAGGCGAAGCAGCCGCCTTTCGGCGGCTTTGCCAATCCTGCTCACCTGCGCGGCGGCAGGGTGTTTCTGTCGCCTGGCCCAATCTGGGAGCCGCAGGGGCTGAGCGCTGATCCGGCACAGGCGGCGCGCGCCTTTTTCGCCGCCGGCATGCGGACCGGTGACATTGTCCACAACGCTTTTTCCTATCACATGACGCCCGGCGGCTTCATGATGGACCATGGCGCGCGCGCGCTCGGCTGCACCGTTTTTCCAGCCGGGACCGGCAACACCGACATGCAGGTTGAGGCTGCGGCAGCGCTTCGGCCCAGCGCATTCGCGGGGACGCCCGATTTCCTCAAGGTGATGCTCGACCGGGCGGCGGAGACCGGAAAGGATCTCTCCTCGATCCGCCTCGGACTGGTCTCCGGCGGGGCGCTCTTTCCATCGCTTCGCGACGAGTATCGGGCACGCGGAGTGCGCGTCTTCCAGTGCTATGCGACGGCCGAATTCGGCGTCATTGCCTATGAAAGCGCAGACGAGCACGGCGCACCCAATCCGGGCATGATTGTCAATGAAGACCTGATCGTCGAGATCGTACGTCCAGGGACCGGAGACCCGGTGGCGGAAGGGGAAGTGGGCGAGGTCGTCGTCACCAGCCTCAATCCCGCCTATCCCATGGTTCGGCTTGGCACGGGCGACCTCTCGGCAGTGCTGCCGGGACAATCACCGTGTGGCAGGACCGGCATGCGCATCAAGGGCTGGATGGGCCGGGCCGACCAGCGTACCAAGGTCAAAGGCATGTTCGTCGATCCCCGGCAGGTCGCCGAGATCGTCGCGCGGCACGGCGGTATCGCCAAGGCCCGGCTGATCGTCACGCGTGACGGCGCACGCGACGCCATGGCGCTCCACGCCGAACTCACCGAGGGCGCGACGCCGGACGTCGGCGCCATCGAGTCTTCCCTGCGGGAGATCACCAAGCTCGGCGGTTCGGTTCGGCTCGTCCCCGCCGGTTCTCTGCCCAACGACGGCAAGATCATCGCGGACGAGCGCGACTACGCCGGCTGACCGCAACCAAGGTGCGGCAAGCAGGCCTATTGCAAAGCCATGGCCGATCCCTAGTTTCCGCACGGGTTGCAAGGAGTGGTCGGATGGGCATCGAGACGACGATCGAAAGGCAGAAGGCGACGGCAGTGGGACCACTGCCCGCCGGACATCCCACGGTACGCAAGGGCCGCATCGGCGTGCTCCTGACGAATCTCGGAACGCCGGACGCTACCGACTATCGCTCCGTCAGACGTTATCTCAGCGAATTCCTTTCGGACGCAAGGGTCATCGAGATACCGAAGTGGAAATGGTACCCGATCCTGTTCGGCATCATCCTCAACACGCGGCCGCAGAAGACCGGCGCCAACTATGAGAAGATCTGGAACCGCGAGAAGGATGAATCGCCGTTGCGCACCATCACGCGCGGCCAGGCCGACAAACTTGCTGCGGCATTTGGCGATGAGCCGTCCATCGTTGTCGAATGGGGAATGCGCTATGGCAACCCGTCGATCGAGAGCGCGCTCGAACGGCTGACGGCACAGGGATGCGACCGCGTCCTGTGCGTGCCGCTCTATCCGCAATATTCCGCGACCACGACGGCAACGGCCAACGACCAGTTCTACCGCGCACTGATGAAGATGCGCTTCATGCCGGCGGTCCGCACCCTGCCGCCCTATCATGATGAACCGGCCTATATCGAGGCGCTCGCACGTTCGGTCGAGACGCATCTCGCGGGGCTCGATTTCGAGCCGGAGGTCGTGCTGGCTTCCTACCACGGCATCCCGATCTCCTATTTCGAGAAGGGCGACCCCTATCATTGCCATTGCCAGAAGACGACGCGGCTGCTGCGCGAGCGCCTTGGCTGGGATGACAAGCGACTGATCACGACATTCCAGTCACTGTTCGGGCGCGAGGAATGGATAAAGCCCTATACGGATGCGACCGTGCAGCGGCTTGCCACCGAGGGCGTGCGCAAGATTGCCATCATCAATCCCGGATTCTCGGCCGATTGCATCGAGACCCTCGAGGAGATCGACGGCGAGGTCCGCGAAATCTTCATGCATGCCGGTGGCGAGCGCTTCTCCCACATACCCTGCCTCAACGACGGCGACGACAGCATCGCCATGATCGAACATCTCGTGCGCCGGCAACTCGGCGGCTGGCTCTGACCGCATTCGAGTTGGAGCGAATGCCTGCCGCTGATAGAAGTTCGGGCAGGCTGATTCGCACGGATCCGGGGACCTGATGGAGCGCCTTGCCGGCAAGGTGATACTGTTGTGGGGGTGGCGGCGGGCGCTGGCGGCATTCCTCGCCGGCGCGGTCGCCGCACTTTCGCAACCGCCATTCGATTTCTTTGCCGTTGGGTTCATTTCTTTCCCCGTACTGGTGTGGCTGCTTGATGGCGCGGCGGGACGGCCAGGCGAACGGTTCGTCCAGCGCCTGCTGCGCCCTTTCCTGATCGGCTGGTGGTTCGGCTTCGGCTATTTCGTCGCCGGCCTCTGGTGGGTCGGCAATGCACTGCTCGTCGAGGCGGACGCCTTCGCCTGGGCCCTGCCGCTCGCGATCTTCGGCCTGCCGGCGCTGCTCGCGGTCTTTTACGGTGTCGCCACCGCCCTCGCCCGCCTGGCGTGGAGCGACGGCGCCGGACGCATCGCCGCGATCGCCTTGGGTTTCGGCGTCGCCGAATGGCTGCGCACGTTCGTGCTGACCGGCTTCCCCTGGAACGCGATCGGTCAGGCCGCGATGCCGGTGCCCCTGCTGATGCAGACGGTTACCGTCATCGGCATGGTTGGCATGAATGCGCTCGTCGTCCTGGTCTTTGCGATGCCGGCCGTGCTTGCCGCGCGCAGGGGGAGGATCTTCGGACTGTCGCTTGCCGCGCTCCTGATGATGCTGCACGCCGGCTTTGGCTATTATCGCCTGTCGACCGCTCAGACGGCAAGCGAGGAGCCACTCCTGCACGTCCGCCTCGTGCAGCCATCGATCGTGCAGTCCAGCAAGTGGGACGCACAGATGCGCGACAGCATCTTTTCCACCTATCTCGACATGTCGCGGCGTCCGCAGCCTGCAGGCTCTCCACCGCCAGACCTGATCGTGTGGCCCGAGACCGCGGTGCCCTTTATCCTTTCCGAGCGGCCGGACGCGCTCGTGGCACTGGGGGAACTGGTCGAGGACGGCCAGACGCTCATGGTCGGCGCGGTGCGCATGGAGCGCGGAAGCGCAGATCGGTCCGCCCGCTACTACAATTCCGTCACCGCCATCAACGACGGCGGCGAAACCTATGATGCGATCGACAAGATCAGGCTGGTTCCCTTCGGCGAATATCTGCCGCTGTCCGGGCTGCTGTCGCGCCTCGGCATGTCGCGCCTGGTGGAATCGGTGGCCGATTTCTCCGCCGGGTCCCAGCGCCGCCCGATCACGACAGCCGGCGGCGTCACGGCCCTGCCCTTCATCTGCTACGAGATCATCTTTCCCGGCATCGCCGGACATGGCGGCGAAGATGCCGACCTGATCCTCAACATCACCAACGATGCGTGGTTTGGCGACACGCCTGGCCCCTACCAGCATTTTCGTCAGGCTCAGATCCGCGCAGTAGAGGCGGGAAGGCCACTCGTGCGGTCCGCCAACAACGGCATTTCAGGCGTGGTCGATGCCTATGGCCGCACCATCGACGCCTTTGGGATGGATGCGATTGGCGTGCTGGATATCGCGGTTCCACGGCAGCGATTGACGTCTGCGTTCGATCCGCGCCTTGCCGGAATGGGAGTTCTTGTCATTCTTGGTCTGTGGACGATACTGGCGTCGATCCGCGACCGGCGCCGCTTCGATTGACATCAGGTATATTAGAGATTCATATTGCAGCGGTCGTTTGCCGGGATTCGGAAGCTGGATCGATGGGGCTCCAGCCGCACCGCATCGGCCGAGGAATGTGGGTCATACGAGCATACCTTGGACTGGCAACGGTGAGGGACAGATGCCGGACAACAAGAAAAAGCCGAACCCGATCGACATTCATGTCGGTGGGCGGATACGTTTGCGTCGAAACATGCTGGGCATGAGCCAGGAAAAGCTCGGCGAAAGCCTCGGCATCACGTTCCAGCAGATCCAGAAATACGAGAAGGGAACCAACCGCGTCGGTGCCAGCCGGCTGCAGGCGATCGCTTCCATTCTCGAAGTGCCGGTCTCCTTCTTTTTCGAGGACGCGCCCGGCGGCAATCCTCAGGGCCTCGCCGAGGAAAGCTCCACGACCTATGTCGTCGACTTCCTCTCCAGCACGGAGGGCCTTCGGCTCAACCGCGCCTTCGTGCGGATTTCCGACCCCAAGGTGCGCAGCAAGATCATCGATCTCGTGCGGGCGCTGGCCGACGACGAGTAACCGTCCGTCAGTTCCCCTGCCGCACGCCGCTGGCGACGCCTGCCAGGGAAATTCAGTTCCTGTCATAGCCGTTCCGCGCAGGCTGCTTGCTTGACGCGGCGGCGCCGCCACGGGTAACACGTGCTGTCTTCGCCGGACGAGTCTCCGGCTTTTTCTTTCCAGAGGGGATACCCGTGTCGCGCCAGAACTATCTTTTTACGAGTGAGTCCGTATCCGAAGGTCACCCGGACAAGGTCTGCGATCGCATCTCGGACGAGATCGTCGATCTGGTTTACCGTGAAGCGAAGAAGACTGGCGTCGACCCTTGGACCGTGCGTGTCGCATGCGAGACGCTGACCACCACCAATCGCGTGGTGATCGCGGGCGAGGTCCGTATCCCCGACACGCTGTTCAAGCTCGACAAGAACGGCAACAAGGTCATCAACCCGTCGCGCTTCAAGTCTGCGGCGCGCAAGGCGATCAGAAACATCGGCTACGAGCAGGACGGCTTCCACTGGAAGACGGCCAAGATCGACGTTCTGCTGCATTCGCAATCCGCCGACATCGCGCAGGGTGTCGACAACGCATCCGACCAGCAGGGCGCGGAGGGTGCCGGCGACCAGGGCATCATGTTCGGCTACGCCTGCAACGAGACGCCGGACCTGATGCCGGCGCCGATCTATTACAGCCACAAGATCCTCGAATTGCTGGCAGCCGCCCGTCACAAGGGTGAAGGCGATGCCGGCAAGCTCGGACCGGACGCCAAGAGCCAGGTAACGGTGCGCTACGCCGACGGAAAGCCCGCGGAAGCGGTCTCGATCGTGCTCTCGACCCAGCATCTGGACGGAAGCTGGGACTCAAAGAAGGTGCGCCAGGTCGTCGAGCCTTACATCCGCGAGGCGCTGGGCGACCTCAAGATCGCGGACGACTGCAACTGGTACATCAACCCGACGGGCAAGTTCGTGATCGGCGGCCCGGATGGTGATGCAGGCCTGACCGGCCGCAAGATCATCGTCGACACCTATGGCGGCGCGGCGCCGCACGGTGGCGGCGCGTTTTCGGGCAAGGACACCACCAAGGTGGACCGCTCTGCGGCCTACGCGGCCCGCTACCTCGCCAAGAACGTCGTGGCCGCGAAGCTCGCCGACCGCTGCACGATCCAGCTTTCCTACGCTATCGGCGTCGCGCAGCCGCTCTCCGTCTATGTCGACCTGCATGGCACCGGCAAGAACACCACCGAGGAACAGGTTGAACGCGCCGTTCGCAAGGTGATGGATCTCTCGCCAACCGGCATCCGCAAGCATCTCGACCTCAACAAGCCGATCTATGCCAGAACGGCGGCCTACGGCCATTTCGGCCGCAAGCCGGGCCGCGACGGTTCCTTCTCCTGGGAGAAGACCGATCTTGTCAAGGCGCTCAAGGAGGCGGTGGCGGCCTGAGCGTCGCTACCTTTCGACCGGGACCAGCCGATGAGACGCACGCGAGCGACGGAAGCATTCTTCGGCCGTCGTCACGGCAAGTCTTTGAGCCCCGCTCAGGAGGACGCCGTTGCCCGGCTTTTGCCGGAGTTGAAGCTCGACCTTTCCCAGCCTTCGCCCACCGATCTGCAAGCGCTGTTCGGTACCGATGTCGAAGGGGTGCGGCTGGAAATCGGATTTGGCGGCGGCGAGCACCTGCACCATGAGACCGGACGCTATCCGCGTGTCGGTTTCATCGGTGTCGAGCCCTTCGTCAACGGAATGGCGAAGCTTGCCTCTCGCCTGCAGCAGGAGCCGAGGCCAAACCTTCGGCTCTACGACGACGACGCGACGCGGCTGCTAGACTGGCTGCCAACTGCATCGCTCGACGGGATCGACCTGTTCTATCCCGACCCATGGCCGAAGAAGCGCCACTGGAAGCGACGTTTCGTCAACGCGGCCAATCTGGATCGATTTGCGAGAGTACTCAAGAGCGGCGGCGTGTTCCGCTTTGCGTCCGACATCGACACCTATGTCGACTGGACGCTTCTTGCCTGTCGCGCTCATGACGCGTTCGGATGGCGGGCGGTGACGTCCCGCGACTGGCACGAGCCCTATGAGGGCTGGCCGGGCACCCGCTATGAAGCGAAGGCCTTAAGGGAAGGCCGGCGACCAGCCTACCTGACGTTCGTGCGCCAGTAGGCCAGTCAGCCGCGCAGGCTGGCTGCCTGCTTAGAAGCGCTTGATGGCGCGGAACTGGACCGGGTCGATGCCGAGACGCAGGAGATCTGCATCCCTGGCGCGACGGTGTTCACGCGTGGCCGCCGAGACGGCGAGTGCGCTTCCCACTATGTCGAGGAACTCGGAGATTCCCCTCGTCAGATGTCTTGTTGCCATGACCGTTGCTTCGTTGATTGTGCGATGCAACATAGGTAGGTGGCGGGCGTGGCTTTAGCCAGACGCGATTTCGCATGGCCGCCATGCGTTTTTGTGCACCGCAGCATCAGCAGGGCGATACGTCAGTCGGTGTTGTTTTCCTCGCTTCGCAGCTCATTCCAGGAATTCTGCTGGGAAAGCATCGAGCGCAGGTAGGCCACGTTGGCGGTCGCCTCTTCAGGCGACAGTTCCTGGCTCGCAATCGTCTCGGCTTCATCGAACCGGCCCTGGAGGCCCACGACGAGGGCAAGGTTCTGGCGTACGCGGCTGTCTGCGGCAGGCGAGTCGATTGCCTGCCGCATGTAGGTCTCGGCGGTCTTGAGATCGCCTTCCAGGAGATGCGACATGCCAAGGTTCGACAGCACGGAGGGCTCCCCCGGCTGCAGGTCTAGCGCCCGCCGGTAGAGCTCACGCGCCTCGGCGTAGTTTCCCAGTTGATCGAGAATGGCGCCTTCCGCAGACAAGAGCTTCCAGTCGGGATATTCAGGCGTCTGCGCGCGGCGCACGGCGTCCAGTGCCGGTTCCAGTTCGCCGGCGGAGGCCAGTGCCTTACCATAGGCGGCAAGCACCTGACGCTCGCGGGGATAGTCGATCGCAAGTTTGCGCATCACCGCCAGAGACTGGTCCGTGCGGCCGTTCATCTGCAGCACCGCCGCATAGCGCATGGCCACGTTGATGTCCTTCGGGTCGCTGGCATAGGCCTTGCCGAGCGATTCGGCGGTCGAGGCGAGTTGCTCGGAAGACATCGATGCGATCGGTTCTGAGCCGCCGCGATTGATGGAGCCCGTCTTGATGCGGTCGGTGTTGGCACAGCCCGCCAGCGCAGCGGCCAGGATCGCCGAAGCCGCAATCGCTGCGAGGCGTCGTTGTTTCCCATTCGTGTCGCGGATGGACGGCATTTGACCCCGGCTCTCCCTGCTAATTCGTGCCCCTTCGGGCTGCATATCGCAGGGCAGAAGTATTCCGTTAACCCTAATGGAGCGTTAACGCCGGGCATGCCGGGTTGCCAGCGGACGCAACCGAAATGGGCCGAAACGCATTGGGATAATGCTGCGGGCCGCGTCAACCGGGCATGGCGGTACGGCGAACAAAGGGATTTTCCCGGTTTCTCCCCTTGGCCAACGAAACGGCAGACGAGCACCTGTCCCGCCCGGCCCGCAGTCGCCCCGCCTCACAGGCCGTGCGCGTATTCGGCAAACGTTTCACGCGCATCTGGCGTCGAACACGATCTCGCTTTAAACCCCTGATATCACGTGAAAGCTGAAGCGCATTCTCGTCCGTGCGCGCGTCTTGGGGAACATCGAATGCCGCTTCAACTGACAGCAAAGCCCACCGCCGCTTCTTTGCCCGTGTACATCGTCACCAAGGAAGCCTTCGCGAACGTCGACATCGGCGAACGCTCCAGGGCATGGGCGGAAGCGAACGGCTTTCATGGACAGGAAGGCCGCGTTTTGATGCTGCCCGGGGAAGACGGCGGCATAGCCGGCGCACTGTTCGGCGCACCTGCGGACCACAGCGGGTTCTCTGGCCTTGCCACCGGCACGCTGGCAAGGCAGTTGCCGGCCGGCGACTGGCATTTCGCCAACGCCCCGGATGACGCCGATCTTGCGATGCTCGGGCTGATGCTCGGCTCCTACGCGTTCTCGCGCTATCGCAAGCAGGATGGCAGCGACATCTCGTTCGCGGCGCCGAAGGGAGCCGGCATCGACGCGGTCAACCGCCGCGCCGACGGCGTCTTCCTCACGCGCGACCTGATCAACACTCCGGCCAGCGACATGGGGCCGGATGCCCTCGAAGAAGCCGTGCGCACCCTGGCGAAGCGCCACAAGGCCACCGTGAAGGTGATTTCGGGAGACGAGCTTCTCAAGAAGAACTTTCCCATGATCCACGCCGTCGGCCGCGCCGCAGCACAGGCACCCCGCCTGATCGACCTGACATGGGGCCCTCGAAGCGCCCCCAGGGTGACGCTTGTGGGCAAGGGCGTCTGCTTCGACACCGGCGGTCTCGACATCAAGCCTGCGTCCGGCATGCTGCTGATGAAGAAGGACATGGGCGGCGCCGCCAACGTGCTCGGGCTCGCCTCGATGATCATGGCGGGCAAGCTGAACGTACGATTGCGGGTTCTGATACCGGCGGTCGAGAACGCCATTTCCGGCGATGCATTTCGTCCCGGCGACGTGCTGACCAGCCGCAAGGGCATGACCGTCGAGATTGGCAACACGGATGCGGAAGGCCGCCTCGTCCTTGCAGATGCGCTGGCCCTCGCCGACGAGGATGAACCGGCCCTTCTCGTCGACATGGCGACGTTGACGGGTGCTGCACGCGTTGCACTCGGGCCTGACCTGCCCCCATTCTTCACCGACGACGACGCACTTGCCGCCGCCTTGGCGGCTGCCTCGCAGAAGGTCGCCGATCCGTTGTGGCGCCTCCCGCTGTGGGCGCCCTACGACAAGAAGCTTTCGTCCAAGATCGCCGACTTCAACAATGTGACGTCGGACGGTTTCGCCGGTGCGGTAACGGCGGCCCTGTTCCTCAAGCGGTTCGTGGACCGGACGGCAAGCTGGGTCCACTTCGATGTCTTCGGGTGGAGCCCGATGGAGCGGCCACACTGCCCGGTCGGCGGCGAAGCCCAGGGCATTCGCGCGATCGAGGAAGTCCTTTTGCAGCGCTATGGCGGCTGACGCTTGCGCACGGGTCCGTTTCGCGCTTGAATGAAACGGAACCGAAACGATTTCCTTTCGTGTGGATGAGTATGGCGATCGCGATGCGTCCCAGCCAGTCGCTGCGGCTCTGGCAGCAGGTGAACCTGGCCGAAGTGCATGGGGGAATGCACGACCTGACCATGCGCCAGATGGCAATCCTCCTGACGGTCTATCTGGATTCACCGCCGCACACTGTGCGCGGCTTGGCGGCAAAGCTGAACGTCACCAAGCCGGTGATCACTCGCGCCCTCGATACGATGGGCGCGCTCAAACTGGTCTCGCGCCATCGCGACGAGACCGACAAGCGCAACGTGCTCGTCAAGCGCACGGTCGAGGGCTCCCTGTTCGTCGAGCGTTTCGGCGACGTAGTGATCGGCAAGGCATCGGAGTTGCCACTGTGAACGAACTCGACCGGCGGCTGCACGCCTTCAGGCCCGACCTCGCCGACGCACGCCTTAAGGGGAAAACGGACGCGCGGCGTTATGAGACCGGCCGTGGCGGACGTGTCTGCGTGCCGGTGCTCGACGTGAAATCCGCGCCACGGCCCGATGCCGGCATCGACACCCAGCTCTTGATGGGCGACGCCGTCACGGTCTTTGAGGAGGCTGAAGGCTTCGCCTGGGTGCAGGCAGAGCGCGACTCCTATGTTGGCTATATCTCGTCTGCCGGGCTCGACCATCATGCGTCCAGCGCGACTCATGTCGTCGTCGCGCCCCGCACCTTCGTCTATCGCGAACCGGATATGAAGAAGCCGTCGACGGCGTGCCTGTCGATCGGCAGCCTCGTCGATATAACCGGCTCTGCTACAACACGCGGCACCGACTATTGCCTGCTCGATACCGGCGAGGCGATCGTGGCGACCCACCTGCAGCCGGTCGGCGAGGCTGCGTCCGACTTTGTGTCCGTCACCGAGATGTTGGAATACACGCCCTATCTGTGGGGCGGCACGAGTGCCTTCGGGATCGACTGTTCCGGCCTCGTGCAGCTTACGATGCGCATCGCCGGACGCGACGTCCTGCGCGACACCGACATGCAGGCACGCTCCGTCGGAGAGGTTCTGGACATCGGCGACGAGCTTACAGGCCTCGCCCGTGGCGACCTTGTCTTCTGGAAGGGGCACGTCGCGATCATGCTCGACAGCGAAAACGTCATCCACGCCAACGGCCATACGATGATGGTGTCGAGCGAACCGCTACGGGAAGCGGTAGACAGGATCGGGTACCTCTATGGCCTGCCGACCGGGTTTCGGCGGCCGTAGCGAGCGCGGCCTCAATATCCGGCGCTGCGGTCCACCACGTTCTCCAACTCTTCACCGCGCTCATGGCGGGCAATCTGCTCCAGCATCAGCGGCGCGAGATGGACGGGATCGGAGGTTGCCGCCGCATGGGGAGTCACGAAGACACGCGGATGCGACCATAGCGGGCTCGCCTCGGGCAGCGGCTCCGTCTCGAACACGTCGAGGCTGGCCTCCTTCAGCGTGCCGTCATCGAGCGCGCGCAGAATGTCGGCTTCCTTCTGAAGCTTGCCGCGACCGGCATTGATCAGCACCGCGCCTCCCAGACGATTGTCGCGCCGCAGTCCGCTCAGCAATGCGTGGTCGATGATCCCTTCCGTCGACGCGGTATGTGGCAGCAGC
Source organism: Mesorhizobium sp. CAU 1741 (assembly GCF_039839275.1). Taxonomy (NCBI): domain Bacteria; kingdom Pseudomonadati; phylum Pseudomonadota; class Alphaproteobacteria; order Hyphomicrobiales; family Phyllobacteriaceae; genus Mesorhizobium; species Mesorhizobium sp. CAU 1741. Next base: position 195,670 of record NZ_JBDOQP010000001.1, on the reverse strand, counting down.
ACGACGAGGATGTCGGTCGCGGCCAGAAAGGCGGCAAGCTGTCCCTGGCCGTGAAAACCGGTGACCCTGTCCATTGCGCCTGGCGTCCGCGTCCAGCCATTGACCCGAAAGCCGACGGCCATCAGAGCCTTCGCCGCAGCCCGGCCAAGCTGGCCCAGCCCCATGATGCCGACGGCGACCTCGTCGGCAGCGGGCTGCGGTGGCTCGTCCCACAATTTCTGTGCCTGGAGGTCACGATATGTAAGCCCTTGCCGGTGATGGTCCAGGACGCGCCAGGTGACGTATTCGACCATGTGCTGCGTGAGGTTGTTTGCAACAATCCGCACGATCGGCACCTCGGGCAATTGCGGGTCGTTGAGGATATGGTCGACCCCGGCGCCTAGCGAGAGGATGGCCTTCAGGTTCGGCAGGCCGGAGAGCACGCCGTGCGGGTGCTTCCAGACCACGGCATAGTCGATGGATGCATCCTGTGCGCCGGCGGATTCCAGCACGACGTCATGCTCGGCAGACAACAGATCCACCCAGTGCTGGGGATTGTAACCAGTGACGGAAAGCAGGATACGCCTGCGCAAGGTGCTGGACATGGAAGGCTCCGGCCTGGCTGGTCTATTGGCTCACGACGCCGACCGGCGCGGTGGCAATGTCGAAGGCGGCGGCGATGAGCGCCTTGGTGTAATCGGTTTGCGGATTCTCGAAGATTTGCTCGACCGGCCCGTGCTCGACCACCTTGCCGCCGCGCATGACGACGACGTCGTTCGAGAGCGCGCGCACCACTTTCAGATCATGGCTGATGAAGAGATAGGCGAGTTCATGCTTGCGCTGGAGGTCGCGCAGCAGGTCGACGACCTGCGCCTGCACGCTCATGTCGAGCGCCGACGTCGGTTCGTCGAGCATCACGAAGCGCGGCTTCAGCACCATCGCCCGCGCGATGGCGATGCGCTGCCGCTGCCCCCCGGAAAACTCGTGCGGATAGCGAAAGCGCGTCCCCGGGTCGAGACCGACCTCGTTCAGCACATCCACGACCATCGCGTCACGCTCCTCGGCGGAAAGCTTCGGCTCGTGGATACGCAGGCCTTCCTCGATGATTTCGGAGACCGACATGCGCGGGCTCAGGGAACCGAACGGGTCCTGGAAAACGATCTGCATCTCGCGGCGCAGCGGCCGCATGTCGCGGAACGAATACGCATCGATGTCGGTCTGGCCGAGCCTGATCTTGCCCTGCGAGGAAATCATGCGCGACAAGGCGAGCCCAAGGGTGGTCTTGCCGGATCCGGACTCGCCCACAACACCGAGTGTCTGCCCCGCCTTGACCTCCACGTCGACACCATCGACCGCCTTCACGTGATCGACGGTGCGGCGGAAGAAGCCCTGCTTGATCGGAAACCAGACCTTGATCTGTTCTCCCTTCATGACCGTGGCAGCCGAGGCATCGGCCCTTGGCGGTTGCCCCTTCGGCTCGGCGGCAAGCAAATGCCGGGTGTATTCATGCTGCGGGTTCTCGAAGATTTCCTTTGTCGGCCCGGTCTCGACGATCTTGCCGGCTGTCATGACGCAGACACGATCGGCGATGCGGCGCACGATGCCAAGATCATGGGTGATGAACAGCATCGACATGCCGTTCCTGTGCTTGAGCTTGCCCAGCAATTCGAGGATCTGTGCCTGAACGGTGACGTCGAGCGCGGTTGTCGGCTCGTCCGCGATCAACAGTTCCGGCTCGTTGGCAAGCGACATGGCGATCATCATGCGCTGACGCTGACCGCCGGAGAGCTGATGCGGATAGGCCCCGAGCCGCCGCTCCGGCTCCTGAATGCCGACCTCGTGCAGAAGCTCGAGCGTGCGTTTGCGCGCATCGGCTTCGCCCATGCCCTGATGGATCTTGAGAACTTCGCCGATCTGCTTCTCGATGGTGTGAAGCGGGTTCAGCGAGGTCATCGGCTCCTGGAAGATCATGGTGATCTTGTTGCCGCGCACCTTGCGCAGCGCCCGCTCGTTCTTGCCCAGCAGGTTCTCGTCATGAAACAGGATTTCACCCGACGGATGGCTGGCCGATGGGTAGGGCAGAAGCTTGAGCACCGAGAGCGCCGTGACCGACTTTCCGGACCCGGACTCGCCCACCAGGGCAACCGTCTCGCCGCGTGCGATGTCGAACGACACGCGGTCGACAGCAAGCGTTTCCTTGCCACCCTGGGCGAAGGCCACCGAGAGATCGCGGACAGAGAGGAGAGTTTCGGTCAAAGTGCTGCCTCGACATCGGTCTGGCGGAAATCGTCGCCCTTGAAGAGCAGCGGTTCGCTCCGGGCTTTGGCGAGCGCATAGGCGAAACAGTCACCAAGGTTGAGCTGGGCAGCGTGATTGCCTTTGCCGTAACGCTGGAACGCTTGACGGGCAAGCTTGGCCTGCCGCTCGTTGACGGTCGCAATCGAGACGCCGAGGCGTCCAAGCAGAGGATCGAGAGCCTCGGATAGTTGCGGCATGTCCCCGCGGTCGATTCGCAGTGAAACTTCGAGATAGTTTACCGGGGACATGACAAGTTCGTCCGGTGTTTCACCAATGAAATCGGAAAAGAGCGCTTCGTCCGGCTCCTTCAGCAACATCGAAAGTATCACCGAGGCATCAACAATCACTTGGGCAATCCCCATTCGTCATAAAGGTCGGAGTGATCGCTGGTGATGCCAGGCGGGGGCGGAGGAAGGGAATCGATGATCTCGCGTATTCTGCGCTTCTTTTCCACAACATCGCGGTCTCGTTGAAGCCTCGCAAGCTTCTCTTCGAGAGCATGCTGGATAGCGGATGTCATCGTTTCTCCCGTTTCGGCCGCCACCTGTTTTGCAAGTTTCTGCACTTCCGGGTTCTTGATATTCAGGCCCATCAAGGCCTCCATGGTAGAAAGATCGGCTCTTTATACCACACCCTCCGCCTCATCTGAACGTCTTCCTCGGATCGAAGGCATCCCGGGTGGCCTCACCGACGAAGATCAGCAGCGACAGCATGATCGACAAGGTCAGGAAGCCGGTGATGCCGAGCCAGGGCGCATTGAGGTTGCGCTGGCCCTGCCGCAGCAGTTCGCCCAGCGAAGCCGAGCCCGGAGGCAGGCCGAAACCGAGGAAGTCGAGCGACGTCAGCGTCGTGATCGAGCCGTTGAGGATGAAGGGCAGGAAGGTCAGCGTCGCGACCATCGCGTTGGGCAGCAGGTGCCGGAACATGATCGTGCGGTTGGAGACGCCGAGCGCCCGTGCGGCGTTGACGTATTCGAAATTGCGCGCCCGCAGGAACTCCGCGCGGACCACGCCCACGAACGCGACCCACGAGAACAGCAGCATGATGCCCAGCAGGATGAAGAAGCCGGGCGGCAACACGGCCGCGATGATGAGGATCAGGTAGAGGACCGGGATCGAGGACCAGATCTCGATCACCCGCTGGAAGATCAGGTCGGTCCAGCCGCCGAAATAGCCCTGTACCGCACCTGCGGAGACGCCGATCACCGCCGATGCAAGCGTCAGGATCAGGCCGAAGAGCACCGAAATGCGAAAGCCGTAGATGATGCGGGCCAGCACGTCGCGCGCCTGATCGTCGGTGCCGAGCCAGTTCCAGTTGCCAACCGTGCAGGCGGCATCATCGACGCCCTCGAAATAGCGGCTGCATCGTGTCTCCTCGTCATAGAGCCATGACGGCTTCGCTGGAGCGGCTTCCGGTATGTCGTTGTTGACCGTGCGATAGGAATAGCGGATTGGCGGCCAGACGATCCAGCCATTGGCTTCGATCTCCTCGCTGATGACCGGATCGCGGTAGTCCGTGACCGCGAGGAAGCCGCCGAACTTCTCTTCGGGATAGTCGACCAGCACCGGGAACAGGATCTCGCCATTGTAGGACGCGATGACAGGCTTGTCGTTGGCGATGAACTCGGCAAACAGCGACAGGATGAACAGGACAAGGAAAATCCATAGCGACCAGTAGCCGCGCCGGTTGGCCTTGAAGTTCTGCCAGCGCCGCTTGTTGAGCGGCGATAGCCAGGGCCGCTGCACGGTCTCGCGGGTTTTCTCCACCTCGCCCTTTGCAATGATGTCTGACATCAGACCTCCCTCCGCTCGAAATCGATGCGCGGGTCGATCATCGTATAGGTGAGATCTGAGAGAAGGCTGACCACGAGACCGATGAGAGAGAAGATGTAGAGGGTGGCGAAGACCACGGCATAGTCGCGGTCGAGGACCGAGCGGAACCCCAGCAGCCCCAGCCCGTCGAGCGAGAAGATGTTCTCGATGAGAAGCGAGCCGGTGAAGAAGGCGGAGATGAACGCCCCGGGGAAACCCGCGATGATGATCAGCATGGCGTTGCGGAACACGTGGCCATACAGCACCTGGCGCTCGGACAGGCCCTTCGCCCGCGCCGTGACGACATATTGTTTGCGGATTTCATCGAGGAACGAGTTCTTTGTGAGCAGGGTCGTCGTCGCAAAGGCCGACAACACCATGGCGGTGAGCGGTAGCGCGAGATGCCAGAAATAGTCGAGGATGCGCTCAGGCCAGGAAAGTTCCTGCCAGTTCTCCGACACCAGCCCTCGCAGTGGGAACCAGTCGAAGAACGAACCGCCGGCAAACAGCACCATCAGCAGGATGGCGAACAGGAAGCCGGGGATCGCATAGCCGATGATGACGATGCCGCTCGTCCAAACGTCGAATGCCGAGCCGTCCTTGACCGCCTTGCGGATGCCGAGCGGGATCGAGATCGCATAGGAGATGAGCGTGATCCACAGGCCCAGCGAGACCGATACCGGCATCTTCTCGATGATCAGGTCGATGACCGAGATGTCACGGAAATAACTCTCGCCGAAATCGAAACGCGCATAGTCCCAGATCATCGAGAAAAAACGCTCGAGCGGCGGCTTGTCGAAGCCGAACTGCTCCTCGAGCTGAGCAATGAAAGCGGGGTCGAGTCCCTGTGCGCCGCGATATTGCGACTGCCCCTGGCTGTCGAAGTTCTGGCTGAGGTCCGAGCCGCCCCCGGATATCCGGTCCAGCGAACCGCCGTCGCCGGTCATCCGTGCGATCACCTGTTCCACGGGGCCGCCCGGTGCGAACTGTATCACGATGAAGGAGATTGCCATGATGCCGAACAGCGTCGGGATCATCAAAAGCAGGCGTCGAAGGATATAGGCGCCCATTCAAGTCCTACTGGATCGCATGTTGAACATGTCGTCGTCGACCTTCCCTATCGCATCGCAAGCTTGCGTCAACCGGACATGCCCGTGGCCTCGACCTGATCCGGCCGCGTCCACCACGTGTCGAGGACGCCGGTGTCGTAGCGCGGCTTGGTTGCAGGACGGTCGTAGTGATCCCAGTAAGCGATCCAGCGCGTCGCCTTGTGCCACTGGAATATGAAATAGTGCTCCGCCCGCAGCACACGATCCATCGCGCGATTGGCCGCGGTGAACTCGTCTTGCGTCTCCGCTTCGATGATTGCATCCAGGATGGCGTCGATTGCCGGATTGGCGACGCCGGCAAGATTGTAGGAACCAGGCGATGCGGCACTGCTCGAACCGAAAATCTGCCTGATGAACCGATCCGGATAGAGCGGCATGGTGTAGCGCGCCACGGTCATGTCGAAATCGAAGTCGCGCACGCGCAGCGAGTATTGCGAGGCATCGACGACCCGATAGGTCGCGTCGATTCCCAGTTGCCTCAGATTGCGGATGAACGCGTTGTGGTGCGGCTCGAAGGAATTGTCGTCGTCGAGGAACTCGATCGACAGTTGCTCGCCGGATGGCAGCAGCAGCCGCCTGCCCTCCAGCTTGCAACCGGCCCGCGTGAAGAGTTCCAGCGCCTGCCGCGCCTTGGCGCGATCGCGGCCGGATCCGTCGCTGACCGGCGCGACATACGGCTCTACGAAGGCTGCGGCCGGAATGCTCTCGCGAAGCGGTTCGAGGATCGCCAATTCAGCCTCGCCCGGCAGTCCAGAGGCCTCGTAGTCCGTCTTTTCGTAGAAGGACGACGATCGCTCGAAGGAGTCGTACATAATGTTGGCGTTGATCCACTCGAAATCGAACAGCAAGCCGATCGCCTGTCGAATGAGCGGATCGGAAAATTTCTCCCGCCTCGTGTTGAAGAACCATGCCTGACCACCCGACGGAACCTCGTCGGGCAGTTCCTCGCGTTTGACGCGTCCGTCCTGGATGGCCGGGAAATTGTAGTCGACCGCCCAGTTGCGCGACGTGAACTCCTCGCGAAACAGCACCTTGCCGCCCTTGAATGCCTCGAAAGCGGCGTTGCGGTCGCGGTAGTAATCGTAGCGTATGCGGTCGAAATTGTACCGGCCACGCATCGTCGGATGATCGGCGCCCCAGAAATCCTCGACGCGGTCGAATTCGATGTAGGAGCCGAAGGCGAAGTTGTCGACACGGTAGGGCCCCGAGCCGAGGGGGCCCTCCGACAGCGACGCGGTGAACTCGCGCCCCTCCCACCATGCTGCGGAAAAAATCGGACATCCCGCGACGATCGTCAGCACGGTCGACATCCCGGTATCGGGTGCGAGACGGATCGACACCGTCGCCTCGTCGAGGGCCTCGACGGATTCGATCTGCCGCAGATCGCTTGCAAGATTCTCGTGGCCCGAATCGCGCAGCGTCGTCAGCGAGAACACAACGTCCTTTGCCGTGATAGGGCTGCCATCATGGAATTTCGCGCTCGGGTTGATCGGGAATGTGAGGGCCAGCCTGTCGGCGCTCAGCGTCACGGACTCGGCTGCATAGGCATATGCTGCTCCGATCTCGTCCGACGCGCTCTGCATCAGCGACGCGAAGGTAAGCGGCATTCCAAACGCGCCATTGCCACGCAGCACATACATGTTGAGCGTGTCGAAGGTGTTGAAGCTCTGGTTGTAGGCGCGCGAAGGCGACATGGTGATGATGCGCCCGCCCTTGGGCGCATCCGGGTCGACGTAATCGAAATGCGGGAAGCCAGCCGCACGCTTGAGGTTTCCGAACGCCGAAAGCCCGTGCAGCGGCGTGTCCGTCGGCGACTGCGCGAGCGCGTCGCGCATCAGCAGCGGGACACCCGCCGTTGCGCCTGCCAGAAACAGGAAACGGCGCCGCGACAGGTCCTGCCGGTCGGTCATTCGGCGTCCTCATCGGCATATTCCTCGTCGATGACGGCTTCCCGATCCTGGAGAACCCACCATGAATCGATGTCGACGCCGACATAGGCCGGCTGTTCTTCCGGTATGCCGAACTTGTTCCAGTGCGCGACCCAGATCTCGGAATTGTGGTATTGCGGCACGTAGTAGTAGCCCCACAGCAGCACGCGATCGAGCGCATGGGTGGCGGCGACCAGTTCTTCACGGTCCTTGGCGAAGATGATGCGGTCGACCAGCTTGTCCACCGCCGGGTTCTTGATGCCAGCATAGTTGCGCGTGTCGGGAAGGTCCGCAGCCTCGGAACTCCAGAACTCGCGCTGCTCGTTGCCGGGCGACTGCGACTGCATGACGATGCCGGTGATCACGTCGTAATCGTAGTCCCGAACACGGTTCACATACTGGCTGGAATCGATGATCCGAAGCGAGGCGTCGATGCCCAGCCGCCTGAGCGTGTTGATGTAGGGGCCGGTCGTGCGCTCGGAGTCGGGGTTTGACGATAGGAACTCGATCCTGAACGGTTCACCGTTCTCGTTGACGAGTTGCCGCCCCTGCGGCGTCCAACCGGCCTCGGCCAAGAGCTGCGATGCCCTGCGCAGATGATCCCGCGACGTCTGCGGGGTGTCGTGGACCGGCAGCGTGAACGGCTCGGTGAACACCTCCGGCGGCACCTCGTCGCGAACCGTCTCGAGAATCTCCAGCTCCAGCCCCTCGGGAAGGCCGCTGGAAGCCAATTCGCCTCCCTCGAAGAAACTGTCCGTGCGCTGGTAGAGATCGTGAAACTGAAGCCGGTTGAGACTTTCGAAATCATAGGCAAGCGTCAGCGCCTGGCGAACGCGGCGATCCTGGAATTGCGGGCGGCGCGTGTTGAGCACGAAGCCCTGCATCGGTTCGCCGGAATTGCTCTGGAACGTCTCCTTGACAACGTCGCCACGCTCGAAAGCCGGAAAATTGTACTCCGTTGCCCAGCGGCCTGCGCGGTTCTCGACGCGGATGTCCTGAAGCCCGCCCTTGGTGAAGGCCTGCCATGCGGCGTTGTCGTCCTGGATATAGGTGTAGCGACGACGGTCGAAATTGTTGCGTCCGATATTCACTGGCAGGTCGGCTGCCCAATAGTCTTCGACGCGTTCCCAGGTGATGTCTGCGCCGGGACGGAAGCTCTCGATCCGATAGGCTCCCGAGCCAAGCGGCGGCTCAAGGGTTGGCTGCGTCACGTCGCGCTGGCGCCCTTCGGCATCCGTGCCTTCCCACCAATGTTTGGGGAGAACCGGCAGGTCACCCATGATATGCGGCAATTCGCGGTTGCCGGTCTGGTCGAACTTGAATTCCACCTCACGGTCCGAAACCGCCACCGCCTCTGTCACGTTTGCATAATAGCGGTTGTGCATCTGGCTGTGCTCCTTGAGCACGTTGAACGACCAGACGACATCTTCCGCGGTGATCGGTTGGCCGTCGTGCCAGCGCGCGCGTTCGTTGATGCGATAGGTGGCGGAAGAATAGTCCTCGGGATATTTGAACGCGTCGGCGATCAGGCCGTGACTGGTGCCGGGATCGGCCAGCGACTGCTGCATCAGCGTATCCCAGAGAATGCCGCCGAAATAGTTGAGGCCCGCCGCCGCGGTGCCACGCACGATAAACGGGTTGAAGCTGTCGAAGGTGCCGGGAACGACCGAGTTGAGCCGGCCACCTTTTGGCGCGTCCGGATTGACGTGATCATAGCGCTCGAAGGGTGCAGTCTCTGCATCCGCGTTTATCAGCGAAGAGGTACTGCGCCAATCCACCGCGCCCGCGGTCCCGGCTGCGACCAGCAGGCTCGCCGTGGCCATCGCCGTGAGGGTCAGTCTGCGGATGCGCGAAAATCCCATATCGTCCTCGTCTGGCTAAATCTCGTGTCTTTTAGAGTAGCTCTCACGGCGCGGATGGAAACCGCTTTGCCCCGAAAACTTTTGCGTCCTTCTCAGGCTAACAAAAAAGCCGGGCGAAACCCGGCTTTTTCGTGATCTGAAGATTACATCTTCGTCATTCTTGGACAGGGCGCTCCGCTTCGGGCGGCTCGCTGGTGGTCACACCGGCTTCCGGCTCGGGCGAGGCAGACGTGCCATCCCCTTCCGGCGTGGGTTCGATGGGCTCCGCCGGGCTCTCGGCCTCGGTGCCAGGCTCTGCGGCCCCATCCTCGCTTGCCGCAGGAGCAGCGTTATCGCCCGACTCTGGAGCAGCCTCTTCGGTGGCCGGCGCAGCATCCGTGGCCGGCTCGGCGGCCTCGTCTTCAGCAGCCGCCGGTGCGGCTCCATCTTCGCTGGCGCCTTCCTCGGGCGCGGCGGCAGCGCCGTCCTCACCCTCGGCGGGTGCGGCCTCTTCTGCGGCAGCCGGCTCGGGAAGCGGTGCCGGATCATCAGACAGCGAACGCAGGTAGGCGATAACGTCGGCTTCCTGCTCCGGATTGCGGATACCCGCAAAGGCCATCGCCGTGCCCTGGATGTAGGAGCGGGGCGCCCTGAGGAACTCGCTCAGATGGTCGAAATCCCAGACGACCGAGCCGCCTTCGGAGAACTCGCGCATCGCTGCCGAGTAGTTGAAGCCCTCGTGGCTCGCTACCGGGCGATTGACGACACCCCAGAGGTTCGGGCCCGCCATGTTGGGGCCACCCTGCTCGACATTGTGGCAGGCTGCGCACGGACGGAATGCCGCCTGGCCAGCCTCGGCGTCCGCGTTCTGCAGGAGTTCGGCGATCGACGGCCCTTCTTCCTCGACGGCAGCTTCCCCGCCCTCGGGTTCTTCGGGAACCACAATCGCATAGCCGGGTGTCTCGGGTGCATGGCTCGAGAAAATGGAATCGGACACGATGCTGACCGAAAAGACCACGAATACGACCGCAAGAAACGCGCCGATCAGCTTGTTGAGTTCAAACGAGTCCATCATCTACCTAAAGGCTCCCTTGTCCGACCGCACCGTAGCAAGCTGCCCACCCCTCGTGCGCGCGCCAAATCCCCCGTGCGGTAGATGCCGGTGAAATCGCGCGGAAACTAGGTCTTTTGCTCGATCCTTGCAACACCTATAAGGGCCATTCCAAGTGAGACCTTTTGCCACTTTAGCGCTCGCGCCGAACCAGCCGGAACCATGTCGATCCTTGTCCTGATACCGGCGCGAATGGCCGCCACCCGCCTGCCCGGCAAGCCTCTGGCCGACATCTGCGGACGTCCGATGATCGTCCATGTTGCCGAACGCGCGGCGGCCGCCGGCATCGGAAGGGTCGTGGTGGCGACTGATTCGCCGCAAATCGCGGCAGCGGTATCTGCTCATGGCCACGAGGCTGCGATGACGGGCTCCGGCCACCAGTCGGGCTCTGACCGCATCTTCGAAGCGCTGCAGGCACTCGATCCGGACGGCGCCGTCGACATCGTCGTCAATGTCCAGGGCGACCTGCCGACGCTCGATCCGGCGCTGGTTGCCGCAGCGCTCAATCCGCTTGACGATCCGGCCGTCGATATCTCGACGCTGGGCGTCGAGATCGGTCGCGCGGACGAAAAGACCAACCCGAACGTGGTCAAGATCGTCGGCGCGCCGCTGTCGGAGGATCGTCTGCGGGCGCTGTACTTCACGCGGGCCACCGCACCTTGGGGTGACGGCCCACTCTATCATCACGTTGGCCTTTACGCTTACCGGCGTGAAGCGCTGGCCCGCTTCGTGGCACTCCAGCCCTCGACGCTGGAGAAAAGAGAAAGGCTGGAGCAGCTACGCGCGCTGGAGGCCGGCATGCGCATCGATGCCCAGATCGTCGCCACGGTGCCGCTGGGCGTGGATACGCCGGACGACCTTGAGCGCGCGCGCGAAATCATTGAAGGCAGGACGACATGACGAAGACCAACAGGATCTCCTTCCAGGGCGAACCCGGCGCAAACTCCGATACTGCGTGCCGCGACATGTTTCCCGACATGGAGCCCCTTCCCTGTCCGTCTTTTGAAGACGCCTTCAACGCCGTCGAAAGCGGCAAGGCCGACCTCGCGATGATCCCGATTGAGAATACGCTGGCCGGGCGCGTGGCCGACATCCATCACCTTCTGCCGGAATCCAGGCTACACATCGTGGCCGAGTATTTCCTGCCGATCCATTTCCAACTCATGGTACTGCCCGGGGTGAAGAAGGACGAGATCAGGTCGGTCCACAGCCACATTCACGCGCTCGGACAGTGCCGCAAGGTGATCCGCAAGAATCGCTGGAAACCTGTCGTTGCAGGCGACACGGCCGGTGCAGCGCGAATCGTCTCCGAGGAAGGCGACCGCTCGATGGCGGCGCTGGCGCCGAGGCTTGCCTCGACGCTCTACGGGCTCGACATCATCGAGGAGAACGTCGAGGATTCGGAAAACAACGTCACCCGTTTCGTCGTGCTTTCGAAGGAAAAGAGCTGGGCAAAGCGCACCAGCGCCGACCAGCTCATGATGACGACCTTCGTCTATCGCGTACACAACATCCCGGCCGCGCTCTACAAGGCCATGGGCGGCTTCGCCACCAATGGCGTCAACATGACGAAGCTGGAGAGCTACCAGCTCGGCGGCACGTTTTTCGCCACCCAGTTCTATGCCGACATCGAAGGCCACCCGGAAGACAAGAACGTTGCCCAGGCGCTCAAGGAACTGGCCTTCTTCTCGAAGGAAGTACGGATACTTGGCGTCTATGAGGCGAACGCCTTCAGGCTCAGCCAGATTCAGAGCGACTGATCGGCTGCGAGTCGGGTCCCAGGATGGATTTGAGCGTCCTTTAGAAGTTCACCGCGCCACGCAGCGTGCGCAGTTCTTCCTGTTCACCCCGATGGCCGCCCGCCAGAGTGCTTGGCAGAGGTGAATCAGCCCCGTCATTGGCCTGATCGTACCACGTCCGGCCATTGATCCAGCCGTCGCGATTCGTCGTGATCTGGGAGCGTTGCTGCTCGTCCTCTACGGCGTCGAGTTGAGGTCCGCCGAAAATGCGTTTGCGGAAGGCATAATCGACATACTTCCTCCAGAAGATCCCGTCGCTCCAGAATCGCTCGAAGACAGAGTATGTTTGATTCTTGCGCACGGCAGCCATCACGGCGAGGTCGCTGTCATGGTTGTTGATACCGTCTTCGCTATAGACCACCCCGATAAACCGCGTGGAAGGGTTGCGCACGATCAGATAGGCCGTGCGTGGACCGATTGTGGAAATGCTGCTTCGGAACAGCTTGAAACTTGCCAGCTTCTTCGACACGGTCGCCCGCGCGCTCGAGGAAAGTTCCTTGGTGCTGCCGGACCCCTTGATGATTGCATTCATCAAGTCTTCGTCCTTGGTCACGACGAACTGGGTACCGCGCTTTGTCTTGTTGAACATGTCTGCCTCGTTGGGGTCCGATCCCAATGGCAAGGGCGGGCCGGACTGTTCATGCCGCTACAATTGCAGGTTGTTTATTACCCTCAATGTCTGTCCCCTGCAATAATTTTGACCAATGCCTGATCACTTGGCTGTTGGGCGTTTGCAAGGTCGCCGTTGGCTGGAGATCAGGCATCGGTCAGATGACTGCAACCGGATCGGCGCGTGAACAACGCATCAATCTTCGACGTCACGCTGGATTCGGTCACGCAACAGATTAGTCCACGGCTACTGCTCGCTGGCCTGCATCGCGCTCATGTCCATCCACATCGGCTCGAATGTGTGCCCGTCGGGGTCAGCGAAGGCGCGCGAATACATGAAGCCGTAGTCCTGCGGCTCGCGGACGTCGGCCTGGCCACCCGCCGACGCGGCAGCATTTGTGGTGGCGTCCACGTCATCCCTGCTGGCGTGCGAAAGCGCGATCAGCACGCCGACGGCGTCGGCCGGATTGGCCAGTGGCCGCGATGTAAAGGTCGCGAAATAATCGCGTGTGAGAAGCTGGAAGAAGATCGTGTCCGACCAGACCATCTGGGCCGACTGGTCATTGCTGAACTCCTCGTTCCTGGTGCAGCCGATCGCTTCATAAAAGCGGACGGCACGGGAGAGGTCAGTCACGGGCAGGTTGACGAATATCAGCTTTTGCATGGGTAACTCCTTTCGGTTTCGACGAAATGCACGATCAGGCAGGTTGCTGCTGGATCGTGTCGCTGGGGTGAATGCAGACGAGTTCGAGGCGCCCCGACCCGACATTGACGAATTCATGCGGGATGTGCGCGGCGGCAACGACGATGTCGCCGGCCTGGGCGTAGGTGGTCTCCTCGCCGACCCGGAAGGCGGCTTCGCCGTGCCTCACGACCCAGGTTTCGGTATAGGGATGCATGTGCCTAGACGAGCCGTGTCCGGGCGCGGCATCGACGAGAAAGAACGAGACCGGTCCGCCCAGACTGCGACCCTCGAAGCGTACGGTCCGGCCTTCACCGGCGGCAGGTTCGGCATGACGAAGGACACTGAGCATTGGTGGACTCCTAGGCTGACCATTTATCTTGTCGAAAAGATATATGAGCGCAGATTAGCTTGCCGTCAAGATATTTATCTTTCTGAAAAGCTATTTTCTCAAAATGCCTGCTGGCCTGGGATTCGTTGAAACGTCGCGCTTGCAGAAAGCGCAGTCATCGAACGCCGGCTCGAGAGAAACTACCCGTTCGCCCAATGCCGGATCAGGTGGCTTGCGATTGCGCCAGGCGGCGGGATTGCGAGACCTTCCGCGTGCGTGCCTGCGATCATCGCCTGAACGTCGGTTCGGCTGAACCAGCGGCAGTCTTCGAGTTCCTTGCCGTCGAAGACGATGTCGTCGTTCAATGCTTCTCCGAAACACCCAATCATCAGGGAGTAGGGAAAAGGCCACGGCTGGCTGGCATGGTAGGCGACGCGCCCAAGCCGGATGCCGGATTCCTCGAGCGTCTCGCGCCGCACCGCCGCCTCGATGGTTTCGCCCGGCTCGATGAACCCGGCAAGGCAGGAATACATGCCGGCGCCGAAATGCGGGCTGCGGCCGAGGAGGCATTTTTCGCCACGGACGGTCAGCATGATCGCGACAGGGTCGCTGCGCGGGAAATGGTCGGCACCGCACGACGCGCAGGAGCGCTTGTAGCCGCCAATGCGCATCTGGGTTTCGCCCCCACAGCGGCCGCAGAAGCGATGGCTGTGGTTCCACGACAAAAGTGCCGCGCCCTGTGCCAGTTCGCCGAGCGTCTCTTCGCCGACAAGCCCTTGCACATAGACCGAACGGTGATCGATCGCCTTGATGGTTTCAGGCAGATCATCAGGCTCGATCGCGCCCGGTGCAATGACGACGGGCCCGAGGCTCGACATCCCCAGCAACACGGCGTGGTCGAGCTTCGCTCCCATCCGGCGCGCCTCGTCATGCGTGAAATATCCATCGAAGCGGCCATCACCGTTCAGCTTCAGATACAGGCGTCCGCCACGCGTCTGAAGTATCCGCACACGCGGATCGGCAAGCGCCAGTGGCAGCGCCTCTTCGGTGCGGTTCTCCGATTGTCGATCAATGCAATTGCCGGCGAAGCCGACGAATTGGCTCGGCTCGCGCTCCGGAGCATCGAAGAGTGAGAATGGCATGGAGACTGTAATCCTAGCGGGACAGGGAAGCCTTGATGGCGGCGATGAACTGGTGCAGGTCTTCGCGCCGGTAGGGCTCGCGCTGGCCGTATCCCCAGACCGGGCCGGGCCAGCCGGGGTCGCCCTCGTTTCGCGCGACGAGGTGGACGTGCAGTTGCGGCACGACGTTGCCGAGCGCCGCGATGTTGATCTTGCGGCACGACGTCGTTTCCTTGAGTGCCTTGCTCACCATGTCTGCCTCGAATGTCAGCATGGTCTGGTCGAGCGGCGTCAGGTCGTGGAGTTCGACCGCCCGCACCCTCTGCGGGACGAGCATGAGCCACGGCCAGCGACGGTCGTTCATGACGCGCAACTCGCACAAGCCGAGCCACATCAAGGGCTCAGTATCACGCTCGATGCGCGGATCGAGCTCGAATCCTGCCGTAACGGCGGGCATAAGGCATTTCCCCCTATCGTTGCGACGAAGCTAGAGGCAGGGCGGAATGCCTGCAAGCGAATCGTTGATCGGACGAGATCCGGCCTTGCAATCGCATCCTGAATTGCCGATATGGGACGTGGGAGGTTGGTGGTGGACGAGCCACTCGCCAACCGGGTCAGATCCGGAAGGAAGCAGCCCTAACGAGCCACGGCACGGGTCATCGTGCCAGCCTCCCACCCTTCCCTTTCCACTGGCACCATCGGCCGGGCCATCGAGCGCCGGTTGACGCCGCCGGTCCGAGAGGGCGAAACTCGGCGCTGCTAGGCAATGGCGCCACCGCAGGGAGCTGGTTCACGCGCGATGGAAACGAGCGGACGAGACGAGACCGGCAAACCAGCCGCCTACCGCGTGCTCGCCCGCAAATATCGCCCGCGTGACTTCACGGGGCTCATCGGCCAGGAGCCGATGGTGCGCACTCTCACAAATGCGTTTTCCACTGGCCGCATCGCGCAGGCATGGATGCTGACGGGCGTGCGCGGCGTGGGCAAGACCACCACTGCCCGCATCCTGGCGCGCGCGCTCAACTACAAGACCGATGCGATCGACCAGCCGTCCGTCGACCTGAGCGTCGCCGGCGTCCATTGCGACGCGATCATGGAAGGCCGACACGTCGACGTGCTGGAGATGGACGCGGCCTCCCATACCGGCATCGACGACATCCGCGACATCATCGAGCAGGTGCGCTATGCGCCGGTCTCCGCGCGCTACAAGGTTTACATCATCGACGAGGTTCACATGCTCTCCAATCAGGCCTTCAACGGCCTGCTGAAGACGCTGGAGGAGCCGCCGCCGCATGTGAAGTTCATCTTCGCGACCACCGAAATCCGCAAGGTGCCGATCACCATCCTGTCGCGCTGCCAGCGTTTCGACCTGCGCCGCATCGACGCCGCCCTCATCAAGCAGCATCTGGCGCACATCGGCGACCTGGAGGGCGTCGAGGCCGAAGACGAGTCGCTGGCGATGATCGCGCGCGCCGCCGAGGGCTCGATGCGTGACGCGCAGTCGATCTTCGACCAGGCGATCTCGCATTCCTCTGGCAAGGTGACTGCCCAGACCGTACGCGACATGCTGGGCCTGGCCGACCGAGCCCGCATTATCGACCTGTTCGAAACACTGATGAAAGGCGATATTGCCGCCGCACTCGGTGAATTCCGTGCCCAGTACGACGCAGGCGCCGACCCGGCAACGGTGCTGACCGAACTGGCCGAATTCAACCACCTCGTTACCCGCATGCGGTTCGTGCCTTCCGCCGCCGACGACGCGGCGTTGTCGCAGGACGAACGCACGCGCGGGCTGGAGATGTCCGGCGCACTGTCGGTCCGCGTTCTGTCGCGCACCTGGCAGATGCTCCTGAAAGGCATCTCGGAGGTCCAGACCGCCAACCGCCCGGTCAACGCCGCCGAGATGGTACTGATCAGGCTGGCCCACGCCGCTTCCTTGCCGACCCTCGACGAAGCATTGAAGATGCTGGACAGCGGCGCGCCGGCCTCGGGCGGCGTTGCGCCGCGCGGCAATGGCGGAGGCACGGCTCCGGGTCCTGCCGCGTCCGCCGTTGGCAGCGCCTTCATGCCCTCGTCCAATGGAGGAGGCGGGCAGACGATGCGGCTGGTAGCCTCGCAGCCTGCAGCGGAAGCACGGCCTGAAATCGAGCCCGCGCCCTCCATGCCGGAGCCCGAGGCAAAGGCGCGCATCAATGCGATTGCCGATATCATCGCGCTGGCTGATGCCAACCGCGACATGCGGCTGAAGGTGATGCTCAAGCAATATGTGCGGCCGGTGCGCATCGAGGACGGCAAGCTCGAAGTGGCGCTGACCGGCGACGCGCCCAAGACGCTGCTCAACGACCTTTCGAACAGGCTCCAGGACTGGACCGGCCGGCGCTGGGTAGTCTCCCTGTCACGCGAACAAGGCGGATCGACCCTGGCCGAGGTCGAAGCGGCGAAGCGCGAAACCGCATTTCTCGACGCGCGCAGCGATCCGGCGGTGGCGGCCATCCTGTCGCGTTTTCCGGGCGCGAAGATCATCGACGTCCGCATTCCCGACGCGCCTGAGGTGGACGAACTGGATGAGCCGGCCAACCAGCTCCCTGACCCCGGCATCGATAATGACGATGAAGAAGACATCTAACCAGTTTCGGAGACGACCATGAAAGACCTCCTCGGCATGATGAGCAAGGCGAAGGAAATGCAGTCGAAGCTGCAGGCCCTTCAGGAAGAGATCGCCTTGCTGGAAGAGACCGGCCAGTCGGGTGGCGGCCTAGTGAAGGTGACCCTTTCCGGCAAGTCGGAAATGCGTTCGCTGAAGATCGATCCGTCGCTCTTCAAGGAAGACGACGTTGAGGTGCTGGAAGATCTCATCCTCGCCGCCCACAACGACGCCAAGGCCAAGGTCGAGGCCGCGATGCAGGAAAAGTCGCGCGAACTGACCGCCGGTCTGCCAATCCCGCCCGGCATGAAACTGCCGTTCTGAGCAGCGGAAATCGACCTTGCCGTGGTCTGGCCGTCTGACGGCCATGCTTTTGCCTCAAAAATCCCTTTCCTGTTAGGCATCCGATGTGGCGGGGACCTTTCGGAGAGGGTTTAGTCTAGTGTACCAGAATTCCCGGATGCTGCGGCGTGCGCCGCTGTGCGTCATCGCTGTCTCGTTTGCCTTGACCGCTTGCACCCAGAGTGCGGATTTGCTCGACGGCATCACCACATCCTCGACAAGTGCGACGACGAGCCATAGCCATACGCCCAAAGAGCGCGAGTGCCTGGCCCGGGCGATGTTCTTCGAATCGAACCGTTCCAGCCGCGACGGGCTGGTGGCTGTGGGAAGCGTGGTGATGAACCGCGTTGAATCCGGACAATATCCGGAAACGATCTGCGGCGTCGTCGGTCAGAAGAACCAGTTCGCGCCAGGCGTGCTGAGCCGCCCAATGAACTCCAAGGCCCTGCCCGACGTCATGGCGGCTGCGGATTCAGTCCTCAAGGGCGAGCGCCACCCTGAAGTGAAGAACGCCAAGTTCTTCCACCAGGCAGGCCTGACATTCCCGTACAAGAACATGCACTACGTGCTCGAAGCTGGCGGCAACGCCTTCTACGAGAAACGCAGCCGACGCGCCGTGCAGACCGCGAAGGCCACGCCACCGGCGACGCAAAGCCAGCAGCCGAAGACGCCGGCTTTGGCCTATGACGAGATCGATCCCAATGCCGCCGATGCGATCGGCGCCCTGCTGGCGAGCCAGGAACGGCCGAAGATCACGGACTAGGCAAGCACCCGCTCCATTTCGACCGCGGGAATGAAGACGCCCTTCGCTGTCTCGACCTCGATGGGGCGAATGCGGCGGAAACCCGCCGACGCGTAGAATGGTTCGGCGGGAAGCGTGGACTGGCTTTTCATCAACATGATGCCCGCCGCTGCTGCCTCGTTGAGGCAATGGTCGAGCAGCGCCCGCGCTACGCCTTTGCGCAGATGCGCGGGATGCGTGGCAAAGTGGCGGATATGGGCGACGCCGTCGATGATGTCGCCCGAGCCGGGCTTCTGTCTCGTCCAACCGCCGCACCCGGCCGCCTCGCCGTCGATCTCCGCGACGAAATAGCTGCCGCTGGCAAGCAGCGCCGGATTGGCCCGGGCGATCGCCGGCATGGCCTTGCCGAGCACCTGAGGATCGTAGGAACCATCGTCCAACATGGCATAGGACGCCGCGATCAGCCGCTCCAGCGGATCGAGATCACCAGGTGTGGCAACACGGATCATCACATCGGTCCTGGGCATTCGGTGGCTCCATGGTTTCGTGCGTCGAGCCCGCATCACCAATTCTCTACCGAGACGATAGCGCACCACGACGCCGCCGCTACCCAATTTTGCCGTTCCCGGGTAAACCGGGCCATGTCCAAGCGAATCGCCGGTCCCGAAATCGAACGTCTGGTGCAGCTCCTTGCCAAGGTGCCGGGGCTCGGGCCCCGCTCGGCGCGCCGCGCCGCGCTGCACATGATCAAGAAGAAGGAGCAGCTTCTTGTGCCACTGGCTGCCGCGATGGGCGAGGCAGTCGACAAGGTGAGGGTCTGCTCAACCTGCGGCAATGTCGACACGTCCGACCCCTGCACCATATGCACCGATCCGCGACGCGACGGCGCGACGATCATCGTGGTGGAGGACGTCGCCGACCTGTGGGCGCTGGAGCGCGCCTCGGCGATCAATGCGAAGTACCATGTGCTTGGCGGAACGCTTTCGCCGTTGGACGGCATCCGGCCCGAAGACCTCAACATCGCGTCGCTGGTATCCCGCGTCGCGGAGGGCGGCGTCAGCGAGATCATCCTCGCGGTGAACGCAACCGTGGAGGGCCAGACGACGGCGCACTACATCACCGACCAGCTCGAGGGAATGGACGTGAAGGTCACCCGGCTTGCCCACGGCGTTCCGGTTGGCGGTGAACTGGACTACCTCGATGAAGGCACGCTCGCCGCCGCGCTAAGGTCGCGAACCGCCTTCTGACACTGAACGCCACTAGAAGAGGACGGATATGCGACGTTTCGCCCATGCCCTCTGCATCGCCATCGCCGCGGCGCTCACTCCCCTGCCAGCAGCGGCGCAGGATATAACGGCACAGTTCCGGTCATGGCTACAGGACGATCTGTGGCCTTCTGCGCGCGCTCGCGGCATCTCTGCCGAAACGTTTAATGAAGCGCTTGGCGGGGTCAGACCCAACCTCGACCTTCCCGATCTGGTAATGCCGGGCCAGACGGCCGATACGCCGCGTGTTCAGCATCAGGCGGAGTTCGGTGCGCCGGCCAACTATTTCGCCGAGAACATCGTCGGTGGTGTCACTGCAGGCGGACGCAGCCGTGCGGCCCGGCTGAAATCTGCCCTCGATGCCATCGAGCAGCGTTTCGGCGTGCCGCGCGGCATCCTGCTCGCCGTATGGGGACGCGAATCCGGCTTCGGCAATGCCAACATCCCGCACAATGCCTTCGAGGTGTTGGGCACCAAGGCGTTCATGGCGCGCCGCAAGGACATGTTCCGCGACGAAGTGCTGGCCGCGCTCGAAATGGTGCAGCGCGGCCTTGCAACGCCAGCGATGATGAAATCCTCATGGGCGGGCGCACTCGGCCAGCCGCAATTCCTGCCGACCTCCTATCTGAAGCACGCCTACGATGCCGACGGCGACGGCCGCGCCGACATCTGGAACTCGCAGACCGATACGCTGGCGTCGATCGCCAACTACCTGGCCAACCATGGCTGGGTGAAAGGCCGCGATTGGGGTTTCGAGGTGACGGTGCCCCAAAACGTCTCATGCGCGCTGGAGGGCCCGGACCGGGGCCGTCGCATCTCCGACTGGGCCGCCATGGGCGTGAGCCGCGTTGGTGGACGCGCATTTCCCGAGCACGAGGCACGCCAGGAAGGCTATCTGCTCATGCCTGCCGGGCGCTCCGGCCCGGCCTTCATCGTGACGCCGAACTTCTACGTGCTGAAGGACTACAACGAGAGCGACCTTTACGCCCTGTTCGTGGGACACGCCGGCGACAGGATCATGTATGGCGACCGGGCCTTCGTCGGCTCATGGCAGCGCATGCCCAGGATGCTGCGCTCCGACATCGCTGCCATGCAGCGCGGCCTCGAGCAACTCGGCTACGATGTTGGCGGCGCCGACGGACTGCCCGGTTTCCGGACCCGGCGTTCGATCGGCGAATGGCAGGCGAAGAACGGCCTGCCGCCGTCGTGCTTTCCCGATGCGTCGTTGATCGGCGCGCTGAGATAGAGCTCTATTTCCCGTTCTGGGCGATGCTTTTGGTTGCCACGGGTCCTGTCCCGGTCGCGACCGCCTGCCGCTCGCTGTCGTCGAAAGTCTGGTGCGCGGCCAGGAAATTGCCGACCGGCTGAAGCCGTTCGAAATGGTCGCAGAAAACCTTGATGACGACGAGGATCGGAACGGCGATCAGCGCGCCGATAAAGCCCCACAACCAAGACCAGAAGGCGACGGCGATGAAGATGGCCACGGCGTTGAGTTCGAGCCGACGGCCCACGATCACGGGCGTGACGATCTGTCCCTCGATGATGTTGCAGAATAGCACGAAGGTCGGAACGAGCATCGCGTAGCCGATATTGTCGAACGATATGATCGAAATGACGGCAACGATCGCGATCGTTGCCAGCGCACCAATATAGGGCAGGAAATTCAGGAGGGCCGCCATCACGCCCCAAAGCATCGGCGTCGGCATACCCAACACCCAGAGCCCAAGCCCGATGACCGTGCCGAGCGCGGCGTTGATAAGAGCGACGGTGAAGAGATAGCGGGAAACTTCGCGCTCGACGTCGTAGACGACCCGCAGCGCGCGCTTCTTGTCGCTCATCGTCGTGAACGACTGGACGATCTTTTCGTAGAAGAGCGTCCCGGAGCCAAGCAGGAATAGCGAGAGCACGAAGACGATCGCGATGTTGGTTCCGATGCTGAGCATGTTGCCGGCCGCCTGAGACAGTATCCCTGGCTGCTGCACGGAGACCCGCATGACGCCGGGATCGTCGACGGTTTCGGTGACCTCGTCGATTTGACCGGTGAACTCCATCAGCAGGTCATATGGACCTCGCAGGCGCTGAATCCGCTCCGTCAGCGTATAGCCGATCTGAGGCGCGTCATCGATCAGGTTCATCAGGGGCCCGCTCAGGAGATAGCCACCAAGACCGATGATGCCGGCGGAGCCGATCACCAGCGCCGTCGCCGAAAGCGGTGCAGGAATTCCACGACGCCGACCGAAACGCACGATGGGCGTCAGCGTCAGCGCGAACAGAAAGGCCAGGATGACGGGCATGAAAAACTCGCGCCCAAAAAAGAGCGCGTAGATGGTCAGGATGATGAAGATGCCAGTCACGGCAAACCCACCGCGCGCCGGCGGTGGCTGAACGACGATGGATTCGGGAAGGCTCGGCTCGGCATCGTCCGCGGCTCTCCTCTTCATGCTGATTTTCCCCCAATCGCGATCTTCATGAATGCGCGATCTAGCCGTCCGTTCCCGTTACTGTGAAGGATCGCTTGCAAAGTGTCACGTTTTCTGGATCGTTTGGACATCAGACGGTTTGGTCCAAGGCGGACGGCTCAGGAGGAGAAACACATGCAGTTCCTTTCAGTGGCGAAGATTGCCGCCGGTCTTGCGATCACCGGGACAATTCTGGCGGCGTGCGTGGTCGTCGAGGAAAGCCCTGGAATGCGGCCGCCTCCACCGCCAGGACGCGGCGGCGGCATCTGCACGCGCGAATACGCCCCGGTCTGCGGCGAGTATCGCGGACGCTTCCAGACCTTCGGCAATGCCTGCGTTGCCCGGTCCGAGGGCTACAGCATCGTCAGCCGTGGCGAGTGCCGTGGCGAGCGCCCCCGTCCGCCACGCGGCAATGAGCGCCCGCGCCCTCGCCCCGAGTTCGGCAATGATAGGCCGCGTCCTCCGATCCGGGGCGAGCGCCCGCGTCCGCCGGTTGAAAGAGAAAGGCCCCGCCCGCAAGTGGCGTGCACTCAGGATTACCGCCCTGTCTGCGCGCAGCGCGACAGCGACGTACGGACATTCGGCAACGAATGCTCGGCGGCGGCCGAAGGCTATCGCATGATTCGTCCCGGCGAATGCGGGGCCAATACCCGACCCTGAGGCGACCAGACTGCACCCGATGAACGCGTGCTCGCCTGTGCGCGCGTTCAATCTTTTGCGTCTTGATCGTATAAATCCGCCTTTTCGTCTTGAATTGCGCGGGGCGAGCCATCATTAAGACCGCTCAACGAAGTTCAAGCGACGCAGAAGGTACAAATTGGCGATATTCAAGGAAAAGGGCTTTGCCGAACGCCGGCAGTCCGCGGTTGAAGCGAGGAAGGCGCTTCTGGAGAGGGCAATGGCGAAGCTGCCTGACCCCAATGATCCCGAAGTCATCGCAAAGCAGGAAGAACGCAAGGCGGCTGCAGAGGCCAAGGCGCAACGACAGGCCGAACGCGAGCGTCAGAAGCGTGAGAAGGCTGAAGCCGAAATACGCGAGCGCGAGGAACGCGAAGCTGCCGCCAAGGCTGCAGCCGAGGCCGAAGCCAATGCGAAGGAAGAAGCCGAACGCAGCATGGTTTCGCGCTTGCTGGCAGACGAAGCCGATCGCAAGGCAAAGCGTGACGCCAAATACGCGGCCCGCAAGGCCCGCAAAGGCAAATAGCGTCAGGCGCCGGCTTCGACCGGCTGCTTCGCAACCTCGGACAGGATCTCGTACGACCGGACGCGCGCGGCGTGATCGTGAATCTGTGCCGTGACCATGAGTTCGTCGGCTTCCGTGCGCGCCAGGAACGCGTCTAGTTCCCGCCTGACAGTGTCTGGTGATCCGACGACCGCGCACGACAGGGCATGGTCGAGCATCGCCTTGGCGGCGGGCTCGATTTCTTTCGCGAACCCCGCTCGCGGCGGCGGCAGCTTGCCCGGCCTGCCGGTGCGCAGGTTGACGAATGCCTGTTGCAGAGACGTGAAGTGAAATTGCGCTTCCTCGTCGGTCTCCGCCGCCGAGACGTTCAGCCCCAGCATGACGTAAGGCCTGTCGAGATATTCTGACGGCTCGAACCGCGACCGATAGACATCCAGCGCCTCGTCCATCTGCGCCGGCGCGAAATGCGACGCGAAGGCGTAAGGCAGTCCAAGCATCGCCGCGAGCTGCGCGCCGTATAGGCTGGAGCCTAGAATCCAGACTGGCACCTCCAGGCCCGCCCCCGGCACCGCGCGCACGCGCTGTCCCGGCTCTTCCGGCTTGAAGTAGTGCAGCAATTCGACGACGTCGTTGGGGAACGTGTCCGCGCCTCCGCTCAGATTGCGGCGCAGCGCGTGGGCGGTGATCTGGTCCGTGCCTGGAGCTCGGCCGAGCCCGAGATCGATGCGTCCCGGATGCAATGCCGCAAGCGTGCCAAAGGCTTCGGCCACCATAAGCGGCGCGTGATTGGGAAGCATTATGCCGCCGGCTCCTACACGAATAGTGGAGGTGCCGGCAGCGACGTGGCCGATGACGACAGCGGTGGCGGCGCTTGCAATTCCAGGCATGTTGTGGTGCTCGGCGAGCCAGAAGCGCCGGTAGCCGAGCCTTTCGGCGTGGCGGGCGAGATCGAGCGTGTTGGCGAGCGACCGTGAAACGTCGCTGCCTTCTGGCACCGGAGAAAGGTCGAGAACGGAGAGCGGTATCATCCCACGGATATAGGATACCGCTCGCCTTTCACCAAGTCAGGCCTGCGCCAGCGCAGGCTGCTTCGAAGCGACGGCTTTTCTGACCTCGGGTGCAACCTTGGTGCCGTAGAGCTCGATCGCCTTCATGAGTTTCTTGTGGTCCATCACGCCGATCGCCATCTGCAGGACGAAGCGGTCAAAGCCGAAAATTTCATGGTTGGCGAGGATCTTGTCGGTCACTTCCGCTGGACTGCCAGCAAAGTTGGCGCCGCGCGGGCCTGCCGAAGCGGCAAACTGCTCCTTGCTCGTCGGCCCCCAGCCGCGCTCGCGACCTATGCGGTTCATCACGTCGGTGTGCGCCGGAAACGCCGTGTCGATCGCCTCCTGTGTCGTCTCCCCGACGAAGCCGTGGACGTTGATCGACGTCTTCAGCGTGGAGGGGTCCCGATCGAACTTGCGGGCGGCGTCGCGATAGAGGTTGAACAGGGGTGCGAAGCGATGGGGCTCGCCGCCGATGATGGCAAGCGCCAGCGGCAGGCCGAGCATTGCCGCACGCGCCACCGACTGCGGTGTGCCGCCAACGGCGATCCATATCGGCAGCTTCTCCTGTACCGGTCGTGGATAGACGCCGCGCCCCTCGATCTTGGGCGTGTGCTGGCCGCCGGGCCAATCGATCTTCTCGCCCTCGGTAAGCTTGATCAGCAGTTCGAGCTTTTCGGCAAACAGGGTGTCGTAGTCTTCCAGCGCATAGCCGAAGAGCGGATAGGATTCGATGAACGAGCCGCGACCAGCCATGATCTCCGCACGCCCGCCCGTCAGGTTGTCGAGCGTCGAGAACTGCTGGAAAACACGGATCGGATCGTCCGACGACAGCACCGAGACGGCGCTCGAGAGCCTGATGTTCTTTGTGCGCGTGGCAGCCGCCGCAAGCGCGACGGCCGGAGACGAGACCGCATAGTCGGGCCGGTGATGCTCGCCAAGACCGAAGAATTCGAGCCCGAGCTGATCGGCCAGTTCGATCTCTTCGACGAGGTTGCGCAACCGTTCGGCAGGGCTGACACGCACACCGCTCGCGGGATCGATGCCGACATCGGCGAAAGTATAGAGACCGAGTTCCATGTTCTGGCTCCTTGGGGTTCCGACACAGATAGGCGGTCCCTGCGGATGCACAAAGTGGAATCCGGTAAACAGTCCATCTCCGGGCGCGCAACAGGAACCATGCGCCGGACGCCTCGTTTCCGACCACGATGAACGCATCTCGAGGAGCAGAATGACCTTTTCCATCGTGGCCCGATGCCCGCGAAGCGGCGAGTTCGGCATATCCGCCATCACCGCACTGCCAGCTGTCGGCACGTTCCTCACTCACGCCGCCCCAGGCGCAGGTGCGGTCGCGACCCAGGCACGTCTCAATCCCTATCTCGGCATCGACGGCGTCCGCTTGCTGCAGAACGGCATGTCTGCCCACGACACCATAGAGGCGCTGAAGCAGACGGACCCGCGCATGGACCGGCGCCAACTTGGTGTCGTCGACCGCAACGGCGGGGCCTCGATCTGGACCGGCGAGAACTGCAAGGGGTGGGCCGGAGGCGAAACCCGCCAGGATTTGTGTGTGCTCGGCAATCGCCTTGTCGGTCCGCAGGTGATCGAGGCCTCGGTCAAGGCGTTCCTGGAGACGGCAGACCTGCCGCTGGTCGATCGGTTGGTCAAGGCGCTCGCAACCGGCATGTCGCTGGGAGGCGACCGCAAGGAGGAGCGCTCGGCAACCGTGTTCATCGTGGCTGCGGAGGAATATCCGCTTTGGGACATCCGCGTCGACGACCACGATGATCCAGTCGGCGAACTCAAACGGCTGCAAGGGGTGTTTGGCAGCCGGCTGCTGCCGCACATCAGGCGCATGGCGACCCGCACCAATCCGGCAGGCGTGTTCGAGGATGCCGATGTCTGAGGATGACGACAAGAGCTTGCCCGAGGCCGTGTCGGTCAGGAGGCCGCGTGGAGAAGCCCTGCCCCTGCTTTATGATTCGCCACACAGCGGACGCATCTATCCCGAAGATTTCGGCGCGGCTGTCCAGGAAAGACTGCTGGTCGGTGGCGAGGATAGGTTCGTCGACGATCTGGTGGTCGATGCGCCAAGTTACGGTGCCACGCTGGTAACCGCGCTCTTCGCCCGCACCTATGTCGACGTGAACAGGGAAGCGGTCGATCTCGATCCGCATCTACTGCCGGAAGACTGGACCGACGAGATCGCGCCCTCGATCAATTCGGAACGCGGGGTGGGATTGATCTTCCGCATGATCGGCGATGCCGTCCCGATCTACGATCGCACCCTGACCTCGCAAGAGATTCGCCGGCGGATCGACTACTACTGGCGTCCATATCACGACGCTCTCGAACAGGAGACCGCGCGGCTTCATGACCGATTCGGCGCGGTTTTCCATGTCGATTGGCATTCCATGCAAGCCGTCGGCAACGCGCTTGCGCCCGACCCCGGCAAGAAGCGCGCGGATTTCGTCCTGGGCGATCTCGATGGAGCGGCCTGCGATCCCGCCTTTACGAGTTATGTGGCAAAGACCCTGCGGGACCTTGGTTACACGGTCGCCGTCAATGATCCCTACAAGGGTGCCTACATCGTCGAGCGCTACGGCCGGCCGGCCGAGCAGCGTCATGTCATCCAGATCGAGATCAACCGGGGCCTGTACATGGACCACGGGACGCTCGACCGCACCGGAGGCTTCGCGACCCTTAAGGAGAACCTGTCCAGCTTCACCGCGACCTTGCGGGATTACGTTCGCGACCGCCTCTCCTAGGCTACTTCCCCAGCACCAGCGCCCAATAGCGGCGACCGTCGGCCGCGGGCGCGTAGGCAAGCCCGTAATGGGCGAAGCGGGTGTCGAGCATGTTCCGGCGATGCCCGGTCGAGGCCATCCACATTTCGAAGACGCGCTCCGTGCTCATATGACCGTGCGCGAGGTTTTCGGCGGCAGGCGCGGCAACCCCTTCCGCCTTCATGCGCGTGGCGAAATCGCGCCGCCATCCAGTCGTATGGTCCATCTTGCCGGCGCTCGCCATGTACTCCGCCTGGCGTATCGCCGCGTTCTCCAGCTTGGGGTCCGGCGAAAGCGGCCCGAGATCCGCCGAAGCGCGGATCTGGCTGAGATAAGCGTAACCGGATCCGGACGCGCCAGCGCCGCCGGACCCTCCTCCGGTTTGGCAGGCGACAAGAGACAGCGCGGCGAAAGCAACGACGATTGCCGCCGCGAAGGTTCCGGTTCGTTTCACATTGGTGCCCCATGCTTGATTCGCATGGTTCAATCGCCCACGATCGTGGCAACAGCCGGGCGGAACCGCAGCGCGGTGATTGTAACGCGGCACAAACCCGCTTAAGTCTGGGTGGGGCGCGCGTCGCGACCAGCGGGCAGGCCATCTTGCCTTCGGATCACAAACGCATTGGAGGGCATGATGCCGTTTACCGGCTTCGACATTTTCCTACCCGTTCTCGTCATACTCGTCCTGCTTCTCGTCTTCGCAGGTATCAAGACCGTCCCCCAGGGCCACAACTACACCGTGGAACGTTTCGGGCGATACACGCGCACCTTGTCCCCCGGCCTCAACATCATCGTGCCATTCATCGACCGGATCGGCGCGAAGATGAACATGATGGAGCAGGTGCTGGACGTCCCGACCCAAGAAGTCATCACCAAGGACAATGCCCTCGTGTCCGTGGACGGTGTCGCGTTCTACCAGGTTCTGAGCGCCTCAGAGGCGGCCTATCAGGTATCGGGGCTCGAAAACGCCATCCTCAACCTGACGATGACCAACATCCGCTCCGTCATGGGCTCGATGGACCTCGACGAACTGCTGTCGAATCGCGACGCCATCAACGACCGACTCATGCGGATCGTCGACCAGGCGGCGCAGCCGTGGGGCATCAAGATGACGCGCGTCGAGATCAAGGATATCAACCCGCCGACGAACCTGGTCGATTCGATGGCCCGGCAGATGATGGCCGAGCGCAACCGGCGTGCCGAAATTCTTGAGGCCGAAGGCCGCAAGCAGGCCCAGATCCTTGAAGCTGAAGGCCGCAAGGAGGCGGCGTTCCGGGACGCAGAGGCACGCGAACGCGCGGCGGAAGCGGAAGCACGCGCCACCCAGATGGTGTCGGAAGCGATCTCGCAGGGAGACCTGCAGGCGCTGAACTATTTCGTCGCGCAGAAATACACCGAGGCGATGGCCGCGATCGGTTCTGCACCCAACAGCAAGATCGTGCTGATGCCGCTCGAGGCGTCGTCGCTGATCGGTTCGCTCGGCGGCATCGGCGCGATCGTCAAGGAAGTTTTCGGCGAAGAGGCCACCAGGAACCGCGCCGCATCCCCGCGTCCGGCGTCTCGTCCTCCGGTTGTCGGGCCGGACGATCAGGCACGATAGGGCTCGAGCCGAGAGGGAGGCCACCATGTTTTCGCAATGGCTGTCAGACCTTGGCCCGTGGAGCTGGATGGTTCTCGGCGCGGTGCTCTTGGTACTGGAGATACTGGCGCCCGGCGTCTTCTTCCTGTGGTTCGGCGTCGCCGCGATTCTCACCGGCACGCTATCGTTCCAGCTTTGGGAGACGAGTTTCTGGATCTGGCAGACGCAGGTCGTGGTCTTCCTGGTGCTGTCGGTCGGCTCGGCACTTGTCGGGCGGCGCTTTTTCCCGAACAACACCTCGGACGATACCGACACGCCGCTTTTGAACCAGCGCACCCGTCAATTGGTGGGGCGTACGGCGGTCCTGGAGGAGCCGATCCTGGAGGGCCAGGGCCGCATCCGGCTGGGCGACACCTTGTGGCGGGTGACGGGTCCTGACCTTCCCGCAGGCGCGCGAGTCCGCGTCATCGATGCGGCGGGCGGCGACCTGAAGGTGGCTGCCGAATAGTCAGGCCGTGCCGATGCGCAGAAGGTCGTGCAGATGGACGAGCCCGACCGGACGCCCCTCTTCGACCACCATCACGGTGGTGATGGACGACGCGTTGACCATCTGCAGAACGGCGCCGGCGAGTTCATCCGGCTCAACGCATTTCGGCTGCCGCGTCATGACGTCGTCGACGCTCAGCGACATGAGATCGCCATCCATGTGGCGACGCAGATCACCATCGGTGATGATGCCCTCGAGCAGACCGTCGGCGGACAGCACCGCCACGCAACCGAACCCCTTGCGTGAAATCTCCAGGATCGCGTCGCGCATCCGGGTGCCACTGCCCACGACAGGCATCTCGTCGCCGGTGTGCATGATCTCGCCCACCTTGACCAAGCTCGCGCCGAGCTTGCCACCGGGATGGAAGGTGCGAAAATGGTCCGGCGTAAAGCCCCGCGCCTCCAGCAGCGCCACCGCCAGCGCATCGCCGACGACGAGCTGGAGCAATGCAGACGTTGTCGGCGCGAGGCCGTGCGGGCACGCTTCAGCGACCCTGGGCAGGGCGATCACGACGCTTGCCTCGCGCGCAAGCGCCGAATCCAGACCGGCGGTGACCGCGATAAGCGGAATGGCGAACCGGCGCGCATAGGCGACGATGCCTTTCAACTCCGCCGTCTCGCCCGACCATGACAGCGCGATGATGGCATCGTCCTGCGCGATCATGCCCAGGTCGCCGTGATTGGCCTCAGCCGGATGGACGAAAAACGCAGGCGTACCCGTCGATGCCAGGGTGGCCGCGATCTTCGAGCCGATATGGCCGCTCTTGCCGACGCCCGTGACGATCACCCGGCCGGATATCGCACCGATCAGGTCCACCGCCTTGGCGAACGGCTCCGCCAGCCCGTTCTCGAGTACCGCGGAAAGCGCGGCCAGCCCGTTCAACTCGGTGGCGACCGTTCGCAGCGCGGAGGCGGTGGCCGTACCCCTGTCGACGGGGCCTGTAAGGGTCTTTCTCAGCATGGCATGCCGATAGCGCTTCCCATGCGCACTGTCCAACGCTGTTTCAGCTTTGCCGAATAGCGGATAGCGATCAACCTTCCATTAACCAAGGCGATTTACGGTTCGGTAAAGTTTCGCGCATTCCGCGCCTCACCATTCCGGGCCACGATGGCATCAATCCTGCCGCATCACCGACTGTCCACACGACGCGCAAGGCTGCTCGCCTGCTCGGCGGCATGCCTGCTGCTGGTCGGCGGTATCGCCGGCGCCCAGCAGATTGGCGAACTGCGTGGCCCGGTCGCGGAAGAAGATGACATTGATGATCGTTCCGGCGAACGTGTCCGCTATCGCCCGGAGCCCACGGTGCAAGCCGAGCCGGTCTCCGAACTGGATGAACCGGACGAGCCGATAGGCTCAACCGTCGAAAGCGATACGGAAGAGCCGGCCTCCCCCTCCATCGAAGACGCAGAAGAGGTGGACGTCACCGAGGCTGCCAACGAACCCGCTTCGACGCTTGATTCCCTTGACGAGGATCGCAACACCCGCGCCCGGCGCGACAATGTGCGCACCGGCGCCATCGAGGGACTCGGCCGCCAGCGGGAGGAGAATCCCTATGCTCCGCTCGGCATCCGCGCCGGCAGTTTCCTGCTGACGCCGACGCTCGAGCAAGGCATGACCTGGACGTCCAACGCGTCGGCGGCGCCCGGCGGCAGCGAGGCGCTGCTTTCGGAGACCGGATTGCGGCTCAACGCGATTTCGGACTGGTCGCGGCACAGTCTTTCGATCCAGGCGGATGGCACCTTCCGCAAGACGATCTCCGGCGAGGAAATCGAGGAACTGGAGGGCGGCGCAAACGCCGATCTGCTGCTCGATCTCGGCGCCGGGTTCGAGGCACAGGCCGGACTTGGGTATCGCGCCCGTCCGGAGTCGGCCTCCTCGCCAGTTACGATCGAAGGCGTGGCGTCACGCCCGCTGCGCCAGACATTGACCGGCTCCGCCGGCATCGCACGCGATATCGGTCGGCTGCGCCTTGGCGTGACGGGAGACGTCGAGCGCGACCTTTACGGCGACGCCGAACTTTCCGATGGCAGCATCCTGTCTCAGGACGGTCGCAACACCACCTTGGCCACGGTTGCATTGCGTGCCGGCTACGAGATATCGCCGGCGCTGCGTCCCTTCGTCGAAGGCGAGATCGGCCGGCGCCTCTACGACGAGGAGGTGGACGCGCTGGGCTATGCCCGCTCGGCGGATCGCTATGCGTTGCGCGCCGGATTGGAACTCGACCTGGGAGAAAAACTGACCGGCGAGTTTTCCGCCGGCTGGCTCACCGAGCGGCCGGACGACGAGCGGCTCGATGCCATTTCCGCGCCGACGATCGCTGCCAACGTGACGTGGTCGCCGCTGCGCGGCACGGTCGTCGAACTGAACGGCACGACGACGGTCGAAAGCACCTCGCAGTCCGACTCCAGCGGATCGCTGCTCTACGCGGGAAGCCTGGCAGTGACACGGGAGATGCGCGCCAACCTGACGGGGCGCGCGCTGATCGGCCTCGACTGGCGCGACTATGCGGGCTCCAGCGAGAACGAGATGATCCTGCGCGGCGAGGCCAGCCTGACGTGGTGGCTGAACCGTTATGCCGGCGTCACCGCGCGTGCAAGACACGAAATCCAGCGCAGTTCACTCGCTGATCGCGACTACGACGCGACCAGCATCTATCTCGGCATGACGCTACAGCGATGATCTCCGGCCGCGGCCTAGTCGCGCGGCCTGCCCAGCGCCTTCCCGATCAATCCCTCCACCACTTCGCGCAGTTCGGGCTTCTGCAGCGCGAAGGCAAGGTTGGCTTCGATGAACCCTTCCGGTGACCCGCAGTCGTAGGTGTTGCCACGGTAGTGATAGCCGAAAAGGGTCTGCTCCTTGCCCAGCCGCAGCATCGCGTCGGTGAGCTGGATTTCGCCGCCCGCCCCCCGTTCCTGGTTCTCCAGAAGCTGGAAAATCTCCGGCTGCAGGATGTATCGGCCATTGATGTAGAGGTTCGTCGGTGCCGTACCCTTGGCGGGCTTCTCGACCATTCCGGTGATCTCGAAGCCGGTATGCAGTTCCGCACCCTTGGCGACGATGCCGTATTTGTGGGCCTCATCGGGGTCGCATTCCTGTACGCCGATGACATTGTTGCCGGTGCGGCGATACAGTTCCACCATGCCTTTCATGCAGCTCTCTTCCGACTGCATGATCATGTCCGGCAGGAGAAGCGCGAACGGCTCGTTGCCGACGAGGTCGCGCGCGCACCACACCGCATGTCCGAGCCCGAGCGGCTCCTGCTGGCGGGTGAAGCTGGTCTGGCCGGGCGCTGGCTGCATGGTGCGCAGCATCTCTAGCTGGTCGGTCTTTCCGCGCTGCTCCAGCGTGTCGTAGAGCTCGAACTGGATGTCGAAATGGTCCTCGATCACGGCCTTGTTGCGCCCGGTGACGAAGATGAAGTGCTCGATGCCTGCCTCGCGCGCCTCGTCCACCACATACTGGATGACGGGTCGGTCGACGACGGTCAGCATTTCCTTGGGAATGGCCTTGGTTGCCGGCAGGAAGCGTGTTCCAAGTCCAGCGACAGGAAACACCGCCTTTCTCACTTTTCTCATCGTGTGCTATGGTCCCGTTTCTCGAAGGCGTGAAATGGCGTACGCGACATATGTATGCCGCCTTTGATGAACATCATATCAAATCAGTTACATTTCGGAGTTTTGCAAGCAAGCCGAAGGCATCGTCAGGGGTGATATGGTAAACCATTTCCTAACTTCCGTGGCCGATGATTGGTTCCCTCAAGCGATAGCAAAAAGGAGGCATCCATGACCGCTCGGGCATCATCAAGACGTTTGACCGCGTATCTGAAGGCCACCCTGGTTGCCGCCGCGCTCGCCACGCCCGCTGGCCCGGCTTTCGCCGACGCGCAGTTCCAGCGTTGGATCAGTGAATTCAGGGGTGTGGCGGCAAATAGCGGCATCAGCCGATCGACATTCGACACCGCCTTCGCGGGGATAACCGCACCCGATCCGGAAGTGTTGAAGCTGGCGAGCAACCAGCCGGAATTCAATGCGCCCGTCTGGCAGTATTTCGACAATCAGATCACCGACGAATCCGTGTCCAATGGCCGCGCGATGGCGCGGCAGCATGGACGCACGCTCGACGCGGTCGAGCAACGCTTCGGCGTCGATCGGAATATCGTGCTGGCGATCTGGTCCGTCGAATCGCGTTATGGCGAAGCTCTGAAGAACGACCGGATAATGCGCAGCATCGTGCGCTCCTTGTCGACGCTCGCCTATGCGGACAGGCGCCGCCAGAAGTTTGGGCGCCAGCAACTGATCGCCGCGCTCAAGATCCTGCAGACCGGCGACATAGACGCCAGTCATCTCACCGGTTCGTGGGCCGGCGCCATGGGCCACACTCAGTTCATTCCGACCAGCTACCAGGCCTGGGCGGTCGACCTCGACGGCAACGGCAAGCGCGATGTCTGGAACTCGATTCCCGACGCGCTCGGCTCGGCGGCAAACCTGCTGCGCGACAATGGCTGGAGGCCGGGCCATGCATGGGGCTACGAAGTGGTGCTGCCTCAGGGGCGGAAATTCCCTGCCGGACGCCTGTCTCTCGCGCAATGGCAGGCAATCGGCGTCGTGCGGGCGAATGGACAGGCCTATCCGCGTCCCGGCGACCAGGCCGAGCTGAAAGTGCTCGAAGGCCGTGAGGGGCCAGCTTTCCTGGTCCTGCACAACTACAATGTCCTGAAGCGCTACAACAACTCGGACCGCTACGCGCTCGCCGTCGGCCTTCTTGCCGACCAGATCGCGGGCTATGGACCGCTTAGCCGTGACTGGAACCGGCCGTTCACCCGGCTTTCCTTCTCGGAAACCCAGGAGCTCCAGAAGCATCTGAGCGCCAATGGTTACTACAGCGGCGAGATCGACGGTCGCATCGGCCCCGCTTCACGCGACGCCATCAAGGCGATACAAAGCCAGATGGGAATGTCTCAGGACGGGCATCCGAGCAAGGAGTTGCTGTCGCGCCTGAGAGACCGGTAGACGTCGCCCTCGCCGCGGCGTCATGGCACGAACTGGACGTCGCATGAGCGCATTTATTCCCGCATCCAGCCGCATTCTGCGGTTCCTGTTCATCGCCCTTGCCCTGGCGATGGCGGCGCCCGCTGGCGGCGGCTTTGTCGGCATTGCCCATGCTCAGCAGGCCGGCGAGCGCTCTGGAGGCGGGATTTTGCGCTTCCTGTTCCAGCGCCGGGACCGGCAGGACCGCGTCGCGCCGCAGGCAACGCCGCGCCGTGAACCCGCACCCGTGCGACGGTCGCAATCGACGACGCCGAGCCCACCCCCGGCACCCAAGGTGGAAAAGGCGGAAGACGCCAAGCGCGTGCTCGTTGTGGGCGACTTCATGGCCAGCGGATTGGCAGATGGACTGGCCGAAGCCTTTGCCGAGGAGCAGGACGTGATCGTGGTGGACAGCGCCAACGGATCGTCGGGGCTCGTGCGTGACGACCACTATGACTGGCCCGGCAACATCGGGTCCGTGCTCGAATCCGAGAGCCCCGACATCGTCGTCGTGATGATCGGCTCCAACGATCGCCAGCAGATGCTGGTTGACGGCAATCGCGAACAGCCGCTTTCCGAAGCGTGGCTCAAGGAATACGAGCGCCGCGCGACCGCACTTGCAAAGGTCATCCGCGACAAGTCCCTGCCGCTGATCTGGGTCGGAAACCTGCCCTTCCGTCCCGGCGCCATGTCCTCGGACATGATCGCCTTCAACGATGTGTACCGCCGTATCGTGACCGATGCGGGGGGTGAATATGTCGACGTCTGGGAAGGCTTCGTCGACGAGACCGGGGCCTTCGTGGCCAATGGACCGGACATGAACGGTCAGCCGGCACAATTACGCGCCAGCGACGGCATCAATGTCACGCGGCAGGGCCGGCGAAAGATCGCATTCTATGTCGAAAAGCCGCTCGATCGCCTGCTCGACATCGACCCGCAGGAACCCGGCGCGATTGGCATCGGGCCTGACATGCTCAACGGCATTGTCCCATTGGACGGCGAGCCGGTCGAGATCGACCGTACGCTCCCGATCGCCATAGAGGACCTCGGCGGCGGATCATCCGGGCTGCTCGGTGCGGTCACCACGCCGACGAGCGGCAAGGCGAAGACCGCCGCGGAACGGCTTACACATGACGGCATCGCACCCGAAGCCCGGCCAGGTCGGGCCGACGACTTCGTGGTCGGACGTCCACCGCAGCCGAGCCCAGAAACGACGACGGCCGTGACGCCGTAGCGCACGGCCAAAGTCCAACCGGTTCGTTCAGCGCGGCAGTACCGTCGATCCCATCAGGAACTTGTCGATCGCATGAGCGGCCTGGCGGCCTTCGCGGATCGCCCAGACGACCAGCGACTGGCCGCGCCGCACGTCGCCGGCGGCGAACAGCTTGTCCATGTTCGTCTTGTAGTCGCGATCGTCGGCGACGACGTTGGTCGAACGGCGGGAATCCACGTTGAGCTGCAGCTTGCCGTCGAGCTCCTTGGTGACGCCATCGGAGATCGGCCCGGCAAAGCCAATGGCGATGAAGGCGAGATCCGCGCGGATGATGAATTCGGTGCCGGCGATGGGCTTGCGCCTATCGTCGACCTCGCAACACTTGACGCCGGTCAGGACTCCATCCTCACCGATGAATTCCAGCGTGGCGACCTGGAATTCGCGCTCCGCGCCTTCCGCCTGCGACGACGAGGTACGCATCTTCGTTGCCCAATAGGGCCATACCGTCAGCTTGTCTTCCTTTTCCGGCGGCTGCGGGCGGATGTCGAGCTGCGTCACGCGCACCGCGCCCTGCCTGAATGCCGTTCCCACGCAGTCAGACGCCGTGTCGCCGCCGCCGACGACCACGACATGCTTGCCACCGGCCAGGATCGCTTCGGAAGCCCATGCGACGGACTGGATGTCCTCGCCACCGACGCGGCGGTTCTGCTGGACCAGATAGGGCATGGCGTCGTGCACGCCCGCAAACTCGACGCCCGGAATACCCGCCGGGCGCGGCGTCTCGGAGCCGCCGCAATAAAGAACCGCGTCATACTCCCCAAGCAACTCGGCGACGGGCTTGTCGACACCGACATTGACGCCGCAGAAGAAAGTGACGCCCTCGCCTTCCATCTGCTTCACGCGCGCGTCGATGTAGTGCTTCTCGATCTTGAAGTCGGGTATGCCGTAGCGCATCAGCCCGCCAGGCTTGGATTCGCGCTCGTAGACATGGACCTGGTGGCCGGCGCGGCCGAGCTGCTGTGCGGCAGCCATGCCGGCAGGGCCGGAACCGATCACGGCGATCTTCTTGTCGGTGGTGACGGCCGCGGGCATCGGCCGGACATAGCCGGTCTCGTACGCCTTGTCGGCGATTGCCTGCTCCACCGTCTTGATCGCGACGGGAATGTCCTCGAGGTTCAGCGTGCATGCTTCCTCGCAAGGGGCGGGGCAGATGCGGCCGGTCCATTCAGGGAAGTTGTTGGTTGAATGGAGATTGCGGATCGCGTTGTCCCAATCGCCATTGTAGACGAGGTCGTTCCAGTCCGGAATCTGGTTATGCACCGGGCAGCCCGTCGGCCCATGGCAGTAGGGGATGCCGCAATCCATGCAGCGTGCCGCCTGCTTCTGCACTTCGTGATCCGACATCGGCAGGGTGAATTCCCTGAAATGCCGGATACGATCGGATGCAGGCTGGTACTTTTGGACCTGCCGGTCGATCTCGAGAAAACCTGTTACCTTACCCATTCTAACCTCCAGCCTCGGGAGGCGGCCTGCGCGGCCGGCCTCCGGGCACAGCAATGACGTTCACGACTATTCTGCGGCAACATTCATGCGCAGGCGTTCCATTTCCTGGAGCGCGCGTCGATACTCGACCGGCATGACTTTCCGGAATTTCGGCCGGAAGTCCGCCCAGTTGTCGAGGATCGCCTTGGCACGGGTGGAGCCCGTATAGTGCATGTGGTTGGAGATCAGCTGGACTAGCCGCTCCTCGTCATGCCTCGTCATGTCGCCTGAAACGTCGACTCGGCCCTTGTGGGCGATATCGCCACCATGGTGATGCAACTTCTCAAGCATGTCGTCTTCCTCGGGCACCGGCTCGAGTTCGACCATTGCCATGTTGCAGCGTTCAGCGAAATCGCCCGCCTCGTCAAGAACATAGGCGACGCCACCCGACATGCCGGCAGCAAAGTTGCGACCCGTCTGGCCGATGACGACGACGACACCGCCGGTCATGTATTCGCAGCCATGGTCGCCGACGCCCTCGACGACGGTCACCGCGCCCGAATTCCGCACGGCGAAGCGTTCGCCGGCGACGCCACGGAAGTAGCATTCGCCCTCGACCGCACCGTAGAGCACCGTGTTGCCGACGATGATCGACTCTTCGGGAATGATCTGCGCCTTGTCGTCGGGGCGGATCACGATGCGTCCGCCAGACAGGCCCTTGCCGACATAGTCGTTGCCGTCGCCGATGAGTTCGAACGAGACGCCGCGCGCCAGGAAGGCGCCGAACGACTGCCCCGCGGTGCCGGTGAGCCGCACCGCGATGGTGTCTTCCTTGAGCCCCTTGTGGCCGAAGCGCTTGGCGACTTCGCCCGACAGCATCGCGCCGGCCGAGCGGTCGACATTGCGGATCGGCATCTCGATCTTCACAGGCTGCTTCGTTTCAAGGGCCGGCATCGCCTGCTCGATGAGCCTGCGGTCGAGCACATCGTCGATCGGGTGCTCCTGGCGACGCGTCCAGTAGCTTTCTTCCTTCGGCGCGTCCGGCTTGTGGAAGATGCGGGTGAAGTCCAGTCCCTTGGCCTTCCAGTGTTCCACCACCGGCTGCTTTTCGATCAGGTCGGTGTCGCCGATGATCTTGTTCAGCGTGCGATAGCCCATCCGCGCGAGGATCTCCCGCACTTCCTCTGCAACGTAGAAGAAGTAGTTGATGACGTGCTCTGGCGCGCCCTTGAAACGCTTGCGCAGGACGGGGTCCTGTGTCGCCACGCCCACGGGGCAGGTGTTGAGATGGCACTTGCGCATCATGATGCAGCCCGCCGCGATCAGCGGCGCGGTCGAGAAACCGAACTCGTCTGCGCCCAGCAGCGCGCCGATGATGACATCGCGGCCGGTCTTCAACCCGCCATCGACCTGCAGCGCCACGCGGCTCCGCAGGCCATTGAGGACCAGCGTCTGGTGCGTTTCGGCAAGACCCATTTCCCATGGGCTGCCGGCATGCTTGAGCGAGGTCAGCGGCGACGCGCCGGTGCCGCCATCGTAGCCGGAAATCGTGATGTGGTCGGCGCGCGCCTTGGCGACGCCGGCGGCCACGGTGCCGACACCCACCTCCGAGACCAGCTTGACCGAAACGTCCGCCGTCGGGTTGACGTTCTTGAGGTCGTAGATGAGCTGCGCCAGATCCTCGATCGAATAGATGTCGTGATGCGGCGGTGGCGAGATCAGCCCGACGCCCGGCGTCGAATGCCGCG
The DNA here is from genome assembly GCF_039839275.1 of Mesorhizobium sp. CAU 1741. Taxonomy (NCBI): domain Bacteria; kingdom Pseudomonadati; phylum Pseudomonadota; class Alphaproteobacteria; order Hyphomicrobiales; family Phyllobacteriaceae; genus Mesorhizobium; species Mesorhizobium sp. CAU 1741. The sequence continues at coordinate 156,988 of NZ_JBDOQP010000001.1, read as the reverse complement.
TCTTTGCGATTGTCGCGTCGACCTTGTGGCCGGGCAACTGGCCGCCCTCACCGGGCTTGGCGCCCTGCGCGACCTTGATCTGCATCATGTCGGAGTTGACCAGATATTCCGTCGTCACGCCGAAACGTCCGGAAGCCACCTGCTTGATGGCCGAGCGCTCGGGATTCTGCGAGCCGTCCGGCATCTTCATGTAGCGGTCGGGTTCTTCGCCGCCCTCCCCCGTATTCGACTTGCCGCCGATGCGGTTCATGGCGATGGCAAGCGTGGTGTGCGCCTCGCGCGAGATCGACCCGAACGACATCGCACCGGTCGAGAACCGCTTCACGATGTCGGCGGCGGGTTCGACCTCTTCCAGCGGCACGGGCGTGCGGCCGGTATTCTCGGCGTCCTTGATGCGGAACAGGCCACGTATGTTCTTGGCCCGCGCCGAGGCGCTGTCCACCTGCGCGGAAAAGTCCTTGTAGGTTTCCCAGGAGCCCTTGCGCACCGCGTGCTGCAGCGTCGCCACGGCGTCCGGAGACCACATATGCGCCTCGCCGCGCATGCGGAACATGTACTCGCCGCCCACTTCGAGCGCATTGCGCAGGACGGGGTCGTCGCTGAACGCCAGTTCGTGACGCTGCACCGTCTCCTCAGCGACTTCCGGCAGGCCGACGCCCTCGATGGTGGTGGCGGTGCCGGTGAAGTACTTCTCGACAAATTCGCTCGACAGCCCGATCGCGTCGAAAATCTGCGCGCCGCAATAGGACTGGTACGTCGATATGCCCATCTTCGACATCACCTTGAGGATGCCCTTGCCGATCGACTTGATGTAGCGGGACACCACCTCGTAGGCATCGACCTCAGGCGGAAACTCGCCCTTGCGATGCATGTCGAGCAGCGTGTCGAAGGCGAGATACGGGTTGATCGCTTCGGCGCCGAAGCCCGCGAGGCAGCAGAAATGATGCACCTCGCGCGGTTCCCCCGACTCGACCACCAGTCCTACTGAGGTACGCAGCCCTTTGCGGATCAGATGATGATGCACGGATGCCGTCGCCAACAGTGCCGGGATCGCGATGCGATCTGGCCCGAGCTGGCGATCCGAGAGGATGATGATGTTATAGCCGCCGGCAACGGCCGCCTCGGCACGCTCGCACAGGCGCTCTACGGCGCCCAGCATGCCAGCCGCGCCCTCCATCACCGAATAGGTGACGTCGAGCGTCTTGGTGTCGAAGCGATCCTCGGTGTGGCCGATCGAGCGGATTTTTTCCAGGTCGCCATTGGTGAGGATCGGCTGGCGCACCTCGAGCCGCTTCTTGCGCGACGAGCCCACGAGATCGAAGATATTGGGCCGCGGACCGATGAAGGAGACGAGGCTCATCACCAGTTCTTCGCGGATCGGATCGATCGGCGGGTTGGTGACCTGGGCGAAGTTCTGCTTGAAATAGGTGTAGAGCAGCTTGGACTTGTCGGACATCGCCGAGATCGGCGTGTCGGTGCCCATCGAGCCGACTGCCTCCTGGCCGGTAGTCGCCATCGGCGACATCAGGATCTTGGTGTCTTCCTGCGTGTAGCCGAAGGCCTGCTGGCGATCGAGCAGCGACACATCCTTGCGAAGCGCTCGCGGTTCGACCGGCTTCAACTCTTCAAGGATGAGCTGGGTGTTGTCGAGCCACTTGCGGTACGGGTGCTTGGTCGCGATCTGCGACTTGATCTCCTCGTCGGAGACGATGCGCCCTTCCTCGAGGTCGATCAGCAGCATGCGGCCCGGCTGCAGCCGCCACTTGCGCACCACGATTTCTTCCGGCACCGGCAGCGCACCTGCTTCGGACGCCATGATGACACGGTCGTCATTGGTGACGACGTAGCGCGCCGGCCGCAGGCCGTTGCGGTCGAGCGTCGCGCCGATCTGGCGGCCGTCAGTGAAGGCCACCGCGGCTGGACCGTCCCATGGCTCCATCAGCGCCGCATGGTATTCGTAGAATGCCTTGCGCTCGCCATCCATCAGCTTGTTGCCGGCCCACGCTTCCGGGATAAGCATCATCATCGCGTGAGCGAGCGAATAGCCGCCCTGGAACAGGAACTCGAGCGCGTTGTCGAAACACGCCGTGTCCGACTGGCCCTCGTAGGAAATTGGCCAGAGCTTGGCGATGTCGTTGCCGAACAGTTCCGAATCGATCGACGCCTGCCGCGCCGCCATCCAGTTGACGTTGCCGCGCAGCGTGTTGATCTCGCCATTGTGTGCCACCATGCGATACGGATGCGCGAGCTGCCAGGACGGGAACGTATTGGTGGAGAAGCGCTGGTGCACGAGGATCAGCGCCGATTCAAAGCGCGGGTCCGACAGGTCCTTGTAGTAGACGCCTACCTGATAGGCGAGGAACATGCCCTTGTAGACGATGGTGCGCGACGACAGCGACACCGTGTAGGCGCTGGTCGAGCGGCCGCCGGTCTCCGCGTAGATGCGTCCGGATATGACCTTGCGCAGAATGAACAGGCGCCTCTCGAATTCTTCTTCGCTGTCGATCGCCGCGCTGCGGCCGATGAACACCTGGCGGTGCACGGGTTCGGACGCGGCGATCTCGGGCGCCTTCGACAACGAGGAATTGTCGACCGGAACGTCGCGGAAGCCGAGCAGCGTCTGGCCTTCCTGCTGAACCACCTCGGCGATGATCTCCTCCGCGCGCGCGCGCAAGGCGTCGTCGCTTGGCATGAAGATGTGGCCGATGGCGTAGTGGCCCGGCTCGGGCAATTCCACGCCCTGCGCGGCCATTTCCTCGCGGAAGAACCGGTCTGGTATCTGCACCAGCACGCCCGCGCCGTCGCCCATCAGCGGATCTGCGCCCACCGCGCCGCGATGCGTCAGGTTCTCGAGCATGAACAGCCCGTCCTTGACGATCTGGTGCGACTTCTCACCCTTCATGTGCGCGATGAAACCGACGCCGCACGCATCGTGTTCGTTGCGCGGGTCATACAGACCCTGCGCAGCCGGCAGGCCGAATGTCACGGCATTGGTTTTGACGGCGGCCGCTTTGGTCTGGGCGGCCGGGAAATGTCCGGTCGTTTCAGATGGCGTCAGGTCCGTCATCGCCTTATCCTCCAAATGGCCCATCGTGGGCGGTCGCTTCAAACCGGCAGGCACGTCGAGAGCGCACTTCCGGCATTCTGTCGGCATATCTTTCGAAAGGCCGCGCGGGGAACGTCGTGCCGCCGGGCTCCGGGTTCCTTCGCGGACGAGATCGCCGGTGCTTGCACCTACCACCAACCCGCCCGAGTCCGCGCGCATCGAAAACCGGATTGGCGAATATCATACGCCCAATCCGGCCATCAAGGCACGCTAAATAAGACAGCAATGCTGTCCTATATTCGATATGCCACAAAGGTTACACGCACACAAGACGGATGTGCAAAAAAATCCGGCAGGCTGCGTAATTTTATTTCACGAAACAGGCCTATATCTACCTGTTCCGTTCGCCAGCGTTGTTCGGCTTCATGTTTCGCGGTTTGGCCTTGCCTGCTACCGGAAGCCTCGTCCAAAGTGCGCGCCGACAACAATTCTGGATATTTTTTCATGATCTTTGCCTCCGACAACTGGGCAGGCGCCCATCCCAAGATTGCCGAAAGCCTTACCCGACATGCTGCCGGCTTCGCCTCCGCCTACGGATCGAGCGACCTCGACAAGCAGGTCGAGCGCGCATTCAACGAAATCTTCGAGCGTGAGGTCGCGGTCTTCTTCGTCGGCACCGGCACGGCCGCCAACTCGCTGTCGATGAGCGCCGTCGCCAGACCCGCCGGCGTCGCCTTCTGCCATCGCGAAGCACACATGATCGCCGACGAGGCCGGCGCACCCGAATATTTCACCCACGGCAGGCTCTGCCCCGTGGACGGGCCGCTGGGAAAGTTGGAGCCGGAGGCGCTGGAAGCCGCGATCAGCCATTATCCGCCCCAGTTCATCCACTCCGGCCAGCCCGCCGCCGTTTCGATCACCCAGACGACCGAGATCGGCACCGTCTACGACCTGGACAGCATCAGGGCCATTTCGGAAATCGCGCGGCGGCATGGCCTGCCGCTACACATGGATGGTGCACGCTTCGCCAATGGCCTGGCGTCGCTCGACGTTTCGGCGGCTGAAATGACATGGAAAAGCGGCGTGGACATCGTCTCCTTCGGCGGCACGAAGAACGGCTGCTGGTGTGCCGAGGCGGTCGTGTTCATGGATCCGGACAAGGCTCGGGACTTTCCCTTCATCCGCAAGCGGGCCGCGCAGCTCTTCTCCAAGTCGCGCTTCATCGCAGCACAATTCGACGCCTATCTTAAGGATGGCCTGTGGCTTGAGACCGCGCGGCACTCGAACGCGATGGCCGCACGGCTTGCGCGCCACGTCGAGGCCTCCGCCAACGCGCGTCTTGCCTGGGCACCGCAGGCCAACGAGGTATTTCCGATCATCAAACTGTCGAAGGTGGATGAGTTGAAGGGCGCGGGTGCGGCCTTCTATCCCTGGCATCCGCCCCACGGGTCCGCCGCCGAGATCGGCAGTGACGAAACGATGACCCGCTTCGTGACCAGCTTCGCCACGACCGGGGCGGAGGTGGACAGGTTCGGCGAACTCCTCGCCTGACTCGGTGGCTCGCCGTCGCGACATGAAAAAGGCGGCGCCGGAAGGCGCCGCCCGTTCTACCTGAGTTGCCAGTCTCAGTTGACCGACTGGGCTTCGATCTGCTTTGCCGATGACGGCGACGCACTGATCTCGATCCGGCGTGGCTTCATCTCCTCGGGGATGTTGCGCTTCAGGTCGATATGCAGCAGGCCATTCTTAAGCTCCGCGCCGACGACCTCGACATGATCGGCGAGCTGGAAGCGGCGCTCGAAGGCGCGCGACGCAATGCCCCGATGCAGGAACTGCCGGTCATCGGACTGCTCTTCGGCCTTCTCTCCCTTCACCGTCAGAACGTTGCGGTGGGCTTCGATCGAGATTTCGGTCTCGGAGAAGCCGGCGACCGCCATCGAGATGCGATACGCATCTTCGGCAGTGCGTTCGATGTTGTAGGGCGGATAGGTCTGGCCGTTTTCGGGCTGCGCGAGCGAATCGAGCATCGTGAAGAGACGGTCGAAACCGACGGTCGAACGGTAGAGCGGCGAAAAATCAACGTGACGCATGGGTCTGTTCTCCAGTTGAGCAACATGTGTTTGCGTATGGCGGCATTGTGAAACCCGTTAAGGCGTTTCCCTGCAGCCAGCGGCCCCGTTATCGGCGACCGCAACCACGATTTGGGTGCGCTGGATGGCCGTTTCAAGAGGCGGCACGGGGCAGTTTGATGAACGCAAGATGAACCACGCCTTCGGGCGCCGTTCAGCCGGGCGATTCTATTCTCCGGACAACAAATGCGAACAGACGGCCTGCGCCGTCATCGTTGTTGAGCCGGGTGTAACGTCCCTTCCTCCCGGATCGACAGAAGGCCGGGAGTGGTCCTGATGGGCTCTCCCGGCCTTTGCTTGTCTTGACGAGACTTCGCAAAATCCTTTGCAATTGCCGGGCACGCTTCCTATCAGGGGTCGCTCGACTTCCCCGCCGCCCGACCACGGACCTGCCAGCCATGAAAGCGCAGCTTTTCGAAACACCGGGCAATCCGATGCCGGATCACGCCGTCGCAGGCTATCTGACGACGACGGACGGAAGACGGCTGCGCTATGCGCGCTTTTCCGCTGACGGAAGGCCGCTGCAGGGAACGGTGGTCATCATCCCCGGCCGCAACGAGTGCATCGAGAAATATTTCGAGACGGTCGAGGACCTGTCGAAGCGCGGCTTCGGCAGTGTCGTGCTGGACCTGCGCGGCCAGGGCGGATCCGACCGCCTGCTGCAGAACCCACGCCGTGGCTATGTCGGCGACTTCGCTGACTACGCCGCCGACATCGAGCCGCTTTTCCAGCAGGTCGTGCTGCCGGACTGTCGTGGCCCGTATTTCGTGCTGGCCCACTCGACCGGATCGCTCATCGCCCTCATGGCGGCGGAACACCTGACCAACCGGGTAGCGCGCATGATGCTGATCGCGCCGCTGCTGGGGATGGCTCATCCGACCCTGTCGATGCGCAGCATCAGCCGCATCGCCGGCCTCCTGCATGCCGTCGGGCTCGGGCATATGGTGATGAGCGGCAGTGACGAGCCCGTACCCTTCGCGGGCAACGTGCTGACCCAGGATGCCGAACGCTTCATGCGCAACGAATCCATCTATCGCCACCACCCCGAACTCGGCTCGGGCGGCGCGACGGCATCCTGGGTGCGCGGCGCGGGCCTCGCGATCGAAGCCGTGTGCGACCCCGAGTTCATGCGGCGTCTGAAAGTGCCCATGCTGTTGGTGGCGGCAGGTCTCGACAAGGTCGTCGATACCAGGGCGATCGAGGCCTACGCGCGAAATGCACGCACAGCCTCATTGTTGACCATCGACGGCGCGCGCCATGAACTGCTGCAGGAGCGCAACATCTTCCGCGAACAGGTGCTGGCGGCGTTCGACGCCTTCATTCCCGGCAGCGATACCTAGCCGCGCAGCATCGCCAGCGCGGCTTCGTGGAGTTCGGGCGTGGCTGCCGCGACGATATCGCCGGCCTTCTCCGCCGGCCCCCCGTCCCACGTGGTGACCACCCCGCCAGCCTTCTCGATAATCGGGACCAGCGCGACGATGTCGTAGGGTTGAAGGCCCGTTTCCACGACGAGGTCGATATGCCCGGCTGCGAGCATGGCGTAGGCGTAGCAGTCCGTGCCGTAGCGGGCGAGCCGGACCTTGCTTTCCAGATTGTCGTAAGAAACGCGCTTGGCATCGACGAACAGCGTCGGCGTGGTCGTGCACATCAAGGCATCGGCAAGGTCCGTGGTCGTCTTGGTCGACAGCGTCCGATTTCCCCTTGGCCCTTGGTAAAGGGAACGATCGCCTTCCGTCCAGAACAGCTCACCGATGAAGGGCTGCGACATCATCCCTTCGACCGCGTCGCCATTGTCCGTTAGCCCCACCAGCGTGCCCCACAACGGCATCCCCGAGATGAAGGCGCGTGTCCCGTCGATCGGATCGATCACCCAGACATGGCGCGCATCGGAATTCTCGCTGCCGAACTCCTCGCCCAGAATGCCGTGGTCGGGAAACGCTTCGCGGATCAGCGCACGAATGGCCAACTCGGCTTCCCGATCGGCTTCGGTGACGGGATCGAACCCGGTCGTCAGCTTGTTGTCGACGAGCCCGGCCTGTCGGAATCGCGGCAGCGTCTGTTCTGCCGCCGCGTCAGCCAACCGCATCATGAAATCGCCGTTCACAATCATTGGAAAGAGCCCCTTCTCCGGCCTTTGCTGAAAATTGCGGCACATCAATACACCGCTTGACATTTGTGCATCGCACAATAAACTCTTAGTCGGACAGGGCGACCTGTCTATGCCCTCCTTGGGCGTTTCCTCCCTAGACTTCGACCGCGTCGTGCAAACGGTGCGGTCTTTTTTTGTGCGAAATCGGGAGATTGGCGCGTGCCGGGCAGCTTTCTATTCGGCAGCAAGCGGCAGGCCGGTGAGCCAATGGTCGGGAATGGCCATCATATCCGCTGCGAACCGCGTCATGTCATTCGCGAGCGCCGAAAAGCCGGCGGTGCGCTCGAATGTCCTCTCATTGAGGTAGAGGCCGCGATTGACCTCGATCTGCAATGCGTGGAGGCCCCTCGCCGGCCGGCCGTAATGTTCGGTGATGAAGCCCCCCGCATATGGCTTGTTGAGCACCACCTTGTAGCCGAGCCCGGATAGGATCGTTTGTGCCGTCTCCGACAGCTCGGGCGCGCAGGCAACGCCAAAACGGTCGCCGATGATGAAATCCGGTCGCATGCCGCCATCGCCCAGCCGGATGCTCGCGGGCATCGAGTGGCAGTCGATCAGGGCGGCGAAGCCGAATTGCGCATGCGTATGCGTCAACAGGCGCTTGAGCTGCGCATGATAGGGTTTGTAGACCGTCTCGATACGCGCGACGGCCTCCGCCAACGGCAGCCGGGTCGGGTAGATCTCCTGCCCTTCCCCGACCAGCCGCGGCACGGTCCCCAGTCCACCCGCGACGCGCGCCGACCGGGTGTTGGCATGCGCGGGCAGCGCTTCGATGAACATGCGCGAATCGAGTTCCCAAGGCTCGCGATTCACGTCGAGATAGGCGCGCGGAAAATTCGCCGCCAGAAGAGGAGCGCCGAGTGCGATGGCTCCCGCGAAAAGTTCGTCGACGTAGCAGTCTTCGGATCGGCGGATGGCCATCGCGTCGAGCTTGCTCATGCCGAGGAAGCGCGCTGGATAGAAGCGGCCACTATGGGGAGAGTTGAATACGAAAGGCACGCGCTGCTGCGCGGGGCTGCGCACAACGAAAGGCGGCGTCGACGCAAAGTCTCCCGATGCGGTCATGGTACTTCCGGCTGCCTGACACTTGCGGTGGTGGAAGCGGCGCGCCCACCTTCCCGAAATTGCCATCTGCAAGCTGCGCTGTCCAGCTTCCGCAACGTCGCAACGGCGCCGGCCGGCCTGCTGGACCCCAGCATTCACTTGATCTTTACTCGAGTGCACGCATATACGCGGGGTGGGCGATGCATCGCCGCGCGCGGTTGCGTCGACGACTGATTCGGACGGGAAAACATGGCACGAATACTTCTGGCGGAAGACGACCACGACATGCGGCGCTTTCTGGTGAAGGCGCTTGAGCGGGCGGGCTACGACGTTAGCGATTTCGACAATGGCGCAAGCGCCTATGAAAGATTGCGCGAGGAACCCTTCTCGCTGCTTCTGACCGACATCGTGATGCCCGAGATGGATGGGATCGAACTGGCGCGCCGCGCCACGGAGATAGACCCGGACCTCAAGGTGATGTTCATCACCGGCTTCGCGGCCGTCGCCCTCAACCCGGATTCCAAGGCTCCCAAGGACGCCAAGGTCCTCTCAAAGCCGTTTCATCTGCGCGACCTCGTCAACGAGGTCGAGAAGATGCTTCAGGCCGCCTGAGGCGGCTTCGCCGCCGGCATGGCGTGCCCGTCGAGAACCGGAACGCGAGATCGTTTTTCGGCTATTGACGCCAGCGCCGGCCTGTGGTGTATGCGCGGGCATCGGATGGGCGTGTAGCTCAGCGGGAGAGCACTACGTTGACATCGTAGGGGTCACAGGTTCAATCCCTGTCACGCCCACCATCCGAATTTCCCTTTGATGACAAGAACATGAGCGACGCGGCTGCTTGCAGACGGCATATGCGCACAACGCCGCTGCACGCGAAAAGGGCCGGTTTCCCGGCCCCCTGGAAACCCCTGTTTGCCTTTGCGCTCAGAGGCTGCCGGTGATGGCGTCGTCCAGCAGTTTCAGCGCGGCTTGCTTGGTGAGCTCGATGGGATTGCCGCCCGCTGTCGGGTCGACGATTGCCATGTCGGCGATGAGGCTCTTGCGGGCGTCGTCGGGTGCGAAATCCTTGATGAATTCCGGCAGCGTGCTCGGCACTTTCAATTCCATGCGCAGGTCCAGCACAGCTTGGGCAAAGCCCTCGAATCCACCTGAAATGCCGCAATATGCAGCCGCCCGCGCCAGCCGCTCCTCGACCGCAGAACGGTTGAAGGCCAGCACATAGGGCATGAAGACCGCATTGGTCATGCCGTGATGGGTGTCGTAAAGGGCGCCGATCGGATGCGAGAGCGAGTGGATCGCCCCGAGCCCCTTCTGGAAGGCCGTGGCGCCCATCGCAGCGGCGGACATCATGTGGGCGCGTGCGGTCAGGTTGGACCCGTCGGCAAAGGCGGTCGACAGGTTCTCGAACACCAGCCGCATGCCCTCCAGCGCGACCCCGTCGGCCATGGGATGGTAGCCCGGCGCGCAATAGGCCTCGAGGCAATGGGCAAGCGCGTCCATGCCGGTGCCAGCCGTGATGAAGGGCGGCATGCCGACGGTCAGCTCAGGGTCAGCGATGACCAGCGCCGGCATCATCTTGGGATGGAAGATCACCTTCTTGGTGTGGCTGGCCTCATGGGTCAGCACGCCGGCGCGCCCGACCTCGGAGCCGGTTCCCGCCGTCGTCGGCACGGCGATGATCGGCGCAATCCTCGATCCGTCGGCGCGCGTCCACCAGTCACCGATGTCCTCGAAATCCCACACCGGCCGCGTCTGGTGGGCCTGGAACGCGATCAGCTTGCCCAGGTCGAGCGCCGAACCGCCGCCAAAGGCGATGACGCCGTCATGGCGACCGGCCTTGAACACCTCGACCCCGGCGTAAAGGTTCGATTCGACGGGGTTGGGCTTCACATCCGAAAACACCCCGTGGGCGACGCCTGCGTCCTCGAGCAGCTTCAGCGTCGACGCGACGACGGGAAGCTTCGCAAGGCCGGGGTCGGTGACGAAAAGCGGGTTGGCGATGCCGGTATCCTTCAGCACCTCCGGCAGTTCCGCGATCCGCCCGGCGCCGAACCGGATGGTGGTGGGGTAGTTCCATTTCGACACGAGATTGGTCATTGTCTGTCTTTCGGAGATCAGATCGCTTCGCGCAGGTGATAGCTTTTCGGCCGGGTCAGATTGTCGTAGCCGACGAGGCCCATCGCGCCGCCCTTGCCGGTATCCTTGACACCGGTCCACACGAGACCCGGATCGACATAGTCGCAGCGGTTCATGAAAACGGTGCCGGTCTCGATGCGGTCGCCCAGCGTGGCGGCATGGTCGGTGTCGGTCGTCCAGACCGAGGCGGTGAGCCCATAGGGGCTGTCGTTCATCAACTGGATCGCTTCCTCGTCGTCGCGCACCTTCATGATGCCGACGATCGGACCAAAGCTCTCCTCGCGCATGACGCTCATCTGGTGGTTGACGCCGGTAAGCACCTCCGGAGCCAGGTAAGGCGAACCTTCCCGGTCGCCTTCGACCGTCATGCCGATATGCGCCACGGCGCCCTTGCGCAGCGCCTCGGCCTTCTGCTCGCGGATGAAATCGGCGAAGCGCGCCTGAGCCATCGGACCCATTGTCGTCGCCTGGTCGAGCGGGTTGCCGACGACGTAGTTCCTCGTTTCGGCGATGAAGCCTTCGACGAAGTCGTCATAGACCTTTTCGTGCACATAGACGCGCTCGATGCCGCAGCAGCACTGGCCGCTGTTGTAGAATGCCCCGTCGACCAGGTTGGCGATGGCGTGGTCGAGCTTCGCATCGGGCAGGACATAGGCCGGGTCCTTGCCGCCGAGTTCGAGGCCGAGCGTCATGAACGTACCGGCCGCCGCCTTCTCGATGGCACGCCCGCCAGCGACGGAGCCGGTGAAATTGCAGTGGTCGATCTTGCCGGAGCCGAGCAGCTTCTCGGTCTGCGCATGGCCGAGAACGATGTTCTGGAAAACGCCCTTGGGGAGGCCGGCCTTGTCGAACGCGGCCTGGAAACGCTCGCCGACCAGCAGCGTCTGCGCGGCATGTTTGAGGATCATGGCATTGCCTGCCATGAGAGCAGGCACAACCGAATTGACCGTCGTGAGGTAGGGATAGTTCCAAGGCGCGATCGTCATGACAACGCCCAGCGGCGCGCGTTTCAGGTAGCGGCGAAAGCCGGGCCTGTCCTCCGGGATGAAAGGCGCGAGCGCCTTTTCCGCGAGAGCGACCATATAACGGGTGCGCTCTTCGACGCCGCCCTTTTCTCCGCCATAGCGTACCGGCCGCCCCATCTGCCATGCGATCTCCGGCACGATGTCGTCGTTCATCGCAAGCAGGGCTTCGAGGAAAGCCAGGAGATACGTCGCCCGCTCCTCGATGGAGGTTCCCGCCCATTCGGCCTGCGCGGCGCGGGCGCGCGCCACCGTCGCGTCGATCTCGGCGTCGGTAGCTGTGGCACGCTCGGCATAGACCGAGCCGTCGATGGGGGATGTCAGCTTTACTGTTTCCACTTGGAACTCTCCGGTGTTTTCAACATCGTGCGTCAGTACCGCTCGAAGCCGCGATGCAGTTCCCAGTCGGTGACGCGGCGATCGTATTCCATCTGCTCCCACCGCGCCGTGTGAAGGTAGTGCTCGACGACTTCTTCGCCGAAGGCTTCCTTGAGCATGGCGGACCCCTCCATCGTGGCAATGGCCTCGCGAAGCGTCTTCGGGATCTCCGGCAGTTCCTCGCCGCCATACGCGTCGCCTTCGAAGGGCGCCGGCAGATCAAGCTTCTCGTCGATGCCCTTGAGACCCGCCGCAATCAGCGCCGCGAAAGCGAGATAGGGATTGAGGTCGGCGCCGCCCACGCGGCACTCGATGCGAATGCCCTTGGAGCCTTCGCCGCAGAGCCGGAAGCCGGCGGTGCGGTTGTCGCGGCTCCAGACCGACTTGGTCGGCGCGAACGTCCCCGCCTGGAAGCGCTTGTAGGAATTGATGTAGGGGCACAGGAACCAGGTGTAGTCCGGTGCATATCTGAGCTGGCCCGCCACCCATGAGCGCATCAGCGGCGTCATCGAGAACTCGGCGTTCTTGTCGAAGAACAGCGGCGATTTGCCATCCGCGCTCCACAGCGAATTGTGGATATGGCTCGAATTGCCCGCCAGTTCATAATTGTACTTGGCCATGAAACTGATGGCTTTGCCCTCCGAATGCGCGATCTCCTTGGCGCCGTTCTTGAGGATCACGTGCCGGTCCGCCATGTCGAGCACCTCGGCATAACGCACATTGATCTCCTCCTGACCCGGACCCCATTCTCCCTTGGAGTTCTCTATAGGGATTCCCGCCGCCTCCATCTCGTTGCGCAGCCTGCGCATCACGCCCTCTTCCTTGGAGGTGAGGCCGATCAGGTAGTCCTCGATATACGGCGAGGCAGTGCCGAGATTCTTCCAGTGCTTGGCGCGTGCGCCGTCATAGGTCTCGTCGAAAAGGTAGAATTCCAGCTCGGATGCAAAATAGGCGAGGTAGCCGCGCTCCTTCAGTCTCGCCACCTGCTTCTTGAGGATGCCGCGCGGCGAATGCGGGAGGTCCTCATGCGTGTGATGATCCTGCAGGTCGCACAACAGCAGCGCGGTCTTTTCCAGCCATGGAACGATCCGGATGGTGGACAGGTCCGGCTTCATGACGAAATCGCCGTAACCTTTGGTCCAGCTTGCCGCCTTGTAGCCCGGCACCGGCTCCATATCGATGTCGTTGGCCAGCAGATAGTTGCATCCGTGAGTCTCGTCGTAGGCGGATTCGACGAAGAACCTCGCCAGGAAGCGCTTCCCGATCAGTCGCCCCTGCATATCGACAGCGCATGCGAGGACGGTGTCGATATCGTTCGCCGATACGAGCTTCTTCAACTGATCGAAGGAAATCATGCCTGCCATCGCCTGCTCCGCTGCCGGGTGCCCGTTGCTGTAATGAATGATACGGGATTGATTGGATTGCGCGCTTGTGGATGATTTCATACAGTTCGCATCCCTTTGTCAAACCTGATCACGGCATGGCCAGCAGCGTTGCGGAACTGATTGCGGAGAAGACAGATGCGATGCCCGCCGGGGAACGGCGCGCGGCGCAGGCGCTGATGGCGAACTATCCGATTACCGGCCTGCGTACCGTCGCCGAGTTCTCCGCCCAGGCCGGCGTGTCGCCGCCCACAATCCTGCGCTTCGTGTCGCGGCTCGGCTTCCAGAACTACGCCGATTTTCAGGCCAGGCTGCAAAATGAACTCGCCGCGCAACTCCAGTCGCCGCTGTCGCGAGCGACCGATGGCGCCGAAACGGACGCCACGCCTTTCGTGGCCGCTGCGGTCGACAATGTCCGCGAGACCTTTCGCCATCTGACCGACCGGCAACTCTCGGCAATCGTTGCAACCCTGTCGAACAGGCGCGGTCATGTCTATCTCGCCGGCGGGCGCTTCACCGATCCCGTGGCCGCCTACATGGCCGCGCATCTGGCGATCATACGGCCCGGGGTGCTGCATCTGTCGGGGCAGGACAGCAACAGGCGCGACCGATTGATCGACATGGGCCGCAATGACGTCATCGTGATCTTCGACATCAGGCGCTACCAGGACAGTCTGCTTCACCTTGCCGAGGCGGCGCACAAGCGCGGCGCGCAGATCATTCTGTTCACCGATCAGTGGCTATCGCCGATCGCCCGCTACGCCCGTCATGTCGTCGCGGGGCGCACTGCAGTGCCGTCTGCGTGGGATTCCGTGGTATCGCTGCTGGTCGTCGCCGAGGCGCTGATGAGCGAGTTGACCCGAAAGCCCGATAGCGACGCCGCACGGCGCATCAGCGCCCTGGAGAGCCTGCGGGAACCTTGATTCCGCTTGGTCAAATTACCGATATTTAATGATCTAGCTGGTGCATTGCCTGCGCAGAGTTGGCATAAATGCTGCAGGAGGGATGTGCCGCAGCGTCATGACGGTTGCGGCAGCGTTCCTGTTTTTGTTGTCCGGTGGTTGCCAGGCCCGTTCCAGGGTACCCCGCCTAAGATCGGAAACCGTGCATGTCGTTCTGGAAGCAACTGACACTTTCTCTGGTCGTGCTCGTCGCGGCGGCGGCGGCCTGGCTCTTCCTGGTCCCGGGCGCGCCGCAGACCCTTGAGCGCTGGGGCATCGACTGGGCGGCGGCGGCGGTTCCGGAAACAGGCGACGCGGATGCGCGCGGGCCCGGCAACCCAGCCGCGCAGCAGAGCGCCATGGTGGTCACCTCGCCCATACGCACCGAGACGATCAATGATCGGCTTTCGGCCATCGGCACCGGCCGGGCACTCAGTTCCGTGCAGGTGACGCCGTTTGCCTCCGGACGCCTGACGGAGGTGCTGGTGGAGTCCGGTTCGCGCGTCTCGGCCGGGGACCGCATCGCAATGCTGGATTCCGACGCCGAGGAGATCGAACTCGACCGTGCCCGGATCGCGCTGGAGGACGCAGAGGCAAGAATGGAACGCATCCGCGCCCTGACCACCTCGAACACGGCGACCACGGTCCAGCTCACGGAGGCCGAACTGGCCGTCAGCAATGCCAGGCTTGCCGTGCGCGATGCCGAACTGACGCTGGAGCGCCGCTCGATCCTCGCGCCGATCAACGGCGTTGTCGGTATCCTGCCCGTCTCGGCCGGCAACTATGTCACGACGCAAAGCGAGATCGCCACGATAGACGACCGCTCGCGCATCGTGGTCGACTTCTGGGTGCCGGAGCGGTTCGCCACCATGATCGAAATCGACCAGCCGGTGCGCGCGGCCTCGGTCGCACGCCCCGACGAGACCTTTGACGGGAGGGTTACGGCGATCGACAATCGTGTCGACGCGGCAAGCCGCACGCTTCGGGTGCAAGCCAGCATCGAAAACGAAGGCGATCGCCTGCGCGCCGGCATGTCCTTCCAGGTCGAGATGGCGTTTCCGGGCGATACCTTTCCGGCGGTCGACCCCCTCGCCATCCAGTGGGGCTCCGGCGGAGCATTCGTCTGGGTGGTCGATGACGGCAAGAGCCGTCAGGTTCCCGTGACGATCGTCCAGCGGAACACCGACAGCGTGCTGGTTTCCGGCGAACTGGACGTGTCGCTCACCGTCGTCACAGAAGGTGTTCATTCCGTACGCGAGGGCGCCGATGTGCGCCTGCTCGGCAGTGCCGGGCCAGAGGCGACGCCGACGCCGGCCGCCGGCTCCTGATGCGTCCACAAGCCATTCTCGAGGGAGAACGATCGTGAGCCAGTCCCCCACTTCCTCGACCGACACCGGCATCACCGCGCTGTTCGTGCGCAGACCCGTCCTCGCCTTCGTCCTCAACACGTTGATCACAGTCGCCGGGCTGGCAGCTCTATTCGGCATCGAGATCCGCGAGCTTCCAGACGTTGACCGGCCGGTCATCACCGTGCGTACGGATTACTCCGGCGCTTCCGCGGAGTCGATCGACAGGGAGGTCACCGCGATCATCGAAGGCGCGGTTGCGCGGGTGCCTGGCGTCAAGTCGATGTCATCGAGTTCGGAGTTCGGCGACAGCCGCGTCACCGTCGAGTTCGGCGACGATGTCGACCTGGATACCGCTGCCTCCGACATGCGTGACGCGGTCGGCCGTGTACAGCGCAACCTGCCAGACGATATCGACGCGCCGCAGATCATCAAGGCCGACGCAAACGCCCAGGCCGTGCTGCGTCTCGCCGTCACGTCGTCGACGATGAGCGTCGAGGACATGTCGGTCCTTGTCGAGGACCAGATTGTCGATTCGCTCGCTTCGATCCCCGGCGTGGCTGACGTCCAGATCTATGGCGATCGCGAGAAGATATTCCGCATCGACATCGATCAGGCGCGCGTCGCGAGCATGGGCCTGACACTGGGCGATATCGGCAACGCCCTCGCATCCGTGGCCTACAACACCCCTGCTGGCGCGCTCACGAGCAACACGCAAAGCCTGATTGTCCGCGCGACTGCACCCGTCAACACGCCCGAACAGTTCGAGGCGATCTCGCTCGCGGAAAACGTCCGTCTCGGCGACGTGGCAACGGTTACGCTCGGACCCGACATCGGAACGTCGCAACTGCGTGCCAATGGCGAAACTGGCATCGGGCTCGGGATCGTGCGCCAGGCACAGTCGAACACGCTCGAGATTTCCGAAGGCGTGCGGGCGGCGGTCGAGGAAATTGGCCCCACTTTGCCGGATGGGATGAACATATTCATCACCAGCGACGACGCCGTATTCATCAACGGCGCCATCCACGAGGTGGAGATTGCGCTGGCGATCTCGG
The DNA here is from genome assembly GCF_039839275.1 of Mesorhizobium sp. CAU 1741. Classification (NCBI taxonomy): domain Bacteria; kingdom Pseudomonadati; phylum Pseudomonadota; class Alphaproteobacteria; order Hyphomicrobiales; family Phyllobacteriaceae; genus Mesorhizobium; species Mesorhizobium sp. CAU 1741. The sequence goes on along the minus strand of NZ_JBDOQP010000001.1, from coordinate 140,360 downwards.
TGTCCGTCGTCCTCCTCATCATCTACCTGTTCCTGCGCGACGTTCGCGCCACCATCATCCCGGGGCTGGCGATGCCGGTCGCACTGATCGGTACACTGGCGGCGATCTATCTCGCGGGTTTCTCGCTCAATATTCTGACGCTCCTCGCTCTGGTGCTTGCCACTGGCCTTGTCGTCGACGACGCAATCGTCGTGCTCGAGAACATTGTTCGACGGCGCAACGAAGGCATGGGCCCGCGCGCCGCAGCCGTACTCGGCACCCAGGAAGTGTTCTTCGCCGTCATCGCCACGACGGCGACGCTCGTTGCCGTGTTCGTGCCACTGTCGTTCCTGCCTGGACAGACTGGCGGGCTGTTCCGCGAATTCGGTTTCGTGCTGGCGCTGGCAGTGTTTCTGTCGTCGATCGTCGCGCTGGTGCTGTGTCCGATGCTGGCTTCGCGCATGCTGCGTGCGGGCCTTCATGCAGATGAAGGGGAGCATCAAGGGCGTCGCAGCGTCGGTGGGGCGCTCGCGGGCTTGTACCGCCGGCTTCTGGGTATGGCGCTCAACGCGCCGATGGTCGTGGTCATCGTTGCGCTGCTGTTTGGGGGTCTCGCGCTTTCGATGTTCGGCTCGATCCGTTCTGAACTGACGCCATCCGAGGACCGCTCTTCCGCGTTCGTGCGAATCTCCGCCCCCCAGGGCGTCAGCCTCGACTACCTGGCGCAGCGCATGCGCGAGATCGAGATGCTGATCCAGCCTTTGCGCGACAGCGGTGAAGTCGAGAGCATCTTTGCGATCGCGGGATCGGGGGGCGAATCCAACAGCGGTTTCATGGTCATGTCGCTCGCCCCCTGGGACCAGCGCGAACGGTCGCAGCAGGAAATACTGAACGACATGACTGGCAGGTTGACCGCCGTCCCGGGTGTGCGCGCATTCGCCTTCCAGCCCAACAGCCTTGGCATCCGCGGTGCAGGCAGCGGCCTGCAGGTCGCGCTGCTCGGCAACAGCTATGCCGATCTCAACGCTTCTGCCGCAGCGATCGTCGGCGAACTGGAGCAGGATCCACGCTTCCGGCAGCCGCGCCTGTCCGCCGAAACCACCCAGCCGCAGCTCTCGGTGGAAATCGACCGGCGGCGTGCCGCGGATCTCGGGGTGGATATCACGGGCCTGGCACAGGCCATGCAGGCAATGCTCGACGGTCGCGAGATCGCCTCGGTGTTCATCGAGGACAGGTCGTTCCCGGTGAAGCTCGTTTCCACGACCAACCCCATCAACGACCCAACCGATCTCGAGAACATCTTCATGAAGGCCGACGACGGCCGCTTCGTCCCCATGTCCACCATCGCGACCTTGACGGAGCAGGCCGTCGCGCCGTCACTCGATCGCGAGCAACAGATGCGCTCAGTCGCAATCACGACGGCGCTGGCGGACGACTTCACGCTCGGCGACGCATATGAGACGGTGCTCGACATTGCCGACGACCACCTCACGCCTGGCAGTTACGTCATCCCGCTGGCGGAAGCCGCAACCCTCGACGAAACGTCCGGTGGCATGGCAACGATATTCGGCTTTGCCATCGTGATCATCCTGCTTGTGCTCGCCGCCCAGTTCGAGAGCTTCGTCAGCGCCATCATCATCATGGCGACCGTTCCGTTGGGTCTCGCCTGCGCCATCTTTGCGCTCATCCTTACGGGTACAAGTCTCAACGTCTACAGCCAGATCGGGTTGGTCATGCTTGTCGGCATCATGGCCAAGAACGGCATTCTGATCGTGGAGTTCGCAAACCAGCTTCGCGACAAGGGACTTGGCGTCCGAGAGGCGATCGAGCAAGCCTCCAACATTCGCCTGCGCCCGGTGGTGATGACGATGATCTGCACCATCGTGGGCGGGCTTCCGCTGGTTCTTGCCAGCGGCGCCGGCGCAGAAGCGCGCATTGCGCTTGGCTGGGTGATTGTGGGCGGCCTCGGCCTGTCGACGATCGCGACGCTGTTCCTGACACCGGTTGCCTACCTGCTTCTGGGACGGTTCATCACGCCGAAGATGGAAGAGGAACAGCGCCTCAGCCGTGAGCTCGAACAGGCGAGCACCCCCAAGGTCCAGCCGGCGGAATAAAGGCGAAGGCCCGCTTCAACCACGAATGAAAAGCGCCGCGCGGACATCCGCGCGGCGCTTTCCTTCGAATTGGCAGTAGAGGCTACTCCTGCGGCGCGGCGGCATCCAGCCGGCCGACCTCGACCCACTTTCCGCCCTCGATCTTCGAGATCACAACGAGGCTTGAGCCGAGATGGTCTTCACCGTAGTCGACCTCGGCGTCATTGATGACATCGTTGTACTTGACGCTCTCCATCGCGGCGCGGAAGCTTTCCGCGGTCAGTTCGGGACCTGCCGCCTCCAGCGCCATGACAAGGGTTTTCGCTGCGCCATAGCCTAGCTGCGCCGCGGTGCCGGCTGGCTCCCCGTGAGCATCCTGATATGCCTTGGCCCATTCGGCGACTTCGGGCACGTCGAGACGATCCTCGAAGTCGACCCAGCCCGCCGCCGCATAGTAACCCTCGGTCACGCCTTCGGGCACCTTGGCAATCGCAGTATTGAAGCCCGCCGACGAGCCGATGAAGGCAACATCGTCCCACCCGAGGCGCTTCGCGGTGCCGACGGCAATGATGATCGGGCGCACGGCGATGCCGAGCGAGACGATCTCACAACCCGAGTCCCTCAGTTTCTGGATCGAGCCCACGAATTCCTGCTCGTCGGGGCGATGGGTTGTCTCGTCGACATATTCAATGCCCAACGCTTCTGCCTCGTCACGCGTCGCCTCGAACACTTCGAGGCCGAAATCGGAAGGAATGTACATCGAGCACAGCTTTGTCGCGTCGCGCTCCTCGACGAGATGCTTAATGCCCGCCCGAACCTGGTCGTAGTAGGAGGAAAAGCCCGCATATTTCAGCGCGATGTCGCCTTCGAGCATCTGACGCGCCGCTGTCAGCGGCGAGATGTTGGCCACCTGCTTGGATTCCATCAGAGGAAAGCCGGCAATGTTGTGCGGCGTCCCCAGATTGAGGATCATGGCGAAGACCTGATCCGAGTTGATCAGCTTGTTGAAGTTCTGCACCGCGCGCGGCACCTGGTATCCGTGGTCCTCCACCACGAAGCGGATCGTCCGGCCATGGATGCCGCCACTGGCATTGACCTCGTCGAACATCTGCTGTGCCGCCTTGATGGCACCGACGTTGAACGCGGCGAAAACGCCGGACAGGTCGCCGTTGGAACCGATGACGATCTCCGTATCGGTGACGCCCTGCGTGGCCGACGCGGCCGAAGCCATGCCGAGCGCGAGGCCGGTGGCGAGTATCGAACTGGCGATAAAGCTCTTCATTTCACTCCTCCTGGTTGCTTTTGCGTATCTTCCCGCACGGCCATCGCTCACTCCCGGCCGTACATTTCATTGATCAGATTTGCGTGCTTCTTTTCGACGAAGCTGCGCTTCAGCTTCATTGTCGCCGTCAACTCCTCATCTTCGGCCGTGAGAAGCACGTCTATCAAGCGAAAATCCTTGATCTGTTCTACGCGGGCAAACTCCCTGTTGGTGTCTTCGATAATTCCTGCAATCAGGTCCCGGACCTCCTGCGCTGCGCAGAGCGATTTGAAATTGTTGAACGGAACCTTGCGGTCCTGCGCGAACTTCTCGACATTTTCCTGATCGATCATCACGAGGCACGTCAGATATTTGCGCTGGTCGCCGATCACCACGGCGTCTGAGATGTAGGGCGAGAACTTCAGCCGGTTCTCGATCTCGGCAGGCGTGATGTTCTTGCCGCCTGCGGTGATAATGATGTCCTTGACCCGGCCGGTGATGGTGACGAAGCCCTGATTGTCGAGCCGTCCGACATCGCCGGTCTTGAGCCAGCCATCCTGCGAGATGGTCTCCGCCGTCTTCTCTGGCTTGTTCCAGTAGCCCTTGAAGACGTTGGGGCCACGGTACTGGATCTCGCCGTCATCGGCGATGCGAACTTCGCCGCCGGGCACGGCGGGCCCGACGCTGCCGGTCTTCTGGCGCTCGATCAGGTTGACCGAGATGACCCCGGAACTCTCCGTCATGCCGTAGCCTTCCAGGACCGTCACGCCGATGGCGCGGAACCAGCGCAGCAGATCCGGCGAGATGGGCGCCGCACCCGTCGTGCCGCGCCGAAGCCGGTCGAACCCGAGCATCCTGCGCACGTTGCCCAAGAGCACGAAGTCCCAGAACGCATATGACAGCCGGGTGACGAACGGGATCGGCACGCCTTCGTCGAGCGCCTCGGCGCGGGCCTTGCCTGCCTTGACCGCCTGTGCAAACGACCACTTGCCGACCATGCCGGACTCGCTCGCCATGATCGTCACGCGGCTGTAGATCTTCTCCCAGACGCGCGGCACCGCAGTGAAGACGTGCGGCGAGACCTCGCGGACATTGTCGAACACCGTCTCCGGGCTCTCGGCAAAATTCACGGTCGATTTCAGCCCGATCGGCGTAAACACCGTGATCAGCCTTTCGAGAATATGACACAGCGGCAGGAAGCACACCTGCTCATCGCTGGGCTTCACCGGCAGCGTGAGCACCGAGCCGATGATCGAAGCAATGATGTTCTGGTGCGAGATCATCGCGCCCTTCGGCGGGCCGGTCGTGCCGGACGTGTAGACGAGCAGTGCCGTCTCGTCGGGCTTCGAACGCGCCACCTCCTCCTCGAAGCGATCGGGGTTCTCCTTGAGGAAGGCGCGTCCCGCCGCATAGAGATCGTCAAGGAAGATGACCTTGTCGTCGGAAAAGTCGTGCAGGCCCTCGCGATCGTAGACGATGGCCTTGGCGAGACCCGGCATCTCGTCTTTCACAGACAGGTACTTGTCGAGCTGCTCGTCGTTTTCGAGAAACAGGAACCGGCTGTCTGAATCGTTGACGAGGTATTTGAGCTGCGCGGCGGAATCGGTGGTGTAGACACCCGAAGCGATGCCCCCGACGCATTGGACTCCGAGGTCGGTGTATATCCACTCCTTGTTGTCCTCGGACAGGATGGAAACGACCTCGCCGCGCTTGAGCCCCATCGCCAGGAGCCCCAGGCCGATGAGACGCGCGTGCTCGTGGAAATCAGTCCACGTGTAGGACAGCCATATGCCGTAGTCCTTCTCGCGATGCGCCACCTTCGGCCCGAGTTCCCGGCATCTTTGCAAGAACAGCTTGGCCAGCGTATCGCAGCCGTCGAAGAAGTACGGCCCCTTCGTCAGGTCCTTGTTGAAGCTGTGGCCACCCAGCGTCTGCTGCGGCGGCAAGTTCTTGGCGATCGTCATGTCACTTTCCTCCCGAAAGCACGCTTCAGCGCCATGTCTTTTTCTGCTTCCAGCGCTTCTGGCCGCGCTGGGTCTCTTCCGTCTGCACGCCGAGGTAGAATTCCTGGACGTCCTTGGACTGAAGCAGCCGTTGTGCGGTGTCGGCCATCACTATGCGGCCGAGTTCCATCACATAGCCGTAGTCAGCCAGTTCCAGAGCAACCTTGGCATTCTGCTCGACCAGCATCATGGTCACGCCCTGCTCGCGATTGAGCCGGCGGATGATCTGGAAGATCTCCTTCACAAGCAGCGGCGACAGGCCGAGCGAGGGCTCGTCGAGGAGCATCAGCTTCGGTTTTGCCATCAGGCCCCGGCCGATCGCGAGCATCTGCTGCTGGCCGCCTGAAAGCGTGCCCGCTACCTGGGACCGCCGCTCGGCAAGAATGGGAAAATAGGAGAACACCATCTCCTGGTCGCGGCGGATGCCGTCAGTGTCCGAGCGCGTGTAAGCGCCCATCCTGAGGTTTTCCTCGACCGTGAGAAGCGGGAACACTTCGCGTCCTTCCGGCACGTGCACGATGCCCGCGCGCACGACCCGGTCCGGACTGTAGCCGGCAATGTTCCGGCCCTCATAGACGATCTGTCCCTTCTCGGGATCCATGACGCCGGAGATGGTCTTCATCAACGTCGTCTTTCCAGCGCCGTTGGCGCCGAGCACCGTGACGATCCGCCCCTGAGGCACTTCCAGGCTGACGCCGCGGATGGCCATGATCGGCCCGTAATAGCTCTCGATATTGCGGATCGAGAGCACGACTTCGGGATCGGTCGCCTCCACGGGAGCCTTTGTCGCCTCAACCATGCTCATGCCGCCGCCTCCTCGGTCTCGTCGGCGACGCCGATATAGGCTTCGATTACCTTTGGATCGTTCTGGACCTCATGCGGCTTGCCCAGCGACAGCATCTTGCCGTCGGCAAGCGCCAGGACGCGGTCGGACACCGATGAAACGAGATGCATGTCGTGCTCGACCATCAGCACGGTGACGCCCATCTGCTTCTTGATGTCCTCTACCCAAAAGGCGACGTCCTGCGTCTCCTCCACCGATAGCCCGGAAGCCGGCTCGTCCAGCAACAGCAGCCGCGGCTCGATAGCGAGAGCGCGGCCCATTTCAACCACCTTGCGCACGCCGTAGGGGAGCCCGGCGATATATTTTTCGCGGTAGGGCTGCAGGTCGAGGAAATCGATAACCTTCTCGATCGCCTCGCGATGACGACGCTCCTCGCGCCGCACGAACGGCGTGAAACCGAGCTCGGTCAACATGTTGCTTTTCCGGTGGCGATGCCGGCCGACCAGCAGGTTCTGCAGCACCGTCGCCTGCTCGAACAGCTCGATGTTCTGGAAGGTGCGCGCGATACCAAGCCGTGCGATCTCGTGCGGCGCCTTGTTGAGGATCGACTTCCCGTCAAAACGGATGTCTCCCTCGGCCGGATCGTAAATGCGCGAGATCAGGTTGAAGATTGTCGATTTGCCGGCGCCGTTGGGGCCGACCAGGGCGAACACCTCGCCCTCCTCGACATTGAAGGAAACCTGGTTGACGGCGGTGACACCGCCAAAACGCAGGGTGACATTATCGATCTCGAGAAGGCTCATCGCATTCTCTCCGTCTTCAGATAGGATTTCTGGCGGCGGAACATGTCGCGGCGATAGAACGGAAACAGTTCGAACCATGTCCTGATCTTGAACCAGCGACCGTAGATGCCCTGAGGTTCAAAGAGGATAAAGGCGATGAGGATCCCTCCGAAGATCGCTGCTTCGAGGCCCGGAATGGCGATAGAGCCACTGCCGATCATCTGATTGAGCGCATCACGTCCCATCGCGATCGTCTGCGGCAGGAGCGCGATCACCGCTGCTCCAAAGAAGGCGCCGTGGATGGTGCCCAGCCCGCCGATGACGATCGCCAGCAGGAGCTGGATCGACAGGATGATGTTGAACGTCTCATTGTTGAAGATACCGGCGAAATGTCCGATCAGCGCCCCGGCAAGCCCGGTAACGCCGGCCGAGATGCCGAACGCGACGGCCTTGGTGCGCGCCACGTTCACCCCCATCGCCTGCGCCGATATCTCCGAGTCGCGAATTGCGGCGAAGGATCGCCCCAGGGGCGAACGCTGGAGGTTGCGATAGAGAAGCACGACGAGCAGCGTAATTCCGAGGATCAGAAAATACAGCCCGTTCGGGTTGCCGTAGCGGTTGAAGTTGTATCCGAAAATCTCGATGTCGGGCGCGAACAGGCCCGTCACGCCGTTGGTGAGCGGCGTCGCGAGAACGATCAGGTCATCGGTCAGGATCGCCATCGCGATGGTGCCGATGGCGAGATAGACGCCGTGAAGCTTGGTCATCGGCATGGCTATCAGCGCTCCGGCGATCCCGGCGATCAGGCCGCCCAGCGGGAACGACAGGATGAAAGGCAGGCCCAGCCGCTCCTGCAGCAGCACGTTGGCGTAGCAGCCGACAGCGAGAAAGGCCGCATGGCCCAGGCTTGCCTGGCCGGTTTGCCCGACGAGGATCATCAGCCCCATGCAGGCGATCGACCAGATCAGCAGGTTAGTCATCTCGCCGATGGCATAATCGCTCAGCACGAACGGCAGGATCAGCACGGCGGCGAGAAGAACGATGTACCAGTTGCGCTGCGCAGCGTGCCGGAAGAGATTGATGTCGGCGTCGTAGGACGTCTTGAATACCGTTCTCATGGCCGCTCAAACCTTCTTCCGATGGACCTGGGCGAGAATGCCGTGGGGCCTGAACACGAGGATCACGAACAAGAGCAGGTACGGCATGATCTGCGAGTAGCCGGCAGCGATGTAGCGTGAGGCGAACGGCTCGATCAGGCCAACGATCACCCCGCCGAGAAGCGCGCCTGGCAGCGATCCGAAGCCGCCGATGACGGCAGCGGCGAACGCCTTGATGCCCAGCAGGCCGATCGACGGGTCGATCGAACCCTTGGAGGCGAAGAGGATGCCCGCCACCGCGGCGACCATTCCCGCAAGCGCCCAGATCAGCGATTGGATGCGCTTGACGGGTATGCCCATATAGTAGGCCGCGAGCTGGTTCTGCGACGATGCCTGCATCGCGACACCCAGCTTCGTGCGATTGAAGTAGAAATAGAGCACGATTGTCAGCAGCACCGTGACGCCTATCACCATGATCTCGTCGAGGCCGAGCACGATCCCACCGAAGCGCACATCACGCCCGGCGATGGGCGAGTCGAGCGAGATCGGCTCGTGCCCCCAGATCAGGCCAGCGATGAAGCGAAGCACGAAGCCCAGCGCGATGGTGAGAATGATGACGGCGACCTGGCTCTGCCCGAACATGCGCCGCAGGATCACCAGATCGAGCGCATAGCCGAATGCGCCCATGATGGCGATCGCCACGGGCACCGAGATCCAGAACGGCAGGCCCATGAATTGCGGATTGGTGAGACCGAGGCAAATGAAGGCGCCAAGCATCATGAAATCGCCCTGGGCGAAATTCACGGCCTCGGTAGCCTTGTAGATCAGCACGAAGCCCATCGCGACCAGTCCGTAGACGCAGCCATTCGCGAGCCCGCTGACGATCAGTTGCAAGACGTCCAAAGTGGTTCTCCTCCTCGCGGACCGGCAATCTGTGCTGCCGCGCCCGACGTGATGTTCCTTTCTTCGAGGCCGGTCTCCTCCCTGGCCTCGCCGTCCAATCGCGCTCAGGGCGCGATGAATACCTTTCCGTTAGGCTTCGAAAGTTCGTCCGCCACCCGCTCGACCGCTTCCTCAAGCGGCACGACGGCGGTGACATCGGTCGACCAGCGCCCGTCCGAGAAACGCTTCTGCGCCTCGATGACAGCCTTCATCCGGCGCTCCGGTCCGGCGCTGCGCATCCATTCGGTCAGCCAGAAGCCCTCGATCTTCTTGTGCATGAAGATCATCTGGCCCGGCTCCGGGATGATTGTCGTTTCTCCATCCATGCGCCCATAGATGATCCAGCGTGATCTCTTGCCCATGGCGGCGAATATCTGGCCGGCCAGCGGTCCGGTCACGGCATCGAGAAATATGCGTGGTTTTTCCTCGCGTAGGACGGCTGCGAGCCTGGCGGCGAAATCGGGCGCCTCCGCATTGAGCACATGCGCCGCACCGATCCCTTCGAGCAGGGGTATCTGGTCGTCCCGCCGCACGATGGCGATGGGACGAAAACCCTCTTCCTTCGCCACGCCGATCATAAGCTTGCAGAGCTGACTCGCGCCAGCCGTTACGACGAACGCCTTTTCGCCCTCGTCACGCACGATGCCGAACATTGCCAGCGCTGTCAGCGGGTTGACGATCATCGCCGCTGCGTCCTCATCGCGCACCGTATCGAGCAGCGGTATGCACGCGCCCGCTTCCGCGACTGCATAATTGGCCCAGCTTCCCCAGGTGCTCAGGCCGGTGGCAAAGGCGATGCGCTTGCCGATCAGGGCCTGCGCTTCGGTGTCGCTGCCTGCAGCGACCACCTCTCCAACGCCCTCGAAACCGGCCGGCTGGCCCTGCTTGCGTGGCTGGCCGTACATGCCCTTGATGAACATGACGTCGGAGGGGTTGATGGATGCGAGCCTGACCTTGACCAGGACCTGGCTCGCCTGCGGGCGCGGGACGTCGATCGTGCCGGCTTCGACATAGGGTTCCAACGCCTCCAGCACGGTGCCGGAGGGACGCTCCGCATAACCGTCATGCTTCAGCAGGAGCGCATTCATGGTCACAGGCAGAGTCATGTCACGCCTCCCTGCGGTTTCAGGATGATCTTGCCGCTCGCGCCGCGGCCAAGCACACGCTGCAGCACCGAGGCGGCATCCTTGAGCGGATAGACGCCTTCGATCACCGGCTTGACCTTGCCTGCAAGATACCAGCCGATCAACTCCTTCATGTTCTCGGCGTAGGCGGACGGCTCCTTCTGCGTGAAAGCACCCCAGAAGACACCGACCACGCTGTAGCTCTTCACCAGGGTCAGGTTGACCGGCAGTTTCGGGATTGTACCCGACGCAAAGCCGATGACCAAAAGGCGCCCGCCCCAGCCCATCGAGCGAGACAGGACGTCGAATCCGTCGCCGCCGACGGGATCGAACGCCACATCCACGCCCTTGCCGCCGGTAGCCTCCTTCAGCGCATCCTTGAGGCCCTCATAGCCGAGCACGACATCTGCACCGGCCGATTTCGCGATGGCGCGTTTCTCCTCGGTCGAGGCCACGCCGATGACAGTTGCGCCCATCGCCTTGCCGATCTGCACTGCGGCGACACCGGTCGCACCCGATGCTCCCAGCACGCACAGCGTCTCGCCGGTCTGCAACTGCCCCCGTTGCTTGAGCGCATAATGGGAGGTGCCGTAGGCGCACATCAGCGCGCATGCATCTTCGCTGGAGATTTCGTCGGGAAGCTTCATCACCGAGGACTGGTCGGCTCCGACCTTCTCCGCATAGGCGCCCAGCGAGGAAACGGAGGCAAGGCGGTCGCCCACCTTGAAGCCGGTGACGGCATCGCCCACCGCGACGACCTTTCCTGCAACCTCCATGCCGGGCACGAAAGGGGTCGGCGGCTTCATCTGGTAAAGCCCCTGCACGAGCAGGCCATCAGGAAAATTCACCCCGATGGCATCGGCCTCAATGACGACAGTGCGCCCCTGCGCTACTGGCTCGGGCCAGTCGGCATAGTCGAGCTGGTCGATCGGCCCGAAATCTCTTGCGACGATCGCTTTCATCTCAAACCTTCTGCTGCGTGTATTTCTTGAGTTCGTCGCGCGCCACCTGCCGGCGGTGCACCGCGTCGGGCCCATCGGCGAAACGCAGCGTGCGCAGGTTCGTCCAGGATCGCGCCAGCGGCGTATCCTGGCTTATGCCCTGCGCGCCGAACATCTGCACCGCCTCGTCGGTCACCTTGAGCGCGACGCGCGGCGCCACCACCTTGATCTGGCTGATCCAGGGGGCAGCAGCCTTCTTGTCGCCCTGGTCCATCATCCAGGCCGCCTTCAGGCACAAGAGCCGCGCCATCTCGATCTCCATCCGGCATTCCGCGATGATGTCGAAATTGGCCCCGAGCTGCGCCAGCGGCTTGCCAAACGCCTCGCGACGCAACGAGCGCTGGCACATCATCTCGAGCGCCATCTCGGCCTGGCCGATGGCGCGCATGCAGTGATGGATGCGACCCGGCCCGAGACGGCCCTGCGCGATCTCGAACCCCCTGCCTTCCCCGAGGATGAGATTTTCGGCGGGAACCCGCACGTCTTCGAATCTCAGATGCAAATGCCCATGCGGCGCATCGTCATGGCCATAGATTTCCATCGCCCGCAGTTTGGTGATGCCGGGCGTGTCCGGCGATACCAGGATCATCGAGTGCTGCTCGTGCTTGCCCCGGTTTTCGTCCGGCGTGTGAACCATGGTGATGTAGAGGCCGCAGCGCGGGTCGCCGGCTCCCGACGACCACCATTTCTCGCCGTTCAGTACATAATGGTCGCCGTCGCGCTCGCATCGCATGGCGATGTTGGTTGCATCGGAGGACGCGACGTCCGGCTCCGTCATCAGATAGGCCGAGCGGATCTTGCCTTCCAGCAACGGCGCCAGCCACCTTTGCTTGTGCTCTTCGGCGCAATAGCGTTCGAGAACCTCCATGTTCCCGGTATCCGGCGCGGAGCAGTTGAACGTCTCGGCACCCAGATGCGCCTTGCCCATCTCCTCGGCGAGATAGGCATATTCCACCGTCGTCAGGCCGTAGCCGCGCGTGGAATCCGTCAGCCAGAAATTCCACAGCCCGCGTTCGCGCGCCTTGGCCTTCAGCCCGTCTATAATCTCGAGCTGACGGGCGGTATGCCGCCAGCGGTCGCCATCCTTGCCCACCTCGGCGAGATATTCCTCGTCGAGCGGCATGATCTCTTCACGGACCATCTTGGCGACTTTTTCGTGGATCGGCTTCAGCCGCTCCGTCATGCCGAGATTCATGTCGGGATTGATCGTCATCGCTTGGCCTGTTCCTCTTTGCCGCCCAGCCCGCGCCACGCACATGTGACCACCTGCTGTGCAAGTTCCTCGATGTCCGCCCGTGTTTCGCCGGTGCGTGGCGAATACCAGAATATCGGCGAGTTCAACGTCATGAACATGAGCTGGTTGGTGATGCTGAGATTGGTGAAGTCGAAGTCGCCTTCGTCGCGGGCCTGGACGATGACTTCCCGAAACATGTTGCCGTACTCGCTGCGATGCTGCAGGAGCGCCCCGAACGTGGTGCGCTGCTCCGGCGTCGTCGCGCCGCGAAGATGCATGTCGACACCCATCCATACGGCGCGCTGAAACGCCTTGGTGGTGATCATCTGCATTACATGCGCCTGCGCCATCCGCCGCCACCGCGCCGATGCCCGGCCGCGCGTCAGGCGAAGCGGTTCGAGGGCGGCGTAGTTCATTTCCATGCCCATGCGGAAGACCTCAGCGAAGAGATCGGCCTTGGAGCGGAAATGATGGTAGATGCGGCCTTTGGTGGCGCCTAGACTGCGCGCCACGTCGTCGATCGATGTCTCGGTATAGCCGCGTTCCATGAAACAGGTGGCGGCGGCCTCCAGGATGTCGGCGCGCGCATGATCCAGAACCTGTTCACGGACGCCCAGCGCCATCGAACCCATTCCTCCCTCACCGCCGCCTTTTTTCGATCGTCACCTTCATGCGGCGCGATCAGGCCTTTACGGGTCTGGAAATGATGAACATACTACCCGGTATGTTGTCAACGCGGCACGCAAGTTTTCGAAGGATGTTCCGCGGCAAGGGGAGGAATGCATGGCCTATCTCGACGAATTGTTCTCGGTTGCCGGCAAGACGGCGCTCGTTACCGGGGCTGCAACAGGAATCGGCCGAATGGCGGCGACCGGCCTCGTGATGGGTGGCGCCAACGTGCTCATTGCCTCGCGCAAGGGAGAGCAGTGCGCTCAGGTGGCCGAAGAACTGAACGCGCTCGGCGGTGGCAGGGCCGAAGGCTTTTCGGGCGACGTCTCGACCGAGGAAGGTGTGGCCGCCCTCGTCGCGGAGGTGAAGAACCGCACCGACACGCTGAACATCCTGATCAACAATGCCGGCCTCACCTGGGGTGCAGAATACGAGAAGTTCCCTTACAGCGCCTGGGCCAAGGTGTTGAATGTCAATGTCACGGGGCTCTTTCACCTGACGCGCGAGTTGACGCCGTTGCTCGAGAAAGCTGCGAGCCACGAGGATCCGGCCCGCATAATCAATCTTGGCTCGGTGATGGGTACCCAGCCGATGGCCGATGGCGCCTATTCCTACACCGCCTCCAAGGCAGCCGTTCACCATCTCACGCGCACCCTTGCAAACGAGCTGGCGGCCAGGCGCATCACCGTGAACGCCTTCGCCCCCGGCCCCTTCCAGAGCCGCATGACCGCATTCGCGACGGCGACCGACGAGCAGGCCGACAAGGTTGGCAGCCGTGTCCCGATCGGCCGGATCGGCGCGCCGGATGACATTGCCGGCGCTACTCTGTATCTGTGCTCGAGGGCAGGAAGCTATGTAACCGGTGCGATCCTGCCGCTGGACGGTGGTCAATCGGTCCAGCACGGCATGACGCTTTTCAAGGAATGATGCGGACCTGACATGAGCAATGGGCATTTGGAACCGCTTCCTCTCGAGGAGGCACTGCACTCAGTCGGGCAGGAGATCGGCGTCTCGCCCTGGCGGGTCGTCACCCAGGAAATGATCGACAAGTTTGCCGACGCCACCGACGATCATCAGTTCATTCACGTCGATCCCGTCCGGGCCGCAGCCGAGACCCCCTTTGGCGGCACGATCGCGCATGGATTCCTGTCGCTGTCGCTGCTTTCAACGATGGCCTACGACACCGTCCGGCCGCTGGCGGGCGCGGGCATGGGCGTCAATTACGGCTTCGACAAGGTGCGGTTTGTCGCTCCGGTCAAATCCGGAGCGCGCATCCGGACGCGATTCACCCTGGCCGAGATGACGGCACGGCCTTCGGGCTGGGTGCATGTCAACTATGACGTCACGGTCGAAATCGAGGGTTCGCCCAAGCCTGCGCTGACGGCACGCTGGCTGACGCTCGCCGTAATGGAGCCGGACGGGGAAGCCAAATGAACGACCCCCACGCGCTCGATGAACAGGCGCTCGCACCATATCTCGAGCAGAACGTCGACGGCTTCCGCGACCTTCGCGCGGTCCGGAAGTTCAATGCCGGCCAGTCCAATCCCACCTATCTCCTGGAAGCCGCCAGCGGCCGCTATGTGCTGCGGGCCAAGCCGCAGGGCGAACTCCTTAAATCGGCCCACCAGGTCGACCGCGAATATAGAGTGATGAAGGCTCTGAAGGGCACGGCCGTTCCCGTGCCTGACGTGTTGCACCTTTCGCCGGAAGACTCGCCGATCGGCCGCATGTTCTATGTCATGGACCATGTCGACGGCCGAATATTCTGGGACCCGGCGTTGCCCGAGCTCGGCTCGAACGACGAGCGCGCGGCTGCGAGCGATGCGATGAACCGTGTCCTCGCGGCCCTGCACGACGTTGACCCCGCCGCGGTCGGACTGTCGGACTATGGCAAGCCGGGCAACTATTTCGAACGCCAGCTCTCGCGCTGGGGCAGCCAGTATCGCGCCTCGGAGACAGAGAAGGTTGAGGACATGGAGTTCCTCATCGACTGGCTCGAAAAGAACCTGATGCCAGACGACGGCGTCATCTCGCTGGTTCATGGCGACTACCGCCTCGACAACATGATCTTCGCGCCCGAACGACCCGACGTGATCGCCGTCCTCGACTGGGAACTGTCGACGCTCGGCCATCCTTATGCCGACATCGCCTATCAGTGCATGCAATGGCGTCTGCCGTACGAATCAGGCTTTCGTGGGCTGGGCGGTGTCGACCGCGCAGCGCTGGGCCTCCCGAGCGAGAAAGACTACGTGGCGAACTATTGCGAAAGGCGAGGCATATCGGGCATCGACAACTGGGTCTTCTACCTCGCCTTTTCTTTCTTCCGCCTCGCAGCGATTTGCCAAGGTGTCTACAAGCGGGCACTTGACGGGAACGCCTCCAACCCCGAGAAGGCCAAGACTTACGGCCAGGCGGTGCATCTGCTTGCCGGGCTTGCAAGACAGGCCATCAACAAGGAGAAATAGGCGATGGGTCGCTTTCAGGGGCTGACGGTCCTGATCACGGGAGCGGCCGGCGGATTTGGCCGCCGGTCAGCGGAGCGTTTCGCCGCGGAAGGGGCTCGTCTCGTCCTATCGGACATCGACGTCGGCAAGCTGGAGCAGATTGCAGGGACGCTGGACACAGAAACGGCGGTTCTTGCCGGGGACATCTCCGATGAAAAGCTCTCGGAAGATCTCGTGGCTCTGGCGCTATCGCGCTTCGGCAGCCTCCACGTCGCATTGAACAATGCCGGCATCGCCCAGAGCTTCGTACGCTTCCCCCTGCTGCCCTCCGACGAAGCCCGCCGGATCATCGACATCGACCTGATGGGCGTATTCTACGCCATGAAGCACCAGCTTCCGGTGATGGAGAAGCAGCACCGCGAAAAGGGAGTACGCAGCGCAATCGTCAATGTCGCCTCCGTCGCCGGCATCGCCGGGGCGCCGCGGCTTTCAGTCTATTCGGCCGCCAAGCACGGTGTCGTCGGGCTGACGCGATCCGCAGCCGCCGAATACGCCACCAAGGGCGTGCGTGTGAACGCCGTCTGCCCGTCATTTGCGCGCACGCCGATGGTTACCGACACGCTCGGCATGTCGATGGCTGAAGATGGCGTGGCTGAGACAGAACTGACCCGTGGCGTTCCGATGAAGCGGCTTGCCGAAGTCGACGAGGTCGTTACCGTGATCCTGTTTGCCGCCGAGCCGGGCAATTCCTTCATGACCGGACAGACGCTCGCCGCCGATGGCGGCATCACGGCGGTCTGAACGCTTCTATCCCAGCATCTTGATCAGCGGCTGCAGTTCGCCAAGATGGTCGATCTGCCGATAGCGCGGATGATCCGTCGGCGGGTCGATGCGCTCCAGCACCCAGGTAAGGTGGTGCGGCACGTAGACGCCCCAGCTCCCTGCCTCGATCGCCGGCGCGACATCCGATTTCAGCGAGTTTCCGACCATCATCGACCGTTGGGCTCCGTCGCCATGGCGCTCGAAGATTCGCGCATAGGTGCCGCTCGTCTTGTCGCTGACGATCTCGACCGCATCGAAGAAATCGCCCAGACCCGACTGAGCCAGCTTGCGCTCCTGGTCGAACAGATCGCCCTTGGTGATCAGCACAAGCCGGTAATTTCTTGAAAGTTGCTCCAGCGTGTCGTGCACATGCGGCAGCGTCTCGACCGGATGCCGCAACATCTCCCGCCCAGCCGCCAGGATTTCGCCGATGACGCTCGCCGGCACATTTCCGTCGGTCACCTCGATCGCCGTCTCGATCATCGAGAGCGTAAATCCCTTGATACCGAACCCGTAATGGCCAAGATTCCGTTTCTCGGCCTCCAGCAATCTCCCGCTCAGATGATCCGCCTCAGCGTGATCCGCAAGGAGTTCGGTAAAGCGCGCCTCGGTAAGACGGAAGAACTGCTCGTTCTGCCAGAGTGTGTCGTCTGCATCGAATCCGATTGTCGTCAGCCCGTTGCTCATCACCGCATCTCGCTGCTGCTGTAATTGATGACATTGCGTGTACTGCTAAAGCCAAATTTAAGCAGTTCATGCAATGGTCACTGACAAAAGACGGTCGACACAGTCAACCACACGACAGGCAGGACAGGTGAACCTTTCGCTCCTCAGGCGTCGTCGGGCGTTCGGCAGGCTCTTCCGGAAGACCAACATTCCGGCGATCCTGGCGCTTGTGGTCATCCTGACCGCGGGCTTGCTTGCCGACCGGCAACAGCACCAAACCTTCGAGCAGAACCAGCGGGCTGAGGTGCTTGGTCACGTCAGCGTCCTCCGCGCCAAGCTGGAGGGCAACATCAACAGCAACATCCAGCTCGTGCGGGGTCTGGTGGCGACGCTGGCCACAGAACCGCAGATGAGCCAGGAACGTTTCGGGCAGTTGGCCTCGAACCTCTTGCGACAGAAATCGCAGATACGCCACGTCGCGGCCGCGCCGGACCTGATCGTGTCACTGATCTATCCTCTTGTGGGCAACGAGAACGCGCTGGGGCTGAACTACCGGCGCAGCGAAGCCCAGCGCGGAGCTGCCCTGCGCGCGCGCGACACCGGCGAGATGATCCTTGCAGGGCCAATGGACCTCGTCCAGGGAGGCCGAGGCTTCATCGCCCGCTTTCCTGTCTTTTCTGATCCGGAAGGAGGTATCGACAGTTTCTGGGGCATCGTCTCTGCGATCATCGACGTCGACCAGCTCTACGTCGATAGCGGCCTTCTCGATGCCAACCTGCCCATCGAGATCACGCTGACGGGCCGCAACGCGACGGGAGGACGCGGCGCACGTTTCCTCGGACCTGCCGACATCCTCGAAGACCGGCCGGTTGTCACGGAGGTGGTATTGCCCTCCGGCTCCTGGCAGATCGCGGCCCGTCCACGGGGCGGCTGGTCGGCAAATCCGCCGGGCATCTGGTACATTCGTGCACTGATGCTGTTCGCCGGGGCGCTGATCATGGTTCCCACCGTCCTTACCGGTCGCCTGATGCATGAACGGCAGCGCAACATCGGCGAATTGCGCCGTCGCGAGAGACAGCTCGAAAGGCTCTCGCACAGGCTGCGGCTGGCCCTCGACACCTCGAAGGTGGCGGTCTGGGAAATGACTCTCGGCGATGCTCACGAATATTGGGACGATCGCATGAACGAGCTCTACGGCTATCCGGCCGACGGGGCACCACGCGACCACACCTATTGGGAAAAGCGCGTCCACCCGGACGACCTTGCCCGCGCGCAGCGGGAGTTCGGTGAAGCACTCGAAAACCGAGGCAGCTACACCTCCCGCTACCGGATCGTGCTGGATAATGGCCGCATTCGCCATGTCCGCGCGATCGGAACGATCTACGACGTGCCGGGCGCGCAACCAAAGATGGTGGGTGTCAACTGGGACGTCACGGCGGATGTTAGCCTCAACGAGGAGCTCAAGCGCGTCAACGCGCTCACCGAGGCCCGCAACATCGAACTGGAAAGCGCCAAGGCCCGCATCGAGCACAATGCGTTGCACGACTCGTTAACCGGACTGCCCAACCGCAGGCATCTCGACGAAGTGCTAGCGAACCACGCCTCCCGTTTCGAGCGCGGCGAGGAAGCGGCGGCATTGTTGCAGATCGACCTCGACCGCTTCAAGCAGATCAACGATACGCTGGGCCATATCGCCGGCGATGCGATGCTGGTTCATGCGGCCGCGATACTCAAGACGACCGTCAACCCGGACGATTTCGTCGCGCGAATCGGCGGTGACGAGTTCGTGGTCGTGCGGCGTTGGCCGACGGAAAAGCCCGGCTCGTCGCTGTCGAGCCTGACCTGCCTCGCCGAGAACATCATTGACCGGATGCAGTCACCGATGAACTACCAGGGCCACGAATGCCGGGTCGGTGTCTCGATCGGCATCGCGACCGACATGGATTCGGTGGCGGACCCCCGCCGCTTGCTGGTCAACGCCGATATCGCGCTTTATCGCGCCAAGTCGCGCGGCCGCAACCGCCATCAGTTCTTCAACGACGCGCTGCAGGCGGAGATCATCAACACCAAACGGGTCGCCGACGACATTCTGAGCGGATTGGAACAGAACCAGTTCGTTGCCCACTACCAACCCCAGTTCGATGCGGAGACGCTGGAAGTCATCGGCGTGGAGGCACTGGCGCGCTGGCGGCACCCGACCGAAGGGCTGCTGGCGCCGGCCGCCTTCATGAAGATCGCCGAGGAGCTGAACGTCGTCGCGACCATCGACCGCATGATCCTCGAGCAGGCGCTGCTCGATTTCAACATCTGGGAATCAAGCGGCCTGCACATACCCAAGGTCTCGGTCAATGTGTCCGCACGCCGGCTCCACGACGAGGAACTGATCGGGCATCTGCGCCAGATGAACATCCGGCCAGGCAGCATAGCCTTCGAACTGGTGGAATCCATTTTCCTCGACGAGAACGACGAATTGCTGACCTGGAACGTCGACCAGATCAAGGAACTCGGCATCGACATCGAGATCGACGATTTCGGAACCGGCTACGCCTCGATCGTCAGCCTGATGAAGCTGAAGCCCCGCCGGCTGAAGATCGATCGCCAGTTCATCCAGCCGATCGTCAACTCGCCCGGCCAGCGCCAGCTCGTCGGCTCGATCATCGAGATCGGGAAATCGCTCGGGATCGAGGTGCTCGCGGAAGGCGTCGAGACCATGGAGCATGCGCGCCTGCTCCGCCAGCTCGGCTGCAACGCGCTACAGGGCTATGCGTTCGCGCGTCCGCTCAGTTCCAGCGATCTTGTCGAGTTCGTCCAGTCAAGGCGTTGGCGCAAGGCGTCCTGAACAGGCCTCAGAACGCCGAATCTCGCGCGGCATCTTCGAGGAAAGCAAAGGCGTAGTCCGAAAAGGAGCGCCAGCATTCAACCCTGAACTCGTTCTCACCCGTCCGAAGCAGCACGATTTCGATCTTCGCCAGGACGGTGCGCGAGCAGGCGCCCACAGGAAAGGCGGCCAGCGAGAGATCCTGCGGGCAGCCGGACGAAAGCGTCGCCTGCGCTCCCTCTCCCGAGACGAGGATCGCCGTGTTGCGGTGAGATATGTCGACGCCAGAATGAAACGCCGTCACCTTTGCCAGCGGAGCGGTCAGCCCTGCCCCGGTCGGATCGATGATCATCCATTCGTCAGGGCCGAGCCAGAGCGCCACCCGCTTGCCCTTTCGCGCCGACGTCTTCGGCTGCTGCGGCAAGGCTAGGCCGAGCGCCTTGGACACGGCCGCGACACTGTCTTCCGGTGCACGCAGCGAGAGCCGGGATGCAGGCTCGGCAGCGGTGACGCTGACCCATGGATGAACGACCGAACGGTCTTCGAGTGGGGGCCGGCGTACCATCTCGGTTGGGTTAGCCATGGAGGCGTTCTCCCTTCTCGTCGAAGAAGACGGTGCCCGTCACTTCGACCTCTATCGTTCGATCCGGCATCGGCACGTACAACGTCTGTCCCATGCGCTCGCGTCCATCGAGCACCAGCGCCAGCGCGATCGAATGACCGCAATTGCCGGACCAGTAGCTCGACGTGACATGACCGATCATCGTCATCGGCACAGGCTGGTTTGGATCGGCGACGATCTGCGCGCCCTCTTCCAGAACCAGCTTCGGGTCCTTGGTGCGCAGGCCGACGAGCTGCTTGCGTCCCGCGCCCGCGAGATCGGGCCGCATCAAACCGCGGATGCCGACGAAGTCGGTCTTCTTCTTGCCCACGGCCCAGTCCAGCCCGGCATCGCCGGGCGTCACCGTTCCGTCGGTCTCCTGGCCGACGATGATGTAGCCCTTTTCGGCGCGCAGCACGTGCATTGCCTCGGTGCCGTAGGCGCAGGCGCCATGCTTCTCAGCCTCGGCCCACACGGCCTCCCACACTGCGTGGCCATAATCGGCCGGCACATTGATCTCGAAGCCGCGTTCGCCCGTGAACGACATGCGGAACAACCGCGTCGGCACGCCGCAGATACGGCCTTCGCGCACCGACATATGCGGCAACGCCGCATCAGAAAGGTCGATCCCCTCCACCAGCGGCTCGATGATGGCGCGCGAATTGGGTCCCTGCACCGCGATGACCGCCCACTGCTCGGAGATCGAGGTGAGATAGACATTCAGGTTCGGGAACTCCGTCTGGAGATAATCCTCCATGTGGTTCATCACGCGTGCCGCGCCGCCGGTCGTCGTCGTCACGTGGAAGCGATCTTCGGCCAGCCTGCCGACAACACCGTCATCGTAGATGAAACCATCCTCGCGCAGCATGACCCCGTAGCGGCATCGCCCCGGCTCGAGCTTCTGCCAGGGATTGGTGTAGAGAAGTTCCATGAAGGCGGCGGCGTCGGGCCCAACCACCTCGATCTTTCCGAGTGTAGAGGCGTCGAAGATTCCACCGGTTTCGCGCACCGTGCGGCACTCGCGGTCTACCGCCGCGTGCATGTCCTCGCCCTGCTGCGGAAAATACCAGGCGCGCTTCCATTGCCCGACATCCTCGAACACAGCGCCATGCGTTTCCGCCCAGCCATGCATCGGGGTGCGGCGCGTCGGGTCGAAAAGCGCCCCGCGCGCATGGTTCACGATGGTTCCGAACGTCACCGGCGTATAGGGCGCGCGGAAGGTGGTGAGTCCCACCTCCGGTATCGGCTTGTCGAGGACCTCGGCTGCGATCGCCAGGCCATGAAGATTGGACGTCTTGCCCTGATCGGTCGCCATGCCGTTTGTGGTGAAGCGCTTGACGTGTTCGATCGAACGCATGCCTTCCCGAACGGCCTGGCGGATGTCCTTGGCGGTCACGTCGTTCTGGAAGTCCACGAACGCCTTGACCTTCGCATCCGGTCCCGCGCCCGGCGCTGCGCCTGCCATGCCCCGGCTCCAGTTTTCCGAGCCGGTCGCCTTGATCCGGATGGCACGGCCCGCCTTGATGCCGATCTCCTTCGCGGCGGCGTGGCCGGCGCTTGCGGCTTCGGCAAGCACGTCGGAGACACTTTCCGTGCCGTTGCAGGCGCCGACCGACACGCAGTCCTGCGCGTATGTTCCCGGCAGGAAGCGCTTGGTCTCCTCGTCATAGGTCACCTTGCCGCGCGACTGCGAGAACAGATGCACGGAGGGCGTCCAGCCGGCAGAAGTCAGCAGCGCATCGATGGCGATGGTGCGCGACGGGCCGCCATTCTTCGACTGCACCGTCATCGAACTGACGCGCAGCTTACCGCCTACCCCGATCACCGCGCGGCCGGGATTGATCTCGATGCCCATGGCCCGCGCCGCTTCCACGGCAGGCCCTTGTGGATTATCGCGCAGGTCGACGATCGCGGCGATGTCGATGCCGGCATTCTTGAGGTCCATGGCCGCGTAGTAGGCAGAATCGTTGGCCGTGTAGATGCCAACGTTGCGCCCGACCGCCACGCCATAGTGGTTGAGATATGTCCGCGCCGCCGAGGCGAGCATGATGCCGGGCCGATCATTGTCGGCAAACACCATGTGCCGCTCGATCGTGCCGGTTGCCAGGATCACGCGTTTCGCACGGACCTGCCACATCCGTTCGCGCGGCATCTCCGGCAGGGGAGCAGCGAGATGTTCGCTCACGCGCTCCGCCAGCCCGACGAAATTCTGCGCGTAGTAGCCGAACGCCGTCGTACGGGTCAGCACGCGCACGTTTTCCATCTCGCGTAGACGTGCGGCCGTCGCCATTGCCCACGACCAGCCATCCTGATCCTCGATGACGGCGCCGCTTTCGAAGCGCAGGCTTCCGCCCAGATCCGGCTGCTCGTCCGCGATGATGACGTTGGCGCCCGTTTCGGCAGCCGCGAGGGCGGCCGCAAGTCCTGCCGCGCCGCCACCAAGCACCAGCACGTCGCAATGCGCGTAGCGGGCCGAATAATGATCCGGATCCGGCTGGTCGGGTGCTACGCCAAGACCGGCCGCTTCACGGATCTTGGGCTCGTAGACATGCTTCCACGCGGCCTTGGGCCACATGAAGGTCTTGTAGTAGAAGCCGGCCGAGAAGAACGGCGAGGCAAGATCGTTGACCGCGCCGATGTCCATCTTCAGCGACGGCCAGCGGTTCTGCGACACCGCCTGCAGGCCGTCATAGATTTCCTGGACCGTGGCCCGCACGTTGGGCGTCTTGCGCGAGGCGTCGCGATGGATGCCGACGAGCGCATTCGGTTCTTCGGCACCGGCCGAAAGAAAGCCGCGCGGGCGATGATACTTGAACGAGCGGCCCACCAGATGCACGCCGTTCGCCAGCAGCGCCGACGCGAGCGTGTCACCCTCGAGCCCGGTATAAGACTCGCCGTCGAAGGTAAACCGGGCGATCCTGGCGGGCGTCAGCCTGCCCTTGCCCTCGATGCGGAATGGCGCTGTCATTGTGCCGCTCCCTTGAGCCTGGGCTTCTTTTCGCCGGCCTTGTACGTCATCACGAACTTGTCGGTCACCGTGTCTCGCACCGCATTGAAGAAGCGGGCACAGCCATGGAGATGCCGCCAGCGCTCATAGACCAGCCCTTTCGGGTTCTGACGGATGAAGAAGTAGCCCTCGAAATCCTCGTCGCTCATCTTCGTGATGGACGACGGCCGTACGAGATGCGCTTCGCCGGCGTGGCGGAATTCGAGTTCCGGCCTTTCCTCTTCGCAATAGGGACAGCGGATGAGAAGCATGGTTCTTCCTGTATCTACAATTCGCCGGGGCCGATCTCGGAGCCGCGCGGCTGGCTGCAAAGTCGCCGGCCGAGGTCTACGAAAGGCCCGAGGCGCAGCACCAATTGTTCGACGCCTTCGAAAGGCGCGAACACGTCGTTCTTGCCGAGATTGACCATCATGAGGTCGAGTGGATTGGTGGACACCACCACGACGCGGTTGAATTCCTTTGCGTCCGCGTCCTGTGGCGGCTCGGCGAAATAGACCACGCGTTCCCCCAATATCCACACGCACATAAGGTAGCCGGCACCGGCGGCGAACGGCCATTCCCGTTCATTGTCGGTGCGCTGGATGCGCTGGAGGCGCCAGGCATCCTCGGTCGTTGGAAAATGAAACATGCCCTGCTCATTCGCCAACATCATCGGCGCCGAGACTGCCAGGGCGGCGGCCAGTCCGCTCATCAGTGCGCCACGGCGGCCGCAGCCGCCTCGTCGATCAGCCGTCCGGTACGGAAACGCTCCAGCGTGAACGGCGCATTGATCGGATGCGGCTCGTCGCGGGCGATCGTGTGGGCGAAGACGTGGCCGGAGCCAGGCGTCGCCTTGAAGCCGCCGGTTCCCCAGCCGCAATTTACGTAGAGCCCTTTCACCGGGGTCTTCGCGAGGATCGGGGATCGGTCCGGCGTCACGTCGACGATGCCGCCCCACGAGCGCAGCATCTTCATGCGCGTGAACATCGGGAACATCTCGCAGATGGCGTCGAGCGTATGATTGATGATGTGCAGCCCGCCGGTCTGCGAATAGGAAGTATATTGGTCGGTGCCCGCCCCGATGACCAGTTCGCCCTTGTCCGACTGGGAGATGTAGGCGTGCACGGTGTTCGACATGACGACGCAGGGGAAGACCGGCTTCACCGGCTCGGACACCAGCGCCTGCAGCGGATAGCTTTCCAGCGGCATGCGAACGTCGGCCATCTGCATCAGAACCGACGAATGACCGGCGGCCACCACGCCGACCTTCTTTGCCCCGATGAAGCCTTTCGACGTCTCGACGCCGAGCACATGCCCCTGCGGCGCACGCCGTATGCCGGTGACCTCGCAGTTCTGGATGATGTCGACGCCGCGCGCCGATGCGGCGCGTGCATACCCCCAGGCGACCGCGTCGTGCCGGGCGGTACCGCCGCGGCGCTGCAACGCCGCGCCCATGACGGGATAACGCGCATTCTTCGAAATGTTCAGCGGCGGGCAGAATGCCTTCGCCTCTTCCGGCGTCAGCCATTCGTTGTCGACGCCGTTCAGCCGGTTGGCGTGAATGTGACGCTTGAAGACCTGCACGTCGTGGACATTGTGGGCAAGCATCATCACGCCGCGCGGCGAGTACATGACGTTGTAGTTGAGGTCGAGCGAGAGCCCGTCCCACAGTTTGACCGCATGGTCGTAGATGCCCGCGCTCTCGTCGTACAGATAATTGGAGCGGATGATGGTGGTATTGCGCCCCGTATTGCCGCCGCCCAGCCAGCCCTTCTCGACGACGGCGACATTGGTGATGCCGTGTTCCTTGGCCAGGTAATAGGCCGTCGCAAGGCCGTGGCCGCCCGCTCCCACGATGACGGCGTCGTACTCGGCCTTCGGCTCCGGCGAGGACCACTGCTCCTCCCAGCCCTTGTGTCCGCGAAGCGCTTCGCGGGCGATGGCGAAGGCGGAAAACTTGCGCATTCTTCAGGCTCCGGGCTGAATCTTTGTCTCGTCGGCTTGGTCGCGACACTCGACGTGTACCACTAGCCAAAACCGGCTGTCACTCTTGCACTGTTTGCGACGGTGAATGGCGTATTGGGCCAAACGCCAAAAAGCGCGCAACACCGTACGAATGCTGCGCTTGCGTTGTGGACAAGCTCTGCTGCTTCTGCTATGAGCCGCCGCAATTCGTGGCGTTAGTCCGCCGCGGGGGCGCTTGTCGTGCCCTTGATTGTTGAAACGCACATCAACCCTAAGACAGGAACGCACGTGCAGGTACTCGTCCGCGACAATAATGTTGACCAGGCTCTCCGCGCTCTCAAGAAGAAGATGCAGCGCGAAGGCATTTTCCGCGAAATGAAGATGCGCGGACATTACGAGAAGCCCTCCGAGAAGCGTGCGCGCGAAAAGGCAGAGGCCGTGCGCCGCGCCCGCAAGCTGGCGCGCAAGCGCGCCCAGCGCGAAGGTCTTGTGGCTGGCGGTCGCGTCGCACCCGCCGCGGCTGCTCGCTGACGCCTCCTTTTCGTCCTTTTCCGGCGATACCGGCTAAGGTGGCGCGATGCGAATCGCGGCCACCTTTTCGTTTTTGCCGAATTCTCACGCGCCAACGACGCACCGCGGTCAAAGCCGGTTCAGCCGCGCGCACAGAAGGGGACATCGATGAACACATTCGCGATTGCCGCTAACGGCTCCAGGTTCACCCGCTGTGCGAGCGCGCTGACGCTTGCAGGCGCTCTGTTTGTCGCCGGGTGCCAAACCTCCGACAGCGCCTTGAGCGGTGTGAAGCCGATGGATGTCGCGCAGGGGTCGAGCGAGAATATCGCCTCGCTGACAGCGGTCATCGAGCGTACTCCCAACGATCCCGAAGGATACAATGTGCGCGGCACGGCCTATGGTCGCGGCGGACGCTACGATGAGGCGCTAAGGGACTTCGACACCGCCCTCCAACTCAACCCGAACTTCTATCAGGCCTACGCCAACCGCGCGTTGATCCACCGGCTGACCGGAAATCAGCAGCAGGCAGTGCAGGACTACAGCCGCGCGCTTCAGATCAATCCCAACTACGACGTCGCCTATATCGGACGGGGCAATCTCTATCGCCTTGCCGGCCGCGGCACGGAGGCATTCCAGGATTTCGAGCGCGCGATCCAGCTCGATACAACCGACCCGCGCGCCTACCATAATCGCGGGCTGCTCTATCAGGCGCGCGGCCAGCACGATTTCGCCATCGAGGATTTCGCCACGGCGATCTCGCTCGCGCCCAATTCAGCCGAACCCTACAACGGTCGCGGCCTTTCCTATCTGGCGCGCAATGACGAAGACAACGCGCTGGCCGATTTCAATACGGCGATCCAGCTCGACCGCAACAATGCCGAGGCATGGGCCTATCAGGCGCTGATACTCGAGCGCCGTGGCGACAGAAGCCGCGCGTCCAAATCTTTCGGCGAAGCGCTGCGGCTCAATCCTAACCTTCAGGCTGCCAAGGATGGAGTCGCACGCACCGGCGGCGCATGACCGCCTCGCCGGCCGCGGCCAGACCTCGGCTGCTCAGAGGCTCTTCGCCCAGTCGATGACATAGTCGGCGACCTTCTCATAGCCTGGCTCGCTCGCCAGGAAATGGGACAGCCCCGGAAATTCCACGAAATCGGTACGCGCGGGCGATTTCTTCTGCTTGCGATAGATGGCGCGTGACAGCGCCGGCGCCACGGTCCTGTCCTTCTCGGCGGCCGTGATCAGCAGGGGCTGGGTGCGCTTGCCGGGGCTCACTGCGAGGCCGATGCCCGTGGCGGCCTGAGCGAACAGACGGCCAGACGTCGGCACCATGTACTTCTCATAGGCCTCATCACGCATTCTGGCTGGTGCGGTGTTGGCAAATCGTGTGTCGAACTGTGCCTTGCTCAAAGTGTAGGTACGGTTCCACGCGTTCCAGCGTGCAAGAATGGGGAAGGCCGCGCCCAAGGACAATGTATCGGGAATGATGCCGGCGATGGGGCCGGGATCGAGCGCGACACCAGCGACGCCATATCCGCGATCGAGCAGCAACTGCGTCACAAGACCCCCCATCGAATGGCCGATGATCAGCGGCTTTTCGGGCAGCGTGTCGATGAAGCGGGCATAGTGATCCGTGATCGCTCCAGCCGTCAGGCGCCCGAGCGCCTCGGGAGGGTTGGCACGCAGTTGCGCGGGCGTGCCCCTGTCCAGGAGTGGCCAGGTCGGTGCGTGCACCGCGTAGCCGGCGGATTCCAGCCGGATGCGAAAATTGTCCCAGGAGGCAGGTGTCATCCATGCTCCGTGGATGAGAACGGCAGTCCTGGTCAGGCGAGACGTTTGCGTATCTGTGGTCGGATCAGTGTGGTCCATTGCGGAACTCCATGGCGGCGGGTTGACTTCGTACGCCCTATTTAATCGTACACGATTTAATCGACAACGATATCACAAAAGGTTTATTGCCTTGCGATCTGATCGCGTGCGATCTATTTCCTGCTCTGGAAGCGGGCACAGTTCCGCAAGGAGACGCCATGAAAATTGACTTCCGTGACAATCCCGAACTGATGGAGCAGGTCACCCTCGACGTGATGCCTTGCTTTGCAATTTATTCAGCCGCCAACGCCGTCACGCGCTTCTATCGCCGCATCCTCGCCGAGACAGGGCTGACCTATCCACAATACCTCGTCATGATGGTGCTTTGGGAAACCGGCGGCACCACGATGCGGGCCATAAGCGAGCGCCTTCTGCTCGATTCAAGCACGCTGACCCCGTTGATCAAGAAGTTGGAGACGCAGGGCCTCGTCGCGCGCTCGCGCAATCGCGAGGACGAGCGATTGCTCGATGTCGTGCCAACAGATGCAGGGCTGGCCCTACGCGTGACGGGATGCGAGGCGGCAATGGCCATGAACGCGGCGTCGGGCGAGGCTCTTGAAGAACTTCAGGAACTTCGAGGCCGCCTCGACAAGGTGCGCATTGGCCTCAACGAGGCGACGGCCCGAGTGGACTGATCCTCAAGCTTCTTGGGCGCGCCTTGCCTGCTGCCGACGCGAGATTTCGTAGGCAACGGCCCCGAAAATGGTCACTGCGATCATGATCAGCGCCAGCGCGTTTACCGCCGGCGTCAGCCCGGTGCGCACCTTAGTGGCAATGAAGACCGTCAGCGGCGTGTCGAAGCCGCGCACGAACAGCGTGGTGTTGTAGTTCTCGATCGACTGCAGCACGGCCAGGAACGCGGCCGCGATCAGCGCCGGTTTCAGGAACGGCAACAGGATGCGCCGGAACACCATGACCTTCGACGCGCCGAGCCCCAGCGCCGCTTCTTCCTGCGTGCGGTCGAAACGTTGCAGGCGCGCGGCTACCATCAGCATCACGTAGCAGATGATGAAGCTCGCCTGCGCGACGACGATGAGGAACACGCCCCCGCCGACGCCCAGTTGACGCCACAGCACCAGGGTCGAGATGCCGATGACCACTCCCGGCGTCAGCAGTGGCGAGACCATCACCGCATAGACGAAGCCACGGGCCCGAGCGTGTAGGCTGGTCAGGATCAAGGCAGCCGCCGTTCCGATCGGCAGAGATATCGCAACCACGAAGACGGCGACCAGAATCGACGTCCCAAGCGCCTGCCACATCGCGCCATCGTTCCACAATTCGACGAACCACTGCAGCGTCGTTCCCTGCCATGGCGTCACGGTCGGGAAGCGGCTCGTATTGAATGTCGCCGCGCCCATGATCGCCAGCGGAGCGAACAGATAGACAAAGAACGCCACCATGTAGAAGGCGAAGAGAAGACGCGGGATGCGGTCGGCGCCGCTCATTTCGCAACGTCCGTCAGGTTGACCCGGGTCAGCTTCAGCGTCGCCAGAACCACCACGAGGCAGAGCACGAGCAGTACGAGGGCGTAGGCAGCCCCGCGGTTCCAATCGCCACCCTCGAAGAACCAGTTGTAGATGATCTCGGTGAACCAGCGGCTGCCGGGCGCCCCGAGAAGCGCCGGCGCGACATAGGAGCCCGCCGCCAGCATGAAGGTGAACACGCAACCGGTGGCGATACCCGCCTTGGCATGTGGCATCACCACCCGCCAGTGAATGCGCCATGTCGACGCCCCGAGGTCCCGCGCAGCCTCGATCTGCGCCTTTTCGAGGCTTTCGATGGCGTTGTAGATCGGAAAAAGCATGAACAGGATATAGGCGTAGATCATCCCCGCCATGACCCCGCCATTGCCGTACCAGCGCGCCGGCTCGTCGATGATCCCGAGATTCAGAAGCAGCGCGTTGAGCGGCCCGCGAAACGCGAGCAGGATGTACCAGGAAAGCGTGCGCAGCACCTCGTTGATCCAGAACGGAATCGTGAGCGCAAGGATCGCGATTGCCGCCTGGTTCGGCGTTGCATGCTGTGCCAGCCAGAAAGCCAGCGGGTAGCACACGACGAAGGTTGCGAAAGCGACGAAGGCGCTGGCCCATATCGTCTTGAAGAAGATCGTCCGGTGCACGCCCTCATTGGCGAGGTACAGCATGTTGTCGAGCGAATAGACGTCGTTCGGCCCGCCGATCTGCGCCGGCGGCAGGTTCGGCCGCAACGCGTAGTCGATCATCATGATGTTCGGCGCGAGGATCATCCCCGCCATCCACAGGAGCACCAACGCGACGAAGATGGTCGACAGCCCGCCACCGAACCGCTTGTAAAGATCAGCCATGGGGTAGCACCACGGCATGAGCGGGATCGAAACCGAACGTGGCGCGGCTGCCAATCGCCGGCGCGGCGTGAAGCGCAGTGGACGGGATCGACGCGACAAGCGCGGAGCCGTCGTCGAGCGTTCCATGTGCCAGCGCGAAGGCTCCCTCGAAGTCGATACGCTGGACCGAGGCGGTGATTGCGTTGGGCACGTCCGTTCCCGACACCAGCGCTTCGGGCCGTACATAGAGCCGCGCCGCCTGCCCCACGGCCAAGCCATCTCCTGCCCTACCCCGCATGACGCCGAGGCCGGTTTCGACGGTGGCGACCGACATATCGATCGCCGTCACCTTGCCGGCAATGACATTGGTCTCGCCCACGAAGGTGGCGACGAATGGCGTCGCCGGATTGTCGTACAGGTCCCTCGGCGTCCCGACCTGTTGAAGGACACCCGCGCTCATCACCGCGATACGGTCGGACATGGCTAAAGCCTCCGACTGGTCGTGGGTGATATAGATGAAGGTGACACCCGTCCGTTTCTGCAATGCACGCAGTTCCGCGCGCATATGCTGACGAAGCTTGAGGTCCAGCGCGGACAGCGGCTCGTCGAGCAGCAGCACCTGCGGCTCGACGGCGAGCGCGCGGGCGATGGCGACACGCTGCCTCTGGCCGCCAGAGAGTTCGCCAGGCATTCGGTCGCCATAGCCTTCGAGCGCGATCAGCTTGAGAAGTTCGTCGGCACGCCTTCGCCGCTCGGCCTTGGATGCACCGCGCGCCTCTAGCCCGAAGGCGATGTTCTCCCACACGGGCATCAGCGGAAACAGTGCGAGCGACTGGAAGATCATGGCGGTGGGCCGCTGGTTCGGTCCCAGGCCCGCCATGTCCCTGCCGCCGATACTGATGCGGCCTTCGGTGGGCTGCAGAAAGCCCGCGATCATGCGCAGGATCGTCGTCTTGCCGCAGCCGGAAGGGCCCAGGATCGAGAAGAACTCGCCACCCTCGACATTGAACGATACGTCGCCCACGGCGCGCGTCCTGCCAAAGGTCATGCCGACTTCATTGAGTTCGACGGAATGCGACATGGGTCCCCTCGCCGTCCGCTTCGCGGCCGTGCGTCATTCATTGTGTAGCCCGGGAAGAGGGGCAACTATCCCCTCTTCCCGGAAAGCCATCAGGCCGACAGGAAGCGATCCTGGTACTCGTTGCGCTTGGTGACGTACCAGCTCTCCTGGATCGGCCACCACCACAGCTTTTCGAGCGCGTCGCCGGGATAGGCAGCGGCGAAGAATGCCTTGGCTTCGTCCGACAGGAGATCCGCCGCGCCAACCGCCGTCGAGTTGATCGACGTCGCGTTGGAATACATCGCACCGGCTTCCGGCGTCAGGAACCAGTTGATGAAGGCGTAGGCCTGGTCGACATTGGCAGCGCCAGTAGGGATCGACACGCCTTCCATCCACGCCAGCGCGCCTTCCTTCGGCGCAATGAAGCCTACCGGCAGGCCTTCCTTGCCAAGTGCGGCGGCGGTCGAGTCCCATGTCTGGCCGATTGCGGCGCCGTTGACGCGGAATGCGCCCTGCGCTTCGTTCTCGTTGTTCCAGAACTGGATGATGTTGCCCTTGCGAGCGACCGCCTCGGCGACGATCACGTCGAAGATTTCGATCTGTGCCTCGGGGCTGGTGAAGGCGTCGAGCAACGGGCGGGGCAGCTTGCCCTCCGCCTCGAGCCAGAGGCCAAGGCCGACAAGGCTGGAATGGGCGCGAACAGTACCCTTGCCCGCCATGTCTTCCTTCCAGATGTCGCCATAAGACGCGGTGCCGTATTCAAGCGGCGCCTGGTCCTTGTCGTAGGCGATCGCTTCCGTGCCCCAGTCGGTCGGCACCTGGTAGCGCTTGCCGTCAACGACCGCGCCGAACTTGGCGGAGTTTTCCCATGCGCTTGGCAGGCACTTGGCGACTTCGACCTTCGATTCGTCGATCTCCTGCACGAGGCCGAACTCGACATAGTTCGGCACGCGGTCGACGCTCGGCCAGATGATGTCGAAACCGGCACCGTTGTTGGCGCGAAGCTGGTTCAGGAGTTCGTCATTGGTGCCGTAGGGAGTGTAGTTCGGCTTGATCCCGGTCGCGGCTTCGAAGGCGGCGAGGATGTCGTCATTGATGTAGCCGGCCCAGGCAAAGATGTTGACTTCGCCTGAGGAGCCCTGCGCGTAGCCGCGCGATATGAAGGGTGCGGCAAGCGACATGCCGGCCGTAGCGGCGGCGCCTTTGAGCAGCGTGCGTCTTTGTATCGTCATTTGAACGTCTCCCGGTTGATTGCCTATGACCCGCGTTTATTTTCGCTGTGATACATCTGGATGACAATACGCCGTTCAGGTCACTGCAGAAGCGATTCATTTCTGATTTGGCGGAACGACCCTGAGTGGAGATGCCGAGATGCCCGAACAGGTGACGATCTGGACCTACGACTGGGTGCCGGAGGGGCCCCGGGGTTTCGTGCGCGACATGCGACTGAGATGGGCGTGCGAGGAAGCCGGATTCGAATACTCCGTCCGCACTGTGCCTTTCGACGATCGGGGCCCCGACCATCTTGCGCGCCAGCCATTCGGCCAGGTCCCGTTCCTGAGCGATGGCGAGCTCGAGATGTTTGAGAGCGGAGCGGGGCTGCTGCATCTCGCCCGAAAAAGCGAAAAGCTGATGCCACGCGATCCTGTCGGAGAAGCCGAGACGCTGCAGTGGACGATCGCTGCGCTCAATTCGATTGAGATGGTTTCAGTACCCTGGTGGCTTTTGGAAGTGACCGGCGCCGAGAAGAACAATCTGACCGGCTGGCTGGAAAGCCGCCTCGACCACATGGAGCGCGTCTTGAGCGAACGGCAATGGCTTGCCGCTGACAGGTTTACAGTCGCAGACCTGCTGATGGCCGACGTTCTCCGCGTGGCGAAAGTTCGGTCGTTCGGTGATCGCAAGGCGGCGGAAGCCTATGTGGCGCGGGTCACACAACGCCCCGCCTTCAAGAAGGCCCACGCCGATCAGATGGCGCACTTCGCCGCCGCGGATGCGGCCAGAAGCCAGAACCGGAAATAACAGAACTGGATTTCTTGCAACTCTGCTGGTTGCGGCGAAGAGGCTGGGCCGAATTGGACCATCCCGAAAAAAAGAGGCCCCGAAAGTCGGTCGCTCAACGCCGCGATCGAATTTCGGGGCCTTGGTCTTCGGCAAGACGTGACTTTAGTGGTCCATCGCCTTGACGATCTCCTCGGTCATCTTCTTGGCGTCGCCCAGAAGCATCATCGTCCCGTCCTTGTAGAACAACGTGTTGTCGATGCCGGCATAGCCGGAACCGAGCGAACGCTTGACGAACAGGCAGGTGCGCGCCTTGTCGACGTCGAGGATCGGCATCCCGTAGATCGGCGATGATTTGTCGTCGCGCGCCGACGGATTGGTCACGTCATTTGCGCCGATGACATAGGCCACATCGGCTTGTGCGAACTCGGAGTTGATGTCCTCGAGCTCGAAGACCTCGTCATATGGCACGTTGGCCTCGGCCAGCAGCACGTTCATGTGGCCGGGCATGCGGCCAGCGACAGGATGGATCGCGTATTTCACCTCGACGCCCGCCGCCTTGAGCTTGTCGGCCATTTCGCGAAGCGCATGCTGCGCCTGCGCCACCGCCATCCCGTAGCCGGGCACGATGATGACCTTCTGGGCATTCATCATCAGGTAGGCCGCATCGTCCGCAGAACCCTGCTTGACGGTACGCTCGATGCCGTCATCGGCCACGGCGGCGGTCTCGCCGCCGAACCCGCCGAGGATCACCGAGATGAAGGAGCGGTTCATGCCCTTGCACATGATGTAGCTGAGGATTGCACCCGACGAGCCCACCAGCGCGCCGGTGATGATCAGCGCCAGATTGCCGAGCGTGAAGCCGAGTGCCGCAGCCGCCCAACCCGAATAAGAGTTGAGCATCGATACCACGACCGGCATGTCGGCGCCGCCGATCGGAATGATCAGCAGCACGCCGAGCAGGAGCGATAGCGCCACGATCAGCCAGAAGATGGTGGTCGACTGGGTCGACACCATCATGACGACGAGCACGACGAGCGCGATCGCGACGCCGGCATTGAGGATGTGGCGCGCGGGCAGCAGGATCGGCTTGCCAGACATGCGGCCGTCGAGCTTGAGGAAGGCGATGATCGAACCGGTGAAGGTCACCGCGCCGATGGCAACGCCAAGGCTCATCTCGATGATCGCCTGGGTGTGAATATGGCCGACCATGCCGATGCCGAAGCTTTCAGGCGCGTAGACGGCGGCGGCGGCCACGAGGACTGCTGCAAGACCGACCAGAGAGTGGAAGGCTGCAACAAGCTGCGGCATCGACGTCATGGCAATGCGCCGCGCGATAACCGCACCGGCACCGCCGCCAACTGCGAGACCGGCGATGATGAGCACCAGCCCACCGAACGACGGCACCGCCAGCGCCAGCGTCGTGACGATGGCGATCGTCATGCCGATCATGCCGTAGACATTGCCCTGCCGGCTCGTCGTGGGATGCGACAGGCCACGCAGCGCCATGATGAACAGCACGCCGGATACCAGATAGAGGAAGGAGGCGAAGTTCTCGCTCATAAGTCAGGCCTCACTTCTCTTTTTTCTTGTACATCGCCAGCATGCGCTGGGTGACCAGAAAGCCGCCGAAGATGTTGACCGAAGCCAGCACCAGAGCGACGAAGCCGAAACCCGTGGCGGCTCCCGATGCCGAGATGCCGACCGCCAGCAGCGCGCCGACGACGATCACCGACGAGATCGCGTTGGTCACGGCCATGAGCGGCGTATGCAACGCAGGCGTCACCGACCAGACCACGTAATAGCCGACGAAGATCGCCAGCACGAAGATCGCAAACCGGAAAACGAAGGGGTCGACGCCGCTTGCAGCACCGGCGCCGGCGGCAACCGCGTCGGCGACCGCTTCGACCTGCTCTTCCTGGAAGGCGAGACGTACGGCCGCGGCTGCCTGCTCGAGTTGCTCGATCGCTTGCGCGAGCGCGGTTTTCTCTTCCATCATGCCCCTCCCTTGGGCTTTGCAGCCGTAGATTTCCGGGCAGCCGGCTTTCTTGGCTGCTTCGCCTTTGCAGGCGCTGCGGGTTTCTGGGCCACCGCCGGCTCCTGCTGCACGGCGGCATCTTGCTGTGCATTGGCGAAGGCAGGGTGAATGACCTTGCCGCCATGGGTGAGCAGCGTCGCCTTGACCAGTTCCTCGTCCGGATTGACGGAAACCGTCTTGGTCTCCTTGTCGACCATCGTCTCGAGGAATGCGAACAGGTTCCTGGCGTAGAGCAGGGACGCGGAGGCAGCCACCCGCCCCTGCACATTGAGGTGACCGACGATCTTGACGCCGTTGGCGGTCGTGATCACGCTGCCGGGGACGGCGCCCTCGACATTGCCGCCGCGTTCGACGGCAAGGTCGATTATCACCGAACCCGCCTTCATCGCTGCGACCATGGCGGCCGAGATCAGCTTTGGCGCCGGCCTGCCCGGGATCAGCGCCGTGGTGATGACGATGTCCTGCTTGGCGATATGATCAGCCGTCAACGCCGCCTGCTTCGCCTGATATTCCTTCGACATCTCCTTGGCGTAACCGCCGGCGGTTTCGGCTGCCTTGAACTCCTCGTCTTCCACGGCAACGAACTTGGCACCTAGCGAAGCGACCTGTTCCTTGGCGGCGGGACGGACGTCGGTCGCGGTCACAACCGCACCGAGACGACGCGCCGTCGCGATGGCCTGGAGACCGGCAACGCCCGCCCCCATGACGAACACCTTTGCCGCCGGCACGGTGCCGGCCGCCGTCATCATCATTGGCAGCGCGCGGTCA
Organism: Mesorhizobium sp. CAU 1741; assembly: GCF_039839275.1. Taxonomy (NCBI): domain Bacteria; kingdom Pseudomonadati; phylum Pseudomonadota; class Alphaproteobacteria; order Hyphomicrobiales; family Phyllobacteriaceae; genus Mesorhizobium; species Mesorhizobium sp. CAU 1741. The sequence continues at coordinate 104,541 of NZ_JBDOQP010000001.1, read as the reverse complement.
TATTCGGCCGCGGCGTCGATGACTGCCTGGTATCCGGCAAGGTTGGCTTGAGAGGACAGGATGTCCATCGACTGCGCGCGCGTGATGCGTGGCATGAATTCCATGGCGAAGGCGGAGACGCCGGCCTTGGCCATTGCGGCCACCGCGGCATCGTTGCCGTAGGGGTCCATGGTAGCCAGCACCAGGGCGCCGGTTTTGTAGCCCTTCAGTTCCGCATCGCTGGGACGACGCACCTTCAGGATCACGTCGGCCTTGGCGGCATCCGCCGCCTTGCCGATGGTGGCGCCGGCGGCTGCGAAGTCGGCATCGAGAATCCGCGAGGCAGCGCCCGCATCCTTTTCGACCACTACCGTGAAACCCAGACCCGCGAGCCGTTTCACCGTATCAGGAGAAGCCGCGACGCGCGGTTCCGCTGCGTCAATCTCCTTCGGCACGAATATCGTCTGTCCCAACGGCAAAATCCTTTCGTATGGAACCTCACTCCCGACACACCGAAAGCCCGCAATGCGGGCCCTGGATGATCAGTGCTCGACGCGAACGTGAAACGTCAGCGAAGCAGGTAAGCGCCGACCAGGTTGATCAGCACGAAGAGGATGAACGCGGAGAAAAAGCCGGCGCTTGTGAAAAAGCCGAAAGCCATCGCGATCAGTAGCGCGACTGTCGAGAGCGTGACGTATTTGCTGAGCCCGATGAAGAGCGAATACGTCTTCTCGTGCTCCTGATAGTCCATTTCGGCGCCCAGTTCGACCGGACCGGTCGGAGTATTGTCAGCCATCGTCGGAATCCCCTCCGGAAAACTCTGCTGCGCTGATAGCGAAATCGAGCCGCGAGGGCAATGGCAGTATTGTCGCGGCATATGGAAGCCGATCACAAAACGGGCCATCGCTTCCGTCAAAAAACGTGATTGGGCAGCGCGCGCGCTGGCTGATAACGCAATGCAACCGATTGAGATGATCGGTGACCACCGTCCATGTCGTCCGGAAGCGACCGATGCGTATTCAACGGCTCCTTGCCGCCACAGCCGCGTTGACGGCTATTTGCCTGTCCGCAGCGCGCGCCGACGAGCGCCCGCTGATCTGGGAATTGGCGAAGGTGTCCGATTCGTCCTACGCGGCGCGGCTCGGCAGCAGGCTTCCCACACCGATCGAATCACGCATTGGGGCGGAGTTCCATCTTCGTGGCCCCGATCCACGCAGTTTCGACGATCCCATAGCGCTGTGGGGGTCGCTCCAACTGGCCGAGCGAAGCAAGCCCGGTGACATTCGCACGACGAGCCTGGATGCATCTGTCGAAGGAGCCGAAGGCAATCGCCGTCTTGCATTGACCAACAGCTTCACGTTCAGCCTGTCATCATTCGACGCAGAGCTGCGCCAGGAACTGGCGATCGACTATCAGCCCCAGGGCGACCGGCAGCCGCATGTGCAGGAACTGCAAAGCATTCACTTTGCCCTGCCGCGCGCGCGTACCGAGTTCCATGCCACCGCCACGCGCAGGGACCGGCAGAAATGGGTGACGACAATCGCCGTCAAACAACCGCTACTCGACGGCATCGAGCTTTCGGCGACGCTGGAGAAGCCGCGTTCAAAAGCGCGCAAGGGATATCTTCGCGCGACCTACAGCTACAATTGGTAATGCTCAGGCCAGCCAGCGCTTGCGACGCTTGTAGTGCTTGACCTCCTTGAAGGAGCGTCGCCCTTCGCCGCCAACGCCGAGGTAAAATTCCTTGACGTCTTCGTTCTCGCGCAATGCGCTCGCTTCACCGTCGAGCACGATGCGCCCGGATTCCAGGATATAGCCATACTTGGCATAACGCAGGGCGATATTGGTGTTCTGCTCCGCAAGCAGGAAAGAGACGCCCTGCTCCTCGTTGAGCTTCCTCACTATCTCAAAGATTTCCTCCACCAGTTGCGGCGCAAGTCCCATGGAAGGCTCGTCGAGCAGGATCATCTTAGGACGGCTCATCAGTGCCCGACCGATGGCCGTCATCTGCTGTTCGCCGCCCGACGTGTAGCCGGCCTGACTGCTCCGCCGCACCTTGAGGCGGGGGAAGTACTCGTAGACCAGGTCGAGGTCTGCGCGGATCGCGGCATTGCCGTCGCGACGCGTATAGGCGCCGGTCATCAGATTGTCCTCGACCGAGAGATGGCCGAAGCAATGCCGCCCTTCCATCACCTGGATGCAGCCGCGACGCACCAGCTCGTTGGGCGACAGGGACTGGACCTGGTCGCCCTCGAAGACGATCGTGCCCTTCGTCACCTCTCCGCGCTCGGCGTGCAGCAGGTTGGAGATCGCCTTGAGCGTCGTCGTCTTGCCGGCACCATTGGCACCCAGCAGCGCAGTGATTCCGCCGCGCGGCACAGACAGCGACACGCCCTTGAGCACCAGTATGACGTGATCGTAGATCACTTCGATGCTGTTGACCGAAAGGATGTTGTCGGCGGCGTCAGGCTTGGGGGCTGGATCGCTCATCATATCTCCGGCGGGGCAAGGCCCCTCCCCGTTTCCGGGAAGGGGTAATAGACGCCCAGCTTCACATGCTGCATTCGTCGTTCATCGGCCAGGGAGCATTGGCCGCGGCGTATTTCGCCGCCTCTTCCTCGACCAGCGGATCGATCAGCTCACGGTCGGCGCTCAGCAGGTCGGAGACCTTGACGAACTCCTCACCGTTCCACTCCACCATCCACGCGCCGGCATTGCCGGTATGGTTGGCGCAAGTGGTCTTGAGCGGCCCCATCATGCCTTCGACGCCGAGCTCCTTGAGACGCGCCTCATCCATGTTGACGTTTTCCAGACCCCAGCGAAGCTGTTCCTGGTCGATGGTCGGCGTGCCGGCATGGTCCTGTGCCGCGCGAACGGCCTCCGCCAGGATCACCGACATGAGCACGCCGCGCTGGTAGGCCATGCTGTCGAATTCGCCACTTGCCTGGTCGATTTGCGATTTTCCGGCGTCAACGACATGCTTCTTGATGTCCTGCATGACTGGCGCGTTCGAATCGGTGAAGTTCCAGCTCAGCGCGCGGTAGCCCTTGCCGTCAGCTCCCACGAGCTTCAGGTCGGGATTGTGCGCGCCCCACCAGACGCTGACGAACTGCTCCATGGGATAGCGCGTCTTGACCGCCTCTGTGATCGCGCCGGCATTCATCGCACCCCAGCCCCACATGATGACATAGTCGGGACGCTCGCGGCGGATCTGCAGCCACTGTGCGGACTGGTTCTGCATCTCCGTCAGGCCGACCGGGATCGGCAGGAAGGCGAAGCCGTGCTGTTCCGAGAGCTTTTCGAAGAGCGGAATCGGCTCCTTGCCATAGGGGTGATCGAGATGCAGGAACGCGATCTTCTTGCCGTTCATGCTGTCGAGATCGCCTTCGGAAAGCGCGTTCATGATCATCGAGGCGCCATCCCAGTAGGAGGTCGGCGCATTGAAGGCCCATTTGAACGTCTTGCCGTCCTGCATGGCCGAGAAGCCGTAGCTCGGGCCGTAGAGCGGAATTTCATCGACGTTTGTGCGTGGCAGAACCTGCAGTGTGATGCCGGTCGACCATGGTTGGGTGACGAGCGCTCCGTCCGCTTTGAGCCGTTCGTAACACTCGACGCCCTTCTCGGTATTGTAGGCGGTTTCGCATTCGTCGAACGCGATGCGGACACCGTTGATGCCGCCGTCGCGCTCGTTAAGCATCGTCATGTAGTCGAGCTGCCCGTTCTGGTGCGGCGTGCCCGTCGCGGCGAACGGCCCCGTGCGATAGGACATGTTCGGCAGGTTGAGCGTGTCCTGCGCTGCGGCGGGCAGGCACAGCCCTGCCAGGATGGTCGCCGAAAGCAGTGCATTGGCAATCAGTTTTTTCATTCTCTCCTCCATTGGGCCTGGTTGCCCAGACCTTCCTCCATTGCATCCCGTTCAGTGCGGGAATGGCCAGATGATCAGCTTCTCCCGCGCCACCGCCCAGAACCGTGCCAGGCCATGCGGCTCGAGGATCAGGAACAGTATGATGAGAGCACCGATGCTCATGATGTTGAGGTGATCGACGGTCGCCGGCGTCAGCGGCAGCCCGAGTGCCGCCGGAACGCCGCTGATGATCACCGGCAGCGCCACGATCAGGATCGCGCCAAGATAGTTGCCGAGGATCGACCCGAGGCCGCCGATGATGGCGATGAAAAGCACGCGGAAGGACAGCGGAATGTCGAAAAGATTCGCTTCCGCCGCACCGCGCCAGAGGAAGACGAACAGCGCGCCGGCCACGCCGACGATGTAGGACGAGACGAAGAACGCCAGCAGCTTCGCCTTCATGAGGTTGATCCCGACCAGTTCGGCCGCGATGTCCATGTCGCGAACGGCCTTCCACTGGCGGCCGATGCGCCCCCGCGTCAGATTGATCGCCGCGATCGTGATCAGCGTCACCATGACGAGGACGAAGAAATACTGGTTGATGGCCGGCGCGGTCGGGCCGGCGAAATCGATGCCGAGAATGCTGATATTGGGCACCTGGATCGCGCCGGACGCAGAGTAATTGTAGAGCCACCCCCACTTCTGGAAGAGCCAGACAAGGAAGAACTGCGCCGCGAGCGTCGCGATGGCGAGGTAGAACCCCTTGATCCGAAGCGACGGCAGTCCGAACATCACGCCCACCGATGCCGAGACGAAGCCGGACATCAGGATCGCGACGAACAGGTTGAGTTCGGGAAAGATCGTCATCAGCTTGTAGCACGCATAGGCGCCGACGCCCATGAACGCGCCGGTGCCAAGCGAGAGCTGGCCCGCATAGCCGGTCAATATGTTGAGGCCGAGCGCCGCCAGCGAATAGATCAGCACCGGGATCAGCAAGGCGCGGAACACGAACTCGTTCGCGGTCAGCGGAAACACGACGAAGGCGAGCACCAGGATGAAGCCCAGCAGCCACGCATCCTGCCTGACGGGAAAGAGGGCGAAGTCGGCTTGGTAGCTGGTCTTGAACTGGCCGGCGACACGATAAAGCATGGACCGTTCCTCACACGCGCTCGATGATCTTTTCGCCGAAAAGGCCCTGCGGCCGGAACAGCAGCACCATCAGCGCGAAGACGTAGGCGAACCAGCTCTCGGTATTGCCACCGAGCAGCGGCTGGCCCCAGTAGATCTCGAACAGCTTCTCCAGGATGCCGATCGCAAGTCCGCCGATGATCGCCCCGGACACGGATTCCAGCCCGCCGAGCATCAACACCGGCAGGGCCTTGTAGGCGATGACTTCCAGTGCGAACGACACACCGGCGCGCGCGCCCCAGGCGATGCCCGTCATCAACGCGACCACGCCGGCGATGAACCAGACCAGCACCCAGATGGTGGACAGCGAAATGCCGACCGAAAGGGCCGCCTGATGGTCGTCGCCGAGCGCGCGGATGGCACGCCCCATCTTCGATTTGTTGAGGAAGACCAGCAGCGCGACGACCAGGACGACCGCACCGACCACTGCCGTGACGTCCTTCTGCTCAAGCAGCAGGAACCCGCCGAACGGCTCGAAGGCGAAGCTGCCGGTGGGGATGCCGAGTTCCTCGGTGATCATCCGCTTGTTCTCGCCGCCGAAGATGATCTCGCCAAGGCCCACGAGGAACAGTGTGATGCCGATCGTCGCCATGAACAGGATGATGTCCGGCTGGTTCACCAACGGCCGGAGCACGAGCCTCTCGATACTCATCGCCAGCACATACATCACGACGAGGGTAAGCGGCACGGCCAGCAGCGCAGGTACCCCACTGGCGTGAAAGCCGATCAGCGTGAGGGCGGCGAAGACCACCATGATGCCTTGCGCGAAATTGAAGATGCGCGAGGATTTGAAGATAAGCACGAAGCCGAGCGCGATCAGCGAATAGAGGACGCCGGACACTGCTCCCTCCCAAAGCACCTGAAGCAGGAAGTCCGGCGCAGCGGCCATGTCCACGAAGGGCTTGATCAGGATCGAATGCAGAAAGTCCATGCTCCGGCGTCCCCCTATGCTTGAGCCGATCCGGCGATCAGCCGGCCAGTTGCGGGAACAGCCCGACGAGACCGATGATGATCAGGTAGATCGCCACGATGTAGTTGAGCAGGCGCGGTACGATGAGAATGAGCACGCCGGCGATCAGCGAGATCAGTGGTGTAAGCGGTACGAATTCCATGATGATTCCTTTCCATCAGTGAGGCACGCCAAGATAGGCATCGATAACGGCTTTGTCGCTCTTCACCTGATCCGGCTCTCCGTCGGCAATCTTTTTGCCGTAGTCGAGAACGACGACGCGATCCGAAAGGTCCATCACCACGCCCATGTCATGTTCGATGAGTGCGATGGTCGTGCCCCGCTGCTGGTTCACGTCGATGATGAAGCGGCTCATGTCCTCTTTTTCTTCGAGGTTCATGCCGGCCATCGGCTCATCGAGGAGCAGCAGGGACGGCTCCATCGCCAACGCCCGGCCGAGTTCGACGCGCTTCTGCAGTCCGTAGGGAAGCTTGCCCACCGGCGTGCGCCGGATGTGCTCGATCTCCAGGAAATCGATGATTTCCTCCACCTTCTCGCGATGCTCGATCTCCTCGCGCAGCGCCGGGCCGTGCCAAAGCATCTGCCAGAGAATGTTCCGGTGCATGTGCACCGAGCGGCCCGCCATGATGTTCTCCAGGGTCGTCATTCCCTTGAAGAGAGCGACGTTCTGGAACGTGCGGGCGATGCCCTGCTTGACCGCATGGTGCGGCTTCATCGCACGGCGTCGCTTGCCACGGAACGTGATGATGCCCTGCTGCGGCGTGTAGAAGCCGTTGATGACGTTCAGCATCGACGTCTTGCCGGCGCCGTTGGGGCCGATGATCGCACGAATCTCACCCTTGCGGATATCGAAGGAGATGTCGGTGATCGCCTTGACGCCGCCAAAGGCCAGCGAGACGTTGTCGACCTTGAGAAGCACGTCGCCACTGGCGATACCGTCATCCGTCGCAAACCGGTCGGGAGCCATATGCTGGGTCATTCGGCCGCCTCTCGCAGCAAGCCACCGCCCGCGCCGTGCACCTGGGCGTCAACGATCCTGACCGTGGCGCTGATCTTGCCCTTGCGGCCGTCCTCGAACGTCACCTCCGTGGAAACGAACCTTTCGGTGGAGCCGTCGTAAAGCGCCTCGATGAGGTCCGCGTAGCGTTCTGCGACGAACGACCGGCGCACCTTCTGGGTTCTGGTCAGTTCGCCATCGTCGGCATCGAGTTCCTTGTGAAGGATCAGGAACCGCTTGATCTGGGCACCGGCCATCATCGGCTCCTTGGCGAGCCGGCGGTTGGTCTCGTCGACGTTCCTGGCGATCATCTCGTAGACCTGCCGATGGCCCGCCAGTTCTTGGTAGGAGGCATAGGAGATGTTGTTGCGCTCCGCCCAATTGCCGACTGCCGTCAGGTCGATGTTGAGAAATGCGGCGGCGAAGTCCCTTCCGTGACCGAAGGCCACGGCCTCCTTTATGTTCGGGAAGAACTTCAGCATGTTCTCGATGTATTTCGGCGCGAACAGCGAGCCGTCGGTGAGTTTCCCGACATCCTTGGCGCGATCGATGATCTTGAGCTGGCCGTCGCTGTCGAAGAAGCCGGCGTCGCCGGTCATCACATAGCCGTCCTCGGTCAGCGCCTCAGCCGTCTTCTCCTCTTCCTTGTAGTAGCCGGTGAACATGCCTGGCGATCGGAACTGGACCTCTCCATTGTCGGCGATCCTGATGTCGACATTGGGCGCCGCGGGGCCGACCGTGTCGGACCGCACGTGGCCGTCCTTTTGCACCGTCACGTACAGAAAGGCCTCAGTCTGGCCGTAGAGCTGCTTGAGATTGATGCCGAGCGACCGGAAGAACGAGAACAGGTCGGAGCCGATGGCCTCACCGGCGGTATAGGCGACGCGTATGTTCGACATGCCGAGCACGTTCTTCAAAGGCCCATAGAGCAGAATTTCCCCGATGGCATAGGCAAGCCGCCCGGTAAACGGCACGGGGCGTTTTTCCAGGATCGCCTGGCCGTGCTTGCGCGCGACCTCAATGAAGTGCCGGAAGATCCACTTCTTGAGCCGGCCCGCATCCTCCATGCGAATCGTGACGCTGGTCAGCAGACCCTCGAAGACGCGGGGCGGCGCGAAATAGAAAGTCGGCCCGATCTCGCGCAGGTCCTGCGGCACCGTCTGCTGGCTTTCCGGGCAGTTCATGCAGAAGCCGGAAATGTAGCCTTGCGCATAATTGAGGTAATGGTCGCCGACCCACGCGAGCGGCAGATAGGCGAGAACGCTGTCCTTTTCGGTGAGACTGTCGAACTGGACTGTGTCGACGGCCGCCGAGACCGCAGCCTTACCGGTGATCATCACACCCTTGGAGCGGCCGGTGGTGCCGGACGTGTAGAGCATGATCGACACGTCGTCGCCGCTGCCCTCGCCGATGGCGTTTTCCCAGCGCGTGGTTCGGTCCGGATCTGCCGACATGGCGGCGCGACCGGCTTCCTGCACCTCGGTGAACGCCCGCAGCCCCTCTTTCGGATAGTCGATAAGCCCACGCGGCTCGTCGTAGATCAACTCCGTCAGCGCCGGAATTGTATCCTTGAAGGTACGCAATTTGTCGACCTGCTCCTGGTCCTGAACGATTGCGAAGCGGACGCCGGCGTGGTCGAGCACATAGGCCATCTCCTCGGCAACCGCATCCGCATAGACGGGCACCGGCACGCCCCCCAGCGACTGTACCGCCGCGAAGGTCCAGTACAGGCGCGGCCGGTTTGCGCCGACCACGGCAACCTTGTCGCCACGCGCAAAGCCGAGCTCCTCGAGCCCGACGGCGAATGCGCGGATTTCATCGAGCTGTTCCGCCCAGCTCCAGCTTTGCCATATGCCATGGTCCTTGTGGCGCATGGCGGGGCGATCGCGAAAGCGCTGCGCATTGAGCAGCAGATATTTCGGAAACGTGTCGAGCGAGGTCGCAGCTTGCGCCAAAACCCGTTCCTCCCATCAGGCGTTTTTCGCCCTTGTTTCCGGCCAGGCACCTCCTGCCCCGCCGGAATTCCTATAAGTCGGGCAAGTTTCCATCAATTCGCAGCGGCAAGCAACACGCCGCTTGACAGACACGCCGCCAGATTGTCTTTTCAATGGGCATCGGTGTACGCACTGATTTCCCCAATATTTCACGACTTGCGACGCGCGATTGATCGCGCCCATGCCATTGGCGAGAATGAGGTTATGCAGGCTCAGGCGTCGTAGGCCACGAGCGCCGGAATATCGAGCGGCGTGATGCGGGCGTGCTCCACCTTGAGCAGTCCCTCTTCCTCGAGTTCCTGAAGGCTACGATTGACCACCTGCCGCGACACGCCAGCCAGGAGCGCCAGTTCTTCCTGGGTGATCTCGATCGATGGTCCCGCCTTCGGATACAGGACCTTGTTGAAGAACCAAGACAGGTTTCGTGCCACGCGGGCCCGCGGCGCGAGAATACGGTCATATTCGATGGTGGCGATGAATTGCCCCATGCGCTCGTTGAGCGCGCGCACCAGGTAGCGATTGAAGCCGCGGCTGTTCTCGTAAAGCCACATGAATGTCGGGCGGGACATCATCGCCAGCCGCGAATCGCGCAGTGCCACAAGATCGTAGCGGCGCGGCTCGTCCTTGAGGACCGACCCCTCACCGAACCAGCCACCGTCGGTTGCACCTGCAAAGGTCATTGCCTTGCCGTCACGCGAGATAGCGCTGATCTTGACGAGCCCGGTAACCACCCCGGTCCAATGATCGAGCCGGTCGCCGCGGTGGCAGACATAAGCCCCCTTCGCGAATGGCCGCTCGACAAGGCCACGACTGGCCCTCTCCAATTCGTCTTCGGTCAGTTCCTCCGCCCAGATGGCTGTGCGGGCAATGTCTTCTCGTGTGACCATCGAACCTCGTCGCGGTCGCTCCTTCCCCGGCGCCGCCTTCGTAAGGCTTATGAACGCGCCTCGGGCGAAAGACAAGAACGCCGCGGGGCAGCGTCAGGCGGCGTGCAGCATGTATCGCGCAGTCGGCAGGATCGTCAGCGGGGCCGGTTCGCCCTTGCCTGTCTGGCCGAACATCATCCGCCGCTCCATCGGCGTCGACCGGAAGAAGGGAAAGCGAACGAAGGAGCGCAGTTTGATGGCCTGGACATCGGCCTGATAGAGCTGGACCTGATAGTTGAGGCCGGGATAATCGCGCAACTCGCCGATCTGCTCCGAGTAGTAGATGCGCTTGTAGAAGCCCGCATGGTCCGGCCTGATGGTCGACAGGCAATACGGCGCACCGAAGTGGAAGCATGCCATGCCGGCCAGACGCAGCGTGATGTACGGGATCTGCGGATAAACCTTCGACCATTCGGGATCGGCGGCGAACCTGCTTGGATCGATGAAGGATTCGCCAGCAGCCAGCCTCGGCATGAGAACGTCGGGATAGACGTTGAACGATGGAGAAGTCGGCAGATCAGCCGACACGTGGTGCATGCGCAAGGTGCTGACGAGAACACCATCGATATAGACACCGAAGCGGTAGCAGTTGGACAGGTCGTCGAGATCGTCGTGCACCGTGCGGGAAAAATTTTCCGGCACCATATCCGTACGCCGATAGGATTTGTATCGAAGCCGATAGATATTCTCGATGTCTTCACCGCTCTCGCAGCGCCTATACTCGGTCCGCTCCAATATCGAGAAGATGTTATTGACGAAGGAAGATTGAGTGGTTGTCGAATTTTCTTGTTCGGAATCGCTGCGACTCAAACCCGCCGCCCCGAGCAGCGAGGATACCTTGCCTGACATAACGCGCTCCTCGTACCTGTACTACTCCGCCGAGAACAGGTTAACGCAGAGACCGAAGGAGTAAAGGCGAAAATGCAAAGCCCCCCATTAACCCAAAGTTAACCTTAACAAATGGTTAAGTACGCGACGCGGCGCTGGAAGGCGCTGAAGCCGTGCGAAATCAGGCGTTTGAACGGGTCGTGGAAGCGCTGATCTGCTGCGCGAAGGGCCATGTCATGTTGGACATGGTTTCTATGCCGGAGGCCGTGAGGGCCGATCCGAACAGGAACCCCTGGACGAGGTCGGGCTTGACGTCGAGCGCCAGGATCTTGAGTTGCTCGAAGGTCTCGACCCCTTCGATGGTCACCGCCAGGCCAAGCGGGCGCGACAGGTTGACGATGCCGCGCAGCAGCTCGAGCGAGCGCGGGCTGCGGGTCACGTCATTCAGGAAGGAACGGTCGATCTTGACCTTGTCGAGCGGCAGCGTGTGGAGATAGCTGAGGCTGGAATAGCCGGTCCCGAAGTCATCAAGCGCGATGCGCACGCCCTGTGACTTGATCTTCTCGATATATTCGCGCGTCTGCGACTTGTCGTCGAGCAGCGCGGTCTCGGTCACCTCGATCTCGAGCCGGCCGGGTGCGAGTTCGGAGCGCTCGAGCGCAGTGCGGATTTTCCCCATGATGTCGTCATTGCGAAAATCCTTGGCCGACAGGTTGACCGAGACCCCGATCGGCTCCGGCCACTTGGCGCATTCGAGCGTCGCGGCATCGAGCATGAACGTGGTGATCTCGGAGATGATCCCCATCTCTTCGGCCAGCGGAATGAAGACCGCCGGCGAAATCGGACCGATCTCCGGATGGTCCCAACGGCACAGCGCCTCGCAACTGGATATCCTCATCGTCTCCATCGAGACGATCGGCTGGTAGACGACCCTAAGCGCACGTGACTCGACGGCCTGGCGCAGGTCAGCTTTCATGACCTGCCGGTTGCGGAAGGCCTGGTCCATCACCGCCTCGAACAGCTTCCAGCCGTTCTTGCCGTCTTCCTTGGCCTTGTAGAGCGCGAGGTCGGCCCGCACGATCATCGCGTCCACATCCGCGCTGCCGGCGGTAGTCAGCACCGCACCAGCGCTTGCCTGGATACGAAGCGCGTGTCCGGCGACGTCGACGTCGCCGTTCAGTTCCCGGAAAATGCCGTCGAGCACGCCAGCGAAGCAATCAGGCTCGCGCACGTCGTTGAAGAATATCATGAACTCATCGCCGCCGAAGCGGCTTATCTTGACATCCTCATGGCCGAAACGATTGAGCCTTTCGGCCACCGCATAGATCAGGCCGTCCCCGACGGGATGGCCGAGCGTGTCGTTGACGCTCTTGAAGTCGTCGAGATCGAAGATCGCCAGCGCGACATGACGCGTCTTGTCGCCGCCCGACACATGCTCGGAAACCAGCTCGTGAAAATAGGCCCGGTTGGGAAGGCCGGTGAGGCTGTCATAGCGCGCCATGAAGCGGATGCGTTCTTCCGCCTCGATGCGTGCCGTCACCTCGTCGAAGGTGATGACGCCAAGTTCGTCGTGTCCTTCGCGCGCGGAAAACTCGAAATAACGCCCGTTGCCAAGTTGCAGCAGAACCTTGCGATCCCGGCCTTCCCGCAGTGCGCGCGTAAGCTGCGCTTCGGCGTAGCGCGAGTCCTTGAGGCTGAGCAGCCCGCCAGCGACACCGCGCATCAGCAGACCGCGCAGGGTGCGACCCAGCAGCCGTTCCGGCTTGCGCACCTGCATCAGCGCCGCCGCTTCCGCATTCGCCACGACGACCTTGCCCTCCGGGCTCAGCATGATCAGTCCCGAGCGCATCGTGTTGAGCGCGCGATCGAAGCGCTGGGCGAGGCGATTGGCCTTCTTCTCCTCCCAAAGCGCGGCGAACAGGACCTCGCGCACATTGTCGGCAAACTTCCGGATGGCGAAGAAGAACGGGATCGACAGCAGGCCGAGGATGACGTGGAACATGTCTCCACGCATGATGAGACCCACGGAGATCGGCCAGGTCATCGTCATGATGAACACCATCACCATGCGCGGCGAACCGTAGTTTCGCCCAGCAATGGACGTCGCCGATGCAAGCGTCACGCAAATGGCGGCGATCTCTCCGAAATAATCGTGCGACCAGTAGATCGTCAGGAAACAGAACAGGCCCAGCATAAACCCGTGAAGAGCCCCGTAGGTCAGGTAGATCCGTTCGCGCTCTTCGGCTTCCCGGCGATTTGCGGGCGACGGCGCCCTCGCCCACTTCCTCACGCTGCGCAAGCGCACCAGGGCAACGACGGCCATGGAGAGTGCGAGAGCGAGATAGATTGAATCTCGCGTGTTCAGATAGACGAGGACGATCAGAAGAATTTGCGCGACAAAGCCTACCGCGAGCGTGGTGCTGTCGCGGAACAGTGTCTGGACGAACGGTATGTAGATGTCGAGCGGGAGCTCGTTGTTCTTTCTGGTCGGCATACCGATGAACCGTTTGCGGTCCCTAGGGATGCCAGACCTCCATTAAGAAACACTTATGGAGGCCAAAACAGCCTGTTAGGGGCATCTTCACATACTACTCCGCAGCCTTCAGCGTGTTGTCGGCGACAGGCTCGTCGAGACGCGCCAGCAGCCGGGCGCGCTCCTGCGCCGCCTTCGCCGCATTGGCGTGCTTGACGTGCCCGAAACCACGGATCAGCGACGGCACCGACGCAAGCGCGGCCGCCGCGTCGATGCGTCCGGGCGCCAGCGCGATTGCTATCCTGTCGAGGTCCGCCTCGTACACGTCGAGCAGCCGCCTCTCCATGCGGCGCTCGGCAGTGTAGCCGAAGACGTCGAACGGCGTGCCGCGAACTCCTCGCAGCGCCGCCAGAACCGAAAACGCCTTCAGCATCCACGGTCCGAATTTCGACTTGCGCGCCTTGCCATCCGGCCCCTTGCGCCCAAGGATCGGCGGCGCGAGGTGGAATTCCAGGCTGTCCCAGCCCTGGAACTGGGCTGCGAGCTGCCTGCTGAACGACCCGTCGGTGTACAAACGGGCCACCTCGTATTCGTCCTTGATCGCCATCAGCTTGAACAGGTTGCGCGCCACTGCCTCGCTCACTGCCGTCGAGCCAGGCACCGCACTTTGCTCCGCATCGCGGATCGAGGCGACGCGCTTCAGGTATCGCGCAGCGTAAGCTTCATTCTGGTAGGCGGTGAGAAACTCCGCCCGGCGTTCGATGATATCGTCCAACGTCTGCGAGGGAGCGGGCGGCAACGTGCGGGCGCTATCGACCAGACTGGTAACGAACTGCGGATCATGTGCCGCGCGGCGCCCCCAACGGAGCGCGGCGATGTTCATCGCCACGGCCTGGCCGTTCAATTCGATCGCCTTCTCCACAGCGTCCGCCGAAAGCGGCAGCCCGCCATGCTGATAGGCAAAGCCGAGCATGAACATGTTGGCGCCCAGTGAATTGCCGAACAAGGTAGCCGCTGCCTGCGTTGCATCGACGAAATGTGCCTTGTCCTCACCGGCAGCGCTCCGGATCGCCTTCTTGAGGCGCTCGGTGGGCAGCGAGAAGTCCGCCGAGCGCGCAAAGTCGCCCGGCATGACCTCTGCCGTATTGACGACGAACACGGTCTCTCCCTCGCGAACGGCCGACAGGACTTTCTTGTTGCCAGAGACCACGAGGTCGCAGCCGAGGATAAGGTCTGCCTTGCCGGCGGAAATGCGGATGGCATGGATATCTTCCGGCGCTGGCGCGATGCGCACGTGGCTGAACACCGCACCGCCCTTCTGGGCCAGGCCGGCCATGTCGATCATGCCGCAGCCCTTGCCTTCGACATGGGCCGCCATGCCGAGAATAGCCCCGATCGTCACGACGCCCGTGCCACCGATGCCGTCGATGATCGCCGACCATCCGGCCTCATCAAGCGAGTATGGCTCAGGTTGCGGCACGCCCTCCAGGGGGTCGACGGCGCCGGCAGCGCCCTCCGCCTTGCGCAACTTGGCGCCATGGACGGTGACGAAGGACGGGCAGAAGCCGTTGAGGCAGGAGAAATCCTTGTTGCAAGAAGACTGGTCGATCCGTCGCTTGCGGCCGAATTCGGTCTCGACAGGCTGGACGGAGACGCAGTTCGAGGCGACGCCGCAATCGCCACAGCCTTCGCAGACCAGTTCGTTGATGATCACCCGTCGGTCGGGATCAGGAAACGTGCCGCGCTTGCGCCGGCGGCGCTTTTCGGCGGCGCATGTCTGGTCATAGAGCAGGACGGAAACGCCCTTCACCTGCCGCAACTCGCGCTGTACGGCGTCCAGGTCGTCGCGATGATCGATGCTGGCGCCCGCGGGAAACGCAACCTTGCCGGCATACTTTTCCGGCTCGTCGGTGACGATGGCGATCCTGTCGACACCTTCGGCCCTCACCTGTGCGGCGATCATGTCGACGGTGAGGCTGCCTTCGTGCGGCTGGCCGCCGGTCATCGCCACGGCGTCGTTGTAGAGGATCTTGTAGGTGATGTTGGCCTTGCTCGCGAGCGCGAAGCGGATCGCAAGCGACCCTGAATGATTGTAGGTGCCGTCGCCGAGATTCTGGAAGATGTGATCCCGCTTTGTGAACGGCGCCTGGCCGATCCACTGGGCGCCTTCGCCGCCCATCGCGGTGAAGCCGACGGTTGAGCGATCCATCCAGAGGGCCATGAAATGACAGCCGATACCGGCTGCCGCGATCGACCCCTCCGGAACTTTTGTGGAAGAATTGTGCGGGCATCCGGAACAGAAATAGGGCGTGCGCGATGCGACATCCCGCGTATCCGCCAGCATCGCCTGGAACTGCCGCAGGCGCGAGACCCGCGCTGCGATCTCTTCGGAATGGCCGATCGTGGCGAGAATCCGCTCGCCGAGCGCGATGGCGATCTCGTTCGGGTCCAGAGCACCGGCGGCCTGGAAAAGCGCCGCTCCCCTCTCGTCCTTCTTGCCGACGATGACTGGCTGGTTGGCCCGGCCATAGAGATGCTCGCGAAACTGCGTCTCGATCAGCGAGCGCTTCTCCTCCACGACGATGATCGTCTCCAGGCCCTGAGCGAACGCGGCGATATGTTCATAGTCCAGCGGCCAGGGACAGGCGATCTTGAAAAGCCGTATGCCGATGCGATCGGCCTCCGCCTCGCCTATCCCGATGTCCTCCAGCGCCTGGCGGACATCGAGGTAGCTCTTGCCGATCGTGACGATCCCCAGCTTCGGGCGCGCACCGCCGGAATAGACGATACGGTTGAGCCCGTTGGCGCGGATGAACGCGGCGGCGGCGGCGCGCTTGTAGTCGTGAAGCCGCTGTTCCTGGCCGAACTGGTCGAGTTCGTGCCGTATGTTCAGCCCGCCGGGGGGCATGTCGAATTCCGGAAGAACGATGTCGAGACGTTCGAGCGACGCATCGACCGAGGCCGTCGATTCGATGTTGTCCTTCACGCATTTGATCGCGGACCACGTTCCCGCGAAACGCGACAATGCAAAACCGTAGAGGCCGTGGTCGATCAGTTCCTGTACACCGGCCGGGTTGAAGATCGGCACCATCGCGTCGACGAAGGCGAACTCGGTGGCATGTGCGTTGGTCGACGATTCCGCGGTGTGGTCGTCACCCATCAGCGCGAGGACGCCGCCATGCTTCGACGTACCCGCGAGATTGGCGTGGCGAAAGACGTCGCCGGTGCGGTCGACACCGGGCCCCTTGCCGTACCAGACGGAGAACACGCCGTCGTGCTTCCCCTCGCCCATCAGTTCAGCTTGCTGTGTGCCCCAGCATGCCGTGGCTGCGAGTTCCTCGTTCAGGCCCGGCTGGAAGACGATGTTCGCGTCCTCCAGTTCTCGCCGTGCCTTCCAGAGTTGCTGGTCAAGCCCGCCGAGGGGAGAGCCGCGATATCCTGAAATGAAGCCGGCAGTGGACAACCCCGCCCGGCGGTCGCGTTCGCGCTGCATCATCAGCATGCGCACGACGGCCTGGGCACCGGAAACGAAGATGCGCTCCCTTGAAAGATCGAACTTGTCGCCGAGCGCGACCTCGTGCAGCGTCATCGCCATTCTCCTCGCGGGTAGCCATGACGGGGATGCCCACCGTGGCTTGCCTGGGAGTGCAGTGTTGTGATGCCGGCGGGCCGCGTCAAACAAAATCCTCCCACTGCATTTAAACGACGCATCGCGCGGCTAAAAATGTCGCTATCGCGAGCACAGCCGAAACATTATTGCCGGAAAGACGCCGTCATGACTGTGCGGCAAGGGGAAAACCCCGTAGTCTTTCTTTCCAATCCTCGTGCAAGCTGCTATCGGCCTTGCGACTCGGTCGTGACAGGTCAGAACAAACTGACGCCGGCTCGGGGCATAAGGGAAGTGGCCCACTCGTGCCACTGTGGAGGAGTAGGGATTGCCGCCGGGCGAATGGGCCTTTCATTCGCTGACTGCTTTCTCGATCGGAAAGGCAACCGAGAACCAACCATTATGAGCTTTCTTGGCATAATCATTCGCGTGATCAACGCGATAAATCGACTCGTCGGCAACGTCTTCTCGTGGCTTTCGCTCGCCATCGTGATCGTCTGCTTCGCCGTGGTGGTGCAGCGCTATGCCTTGTCCACGACCCGCCTCTGGATGCAGGACCTCTACGTCTGGCTGAACGGCGCGATGTTCACGGCCGTCGCCGGCTTTGCCTTGCTGCGCAACGACCACGTGCGCGTCGACATCTTCTACAGGCCGGCATCGATCAGGACCAAGGCGGTAATCGACCTTATCGGCGTGGTCGCCTTCCTGATGCCGTTCGCCTGGGTGGTCACGACCTACGGCTGGAGCTTCGTGGCGCGTTCGTGGCGGCTCTACGAAGGGTCGGCGAATATCGGCGGCATGCCTGGACTGTTCATTCTCAAGAGTTTCATCCTGGTCTTCGTTTTCGTCATCGTCATACAGGGTATCTCGATGCTGGCGCGCTCCATCCTGGTGCTGGCCGACAGGGAAGACCTTGTTCCCGTGGACTATCGATACGAATACCAGCAGGAGTCCCATTGATGGATCCCGTTCTTCTCGGCGAGATATTCTCTGGCCTGATGTTCTTCGGGATCATCGGCTTCCTCATGCTGGGCTTTCCGGTCGCATTCACGCTGGCCGGCGTGTCGCTCATGTTTGGCGCCGTCGGCCTCTGGTTCGGCGTTTTCGATCCTTCGAATTTCGGCGCACTGGCAAACCGCTACATCGGCTTCATGACCAATGAGGTTCTGGTGGCGGTGCCCCTGTTCATCTTCATGGGCGTGATGCTCGAACGCTCGAAGATCGCCGAGCAGTTGCTTCTGACGATGGGCAAGCTCTTCGGCAACATGCGCGGCGGCCTCGGCATGTCGGTCATCATCGTTGGTGCACTGCTTGCTGCATCTACCGGCGTGGTTGGCGCGACCGTGGTGACCATGGGACTGATCTCCCTGCCTGCGATGTTGCGGGCCGGCTACGATCCGAAGCTTGCCACTGGCGTTATCTGCGCCTCGGGCACGCTCGGCCAGATCATCCCGCCATCCACCGTACTGATCTTCATGGGCGACATGCTGTCGGGCATCAATGCACAGGTGCAGATGGCCAAGGGCAACTTCGCACCGGTTCCGGTCTCGGTCGGAGACCTGTTTGCCGGCGCCATCCTGCCGGGCATGCTGCTCGTCGGCCTCTATCTGCTGTGGATGGTCTTCAAGGCAATTACCGATCCCAAGTCGTGCCCGGCGACGCCGGTTCCTGAAGACGAGAAGAAGGACCTTGCCCGGGAGGTGTTCGTGGCGCTCGTGCCGCCGCTGCTTCTGATTGCGGCCGTGCTCGGATCGATCCTCGGCGGCATCGCGACGCCCACCGAAGCTGCTTCGGTCGGGGCGATCGGCGCGATGGTGCTCGCCGCGCTGCGCTGGCGTCTGTCATTCTCCATCCTGCGCGAAGCGGCGATCTCCACCGCCGCCATCACTTCGATGGTCTTCATCATCCTGTTTGGCGCATCTGTTTTCTCGATCGTCTTCCGCCTCATGGGCGGCGACAATCTGGTTCACGAGTTCCTGTCGGGCCTGCCCGGCGGCGTCACCGGCGCCGTGATCGTCGTCATGGCGATCATGTTCCTGCTCGGTTTCATTCTCGACACCTTCGAGATCATCTTCATCGTCATCCCGATCACCGCGCCGATCCTGCTCGACCTCGGCATCGATCCGGTATGGCTGGGTGTCATGGTCGGCGTGAACCTGCAGACCAGCTTCCTCACGCCGCCCTTTGGCTTCGCGCTCTTCTATCTGCGCGGCGTCGCGCCGAACAATGTCAGCACGGGCATGATCTACCGCGGCGTCATTCCATTCGTCGGCCTGCAAATGGTGGCCCTTGCGATCATGTTCGCCTTCCCGAGCATCGCAACATGGCTTCCGCGCTGGATTTACAGCTAGCGCCACCATCCATGTTGCAACGAAAAAGGCCCGGGAGCGATCCCGGGCCTTTCTGTTTGCGACTGCCGATCGATCAGATCTGGAAGTACTTCTCGCGAGCCTGGATGAAGAGGCTGTCGGTGCCTTCGGTCTTCTGGCGCACGATATTCAGCGCCGATACGAAGCTTTCCGCAGTCTTCTTCGTCAGCGCATCGCTCGACTCCAGCAGCCCTTCGAGAATTTCCTTCGCAGCAGCAGCGCCGGCTTCCAGGATCTCGTCGGGGAACTGATGAACCTGAACGCCGTGATCATTGATGAGCGTCTGCAGCGCGCGCGGATCGTTGGCCGCGAAGTCGGCGGCAACGGCGTCGTATTCCGCCTGGCAGCAATCCTTGACGATCGCCTGAAGGTCGGCCGGCAACGCCTGATACTTGGCCTTGTCGACGACGAGTTCGGTTGCGAGGCCCGGTTCGATGAACGATGGGAAGTAGTAGTTCTTCGCGATCTGGTAGAACCCGAGCGCGAGATCGTTGTAAGGTCCGACGAACTCGGCCGCGTCGAGCGTACCGGACTGCAGAGCCTGGAAGATTTCACCGGCCGCGAGATTCGTCACGGATGCACCAAGCTTCTCCCAAACCTGGCCGCCAAGGCCCGGCGTGCGGAAGCGAAGGCCCTGAACGTCAGCAACGCCGGTAAGTTCGTTACGGAACCAACCGCCTGCCTGCGTACCGGTATCGCCCGACAGGAAACCCTGCACGCCGAACTGGTCGTAAATCTCGTCCCAGATTTCCTGGCCGCCGAGATAGCGGACCCAGCCGGTGAGTTCGCGCGAGGTCATGCCGAACGGCACGCCGGTGAAGAAGGAGAGTGCGGTGCTCTTGTTCTGCCAGTAATAGGCAGCACCGTGGCTCATCTCCGCCGAACCTTCGATGACGGCGTCGAGCGCCTGAAGACCTGGCACCATTTCGCCGGCTGCATAGACCTGGATGGTCAGGCGGCCACCCGAAGCAGCAGTGATACGGTCAGCAAGACGCTGAGCGCCGACACCGAGACCAGGAAAATTCTTCGGCCAAGTGGTGACCATGCGCCAGGTCTGGTTGTCCTGCGCGATTGCGGGTGCGGCGAGCGACGATGCGGCAACCGCGCCTGCGCCGGCGACGCCAGCCTTCTTGAAAAATGA
Source organism: Mesorhizobium sp. CAU 1741 (assembly GCF_039839275.1). Taxonomy (NCBI): domain Bacteria; kingdom Pseudomonadati; phylum Pseudomonadota; class Alphaproteobacteria; order Hyphomicrobiales; family Phyllobacteriaceae; genus Mesorhizobium; species Mesorhizobium sp. CAU 1741. Next base: position 84,225 of record NZ_JBDOQP010000001.1, on the reverse strand, counting down.
ACGACGATCCATCGAGTAAACCTCCCAGATATGGAATTTCAACAGTTCTTGATACAGAACTCGGGATGAACTGCGCTGTAGCAGCACCTACTCCCCCCGAAGCCGGCGGGTATAAATACACGCGAAAGATGCCAAGTCCAGCCAGCGGCGGGCAATATGCGTTGATTGCTTTGGCCTTGTGCGGACATGGTTTCAGCATGTTTCGAGGCATTGGTGACCTTGCCTTGCAAGCGCGTCCGCTGCCCTTGGAAATGATCCGAAACCGGATTAGATGTTGGCGACTGCTGATTGAAGGGAGGTCATGGCCTCCCTGGAAATGGAACCGACCAATGCGCCAGCCCCTCGTCGCCGTGTCGACCGACGTTCGCCAGTTCGACAACTACACCTGGCACGCAGCCCCGCAGCAATATCTCGAAGCGGCCCTTGACGCTGCCGGCGTACTGCCCCTGCTGGTGCCGTCCTTCGGCGATCGTCTCGACCTGGATTCCCTGCTCGCTGGCGTGAACGGCGTGCTTGTCACCGGGTCGCGCTCGAATGTGCATCCCTCGCTCTATGGAGAACAGGCGACCGAGGCAAACGGCCCGTACGATCCGGCGCGCGACGCCACCACCCTGCCGCTCATCAGGGCTGCAATCGAGAAGGGTGTCCCGCTGCTTGCGATTTGCCGGGGTATCCAGGAACTGAACGTCGCACTCGGCGGCACGCTCGCGACGGAGATCCAGGAGCAGGAAGGCATCTGGGACCACCGTGCCCCGGTCTCCGACGACCAGGATGAGCGTTTCGCAATCCGCCAGCCAGTTTCGATCAAGCCTGGATCCTGCCTGGCGGACGTGTTCGGCGCCGGCGAGATCATGGTCAATTCCGTCCACCGGCAGGCAGTCGGCAGGCTGGGTGAGCGACTGATGGTGGAAGGCGCGGCGGAGGATGGAACGGTGGAGGCGGTTTCCGTGATCGGTGCGCCTGCGTTCGCTGTCGGCGTGCAGTGGCATCCGGAATACTGGTCGCGAACCGACGATGCGTCGGCGCGCATCTTTAGAGCCTTCGGCGATGCGGCACGCCAGCACGCCTCGGCACATGGTGCGCGTCTCGCCGCCGAATAGGCGTCGTCATTTCTCCGAAAGGAGAACCAGGATCGGCGACACCGGATTATAGGATTCGAACGCTGCTCCGTCGGCGACGGCGAATTCGGCGACCAGTCCACCATCGGAGCGCAGCAACGCGACGGAACCGTCAGGCCGTTCCTGCCACCAACGGGCGGTCGAGACATCCGCGTTCACGCCGGTACACGCTGCATCGGGAGACAGGGCTTGCCGCGCGCCCTTGATAACCCCGAGCGATAGGGTGCACGCGCCGTCCTGCTCGCTGGATCGCAGTTGATAGTGATCGTTGTCGCCGTGCGTCGACGAGACGTTGATCGTGTCGGGCTGCGGGTCGGTGAAGTCACCAGCCCAGTACGCTGCCAGCGCAAGTGCGACTGCAGCCATCGGAAGTGCGCCGCGCATATGTTGTCCCTTCGCGGTTGGTCCCCCAGAATCAGCTGCTATGGTTAACGTTGCCCTAAGGCAGAGATGTGGCGAAGACGCCAATGCTCATGGGCCAGTGATGTGAGCGGTCTCACGGACCGGCGTGAGCGCGCGACCGGTACGGAACCATGCCAGCAGATTGTCGGCGACGAGATCCGCCATTGCCGTGCGGGTATGCATCGACGCGGATGCGACATGCGGCAGCAGGCTGGCATTGCGAGCTTCGATCAGGGCTTCCGGCACATCCGGCTCGTTGGCAAAAACGTCGAGGCCGGCCGACATGATGGTGCCATCGGCCAGCGCCGCGATGAGCGCATCCTCGTCGACCGTCGTTCCGCGCCCGACATTGATCAAGACCCCGCTCGGGCCAAGCGCACGCAACACCTCCGCGTTCACCGCCTTTTCGGTCGAGGTGCCGCCGGGCGCGATCGAGATCAGCGTATCGACGGCGCGCGCGAGTTCCACCAGGCTCTCATGGTAGCCATAGTCCACGCCATCGACCTTGCGGCGATTGTGGTAGCTGATCGGCAATCCGAACGCTTCCAGCCTTTTTGCGATCGCAAGACCGATCCGCCCCATGCCGAATATGCCAACGGATCGGCCGCGCAGCGTCCCTTTCGTAAGCGGATAGGAGCCGACGGAGTGCCACTTGCCCTGTCTGAGCCAGGCTTCCGCCATCGGCAGTTCACGCACTGTGTTGATGAGCAGCGCCACCGCGGTGTCGGCAACCTCCTCGCTCAGCACATCAGGCGTGTTGCTGACCATAATGCCGAGACTGGCAGCCCGGGCGGCGTCGAGGTGATCGTAGCCAACGCCGAAACTTGCGACGATCTCTAGCTTTGGAAATGCTCCGAGAAATTCGCCATCCACCGATTGTGCCCTGATGCCGCTTGCTACTGCGATGCCCCGGATGCGTTCCCTGTCGGGTTCGTCGAGCAGCATTGCGTCAGGACGAGCGATGGAAACGACCTCAAACGCTTCTCTGATTCGGCTTTCCGCATGCGGATGAAGACGACCGGGAATCAGAATTGCTGCCTTGCTCACGTGATCGCTCCTGTTCAACCGCTGCTCGTGCCCGCACACTAGGACACCACGATCGCAAACGACACCTCTCTAACGACCGCGCGCGCGGCGCGCGTAGAGCGTAACCCAATGATGACAATGGGGTAAGACGCTCTCCACCGCTCAACTTATCGTGCGTCCGACCAATCAATCGGCAAAGGAACTCCTGGCCCGCCGCCTCGTTCTTTCACTGTCCCCGCTGAGACAGCGGATAACGGAATTACCGACCAGAACTAAAATAGAGGAAACGATCATGAAAAAGATTTTGACAGCAGCAGCCCTGACTTTTGCACTTACGGGTGCGGCCCTGGCTCAGGTGAGCGCAACGGCAAGCTCGGGTGAAGAAGCTCGCAATCCTTCCGAGATGATGGGCGCATTCTATACTGACGACACCATGACGGAACTCCGTTCGACCGACGAAATCCGTGCTAGCTGGGATGGCCTTTCCGCTGGCGAGCGCCAGCAGCTCCGTGACACGTGCTCGGTAACGACTGCCGCGGGTGGCGCCACGTCCACTGAGACCACGGATTCCGAAGGCATGCCCCAGAACATGGCCGAACTCTGCGAGCAGTTTAACGCGTCGACAGACTAATCACTCCACACTCGCATCTTGCGAGATGTAGGACCGGATCGAGGCGGTGGGTGATACCCGCCGCCTCTTTTCTATCTGGCAGATGCTTTGCCGGTCGATTGCCGAACGTGAAGTTCCGGCTTTATCAATTCCTGCCCACCGTGGACATCGATGCCGTTGAGACGGTCGAGCAATGCCCGGGCCGCGCGCCTGCCGACCTCGCGCTGACCGTTCCAGACGGTAGTTAGTGCCGGGGTAGCGATTGCCGCTTCCTCGAGATCGTCATAGCCCGTCACGGATATGTCGACACCAGGTGTCAGCCCTGCCCGGAAAATGCCGTTCATGAGGCCGATCGCGACGAGATCGTTCCAGCACACGGCCGCCGTCGGCTTTTCCTTCATGGCCAGGAAGCTCTGCGCCGCCTCGAAGCCTGCCTGCTTCGTCCGTGGACCGGGAAGGCGCAGTCCGTCCACGACCTCCAATCCCGCATGTTCCATGGCCATCACGTAGCCCCGATACCGGTCGCGCCCGGTTGACGTCTGATCGGTGCCGCCGATCATCGCGATGCGGCTATGGCCAAGTGAGATGAGGTGGTTGGTCGCAAGCCCGATCCCATAAGCATCGTCGCCACGGAACACCGGCACGTCGGCGCCCTCGACCGACCGGGCGATAAGAACCGCCGGCAAACCGTTGCCTTCAGCCAGCGCAATGTCTTCACACGGCGTTCCGATCGCCGGCGACATGATTACCCCGTCGGCGCCCAGTTGAAGCAGCGTGTCGATAAATGTTCGCTGCTTCTCGAGTTGATCGTAGTGGTTGGACAGGAGAAATGTTTGCCGACTGCGATCGAGTTCGCTCTCGATCGAGCGCAGTATTTCGGCGAAGAACGGATTCATGATGTCATGAACGACCACGCCGACGATCCCGGAACGCGACGTGCGCAGGCTCGCCGCCCTGCGATTGTAGATATAACCGATCGTGCGCGCGTGCTCCTTGATACGATCGCGCGTGGTGTCGGCAACCAGCGGACTGTCGCGCAACGCCAGCGACACGGTCGCGGTCGATACGCCGAGCGCCTCGGCGATGGTTGAAAGCTTGATCTTCTGGGCCAGGGAACCCCTCCTCCTGGATACGCCGGCTCGTGGCTTTAAACTGTTTAAAGCCTTATGCCATCGCGAAGAGGGTTTTCAAAGCTTTTTTGCCAGCTCGCCAGTTTCCGTATTGGGAGCCGTTCGGTTCTGCAGCCTGAGCCTGTGTTCGCGGTGAACGATGTAGAGCCCGCTGGCAACGATGATGGACGCCCCTGCGAGCGTCCAGAGGTCGGGCAGATCGGAAAAGATCAGCCAGCCGAGCGCTATCATCCACAACATCTGTGAGTACGGATACGGCGCCAAGGCCGAGGTCGTTGCCAGCTTGTAGGCGCGGATGAGAAGGTAGTGCCCAAACGCGCCGATCAGCCCGAGCGCGACGAGAAGTACCCATTGGATAGTCTCTTGCGGCATCGAACCGTAGATGGGCACCACCGGGAACATGAGGATCGCCGGGGCCAGCGCCGAATAGAAGATCAGGCTCTCCGAACTCTCGGTCGCACCCATCTGCCGCGTCATGATGACGTAGCCGCAGTAACTCAGCATCGAGGCCAGCGCAAAGAGGTGGCCGACGCCGAAGGTGCCGAAACCAGGTCGGGTGATGACAAGCACGCCAACGAATCCGACCAGTACCGCCAGCCAGCGACGCCAGCCCGCCCACTCTCCGAGAATGGGACCGGCCAGCGCCGTGATCACCATGGGGGCGAAGAAATAGATCGAAATGGTCTCGGCCAGTTGCAGCGTCTGCAGCGCCAGGAAATTGAACATGGTGGACCCGAACAGGAACACCCCGCGCACGATCTGCGCAGGCAGCCGGCCGGTCCTGAACATCGCCCGGTTGGACCAACCCCGGAAAAGCACGAGCACCACGGCGAGATGGACGACAAACCGCATCCAGGCGACGAACGGCGCTGCCATGCCGCTCTGCACCAGATATTTGGCGCTGGCGTCCAGGAATGAGAACCCGAAACAGGCGACGACGACGAGCAGAATGGCTGCGCTAGGCGTCGCGGCTTCGGGGGTGCTGTTTCTGGAATTCACGTCAAGAGGCCGGGAAAGGAGAGTGCGTATCCCGCTTCTTCGTCCAAGCGTGGATGGGGTGCAAGCAGAAAGTGCCCGCCAGGAGCCCTCTACTCTTCGCTCTCGACGAGGCTCTCGTCTTCGTCTTCGGCAATCGGGCTGCCATTGAGTGAGAGATTTCCCTCGATGCGCGACAGAAGCTTGGCAAGAGCTTTCTGATCTTTCTTGTCGAGGCCCTTCAACGCCTGCTTCTCGGTCTTCTTGACCGCCTTTTCGATCGCCTTGATGGCGGCGCGACCGTCATCAGTCAGGAAAATGTTGGCCTGCCGGGCATCGGTCTCCGATGCGCGTTTGTCGACGTAGCCCTGGCTCTGCAGCCTGTTGATCGTCTTGGTCACCGTCGGCGGACGAACGCCCAGCTTGGCAGCGAGCTGTCCGGGCGTCTGCCCGTCAAGGCGATCGAGCGCGATCATGATCTGGTCCTGGCCCGCATAGAAGCCGTGTGCAAGCAAGCGCGCAGCCAGGGCCGTCCGCGAAAGGCGCGCCGCCGAACCCAGCCGGCTCATCGTCGTCGCCTTGTCCACCTTTGCCATCGAAGCGTCCCCTTGCGACGTGGATTGCCTGCCGGCAGCAAGACAAGATAGCTTGCCCGGGAGTACGGACGAACCCATGGCAGAGCCACATAACAGATAGATGACAGCCAACGAAAGAACCAATAGCCCAACGGAAACGATTGCCGTTCTGCCGCTGGGAGCCACCGAGCAGCATGGGCCGCATCTGCCGTTCGAGACGGACACGATCATCGCCGAAGCAGTGGCCAAGCGCGCGGCAGCGCTGCTGCCGCCCGGTCTCGACGTCGAGTTCCTGCCCGTCGAGCCGGTCGGCTATTCGATCGAGCACCTGGATGTTCGCGGCACCAGGACGCTGGCCTTCGATGAGGCTGTCGCGCGTTGGATCGACATCGGCGAGGCCGCGCTGGCGCAAGGCATGCGCCGCTTCGTCATGCTCAATGCCCATGGCGGCAACGCACCGCTGATGACCATCGTGGCGACGGAGCTGCGCGTACGGCACGGGATGCTCGCCGTCGCCACCAGTTGGACGCGGTTCGGCTATCCCGCGCACCTCGTGTCGCCAAAGGAAAAGGCGCTCGGCATCCATGGCGGCTTCATCGAGACATCCGTGATGCTCGCCCTGCGGCCCGACCTCGTGGACATGGCGAAGTCCAGGGACTTTCCCTCCGCCCAGGAGCGTTTCGAGACCGAATTCACGCATTTGCGCGCTTACGGACCACACGCATTCGGTTGGAAGATGAGTGACCTGTCGCCGGATGGCGTGACCGGAGACGCCGCCGCCGCCAGCGCCGAGGCGGGCGAAGAAATTCTCGGGCATGCCACTAAAGGATTCGTGGCGCTGCTGGACGACGTTGCACGGTTCGACGTCTCAGTGCTGCGGTAAGCGGTTCATGGTGGTAATAATCCCCGGTGCAATCTCGGCCGCGGCATCCTATATGGACCCCACGACAATCCATCCATCGCCAACGAGGTCATCCATGGCACAGGCGCAGACCCAAATTCCGGTGACGGTGCTCACCGGCTATCTCGGCTCCGGCAAGACCACGCTTCTCAACCGCATCCTTTCCGAAGATCATGGCAAGCGCTATGCGGTCATCGTCAACGAGTTCGGCGAAATCGGCATCGACAACGACTTGATCGTGGAGTCCGACGAGGAAATCTACGAGATGAACAATGGCTGCATCTGCTGCACCGTTCGTGGCGATCTGATTCGCACGGTCGAGGGGTTGATGCGTCGCCCGGGCCGTTTCGATGCGATTCTCGTCGAGACGACGGGTCTGGCTGACCCCGCTCCCGTTGCCCAGACCTTCTTCATGGACGACGATGTTCGCTCGAAGACCCGGCTCGATGCAGTCGTGGCGCTCGTCGATGCCAAGCACCTGCCGCTGCGCCTCAAGGATTCGAAGGAGGCGGAAGACCAGATCGCGTTCGCGGATGTCGTCGTGCTCAACAAGACCGATCTCGTGACGCCCGACGAGCTGCGCGACGTCGAGGCCGCGATACGCGCCATCAACCCGGCCGCGAAGATCCACAAGACGGAACGCTCCGGCGTCGCCTTGTCGGAAGTGCTTGATCGCGGAGCGTTCGACCTGTCCCGTGCGCTCGACAACGACCCGCATTTCCTCGACGCTCATGATCACGATCATGAATGCGGACCAGACTGCGACCATGATCACCACCATCATCACGACCACGGCCATCACCACCATCACGGCGTCTCGCCGATCCACGATGTCGGCGTGACGTCGATTTCTCTGCGCGGCGGCGAGATGGATCCGAAGCGCTTCTTCCCGTGGCTGGAAAAGACCACGCAGATGGACGGCCCGAACATTCTTCGGCTGAAGGGCATCATCGCGCTCAAGGACGACCCAGAGCGCTATGTGGTGCAGGGGGTCCACATGATCCTTGAAGGCGACCATCAGCGTGCATGGAAGGACGGTGAGGCCCACGAGAGCCGCCTGGTGTTCATCGGCCGCGAACTCGATGCCGAGCGCTTGAAGCGCACCTTCGAGGCGTGCCAGGCCTGATGCCGACGGTTGCGCCACTCGATCTCGACGGCCATTGCATAGCCACGACCTGGCTCGACGGCATTCCCGTGTTCGCGATGGCCGATGGCGTTGTCCATCGGCTCGACGGCGGGCACAAGACGACGCAGGTGAATGACGGCCTGCTCGCGGTGGCGCGATCGCTGGACGGACATTCGCTGGTCACCGGCGGCGAGGATGGACGGGTGTGTTCGATGTCGTCCGACGGAAACGCTCGGGAACTGGCTTCCATCGGGCGCAAATGGATTACCGCGGTCGCGACGGGTCCGCGTGGTGCCGTCGCCTACGCCAGCGGCCGCGTTGCCCATGTGCTGCTGCCCGACGGAACCACCAAGGAGTTCCAGCATCCGCGGTCTGTCGAAGGCGTGGCCTTCGCGCCAAAAGGGATGCGCATCGCCGTCGCTCGCTACAACGGCGCGACGCTGCATTTTCCAGCCGCGTCCGGGAAGCCCGTCGAACTCGAGTGGGCAGGCGCCCATACCGCCGCAACCTTCTCGCCGGACGGCAATTTTCTCGTCACGGCGATGCAGGAAAACGCCCTCCACGGATGGAAGCTTGCGGACGGCAAGCACATGCGCATGGCCGGCTACCCCGCAAAGGTGAAATCGCTGTCGTGGAGCCCCAAGGGGCGCTGGCTGGCGAGTTCCGGCGCGCCCGCCGCCATCGTCTGGCCCTTCCTCACCAAGGACGGGCCGATCGGCAAGGCGCCGGTCGAACTCGGCACGCGTGGCGACGCGATGGTGACAAGTGTTGCCTGCCATACCACCGACGACATCGTTGCCATCGGCTATGCTGACGGGATGGTGATGGTGGCCCGCATCGCCGACCAGAAGGAAGTTCTGCTGCGCCGCCCCGGAAAGAGCGCGATATCGGCTCTCGCCTGGGACGACGAAGGACGCCGAATCGCGTTCGGCACGGAAGCCGGCGATTGCGGCGTCATCGACGTTGCGGGCTAAGGCGCATTCCACTCCCTATTTCGTCACCTATGTCAAAGTGAATGGACGCGGTCGACTGCGGAACATATCATGAACGTATGTCCGCTCTCTCGCTGCGCCAGAAACTGGCAATCCTCGCCGACGCCGCCAAGTACGACGCATCGTGTGCGTCGTCGGGTGCTGCCGGCAGAAATTCGCTGAAAACGAAGGGCATCGGCTCCACGGAAGGCAGCGGCATCTGCCATTCCTATGCACCTGACGGTCGATGCATCTCGCTGCTCAAAATCCTTCTGACAAATTTCTGCATCTACGACTGCGCTTATTGCATCAACCGATCCTCATCGAACGTCAGGCGCGCCCGCTTCACGATCGACGAGGTGGTGACGCTGACTCTCGATTTTTACAAGCGCAACTACATCGAAGGATTGTTCCTGTCGTCCGGCGTGATCCGTTCGCCTGACGAGACGATGGCGGAAATGGTCGAGAGCGCGCGCAGGCTTCGGATCGATCATGCCTATCAGGGCTATATTCATCTCAAGACAATACCGGAGGCGCGGGATGAACTTATCGAGCAGGCCGGCCTCTATGCGGATCGTCTTTCGATCAACGTAGAGCTGCCGACCGATGACGGCGTCAGGCAGCTTGCCCCTCAGAAGAAACCGGAAACGATACGGGTGTCGATGGCACGGCTGCGCTCGAAGATCGAGGAGCGGTCGGAACCGACCATGCGCACCAGGAAGCGTCCCCGCTTCGCGCCCGGCGGCCAATCGACCCAGATGATCGTCGGCGCGGACGCGACAACCGACGACGACATTCTCTCGACCTCCGCGCGGCTGTATTCCGGATATCACCTGCGCCGCGTCTATTACTCGGCCTTCAGCCCCATTCCAGATTCGTCTTCCGCTCTGCCTTTGGCACGGCCGCCACTGATGCGCGAACATCGGCTCTATCAAGCAGATTGGCTGATGCGCTTCTACGGCTTCGACCGGCAGGAGATAACCGCAGGTCGACCCGATGGCATGCTCGACCTGGAGATCGACCCCAAGCTCGCCTGGGCGCTGACCAATCGCTACGCGTTTCCCGTCGACGTCAACAGGGCGCCGCGCGAGATGCTGCTGCGCATTCCCGGCATCGGCGCCAAGGTGGTCGATCGTATGCTCGGCGTGCGCCGGTACAAGCGCCTCGGCATCGAGGATGTTGCTCGGCTTTGCGTTTCCGTCGCCAAGGTACGCCCCTTCATCATCGCCGACGGCTGGTCGCCCCATGGCCTGATCGACAGCCATGACCTGCGCGCGCGACTGGCTCCACCACCCAAACAATTGAGCCTGTTTTGATGTCACGGTATTCCGTGCGGCTTGCCGGCGAGACCGATTTTCCCGGTTGGCGTGACGCTGCGCGGCGTCTGGCGTTGAGCGGAATTGCTCCGCACGCGATTACCTGGCAGACGGACACGGCCAACGACCTTTTCGCCGAAGCTCGCCCGCTTCCGGAGCCACCAATGGCCGCATCGCTCAACGTGCCGCGCGAATTCATCGACAAGGCGGAAGCAGTCATCTGCCATTCCGACCCGGCCCGCTTCGACCTGCTCTATCGTCTGCTTGTCCGGCTTCGCAATGAGCCGCACCTGCTGAAACTTGCCTCCGATCCCGACGTCATCCGGCTTCGCGATTATGAGAAGTCAGTGCGGCGCGACATACACAAGATGCGCGCGTTCGTTCGCTTCGTGCGCGTCGGCGAGGGTGACGGGGAGCATTTCGTCGCCTGGTTCGAGCCGGACCATTACATTGTCGAGCGCAATGCGCCCTTCTTCGTGCGGCGTTTCGCAGGCATGCGCTGGACGATCCTGACACCTCATGCGTCGGCCGACTGGGACGGAGAATCGCTGGTGATCGGTCCAGGTGCCGTCAAATCTGATGCGCCGCGCGATGACGCATCCGACGAACTTTGGCGCACCTATTTCGCAAACATCTTCAATCCAGCCCGGCTGAAGGTGAAGGCGATGCAGGCGGAGATGCCGAAGAAGTACTGGCGGAACCTGCCGGAGGCTTCGCTCATTCCTGAGATGATCAGGGGCGCGGATGCCGCTGCCCGGGACATGCTGGAAAGGATGCCGACCATGCCGGCGCCACATCACGCGAAGGTACAGGAGCGCCACTGGAGCACGCCTGAAAAGGAGTTGCCGGACGAAGCCGCATCGCTGGTAGAACTTCGCAGACAGGCCGAAGGCTGCCGCCGCTGCCCGCTCTGGCGCGACGCGACGCAGACCGTGTTCGGCGAGGGTCCGGAAAATGCCCGCGCCGTCTTTGTCGGTGAACAGCCCGGCGACCAGGAGGATATCGCCGGCAGGCCGTTCGTCGGCCCGGCAGGCCGCATCTTTGACGAGGTGATCGAACAGGCCGGCATAGAGCGCGAGAAGCTCTACGTCACCAATGCCGTTAAGCACTTCAAGTTCGAGCCGCGCGGCAAGCGACGCATCCACCAGAAACCCAATGCCGGCGAGGTCAGCGCATGCCGCTGGTGGCTCGACCGGGAATTGCAGTTCGTCAAACCCGATCTGGTCGTGGCCATGGGTGCAACAGCGGCGCAATCACTGCTTGGAAAGGCGATTCCAATCACGCGCATGCGCGGCGAAACCGTGACACGCGAGGACGGCATGACAGTGTTCATCACCATCCACCCGTCCTTCATCCTGCGCATCCGCGAGGCGGCGGACGCTCAAGCCGAAAGAAGCCGTTTCCTCGACGACATGCGCAAGGTGAAGACGCTGATTTCCTGAATTTTTCTATCGAATAAAGATAGCTCTAAGGTCGTTCACGTTGGTGCCCGTCGGTCCGGGCACGAACAGGTCGCCAACGGCATTGAAGGCGCTCCATGCATCGTTGCGGTTCAACGCCGCCTTCGGATCGACGCCGGCGGCTCGCATGCGGCGTGCCGTGGTGAAATCCGCGAAGGCGCCAGCATTGTCTTCCGATCCGTCGATACCGTCCGTATCCGCGGCGAAGGCGTGGATTCCTTCGACACCATCGATGCCGAGCGCCAACGCGAGCAGGAATTCGGTGTTGCGCCCCCCCTTGCCGCCTTTGGCGCGCACGGTCACGGTTGTCTCTCCGCCCGAAAGTAGCAGGATCGGCTTGCGGAACGGCCGATCGCGAAAGGCGATCTCGCGCGCGATCGCTGCATGCACTCCCGCAACCTCGCGCGCTTCACCCTCCATCGCATCCGAAAGGATGACGGCCTCGACGCCGCGTGCGACCGCTGCATCGGCGGCGGCCTCGAGCGAGCGCGCCGCGGATGCAATGACGTGCACCTCGTTGGCGGCAAACGCCAAGTCGTCAGGCCGGGGCGCGTCGGCTGCCGACGTACCCAGATGCCGCAGTGCGGCCTCGGGCAAGTCAAGCCGATAGGCGTCGATGATAGCAAGGGCATCCTGACGTGATGCCGGATCCGGCACCGTTGGCCCCGATGCAACGAAGGCGGGATTGTCGCCGGGAATGTCCGAGACGACGAGCGAAACGACTTTCGCCGGATGCGCCGCCAGCGCAAGCCGCCCGCCCTTGATCGTGGAAAGGTGCTTGCGCACCGTGTTCATGGCCGAGATCGGCGCACCGCTGGCGAGCAGCGCTTCGTTCACGGCGATCTCGTCGGCAAGGCTCATGCCATCGGGCGGCGCTGGCAAAAGGGCCGAGCCTCCGCCGGAAATCAACGCGACCACGAGGTCGTCGGAAGTCAGTCCGGCAACTGACTCGAAAAGTCTCTCGCGCGCCTTCAGTCCGGCCTCGTCGGGAACCGGATGCGCCGCCTCCACGACCTCGATATGCCGGCAGGCCGCTCCATAGCCGTAGCGCGTCACGGCAACTCCTTGCAGCGGCTCGTGCCATGCCTGCTCGAAGGCAGCAGCCATCTGTGCCGACCCCTTGCCGGCGCCGATCACGACCGTGCGCCCCTTTGGTCGCTCGGGCAGGAATTCACCGATGACGCGCGCGGGATCGGCGGCGGACGTGGCGGCTTCAAACAGGGCGGTGAACAATGCGCGCGTGTCGATCATCGCGTCAGACTAGCACGGACTTCGCCGGCCTGCCCGCCACATAGACCTCGCGCACGGCGCGGTCGTCGCCCAGCGTCTGAAGCAGGAACAGTTCTTCCGCCAGTGTCTCCACGTTTTCCATACGCAGTGCCATGCCTGGCGTCCCCCTGGCGTCCAGGACGACAATGTCTGCATCGGTGCCTGGATCGAGCGTGCCGACCCGCTCGTCGATCGACAACGCCTTGGCGTTGCCCAGCGTGATCTGCCAGAAGGAGGCGAACGGATTGATCTTCTCTCCCTGCAGCGCGATCACCTTGTAGCCTTCGTCCATCGTGCGCAGCATGGAATAGTTCGTACCCCCACCCACGTCGGTTGCGGCAGCGATCCGCAGAGGTTTCGAGCGCTTCGAGTAGCGTTGCCAATCAAAGAGCCCTGACCCAAGGAACAGGTTCGAGGTCGGGCAGAATACCGCAACGGAACCAGAATCCGACAACGCATCCGCCTCGCGCTCGGACAGATGAATGCAGTGTCCGAACAGCGCCTTCGGGCCAAGCAGCCCGTAATGCTCGTAGATGTCGGTATAGTCCTTCGACCACGGGTAGAGCTCCTGCGTGAACGCGATCTCGGCGTGGTTCTCCGAAAGATGCGTCTGCATGTGCAGGCCGGGATTCTCGCGCATCAGCGCGCCCGCCATCTCCATCTGCTCGGGGCTTGAGGTAATCGCGAAGCGCGGCGTGACGGCATAATGCAGCCTGCCCTTGGCGTGCCATTCGGCGATCAGCGCGCTGGTGTCGTCATATCCGGTCTGCGGCGTGTCGCGCAGCGCCTCCGGTGCGTTGCGGTCCATCATCACCTTGCCGGCGATCACCAGCATGTCTCGCGACAGCGCTTCCTCGAAGAACGCATCAACGCTTTGGCGATGCACCGAGCAGTAGGCGGCGACGGTGGTTGTCCCATGGCGTACCATCTCGTCGCAGAAAAGGCGCGCGATGCGCCGCCCGTGCTGCGCGTCGGCGAATTTCGTTTCTTCGGGGAAAGTGTAGCTGTTGAGCCATTCGAGCAGTTCAGCCCCGTAGCTGGCGATGACCTGCATCTGGGGCATATGGACGTGGGCGTCGATGAAGCCGGGGAGGATCAGGTTCGGGCGGTGATCGACGACTTTCACGTCATTGCCTGCGTCCCGTGCGACAGTCGCGAAATCGCCAATGGCAGAGATCTTGTCGTCACGGATCAGGACACCCCCATCGTCCTCGAACATATAGGACGCGCGATCGTCGAGGCCTTCCGGCCGGGTGCGAAACGACAGCACACGTCCACGCAGCAGAAGCGTAGTCACCTGCGCGCTCCCTCGAACCATGCAACCAGCAGCGCGCGCTCCTCGGGCGTAATGCCGGACACGTTTCCGGGCGGCATCGCGTGGCTGCGCCCCGCCTGCAGGTAGATCTCGCGTGCATGCTCGGCGATCTGCGCTTCGGTTTCCAGCGCCACGCCCTTAGGCGCAAACGCGATGCCGTCCCATGCCGGCGCGGCTGCGTGGCACATCGAGCAGCGACCCAGCACGGCGTTTCGCACAGCGGGAAAATGTTCGGACGCCATGTAGATCTCGCCGGTCGCGGAGACCTGCTCCTCCCCGGTGAGTACCCGGGGGACGGTCGACAGCCACATGATGAAAATGAAGAGCACCGCGGCGAGCGCCCATGTCCAGTGCGGCTTGCCCTTTCGCGCATGCATGCTGTTGAAATAGTGCCGGATCAGCACGCCGATCAGGAATATCAGCGACGCGATGATCCAGTTGAACTCCGTCGCGAATGCCAGCGGATAGTGGTTCGAGATCATCAGGAAGATGACCGGCAGCGTCAGGTAGTTGTTGTGAAGCGAGCGGGTCTTGGCGATCTTGCCGTATTTCGGGTCGGGCCTACGGCCCGCGATGAGGTCGGCCACGACTATCTTCTGGTTGGGGATGATCGTCAGAAACACGTTGGCAGACATGATGGTGGCGGTGAACGCCCCCAGGTGCAGGAAAGCGGCGCGCCCAGTGAAGAGCTGGGTATAACCCCAGGCGATCGCCACCAGGATCGGAAACAGAACCAGCATCAGCAGCGTGTCATTGTTGGCCAGCGGCGACTTGCAGAGCTGGTCGTAGATCAGCCAGCCAAGCGCCAGCGATGCCATCGAGATGAAGATGGCGATCGGCGCCGAGACGTCGAGCACGTTCGGATCGATCAGGTAGAGATCCGCCCCGGCATAATAGACCACCGCCAGCAGGAAAAAGCCCGACATCCACGTGGCATAGGATTCCCACTTGAACCACGTCAGGTGCTCCGGCATCCGCTCTGGCGCCACCATGTATTTCTGGATGTGGTAGAAGCCGCCGCCGTGGACCTGCCATTCCTCGCCCGTCGCGCCGGCGGGCATCCCCTCGCGCTTCACCAGGCCGAGGTCGAGCGTGATGAAATAGAACGAAGATCCGATCCAAGCGATGGCGGTGACGACGTGAAGCCAACGCACGCCGAATGAAAGCCATTCCCAGAAGATCGCAAAGTCGTGCATCAGACCCCTCGTATGCTCTCCGCGAAGTCTACGGCTTCCGCTTCGAACAGGAAGGGGGTAGATGCACGATGACTTTCAAAAAAAACTGGAAAATAATGCCACATTGCCCCTGAGGTGCCATGGCCTATCTCGATAACATCGCTGTCTTCGTCCGCGTCGTGGAACTCGGCAACCTGTCTGCGGCCGGGCGCGACATGCGCATATCACCGGCCGTTACCTCCAACCGCATCAAGGAGTTGGAAAAGCATCTGGGGGTGCGGTTGTTCAATCGCACCACCCGCCAGTTGATGCCGACCGAACATGGCCGCGTCTTTTATGACGGCGCCAAGAAGGTCCTGGAATCGATTGTCGAGGCCGAGGCCGCCGTCAGCGCCTTGTCCGGGCAGCCACGCGGAACGATCCGCGTGACGGCGCCACTCGGCCTCGGACGCCGTCTGATCGCCTCCGGCATCCCCGAATTCCGGGATCGCTACCCCGACATCGAGGTACGGCTGCGCCTGTCCGACCACAACGTCGATATCATGAAGGAAGGCATAGACGTCGCCTTCCGGCTTGGCCTGCTGGAGGATTCAAGCCTGCGGATGCGTGGCATCATGGATTGCGAGCGTGTGCTGGCCGCTTCGCCCGTCTATCTGGCGCGGCGCGGCGAGCCGAAAGCGCCACAGGAACTCATCAGCGAGAGGCATGACTGCCTGATGCTGCGCTTTCCCGGAAACAAGGAGCACAGTTGGCTGCTGAAGACGGATGAGGGCCCGCAGAAATTCGAGGTTTCCGGACCCTATGATTCAGACGATGGCGACGTCGTGACAGGATGGGCTCTCGCCGGGCGCGGCATAATCAACAAGCCACGCTTCGACATAGAGCCCTTCCTGCGCGATGGTCGTTTGAAGGTGATTTTGCCGGACAACCCCCCGGCTCCGGTGAAACTTGCTGCCGTGTATCCCCACAGGAAGTTTCAGGACCCCAAGGTGCGTCTGCTGCTCGACTTCATGGCCGAACGATGCCAGCGGATGATCCGCGACATCATGGCCGGGCGCTAGGCGCTCTCGGCTCAGCCCAGCCCGAGAAACGAAAGAATCGCGACAACGATGACGACGAGACCGACGATGTAGATAATGCTGTTCATGGCAACTCTCCTATTGTTCATCCGGGGTAGAAACTTCCGGAGTCCCGAATCGGTTCCGAGCGTCGCCTTGCTGACGCGACAAGACAGCGCAAAGGGGGAGGAAACCAGGCAACCATTTCCTACGTTGTAATGACGCAATATTTCACGACAACGCTTTTCAGGAGTTCGGCCATGGCTTTGCATTCCACCCTCAACGATCTCAAATCCAATACCAAGAAGGTTTCCATCGAACTGCTCAATGCGCGGCTCGCCGATGCGATAGATCTCGCATTGCTGACCAAGCAGGCGCACTGGAATCTTAAAGGCCCGCAGTTCATCGCCATCCACGAGATGCTCGACGGTTTCCGCACAGCGCTGGACGGCCATGTCGATACCATCGCCGAACGCGCCGTGCAGCTTGGCGGCATGGCCTCCGGCACCTCCCAGGTGGTTGCCGAGAAGACGACGCTCAAGCCATATCCAACCGACATTTCGAAGACCAAGGATCATCTCGCGGCGCTCATCGATCGCTACGGGGCTGCAGCCAATGCGGCGCGTGCGGCGATCGACGAAGCGGACGAGGCCGGCGACGCGGACACGGCCGACATATTCACGGCACTGTCGCGTGATCTCGACAAGAATTTGTGGTTTCTGGAAGCGCACGTGCAGGAAAAGGAATAGCGCCTATCCTGCCGGCAGCAGCGCGCGGAGCACTTCGGCCGCGGCCAGCGCGGCGATGACCGCGGGCCGCTTGTCCTTGAGACCGGCACCCCCGATCGGGCAGACGAGGCGGGCGGCATCCGCCTCGTTGCCTGCTGCCTCCCTGAGATACCAGCTCTTGAACGTTGCCATTTTGGTCCGCGAGCCAATCATCCCGACATAGAGCGCGTCGCTTCGCCTCAGCGCTTCGGCGACGATGAGGAAATCCAGTGCGTGATCGTGAGTCAGCACGATGAAGCCCGAGCCCGCAGGCGCGCCGCGCACCGTCTCCTCGGGCACTGGCGTCAGAACGGTGTCGACACTGTCCGGCATCCCGTCCAGCGCTTCCGCGCGTGTCTCGACGACAGTGACCGAAACCGGCAGGAGCGCGAAGGCTTCGGCAAGCGCGTGGCCTACATGGCCAGCACCGAAGAGGTAGACATGGGGTTGCGAAGCCTCTTCCCGGTCGATCCGCTTGGGTAGCGTTGCGCGCAGGTTCTGGTCGACGACCGCGATGGCGATCTTCACCCGGCCGCCGCAACACTGCCCGATCTCCGGGCCCAGCGGGACATCAAGGACATCACTCCCCACCGCTTCACGCATCATCTCGCGGGCGCGCGCGATCGCCATGAATTCGAGCTGGCCACCCCCGATGGTCCCGAAAATGGCATCAGGCGAGACCAACATCCAGGCGCCGATCTCGCGCGGCGTGGAGCCGAGCGCTTCCTGCACGTCCACGACTGCCACGGATGGCGATACGTCGAGGAAAGAGCGGAGACGAAGCGTGGCAGATGTCATATCTCGAAGCGCGGGCGTTCCCGCACGCCCCCCTCTGTCCTGCCGGACATCTGCCCCACGAGGGGGGAGATTGGCTGTTTCGCAGGATTTCGCCAATCGTAGGCGTTACAAGACACGCGCCGCCGCCGAAACCGCTGATCTCCCACCTGTTGGGGGAGATGTCCGGGAGGACAGAGGGGGGCAACGTCGAGCTCTACCATAACCTGCATCGCCATCACCCTCAGCCGCAGAATCGTCGTCTATCCGACTGCCTTGAGCCGCTCGATGGCCATCAACACGCGCTCGGGCGTGGCCGGCGCGTCGAGACGCGGGCAGACGGCGTGGTCCGCGACACTTGCCACCGCATCTGAAAGCGCGTGCAGCACGGACATCCCGAGCATGAAGGGTGGTTCGCCTACTGCCTTCGAGCGATGGATGGTCGGCTCGAAGGCCTCCGACCAATCGGCAAGCGCGACGTTGAAAATCTTCGGGCGGTCAGATGCCAGCGGGATCTTATAGGTCGATGGCGCGTGGGTGCGCAGGCGGCCCTTGTCGTCCCAGACGAGTTCCTCGGTGGTCAACCAGCCCATGCCCTGGATGAAGGCGCCTTCGACCTGTCCGAGATCGATGGCGCGGTTCAGCGACCGGCCTGTCTCGTGGAGGATGTCGGTGCGCTCGACGATATACTCTCCCGTCAGTGTGTCGACCGCGACTTCGGAGCACGCCGCCCCGTAGGCGAAGTAGTAGAACGGCCGCCCCTCGCCCTTGTCACGGTCCCAGTGGATCTTTGGCGTCTTGTAGTAGCCGGCAGCGGAAAGCTGAATGCGGCCGATATAGGCCTGGTTGACGAGGTCGGCGAACGGCATCTCCTGATTGCCCACACGCACGCGATTGGGCAGGAACACAACCTGCTCCACCGGCACCTCGTATTTTTCGGCAGCGAAATCGATCAGCCGCTCCTTGATCTGCCGGGCGGCATTCTGTGCCGCCATGCCGTTGAGATCCGAGCCTGACGAAGCCGCGGTCGCTGAGGTATTGGGCACCTTGCCGGTCGTGGTCGCTGTGATCTTCACCTGTTCGATGTCGATCTGGAACTCCTCGGCCACCACCTGCGCGACCTTGATGTAGAGCCCCTGCCCCATTTCGGTGCCGCCATGGTTCAGGTGAACCGAGCCGTCTGTATAGACATGCACCAGCGCGCCGGCCTGGTTGAAGTGGGTGGCGGTGAATGAGATCCCGAACTTGACCGGTGTGAGCGCCAGTCCACGCTTGACGATCCGGCTGTTGGCATTGAAGGCCGCGATCTCACGACGGCGACGTGCATAGTTCGCCGTCGCCTCGAGTTCCTCGACGATCCGTTGGACGATGTTGTCCTCCACCGTCTGGTGATAGGGCGTCACGTTGCGTTCGGTATCACCGTAGAAGTTGCGCTTGCGGACTTCGAGCGGATCCTTGCCCGTGGCGAAGGCCACCTCGTCGATCACGCGCTCGGCGCCCAACATGCCCTGAGGGCCGCCGAAACCACGAAAGGCCGTGTTGGAAACGGTGTTGGTGTACAGAGGTGCCGAAACTGCCTTCACCGCCGGATAGAAGTAGGCGTTGTCGCAATGAAACAGCGCCCTGTCGGTCACGGGGCCGGACAGGTCGGAGGAGAACCCGCAGCGCGCGGCATAGACATAGTCGACCGCAAGGATGTTGCCGTCGTCGTCGAAGCCGACTTCATAGTCGACGATGAAGTCGTGGCGCTTTCCCGTCGCGATCATGTCATCGTCGCGGTCAGGCCGGATTTTCACCGCGCGGCCAAGTTTCTTGGCCGCGACGGCGGCGATGGCGGCGAACTGGTTCGATTGCGTTTCCTTGCCGCCGAACCCGCCGCCCATGCGCCGGATTTCCACCGCCACCGCGTGGCTCGGCACGCCGAGCGCGTGGGCAACCATGTGCTGGACTTCGCTTGGGTGCTGTGTCGAGGAGTAGACGGTGACGTCCATGTCCTCGCCGGGTATCGCCATCGCGATATGGCCTTCGAGGTAGAAGTGGTCCTGTCCACCAACCCGCATCTGCCCCTTGATGCGTCGCGGTGCCGCCGCGATGGCTTCGGGCGCGTCGCCACGTGTCAGCGTCAGGCCGGGCGTGACAGTCTTGCCGGACAGCGGATCGACATCGCCGATGTCGAACACGCCCGGCAGTTCCTCATAGTCGATCCGGGCCAGCTTGCAGGCGCGGCGCGCCTCTTCGCGTGTCCGCGCGATGACGGCGAATACGGGCTGGCCGTGGAACTGGACCTTGTCGGTGGCGAGAACGGGCTCGTCATGCCTGCCGGTTGGCGAGATGTCGTTCTCGCCGGGCACATCATGGCCCGTAAGCACCGCGACGACGCCCGGTGCAGCGGCGACCGCCGAAAGGTCCATAGAACGGATCGTCGCATGGGCGACCGTCGAGAGCCCGAGACAGCCATGCAGCGTGCCAGCCGGTTCGGGCATGTCGTCGATATAGATCGCCTCGCCCGCGACATGCTTGTGCGCCGAATCATGCTTGCGATCGGTAGCGACGCCGCCGGAGATCTTCTGCGCCTTGATGTCGGGAGCTGCGTGCCTGTTCATTGTTCACGCCTCCTCATAACGCTCTACCGTGAACGGCTTGCCCGCCTCGGTCGTTTCCAGGAAGAACCGCTTCAGCAGATTGCGGGCCGCCAGCATCCGGTATTCCGCCGAAGCACGCATGTCGCTCAGCGGCTTGAAGTCGGCCGGATAGGCATCCACCGCCTCTTCGACGGTCTCCATCGTCCATGGCTTGCCCACCAGGGCCGCTTCGACCGCCTTTGCGCGCTTCGGTGTTGCCGCCATCCCGCCATAAGCGATACGTGCCGACGAGACCAACCCATCCGCGATGGTCATGTGAAACGCCCCAAGCACGGCGGTGATGTCCTCGTCGCGTCGCTTGGAGATCTTGTAGGCCGCGAAATGCGAACCGCGCCTCGGCACCGGCACATGCACGCACTCGACGAACTCGCCGATGGCGCGGTCCTGCTTGCCGTAGTCGACGAAAAAATCCTCCAACGGCATCGAGCGCCGCACACCGGCCTTGTGCAGCGTCAACGTGGCGCCGAGCGCGATGAGCGGCGGCGGCATGTCGCCGATCGGCGATCCGTTGGCGATATTGCCGCCGATCGTCCCCATGTTGCGCACCTGGTCGCCGCCGATCCGGTCGATCAGCACCGAAAGCGCCGGAATATGGCCTGCAAGCGCCCGGCGTGCTTCGGTGTAGTTGACGCCCGCGCCGATGCTCATGACGCCACCGGTCTCGCTGATCGTCTGCAATTCGGCCAACCCGCCGATGAACACGACAGGCGCGATATCACGCATGTGTTTCGTCACCCAAAGACCAACATCGGTCGACCCGGCCACGACCGTGGCGTCAGGATTGGCATCCAGCACCGCGGCGAGGTCTCCCACTGTCGCGGGAATCACCAGGCGTTGCGCGCCGGTTCCGATTTCCACGCGACGGCCATCGCGCATGGCAACAAGCCGCGCCGTCACATCGGCTCGCTCGGCGGCGAGAATGTCCGTTCCCGCCTCTCCGTATGACGAGACAGCTTGGGCTGCCCGCACGATCGCCTCGTAGCCGGTGCAACGGCAAAGATTGCCCTGAAGTGCCTTTTCGATTTCCGGAACGCCCGGATCGGGCGAGCGCATCCACAACCCGTAAAGCGACATCACGAAACCCGGCGTGCAGAAGCCGCATTGGGAGCCGTGGAAGTCGACCATGGCCTGCTGCACCGGATGCAACGTGCCGTCGGCACTTTTCAGATGCTCGACGGTGACGACGTGGCACCCGTCGAGTGACCCGAGGAAGCGAATGCACGCGTTTACGCCCTCGTAGACGAGTCCCCCTTGCGAAAGGCGGCCGACAAGGACCGTGCAGGCGCCGCAATCACCTTCGGCGCAGCCTTCCTTGGTGCCTCGTAACGATCGTCGCAGCCGCAGATAGTCGAGCAGCGTCTCGTCTGGACGGACGTCGGCGAGCGCAACGGGCTCGCCGTTGAGAAGAAAGCGGATTTCAGCGCGGATTTCGACCATCAGCTTCCCCTGTAGGTCGAATAGCCGTAGGGCGAGACCAGCAGCGGCACATGGTAGTGCGTCTGTTCCGCCATTCCGAAGCGGATCGGAATCTGGTCGAGAAACAGCGGATCTGGCAACTTTCCTTCGCCGGCTCGCAGATAATCGCCGGCGAAAAAGACGATCTCGTATTGCCCGGTCTCGAATTCCGCGCCTTCAAGCAGCGGCGCATCGCAACGGCCATCGGTGTTCGTCGTCACGCGCCTGATCTCGACCCGGTCCTGTCCGTCCAGCCGATAGACCGCGATATCCATTCCCGCCGCCGGCTTTCCCAGGGCCGTGTCGAGCACGTGGGTGGTGAGCTTGCCGCCCGCTGCCTGCGCCATTCCGTCTCCTGTGTGCCGTTCACCGGCCATTGTCGTTCTTCAAATAGGGCAGCCTAGAGGATGCGAGCATACAGGCAGAGCCGGAGCCCGCCAAAAACTCTTTCAAACTTTCAGGGGGGAATTCCGCTTGGCTTTTCAACTATCCTGTCGCAGACCGATAGTGGAGGCGAAATGCGATATCCCAGAGACATGCGCGGCTACGGGCCGAACCCGCCGGATGCGAGATGGCCGGGCGGCGCGCATGTGGCCGTGCAATTCGTGATCAACTACGAGGAGGGTGGCGAAAACAACGTCCTCCACGGTGATGCCGCCTCCGAGGCCTTTCTGTCGGAGATCGTCGGCGCCGCGGCCTGGCCCGGCAAGCGCCACTGGAACATGGAGTCGATCTACGAATATGGCGCCCGCGCCGGCTTCTGGCGGCTTCACCGCATGTTCACCGCATCGAACGTTCCCGCGACGGTATACGGCGTGGCCACCGCTCTTGCGCGCTCGCCTGACCAGGTCGCGGCGATGAAGGAGGCCGGATGGGACATCGCCAGCCACGGCCTGCGCTGGATCGACTACCGCGATCACGACGAGGAAACGGAACGGGCCGATCTGCTCGAAGCGATCCGACTTCACGCCGAAGTCGTCGGTGAGCGCCCGACAGGCATGTATCTCGGACGAACGTCGGTCTGGTCTGTCCGGCTGACAGCCGCCGAGGGCGGTTTCGACTGGATATCCGACACCTATGACGACGACTTGCCTTATTGGCTCGACCATGACGGCCACGGCAATCCGATCAATCCACAGCTCGTGATCCCCTATACGCTCGACGCCAACGACATGCGCTTTGCCACGCCGCAGGGCTTCAATTCCGGCGACCAGTTCTTTGCCTATCTCAAGGACGCGTTCGACACGCTCTATGCCGAAGGCAAGGCTGGCCGGCCGGCAATGATGAATATCGGCCTGCACTGCCGCCTGATAGGGCGGCCAGGCCGAGCCGCCTCGCTGCAGCGCTTCATCGACTACGTGAGGAGCCATGACAATGTCTGGCTGGCGACCCGCCAGCAGATCGCCGATCATTGGCGCGAGCAGCATCCCTACGCTCCACGGGCGTTGCGGCCCAGCCGCATGAGCCGTGAAGACTTTGTCGCCCGTTTCGGCGGCATCTTCGAGCATTCGCCTTGGGTCGCCGAGCGCGCCTTCGATCTCGAACTCGGGCCCGCGCACGACAGTGCCGGCGGCTTGCACAACGCCCTTGCGCGCATCTTCCGCTCTGCGAGCGAGACCGAACGACTGGGCGTGCTCACCGCGCATCCAGACCTTGCCGGCAAGCTCGCGCAGGCAAAGCGCCTGACGGCCGAGTCGTCGGCGGAACAGGCGTCGGCGGGTCTCGATGCGCTTACCGACGCAGAGCGCGAGACCTTTACTCGGCTGAATGCCAGCTACGTGCAGACCTTCGGCTTCCCCTTCATCATCGCGGTCAAGGGACGCACCAAGACCGAAATACTCGACGCCTTCCGCACCCGTCTCAACAACGACCGCGCAACGGAATTCGGCACCGCCTGCACGCAGGTCGAACGGATTGCCCTCTTGCGTCTCAAAGACATCCTGCCCTCCTGAGGAATTGCCAGATGACCGGCCGCACCTATTTCGCGCCGCAGGGCGGACTACCGCCCCAGACCAGGCTTCATACTGGCCGCGCCGTCTTTACCGACGCCTACGCGGTGATTCCAAAAGGCGTGATGAGCGACATCGTCACCAGCGCATTGCCATTCTGGGAAGGCGCACGCGCCTGGATCCTGTCGCGTCCCTTGTCGGGTTTTGCCGAGACATTCTCGCAATACATCTTGGAAGTGGCGCCCGGAGGCGGCAGTGACCGGCCGGAGCCGGAGGCCGACGTCGAAGCCGTGCTGTTCGTACTCGAGGGTGCGTTGACGGTCACCCTCGACGGGCAGTCGCAGGTGATGCAGCCGGGCGGCTTTGCCTTCCTGCCGCCGGCCAGCGGGTGGACTACCAGAAACGACGGCGCCACACCGGTACGCTTTCACTGGTTCAGGAAGGCCTATGACTTCGTCGACGGCATCGACGTGCCAGATGCCTTCTTCGTCAATGAAGCCGACGTCGCGCCGCATCCGATGCCGGATACCGACGGCGTCTGGGCGACGACGCGTTTCGTCGATCCGACCGACATGCGGTACGACATGCACGTGACCATCGTGACGTTTGAGCCGGGCGGCGTGATTCCTTTCGAGGAGACGCATGTCATGGAACACGGCCTCTACGTTCTCGAAGGAAAAGCCGTCTATCGCCTCAACCAGGACTGGGTCGAGGTCGAAGCGGGAGACTATATGTGGCTGCGCGCCTTCTGCCCGCAGGCCTGCTACGCCGGAGGCCCAGGCAAGTTCCGCTACCTGCTCTACAAGGACGTCAACCGCCACGCGAAGCTGGCATTCCGATGAGCCGCATCCTCACAGCCCGCCCGCTGACCCGTGAGGCCTTCGCCGAGTTCGGCGATGTGCTCGACACCGATATGGACGCGCATTTCCCCATTAATGGTGGCAAGTGCGAGCGATTTCATGATCTGGCCAAGGTCGAGGCGGAGGGGCCGAATGCCCGGGTGCTGCTTTCACTCTTCAAGGCGACGCCTTACGAATTTCCGCTGAAGCTGACGATGGTCGAGCGCCACCCGTTCGGAAGCCAGGCGTTCATGCCATTGTCGCCGGCGCCGTTTCTGGTCATCGTCTGCCATGACGGCCCGGAAGGACCCGCTGAGCCGCACGTCTTCGTCACCGCGCCGGGGCAAGGCGTCAGCTATCCCCGCAACCTATGGCATGGCGTCTTGACACCGATCGGCTCTCCACAGGATTTTCTCGTGGTGGACAGGGGCGGCGATGGCAACAATCTCGAAGAGCACCACTTCGAAACGCCATGGGAGATCAGGCTGCCGGAATGACGACGCACGACGAACAATTCCTCCACCGCCTGTTCGATGTCATCGAACGCGAGATCGAGCCGAAGACCGCCGCTGGAGTGGCGAAGGGCAACAAGCTCTTTGGCGCCGCGATCCTGCGGAAGGACGATCTCTCGGTCGTCGTCGCCGAGACCAACAACGAGATGGAAAACCCGCTCTGGCACGGCGAAATGCATGCACTGAAGCGATTCTACGAACTACCGAAGGCGGATCGCCCCGAGACGGCCGAGTGCATCTTCCTGTCCACCCACGAGCCGTGCTCGTTGTGCCTGTCGGCGATCACATGGACCGGATTCGACAATTTCTACTATCTCTTCAGCCACGAGGATTCGCGTGACAGCTTCGCCATTCCGCACGATCTCAAGATATTGAAAGAGGTGTTCACGCTCGAACCCGGCGGATACAACGCGGAAAACGCGTATTGGAAGAGCTACGGGCTACGTCGCCTTGCGCGGGCACAGCCCGCCGATGCGCGTGAAACTCTCGAAGCAAGAATCGAGGTGATCGCTGCGCACTATGATCGCCTCTCTGAAACCTACCAGGCCTCGAAGGCGGAAAACGACATCCCGCTGAATTGAAGCGACGGCACCGGCTGCCGCGACTTGCAACCGACATGCGCTCCATGCCTCACTGTGAGGATTGGAGACATGCATGAAAACCATCACCGACTTCCCTCGCCCCATAACCGAAATCCCCGACTTCGGCATCGTCATGCCGGACGGTTGCCGACTGTCTGCACGCGTGTGGATGCCGACTGATGCCGAGAACGACCCCGTCCCGGTGATCCTCGAGCATCTGCCTTACAGGAAACGCGACGGCACCACGGCGCGCGACAGCCTCACGCACCCATATTTCGCAGGGCACGGCTATGCCTGCATCCGCGTCGACATGCGCGGCAACGGCGATTCCGAAGGGCTGATGGAGGACGAATACAGCCAGCAGGAATGGCAGGACGCTTGCGATGTCATCGCCTGGGCGGCATCGCAGCCCTGGTGCAACGGCAATGTCGGCATGATGGGCATCTCGTGGGGCGGCTTCAATTCATTGCAGGTGGCGGCGATGCGGCCGCCGGCGCTCAAGGCGATCATCACGCTGTGCTCGACCGACGACCGCTATGCCGACGACATCCACTACAAGGGTGGCCTGCTGCTCAACGAGAACATGGGTTGGGGCGCCACCATGCTGTCCTATTCGTCGCGCCCGCCAGACCCGGCGCTGGTCGGCGACAAGTGGCGCGAGATGTGGCTTCAAAGGCTTGAGAACGAGCCCTTCCTGCCGGCAACGTGGCTGGAGCATCAGACGAGAGACGCCTACTGGAAGCGGGGCTCGGTGTGCGAGGATTTTTCGGCGATCGAAGCCGCGACGCTGGCAGTCGGCGGTTGGGGCGACGCCTACAAGAACACCGTCTCGCGCATCGTCGCCGGCATCACCAATGCTCCGGCCAAGGGCATCGTCGGTCCCTGGATCCACAAATATCCGCACTTTGCCGTCCCTCACCCCGCGATCGGTTTCCTGCAGGAAGCGCTGCGCTGGTGGGACAGGTGGCTCAAGGGCATAGACACAGGGGTCGAGAACGATCCGGCAATGCGTCTTTATGTGATGGATTCGGTGCCTCCACGCGACTGGTATGCCGAGCGCCCCGGCCGATGGATCGCCGAAAAGCAATGGCCTTCCGCGATCCCGCATCAGCGCTTGCCGTTCGGCGATGCATTGACCTCGCAGGAAGCGCTTCCCGCCACTGTCTCGTCGCCCCAGGATACCGGTATGGCGAGCGGCGAATACTGCGCCATCTGGCTCGGCCCCGAGATGCCCGGCAACCAGCGTGACGATGACGCAAAATCGCTATGCTTCGACATGCAGGTCGACACGGCGATGGAGATCGTCGGCGCACCGGTTGTCACGCTCAAAATGGCAGCCGACAGACCGGCCGCCATGGTCGCGGTCAGGCTATGCGACGTAGGACCGGATGGAGCGTCCACCCGCATCACCTATGGCGTCCTCAACCTGACCCACCCGGACGGGCACGAACATCCCAAGGCGATCGTACCTGGCGAACAGATGGACGTCACTCTCCAGCTAGACGACATCGCCTATCGCATACCGCCCGGACATCGCCTGCGTGTCGCAATCTCGTCGTCCTACTGGCCGCTCGTCTGGCCTTCGCCTGAAACCGTGACATTGACCGTCCATGGCGGGGAACTCTCTCTTCCGCTGCGCAATTCGTCGGGCAATGTCGCGGAATGGACATTCGAGGAACCTGAATCCGCGACGCCATGGCGCACCGAAATCCTGAGGAAGAGCGCCAACAGCCGGCTCGTCGAACGCGACGAGGCGACTGGCACCGTCAGCCTCGTCATAGAGGACGATTTCGGCGAAGTGCGGGACCTCGACCACGGGCTCGTACATGGCGAGATCGCCCGCGAACGGTGGTCGATCGACCCCGGCGATCCGCTCTCCGCGCATGGAAAGACGCACTGGACGCAGACCTATCGCCGCGACGATTGGGCGGTCCGTATCGAGACGTTCACGACGATGTCATCGACACGCGACAGCTTCCGAATTGCCGGACAGATCGTGGCATTCGAAAGCGAACAACAAGTCTTCGAAAGACGGTTTGACCGGGAAATACCGCGCAATTTCGTCTAGGGTGATGCCGCAACGGCATTATGTCAGATGAGCCGCATCAATTACGCCATGCAATGTCGCAAATTGGCTTCTGGGGGTTGCGCTTTGTCGCCATTATGGCCCAAACAAGGCACATCCAACGATGCCTGCTAGATGGGTCCGAACAATTCCAACGGAGTGAGGAACAGTAAATGTCAAACGAACTCAAATATTTGAGCGGTCGAGTCGTGGCTGGAAAGCTCTCCCGCCGAGACTTCCTTGGCCGTGCTGCCGCACTCGGCGTCACCGCGACCTTCGCCAACTCGCTCATATCCGGCTCGGCCATGGCGCAGGAGCCCGTACGCGGCGGAACGCTCAAGGCCGGCATGCAGGGTGGTGAGTCCACCAACAGCCTCGACCCGGCGACGTGGCAGAGCCAGGTGCCCTACAAGTTTGGCCGCCAGTGGGGCGAGCAGATGGTGCAGCTCGCGCCCGACGGCACCGTCGAGCCATGCATTGCCGAAGAGTGGGGCGCATCCGACGACGCCAAGGAATGGACCTTCAAGATCAGGCAGGGCGTCGAATTCCACAACGGCAAGACGGTCACCGCAGAAGACGTCGTCGCCACGCTGGAGCGCCACTCAAACGAGGATTCCCAGTCCGGCGCGCTCGGCATCATGCGTGCGATCGACGACGTCCGCGCTAGCGGCAACGAGGTCATCATCTCTTTGAAGGAAGGCAACGCCGACCTTCCCTACATGCTCGATGACTACCATTTGATGATCCAGCCTAACGGCGGCAAGGATAACCCCACCGAAGGCGTCGGCACCGGTCCCTACACCGTGGCCGTGAACGAGCCGGGCGTGCGCCATGTCGGCGAGAAGTTCGCCAATTACTGGCGCGAAGACCGCGGCTTTGCCGATCAGATCGAGATCATCGTCATCAATGATGCGACGGCCCGCACCTCCGCGCTGCAGGGCGGCCAGGTCCACATGATCAACCGCGTCGAGCCGCGCATCGTCTCGATGATCAGCCGCGTGCCCGGCGTGACGATCCGCAACGTCGCGGGCAAGGGCCACTACGTCTTCATCGCCCATTGCAACACCGCGCCGTTCGACAACAACGATCTGCGGCTTGCGCTGAAATACGCGATGAACCGCGAGGAAATGGTCGAGAAGATTCTTCACGGCTACGGCTCCATCGGCAATGATACGCCGATCAATGCCTCCTATCCGCTGTTCTCCGACGATCTCGAGCAGCGCAACTACGATCCGGACAAGGCCAAATTCCACTTCGAGAAGTCGGGACATGAAGGCCCGGTCCTGCTGCGTACCTCGGATGTCGCCTTCCCAGGCGCCGTCGATGCAGCACAGCTCTACCAGCAGAGCGCTGCCGCCGCAGGCATCACCCTCGACATCCGCCGCGAGCCGGGCGACGGCTACTGGTCGGAAGTGTGGAACGTCCAGCCGTTCTCCGCATCCTACTGGGGCGGGCGCCCGACCCAGGACCAGATGTTCACGACCGCCTACCTGTCGACGGCAGACTGGAACGACACCCGTTTCTTCCGCGACGACTTCGACAAGATGCTCCTCACCGCGCGTGCGGAACTGGACGATGCCAAGCGCAAGGCGATCTATCGCGACATGAATGTCATGATCAACGAAGAGGGCGGCGTCATCGTCCCGATGTTCAATGACTTCATCGACGCGACCGCCGAGAGCGTCGGCGGTTGGGTCAAGGACGGCAATCAGGAAATGATGGGCGGCTACGCGCTGTCCAAGTGCTGGCTCAACTCCTGATTGGGGCCGGTCACATGGGGTCACCCATCTTGAAGCTCATCGCCCAGCGCATCGCGCTGGGCGTCCTTCTCCTGCTGGCCGTTTCGGTCCTGATTTTCGCCGGCACGCAGATCCTGCCCGGCGACGTCGCCCAGTCCATCCTTGGCCAGTCCGCGACGCCCGAAGCGCTTGCGAACCTGCGTGAAGAGCTCGGACTGAACGAGCCTGCCATCATGCGCTACTTCCAGTGGCTCGGCGGCATACTCCAGGGCGATCTCGGCACCGCGCTTACCAGCAGGCAGGACATCGCCACCGCGATCGGCGGTCGGCTCTGGAACACGTTGTTCCTCGCTTTCTGGGCGGCCGTCATCTCCGTCCCGCTGGCCATCATACTCGGGCTTCTTGCGGTGCGTTATCGCAATGGTGCGATCGACAAGACGATTTCCGGCTTCGCTCTCGCATCGACCTCGCTGCCGGAATTCTTCATCGGTTATGTCCTGGTCTACTTCTTCGCCGTCCAGCTCCAGTGGCTGCCTGGCATCTCGACCGTCTATGAGGGCATGCCATTCGTGGACAGAATGCGCGCGATTGCGCTTCCAGCAACCGCGCTCACGCTTGTCGTGCTTGCCCACATGATGCGTATGACGCGCGCGGCGATCCTCAACGTCATGCAGTCTGCCTACATCGAGACGGCGGAACTCAAGGGACTGTCGCAGTTCGACATCATTCGCCGCCACGCATTCCCGAATGCCATCGCGCCGATCGTCAACGTCGTCATGCTCAACCTCGCCTTCCTCGTCGTCGGCGTCGTCGTCATCGAGGTGATCTTCGTCTATCCCGGCATGGGTCAGTATCTCGTCGATCACGTCACCAAGCGCGACGTCCCGGTGGTGCAGGCAGTCGGCCTGATCTTCGCGGCTGTCTACATCAGCCTCAACATCATCGCCGACATCGCTGCCATCCTTGCCAACCCGCGTCTGCGGCATCCGAGATGAGAGGCGCGGCATGTTCGATTTGAAACGCGTAACACTGGGGGCCTGGATAGGCCTCTTCTTCACCGCGCTCTTCCTGTTCGCGGCGATCTTCGCCCCGTGGATCGCCCCATACGGCAAGGCGCAGATCGTCGGCGACGTCTGGGAGCCGATGTCGTCGCAATATCTGCTTGGTACCGACAATCTCGGCCGTGACCTTCTCTCGCGCATGATCTATGGCGCGCGGACGACGGTCTTCATCGCCGCAATGTCGACAGCGCTTTCATTCTCGCTCGGCGCGATCCTCGGCTTCAGCGCCGCGGTTCTGGGTGGCTGGTTCGATACCCTGATGTCGCGCTTCGTCGACCTCCTGATGGCGATCCCGACGCTGATCTTCGGGCTTGTCGTTCTGTCGGTGCTGCCCTCCACCATCCTGACGCTCATTCTCGTCATGGGCATCCTCGACTCCACCCGCGTCTACCGCCTTTCACGCGCCGTAGCCGTGGATATCAACGTCATGGACTACGTCGAGGCGGCAAAGCTGCGCGGCGAGCGCATGGGCTGGATCATCTTCCGCGAGATCCTGCCCAACGCCCTTTCCCCCCTCATCTCGGAACTGGGCCTGCGCTTCATCTACGCGGTGCTGTTCCTGTCGGCGCTGTCGTTCCTGGGTCTTGGCGTTCAACCGCCGGAGGCCGACTGGGGTGGCATGGTCAAGGAGAACAAGGAAGGCATCGTGTTCGGCATTCCCGCGGCCCTCATCCCCGCCGCCGCCATCGCGGCGCTGGCGATTTCCGTCAATCTGGTCGCCGACTGGGTGCTGAACCGCACCACCGACCTCAAGGGAGGACGCGGCAATGGCTAAGGCGCCCAGGAAGCAGCACGACGGAACCCTGCTGGACATCCGCAACCTGAAGATCGAGGCGACCGTCTACCCGCCCGGCGAAGACCCCAAGAACGTCACCATCGTTCACGGCGTCTCCCTTACGCTGGAACGCGGCAAGGTCCTCGGCCTGATCGGCGAGTCGGGCGCGGGCAAGTCGACGATCGGGCTCTCCTCCATGGCCTATGGCCGCGGCGGCGTGCGCATTACCGGGGGTGAAGTCCTGCTCAACGGACGTGACATTCTCAAGGGTGGCAAGTCCGGCGTCCGCAAGCTGCGCGGCAAGGAAGTCTGCTACGTCGCGCAGTCGGCGGCCGCCGCCTTCAACCCGGCCCACAAGCTGATGGACCAGGTGGTGGAGGCGACCGTCGAGCATGGGACAGCCACCCGGGCCGAAGCCGAGAAGCGGGCCAGGGAACTGTTCCGCAAGCTCAGCCTGCCCAATCCCGACACCATCGGCAATCGCTACCCGCACCAGGTCTCGGGCGGCCAGTTGCAGCGTGTCATGACGGCGATGGCGCTGTGCTCGGAGCCTGACCTGATCGTCTTCGACGAGCCGACGACCGCGCTCGACGTCACCACCCAGATCGACGTGCTCGCGGCGATCAAGGACGCGATCCGCGATACGGGCGTCGCCGCGCTCTATATCACGCACGACCTCGCCGTCGTCGCGCAGGTCGCCGACGAGATCATGGTGCTTCGCCACGGCAAGCTGGTCGAGTGGGGCGGCACCCACCAGATCATCAAGGAACCTCGCGAGGAATACACCAACAAGCTGGTCTCGGTGCACGAGATCGAGCACGAGGAGAAGCTGCCGCGCGGCACGCCGCTGCTTTCGGTCAAGAACGTCACCGCGTCATACACAGGCTCCGTGAAGGTGCTCAAGGATGTCTCGGTCGACATTCATCCCGGACAAACACTGGCCGTGGTCGGTGAATCCGGCTCAGGAAAGTCGACGCTCGCCCGCGCGATTACCGGCCTTCTGCCGCCTGAAGAAGGATCGATCACGTTTGCCGGACGCACGCTGTCCAACAGCCTGCGCGATCGATCACGCGACGACCTGCGCGAACTGCAGATGATCTACCAGATGGCCGACGTGGCGATGAACCCGCGCCAGACCGTCGCCACCATCATCGGCCGGCCGCTCGAGTTCTATTTCGGCATGCGCGGCAAGGCGCGTGACGAACGGGTGGCCGAACTTCTCGACAAGATCGAGATGGGCAAGGGCTTCGCCGACCGCTACCCGGCCGAGTTGTCCGGTGGGCAGAAGCAGCGCGTGTGCATCGCACGCGCGCTGGCGGCCAAGCCCAAGCTCATCATCTGCGACGAGGTGACCTCCGCTCTCGATCCCCTGGTGGCCCACGGCATTCTCGAACTCCTGCTGGAGCTTCAGGCGGAAGAGGACGTCGCCTATCTGTTCATCACCCACGACCTCGCGACGGTGAAATCCATCGCCGACTCGATCGCGGTGATGTATCGCGGCGAAGTGGTGCGCTACGGGCCGAAATCGACGGTGCTGGCGCCGCCCTTCGACGACTACACCGACCTTCTGCTCTCTTCGGTTCCGGAGATGGAAATCGGCTGGCTGGAGAAGGCGATCGGCAACCGCCGCATGCAGAGCGCGGGGAACTAATTGCCGCTTTCCTCGAAGCTGCTGCTGATCATCCTAGACGGGCTTCCATGGCGAAACTGGAAGCCCTTCATGGGCAATCTCGAAGGGTGGGTGCAATCCGGCGAAGCGCGGAAATGGCGCATGCGTTCGGTGCTGCCATCCACCTCCGCATGCTGCTACGCCTCGATCCATACGGGCGTCTCCCCGCAAGAGCACGGCATCGGCTCGAACGAGTTCCGACGCCGGGTCACCCAGCCGGACATCTTCTCGGAAGTCGCCATGGCCGGCGGCAAGTCAGGCGCGGTGACGCATTCCTACTGGTCCGAGTTCTTCAACCGCTATCCGTTCGATCCGGCTCGCGACATCGAATATGACGAACCGGACGGCCCGATCCATCATGGCCGCTTCCATACGATGAGCGGCTATGGCCACACCAATGGCATGACGCCGAGCGACGTCGACCTGTTCGCTACGTTGACGATGCTGACCGAGCGCCACCGCATCGATTACGGCATCCTGCACACCTGCACCGTCGACTCGATGGGCCATCGCTACGGCCAAGATTGCGTTGAGATGGACAACGCCCTCTACACACTCGATGCCAGCCTTGCGGGCTTCCTGCCCCGTTGGCGCGAACAGGGTTATGAAGTGATCGTCACTGCCGACCATGGCCAGACCCAGCGTGGCCACCATGGCGGCCACGATGACGAGATGCAGGACGTCGCGCTCTATTATTTCGGCGGCGGCTCCGCGCTCGCGGCGGAGGAAGACCTGCTCGACCAGCTCCAGCTCGCGCCGACGATCCTCAAACGCCTCGGCGTACCGGCGGCCGAAACGATGAAGGCGAAGCCGTTCCTGGCTTGACCGTCAGTATGGCCACTCACCGCGGCCCAGGGCCTTTACCGCCTCAACGATACGCGCGAAACTTTCGCGGGCACGGGACACCGTGTGGCGGGCGCGCAGGTGACCATGCACCAATCCCATATCCTCGATCCATGTCGCCTTTCCGCCCGCGGCCACCAGCGCGTCGCGATAGGTCTCACCGTCAGACGATAGCGGATCGCATTGCGCGGTGATCAGCACGGTCGGAGGCAGTCCGGAAAAGTCGGTATCGGCCAGGGGTGCGAAACTCGCGTCGCCGCTCACGTCACGGCCACCGGCACGCATGCGCGCGTAGAATTCCAGGTCGCGGCCCGACAGCATCGGCGCGTCGATATGCTCGACATAGGAGCCGCGTGACGTGTCGCCTCCCAGCCCCGGATAGATCAGCACCTGTCCGACAGCATGCCTCGCTCGCCCACGCGTCGCGTGAGCCACTGCCGCTGCGAGATTGCCGCCGGCGGAATCGCCTGCCAGCACGATCGCACGGTCATACGACTTTGCCGTCCAGTCAAAGGCCGCCAGCGCGTCGTCGAATGCCGCCGGGTGCGTGTGCTCCGGCACCAGGCGATAGTCCACCGAGATGACCTCGTAGCCGGTGCGATCACACAATTCGGCGCAGACGTCGTCGTGGCTCTCCAGGCCGCCGAGAATGAAGCCACCTCCGTGGAAGTAGAGCACGACAGCCGCATTGTCTGGATTATCCCTGCGATAGGTGCGGATCGGAATGCGGCGCCCGTCCGCTTCGATCGCGCCGGTGTGTGCCGACACGCCGTGCGGATTGCCGGCGTGAAACGCCTGGCACATCCGGTCATAGATCGCGCGCTGCTGTTCAATCGTGAAATCGATCGTGTCGGGCGGATAGAAGCTGTTGGTTCTCTCGATGAACGCCCAGGTCTCGGCATCGATGAGCTTTTCGTAATCGGCCATTCAGCGACCCTTCCAAACCGGATCACGCTTTTCGGCAAAGGCGCGGAACCCCTCCAGGCCGTCCTCGGAATCATAGAGTTCGTCAACGGTGCGGAATCTGCGCTTGGTAATGCGGTTCATCGCGTCCTGGAACGTCATCGCTTCTGCTTCGCGCGCGACTTCCTTGATCGCTGCGAAGACCAGCGGCGGGCCATCCGCCAGAAGCCGCGCCACGTCCCACACCCGCTCCTCCAACTGGCTGACAGGGTGGACTTCGTTGACCAGGCCCCACCGATGGGCCTCCAGAACGTCCATCCAGCGTCCCGTGAACAACAGATCCATGGCAACGTGGTACGGCATGCGCTTGGGCAGTTTCACCGTCGCTGCATCCGCCAGCGTCCCGGCGCGGATTTCCGGCAGCGCGAAGGATGATGTGTCGGAGGCGTAGATCAGGTCGCACGACAGGGCGAGCTCGAACCCGCCGCCAACCGCCATGCCGTTGACGCAGGCGATCACCGGCTTGTTGAGATCGCGCAATTCCTGCAGCCCGCCGAACCCGCCAACGCCATAGTCTCCGTCGACGGCGTCGCCGCCGGCTGCAGCCTTCAAGTCCCAGCCTGCGGAAAAGAACTTGTCGCCTGCGGTCTTGATGATCGCGACACGCAGTTCCGGGTCGTCCCGAAACGCCTTGAAGGTCTGTCCCAGCAGCCTGCTGGTCTCGAGATCGATGGCATTGGCCTTGGGCCGGTCGAGCGTCACTTCGAGAATGGCGCCGTCGCGGCGCGTCTTTACGACTTCGGTCATTGTCTACTCCCTTGTCACGAGAAGCGCGTCGGCAATCCATGCGCCCTCTCCTTGCCCGCATACGATCAGCGGGTTGATGTCCAGCTCGTCGATAATGTGCGCATGTGCGGAGACGAAATCGGTAATCTTGAGAATGGAGTCGGTCGCAGCGTCGAGGTCGGCCTTCTTTCTGCCACGATAACCGTCGAGCAGCGGAAACAGCTTCAGGCCCCGCACGCCGGCCTCGATCTCTTCCCGGCTTGTCGGCAGCAGCAACGTGGCCGAATCCTTCAGCAGCTCAACCAGCACACCACCGGTCCCGATCGTCATCACAGGACCGAACAGTGGGTCGCGCACGACGCCGACGATGAGCTCGACAACGCCCCCCTGCACCATGCGCTCGACATAGAACCCGGTGCCGATGTTGGCCAGTTCAAGCGCAGCGGCCTTCAACGCTTTTTCGTTTTCGAGCCCAAGCCGTACCGCGCCGGCTTCCGACTTGTGCGCAAGTCCCAGCGCCTTCAGTGCGACTGGAAAGCCGAGCGCTCGCGCGGCGTCGACAGCTTCCGCCACGGTGGACACGCGCTGGCCCGGTGGCACGGGCAGGCCAAAGGATGCAAGCAGTGCCTTGGCAGCGGCTTCGTCAGGCCACCCTTCCTCCCCCCCTGAGGGGGAGGTGCCCGCGAAGCGGGCGGAGGGGGTCATCGCGGCAGCGCACTGCGTCGTTGCGACGGTGTGCCCTCCTGTGGCGACCCCACCCGTCCGATCACCTTCGGTGATCGTCCACCCTCCCCTCGAGGGGGAGGGAGTGCGCGATTTCCACGCCTCACCAACAAACGCCGCCGCCGTCGCCGCGTCCATGGCCTCGGTGATGCCCAAAAGCGGCACGATCCCGCGCGCCATCAGGTTGTTCGCATATTCTTCCGAAAGGTTTTCCGGCATCGACACCACGATCGCGCCGCTTGCGGAATGCTGTTTCAGAGCTGCCTCGAAAGCATCGACCGTCGGCCACCAGTCGACGTCCGCGCAGCGGTCGGCGCGGGGGAAGTCCAGCACCAGCATGTTGAGATCGAACCCACCGGACACCATCGCCGAAAATGTCGCCGTCATGGCAGGTTCGTCGTTCCAGATGAAAGTGTTGTAGTCGAGCGGGTTGGCGATCGCCACCAGCGGCCCGAGGGCCTCGCGCACCTGCGCCTTGTGTGCCTCACCAAGGGCCGGAAAGTGTATACGCCGGCCTTGCGCGGCGTCCGCCATGACAGATGCCTCGCCACCCGAACAGCTCATCGACGACAGGCGACGGCCGGACAGCGGTCCAACCGCGTGAAGCAGCTTCAGCGTCTCTAGAAAGGACGGAATAGTGTCGACACGCGCGATCCCGAGCCGCTTGAGAAATGCGTCGGAGGCGGCATCCGATCCGGCCAGCGATGCAGTGTGGGAGATCGTTGCCTTGCGCGCCTGTTCCGAGCGCCCGACCTTCATCGCGACGATCGGCTTTTGCAGTTCGCGCGCACGGGCTGCGAGGCGCTGAAAACCCTCCACCGAGTCGAAGCCTTCGATATGCAGCCCGAGCGCGGAGACGCGATCGTCCTCGATCAGCCCCAATGCCATATCCGACAATCCCGTCTGCGCTTGGTTTCCGGCGGTGAGGAGATAGGCGATCGGCAGGCCGCGCTTCTGCATCGTCATGTTGATGGCGATGTTGGAGGATTGGGTGATGATCGACACGCCGCGCTGGCCTTCTGGAAGGCGGACGCCACCATGCTGGTCCGGCCAAAGCAGCGCGCCATCGGCATAGTTGATCAGGCCGTAGCAATTCGGGCCGATGATCGGCATGTCGCCGGCAGCCGCGACAAGTTCGGATTGCAGCCGCCCTCCATCGGCATCGTCGGCCCCGGCTTCCAGAAACCCGGCGGCAAAGCAAACGGCGCCGCCGGCGCCGCGCCGCACGAGCGCGCGAACGATGTCGACCGTCAGGAAGCGGTTCACGCCGATGAAGGCGGCATCGGGAGCAGCAGGCAGATCGTCAGCCGACCTGTAGGCTCTAACCCCGGCCACCTCGTCGCGCGTCGGGTGCACCGGCCATATCTCGCCGGCATAACCCATCTTAAGGCACTGCCTGACCACATTCGGCGCGAAGAACCCGCCACCGAACACCGCAATGGATTTTGGCCTGAGCAGTCGGGTCAGGTCGCGGCTGGCGGTCATGATGGGTTTTCCGATTGCTTCGACATCGCCGCTGCCAATTTCGCGATCTCGGTCGCATACTCGTCGATCGCCTTCGCCCCTTTGGGGCTCAGGGCGTAGATGCCGGTCTCGACACGCTCGAACCAACCATAGTGGTTGTCGGCCATCAGCCGTCTTGCGTGGGCGATACGGCTGTCCGCCGCCACTTTCGACGCCTTGGTCGGCCCAAGCTCACCGAGCAGCCGCAGGCACACCAGTGCCTCCTGCCGATAGGCGGTGACGAGGTTGCGGCGGGTCATGCCGCCGCTGTTGGGATCACCGACGAGACGGGCGAACTCCCGCAGCAGACGCGCCTTGCGCTGTTTCGACTGCCGCGGCTTGTAGGGCTCGGGGTCGCAATGCAGTTCGACGAAGCCGTCCGCGAGCCTGACCGTGATGAGCCCCAAGCCAAGCCGCCGGCACAGCTTGCGATTGTCGACCAGCGCCTTCAGCCATGCCCTGCCGCTTCCATGCGGTACCGCGACATAGACGGCATTGCTGATTGCCTGGCGCTGGATCGCCTGGTGGAAGAGCGACAGGGAAAAACCTGCCTTCAGCTCGACGATCACCGGATCCTCGCCCTCGCGCATCGCAACGACATCGGCCGATCCCACCTCGCCCTTGACGGTGTAGCCCTGCCCTTCGAGCACGCGCTTTACGGGCAGATAGAGGTCGGTCTCCCTGATGCCGATCTTCGCCATGCCGCCGCCGGTCTAGCCGCCGACCGCGCGCAGCAGGGCGCGCGAGATGATGTGCCGCTGGATTTCGCTCGTGCCTTCCCAGATGCGCTCGACGCGCGCGTCGCGCCATATCCGTTCGAGCGGAAGCTCGTCCATCAGCCCCATGCCGCCATGGATCTGGATTGCCTCGTCGGCAACGAAGGCGAGCATCTCGGTGGCCTTGAGCTTCGCCATCGCCATGTCCTCGTCGGTCACCGAGCCTTCGTCATATTTCCAGCCGGCTTCGAGCGTCAGCAGTTCCGCCGCCTTCAACTCCGTCGCCATGTCGGCGAGCTTGAAGGACACGCCCTGGAACTTGCCGATCTGTTGGCCGAACTGCTGGCGCTGCGCCGCATAATCTACCGCATGGCCGAGCGCGCGTTCGGCCCGTCCCAGGCAGGTTGCGGCTACCTGCAGACGCGTCGCGCCGAGCCACGAATTGGCAACCTCGAAGCCCTTGTGGACCTCGCCAAGCACTTGGCTGGCGGGCAGGCGGCAGTCGTCGAATTCCAGCACCGCATTGGTGTAGCCGCGATGCGACACGTTGCGGTAGCCATCGCGCACGGTGAAGCCGGGTGTTTCCTTGTCTACGAAGAAGGCGGTGATCTGCTTGCGCTTGCCGCGTGGCGTCTCCTCCTCGCCGGTTGCCATGAAGACGATGGCAAAACCAGCAATATCGGCATGGCTGATGAAATGCTTGGTGCCGTTCAGCACCCAATCGTCTCCATCCCTCACGGCCGTTGCCTTCATGCCGCGCAAGTCCGAGCCCGCCCCTGGTTCGGTCATCGCGAGGCAGTCCCACGTCTCGCCGCGCATGCAAGGGTAGAGATATTTCTCACGCTGCTCGGGCGTGCCCGCCAGAAGAATGTTCGATGGCCGCGCAACGCAGGTCCAATGCAGCGCGTAGTTGGCGCGGCCAAGCTCCTTCTCGTAGAGCAGCCAAGTCAGCGTATCGAGCCCTGCCCCGCCGACGTCCTCCGGCATGTTGGCGGCATACAGCCCTGCCGCCATCGCCTTGGCCTTGATCTCCTCGATCAGGTCGCGGCGCAGCACACCCGTGCGCTCCACTTCCGCCTCGTGCGGATAGAGTTCATTTTCGACGAAGGCGCGGGTCGTTTCGACGATCGCGCGCTGTTCTTCGGAAAGGCCGAAATGCATGGTCAGCCGTTCTCCTTCACCGATCCAGCCAGTCTCCGAACATAGTCGTTCTGCAACTCGCCCGCGCCCCAGCCTTGCCCGCCATTCTGCTTGCCGAGCGCGCCCATGATCGCCACGAGATTGTCGTCTCGGATGCGCTCCAGCTCGCGGATCGAGTGTTTGCCGGACTGCTCGTCGGATTGCGTGGCGATGAGATCGACCAGCTCGTCGTTGAACTCGGGTACGTCCATCAGCTTGGTCCAGGGCCAGGAGAGGCAGGGGCCGAACTGTGCCATGAAGTGGCGCATCCCGGCCTCGCCGCCCGCGATGCGGTAGACCTGGAACATGCCCATCTGCGCCCAGCGGAGGCCGAACGAATAGCGCATGATGTCGTCCAGTTCCTCGACGGTGCAGATGCCGTCCTTGATGAGCCACAGCGCCTCGCGCCACATCGCTTCGAGCAGCCTGTCGCCGACGAACGCCTCGATCTCCTTGCGGATCGCCACCGGCTTCATGCCGATCGAAGCGTAGAGCGACTTTGCCTTGTCGACACATTCGGGCGTCGTCTTCTCGCCGCCGACGATCTCGACGAGCGGCAGCAGGTAGACGGGATTGAAAGGGTGCGCCACGACGAGCCGCTCGGGATGCGCGGACATTGACGGCTGCATGTCGGTCGGCTTGATTCCCGAGGTCGACGAACCGACGATTGCGTCGGCACGCGCATGCGCGTCGATCGCGGCCAGCACCTTGTGCTTCAGGTCGAGCCGCTCCGGCACGCTCTCCTGGATGAGGTCGGCATCGGCCACGGCTTCTGCGATCGATCCTACATAGGTGATGCGCCCTTCGGAAGGCAGTCCATCGGGCGACATCTGCCGATAGGCATGGCGCGCATTCGCCATCACCTCGTTGACCTTGCGATCGGCTTCCGGGTCGGGATCGTAGATCGCCACGTCGATGCCGTTCAGCACCAGCCGGGCCACCCAGCCCGCTCCGATGACGCCGCCGCCGATGCAGGCGGCCTTGGTGATCTCGTTCATGTCGGTTCGCTCCAGTCAGCCCGCCAGTGGCGCGCGCTTTGTCAGGTTGAGTTTGGCACGCACCTCGTCCGGGCCGATCACCCGCGCACCGAGATTTTCGACGACGGTGACGGCGCGCTCGACGAGCTGGGCGTTCGTCGCAAGCTGGCCCCTGCCGAGCCAGAGATTGTCCTCAAGACCGACGCGGACGTGACCGCCGGCCAGAACCGACGCGGCGACGTAGGCCATCTGGTTGCGGCCGAGCGCGAAAGCCGAAAAAGTCCATTCCTTCGGAACGTTGTTGACCATCGCCATGAAGGTGTTGAGATCGTCAGGCGCGCCCCAGGGTACGCCCATGCACAATTGCACGAGCGCGTCCGGCTTCAGCACGCCTTCCTCGACCAGTTGCTTGGCAAACCAGAGGTGTCCGGTGTCGAACGCCTCGATTTCCGGCTTCACGCCCATGTCCGTCATCATGCCGCCCATGGCGCGCAGCATGCCCGGCGTGTTCGTCATGACATAGTCTGCCTCGGCAAAATTCATCGTGCCGCAGTCGAGCGTGCAGATTTCCGGCAGACATTGGCGCACATGCTCGACGCGCTCGGATGCGCCGGCCATGTCGGTGCCGTTCTGCTTCAGCGGCAGCGGCGCCTCGGTCGAGCCGAACACCATGTCGCCGCCCATCCCGGCGGTCAGGTTCAGCACCACGTCGACTTCGGCGTCGCGGATGCGTTCGGTCACTTCCCGGTAGAGTGCTACGTCGCGGCGCGGTGCGCCTGTCTCAGGGTCGCGCACGTGGCAATGGACGATCGCAGCACCAGCCTTGGCGGCATCGATAGCGGCGTCTGCGATCTGCTTTGGCGAACGCGGCACATGCGGGCTGCGATCCTGGGTACCGCCCGATCCGGTCACGGCGCAGGTGATGAAGACGTCCAGGTTCATGGCCAGTGGCATTCAAGTTCCTCCGATAAGGCTTTGCTTGGACTTTCATCAAGCATGCCTGACTTGCAGAACCGTGGTTGACGATTTACGAATGCAGATTGATGCAAAGCGAACACCCTTCAATCTTCCAGCCCAACCCCTCTCCTCTGCGGCTGACCTTTCTGGTGTTTTCCGGCGCTTCGGTCATGTGCGTGGCATCCGCCATCGATCCGCTACGGGCGGCGAACCGTGTCGTCGGTTCGAAGCTCTTCGATTGGACCATCGTGTCCGCCGATGGCAAGCCACCTCTGACGACGGCCGGGCTGCCGATCGCCGTGGAGGGAAGCTTTCAGGGCGATGCTGAGACCGATCTTCTCGTCATCATAGGCGGCTTCGGCACGAGGCTTCAGGCAACGCCCGCCTTGCTCGCCGCGTTGCGGCGTACGGTGCGCCTTGCGAAGGCGATATGCGGGGTGGAGGCAGGCGCGTGGCTGCTCGGCATTGCCGGCCTGCTGGAAGGCCGCGCCGCGACAACCCACTGGGAGGATTTGGAGGATTTCGCCGCGCGCTTCCCAGGCTGCAATGTCAGGCCCGACCGCTATGTCATCGATGGCCCGATCCTCACTGCCGGTGGGGCATCGCCCGTCTTCGACCTGATGCTGCACCTTATCCGCTCGCGGCTGGGGATGGCCGTGGCGCTCGATGTCGCCAGCGTCTTCATCTACGATCAGGCGCGCGCGGCCACCGACGCGCAGCCCCTCGTCTCGCTCGGCCGCCTTGATGGCTATGACGCCCGCATCGCGCAGGCAATCCGACTGATGGAAAGCCGCATCGATCGTCCGCTCACCATCGGCGCCATAGCCAAGCGCGCCGGCGTCACCACCCGCACGCTCGAAAAGACGTTCACCAAAGCGATCGGCGAAACGCCCGGCGCCTATTATCTGCGCCTGAGACTGAACGCGGCGCGCCGTCTGGTACTCGACACCGTAGAACCGATGGCCGATATCGCAGCGCGCACCGGCTTCTCCTCTGCAGCCGCCTTTTCCCGGGCGTTTTCCCGTTCCTTCGGCAAGCCGCCCGTCCAGATGCGGCGCGGCTTGCCGGTGCCGGCGGCTCAGGCGGCGAAGGGATAGTCCGTGTAGCCCTTTACGCCGCCGCCGTAGAACGTAGCCTTGTCAGGCTCGTTGAGCGGCAGCCCATCGCGCAGACGCGCGACGAGGTCGGGATTTGCGATGAACAGCTTGCCGAATGCGACGAGATCAGCACGTCCGCTCTGGACTGCCGATTTCGCGAGAGGACCGTCATACCCGTTGTTGACCATCCAGGCGCCCTCGCCGCCGGCGTCCCGGTAGGCGGCCTTGTAGGCCGCATAGTCGAAGGGCTCGTTACCCTGCTGATAGTCGCGCTGGCCGCCAGTGGCACCCTCGATCGTGTGGATATAGGCCAGCCCGCGCGAAGCAAGCCCGCGCACGACGTAGTCGAACAG
Organism: Mesorhizobium sp. CAU 1741; assembly: GCF_039839275.1. Classification (NCBI taxonomy): domain Bacteria; kingdom Pseudomonadati; phylum Pseudomonadota; class Alphaproteobacteria; order Hyphomicrobiales; family Phyllobacteriaceae; genus Mesorhizobium; species Mesorhizobium sp. CAU 1741. The sequence continues at coordinate 40,933 of NZ_JBDOQP010000001.1, read as the reverse complement.
TGGCTGCGGATCCGGATCGGATGCGTCGTTTGCAGGTGTGACAGGGGATAGTCGTATGCCGACCCTGCCCGAACCGACCGCCTCGGCTACCGCATCGACCACTTCGAACAGCAGCCGGGCCCGGTTCGGGATCGGACCGCCATAGGCGTCGTCGCGGTGGTTGCTTCCCGATCGCAGAAACTGGTCGATCAGGTAGCCGTTGGCCGCGTGAATTTCGACCCCGTCAAATCCAGCCTGTTCCACCGCTGCCTTTGCTGCGCGACGGTAGTCGTCGACGATGCCGGGGATCTCGCCGAGTTCCAGGGCACGTGGCTCGGATGTTTCGGCGAAAGAACCCGTCCCGTCGCCATTGATCAGATAGGTCTTCGACTTGGCCTGGATGGCGGATGGCGCAACCGGCTTGCCACCGTCGGGCTGAAGGCTGGTATGGGAGATGCGCCCGACATGCCACATCTGCGTGACGATCCGCCCGCCGGCTTCGTGAACCGCGTCCGTGACGCGTTTCCACGCGGCCAGCTGGTCCTCGCCATACAGACCCGGTACGTCCGCATAGCCCTGCCCCTGATGGCTGATCGCGGTTGCCTCGGTGATCAGGAGCCCGGCGGATGCGCGTTGCGAGTAGTACTCGACGACAAGATCGGTTGGCACGGCATTGGGCGAGCGGTTGCGCGTCAGTGGGGCCATTACGACGCGGTTGGGAAGATCAAGGTCACCGACCGTCATGGGATCAAACAAGGTGGACATGGGAAGCTTTCGTTCTAGAGGTCTGCGAGGGAGGCGCGAAAGGCGCCGATCGTGCGCTCGTCACGGGTGTAGAAGACGAATGGTCCGACCTTGCGGGTTGTCACAAGACCGGCCGCCGAAAGTGCGGCGAGATGTGCCGATACGGTCGACTGCGACAGTCCGCACCGTTCGAAACTGCCGGCACACACACCCATCCCGAGCGGATGTGACTGGCCGGAAAAATGCCGCTCCGGTTCCTTGAGCCAGGCAAGCATGTCTCGCCGCACGGGGTGGGCAAGCGCCTTCAGGATTAAGTCTCGGTCGGGAACCATATCGTCCATTCCCGATATGTGGATCGCTCGAAGGCGAAATTCGAGAGGCACGCCGGATTTTTTCCACCAGGGGCCGGCCGCCCCAAGAAACGTGTTGCGGCACTTTATAGAATATGTATTATATAATGACCGTTTTAAAAAGGATTTCTAGTGGCACGCCCCCGCATCTTCAATCCCGATGCAGTCCTGTCCGCAGCGATGCACTGCTTTCGCACCAAGGGTTACGCGCGTGTCTCGATCAAGGACCTGGAGCAGGCGACGGGCGCAACCTCGGGCAGCCTCTACAACAGCTATGAAAGCAAGGAAGGCCTGTTCCGCGCCGCGCTCGACCACTACGTCGAGATCGTGATCAAGGGGCGCGCCAAAGCCTTCGCCGGTCCGGAAGCCGGGCTGGACGATCTCGAAAATCTGTTCATGTCGATCTGGGAGATGCCGCAGGCGGATGGCTTCGGCTGCCTCGTCACCAACAGCGCCATTGAATTCGGGCCGAACGCGCCGCCTTTCGCCAGCGAGAAGATCGCCGATGGAATGTCCATCACGGCGCAGGGTATCCGCACGGTCCTTCTGCGTGAGCTTGGCGACGAGGAGGGCGAGCGGGAGGCCACCCACCTGACGCTCGTCTATCACGGAATGCTGGTTCTATCCCGCTCCGGCGTCCTTGCCGAAGAGCACCGCCGCTCGATCCGGGACCTGTTCGCCCGGCTGAACGCAACTCGCAAAACGAAACAATGAGAGGACACTGAAATGCTCACGATGCTCAACAACCGGGATTTGCCGCCCCCCATGGGATACAGCCACGCCGCGCTTGCGAGCGGGCCACAGAAGACGCTGTTCGTATCCGGCCAGGTCGGGGTCGCCGCAGACGGCAGCGTACCGGCCACAGTCGGCGAGCAGGCGAAGCTGGCCGTCGCCAATGTCTATGCCATGCTGGCAGAGGCCGGCATGGACACCATGAACCTCGCCAAGGTGACGATCTACCTCACCGACGAAGCGCATATCGGCGAGTTCATGATGGCGGCGGGAGGAACGCTTCCCACCCCGCCACCGGCGACGACCCTGCTGATCGTCAAGGGCCTCGCCGCGCCGAACCTCTTCGTCGAGATCGAGGCGATCGCCGTCAAATAGGCGTTCGCGTCAGACCCGCTCGAGCGCCACCGCGATGCCCTGCCCAACGCCGATGCACATTGTCGCCAGCGCAAGCTTGCCGCCCCGCTCGTGCAGTTCGAGCGCAGCTGTACCGGAGATACGCGCGCCCGACATGCCAAGCGGGTGCCCGAGCGCAATCGCGCCGCCATTCGGGTTCACGTGCTGCGCGTCCTCGGCGATACCGAGGTCGCGCAGCACGGCGATGCCTTGGGAGGCGAAGGCTTCATTGAGTTCGATGACATCGAAGTCGGACGGCGAAATGCCGAGACGCGCACACAGCTTCTTGGTTGCCGGCGCTGGGCCGATACCCATGATGCGCGGCTCGACGCCTGCGACCGCCCCGCCGACGAAACGCGCGATGGGGGTGAGGCCGTATTTCTTCACCGCCGCCTCGGAGGCCACGATCAGCGCCGCCGCACCGTCATTGACACCTGAAGCGTTGCCGGCGGTCACGGTGCCGCCTTCCTTCTTGAATGGCGTCGGCAACTTGGCGAGCGTTTCGACAGTGGTGCCGGCACGCGGATGCTCGTCCTTGTCGACCACGACCGCATCGCCCTTGCGCTGCGGGATCGTCACCGCCACTATTTCTTTTGCCAGCCGGCCATTGGCCTGCGCAGCGACGGCCTTCTCCTGGCTGCGCACCGCAAAGGCGTCTTGGTCGGCGCGCGTCACGCCGAATTGCTCGGCGACGTTCTCGCCGGTTTCCGGCATTGAATCGACGCCGTACTGCTTCTTCATCAGCGGATTGACGAAACGCCAGCCGATCGTCGTGTCGTAGATCTCCGCATTGCGCGAAAAGGCCGTATCGGCCTTGGGCATGACGAACGGCGCACGGCTCATCGATTCGACGCCGCCCGCGACCATGATCTCCGCCTCGCCGGCCTTGATGGCGCGCGCGCAGATCGTCAGGGCATCCATGCCCGAGCCACACAGACGATTCACAGTGGAGCCTGCCACCACGGTCGGCAGGCCGGCCAGCAGCAGCGCCATCCGCGCAACGTTACGATTGTCCTCGCCAGCCTGGTTTGCGCAGCCATAGACGACGTCGTCAATCGCGTCCCAGTCGACACCGGCATTGCGTTCCACGAGCGCCTTCAACGGCACCGCGCCAAGATCGTCAGCCCTCACCGACGAGAGCGATCCGCCAAAACGGCCGATGGGAGTGCGGACATAGTCGCAGATATAGGCTTCGGCCATTTCAAACCTCCGGTACGATTAGATCTTTGATGCCGCCATTGACGACCAGCTCGGCACCGGTCACGGCCTGCAGTTCCTCCAGGCTCATGCCTGCCAGCTTCTCGCGCAGCACGAAACGCTTGTCGACGATGTCGATGACCGCGAGGCTGGTATAGACGGTCGTCACGCAGCCCACGCCGGTCAGCGGCAGGGTGCAAGCCTTCACCAACTTGGGTTCGCCCTTCTTGGTGACATGGTCGGTGACGACCCAGATCTGCTTAGCTCCGTGGACCAGGTCCATCGCGCCGCCCACGGCGGGAACCGACCCCGGCCCTGTGCTCCAGTTGGCGATGTCGCCATTTTCCGCAACCTCGTAGGCGCCGAGCACGGCGATATCGAGATGGCCACCGCGCACCATGGCGAAGCTGTCGGCGTGATGGAAGAATGCCGCACCTGGATTCAGTGTAACAGCCTTCTTGCCGGCATTGATGAGATCCCAGTCTTCCTGTCCGGCCGGTGGAGCCTCGCCGAAATCGAGAATGCCGTTTTCGGTATGGTAGATCACCTCGCGCCCGTCGGGTTTGAACTTGGCGATCATCTCCGGAAAGCCGATGCCGAGATTGACATAGGCATCGTCAGGAAGGTCCTGCGCGGCGCGCCACGCGATCTGGGCGTTGGAGAGTTTGTCGGCCATCACTTCGCTCCCTCGCGCAACAATGCTTCTTCCTGCTTCGGCTCGGCAACTTCCACGATGCGGTCGACGAAGATGCCAGGCGTGACCACATGCTCTGGATCGATGCCGCCGGGCTCGAGGATTTCGCTCGCCTGTACGATCGTCATGGTCGCGGCAGTCGCCATCAGCGGCGAGAAGTTACGTGCGGCCATATGATAGGTGAGATTGCCCTTGCGGTCGGCGAGCTGCGCCTTGATCAGCGCCACATCCGCCTTCAGCCAGCGTTCCTGCACATAATGCTTGCCGTCGAATTCCGCGATCGGCTTGCCGTCCGCCACCTGCGTGCCGTAGCTCGAGGGTGTGTAGAATGCCGGAATGCCGGCTCCGGCGGCGCGAATGCGCTCTGCCAGCGTGCCCTGCGGGACCAGTTCGAGGCCGATCTCTCCAGCCAGGTATTTGTCGGTAAACGCCTTGGGGTCGCTCGAACGCGGAAACGAGCACACCATCTTGGCCACCATGCCGGCATAGATCATCGCCGCGATGCCGACCGCACCGTTGCCGGCATTGTTGTTGATGATCGTCAGCGAACCAGGCGAGCCCGTCTTCTTGTAGCGGTCGATCAGGGCGTCGATCAGTTCGATCGGGGCGCCCGCCCCGCCGAAACCGCCGATCATCACCACCATGCCGTCCTGGATATCCGCGACCGCAGCCTCGATGCTCTGGCAGACCTTGTTCATTTTCGCTCCCATCAAAAGTTCGCATTGCGAACATTTGTTCTGTATGCGATACATGCCTAGATGAACTCGCCCCTTGAGTCAATCGAACCCGCCGCCGGCCGCGATCAGGTCGGCTCGCTCACGCGCGGCCTTCAGGTGATGGAAATCCTGGCCGCACACCCGCAGGGACTGACGCTTACAGAGACCGCAGAAAGAGCTGGGCTAACCCGTGCCGGAGCGCGCCGCTTCCTGCTTACCCTCGTCGGCAGCGGTTACGCGGTGCAGGACGGCAGGCGTTTCCTGCTTTCGTCTCGACTGATTGCTGTTGCGCGATCGTGGATATCCGGCTCGACGTTGTGGACCTATGCGGAGCCGTTCATGCGTGCGGTTTCGCAAAAGCTCAATGAATCGTGTTCAGCGGCGATTCTCGCAGACGAGGATGTGGTCTACGTCGCCCGCGTCGCCGGCCGGCGCATCGTCTCGGTAGGACTGCACGTTGGCACACGGCTTCCGGCATACTGCACGTCGATGGGGCGCGTGCTGCTCAGCGACCTCACCCCGCAAGCACTGGATGCGTTTCTGGCCAGGGCCACCATACGCCCGAATACGCCGAAGACGATCACCGATACCGTCACGCTGGCGCGTCTCGTTTCGGAAGCTCGGCTGCAGGGTTTTGCCATGGTCGATCAAGAACTGGAGCTTGGTCTGCGGTCGATCGCGGTGCCGGTCCGGGACCGGTCGGGCAGCATCGTCGCTGCGATCAACGTCTCAACGCAGTCGGCGCGGTTTTCCGTATCCGAGATGGAGAAGGAGTTCCTGCCGCATCTGAAAGAGGCGGCCGCAGCCATCGAGGACTATTTCGTCGTTCAGTAAACATGGTCACGCCGCGTCCCTCGAAGCGTCGTCCTTGGCGATGACCTCGCGCATGCGCCGCGCCAACGCCGCCTGGAACCCACCGGACAGGGCATGGCGGGCATCGGCCGGGCCGTCATGGCGTGCACTCTCGTCTGCGAGCGTCAGAAGCGCGTCGACGAATGAGCCTTCGCCGGGCGCCAGCAGCGCCTCGACGATCGCGTCGTCCCGCGGCTCGATGGCCGTGTTTGGTTGATCCCGTTCCATGACGCAAGGATAGCGCATCAGCCATGACGCGACGAAGACAGAACCGCGGCAAAGCCGAGGCGGTTCGGAGACTTTTCGTTCCCGATCCGCCCAATTGGTAAACGACGGTTGCGCGTCCCTACATTGATCGCGCCAAAAGCCGCCGGTCAGACGTAGCGATTGACCACGTTCTCCAGCCACTCCTGCCGGCCGGATCGCGGCTGCGGCTCGGTTCCCTTCGACAGCACGCGTTCCGAAATCTGATCCAGCGTGCGTTCGCCGGCAAGCATTGCCTTGGCCTCGCTGTCTTCCCAGCCGGCGTAGCGCTTCTCCAGCGGCTCGATCAGTGCCTTTTCCTCGATCATCTTGGCGGCAGCCTTGAGCCCGCGCGCGCAGCAGTCGATGCCGCCAACATGCGCGGCCAGCAGGTCTTCCGGATCGAGCGACTGGCGGCGAAGCTTGGCGTCGAAATTCGTCCCGCCCGTCTTGAACCCGCCGCCGAGCAGAATCTGGTAATAGGCCAGCGCCATTTCCGGTACATTGTTGGGGAACTGGTCGGTGTCCCAGCCGGACTGGTAGTCGTTGCGGTTCATGTCGATCGAACCGAAGATGCCGAGCGCATTGGCCAGCGCCAGTTCGTGCTCGAAGGAATGGCCGGCGAGGATCGCGTGGCCCTGCTCGATATTGACCTTCACCTCGCCTTCGAGACCGAAATCCTTGAGGAAACCGTAGACGGTCGCGACGTCGTAATCATACTGGTGCTTGGTCGGCTCCTGCGGCTTGGGCTCGATCAGTATGGTGCCGTCGAAGCCGATCTTCTTTGCGTAGTCCACGACCATCGAAAGAAAGCGGCCCGCCTGCTCGCGCTCGCGCTTCATGTCGGTGTTGAGCAGGGTCTCGTAGCCTTCGCGTCCGCCCCACAGCACGTAGTTTTCGCCGCCAAGCCGCTTTGTGACATCGACGCAGCTTTTCACCGTCGCGGCTGCATAGGCGAAGACGTCCGGGTCCGGGTTTGTCGCGGCACCCGCCATGTAGCGCCGGTGCGAAAACAGGTTTGCCGTGCCCCATAAAAGTTTCGTCCCGGTGGTCTCCATCTTGCCGCCGAAATAGTCGGCGATCTCGTCGAGCCGGGCGATGCTCTCCTTCAGCGTCTCGCCTTCCGGGCGCACGTCCGCATCGTGGAAGCAGAAGTAAGGCGTGCCGAGCAGCGAGAACATCTCGAAGGCGACGTCTGCCTTCAACCGCGCAAGTTCCATCGTATCGCCGAACCACGGCCGGTCGAACGTCTGGCCGCCGAACGGGTCGCCGCCCGGCCACGCGAAGGAATGCCAATAGGCAACGGCAAAGCGCAGATGGTCCTCGAGCCGCTTGCCCATCACGACCTCGTCGGGGTCGTAGAAACGATAGGCCAACGGGTTCGTGCTTTCGGAACCCTCGAATGTGACGGACTTGATGTCGCCGAAGAAACCGGTGCTCACGATGAAACTCCTTTGATGGCAGGGTACAGCGCGCGATAGCGTTCATAGGCATCGCCGTAGGCAGCTGCGAGCGCGCTGTCGGGCTCGATGCTCTCGGCCGTCGCGGGCGGCGTGCAGACCGCGATCGGATCGGCGTTCTCGGAGGCGATCAGGCCAAGGCGCGCGGCGCCGAACGCCGCTCCAAAATCGCCGTCGGCTGGGATCTCGACCGCGATGTCCAGCGCCGTGGCGATTGCCCTGAGCCAGTAGCGGGACCGCGAGCCGCCGCCGATCGCCGTAACGGCCCTCAACTCGGTCCCCGCGGCTCTCAGCGCTTCGAGGTTGTCGCGAAAGGCGAATGCGACACCTTCGAGCACGGCCTGGGTCAGCGATTCGCGGCCGGATTGATGGGCGAGGCCCACAAACGCGCCGCGGATCGATGCGTCGTTGTGCGGGGTGCGCTCGCCGGAAAGATACGGAAGAAAGGTCACCGCTGACGGCGGGCGCAGCGTGTCACCGAGCTCGCCGGTCAGGTCGCCCGCGCTCTTGCCGGTTATGTCCTCGAGCCAGTTCAGGGAATCGGTTGCTGAAAGAATGACACCCATCTGGTGCCATGCGTTCGGCAAGGCGTGGCAGAAGGCATGGACAGCACTTTCAGGATTCGGAAGGTAGCTGGCATTGGCCGCAAACAGCACGCCCGAGGTGCCCAGCGAGACGAAGGCCTGGCCGGCGCGAACGGTGCCCATGCCGCAGGCGGATGCCGCGTTGTCTCCCGCACCGCCGGCGACAACGACACCGCCTCCCATGCCCCAGCGCGCGGCGAGGTTTCCCTTCAGCGTTCCGGCCCGATCCGTGCCTTCCACGAGAGAGGGCATGTGGGAGACGTCGAGGTCGGTCGCCGCCAGGAGATCGTCGGACCATGTCCGGCTCTCGACATCGAGCCACGCCGTTCCGGCCGAGTCCGACATTTCGGAAATGAACTCGCCGGTCAGCCAGAGACGCAGATAGTCCTTCGGCAGAAGAACTTTCGCGACGCGTCCGAAGATGTCCGGCTCGTTGTCCCTTACCCAGGCGAGCTTTGGCGCAGTGAACCCCGGGAAGACGATGTTGCCGGTGATCGCGCGAAATCGCGGGTCGGCATCGAGCGTTGCGGCCTGGCGATGACTGCGCGTGTCGTTCCACAGGATGCAGGGTCGCAGCACCTCCCCGCCCTTGCCCAACAGCGTCGCGCCGTGCATCTGGCCGGAAAGGCCGATCCCCCTGACCGCCGCCAGATCCCTGGCATGGGAGAGCCTGAGCGCGTCGAGGGCTTCTTCCGTAGCGCGAATCCAATGCGCCGGGTCCTGCTCGGACCACCCGTCATGCGGGCGCGACACGTCGAGCGATCCGGTTGCGGACGCGATGGGCCGCTGATCGTCATCGATCAGCAGCGCCTTGACGCCGGACGTGCCGAGGTCGAGCCCGAGATACATATGAACGCTCCTCCCGAGCGGACTTCTAGGGTCCGCAACAGGAGCACCTTAGCGCAATTTCGATTTATTTCGCAATCCGCAAAAAATCGAATCTAGTGCGTTGGGGTTGCCGCGAGTCCTGCGCGCCGGGCAATAAGGTGCGAGAACGGGCTGTCTGGCCGTGCGTCCCTGCGCTCCGCAGCCAGCGCTGCCGCCAGAGCGGAATTGCCGGAACGCAGGCTCGCCTCGATCAGGGTCAGGTCGATCACGTCGCGCTGGGCATGGCTGCCGCCGAAGCGGTGGGCAATGGCCCTTATCGGCTTGAGGAGCCGCACTGTCTCGGCATGGTCGCCATTGCCGAACGCGAGGATCGCACGCGCCACCGGCGCGCCGACGTCGCGCGTGAACGCCGCATTGTCGCTCACACCAGCGATCGCCTCGTCCTGCGCGGCAAGCAGCCGTTGCGCGAGATCGATGCGGTTCGCGCCGACGAACGCCATCATCGCATGGGCGTCGTTGAAGGCATAGTTGGCCGCGTCCGCATGCGGCTTCCAATTGTCCGCAACCGCATGCCAGCGGTCCCCGACATCGACATCTGCGAGATGCAGCCGCCAGAGGATCGCCGAGGCATCGACCATGTTGAGCGCAACGGTCGATCGGTCTCCGAAGATGGGCCCGTCATAGAGTGCCAGCACCTCGTCTGTCTCGCCGAGTTCGAAATGATAAAGCGCCAGGTGCCACCAGTTGTGGACCTGGAGAAAACTCTCCTTCGTCCAGTTATCGGTGTTGGCGCGCATCCATGCGATGCCGTCCCGCTGCCGGCACTGCATTTCCATGACATGGGCGACTGCATGCTGCGCCCAGCCGTCGCGCGGCTCCAGTTCGATGGCACGCCGCCCCTGCGCTTCCGCGCGGGCATAGTCGGCGGTCTCTTCCAGGCCGAACGCATGCATGCCGAGTATCGCATGGTAGCCGGGCATCGCTCCGTCCCACGCCGGGAGCGCCCGCGCGATACGGTCGCGCAGCAAGCGCGCATTGCCTGTGAAGAAATCGATCTGGTGCCCGGCCTGCAACGCCAGCGCGTCGCGGGGATGGTCGATGGTCAGGTCTTCGAGGATTGCCGAGGCCCGATGCCAGTTTCCTGCGGCCAACGCGACCAGTGCGGCGACATGGCGTGCCTCGCGCTCGGTTGCCGGAAGCAGGCGTGCCGCCTCGAAACAGGCCTGTGTTACGGGCACCGCGGGCCGCTCCGTCGACAACCCGTAGAGATAGCCCTTCAAGACGTGCGCCATCACGAACGCCGGGTCGGCTCCGACCGCCTTGTCCAAGGCCGCGATGGGATCTCCGACGAAGCGCTGCAGGCCGCGCAGGGCTTCGCCATACAGGTCCAGGCTTTTCACGCTGGCGCCGGAGACGGCAAGGCCGAGATTGTCGGTGAGAGCCAAGGAGTACTCCTGTGCGCGGACTGAAAGACGAAGCCTACAGGATCGCCCGCCCTCGTTCCATGGTTATGTCGCGAGGTCAGTTCTATGCGGCATCCGGCCGCCACCGCCCGTCAGCCTCGCGCTTCAACAAAGGGGTCTCGATTGCCCCTCGGACGGAAACACCGGCCGCTTGGGCCTCCCATTTCCGTCCCTGCACCATTGCGACCACGACCGCCTCCGGCGACAATCCCGCCTTACGCAGCAGCCGCAGCACGGAGGCGAGTGATGCGCCGGTGCTGACCACATCGTCGACCAGCGCGAAGCGGCGTCCCTCCAGCAGCGGCAACATGCGCGGGTCGAGATAAATGCGCTTCTCCCCACCAGGCGTGGTGATCGACTTCAGCGGCTCCGAGAGATCGTCATCGTACCAGAACTTGCGCGACGTCCCCAGCGCCACCATGCGGGTGTGGCCGAGCCTGCGGGCGACATTGGCCGCCAGCGGCAGCCCGAGCGTCGGAACGCCGACGATCACATCCGGCGCAAACGCGCGCGCATGCTCAGCCATCGCCGCCCCCAGCGCATCTTCGACAGCAAAACTCGCCTGGTTGATGATCAGCGAGGCGACGGCGCGATCGGCTCCGCCCGGCAGCACGCGGATCGGCAAAGCAAGCTGCCGCCCATCGTGAAACAGCGCCGGGTAAAGATCGACAAACCCCGCTTCGGGATCGGGTGAGAAGGTGCCCGGAGCATGAATTTCCTGCCAGAACTGATGCGGGGCGAGCATGGGCGTCTTGCTTTCGGAAGTGAAACGGGCGAGTCCGTTGGCCTCGCCCTTTCTACCCTTGTGACCGGACCTGTCCAGACATGGCGGAAATTCTCGACCAGACCGAACTCGACGCGTTGATCGCCCTTCGCCGCGATCTCCATGCCCATCCCGAACTTGGCTTCGAAGAAGTGCGCACCAGCGCCATCGTGAAACGTTTCCTCGCTGAATGCGGCATCGAGGTTCACGATGGTCTCGGCAAGACCGGCGTGGTCGGGACGCTCAAGCTCGGCAATGGCACCAGCACGATCGCGCTGCGTGCCGACATGGACGCGCTGGCCATGCCGGAGATGGCGGAAGATCGCTCCTACAGATCAACCGTTCCAGGCAAGATGCATGCCTGCGGACACGACGGTCACACGGTGATGCTGCTTGGCGCCGCCATGGCGCTCGCGCGCCGGCGCGCGTTCTCCGGCACCGTACATTTCGTCTTCCAGCCTGCAGAAGAAGGACGCGGCGGCGCACAGGCGATAGTCGACGATGGGCTCTTCCAGCGCTTCCCTATCGACCGCTTCTATGGGCTCCACAACATGCCTGGCATCGCCATCGGCGAGATGGCGGTCGTTCCCGGCCCGCAGCTTGCGTCATCTGACCGCTGGGAGGTGGTCTTCAAGGGCGTCGGCACGCATGGCGCAAAGCCGCATCTGGGTCTTGATCCCTCGGTGGCTGCCGGCCAGTTCCTGAGCGCGATCCACACCATCGTCTCGCGCAATGTCGATCCGGTGGAAGCCGCCGTCGTCAGCGCCTGCGCCATTTCGGCGGGTGACTTCAACGCACTCAACGTCATCCCCGACGACGTGCGCATCGGCGGCACGGCGCGAGCCTACAGCCATGCGGTGCGAGACATGCTGGAAGCGCGGATCGGTGAACTCGCGCGCGGTATCGCCGCGGCAGCCGGCATCGGCGTGTCCTATGAGTATCGTCGCGGCATGCCCCCGGTGATCAACGACGCGGACACGACGATCCGCGCCACGGAGGCCGCGCGTGCCGCTCTTGGCGAGACACAGGTGATGACGCAATATCCGCCGTCCACCGCCGGTGACGACTTCGCGATATTTTCAGGTCTTGTCCCCGGCGCCTATGTCTGGCTCGGCAACGGGCCGGCACAAGACGGCGCGCTTCACCACAATACCCGCTACGACTTCAACGACGCCGCGATCGAACCGGGCATACGGTTCTGGACCACGCTGGTAGAGCGGGAATTGCAGGCGGGATAACCCGCCGCACAACCGTCACCCGCCCGACAGCCGCCGCGCCAGAAGGCCGAGTGCCGCATCCGCGTCGACCTTCATTGTCACGTCGAGCAGAACACCGTCTTTGTCGTCGATCACCAGTGCGCCGACGTCGTCGTCGGTTTCAAGCTCGACGGCAATCGGCAGGCGCTCCAAGGTGAAAAGCGCGGGGCTTTCAGCATAGAGCATCACGCAAGGATCGTGCAGCGGACGGCTCTCTCGACCGGACGAGGATTGGAAATAGGCGTCCACGAGATCGGCCGACGCGACGGCAGCCGGCACCCCGGTCTCGCGCAGTCCGGCCGTCCACGAGCGTGATGCGCGCACCTTGCGCGTCACGTCGAGCGGGACCAGCACGGTCGCAATGCCTGCGCGAAACACGATGTCGGCGGCCTCGGGATCGGCGGCGATGTTGAACTCGGAGCGGGGACCGACATTGCCGGGCTCATCGATCGCACCGCCCATGACGATGAGCCGGGCCATGCGCGCCGCAGCCTCTGGATGGTCCAGCACCAACCGCGCGATATTTGTCAGCGGCCCGAGTGCAAGAATGGTCAGCGACATTGCGGACTCCCGCAGGAGCAGGTCCGCCAGCCATTCGACCGCATCGGCATGCGGCGGCACTGCGGGTTCGGGAAAGCTGACTCCGCCCAGTCCGTCATCGCCGTGAATGTCGATCGTGTCGAACCCGGCCCGAGACAGCGGCGCCGCCGACCCGGCCACCACGGGTATGTCGGAGCGGCGGGCATGCGCGAGGATGCGCCCGGCATTACGGGTCGTGACGTCGATGCCGATATTGCCCGCCACCGTCATGATTCCGACGATGTCGAAGGCGGGTGACGACAGCGCATGCAGGATCGCCACCGCGTCGTCGAGGCCGGGATCCGTGTCGATTACCGCGCGGATGACTGCATCGCTCATGGCGCACCGTCTCCGGTTTCATCGATCCGTGTCATTTCCGCCTTGAACTGCGCCGCGACCTGCAGGGCATCGCGCAACACCTTCCTGCGTTCGAGCGTGACCACCTCGCGGCCACGCATCAGCCACTGGCCGGCGACCATGACGTCGCGAACGTCTCCCGGCATCGTGGCGAACACCAGTGTCGAATAGTGATCGTAGATCGGCTGCATGCGCGGCGCGGAAAGATCGATCCGGATCAGGTCCGCCTGTTTGCCGGCCTCCAGCGAGCCGATGTGCTCATCCATTCCGAGCACCCTGGCACCCTCCATGGTCGCCATGCGGATCACCTCCTTCGCCGGCATCGGCTTGCGGCTGCGGCCCAGCAGCTTCTGGAACATCGACACCGGAGCGAATTGCGAGAACAGGTCGAGCGTGTTGCCGCTCATTGCGCCGTCGGTGGCAATACCAACGGGAATGCCTGCCTTGCGCATTGCCTCGACGGGCGCGATACCGCGTCCCGCCTTGCCATTCGACCGGGCATTATGCGCCACGCCGACCCCGGCACGCGCCATCATCTCGATCTCGCGATCATTGACTTGCAGGCAATGTGCGCAGATCAGGCCCTTGCGCAGCAAGCCCGTCCTTTCAACGAGCTCGACGGGACGCAGGCCATGATTGCTCGCGCACCACTCCATTTCCGAATCCATTTCCGCCAGATGGATCTGCGCGGGTATTCCCGGATGGTCGTCGGCCCACCTTGCAACGCGGTGCATCACCGACATGCCGGTTGAATACGGCGCGTGCGGCGCGATGGAAGGCGTAACGCGCGGATGGCCGGAAAACTCGGACACCAGGGCGTCCGTCAGCGCGAAACCCTCGTCGATCGTCCTGTGGTCCGGCGGATCGAAATCGGCGATGGTCTGGCCCACGACACCGCGCATTCCGGCCTCGGCAACCACCTGCCCGACCTGCCTCTCGAAGTAGTACATGTCCGCGACGGTGGTCACGCCGCCCTCGATCATTTCCAGCGCTGCCAGCGCCGTCCCCGCGCGCACCATCTCCGGCGTGACGAATTTGCGCTCCAGCGGCAGGATGTAACGGAAGAGCCGGTCGTCGACATCCTCGCCAAGGCCCCGGAACAGCGTCATCGCCATGTGGCAATGCGGGTTGACCATGCCGGGCATCACGACATCACCGCCGACATCGATGATTTCGGCGTCCGGAAGGTCTGGCGCCGGCCCACTGCCGGTAGCGGTGATGGTGGCCCCGTCCACCTGGATCCAGCCGTTCCCCAGCACCGGCATGTCCGGCGTGCAGGGGAGAAGCGTGGCGTTGTGGATCAGGATGGTCATGCGGGCCGCATCTGCCGCGCGCTCATTCCGGCCCCAGCACGCAGCACTGGTCCAGCATTGGCACCAGCCGCGCCGTGGAGCCCGGCTCCAAAGGCGCCGAAAGGGGGCCGTTGGCGATAATCGGGCCAGCGGCCGTCTCGCACTGATACTGGTAGGCACGGCCGAGATAGGTGCGCAGGCCAAGCGTGGCGGGGATGCCTTGCGCGTCGGGATCCGCGGTGACCAACAGGCCGTCGGCGCGTGTTGCCAGCACGAACTCGTCCGGTACGCCGCCAAATCGTCCAACCGGCAGCGACAGGGCGACCCCGCCCGGCGCCTGCGCCGTCACCATTTCGCCCTCTCGCGCCGTCACCTGCATCGGCACGAGATTCTCGAAGCCGACGAAGCGCGCAACGAAGGCATTGGCCGGCTGCTGGTAGAGCACCTCCGGCGTATCAAATTGCATGATGCGCCCCTGATGCATGATCGCGACACGATCGGAGATCGAGAACGCCTCCTCCTGGTCGTGCGTGACGTAGACCGCGGTGGTGTTGTTGGCGCGCTGCAGCTTGCGGATCTCCACCCGCATGTCGACGCGCAGCTTGGCGTCAAGGTTCGACAGCGGTTCGTCGAACATCAGCAGCGGCGGCTCGATGACGAGCGCGCGGGCGAGCGCCACACGCTGTTTCTGCCCACCTGAAAGCGCACCGGGAAGCCTGTCGGCAAGCTGGTCGAGGCCGACGCGCTCCAGCATGGCCCGCGCGCGCTTGTCGCGTTCGCTCGCCGCGATGCCGCGCTGCTTGAGGCCGAAAGCGACATTGTCGAGCACCGAGAGATGCGGGAAAAGCGCATAGTTCTGAAAGACCAGGCCGATATGGCGCTTGTAGGCGGGCAGCCTGGTCAGGTCGGAATCGCCAAGCCGGATCGCGCCTTCGGTCGGCTCCAGAAAACCGGCGATGAGCCGCAACGTCGTCGTCTTGCCGCAGCCCGACGCACCCAGCAAAGAGACGAGTTCGCCTGCGCCGACATTCAGCGAGAGGTCGTCCAGCACCTTGGTCGTGCCGTAGTGGGCGGTCAGATGTTCGACGGTGAGCGGAGCGGTCATGGCAATTTCTACTTGGCGAGGAACGTCAGGCCCAGCGTCCGCTCGACGATCGCCATCACGGCGACGGTGAGCATCATCAGCAGCACCGAGACCGACGCGATGACCGGATCGAAGAACTGCTCGACATGGGCGAGAATCTGGATGGGCAGGGTGGAAACACCCGGGCCGGTGAGGAAGAGCGATACCGACACGTCATTGATCGACGTGATGAAGGCGAGGATGAACGCCGCTATCACGCCCGATCGGACGTTGGGCAGCACGATGGTGAAGAAGGTCTTGAGCGGACGGCTGCCAAGGCTGATTGCCGCTTCCTCGATGGAAAAATCGAAAGATGCGAGGCTGGCGGAAATGACGCGCACGCAATAGGGCAGCACCAGCAGCGTATGTCCGATCAGCAGCGTCAGGAAAATTGGCGCCGATTGCCCCACAGCCACCGAACGCAGCAGCGAGAAGCCGAGCACGATCTCGGGCACCAGGATCGGCAGCACGAACAGCGTCGACAGCCAGGCCGGAAGCTGGATGCGATAGCGATTGAGCGCGTAGGCCGCCGGAATCCCGATGGCCAGCGCCAACGCGGTGGCGAGAAACGCGATCTGGATGCTGGTGACGATCGTCCGGCGAAATGCGCCGATCTCGAAGATGCGTTCGAACCAATGCAGCGTCAGCCCCTGCGGCGGAAACGTCAGATACGTCGTGTCGGACAGCGCGGCGCCGAACACGATGACCAGCGGCCCCATCAGGAAGAGGTAGACGATGACGGCGAAGCCGATCAGTGCGGGGTGCAGGCGCGTGGTCATCAGGTCGTCATCGGGTTGAGACGGCGGGCGACGCGCGTCATGAGGAGAACGATGGCAACGGTGACGACGACCATGATCGCCGCGATCGTCG
Source organism: Mesorhizobium sp. CAU 1741 (assembly GCF_039839275.1). Classification (NCBI taxonomy): domain Bacteria; kingdom Pseudomonadati; phylum Pseudomonadota; class Alphaproteobacteria; order Hyphomicrobiales; family Phyllobacteriaceae; genus Mesorhizobium; species Mesorhizobium sp. CAU 1741. The sequence continues at coordinate 24,458 of NZ_JBDOQP010000001.1, read as the reverse complement.
AGGCCGTGACCCAGTCGAAGGCGACCATCGCCTGCTGGTACATCAGCGTACCCATCACCATCTGGCTTTCGCCGCCCAGGAGCTGCGGCGTAGCGTACGAAGTGAAGGAGCCGGTGAATACGAGCACCGCGCCGACGATCAGGCCCGGCACCGCCAGCGGGAACACCACCTGCCGGAAGGTCGCGGACGGGGATGCCCCGAGCGACGCCGAAGCCTGGATCAGGTCGTCTGGGATGTTTTCAAGAACGCCGACGAGTGTGAGCACCATAAGCGGCACGAACAGATAGACCATCGCGACGATCACCGACCCCTGCGTATAGAGCATGGAGAACGGCTCGTCGGTGACCCCAATCGAGATCAGGAAATTGTTGAGGATGCCATTGCGGCCGAGGATGATCAGCCACGCGAAGGAGCGGACCACGACGCCCGTCAACAGCGGAAACACGGCGGCGATGATGAGCAGGCTCTTGATGCGCCCGGGCGAGCGGGCCACGACATAGGCCGTGAGGAAGCCGACCACCAGCGATATGGCGGTCGTCGCCAACGCGATCTGCAGCGTGCGCCACAGCACCGTGCGCCGGAAGCCACTGGAGAAGAAGTCGGTGTAGGGCGCAAGCAGTCCCGCCGATTCCATGAAGGTCGCCGTGATCGTCGCCGCGACCGGCAGGACGAGAAACACCACGACCAGAATGGTGGCTGGCGTCGAGAGCGTCCAGCCGGCGAAGCGGTTCAGCACTGCGGTTTTTTCCCTTGGATCATCACTCGTCCCGGGCCTGCGGATCGAAAACGGCGTCGTTCATCCTGCGAGGCTCGCCTCGAAGGATGAACGACCCAGCAGCGGCGCGAGGGGCGCGACCGGCCTTGCCGAACGAGCCCCTCTCCAGTCCTACATGCCGAAGATTTCGTTCCAGCGATCCACCCAGGCGTTCTTGGCGGCGTTCATCTTGGAGTAGTCGACGCGCTGCAGCCCGTCCACCATTTCCTGGCCATATGTCCACTGCGCCGCTTCCTCGGGCGTCAGTTCCACCGAGGTCGCCACCGGCGCATCGACACCGTTCTTGGCGAGCGTCGCCTGCAGTTCCGGATCGAGGATGAAATTGATGAACTCGTGCGCGAGATCGACATTAGCCGCGCCGGTCGGGATGTTGACCGTGTTGAGGGTCGCGATCGCTCCATCTTCGAGATCGGCCCAGACCACGGTGGGCACAGCGGCCTGAAGCTGGCCGAGCGCGAAGTCCTGCGCCAACGACACGCTGATCTCACCGGTGGAGAACAGGTTGATCATTTCCGAACCGGTGTTGTAGTTCTTCACAACATTCGGCTTGATCGCCTCGATCTCGGCGAAGGCCGGATCGGCGTCGTCGAATGCGTTGGTGCCAGCCTTCTCGCCGGCGATCATGACGACCATCGGGCCGGCCGTAGTGGTGATGCCCGGCAGCGACAACTGGCTTGCCAGATCCTCACGCCACAGATCAGACCACTTGGTGATCGCGGGATCGACTTTTTCGGAATCGTAGACGATGCCGACGCGGCCGATCGTGTAGGCCGGGCCGTATCCGCCTTGCGGATCCTGCGCCAGCGGATAGAGACCCTCGATGTTGGGAACCTTGGAGCGGTCGATCTTCTGGAACAGGCCCTCCTCGATGCCGAGCTGCGAGAAGGAATCCGTCAGGTAGATGACGTCCACGCCGGCGCCGCCACGGATCTTCACCTTGTTGAGGCGGTCGGCATTGTTGCCGGTTTCGAACACCAGTTCACAACCGCACTGCTCCTGGAATGGCTGGACGATGTACTGGTCCAGCTTTTCGCCGTTGAACCCCCACCAGGAAATGGTCAGCGTCTCGGCCTGAGCCGACGCGACAGACATCGCCAGGCCGGACGCGGCGGCCAGGATCGTGTTACGCACAATATTCATTTGAAGCCTCTCTTGCATGGCCTTGGGTGGACCGTTCCCAAGCCGCCTTGTGACAAAAGCTTATTTTCGATGCTTGGGGGCCGCAAGCCCAAACAATGGGCAAGAGCGCATCATCACGTGCTCATGCCCAGAAAAAGCACCGCCAGACCGCTTCCCCAGCGGCATGCCGTGGTGGTCCCGTCAGTCGCGACGCCGGAGCGGCACCGGACGGTAGACGACGATCGGGCGGCTTCTCTCGAAGGACGCCATGCTGGCACGGCGCTCGGCCCTGCGGTCGAGCTCGATGCGCTGGAGGCATTCGGCGAAGGCCTCGCTGCCGTTTCGGAACCCGTAGTCGGAGCAAACCGCCTCATCGGCCGCCCTGCGCTCTTCCGGGGTCATCGTCGTGCAACCGGCCATCACGGAAAGGAGAAATATTGCGGGGATTGTCGGTCTCATCGCAGACTCGTCATGTCTCGTGTGGATGCAGGGGAAGATCGAGCGAGGCAAGCCTATGTCAAGTGCCAGGCAACCGATGCCGCCGATGCACGCGGTCCGGACGCCCCGGCAACGACAGCGCCATGTCGCGACGCGGCCGCGAGGCGACCAGCTTGCCCTTTGCAATGACCGCCACCCGCTCGGCACGCAGGCGGATCGACTCGACCGGGGTTCCCGCATCGAGCACCACGATACTGGCGGTCTTGCCCACGTCGAGGCCGAGATGATCGAGCCCCATGATGGCGGCACTGCTGGTGGTGACCATGTCGAAGCAGCGGCGCATCTCGGCGGGGCTCGTCATCTGCGCCACATGCAGCGCCATGAACGCGACGTCGAGCATGTCGGCGGTGCCCAGCGAGTACCAAGGGTCGAGCACGCAATCCTGCCCGAAGCCGACCCGGATGCCGTGTTTCAGCATCTCGGGAACGCGTGTCATGCCTCGCCGCTTCGGATAGGTGTCGTGGCGCCCCTGCAGGACGATGTTGATGAGCGGGTTGGGGATCGCCGAAACCTGCGCCTCGGCGATAAGCGGCAAGAGCTTCGACACATAGTAATTGTCCATCGAATGCATCGACGTCAGATGCGAGCCTGCCACCATTCCCTGGAGGCCGAGGCGCTGCGTCTCATAGGCAAGTTGCTCGATGTGACGCGACAGCGGATCGTCGCTTTCGTCGCAATGCATGTCGACCATCAGGCCGCGATCCGCCGCAAGCTCGCACAACTCCGTAACCGAACGCCGGCCATCCTCCATGGTGCGCTCGAAATGCGGGATGCCGCCGACGACGTCGACGCCCATGTCTAGCGCTCGGATCGTATTGGCCTTCGCGGTCGGATCCCGAAAATATCCGTCCTGCGGGAAGGCGACCAGTTGCAGGTCGAGATAGGGCGCAACCTGCTTCTTGACCTCCAGCAGCGCCTCTACGGCCAGGAGCCTGTCGTCGCACGTGTCGACATGGGTACGAATGGCGAGCAGGCCCATCGAGACGGCCCAGTCGCAATAAGCAAGCGCGCGCTCCTTGACCGCCTCATGGGTGAGAAGCGGCTTCAGTTCGCCCCACAGCGCGATGCCTTCCAGCAGCGTGCCGGACGCATTGATGCGCGGCATCCCGTAGGAAAGGGTCGCATCCATGTGGAAATGCGGATCGACAAAGGGCGGCGAAACGAGGCAGTCGGTAGCATCGACGATCTCGCCCGCGTCTGCGGTGATGCTCGGTTCAATCGCTGCGATCTTATCTCCGGAGATGCCGATATCGGCGCGTCGGCCATCCGGCAGAATGCCGCTCTTGACGATCAGGTCGAAGCTCATCTCTCACCTTTCTGGTAGGGGATCATCAGCGCCTTCGGATAGGCCGCGCGTCGCGACATGACGACGAGCGCGAGAATCGACAGCACGAACGGCATCATCAGGAACAGCTGGTAGGGAACCGCGCCGCCGGTGATCTGCTGCAGGCGCACCTGATAGGCGTCGAACGCGGCGAAAAGGACCGCGCCGAGAAGCGCCTTGCCGGGCCGCCACGAGCCGAACACGACGAGCGCGATGCAGATCCAGCCGCGACCGTTGATCATCTCGAAGAAGAACGAATTGAATGCCGACATCGTCAGGAATGCGCCGCCGATCGCCATCAGCGCGCTGCCGGCCATGACTGCACCCATGCGGATCGCCGTGACGCTCATGCCCTGAGCCTCCACCGCAGAGGGGTTCTCGCCGGCCGCACGCACTGCCAATCCGAGCGGCGTGCGGTAGAGAACCCAAGCGACGATGGCGACCGTGGCAAAAGCGAAGTAGGTCAGCGGCGTCTGGTTGAACAGCGCTGGACCGACCAGTGGTATTTCGGACAGCATCGGAACAGGCAGAGGCTGGAAAGGCTCTATGCGCGGCGGCGACGTCACCTCCGGGAGGACGATGCGATAGGTGAAATAGGTGAGGCTGGTCGCCAGCAGCGTGATGCCGATGCCCACGACATGTTGCGAAAGGCCGAGCGGTACGGTCAGCGTGCCGTGCAACAGCCCGAACGCCGCACCCGCGAGCGCCGCTGCGGCCACGCCGAACCAAAGATCGCCGCCGAGATAGACCGTCAGCCAGCCGGCGAACGCACCCGCGACCATGATGCCTTCGATGCCGAGATTGAGCACGCCGGCGCGCTCGCAGATCAACTCGCCCATCGTGGCGAAGATCAGCGGCGAGGCAATGCGGATCGCCGCGACCCAGAACGAAGCGGTGAACAGAATCTCGAACGCTTCGATCATCGCCTCACCGCCATCTCACCCGAAACCGCGTCATCATGATTGCCACCACCATCGTCAGGAGCGAGGTCGCCACCATCACATCGGCAATGTAGGAAGGCACGCCGACGCTGCGGCTCATGGCATCGGCGCCGACGAAAATGCCGGCCACGAAGATCGCGGCGAGCACCACGCCGAGCGGATTGAGCATCGCCAGCATGGCAACGACGATGCCGGTGTAGCCAAAGCCCGCCGACAGATCGAGCGTCAGGTTGCCCTTGAGGCCGGCGACTTCCGAAAAGCCGGCGAGCGCGGCAAGGCCGCCTGAAAGCAGCGCCGTCTTCATCAGCACCATGTTCACCGGGATGCCGGCAAACCGCGACGCTTCCGGGTTGTGTCCCACCGCGCGCATCTCGTAACCGAGCGTCGTCTTCTTCATGACGAACCAGACGCTGAAGGCGGCGACCAGCGCGATGACGAACCCCAGGTGCAACCGCGTGCGCGGCACCAGCTTGGGCAACTGCGCATCCGAAATCACGCGTTGCGACTGCGGCCATCCCATGCCCATCGGGTCCTTCAGGACGCCCTCGAGAAGCATCGACACAAACAGCAGCATGATAAAGTTGAGGAGCAGCGTGGTGACGACCTCATCGACCCCGAAACGCGTCTTCAGGATCGCGGGTCCAAGCAGCAGGAGACCGCCGGCCAGCATCGCGGCCACCATGATCACCGGAATGAGGATCGGAGACGGCAACGGCAGGGCTCCTGTCCCCAGCACCACGGTGACGATGGCACCGGCATAGAGTTGCGCCTCCGCACCGATGTTCCAGAGCTTGGCGCGAAAGGCGACCGCAACGGCGAGCCCGGTAAAGATCAGCGGGGTGGCGCGCGTCAGCGTCTCGAGCAGCGCGAACTGCGAACCCGCCGCACCCTGCACGACGAGAGAAAATACCGAGAATGGCGAGGCTCCAGCGAGCATCACCAGGACGGAGGCGATGAGGAAAGTTGCAACGATGGCGCCCACCGGATAGGCGAGTGTCACCGCCAGCGAGGGCGCGGGCTTTGCCTCAAGCCGCATCGGCCGCCGCCTCCAGTCCGTGGCCAGCCATCAGTTCTCCCAATTGCTGCATCGTGCGCTCGCCTCGCGCCGAAGCGCTCGAAAGCCTGCCCTTGAACATCACCCTCACTTCATCCGACAGCGCGAGGATTTCGTCGAGATCCTCGGAGATGAGAAGGATTGCCGCGCCCCTCGCCCGCGCCTCCAACAGCCGATTGTGCACATAGGCGACCGCACCGACATCGAGTCCCCGCGTCGGCTGGTTGGCAAGAATGATGACCGGGTCGGGGTCGAGCGCCCTCCCCAGGATGAGTTTCTGCATGTTGCCGCCGGAAAGGAGGCGGATGCGGGCATTTGGCGAGGGGCATTTCACGTCATAGTCGCGGATCAACTCTTCCGCGAAGCTACGCGCCGCAGCCCAGTTCATCAGCCCACTCCGGCTGAAGCGCTTTGAGCCGTATCGCTCGGCGATGACGTTCTCCATCACGCTCATGTCGGCGATGGAACCTACGGCGTGGCGATCCTCGGGAATTCGGGCGATGCCCTTTTCGAGCGCCTTGCGCGGCGACCAGTCGGAAACCGTTTCACCCCCGATGCGGATAGCCCCCGACACCGGCTTGTCCGTGCCGGCAAGCAGTGCCGCGAGTGCAGCCTGTCCATTGCCGGAAACCCCCGCAAGGCCGGTTATGACCCCGCCATGCAGCGCCATCGAAACCTGATGAAGCGCGCCACCGCCGCCGCGCGCCGTCGATACATCATGCAGCGCAAGAACTTCGGGGCCGCGCGACACCGGCGCCACCGTGGGTGCCACCACCTCCTGCCCCACCATTAGCGCAGCGAGATCCTGTCGCGTTGCGCCGCTGGTTGCCCGCGCCCCGGCGAGCTTGCCGCCACGCAGCACGACGACGCGGTCGCTCACGGCCATCACCTCGTGCAGCTTGTGCGAGATGAAGATGATCGACAGGCCCCTGGCAACGAGCATTTTCAGCGTCTTGAACAGCGCCTGCGCTTCGAGAGGCGACAGCACGGCGGTCGGTTCGTCGAGGATGAGGATCTTGGCATCGCGAAACAACGCCTTGAGGATTTCGACGCGCTGGCGTTCGCCCACAGAAAGCGCTGAAACGGCACGGTCCGGCTCCACGACAAGGCCGAAATCCTGCGACAACTGGCGGATGCGTGTTCGCGCGCCGGCGCGATCGAGCCGCCACGACCAGGCGCTCCGGGTTCCAAGCACGATGTTCTCCAGCACCGTCATGTTGTCGGCCAACGTGAAATGCTGGTGGACCATGCCGATCCCGGCTTCCAGTGCCGCCCGCGGATCTCCCGGTGGCAGTTGCCGCCCGAACGCCTCGACACTGCCCTCGTCGGCGACATAGTGGCCGAAGAGAATGTTCATCAGCGTGGTCTTGCCGGCGCCGTTCTCGCCAAGCAGCGCGACCACTTCACCCGCATTCAGGTCCAACGAGATCGAATCGTTGGCCACCAGCGGGCCGAACCGCTTCGTGACGTTGGAGATGCGAAGAACGGTCTGCATGGCTGTCTGATCGGGTTGGAGCGGATTCCCTCCCCGTTTGGGGGAGGGTTACCTAACGAGGAGAGGCGGGTCAGCGCCGGGGGCTCTTTCGCCCTCGGCACCCATTAATCGCCCAAAGAGTGGAATTCACCCCACGCGGCCCGGGCCACCCTGCCCTCAACGGCGAGGGATCGGCGATCAGTTCGATGTCGGCTCCTCGTCGTTGATCTCGACGACGAACGTGCCCGCCTTGATGGCGGCTTCCTTGTCGGCGACCATCGCCTTGATGTTGTCGGGCACCTTGTCCTCGAACGTACCCAGCGGCGCGAGCGAGCACCCACCCTCCTTCATGAACGAATAGACGCCATAGTCCGCCGCCGTGAAGGTACCGGCCTTCACCTCGGCGATCGCCTTGTCGAGCGTCGGCTCGAAATGCCAGATCGCCGACGCGACCACCGTCTCGGGATAATCCGCCTGCGTGTCGATGACGTTGCCGATCGCGAGAACGCCACGTTCCTGGGCGGCATCGGAGACGCCAAAACGCTCAGCATACATCACGTCCGCGCCGGCATCGATCTGGGCGAAGGCTGTTTCCTTTGCCTTGGGCGGGTCGAACCATGAGCCAATGAACGCAACCTGGAACTTGGCTTCCGCCGCGACCTCGCGCACACCGGCCATGAAGGCGTGCATCAGCCGATTCACCTCGGGAATCGGATAGCCGCCGACCATGCCGAAATTCTTGCTCTGCGACATCGCCCCCGCGATGATGCCGCTGAGATAGGATGCGTCCTGGACGTAGTTGTCGAAGGGCGCGAAATTCGGAACCTCGGGGTCTTCCTTGAAGCTCGAGCCCATCAGGAAGGCAACGTCCGGATAGTCGCGCGCCACGTCGCGGGCAGCCTGCTCGACACCAAAGACCTCGCCCAGGATGAGCTTGTGGCCAGCCTCGCAATATTCGCGCATCACGCGCTCATAGTCGTTGTTTGCCGTGTTTTCCGAGTAGACGTATTCGATGTCGCCACGTTCGACGGCGGCATTGGCAGCGAGGTGGATGCGGCTCACCCATTGCTGCTCCGTTGGCACTGTGTAGACAGCGGCGACCTTGAGCTTCTCCTGGGCGAAGAGGCGCACCGGCAATGCGGAGGTCGCGGCGAGCGCGGCCCCCGTGCCCGCCGTCTTCAGAAGGGTGCGGCGCGAAACCGCCAATCTGCTGGAATTGCTGGAAAGAATAGGCATTTGGCCACCTCTGGCAGGTACGAGTTGTTGTTGCGATCCCGTCCGTTTTTTATCGTTTGGTCAAAGCTAGGCGAAATCCGCGTTACCAGCAATTGGCCGGCATGGACTTTGCCCAGTTTAACGTCGGCCGCAGATTGGCATCACCCGCCACTGACCACGAGCGCGATCGCCTCGCGCAACTCGTCGAGCCCCTCCGTTTTCTCCGACGAGGTCGCCAGGATCACCGGAAACGCCGCGGGGCGCTTCTTCACCTTCTCCGCCGTCTCCGCCATCAGGCGCGGCAGGCCCGCCACCTTGATCTTGTCCGTCTTGGTCAGCACGATCTGGTAGGAAACGGCTGCCTTGTCGAGCAGCGCCATGACGTCCTCGTCATTCGCCTTGATGCCATGGCGAGAGTCGATCAGAAGATAGACGCGCTTGAGGGTGACCCGGCCTTTCAGATAGTCGAAGACCAGCTTGGTCCAGGCGTCGACCTGCGACTTCGGTGCCTGCGCATAGCCATAGCCGGGCATGTCCACCAGCGCCATTGGCGGCAGGTCGCCAGCCTCGCCGGAATAGCCATCGGGCACGAAATAGTTCAGTTCCTGGGTGCGGCCCGGCGTGTTGGACGTACGCGCCAGCCCCTTCTTGCTCACCAGCGCATTGATCAACGACGACTTGCCGACGTTGGAACGGCCCGCGAAAGCGATCTCCGCCGGTCCTTCAGGCGGCAGGAATTTCATCGACGGCACGCCGCGAATGAATATCCATGGGCGCTGGAACAGCGTTCGGGCGCCTGCCGTCGCTTGCGTTTCAGCCGTCATATCAGCCATTGCGTCATTCCTTCCAAGACAATGCGACGGTTTCGATGCGTCGTCCCCTGCCGTCAGCCTTGCCTACCATGCCATAGCGTGAAATCGCCGGATACGAAGAAGGCCCGCAAGGCGGGCCTTCCATCTTGTGCGTTCAACCGGGCTATTCCGCTGGTTTCGGCTTCTTCTTGAACAGGCCCACCAGATTGTCCCACAGTTCGATCCGCGCGCCCTGGCGCTTCATGATGATGCCCTGCTGGAGGATCGACAGCGAGTTGTTCCAGGCCCAGTAGATCACCAGTCCTGCCGGGAACGTCGCCAGCATGAAGGTGAACACCACCGGCATCCAGTTGAAGATCATCGCCTGAGTCGGATCGGGGGGCGTCGGGTTCATGCGCATCTGCAGGAACATCGTGATGCCCATGATGATCGGCCACACGCCGATGAGCAGGAAGGCTGGCACGTCGTAGGGCAGCAGTCCGAACAGGTTGAACACCGAGGTCGGGTCTGGCGCCGAGAGATCCTGGATCCAGCCAAAGAACGGCGCATGGCGCATCTCGATGGTGACGTAGAGCACCTTGTAGAGCGCGAAGAACACCGGAATCTGGATCAGGATCGGCCAGCAGCCGGCCAGCGGATTGATCTTCTCCGTCTTGTAGAGTTCCATCATCGCCTGCTGCTGCTTCATCCGGTCGTCCGCGTACTTCTCGCGGATTTCCAGAAGCTGCGGCTGCACCTTCTTCATGTTCGCCATCGACTTGTACGACTTGTTGGCGAGCGGGAAGAAGATGGCCTTGACGACGACGGTCGTCGCCAGGATGGCGAGGCCGAAATTGCCCAGCGCATGGAACAGCCAGTCGATCAGGTAGAACATCGGCTTGGTGATGAAATAGAACCAGCCCCAGTCGATCAGCAGGTCGAACTGCCGGATGCCGCGGTCGGCCTCATAGGCGTCTATCCTGGCCGTCTCCTTGGCGCCGGCGAAGACAAGCGTCTCGACCGTCTGGGTCTCGCCTGCTCCGATTTCCACCGGATCGGCAAGGTAATCCGCCTGGTAGCGGATGCGGCCATCGTCGAAATAGGCATAACGCGGCTGGTAGGACTGGGCGCCCGAGGGCACCATCGCCACGGCCCAGTATTTGTCGGTGATGCCCAGCCAGCCGTCGCTCGACTTGCCAGGCCGGATTTCGCCCGATTCAACAAGATCCGCGTAATCGATCTCCTGGAGGCCTTCTTCGCCAGTGACGCCGATGAGACCTTCGTGAAGAATGTAGAAGCCCTGCGTCGCCGGCGTTCCGATGCGCGAGACGCGCCCGTAATTCGAAAGTGTCACCGCCTCGCCGCTCTCGTTGGAGACGGCATCGGAGAAGGTGAACATGTAATCGTTGTCGATCGCGATCGTGCGCGTGAAGGTCAGCCCGTTCTCGTTGGTGAACGTCAGCGTGACCGGCGTCGACGGCGTCAGCGTCTGCTCGCCTTCGACCGTCCATTGCGTATCCCAGCTTGGGACGGCGCCGCTGTCGTCGTTTCCGACATAGCCGACTTCCGCATAATAACCGTCGGACAATGCCGCGGGCTGCAAAAGATGGATGTTGGGCGCGTCCTCTTCGACCGTTGTGCGGTAGTCCTTAAGCACCAGGTCGTCGATGCGCGCGCCGGTGAGGTTGATCGAGCCTGAAATCCGCGGCGTATCGATCATCACGCGATCACTTGCTGCAAGCGCCTGCTCACGCGACGGCCCGAGAGGACCGCCGGCAGGGGTCGAAGCCCCGCCTGGCACGTCTGACGGCATGTCGCTGGAGCCCGGAAGATCCGGCTCGCCGGCAACGCCTGGCTGCGGATTTCTCTGCTGCTGCGCTTGCTCGGCTCTCTCGGTCTCGATTTGAGCGGCTTCGCGCTGCGCCTCGATCCGCGGGTTCATGTAGAACACCTGCCACAGGACCAGAATCGCCACCGAAAGCGCGATCGTGATGAAGAAGTTGCGATTGTTTTCCATCGGTTCCCTTACCGCGCGCCGCGTATCCTGCGGGAGAGTTCCCGCTTGAGCTCGTCGAACGGGGCGTCGAGCACCTCGCGTCGCCCGACGATCACATAGTCGCTGCCGGTCGCCATGTCACCAGCGGCATGAACGCGCGTGGCTTCTTTCAGTCGCCTGCGAATGCGGTTTCTCGCAACCGCATTTCCGACCTTCTTGGTGACGGTCAGTCCGAGCCGGGGCGGCCCGCCATCCGCCCTGTCCAGGACTTCAAGCAAAAAAAGCCGTCCACGGCGCTTTTCGCCACGCCGCACGGCCAGAAATTCCGGGCGCTTCTTCAAGCGCCCGGGCTGTTTGTCCGTTGGCCGGTTAGTCAACTGTCCGGCCTTCGGTCACGTCAGGCGGAAAGCCGCTTGCGGCCGCGGCTGCGGCGGGCGGCGATCACTGCACGGCCGCCCTTGGTGGCCATGCGGGCACGGAAACCGTGACGGCGCTTGCGAACAAGCTTGGAGGGCTGGTAGGTGCGCTTCATTTGTTTAATACCGCGGTGTGCGGCCCTTCTTGGATCTGACTCTTCATGAGCAGGAGCGTTCGCCCGCCTTCACCATGCGCAGCCATAAGCCGCGCCGGACCGAAGGCCCGAGCGTGGCCGGGCTTATAGGACTGACGGGCAAGGCTGTCAATGCGCGCGGGAAGCAAGCCGGGCGCGGCATCGGACCACACGAGGAGACATCTACGTGGCACAGAATATCTATGACCGTCCGGACTTCTTTGCAGGCTACAGCAAACTTCCCCGCCAAGCCGAAGGCCTGGCCGGCGCGCCGGAATGGCCGGCGCTGCGCGCCATGATTCCACCCCTTCTCGGCAAGCAGGTGCTCGACTTGGGATGCGGTTTCGGCTGGACCTCCCGGTGGATGCGTGAACAAGGAGCGGCTTCGGTGGTCGGCTTGGACCTGTCGCGCAACATGATCGCGCGGGCCATACGCGACACGGTGGACGATGCCATCGAATACCGTCGCGCCGACATCGAGACATTGGACCTGCCCATCGGCGCGTATGATCTCGTCTACAGCGCCCTCACCTTCCACTATATCCGCGACTTTCCTGACCTCGTCCGGCGTATCGCCGCAACGTTGCGGCCCGGATCGTTTCTGGTTTTTTCGATAGAACATCCGATTTACATGGCAGCCGATCATCCCGGCTGGATAACGGATTAGCACGGGCGCAAGACGTGGCCCGTCAACCGATATGCGGTGGAGGGCGAGCGCCTTACCGACTGGTTTGCAAAAGACGTCGTCAAACACCATCGAACGATCGCGACAACGGTGAACACCCTGATCGATGCCGGTTTCAACATCCAAAGGCTCGTTGAGTTCGCACCTGATCCCCAACAGATCGCCGCTACTCCCGGGCTACGCGACGAGATCGAACGCCCGATGATGTTGCTCGTCGCAGCACAATTGGCGTACCCGCCAGACCTCACGCCACCAAAATGCGGTCGGCCTGACTGATTGCCCGGATCCGCCACCGATCCGTAACGCCGTCTGCTGCGTATTACAGTGAACATGAAACGTCTGGATACGATAGATCGGTGGACGGTGGGAATGCGACGCGGCGCGCGGCGCCTTGGGGTCGCGCTTCATGAATTTGGCAAACGCGTCGGCATATCCTATTTTCAGGCTGCCGGGGCGGCTGGCGGTTCGCGCGACGGGGACCGGTGGCGCGTGCTCAGAAGCCGGAATCGGAACGTGGACCAGACAGCAGCCGCAGGCGAAAATGGGCACAGCCGCAGGAGCGAGCAGGTTTCGCTGACGCGCGGCCTGTCCACCAAGCTCCTCTTTCTCACCATCCTGTTCGTACTTCTCGCCGAAATCCTCATCTTCCTTCCCTCGGTAGCCGACTTCCGGCTGCGCTGGCTGGAGGAGCGGCTGGCGACAGCCGCAGCGGTCGGCATCGTACTTGTCGAGAGCGATCCCGACAGCCTGTCGCGCCAGGTGCAGGACGACGTCCTTATTTCGCTGGGCGCCAAGGCAGTCGCGGTGCGCGACGAAGGATCCTCGCAGCTCCTCGTCGTCACCGAGATGCCCCCGTCAGTCGACCAGCATATCGACCTCGACAACACGCCCTTTCCAATGGCGATGCGCGACGCACTCTCCACCATCTTCTTTGGCGGACACAACGTGCTGCGCGTTTTCGGCACCGTCGGCGAAAGCACCAAGGAATTCGAACTGGTCATCGGCGACTCTGCGTTGCGCAAGGCGATGCTCATCTACGCCCGCGACGTCGCCTTCCTGTCGCTGGTGCTGTCGCTGATCACCGCCACCCTCGTCTTCTATGCCATCAACCGTATCATGATCGGCCCGATCCGCGCCATGACGCGTTCGATGTTGGCATTCGCCGAGGCGCCGGAAGATCCACGACGCATCATCCGGTCGGGCGAGCGCGACGACGAGATCGGCGTCGCCGAGCGCGAGCTGGCGGCGATGCAGACGGAACTGCAGCGCACCCTCGCCGAGCGCAAGCACCTCGCCGATCTCGGCCTCGCGGTCTCCAAGATCAACCATGACATGCGCAATACGCTGGCCGCAGCCCAGCTCATCTCCGACCGGCTGGTGCGGGTTCAGGACCCGGTCGCCCAGAACCTGGTGCCCAAGCTGGTGCGTGCGCTCGACCGCGCGGTCTCCTACACGGAAGGGGTTCTCGCCTACGGCCGCACACAGGAGGCGCCGCCTGCGCGGCGACGCATCCGCCTCCACCAACTGGTCGAGGAGGTGCAGGGCCTGCTCGGCCTCGAGCCCGAAACAGGCATCGAATTCGTCAATGCCGTGGCGCCGGAACTGGAGGTGGACGCAGACTCCGACCAGCTTTTCCGCATCCTTTCGAACCTGTCGCGCAATGCTGTCCAGGCAATGGCGGGCCAGAGCGGCGATGCCGTGGTCAATCGCCTGACCGTGCTGGCCGAACGCGAGGGAGCGTTGTGCCGCATTCATATCGAGGATACGGGTCCCGGGCTGCCGCCCAAGGCCAGGGAGAACCTCTTTGCGGCGTTCCGCGGATCGGCCCGCAGCGGCGGAACCGGCCTCGGTCTCGCTATCGCCCACGAGCTGGTCCGTGCCCATGGCGGCTCCATCGCGCTGGTGGAAAGCCACGGCGGCCGCACGCTTTTCGAGATCACGATTCCAGATCAGCCGGTGGACCTGCACCTCGCCCGCAAGATGCTGCGGCACCAGGCCTGAACAACCTTTGCCGGCTGGAAAGAAAGTCGGGAAAGAATCGCGAATGGCCGCTTGCAATTCCCGCCACGAGTGGCTAGTTAACGCCGCACGAAGCGAGCCCGCCCTGCGGCGGTCTTGGTCCTGCCGGCCCTGCCGGCATGTTGCGCGCCCGTAGCTCAGCTGGATAGAGCACCAGACTACGAATCTGGGGGTCAGAGGTTCGAATCCTTTCGGGCGCGCCATTTAAGAGAATTCCTCTCCACGACACGCTGTCGATCCGTTCCCGCGGGTTCACCCCTCATCGCTTGATCCACAGCACCACCACCAGCGCGATGTTCGCCAGGCCGAGCATGGCGGCGAACTGCAACGTCGCTTCAGGGCCGAAGCGCGAGATCAGCGCTGCGCCGACCAGCGGCGCGGCTGCCTGCGCAATAAGGCCGGGGCGGGCCAGCCGTCCCATAAGCGAGGCGTAGCGCTCTGGTCCGAACAGCGCCAGTGGCAGCGCGCCGCGCGCGATCGAGAAGATGCCGTTTCCGGCTCCGTAGAGGACCAGCGCCGTGCCAAGCAGACCGATTCCCGAAGCGAGAAGGACCAGTCCCGCCGCGCACAGTGACACGGCCGCCGTTAGCGTCCAGAGCGGATGATGACGCGAGCGGCCGAGCATCTCGAGCACCCTGGCGCCGACCTGCGCCGGCCCGATCAGCGCGCCCAGCGCCACCGCTTCGCCGAGCGTCACGCCCCTCGCCTGAAGCAGCGTCAGCAGGTGCACCGATACGATGGTGACGAACAGACCGGCAAGGATCTGGATCGACGCGAACAGCCGGAAGCGCGTTCGCTCCTCGCTGGTGAGAACGGGTTTGGCGGACGCCCTCGATGAGCCCGCACCCCCCGACCGAGGCACGCGCGGCACGAATGCCAGCAGCAGCGGCATGCAGATGACGATCAGAATCGCGGCATACGCCATGCAGGCCCCGCGCCAGCCTATCGTCTCGACGAAGAACGCCGACAACGGCCAGCATACCGTGCTGGCAAAACCGCCCCACAAGGTCAGCGTGGTGATGCTGGCCCGCGCCTTGACGCCGTGGATGCGCCCGAGGGTGGAAAAGGTGGCATCGTAGAGACCCGCGCCCATGCCAGTGCCCAAGACAATCCAGCCCACCATGAAGACCGGCAGGTTGGGGGCGGCTGCCAGCAAGAGAAGTGCAGACGCCATGACCACGCTGCCAATCACGAGGACCGGACGGCCACCGTAGCGCGCGATCGCGTCGCCAACGCGGGGCGAGATGATACCTGCCGCCAGCAACCCGAGCGACAACGACCCAACCACCCATTCCAGCGGCCAGCCGGTATCTTCGACGATCGGCACCGCAAGCACGGCCATCAGGTAATAGGTGCTGCCCCAGGCGAAGATCTGGTAGAGCCCGAGGGCATGGACTACGATGCGGTTCACGTCCCGATTCCGGCGTCAGGATGCTTGACGTGGCGCGGAGATCGCGGAGCGGTCGGTCGTCGGATCGTTTTTTTCTGCAGCGGCCTTGCGCTCTGAATAGCGATCGACCAGCCGCCCGGCATGCTGACGGGTGAGGATGGTGAAGCGCACCAGTTCCTCCATCACGTCGACGATCCGGTCATAGTAGCTCGACGGCCTCATGCGGCCTTGCTCGTCGAACTCCAGCCACGCCTTGGCCACGCTTGACTGATTGGGAATGGTGATCATGCGCATCCAGCGTCCCAGCAGGCGCAGCGTGTTCACTGCGTTGAAGCTCTGCGATCCGCCGGACACCTGCATGACGGCCAGCGTGCGTCCCTGTGTCGGTCTCACGCTGCCCAGCGTCAATGGCAAATGATCGATCTGCGCCTTCATCAGACCGGTCACCTGGCCATGGCGCTCCGGCGAGCACCAAACCATGCCCTCCGACCAGAGAGCATGGTCGCGAAGCTCATGGATCGCCGGGTGGTCGTCATTCAGCGCCTGGTCGGGAAACGGCAGGTCGACGGGGTCGAAGATGCGCACGTCCGCGCCGAAGAAGCACAATAGTCGTGCGGCCTCCTCCGTCGCCAGCCGCGAGAATGACCGCGCGCGCAGCGAGCCGTAGAGCAGAAGGATGCGTGGTGGGTCGGTGTCCGGACCCAGCCCGTGTGCCGGGCGCGCCTGCACGAACCGCGTGTCCAGCGCGGGAAGATGATCTGGGTCGGCGAGGACACGCAGTCGTTCGAAGGCCATCGTCGACATCAGGCAGGTGCCGTCGCCGGGAACCACCGGCGACCGAGCCGCAAAGCGACATGCACGAGCATGATCAGTACCGGCACCTCGACGAGGGGCCCGATGACGGCAGCGAATGCGACCGGCGAGGCAAGCCCGTATGCAGCGATTGCCACCGCAATCGCGAGTTCGAAATTGTTGCCGGCTGCCGTGAAGGCGATCGCGGTTGTGCGCGGATAGTCCGATTCGATCAGCCGCCCCATGGCGAAACTGATGATGAACTGCACGAAGAAGTAGATCGTCAGCGGGACCGCGATGACCAGTGCGTCGAGCGGCAGCCGCAACACGTCGCCACCCTTAAGGCTGAACATGGCGACAATGGTAAACAGCAGCGCGGCAAGTGTGATGGGGCCGATGCGCGGCAGGAACGCCTGTTCGTACCAGGCCTCACCCCTTTTCGCGATGAGGATGCGCCGCGTCAGGAAGCCGGCCAAGAACGGAATGCCGAGATAGATCAGCACGGCCTCGGTGATCGTCCAGAAACCGACGTCGACGATGCTGCCTTCCAGCCCGAAGAGCGGCGGAAGAACGGAAAGGAAGAACCACGCGTAGGTGGAGAAGAACAGGATCTGGAAGATCGAGTTGAACGCCACGAGTCCCGCGACATACTGGCTGTCGCCCCGTGCGAGCTGGTTCCATACCAGCACCATGGCGATGCACCGCGCCAGCCCGATCAGGATTAGCCCAGTCATGTATTCGGGGTAGTCGCGCAGGAAGACGATCGCCAGCACGAACATGAGCGTCGGCCCGATAAGCCAGTTCTGCACGAGCGACAGGAGCAGGACGCGCCTGTCGGAAAAGACCTGGTGCAGTTCCTCGTACTTCACCTTCGCCAGCGGCGGATACATCATCAGGATCAGGCCGATGGCGATGGGCAGGTTGGTGGTGCCGACGGACATCGCGTCGAGTGCTCCCGGGAGGCTCGGAAACGTGCTGCCAAGGACAACGCCAAGCGCCATGGCGCCGAAAATCCAGAGCGTCAGGTAGCGGTCGAGAAAGGAAAGCCGCGAGGCCGGCGGTGGCGTGGCCATGGAGGTGCTCCGGTGCATGTCGATATCAGGGGCGCAGCGAGCGCTTGCGAAGGGAGGCCGTCGAGGGACACAGTTCCCTCGCCTGCCGGGTGCCAAGGATGGATTCCGGCGCTTCGGCACGGTCGACGGGCTTGAAGCCAAGTCTGTCGAGCCACCCGTCGGCCGAACTGCTCAACGCGTATCCGGCGCGTCCACCGGCGTCGAAAGCCTTGCGCATCAGCAGCAGCATCATGTTCTTGCCGACGCCGCTTCCCCGGTGCGCGGGCAACACGACGATCGAACGCAGCAGAACGTCGCGACCATGAGGTTCGAACCCGCCGAAGCCGACCGTCTCTCCGTCGGTACGATTGAAGCGAAACCAGTGACGTCCCTCGTCGTGAACGTCCTGGACGGGAAGCATCTCCGCGTCGAGCGCCGCGACAAGTTCCGGACCGGCTTCGATCGGAACGGCACGCAGCAACGGGACGCCCTCTTCCTTGCGCAGTGCCACCGCACCTTCAGGTAGCAATTCGAGGACTAAGTCCGAGGGCCTGCAGAGCTTGGCACCCTTGTCGGTCACCACGATCGGACGATTGATGAGGATCGGGTTGGCAAGCATCGCGTCAACCAGCTCGTCGTCGGTCAAGGCGGGATCATCGAGCCCGAGTTCCTTGAACGGCGTGCCCTTCTCGCGAATGAGGTCACGAGGGCGCATGTTCATTTCACCGAGCAGTTCGACGAGACGTTGCCGCGAGGGCGGCGCGCGCAGATACTCGATGACGGTCGGCGTCAGCCCCGCCGCCTCGATGATCGCCAGTGTGTTGCGCGACGTTCCGCAATCGGGGTTGTGGTAGATGGTCACGTCCATGTCAGGATCACGCCACATCCGGGCGCTTCGCCGTCGACCCCTCGCCATGGCCGATCTCCGACAGCCTTGCCGTCAGCGAGGCACGGTCGAGGCTGGCGACGGGCAATGCGGTGAACGCCGTGATGCGGTTGCGCAAATAACGCAGCGCCTGCACGAAAGCCACGCGCTGTTCCGTCTCGGGCTCGACGGCAGCGGGGTCTTCTATGCCCCAGTGCGCCGTCATTGGCTGGCCCGGCCATACAGGGCAGGATTCACCCGCCGCATTGTCGCAGACGGTAAACACGAAATCCATCTGCGGCGCACCTGGCACTGCGAACTCGTCCCAGCTCTTCGAGCGCAGCCCGTCGATCAGGAAGTCGAAATGCGCCAATGTCTCGAGCGCAAGCCTGTGTACTTCGCCCTTTGGCTGGCTGCCGGCCGAATAGGCACGAAAGCGCCCCTCACCGATGTGGTTGAGCAGCGCCTCCGCCATGATCGAGCGGGCGGAGTTTCCGGTACACAGGAACAGCACGTTGTAGATTTTCTTGGAGGCGGACTCAGGCATGGGCGATTTCTCCCTCGGGGTAGCAACATGAATCGAGCGCGGCGATCGCCGGTCGGCAAACCTCCGGGTGACCCTGGCAGCAATCGCGCATCAGGAAGGCCACAAGTTCAGACAAGGTCGCATAGGCGGCACTGTAGATTATCGAGCGGCCCTCACGGCGCGAGGCAACGAGGCCGGCCTGCTCGAGCTGGCCCAGGTGGAACGACATCCGCGACGTCGAAGCGCCATCCATGGCCTTACCGATTGCGCCGGCGGCCAGTCCCCCGGGCCCAGCTTCCACGAGCAGACGGACGATCCGCAGCCGGGTTTCCTGGGACAGCGCAGAGAAGGCGTCGAGTGCTCGTTTCTCTTCCATAACTCAATACCTCAACAGTTATTGAGTTATTGGCACATCAACGTTCATCCCGCAAGTCCCATCGTCTCCGGGAGGAAGGAACTATGGGTCTCGATCGCTGTTTGACGCAAAGAGAGAGACTTTCGAGGAGCACTAACGATGGAACACGACCGAGACACCGGCTCGGCAGCCGCGGTAGCCGGGCAGCGCGACATTCAGAAGCAGGTCGACAGTGCCGATAAGCGGGCCTTCAGCGGCGAGAAAGACAAGGCCATGCAGGCCGGCGCTCGCGCCTACCCCGAGCCTCCGTTCCCCGAGCAGCACCAGCCCAAGCCCGGCGCCGAACGCACGCTTGACCCGGCACCGCTTTACGATGCGCCCTACTGGCGCGGGTCAGGCAAGCTGGAGGGCAAGGCGGCGCTGATCACGGGCGGCGATTCGGGGATTGGCCGCGCCGTAGCGATCCTGTTTGCCCGCGAGGGTGCCGATGTCGCCATTTCCTACCTCGCCGCGGAGGAAAAGGACGCCGAACAAACCCGCCGCGCAGTCGAAGCGGAAGGCCGCAAATGCCTGTTGGTGCCCGGCGACGTCCGCGACGAGAGCTACTGCCGCAAGGCCGTCGAAGCCGTAGTGGAAGGCTTCGGCAAGCTTGACGTGCTCGTCAACAACGCGGCCTTCCAGTACCACGCAGGCGGGCTTGAAGACCTGACGAGCGAACATTTCGACATGACGTTGAAAACCAACCTCTACGGCTATTTCTTCATGGCGCGCGAGGCCGTGCGGCACATGAAACCCGGCTCCGCGATCGTCAACACAGGATCGGTGACCGGTATCGACGGCAGCGGCGAACTGCTCGACTATTCGATGACCAAGGGCGGCATCCATGCCTTTACACGCGCGCTCGCGTCCAACCTTGTCGGCAAGGGAATACGCGTGAACGCCGTCGCGCCCGGCCCGGTGTGGACGCCGCTCAATCCGTCAGAGCGTCCCGCCGAACAGGTCGCGCAATTCGGAGCGAAGACGCCGATGAAACGCCCGGCGCAGCCTGAGGAGATCGCCCCGGCTTACGTGTTCTTCGCCTCGCCGCAATCCTCAAGCTACATCACAGGCGAAATCCTGCCCGTCATCGGCGGCTACTGAACGGACAGGCTGGCAGGCAGCGGTAAGGGGAGCCGTGGCCTGCATGGCCCGACCGTGTGAACACTCAGCGGTCGTCGCGTCGCACGAGTTCGTAGTGGTTCTCGCGAACGCCAGGCACATCCTCGTTGACGACAAGCGCCAGACTGGCTTCGTCGAACACGGCAAACCACTCGTCCCACTCGACCAACTCGACGCCGCCGGCGTTCTGCGGGCGCTCTGCCCTGTCCTGATCCTGATACGCGGCCTGGTCGAAGACCAGACGCAGCATCGGCTGGGTCCCGCCGGCGGGCGAAATGTCGACGATGGCGGGCGCGCCCATCCTCGCCGCAGCCCAGTCTCGGACCGCCTGATGGTCGGTGAGTGTTATCGACGCCATGATGTCTCTCCTTGGGGCTCGGATTGATGGTCGGCCGCGCGCGCCGCGCCGATATTGCTGTCTTGTTTTGCTGCGCGCGGCACCACGATCGGCACGCCGATCGTCGCCACCACCGGCAGATGGTCGGACGCGCTGCGCGCCAGCAGGCTGGTGCAAACCTGCGCCGACATGACCTCCACGCCGTTGCCGACGAAGATATGGTCGAGCCGCAGCAGCGGGAAGCGCGAAGGGAACGTCGCACTGGGGCGCTCCACCGCCTTGGCTTGGGCGTCACGCCAACCGCGCGCAATGTTGCGATAGGCCAGGCTCGAAGGCACCGCGTTGAAATCGCCGAGCAGTACGGCGGGCTTGTTCTTGCATTCCCCGCTTCCCAGCCAGCCGGGCCCGAGAAGCTGCGCCACCTGTGACAGCCGCTCGCGCCGGCGCAATCCGAGATGGGTGTTGATGACCTGCAGGTGCGCGCCGCCAATATCGATCGACAGCCAAATCGCTCCTCGCGGTTCTCCGATCGAGGGCAAGGCACCGGCCCTCATGACGGTGGCGGGAAACGCGGTGAGGATGGCATCGCCGTATTTTTCCTCTTTCACGTGCAGCGCCGGATGGAAATGCGATTTCATATTCAGATGCGTCGCCACCAGTTGCGCCTGGTCCAGGCCGCCGCTGCGCGCCCGTCCGACATCAAGTTCCTGCAGCGCCACGATGTCTGGGGCCTCGCCCGCAATCACCTCCGCAATGCGCGCCGGGTCCGTCCTGCCGTCGCCGCCCCGGCACGAATGAACGTTGTACGTCAACATCTTGACTGTCCGCACACTGGGTCGGGCTTCTGGCGGTATTTCATCCATGACAGGGGAACCCGCCGGGCCGCGTTCCGTTCCGGTGACAGGCGTCTGTCATGAAGGATCGGGTGAGAACCGCGGTGTCGAGACTATTGTTCAAGCTTGTGATCCTCGTGGCGATAGCAGGTGCGCTTTTCCTGCTCTATCGTGCGCTCAGCCAGTATACATTGGACGAGGTCGTCAGTTCCACGACCGCCATTCCTGCTCCGCGCATAGCCGCAGCGATCGGCTTTGCCGCCGGATCCTACCTGTGCCTGACCGGCTTCGACTGGCTCGCCGTGCGCTATGCCGGCAAGCCCTTGCCATGGCGGCGCACGGCACTCGCCTCGTTCACCAGTCTTTCCATCGGTCATAATATCGGCATCGCCGCCCTGTCCAGCGGGGCGATCCGTTATCGGTTCTACACGCGCTGGGGCCTGGGAAAGGCCGACGTCGCCAAGGTGATCGTGTTCTGCGGGCTTACAGTCGGCCTTGGATTGTCGACGCTTGGCGCCATAGGGCTTCTGCTGTATCCCGCCGAGGCGGAGAGGATGATGGCTATCGACGGCGCCGCCTTGACCGCTCTGGCTGTCGCGTGCCTCGCAATACCCGCGATCTATCTCGTGCTGGCCGCATTCATGCGCAAGCAACTGCGATTTCGCGAATGGACGCTGGAACTGCCGTCCCTGCCCATTGCCGCGGGACAGGTCGCGATCGGCACCGTCAACTTCGCTTTCGTCGCCGCCTGCCTGCATCAGTTGCTGCTCGCATTCTCGCCGGTTGCCTATCTGAAGGTCGCAGCCGTCTACGTCGTCGCAAACGTCACGGCGATCGTGAGCCACGTACCGGGCGGGCTTGGCGTGCTCGAGGCCGCGGTGCTCTACCTGCTGCCGCAATCATCGGCGATCGGTGCGCTTGTGGCGTTCCGCGTCGTCTATTTCTTCATCCCGCTGGCGTTGGGCGTGCCGATGTTTGTGGCGAGCGAGTATGCCCTGCGCGACGTCGAACCTCCGTCACAAGGCTCCGCCACCCAGCCATGAGATCGCCTCGCGGATTTTCTTGAACGGACGGAACGGCTCTTTCGGATCGAGAAGCTTCGTGCCCGGCAGCGGGGAGGTGCCGCCCTTCTCGAGGTCGATCCGGAAGCGCCGAAGGCCGCGTGCACGCGTGTTGAGCGTGTCGATGACCGCGACGAGCGAGCCTTTCGCCATCAACTCCGAGACCTCGTTCACCGACACGTCGAGATGCTCTGCGAGAAGCCGGTCGCGGAAGGCCGAGATGGCGCGGCGCTCCGCGTCGCTTGCCGCTTCCACCGCGATATCGCACTCGGTGTCGAGCCCTTCGGAGCGATTGTTCAGGTTCGACGAACCGACGCGAATGAAGCTGTCGTCGACGACGAGCACCTTGGCGTGGACCAGCACCTCGCAATCGCCGCCGCCCTTCCTTGGCACCACGGCATAGCGCACGCGCAGACGTCCATACCGGTCGGCCTTCTTGAGGCGCCGGAGCAGACGGTCGCGATTATGCGCCATCACGAACTGTTCCAGCAGGCCTCGGGAACTGCTCGTCACCAGAATCGCGATCTCGGGCCCGTCCGGTTCCCGCAGCCTTTTCGCGATGGCCTCCCCCACACCAAACGAGGCGAGATACTGTGTTTCGATGTAGATATGCCGTCGCGCCGCGGCGATCGCATCATGCGTCAGCTTGATGGTTTCCCTGCGCCCGCCGATCCCGGCAAGCGCCGGCACCGCCCGGCCGATCGCGACCGAACAGCCTCGCATGTCGGGCGGAAGGTCCTGGGGCCATGCCGGCTCGCCTGAGGGCACCAGTGCCTCGCCTTGCTCTCCGGTGGCCTTTTCCCATCGCCACCGCGCCAGCTCCGCCACGGCGCCCGCGGCGGGCCCGGCGACAAGCGTCTGAACGTCATGCACAGGACCATAGGCCTCGCCGTCCGGCTTGATGCGGCGGTCATCCTGCGCCTTATGCTCGCGCGTATCCCAGCGCCCTCCGGTGAGGTCGATGCCGCCCACGAAGGCGGTACTGTCGTCGACGGTCACAATCTTCTGGTGATGCGAGCCGCGAAGCGCATGCCTTGTATCGAAGCGCAGGTGAATGCGCGGATGGCTCGACCAGCCGCTTTCGCGAAACAGCTTCAGCGAATGGCCGGAGTAGATCGGCCCCATCGACCACACCAGGATCCGCACTTCGAGCTCCGGCCGCTCCTCCACCAAACTCCGCAGCAGGGCGCCAAGCGTCTCCTCACTGTGTCCCGGTCGCAGCAGGATATCCGGGTTGAAGTCCCACCCGATTATGCGGATGCAGCGCCGCGCCTGCCTGAGAACGCTGTCCAGTGCCTTGAAATAATTCTGCCCGTCGACGAGAAATGCCAGCGCTGTCGCCTGCTCCACCCGCCACGCATTGCGGCCAGGAGTGACAATGCTTCGCTGCGACGCATCCGCGACATCGTGATTCATGCTTGGTTCCGGAATTTATTGCCCTATGCGGCAACTCGCAGAGCTGCGTTAGGTTCCGGGATCGTTTGCCGGACAGGAAAAAGCGCCCGCACGTCTATTGGACGTTGGGCTTTTGGGTGTGGGTCCGTTTTTGATTGAGGCGATGATTTGACGGGTGTTGGGGTTTGGGCTCTGGTCAAGGTGCGCTGAAGAGGCAGCAGCTTCTTGAACGCAAAAAGCCTCCGCGGCGTTT